>NZ_BMQU01000018.1 GCF_014648275.1 Pseudomonas laurentiana
GACGTACGTGTTCAAGCTCTGCCTGACTGGCTTCCTGATTCATGTTGCATCCTTGTCTAATTCCCTGTCCTTTTTGCAGGGGCAATAACCGGGCGCTCGCGTATCGCGAAACACCCCGAGTACAAAGGACTCGAACGCTAGCAGATGCACTTCTGGAGGGATGTAGGACGCTTCCGAAAGTTGTTACAAAGCCGGTGTCGGCAGCGCCGTCTCACATTGCCGGGCGAGAGTCGGAAGGGGAGCAAGCGCCAAGGTTACCGTCTGGGCAATGATTGAATGCGAGGCTCAAGCTGTTGCCGGGGGATGAGCTTGTACCCTGTCCGGTTGTTACCGGTATCCACTGAGGATGGGGTTTGCCGGTCACTGGCGCGGTCATCTTTGCCATAGTCATGGCAGGACGATCCACCCAATACAATGGCAAGGGCAATCATGACGAGCGGTAACGTAGGCTTGAGCATGGACAATCTCCCGCTCGATGAGATCAGAGGGCTGAGTCGCCGGGGCAGAGCATCGCCTGCCCCTTGTTGTCACTGAGCACGCCAGCACCCGCAGGTGCTCATCCCTGCAGAGTAGCGTACCCAGTGCGGTGTATCGGGAGAGGAAGACGAACCGACAAGGCGCTCAAGCGGCCTGTGCAGGATGATGTTTCCTAGAGCGGCTCCACGAGCCATTCGTTGGCCTTCGCGCTCGACGCTTAAAGCCTTTACATGACTATTTTGGGGCTGGCTATAGTGCGAATCGCTGAAAATCAATCATTCAGGCGAGAGCCTCGACAGGGCATTGCAGCTTTTACAGTACAGCGAAACCACATAGTAACCCTGTCGAAGCAGCACGACGCTATGCCATGCTGCCTTTCCCATGTGCAGGTGTGATGCCAATAGGACTACTTCAGGCGAACCTGCTCCGGCAGCATGCGCTTGAGGGTGTTGTCGCGGTTGACGTAGTGGTGGAACAACCCTGCCACGGCATGCAAGCCAATCAACCAGTAACCCGCGGAGCCTGCCAGTTCGTGCCACTCCTTGATTTCACCTGCCAGATCAGGGTTCTTGCCAATCAGGGGGGGCAATTCCAGGCCGAAGAACGGGATGGGTTTACCGGCAGCGCTCAACACCAGCCAGCCGGCCAGCGGTGCGCCGATCATCAATGCATACAGGGCCAGGTGCATGAGATGGGAGAGTGCCGTCTGCCATTGCGGCGGTCTCGGGGTGATTTTCGGTGTTGGGGCAATCAGGCGGCTGAGCAGGCGTATCCAGACCAGTGCAAAGATGCCAAGGCCCAGCATGAAGTGCCATTGTTTGAGCAACTCACGAGGCTCGCTGCCCTTGGGAAAGTTGCCTTTGAGTTCTATACAGGCGTATACGCCAACCATTAGCACCAGCATCAGCCAGTGCAGGGCAATGGTGAGGCGACCATAACGCTGTTCATTGTTGTTCCGCGTCATAACGATTCCCTAGTCTTGCGCGATTGTGGATGGATTCGCCGCAGACGGTAATCGGATGAGCTTAAGCATAGCTTAAGGCCAGGGGTGATCGGGTGGCGGCGGGAGGCCTCAACCCTAGCGCGGCATGTAGCGCAGTTGCCAGCGCCGAGGAATTTTCAACGAGATCAAGCCGAGGCTGAGTGTCAGTAACGCGCTGAACAGCATGGCGCCCAGGCCAAAGGTCGTTTCCAGCAGAGCGCCGATGACTGCGCCGACGAACATGCCGGTCCAGGGTACCAACTGCACGCGCCAACCGTGTCGACGCTCACCGAGCACCCGGCGGCCCAGGCCTCGGCCGAATCGCGACAGAGCGCCAGTGACATAGGTCAGCCCGATGGGGAGACCGTTCACTTCCTCGACGACGGTGTTCACCAGGCCCATGGCAACCACCGCGATGACCAGCCCCAGCAGTTGCAGGGACGCTGGCAAGAGGGCCGTCAGGCAGAGCAGGGCGGCAATCGTCAGCAGCAGTGGCCAGGGCCGACGACCGCTAAGGCGGGCGGCGATGACACCCAAGGCATTACCCAGCACGAAGGCCACGATCAGCAGCACGATACGCAGTGCCGGGCCAAACTGCTGTTCGCCCAGTGAAACGGCGAGGCGGGTCGTGTTGCCACTCATGAAGGAGACAAAGTCACCGGTGGCCATGAACCCGATGGCGTCTGTCATCCCGGCGAGTACCGACAGGCAGGCGACGAAATAGAGGCCCACACGGCCGCGCAACTTCGCTGCATGAACCGTTCGGGCTGATTTAAAGGTTGAACCTGGCAGCATTGTTCCCCCGAGTGAGCCTTGCGGATGAGTTGTGCCACGCAGATTACAAGGCACGTTTGCTAGATTGCGTGGCCATTTACACCTCTAGAGGGATCTAAGATGTTGATGCTCAAGCATGATGACCATGCCGATGTGCTGGAGCCTGGCACTGTTCATCGCACCGCTCGGGCTGGCCTACCTGTATTTCTACCACAGCCGCGCAGCCCAGGCGTAAGACCTTGGTCTATTGATTCGGCTCACCGAGCCGGTACGTCCCCCGTGCATGCCGCCCGTGGAACTTAAGCGGTAAATAATGATCGATTGGCTGGCTGATCATCTGCACGCGGGGAACACATGTTCAAAAAAATAGCGGCTTCCCTACTGGTGGCCGGGTCCATCCTGCTGGCGGGCTGTGGCAAAAGCATCGAGTTTCGCAATACCGAAATCGTCAATGGCGCCGTCTACGAAAAGGGTGCCAACCAGCCTTTGACCGGTGAAGTCACCAACTTTCCTGAGCGTTTGCTGGCCTTTCAGGTCGGGCACAATGACCTGTTCGATACGTTGAACCGGCTGTTGAGCCTGATCGGGAATACAACCGATGGCGTGCTCGGGCAAAACCTGCTGTGCACCATTACGGTCGACAAAGGCCGGCTTGATGGCCCGGTGACCTGTTTCACGCCGCGGTCCACGGTTGTGCGTTATCAGGCCCGGTATGCTGGCGGTACCTTCGAGGGCGAGACCACGGTTTTCAGCCAGGACGGTAAACGCACCCTTGCCATAGGTCATCTGAAGGGCGGCTTGCTCGACGGTGAATTGGAAGTGCTCCACCCGGAGACCGGCAAACCGCTGTACCGCGCGGACTACAAGGCCAACCAGACCGAAGGCACGATTGAGAGTTTCAGTGCCAAGACCGGCAAGCGGGTGCTGTCTGCAGGTTCGGTGGCGGGCAAGTATGACGGTCAGATGCAGCGTTACAGCGAGCAGGGCGAACTGATTTATCGCGGCACTTATGCCAGCGGGGTAAAGGTCGGCCTGCATGAAGAGTTCTACCCCGACAGCGGCAAGCCATCGGTTTCGGCCGAATGGGCCAACGGTCAGCTCAATGGCGTGGTCAAGCAGTGGAATGCCCAAGGCACGCTGGTGGAAGAGGCCACTTACAAGGACGGCGTCAAAGTCGTCGCTCGGCCAGAGCCTCGCACCGCCGGCAGTGATGATTGCGTCAGCAAGATGGCGGCTGAGTACCGTAAGGAAGCGGGTAAGGCGGCGGTGGTACGGGCTGGCATGCTGGATGAGTGGGCTGCCATGTGCCGTCAGCTGTGAGACCTGAAAATACCCCCTTCGGCGCTGACGTCGAAGGGCGCATTGCTCAGGCAGGCAGCGCCTAGCCAGGAAACAGGAAGGGATTCAGCGCACTGCGCCCGAACCCTTCACGCTCCAGTTCCGCATCCAGCCCCAGTGATGCCAGGTCATCGGCCACCAGCTCCAGGTCGCGGTCACGTTCTGGATAGAACACCTTGAGGTAGCTTTGGCAGTCGTCACAGCTCTCGGCCTTGATCGGTGCTTCCTTGTTCTCCAGCGACCAGTAGTCGAGTGCGCCGGTGGCTTCGCAGTTGCTGCATTTCAGGCGCACCATGTGCCAACGACTTTCGCACAGGCCGCATTGCAGGTAGCGCAGCCCGGCCTGGGCGCCGGTCATGATCACACTGGCGACTGGCGCGCTGGCGCACACCGGGCAATGCTGGCGTGCCTCACCCGGCAGGGCCTTGGCCGAGGCGGGCAGGTGCGCCGCCAACTGGGTGAAGTACAGCGACAACGCAGCCCAAAGGAATACAGCCTGGCCACTGTCGACCGCCGCGTAGTCCCCAGCGAGCAGGGCGCTGGCCTGCTGCTCCCGTTGCCCGGGCGTTTGCGTGCGCAAGGTCTCCAGGGCCGTCCTTACGGCCGGTGTGGCCTCGGCAGTCAGCAGATCGATCAGTTGCTCAAGCAGTGCTTGCCAATAAGGGTCGCGCGGGTAGTCATGGTACGCCAGCGGTGGTTGCGCGCGGCCCAAGCGTCCGGCCAGGTCGTTGATGCAGGCCGCCGGTAACGGTTGCTCGTCGAGTACACGTTGTTGGGCGGCAGCAACGTTGGCGGCGAAGCTCAGGTAATCGGCCATCGCATGCCCTTCAGCCAACTGACGCAGGCGCGCGGCGCGTTGAGCGTAGCGTTGCTTGAGGTGTGGCAGCAGTACGGCGGGGATCTCGGTGATGCCCGGCGAGCGCGGCTCGACCGGGGTCAGTTGAATGCTGCTCATTGCTTGCGACCGCTCCCTGGTTGCTTGTTGCTGATCTGTCGGTACCAGCGATCATGGTGGGTCTTGGCCCAGCGACGCGAGACATAACCGGTGACCATGCCACGGATCGAGCCTTTTACCCAGAACGCCAGGTAGGCGTGGCCGATGATCAGCAGGATCAGGCTGATGCCGGCCAGGGCATGGACGAACAGGCCGATGCGAATCATCGGGATCGAGAACAGCGGCGCGAAGTACGGTCGCCAGATCACCACGCCACTGATCAACAGCAGGGTAATCAGGGCCATGATGCCCCAGAACAGCACTTTCTGGCCGGCATTGTATTTACCGATCTGCAGCGCCGGCTCATGTTTCCCGGCCAGTACCTGCTTGATGTTCTTGAACCAGGTCAGGTCCTCGCGCTCCGGCAGGTTGTATTTGACGAAGCGGATGAACAGGAACATCAGCAACAAGAACACCACTACCCCGAAGAAAGGGTGCAGGATGCGCGCCAGTTGCGGTGTGCCAAACACCGCGTTCAGGCCGTTGAGCGACGGGAAGAACCACGACAGCCCCGACAGCGCTACGGCAAAGAAGCAGATGACCATGAACCAGTGGCTGGCACGCTCGATGAAACGGGTGCGCAGGATCAGTTTGTCCTTGTTCATGCGTGGGTGTCCTCTTCGTGCGTTTCGTCCTGTTCGTCCACCTCGTTCGGCCCGACGCCAACGTAGTGGAAGAGGGTGCCGGCCAGCGTGGCGAAGAACGCCACTGCGGCAGCAGGCTTGAGCCAGCCTTTCCAGCCATGAATGGCGCTGCTGATACGCGGGTCGGTCGGCAGCTTGTGGTACAGGTGCGGTTTGTCGGCATGTTGCAGCACATACATCACGTGGGTGCCGCCGACGCCTTGCGGGTCATAGAGACCGGCCCCGGCGAAGCCGCGCCCCTGCAACTCGACCACCCGTTCGCTGGCCAGGTGCTGCATGTCCTGCTTGCTGCCGAAGTTGATCGCACCGGTGGGGCAGGTCTTCACGCAGGCCGGCTCCTGGCCGACCGAGACGCGGTCGACGCACAGTGTGCACTTGTAGGCCTTGTTGTCCTTCTGGCTGATGCGCGGCACATCGAACGGGCAGCCGGCGATGCAATAGCCGCAACCGATGCAGTGTTCGGACTGGAAGTCGACGATGCCATTGGCGTACTGGATGATTGCCCCCGGCTGTGGGCAGGCCTTCAGGCAGCCCGGGTCGGCGCAGTGCATGCAACCGTCCTTGCGGATCAGCCACTCCAGCTTGCCGCTCTCGTCTTCGACTTCGTCGAAACGCATCAGCGTCCAGGTCTCAGCCGAGAGGTCGGCCGGGTTGTCGTAGACGCCGACGTTGTGGCCGACCTCGTCACGCAGGTCGTTCCACTCGTTGCAGGCGACCTGGCAGGCCTTGCAGCCGATGCAGATACTGACATCGATCAGCTTGGCCACTTCGGCCTGGTGATCGCGGGTATGTGGCGCCGGGGTCAGGGCGTTGGTGGCGGAGCGCCTGACGATGTCTTGGGATTGCATGGACATGGGTTCGCTCCGTTACACCTTTTCAATATTCACGAGAAACGCCTTGTACTCCGGCGTATGGGTATTCGACTCGCCGACACCCGGGGTCAGGGTGTTGGCCAGGAACCCCTTGCGTGTGCTGCCTTCGTAGCCCCAGTGGCAGGGGATGCCGATGGTGTCGACGTCCTGGCCGTCAATGGTCAGGCGGCGGATACGCTTGGTCACCACGGCCTTGGCCTTGATGTAACCGCGCTTGGTGCTGACCTTGACCGTATCGCCCTGAACGATGCCTTTGTCATTGGCCAGTCTTTCGCCGATTTCGATGAACTGCTCTGGTTGGACGATGGCATTCAGCCGTGAGTGTTTGGTCCAGTGACGGAACAGCTCGGTGATCGAGTAGGTGGTCGCCACGTAGGGGAACTCTTCACGGGTGCCCATGCGCTGGCGGTCGCTTTCGTACAGCCGTGCCGTTGGGCTGTAGGTGACGTTGGGGTGCAGCGGGTTTTTCGCCAGCGGGCTTTCGGTCGGCTCGTAGTGTTCCGGGAACGGTCCGTCGTTCATGGCACCGACCGAAAAGAGTCGGCCAAGGCCTTCGGGCAGCATGATGAACGGGTTGGTGTTGCTGCCCGGTGCGGCGGTAACGGCAAAGTCCGGCACGTCGACACCGCTCCAGCGTGTGCCGTCCCAACCGATCAGTTTGCGCTTGGCATCCCAAGGGTTGCCCTGCGGGTCAGCCGAGGCACGGTTATAGAGGATGCGGCGGTTCTGCGGCCACGCCCAGGCCCAGCCGGGCGTGCAACCGAGGCCACTGTCGGCATTGTCCCGTCGGGCCATCTGGTTGCCTTGCTCGGTCCAGGAGCCGGCAAAGATCCAGTTGAAGCAACTGGTGCTGCCGTCGTCGCGCAACTGCGAGAAGTCGTTGAGTAACTGGCCCTTGCGCAGGATCAGGTTGCCTTGGTCATCGTGCAGGTCAGCAAGGGCGCGACCGTTGGACTCCTTTGCCACCTCTTCGGGTTTCGGGTCCAACGGGTCGGCATAGTCCCAGGCCATGTTGAGAATCGGTGCCGGGTTGGCGCCGCCTTCCTTCTCGTACAGCTCGCGGATCTTGAGGAACAAGTGACCGAGAATCTTGCCGTCGTGCCAGGCTTCTCCGGGCGGTGCGGCACCGGCCCAGTGCCATTGCAACCAGCGTCCGGAGTTGACGATAGAGCCGTCTTCTTCGGCGAAGCAGGACGAGGGCAGGCGGAACACCTCGGTCTGGATCGAGGCGGTATCGACGTCATGCTGTTCGCCGTGGTTCTGCCAGAAACTTGAGGTTTCGGTGGCCAGCGGGTCGATGATTACCAGGAACTTCAGCTTGGCCAGGGCGGCCTGGGCCTTGTTCTTGTCCGGGAACGCCGCGACCGGGTTGAAGCCTTGGGCGATGTAGCCGTTGACCTTGCCTTCATACATGCGGTTGCTGAAGTTGAGCACGTCATAGCTGTCGTCCCACTTCGGCAACCAGTCAAAGCCCCAGCTGTTTTCCCGGGTCGCCTTGTCGCCCCAGAGGCTTTTCATCAGGCTGACGAAGAACTTCGGCGTGTGCTTGTAGTAGTTGACCTGATCAGGCAGCAGCGCCGTCGGGGTGATCTGCTTGAGGTAGGTGTCAAGGTCGGTTTGTGCGTCGGACGGCAGGTTCATGTAGCCGGGCAGGCGCAGCGAGAGCAGACCCAGGTCGGTGTAGCCCTGAATGTTGGAGTGGCCGCGCAAGGCGTTGACCCCACCACCGGCCATGCCAATGTTGCCCAGCAGCAACTGGATCATGCCCGAACCACGGATCATCTGCGCGCCGTTGGTGTGGTGAGTCCAGCCCAGGGCGTAGAGGAAGGTAGCGGTCTTGTCCGGGGCGCTGGTCTCGCCGAGGATCGCGCAAATCTTCAGGAAATCATCCTTCGGTGTGCCGCAAACCGTGGTGACCATCTCCGGGGTATAGCGGCTGACATGTGCCTTGAGCAGGTTCCATACGCACCGTGGGTGGCTCAGGGTCAGGTCGCGCTTGGCATAGCCCTGTGCGTCCAGTTCGTACGTCCAGGAACTGCGGTCGTAAGCCCGTTTCTGGGCGTCGTAGCCGCTGAACAGGCCATCGTCGAAGTGGTAGTCCTCGCGAACGATCAGGCTGGCGTTGGTGTAGGCGCGTACGTATTCATGCTGGATCTTGTCGTGGCTGATCAGGTAGTTGACCACCCCCATCAGGAAGGTCACGTCAGAGCCGGCGCGGATCGGAGAATAGATGTCGGCCACCGCGGCGCTGCGGTTGAACCGTGGGTCGACCACGATGACCTTGGCGCCATTGCGGATCTTCGCCTCGATGACCCACTTGAAGCCTACCGGGTGTGCTTCGGCAGGGTTGCCCCCCATGATCAGCACCACGTTGGCGTTCTTGATATCGACCCAGTTGTTGGTCATTGCGCCACGGCCAAAGGTCGGCGCCAGGGCCGATACGGTCGGGGCGTGGCAGACCCGCGCCTGGCTGTCGGTGCCGAGGATGCCCAAGGCGCGGGTGAAGCGCTGATCCAGCGAGCCGGTTTCGCTGCTGGCCGCCGAGGAGCAGAGCATGCCGGTACTCAGCCAACGGTTGACCGTGGTGCCCTTGGCATTCTTCTCGATGAAGTTGGCGTCGCGGTCGTCCTTCATCAGGCGGGCGATGCGCTCGATGGCGTGTTCCCAGGTGATACGCTGCCATTTGTCCGAGCCCGGTGCGCGGTACTCGGGGTAGAGCAGGCGTTGTTCGCTGTGGATGTAGTCCACCAGCCCGGCCCCTTTCGGGCACAACGAGCCGCGGCTGACCGGGTGGTCCGGGTCGCCTTCGATGTGGAAAATGCGGGCCTTGGCGTTTTTTGCGCCGTCACCCAGGCTGTACATGAGGACGCCGCAACCCACCGAGCAGTAGGTGCAGTTGTTGCGGGTTTCCTTGGCGCGCAGCAGCTTGTACTGCCGCGACTGGGTCGCTTGTGCTACGCCGGGGGCGAAGCCGAGGGTGGCACAAGTGGCGGTGGCAGCGCCGACGGTACAGAGCTTGAAGAACTGTCTTCTGCCAAGACCCATGGTTATCTCCTTATACAGACGACGTCAGGCATTGCAGGTCAGGGCTGAGCCCGACCGCAACGTGTCGATAGTGGTCTTCGGTTTACAGGCTGGAAATCAGAGGGTGCGCCGGCGCCCATTCTGTGCAGGGCTGAGTGCGCGCTTGCGGCGCAGTCTATTGCCTTACTAAATGTAAGACTAATCGACCTTGTTGATGGCGCCATCGACGCTGTCTATCAGTGGCGAATGTGCAGGGCAGGCAGGAGGTTTTGACTGGCAGCCACTCTCTTCGGCGCCCGGGCAGTGATACAGTCGCGTTTTCTCAAAGAGGATGGACCATGCGGGTAGTCATCGCGGTTGTTGCCGCAGCGTTGTTGGCGGGCTGTGCGTCCTCGACGATGGATGAAGCACGAAGCAAGACACCGGGCAAAACGTTTTCTTCAGCCAAATCGGCGGACGTCGTTGCCCAGTGCATTCAGTTTTCCTGGCAGGACGAAGCGGTGTTCGGTGTCGATGCCAGTGGTTACCTGGAGCCTGGCAAACCGGGCAGCTTTACTGTCTACACCCGGGGTGCGGAGTCGTTTGCGGACATCCAGAGCCAGGGGGCGGCCTCCCGCGTCAACTACTACGCGGTGAAGCCTGACGCGGTTGCCCAGCGTCGCATGGCCGCCTTGGCCACCTGCCTCTGAACGGGCTCAGCGTGTTGCCGCCAACTGGGTTTCCAGGTCGGCAATCCGTGCCTGCAGGCGAGCCTGCTCTTCGCGCTGGGCACTGATGTCTTCGAACACACTGATCAGTTGTTCCGGCTCACCGTTCTGGCGGCGTTGCAGGGCGGTACGCGCCCGTACCCAGACATAATGCCCGTCGTGATGGCGCACGCGCTTTTCCACGACATAGCGGTCGATCTCGCCGGCCAACAGGCGCTCTAGCAGTGCCAGGTTGGTCGCCAGGTCGTCGGGGTGGGTGAGTTGCTGGAAGGTCATGCCATAGAGCGCTTCGGCACGGTAGCCCAACAGCTCGCAGAAACTGCTGTTGACCCGCTTCCAGGTGCCGTCCAGATCAATGTAGGCGAGGGCGCCCCAGGCCAGCTCGAAGATCGCCCGAAAGCGTTCTTCACTGTTGCGCAACGCTTCTTCGGCAACCTTGCGATCCGTGTTGTCCATGCTGATGCCGACCATCCTGATCGAGCGTCCGGCGCTGTCGCGGACCACCGTGGCACGGGACGAGATCCAACGCATCTCGCCGTCGGGTTGGTAGATACGGAAGTCACACTCGCAGCCCGTGCCTTCAGCCACCGCCTGGGCGTACATGGCCTGCATGTTGAGGACATCCTCTTCGGGCAGGTGAACCCAGAAGTCCTCGTTGCGATTGACTTGCCAGCCGTAGACCACTTCGACGTTGGGTGAATAGGTGACTTCGTCGCTGATCAGGTTCCATTCCCAGGTCACGATACGGGCGCCTTCCTGGGCCAGCTTCATGCGGGTTTCGCTTTCCATGATCTCGGCGGTGTAGCGACGACGCAGATCGGTCATCGGCAGTTCGACTACCTGGGTGGTCTGCACATCCTGCAGCGCGTCCTCGCCGTAACGCAGCCAGATCCAGTTGACCTTGAGGAAGGCCGCCAGCTTGCGCAGGTTGTCGTAATCGATTTCACCGCCACGGGTCCATTTGTGTACCGCCGTACGCGAAATGCCCAATGCCGTACCCACCGCCTGCAAGGTGAGTTTGTGGTGCTCAAGCAATTCTTTCAGGCGAAACGCGAAGCTGTTTTCCATCATGCGCAGGGGTGTCCTGGTCAGGTACAGAGCCCGCAGTATACCTAAGCTGTCAACTTGAGGTTGACGGTGTGCGCCAGTGCCAGTCGCGGTGGGGGGCTTGCATCGCCGGCACGCCAGCCCCCTGCATCACAGGATCGGGCTGGCGTGCCGGTGAGGCAGTGTTACAGGTCCAGCACCAGGCGTGCCGATTTGGCCCGCGATACACAGACCATCAGGCTCTGCTGGGCGGCTTTTTCTTCATCGCTCAGGTACTGGTCGAAGTGCTCGGCCTCGCCGTCGATGATCCGCGTTTCGCAGGTACCGCATACGCCTTCGCGGCACAGGCACTCGACGTTGGCGGCCTTGGACTTCTGGATGGCCTGGAGGATGCTCATGCCTTCTTCCACCAGCAGCTCCTGACCGGAACGGGCCAGTACCACGGTGAATGCCGCGCCGGTAACCGGGGTGGCGGCAAATTGTTCCCAATGCACGCGCTGCTCGGCGATCCCGGCCTTGGCGGCAGTGGCGATCACGGCATCGATCAGAGGCTTGGGTCCGCAGACATAGAGGTGGGCGTCTTCCGCCAGGTCGGCGCAGAGTGCGACCAGGTCGAGTTTGCGCGCCAGGCTGTCAATGTAGAACCGGGTGCGCCCGGCATGGGGCCCGGCCGAAAGGTCATCCTGAAAGGCGCCGTGCTCTGGGCTGCGGAAGGCGTAGTGCAGTTCGTAGTCGGTGTCGCCACCTTCCAGTTCATGCAGTTGTGCCAGGAATGGTGTGATGCCGATACCGCCGGCAATCAGCACGTGGCGTCCGGCTGTCGGGTCCAGGGCGAACAGGTTGTTCGGGCTGGAGATGGTCAAGGTGCTGCCGACCTCGACCTGCTGGTGCATGAACGCCGAACCACCCTTGGACTGCTCTTCCAGGCGTACGCCGATCTGGTAGCTGCGGGTGTCGCGCGGGTCGCTCATCAGCGAGTAGGCATTGCTGAACTGGCTGCCGTCGGCACCCTGCATTTGTACGATGATGTGGCTACCACCGGTGAAGGCCGGCATCGCTGCGCCATCGTCGCGCGCCAGGGTGAAGCGCTTGATCAGTGGTGTTGCTTGTTCTACCGCGGTTACCCGCACGTTGAACATTTCATATGTGTTGGCCATGGTTCACCTCGACTGCAGCAACGCGCGGCAGGCCCTGCCGCACGCTGTAACTCAATGCCCGGTTAAACGGCCAGGCACAGGTACTTGATTTCCAGATAATCCTCGATGCCGTACTTCGAGCCTTCGCGGCCCAGGCCGGATTGCTTGACCCCGCCAAAGGGGGCGACTTCGTTGGAGATCAGCCCGGTATTGACCCCGACCATGCCGTACTCCAGGCGTTCGGCCACCTTGAAGACCCGCGCCAGGTCGCGGCTGTAGAAGTACGCCGCCAGGCCATACAGGGTGTCATTGGCCAGGGTGATGACTTCGTCATCACTGGAAAAACGCACCAGTGCTGCCACCGGGCCGAAGATTTCCTCGTCCAGCAGCTCCATGCCCGGGCCGATGTTGGCCAGCACGGTCGGCTCGAAGAAGTTTCCGCCCAGGGCATGGGCCTTGCCACCAAGCACTACCTCGGCGCCTTTGCTCACCGCGTCGTCGATCAGGCTCTGGACCTTGGCCACCGCCTTGTCGCTGATCAGCGGGCCGACCTGCGTGCCTTCGCTTTGGCCATGGCCGACGCCCAGGGCGCGCACGCGCTCGACGAAGCGTTCGGTGAATTGCGCATACACACGGTCATGCACATAGAAGCGGTTCACGCAGACGCAGGTTTGCCCGGCGTTGCGGTACTTGGCGATCAGGGCACCTTCCACGGCGGCATCGATGTCGGCATCTTCAAACACAATGAACGGCGCGTTGCCGCCCAGTTCGAGTGACACCTTCTTGATGGTTTCGGCGCATTGGCCCATCAGCAGGCGACCAACCGGGGTCGAACCGGTGAAGCTGAGCTTGCGCACGGACGGGTGACCGGTCAGTTGCGCGCCGATGGCTGGCGCATCACCGGTGACCACGCTGAACACACCCGCCGGTACGCCCGCACGCTCGGCCAGTTCGGCCAGGGCCAAAGCCGAGAAGGGGGTTTCGTTGGCCGGCTTGACCACGATGGTGCAGCCTGCAGCCAGTGCCGGGGCGACTTTGCGCGTGATCATCGCCGCCGGGAAGTTCCACGGGGTGATGGCGGCACAGACACCGATGCCTTGCTTGATCACCAGCAGACGCTTGTCGCTGGCCGGGCTTGGAATGACGTCGCCATAGACGCGTTTGCCTTCCTCGGCGAACCACTCGACAAACGAGGCCGCGTAGCGAATTTCACCCAGGGCTTCGTGCAGCGGCTTGCCTTGTTCCAGAGTCATCAACCGGGCCAGGTCTTGCTCATGCTCGAGCAATAGCTCGAACCAGCGGCGCAGCACCTGTGCGCGGTCCTTGGCGGTGCGTCCGCGCCAGCCGTCCAGTGCGGCTTCAGCGGCTTCGATGGCCCGCACCGCTTCGGCGCCGCCCATCAGCGGTACATGGCCGAGCACGTTGCCATTGGCCGGATCAGTCACGGCCAGGTGGCGACCGTCATCGGCCTCGCACCAGGCGCCAGCGATATAGGCTTGCTGGCGGAACAGTTTGGAATCGTTAAGTTTCACGCAAGGCACTCCGTATACCGCCGCCGACCCGTAGGCCGGCGGCTGGCAGGGTCAGTCGTTGATATGGGCGACGGCGATCAGGTTGTGGAAGTGGGCAATGCCGTGCTCGCTCATGCCGCTGCGCTGACGGTCGGCCATGATCCGGCCCTGGCCACGGTAGCCACGGGACTTCAGGCCCTTCTGCACGCTTTCCACCAGACGCAGGTCTTCAGGGCGGAACACTTCGCGGTACCAGTCGATCAGCTTCTGCTGCTCTTCGGTGATGTCCTTGTTCAGGAAGTAGATGTCGTAATGCTGCAGCGTGGTCTCGGCATCGACCGGGAACTCATAGATCACGGTCATGAAGTTCGCGCCTGGCGGTACGTTGAACATGGTGCATGGCCAGGTCCAGAAACCGGCGAAGGATGGGTCTTTCACCGACTCATCGAACGTGAAGGACTGCTCCGAGGGTTTGGCCAGGCCGTACTGCAAGGTCCAGTTACCAAAGGTGGTATGGGTGTACTGGCCCACGTCTACCGAATCGGCGAAGCCTGGGTGGGCCGGCGCGCAGTGGTAGCACTCCAGGTAGTTGTCGACGATCGACTTCCAGTTGGCCGGGGTGTCGCTGACGAAGCGGGCGGCCAGGTGCAAGTCATCGATCACTGCACAGGCTTGACGCATGCGCGCTTCCAGGCCCGGCAGCTGTTCTTCAACGGTGCCGGCCTCCATGTCCATGTTGATGAAGATGAAGCCGGCGTATTCCTCGACGCGCAACTGCACCAGGGTGGAGTTTTCCTTGTCGAAGTTCACCACGTTTTCGCAGTTACGGGCATGGGCCAGCTCGCCATCGAGCTTGAAGGTCCAGGCGTGGTAAGGGCAGGTGATGACGTTCTTGGCCTTGCCGCTGCCACTGAGCAGCTGATGACCACGGTGTGGGCAGACGTTGTAGAAGGCGCGCAGCACGCTGTCACGACCACGAACAACGATGATGCTTTCGCCGATCACTTCACGGGTGATGTAAGCGTTGTTCTCGGCGACTTCACTGCGGTGGCCTACACAGATCCAGCTATGGGCGAAGATCGCTTCTTTCTCATGTTCAAACACCGATTGCTGGGTGTAGAAATTCGCCGGAATGGTAAAGGCTTCATCGGCGTTGCTGCAGAAGTCGGCGGGCAGACGTTTGAAATCATTCATGGTGTTTTCCTCTTACAGGCACGGACGCGTCAGCGGCGTACTTTTTACTTATTGGTTAACGAGTATCTGTTGGTTAACAGCCTGGGCAAAAAAATAGCCTGCCGCCTCGATCCCTGAGGGCGAGCAGACAGTTGCCGTGGTTATGGCGTTGCGACTGCCGCAGGCGCTGGGGCTTTTTCTTCAGGTGATTCGCCTGCCAGTCGTGCTGCTTCTTCTTCGATGCGGTACGCCGGCACGTGGCTGTAGTCCTGAAGCATCCATTTGAAGAAGCCGTAGATCTTCACCAGCAGGATCAGCATGAAAGGGATCGCAGTGAGCACGACGGCGGTTTTCATGGTCGACAGCGAGGCCTTGGCGAACAGCATGGCCAGTGGCACCAGGGTCAACACCAGGCACCAGAACAGACGGTGAGTTGGCGTTGGGTCTTCACCTTCGCGCAGGTTCGGGGTACTGGTGGCCGCGACGGCATAGGCGGCGGCGTCCATGTGCGAGGCGCAGAACACGGCCATGATGAACAGGTACACGGCGAGGAATACCTTGCCCAGCGGCAGGGCGGTCAGCAGCGCACTCACCGCGCTTTCACCACCTTGTTCCGTGAGGATCTTCGGTACGTCAATGGCGCCTGTGATGAACTGGTGCATGCTGTAGCTTTCCAGTGCGCCGAAGAAGAACCAGCACCCGAAGCTGCCACCCAGCAGCAGGGCGAAGACCACTTCCTTGATCTGCCGACCACGGGAAACGCGGGTCACGAACATGGCCACGCCCGGAGCGTAGGACACCCACCACAACCAGTAGAACACCGTCCAGTTGCGGGTGAAGGCACCGTCACCGGCAGGGTCGGTGAACAGGCTCATGTGCACGTAGTTCTGAATCATGACGCCGACGGCATTGGCCGTGTTGTTGATGGTGAACTGCGTTGGGCCGACCAGCAGTACCACCCCGGCAAACACCAGCGCACCGATGCAGACCATCTTGCTCAGGCGCTGCAGGCCGCCGTCGATACCGATGTAGGAACTGAGCGAGAACAGCACCGCCACGCCACCGATCACCATCAGTTGCACGGTAAAGGTGTTGGGCGTGCCCGCCAGGTCAGACAGGCCACGGGTCAGGGTCGAGGCGGTCAGGGCCAGGGATACGGTCAGTGCGCCCATCATGGTCAGCAGGAAGATCAGGTCCACGGTGCGGCCGACCGGGCCGGTGGCCTTGAAGCCGGTTACCGCTTCAACGATCGAGGCCAGGTTCAGGCCGCTCTTCTTGCGGACATGGAAGTGGTAGGCCATGGCCAGGGAGGCCAGCGCGTAGATCGACCAGGCGCTGATGCCCCAGTGGAAGAACGAGTAGCTGACGCTGTATTCCAGTGCCTGGCGCGACTGCGGAACGATGTTCAAGCCCGGCGTCTGGTAGTAGTAGGCCCATTCCATGACGCCCCAGTAGAGGGTCGAAGAGCCCATGCCGGCGCAGATGAACATGAACACCCACGTGGTCGTGGAGTATTCCGGTTTACCACTGCCGAAGCGGATGTTGCCGTACTTGCTGAATGCCAGGTACAGCACCGCCAGAGAGCTGATGAACACCAGCAACTGCACGCTGGTACCGAAGGTGCGGGTAGAAAACTCGAACAACTGGTTGGCCGTGGTTTCGGCCTGGGTGGGGAACAAGGCTAACCCGATGACAGTGAGCAGCACGGCTATAAGGCTCACGGTAATCAGAAACACATCAATCTTTTTATTTTTGTGGGACATCATCGTCTCCTGGACGTTGGCGTACGTAGTGCTTGGCCCGGTGCAAGTCCGGGGTACTGCGGTACCTCTACTCTCCTTGTCGTTAACCGAAAGTTAACATGAATCTTTCGGTTAACAGTTTGCATAGAATCGTCGTGGACTGCAAGCACGCGAAAGCCGGTTGTCGGACAATCCTGACAACCGGCCCTGGGTGATCAGGCCCCGATCAGTTCGGCGATGGCCTTGCCAACCTGTTGGGTGGACGCGCTGCCGCCCATGTCGCGGGTGGTGTCACCGTCGGCGATGACCTGTTCGATGGCCTTGAGGATGTCGTCGTGTGCAGCGCGATAGCGCCGGTCGGCACCGTCGTTGCCGAGGAATTCCAGCATCAGTGCACCGGACCAGATCATGGCGATCGGGTTGGCGATGTTCTGCCCGAAGATGTCTGGCGCCGAACCGTGTACCGGCTCGAACAGTGACGGGAACGTGCGCTCCGGGTTGAGGTTGGCCGACGGCGCGATACCGATGGTGCCGGCACAGGCCGGGCCCAGGTCGGAGAGAATGTCGCCGAACAGGTTAGAGGCTACGACCACGTCGAAGCGCTCGGGTTGCAGTACGAAGCGTGCACAGAGGATGTCGATGTGCTGCTTGTCCCAACTCACCTCGGGGTAGTGCGCAGCCATGGCGGCGGTGCGCTCGTCCCAGTACGGCATGCTGACCGCCATGCCATTGGATTTGGTCGCCGAAGTCAGGTGCTTGCGCTCGCGGGTCTGGGCCAGGTCGAAGGCGTACTTGAGGATACGGTCGACGCCACGGCGGGTGAACACCGACTCCTGCAGGACGAACTCATTCTCGGTGCCTTCGAACATCCGTCCACCCAGCGACGAGTATTCGCCTTCGGTGTTTTCGCGGATCACCACGAAGTCGATATCGCCTGGCTGGCGTCCGGCCAGCGGGCACGGCACGCCAGGGAACAGGCGAACCGGGCGGATGTTCACGTACTGGTCGAAGTCGCGGCGGAACTTGAGCAGCGAACCCCACAGGGAAATATGGTCCGGTACTTTGTCCGGCCAGCCGACCGCGCCGAAGTACAGTGCATCGAACCCTTTGAGCTGCTCGAACCAGTCGTCCGGCATCATCTTGCCGTGGGCCAGGTAGTAATCGCAGCTGGCCCACTCGAAGAATTCGAACTCAAGGTTCAGGCCGTGTTTTCGCGCAGCCGCCTCGACCACACGAATACCTTCTGGGAGAACTTCGTTACCGATGCCATCGCCAGGGATTGCGGCGATACGGAATGTCTTGCTCATGGGGGGCACACTCGTTGTCTAGGGAACAGGTGCGGACCATGCTATAAGGGCTGTGTTCAGAGATAATCTCGTCAATCATGGATTCTTAGTGCACGTATCGTGAATAATATGCCCAGCCTTGAAGACCTGACGATTTTTGTCCAGGTCGCCAAACGTGCCAGCTTTGCGGCGGTTGCCGATGAGTTGGGAATGTCAGCCGCGTTCATCAGCAAGCGCATTCGCGTGCTTGAACAAAACCTGGGCGTGCGCTTGCTGCACCGCACCACCCGGCGCGTGTCGGTGAGCGAAGAGGGCGAGCGCGTGTACCGGTGGGCACTGCATATCTTTGACGCGGTGCAGCGTATGGGGGACGACATCAGTGCCCAGCACCGTGAGCCGGTAGGGCAGCTGCGTATTGCCAGCAGCCTGGGGCTGGGCAGGCGCTTCGTTGCCCCGGCCTTGTCGGAGCTGGCCGAACGTTACCCGAAGCTGGATATCCGTCTGGACGTGCATGACCGGCTGGTTGACTTGATCGATGAAGGGGTCGACCTGGATATCCGCGTGGGCAACACCATCGCCCCCAACCTGATCGCCAAACCGCTGGCGAAGAACCGCCGTGTGCTCTGTGCCTCCCCAGACTACCTTGAGCGCTGTGGCACCCCCCGGACCCTGGCGGAGTTGGCCAGCCATGACTGCCTGGTGATCAAGGAGCGCGACCACCCGTTCGGGATCTGGCAACTGGAAGGCCAGCAGGGCGAGGAGAGCGTGCGTGTGACCGGTACATTGTCGACCAACCATGGTGAAGTGGCCCACCAGTGGTGCCTGGATGGTCGGGGGATACTGCTGCGCTCCTGGTGGGACCTGCACGACAGCCTGGCGGCAGGGCGGTTGGTGCAGGTGCTGAGCGACTACCATCAGCCCGCAGATATCTGGGCGGTGTATGCCTCGCCACTGGCCAGTTCGGCGAAGGTTCGCGTTGCGGTGGAGTTTTTCCGTCAATACTTTGCCGAACGCTACACCTTGCCTGCGTAGCCCTTGTGTTCTCACGCTTCATGCGCGGCGCCGGGACCACCAGTAAGGCTGGGGTTCCCTATCGACGCCGTAGCAGGGCGATGAAGAACACTCCGCCAATCGCTGCCGTGGCGATGCCGATGGGCAAGTCTTGCGGTGCGATCAGTGTACGGGCGGCGACGTCCACCCAGACCAGAAACAAACCGCCGAGCAAGGCGCTGACCGGCAACAGTCGCCGGTGTTCGGCGCCCACCAGACGCCGGGCCAGGTGGGGCAGCATCAAGCCGACAAAGCCAATCGCCCCGGACAACGCTACCAGCACCCCGGTCAGCAATGCGGTGCAGACGAACACCTGCACGCGCACGGCCTGGACATTGAACCCCAGGCTCACTGCCGTGTGTTCTCCGCTCATCAATGCGTTCAAACCACGGGCCAGAGCCAACAAGGCGAGCAGGCCGAGTAGCAGGCACAAGGCCGGTAACCAGAGTATCTCCCAGCGCGCCAGGCCAAGCCCGCCGAGCATCCAGAACATCACCGAATTGCTGGCGTGTTGGTCGCCGGTGTACAGCAGCAGGTTGACCAGTGCCATCAGCACGAACGACACCGCCACCCCAGCCAGCAATAACCGTTCGCTGCTCAACCGGCCTTGTTGATTGGCCACCGCCAGCACCAGGGTCATGCTGCCCAAGGCACCGATGAAGGCGGCCAGGGGCAGGCTGAACACCCCGGCAAAATCGCCGAGGAACAGCACCACCAGCACGGCGCCCAGCGCCGCACCGGAACTGACGCCAAGCAGGTGCGGGTCGGCCAGCGGGTTGCGGGTCACGGCCTGCAGGGCGGTGCCGACCAGGGCCAGGCCCGCGCCAACCAGTGCGCCCAGTAACACCCGTGGCGCACGAATCAACCAGACGATGCGCGACTGGCCCTGTGTCCAGTCACCGCCACTGCGTAACCCCAACTGCTCGCCAACAATTCCCCAGACGTTCGACACGGGCACGCTCGCCGGGCCAAAGGCCAACGCCGTCATGCACGACACCAGCAGCACGCCCAGTAATCCAAGCACCAACAGGCGGTACGCCGCCACGCTACGGATCGGCATCACTGACCTGCCTGCGCCAGGGGCTGTGGATGCAGGGCATTGGCGATGGTTTCGATGGCCTCGGCGTTGTCCACGGACGGTGTCACTGCCACATAAGGCAGCACGATAAAGCGCTGCTCGCGGATTGCACGCACGCCCTGTAGCGCCGGGTGCTGCAGCAGGAAATCACGCTTCTGTTGCCAGGTGCGTGGGCCGTAGTCGACGATCAGGATGACCTCGGGGTCGCGCTCGACCACACTTTCCCAGTTGACCTGGGTCCAACTGGCGGCGATATCGTCCATGACGTTGTGGCCACCCGCCGTCGTCAACAGCGCTTGCGGTATACCGAGTCGTCCAGAGGTCATGGGGCGGTCTTCGCCGCTGTCATAGAGGAATACGCGCGGTGTTTCGTGTGTTGCCGCCAGCCTCGTCTGAACCCGGGCGATACGTTGGCGCAGGGTGTTGATCAACGTTTCGGCGCGGGCTTCGACCGAGAAAATCCGCCCGAGATTGGCCAGGTCGCGGTACAGGTCGTCAAGGCTGGCCTCGCGTTGCGGCATGATCCGCGAGCAGGACTCGCTCAGTTCATAGACCTTGATCCCCAGCGGCTCCAGGCTGGCCGGGGTGACCGGGCCGCCAATCCGCATGCCATAGCCCCAGCCGGCGAAAAAAAAGTCGGCGCCCGCGTTCAGCAGGTTCTCTTCGCTGGCGTAGTGGCTGGCGAGCTCTGGCACACCGTCGAGGGCCGTGCTGAGTTTCGGGTCAAGGGTTTTCCAGCCGCTGATGCCGGTGTAGCCGACCATATGTTCGCGCAGGCCGAGGGCAAGCAACATTCCGGTCAGGTTGATGTCGTGGCTGACCACATGCTGTGGCGCCTGTTCGAACGTGACCTGGCGGTTGCAACTCTGCACACCAAGCGGGTAGGTGCTGGCATGGGTCGAGAGGGCCGGCAGCAGCGCAAGCCAGGCCAGGTAGGGACGTTGTCGTTTCATGGTTCGGTGATCCAGGTAATGCGCGGGTAGCCGGCCAGTGGGTGAGTGTCGACCAGTGCGTGCACACCGAACACCTGATGCAGGCGCTCGGCAGTCAGCACTTCAGCGGGTGTCCCGCTGGCGACAAGGCAGCCGTTGTCGATGACGTAGAGGCGGTCGCAGAATGCCGCAGCCAGGTTCAGGTCGTGGAAACTGGCCAGGGTGCTCAAACCCAGGCGGCGCAAGTGGCCCAGTAGTTCCAGTTGGTAGCGAGGGTCGAGGTGGTTGGTCGGTTCGTCGAGTATCAGCAGGCGGGGTTGCTGCACCAATGCACGGGCCAGCAGCACGCGCTGCTTCTCGCCGCCGGACAGGGTGGCGAAATCATGCTGATGAACGTCCCCCAGGCCAACGGCGTCGAGGGTCTGCTCGATCAACTGGCGGTCTGCCTCGTTGTCGCCGGCAAACATCCCCTGGTGGGGCGTGCGGCCCATGGCCACGACATCGGCCACGGTGAGGCCGAAGGCTTGAGGAAATTCCTGCAGGACCACGGCGATGCGTTGCGCACTCCAGCGCGGACGTTGCTGCCAAAGGTCATTGCCGTCCAGGCTGACCTGACCGGCCAAGGGTGGGTTGAAGCGGTAGGCACAGCGCAACAGGCTGGTCTTGCCACTGCCATTGGGACCGATCAGGCCGACGAACTCACCGGCGGCCACGTGCAGGTCGATGCCGTTCAGCAACCAGTGCTGACGACGCTCGAGTGCTGTCGGCGTCCAGCGCAGTTGGTGGATAGTCAATGCGGTCATGATCGGCGGTTCCTTGTGCCTTAGAAGCGGTAATCGAGGGTGGCGAAGTACGAGCGCGGCGCCCCCATCAGCCATTGCTCAGCGCTATGGGCGGTGACGGCATAGCGGCGATCGAGCAGGTTGTTCACCTGCAGGCCCAAACGCACCTCCGGTAGCAGTTGCCAGCCGAGATTCCCATCGACCACGGTGTAGCCCGGTACCGTCGCCTGGTTGGCCGTGTCGGCATAGCGCGCATCAACGTAACGCAGGCCAAGGCCGGCATCCAGGTCATTGCGCAGGGCCTTGCGGAGCCAGAGGTTGGCGGTGCGCCGTGGCACATTGATCGGTCGGTTGCCCACGCGGGACACGATAGTGCCGGCAACCACCTCGTCGAAATCATCATACGCCGCACGCACTACCGAGGCGTTTGCCGAGACGTGCCACTGTTGCGCGAGGGCCAGCTCAAGGGTTGCCTCCAGGCCTTCGGAGGACTGCTGGCCGACTTGCTGGGTGAGTCGCGTGTGGCTGTCGGTGACCACCGGCAGCTTCTTCTTCACGATCTGATAAGCCGCCAGTGTCCACTCGCCACGGCCGTTCCAGAACTGCTGCTTGAGGCCGAGCTCGGTTTGCTTCGACTCGGTCAGGTCCATCTGCTGCGCGGCCGGGCTGAGGCTGATCAGGTCGCCAACCCCATCTTCACTGGTGGAGTACTGGCCGTACAGCGACAGCTGCTCGGTGACTGCGTACACCAGCCCGGCACGCCAGTTGCCACCGTCGAGGCTGCGGTCGCTGTGCGTGCCGTCGACCCGGTTGTCACGGTCGATGTGGTTCTGGTCACGGCGAATACCGGTGACCAACGACCAGCGCTCTGACAATTGTGTGCGGTTTTCCGCAAACAGGGCAAAGGTCTGGGTGGTGCTGTGGGTTTGCGGGCGGGTGGGGTCCTGGCTGCCGAAGTAACCCGGGGCCGGTTGCCACGGGTCGATGTAGTCGCCGCCGTTGTCGGTGTAGGGCGCGTTGCTGTCGACGTCGAAACGAATCCGGTTGTACTCGGCACCGACCACGGTCTTGCTCGTCAGGCCGAACAGCCCATGGTCGAGGGTGAAGCTTTGCCGGTCGCCGATTTGCTCCTGGTCATGCTTGATGTGCAGGTAGCTCTGGCGCAGCAGCTGGTCGCGGCCGCTGTCCCAGCTATAGTCCTCGGCATTGCGCCAGTGTCGGCGGCTCTTGATGTAGTAGAGCTGGTTGCTGGCGGTCAGGTTTTCGTTGATCGTCCAGTCGCTGTTCAGTCGTGTCCACTCATCGTGGTAGCGCTGTACCGCGTCGTGGAGGTTGTAGTTCTTTTTGCGCAGGCTGTCGCGGTAGCGGCCGTCGATCAGCGGGGTGCCGAAGTCGTTCATCGGCTCACTGTCACCACGTTCGTGGGCGAGGGTGAAGCTCAGGTCATCGCTGGCATCCCAGCGCAGCGCTGCACTCAGGCTGAGGTTTTCTGAGTCGCCGCGATCAATCCAGCCGTTGCTTTGCTCACGGTTGAGGGTAAGCCGGTAGCTCAGCCGCTCGCTTAACGAACCGCCGCTGTCCAGGCCCAATTGCTGGCGGTCATACGAGCCGTAGCCCAGGCGCAGGTGGTTTCGAATCTCTCCGGCAAAGGGCTTCTTCGGGATCACGTTGATCACCGCCCCGGTTGCTCCCTCGCCATACAGCACCGAGGCCGGGCCGCGAAGGATGTCGATGCGCTCGACCATCCACGGGTCTACCGGGAAGCTCTGGGTGCCCGCACCGGTGTACAACCGCGAGCCGTCGAACAGGGTCATCACCGAGCTGTGACCGCTGAAGCCTCGGGCAGAGAGGGCCGTGTTGCCGTTGCCCGGGGTGCCCACGGAGGTGATGCCCGGTGAGCGGCTGACCGCCTCCTGCACACTGCGGTTGTTGCGCCCGTCGATGGCCTCGGCATCGAGGCTGCTGGTGCTGGCGGGTGTCTCCAGTGCACTGAGGTTCAGTCGGGAACCGGCCGGCAGTGGTGTCGCCAGAGTGATGGCTTCTCGCTCGCTATCAAGGTCGCCAGTGATGGCGGTCGAGGGCAGGGCAAGGATGTGTTCGGTGTCGTCAGTGGCCAGTGACGGCAGTGAAAGCGAGAGGCAAGCAGAGGACACAAGGGTGTGAAACAGGTAAGTGCGGGACATGTCGTTCCAGGCTGAAACAGGAATGAATGAATCCCGGGGGAATAACGCATAGAGGCATGACGAGCACGCAGGCGCCCGCCAACCGGCCTGCGCCCGCCCACCGCGGGGTTGCCAAACAAGGCTTCAGGCCGGTCTCCGGGCTTGCGAGGGTCATGAGGCCTTCACCTTCCCATGCCATGGCACAGTGGTCTGTCGAAGGCCTCGCTCGCTTACCGTTGCGGGGGCAGCGCCGGACTGGTCAAAAGACGCACCGGCTTCCCGTTTCACCCTGCGCACGGCGGCGCAGGACACCTGAAACTGGCGCGCATCTGAACATCGAACGCCAGCTCAGTCAATCACTTAGCCGCGTTGCGCGGCGGCAGGGGCGGGTGTTGCCGTGGCCGATTTACGCACCAGGCTGATCATCAGGACGATGCCGGCCACGGCTGCGGTCATCAGGGTTTCATAGCGATACGCGGCGCTGAACAACATGTAGCCGAGCACGCTGCAGATCAAGGCGATGACGAACCAGGTCAGCCATGGGAACAGCCACATCCGGAATACCGGGGTCTGGCCTTTTTGCTCCAGCTGTTTACGCATGCGCAGTTGTGACACCGCGATCACCAGGTACACCAGCAGGGCGATGGCGCCGGTGGTCGAGAGCAGGAAGCCAAAGACCTTGCCCGGCAACAGGTAGTTGATCAGGCAGCCGACGAAGCCTGCCAGGGTGGACATCAGCACGGCCACGGTCGGCACGCCGCTGCGCGAAATGTAGCGGGTTGCAGTCGGTGCTTCGCCGCGTGCACCCAGCGAGTACAGCATGCGCGAGGCGGTGTACAGGCCCGAGTTCATGCAACTGGTCACGGCGACGAACACTACCAGGTCAACGATCAGTTTCGCCCCTGGCACGTTGAGCACTTCCAGTGCGCGCTGGAACGAGCCGACTTGCAGCAACCGTGGGTCGTTCCAGGCAACCAGCGAGACGATGAAGAAAATCGAGAAGATGTAGAAGATCGCAATGCGGTAGATCACCAGGTTGGTGGCGCGGCGGATCTTCTCTTTGGGGTTCTCGGTTTCGTCGGCGGCGATGGTGACGATTTCGGCGCCGAAGAACGAGAAGATGGTCACCAGAATACCGCCCAGCACCGCACCAAAGCCATTCGGCATGAAGCCGCCATTGCTCAGCAGTTGGCCGACACCCGAGACTTCAGCCAGCGGCCAGTAGCCCAGCACGGCCGCGCTGCATACGCCGATGAAGGCCAGGATGGCGATGATCTTGATCAGGGCGAACCAGTACTCGAAGGTGCCGAAATTGCGCACGCTGATCAGGTTGGTGGCCGACAGGGTGATCATGATCAGGAAGGTGAAGGCCCAGGACGGGATGGCGGGGTACCAGGCATGCAGGATGTCGGCACCGGCGATGGCTTCCACCGGGATGATCAACACCCAGAACCACCAGTACAGCCAACCGATGGTGAAGCCGGCCCAAGGGCCAATGGCCTCGCCGGCGTAGGTGGAGAACGAGCCGCTGTTCGGGTTTGCGACGGCCATTTCGCCGAGCATGCGCATCACCAACAGCACCAGCAGACCGGTCAGTGCGTAGGAGATCAGGATGGCCGGGCCAGCGGTGGCGATGGCGTTGGAGGAGCCGATGAACAAGCCTGCACCGATGATGCCCGCGATGGAAATCATCGAGACCTGGCGTGTGGTCAGACCATGCTTGAGCGAGCGTTGCCCGCGGTTGTTATTGTTTGAAGTCATGCATCAACCCTCGGTTCAGCAGTCCCTTGGCTCACAGGTCCGAACGGGGGTGAGCCGGCGCTGAACAATCGTTAGTAAGGAAACCTTCCGTGTCGGTACCGCATCTGAGTCCTGGTTATTGATCCAGATCAGTATTGGTCGACCCGCGGCGCATCAACAAACGAGCAATACTCAGAACATCATTCCGTGGAGGAATCCAGTGTTTGCCTGGGACGGTCGTGCGAGGTCTTAAGGGAAACCTTCTTACGGTATTGCCTGTAGTGGGTAACGTTGGATTCGATAATTTTAGGAATGACAGTAGAATTTTTATTCGCTTGTGCCAGGCCACCGTCACTCGCTTAGATAGCCGCCATACACGACCCTCAAGACACGGGAGCGGCGCTTTTCATGCCTGCGCAAACCATTAGCAAGTCCATCGCAATTGTTCACCCGATCGAGCTCGACCACGGCCGTAATGCCGAGGTCTGGGATGTCGATGGCAAGCGTTACATCGACTTTGTCGGCGGTATCGGCGTGCTCAACCTGGGCCATTGCAACCCGGCGGTGGTGGCGGCGATTCAGGCGCAAGCGACACGCTTGACCCACTCGGCATTCAACGCTGTACCGCACACGCCTTACGTTCAGTTGATGGAGCGGCTTGTGGCGTTCGTCGGCCTGAGCTACCCGGCCAGTGGCATGCTCACCAACAGCGGTGCCGAAGCGGCCGAGAATGCCCTGAAAATCGCCCGTGGCGTCACCCGGCGCACTGCGGTGGTGGCGTTCGATGGTGGTTTTCATGGGCGTACCCTGGCCACCCTGAACCTCAATGGCAAGGTTGCCCCCTACAAACAGGGCATTGGTGTGTTGCCGGGGCCGGTCTATCACTTGCCGTACCCCAGCCCGGACAACAACGTCACTGTCGACGAGGCGCTGAAGGCCATGGAGCGCCTGTTCAGTGTCGAAATCGACGTCAACGAGGTGGCCTGCTTCATCCTGGAGCCGGTTCAGGGCGAGGGGGGGTTCCTGGCGCTGGAGCCTGCGTTTGCCCAGCACCTGCGTCAGTTCTGCGATGAACGCGGGATCTTGCTGATTGTCGATGAAATTCAGTCTGGTTTCGGCCGCACGGGCCAACGTTTCGGCTTTGCTCGCCTGGGTATCGAGCCGGACCTGCTGCTGCTCGGCAAGAGCATTGCTGGCGGGGTGCCGCTGGGCGCAGTGGTGGGCCGTCGGCAATTGATGGACACGCTGCAGCGCGGCGCATTGGGGGGGACCTATTCGGGTAACCCGATTGCCTGTGCGGCGGCGTTGGCCAGCCTGGAGCAAATGAGCGACACCAACCTTTCTACCTGGGGCGAGCGGCAGGAGCGGGCGATTGTCGAGCGTTATCAGCGCTGGAAAGCGTCCGGTCTGTCCGCTCATTTGGGGCGCTTGACCGGCACGGGCGCCATGCGGGGCATCGAGTTGGTAAATGCGGACGGCTCGCCAGCGCCTCAGCTGCTGGCCACGTTGTTGCAAACCACCCGCGAGGCAGGGCTGTTGATCATGCCGAGTGGCAAATACCGGCATATCGTGCGTCTGCTTGCGCCGCTGACCATCGAGCCAGACGTGTTCGAGGAAGGCCTGGATATTTTCGAACGTTGCCTGGCTGGACTCCGCGCCTGACATCACTCCCCGCCTGACTGCTCACAGCGGCCCTCGGGCCGCTGTACCACGACGCGACGACCCCAAGGCCCTGATCCGGCGGGTGCCCCCGTCGGTTTTGTAAAAATGCCCTTCGCCCCATGAACCTTGTGCAGCCGCTCCAGTCTTAGGCCCTGCCTTGGCGTGTCATGCCTTGGCTGCGTTACTGCCTTTTCTGTCGTCCTCTCTTCAGAGCTGTCTGCCTCATGCGCCAAGCCGTTCGCTGTTCCCGCGTTGCCTCGCTCTGCCTCATGCCCTTGTTGCCTTTGTTCGCTGGCCCTGCCGAGGCGGGTGGAGAACGGCAGTTGGCAGAGGCGATCAACGACTACCGTGCCCACCCCCAGCGTTGCAACAGAAGCGCCGGCCGTGCCTTACCGCCACTGGCGTTGAAGTCGAGCCTGGCATTGCCGATTCGCTATCGCGGTGAAATGCGCGAGGCGTTGAAGGACTCCGGCTATCGAGCCGTTGCAGTGCGGAGCATTCGATTGGTGGGTGCCTACGATGCCGAAGAGGCGTTTGATCAATTGCAGAGTGATTACTGCGCAGCCTTGCTTGATAACCAGTACACCGATATAGGCGTCCGTCGCGACGACGGTGAGTGGCGAGTCGTGCTGGCGCGCCCCTTGTTCGAGGGTCACCTGGAGGATCGGCGTGCGGCGGGTACGACCTTGCTGGCACAGGTCAACGCGGCGCGGGCAAAGCCGCGCCTCTGTGGTCGTAAACGTTTTGCCGCCGCCCGGCCGCTCACGTGGAGCAGCGCCCTGGGCGCCGCAGCCCAAGGGCATAGCCGGTCGATGGCCAGCGGCAGCTACCTGTCCCATCGCGACCTTGAGGGCGATATGCCCGCTGATCGGGCATGGGCGGCCGGCTACCGCGGCCGGCAGATTGGCGAGAACATCGCCGCCGGGCAGGGCTCGGCGAACAAGGCATTGGCGGGCTGGCTGGCCAGCCCAGGCCACTGCGCCAACCTGATGAACCCGATGTTTACTCAGGTTGGCGCAGCCTATGCGACAAACGCGCGCAGCGATGCCGGGGTCTACTGGACGATGCTGTTTGGTGCACCTTGAGTAAAGCCCTTGTGCCGTAGGGGGGGATTTCGCGCATTATTAGCACCATCAGTAAAAGGGAGAGTTACATGCGCGTCCTATCATTCGCTATGGGTGTTGCCGCGGTGTCTGCGGGGCTGGTGTCGGTTGCTGCCGCTGCAGCAACCGAGGAGACGCAACTGGTCGAGTCGATCAATGCCTACCGCGGCCAGGTGCAGCGCTGTGCGGGGCAGGCTTCGCAGGAGTTGCCACCGCTTGCAGCCGATCCGCGTCTGGTGTTGTCCGCCAGTGGTGTTGGCGACCTGCAGCAGGCGCTGGCCCGAGCGTCCTACCCGATGGTCAATGTACAGGCGATCAGCTTGTCCGGGCCGCGTGATGCGCAGGCCGCGATGAAGGCGGTGCAGGAGAGTTTCTGCCAGATCGTGCTGGACCCGCAGTTCGTCGATATCGGTGTCAGCCGGGAGGACCGTGCCTGGCGCATCGTGCTGGCTCGACCGCTGTTGGCCGGTCGACTGGGCGACTGGCAGGCCGAGGGCCAGAAGCTCCTTGAACAGGTCAATAGCGCACGTGGTCAGGCCCGCCAGTGCGGCACTCAGCCCTTTAGCGCGACAACGCCGTTGGCCTGGAATGTGACACTGGCGACAGCGGCTGAGGGCCATACCCGCTCCATGGCCAACCACAACTTCTTCGATCACAAGGACCGCGAGGGTCGTACACCGGGTGACCGGGCTGAACTGGCAGGTTACAGCGGCCAACTGATTGGCGAGAACATTGCCGCCGGGCAAGACACCGTACGCAAGGTGGTCGACGGCTGGCTGGCCAGCCCTGGCCACTGTGCCAACCTGATGAACCCGCGGTTCCGCGAACTGGGCGCAGCCTATGCGGTTGACCCCAAGAGTGATGCAGGCATCTACTGGACGGCGATGTTCGGTACGCCGTGAATGCCTGAAACGCTCAACACGGCAACCGCTGCGGTCTTATGGGGTTTCTGTGGGATGCAGGCTTGCCAGCGATGGCGTCGGCGTGGGTGTCAGTGCCTGCGCGGCGCTTGCATCGTTGGCTTGAAAGCGAAGGCCACTCAAGAGCGTTTCTTTTGCAGGCCTTTCAGGCGCTGGGTTGCGCGCTGTACGGCGGCCATCTTTTCCGGTCGCTTCATGCGCTTCCATTTCTTGATCTCCTCCTTGCTGCGACCACAACTCAGGCACAGGTCACCGCTGAGTTGGCAGACGGAGATACACGGGTTCTCGATATCCTTGGCCATGCTTCAACCCCGCGCCAGACGCTGCTGCCAGTTTCCCGCATGGGTGCGCTGGCATTGTTCTTCCGTGTCGTAGTGCACATGTGTCGACACCGGGCTGAGGGCGATCCCGGCTTCGACCAGCGCCGCTGCAGTCAGCTCAACCATGCGCGCGCCTTGCCCGCTGGCCAAAGCTTGTTGCTTGTGGGTCAGGGTATCGAAGACCCAGGTAACCCTCAGGCTGGAGGGGAACGCCCTGTAATCCACTGTGTGGGTCAGCCAGCAGAATCCGACGATTTCCGCTTTTGCTGTCTCGCAGGCCTCAGTCAGGGTCGCCACCAGGCGGCGTTCGGTATGCGCCTGGTCGCGTTTGTTGAGCAACATGGGGTGATCCTTGTGTGTGTCGTAGAACGGCCTCGTTGGTGAAACGATTTTTGCACCAATGGGTGACTTGTTCCGTTTGGCCGTCATCTCTGCATGCATCATAAGCGATGTCCTGATGCCACGAGCACAGGATGCGTATGCTTTGGGTGGGCCGAGGAGTGTAGGCCGGTTGCTCTCGCGCAGAGCATTTCAACTTGGAAGTGGACTTTCCGTTTGGTGCATACGTGAAACGTGATATTCGCCTGGCTGTATTGCTGCTGTTCGTTGTGTGCTTTTCCTTGGCGTTGCTGACGGTCTGGAAGGTGTGGTCGTCTCGCGAACGGGCGTTGAATGAGGTCAATTTCCATAGCCTCAACCTGACTCAAGCACTGGATACCTACGCTGAAGGCATCATCAACCAGAGTTCAATGTTGCTGCTTGGCTTGGTGGAGCGCCTGGAGATCGATGGGAGCGGGCCGCAGCAGATCGAGCGGTTGCGTGCGTTGGTCAGTAACCAGCAGTACCTGCTGAGCCAACTGAGCGGCATCACGATCTACAACCAGGCGGGCGATTGGCTCATGTCCTCGAACAGGCCCGTCAAGGTTGGCGCCAACAGCAGTGACCGGGCGTTTTTCATTCATCACCGGGAAAATCCATCCCGTGAGATTTTCATCGGTCTACCCATCCGAAGCCGTTCCACCCACGAATGGGTGATTACGGTCAGCAGACGTTTTGATCACAGTGATGGGCGGTTCGCGGGTGTCGTTGCAGTGACCCTGGGTATCGAAAACTTCCTGAATGTGTTCGGCAAGCTAGACCTTGGACAGGAGGGTGCCATTGGCTTGTCGTATGCTGATGGCCAACTGCTGGTTCGTTACCCGTTTCGTGAGCAGGACATGGGGCGCAACTTCTCCACGTCACCCATCTACACCCGGTACCTCGTTGACCGCTCTGTCGGGACGGCGTCCTTTGCCTCAAGCCTTGACGGGGTCGAGCGACTCTATGCGTTCCGCAAGAATGAGCATTTGCCGTTGGTCACCACCGTGGCGATGGGCAAGAACGAAGCCCTTGCGACCTGGCGCATGGAGGCCTGCCTCTCGGCGGGTGTTGTGTTGACCTTGTTGTTTGTGATCGGCGGGATAGGGTTGCGCCTGATCCGCGATATCAACCGCAGGGCCGAGGCAGAAGCCCAACTGGTGATTGCCCGTGAGGCGCTGTTGCAAACCAACGAACGCCTGGAACTGCTGGCTTCCATGGATCAGTTGACCGGACTGGCTAATCGCAGGCGTTTCGAGGAGGTACTTGGCACAGAGGTGAAGCGCGCTAACCGAGAGCGCACGCCGCTTTCTCTGTTGCTGATCGATATCGATTACTTCAAGTTGTTCAACGATACCTATGGGCATGTTGCCGGGGACGAGGGCCTGAGAGTGGTCAGCCGCGTGCTTCAGCAGTGTGTCAAGCGGCCCTCCGATCTGGCTGCGCGCTACGGAGGAGAAGAGTTGGCGGTGATTCTGCCGAACACCACGGAGGCCGGAGCAGTTGCCGTTGCCGAGCGTGTACTTGAGCGCCTGAGCCACTCGAACATTGCCCACCGCAGCAGCCCGTATGGTCGGCTGACCGTGAGCATCGGTGTTGCCGTGATGCCGGTCGCGCAAGCGCAGGACGCCGCGCTTGCGCTGGTTGAGGCTGCGGACCAGGCGTTGTATGAGGCAAAAGCCGAAGGCCGCAATCGAGTGGCTGTTTACTTGGCGCTACAGCAGGAGCAGCAGCCCCCCGGCTGCCAGGCCTAGCAGGAAGCACAGGCTTTCCAGGCCTGTTTTGCGCGGTGCCAGGGTGAAGGCATAGATACCTTTGACCAGGTTGTTGCTGGAGGTTGCAACGATAATGGCAGAGGCCGCGACCGACAGCGGCGTACTGCTCGCGGCAGACTGCGTCATGCCGAGAATGAACGGGTCTACATCGGTGACGCCCATCACCGTTGCCAGCGAGTAGATGCCCACGGCCCCCAAGTATTCGATCGCCAGGTGTGTCGCCACCAGCATGCCCACAAACAGAAATGCAAACAGCAGCGCGGCACTGATCTCCAGCGGGTTTTTGGGTTCAAGTGGCTTCATCGTCGCCGCCCCGGCATATCCTCTTCGTGACCATAGCCAACCGACGAGTATCGCCAGACCGCCCAGGACAATGAAGGGAAGTGCCAGGCGGCTCATAAGATCGCGGTTGAACAGGGCCAGGAGGACCGCCAGGCGCAAGTACATCGCGCCAGACGCAATCAGGATGGCGCCAGAATAGAGGTGCGTCTGTTCTTCCTGTTGCGAGCGCCTGGCGAGTACCACCGTCGTCACGGTCGACGAATAGGCGCCGCCCACGAGTGCCGACATCAGCACGCTGCTCTGGTTTTTGGTTACCCGCTGCAGCACATAGCTGCCGTACGACAGGGCGCTCACCGCAACCACGACAAGCCAACTGGTGAAGGGGTTGATCTTGAACGGGGTGAGCGGGGTGTTCGGCAACAGCGGCAAGATCACCGCAGATAACAGAAGGAATTTTGCGAAGGTCAGAATGTCCGTGGCTTGAATGCGCTTTGCCAGGTTTTCCAGCTGTGTCTTCAGTTCCAGCAGGATGATGCTGGAGACGGTCAGTGCGGTAGCCAGCCAGAACATCTCGTGATAGATCAGGGCGCCCACCAGGTAGGTGGCCAGCCCGGACATTTCCGAGGTGATGCCGGGCGCCCCTGTAGAGGAAAGCCGGTGCCAGTAGGCCAGCAACAGGAAGGCCGCCACCACGGCAAAACCCAGCGCCTGCGGTAGCACTTCACCGCTGTTCAGCACCGCAATGGAATAGCCGATGAGCCCTATCAACGGATAGGTACGCACGCCGCCAAAGGCATACGGTTCATTGTTGGTCTTATGTTCTTCACGCTCCAGCCCGATGAGAAAAGACAGGAACAGTACAAAGAAAAGGTGGATGGCGTCGGTGGGTAGCCAGTCAAAGATGTTCATCGGATCCCATCAAGGCAGGTGGCAAGAAACCCTCACACTATAGTCTCAACCGAGTGCACCGTGTTGGTGCATTGCATGCTGTTCAAAGTGGATAGATCAAACCTCGACAGCTCGCCCAAGATAGCCCTCAACGCGTTAAAGGGGACGTCATGCACCCCGTGATGCGTAGAGGGCGCCATTCCTGGTGCTACCCAAAACAACAACGAGGTTTTTATGAATACCCCTTTCGATCAGCTGTCCGCCTGGCTGAAAGAACACAAGATTACTGAAGTGGAGTGCGTGGTCAGCGATTTGACCGGGATTGCCCGTGGCAAGATCGCGCCCACCAACAAGTTCCTGCATGAACGGGGCATGCGCCTGCCGGAAAGTGTGTTGCTGCAGACGGTGACCGGCGATTTCGTCGACGACGATATCTACTACGACCTGCTCGACCCGGCGGATATCGACATGATCTGCCGGCCAGACTCAACGGCCATCTATGCCGTGCCGTGGGCCATCGAGCCGACCGCCATTGTGATTCACGACACCTTCGACAAGTCTGGCAATCCGATCGAGCTGTCGCCGCGCAACGTCCTGAAGAACGTCTTGAAGCTGTATGCCGACAAAGGCTGGCAGCCCATTGTCGCGCCCGAGATGGAGTTCTACCTGACCCAGCGTTGTGACGACCCCGATCTGCCGCTGCAAGCGCCACTGGGGCGTTCGGGCCGTGCCGAGAGTGGTCGGCAGTCGTTTTCAATCGATGCTGCAAACGAATTCGACCCGCTGTTTGAAGACGTCTATGACTGGTGCGAAGCCCAAGGCCTGGACCTCGACACACTGATCCATGAAGACGGCCCGGCACAGATGGAAATCAACTTCCGTCATGGCGATGCGCTGGACCTGGCCGACCAGATCACCGTGTTCAAGCGCACGATGCGCGAGGCTGCGCTCAAGCACAACGTCACCGCCACGTTCATGGCCAAGCCGGTAGGGGATGAGCCAGGCAGTGCGATGCACCTGCACCAGAGCGTGGTGGACATCGCCAGCGGAAAACCGATCTTCGTCGATGCCGACGGGAAGATGAGCGAACTGTTCCTCCATCACATTGGCGGCTTGCAGAAGTACATCCCGAAAGTGCTGCCAATGTTCGCGCCCAACGTCAACTCGTTCCGCCGCTTCCTGCCGGACACCTCGGCGCCAGTGAATGTGGAGTGGGGCGAAGAGAACCGCACAGTGGGCCTGCGTGTGCCGACCTCCAGCCCCGAAGCCATGCGTGTGGAGAACCGCCTGCCGGGGGCCGATGCCAACCCGTACCTGGCCATTGCCGCCAGCTTGCTCTGTGGCTATCTGGGCATGGTCGAGCAGATCACCCCGAGCGCCGCCGTTCAGGGCCGGGCCTACGAGCGCCGCAACCTGCGCCTGCCGATCACCATCGAGGACGCGCTGGCACACATGGAGGACTGCCCGACCATCGAGCGCTACCTGGGTAGCAAGTTCGTGCGCGGTTATGTCGCGGTGAAACGTGCCGAGCATGAGAACTTCAAGCGGGTCATCAGCTCATGGGAGCGTGAATTCCTGTTGCTCAGCGTCTGATTTCGGCCACGTCATACCCATCGATAAAACAATACAAAAGGTGTCGATATGCGTCTTATGAAAACCGTCGTTCCTGCTGGTCTTGCCTTGCTGTTCAGTGCGTTTGCCCAGGCTCAGCCGAGTGTCAGCGTCTACAACTGGACCGACTACATCGGTGAAACCACGCTCGCGGACTTTCAGGAAAAAACCGGTATCAAGGTGATCTACGACGTATTCGACTCCAATGAAACCCTGGAGGGCAAACTGTTGGCTGGGCGGACCGGGTATGACGTCGTGGTCCCGTCCAACCACTTCCTGGCACGCCAGATCAATGCCGGTGCGTTCCTGAAACTGGACCGCGCCGAGTTGCCCAACTGGAAGAACCTTGATCCGGCACTGCTCAAACTGTTGGAAAAGAACGACCGTGGTAACGCGCACTCGGTGCCCTACCTGTGGGGCACCAACGGCATCGGCTATAACGTCGACAAGGTCAAGCAGGTGCTGGGCGTCGACCACATCGACTCCTGGGCCGTGTTGTTCGAGCCCGAGAACCTGAAAAAGCTCAGCCAGTGCGGAGTGTCGATGATGGACTCGGCCGATGAACTGTTCCCGGCGGTACTCAACTACATGGGCATGGACCCGAACAGTACCAACCCTGAAGACTTCAAGAAGGCCGAAGCCAAGCTGATGACCTTGCGGCCTTACATCACCTATTTTCACTCATCCAAGTACGTGACAGACCTGGCCAACGGCGATATCTGTGTGGCGATGGGTTACTCGGGGGATGTGTTCCAGGCCGCCAACCGTGCCAAGGACGCCAACAATGGCGTTCACATTGCCTACGCAATTCCCAAGGAAGGCAGCAACCTGTGGTTTGACCTGCTGGCGATTCCTGCCGATGCGAAAAACACCACGCAAGCCCATGCCTTCATCAACTACCTGCTTGAGCCGCAGGTGATTGCCAGCGTCAGCAGCACCGTGGGTTACGCCAACCCGACCCCGGCGTCCAAGGTGTACATGGATGCCGAGCTTGCCAGCAACCCGGAGGTCTACCCACCGCAAGCCGTGCTGGACAAGCTGTACATCTCATTAACCCCGCCACCGGCGATCATGCGCTTGATGACCCGCGCCTGGAGCAAAGTGAAGTCCAACCAATGAGTCGAGTACGCACCATGGCAATGTCGTCGGAACATGTCCGTTCGTACTACTACGCAACGGCGAAACACATGGCGGTCTATCCCACCCTGGCATCGGATGTCGTGGCCGATGTTTGTGTGATTGGCGGCGGCTTCACCGGAGTCAACACCGCGATTGAGCTGGCCCAACGTGGGCTATCGGTGGTCCTGCTCGAAGGCCACCGAGTCGGGTGGGGCGCCAGTGGGCGCAACGGCGGCCAATTGATTCGCGGTATCGGTCACGATGTTTCAGGCTTTGCCCGCTATGTCGGCCAGGAGGGCGTGAGCTATCTGCAGCGTGCGGGTATCGAATCAGTCGAAGTGGTCGGCAACCGGATCCGTCAACACGCGATTGATTGCGACCTGCGCTGGGGGTTCTGCGAGCTGGCCAATACGCCTGCGCAGTTCGCCGCCTTTACGGCGGAGCAGGAAGGTCTCGCCGCCTTGGGGTACTGGCATGAAACCCGACTGATCAAGCCAGAGCACATGCGTCAGGTCGTGGCGTCCGATGCCTATGCCGGTGGCTTTCTGGACATGGGGTCGGGCCACCTTCATCCCCTGGACCTGGTGTTGGCTGAAGCACGGTTGGCCGAATCGCTGGGCGTACGTATCTACGAGCAAAGCCCGGTCCTGGAGCTGATCCACGGCGACACGGTACAGGTGCGTTGCGCCACGGGCATGGTCAAGGCGGGCAGCCTGGTGCTGGCGTGCAACGCTCACCTGGACGACCTGGAGCCGCGCCTGAGTGGCAAAGTTCTGCCAGCCGGCAGCTACATCATCACCACCGAACCGCTGGCGCCCGCCGTGGCCAATGAGCTGATCCCGCAAAACCTGGCCCTGTGTGATCAGAAAGTCGGCCTGGACTATTACCGCCTGACCGCTGACCGGCGCCTACTGTTCGGCGGCGCCTGTCACTACTCCGGGCGCGACCCAGCGGATATCGCCAGCTACATGCGACCGAAAATGCTCAAGGTGTTCCCGCACCTGGCCGACGTGCGCATCGACTTCCAGTGGGGCGGCAAGATCGGCATCACGGCCAACCGTTTTCCCCAGGTCGGGCGTTTGCAACAGCACCCGAACGTATTCTATGCCCAGGGCTACTCAGGCCATGGCCTGAATGTCACCCACTGGACCGCGAAACTGCTGGCAGAAGCGATTCACGTCGGGCACAGCCATGGCCTGGACATCTTCAGCAAAGTGCCGCACATGACCTTCCCTGGCGGTCCGGCCTTGCGCTCACCGCTGCTGGCGCTGGGGATGCTGTGGTATCGAATGCGGGAGTTGCTGGGGTAGGCCCTTTACGTTGTCGGCCATTTCAGATCACCTCTGTCGTGGGCTTGATCAGTGGCGCTTTGGGATTGACCTCGAAGCGCACTTCAGCGACCCGAATCGTGTCGGTGAGCGGCAGGCTGATGCGGTGAGTGAGCGACACGGTCAGCGCATCGGTGTCGATACACAGGGTGTCGGTGAGCAGGGGCAGCGGCAGGAGCGCGCCGCTGCGAAGGCGCAGCAGCACAAAGGGGCGATGGCCAGGCAGCTCGATGCACGCGCGACCGTTCCGGCTGAGCGCAGGTGCTATCAGGTTGAACAGCTCAATCTGCAGGTCTGGCGGCGCAAACGGGATCTGTTGATCTGCCGGGGCAGCATTCCAGTAACCAAAATCGAAGTCCTTCGGAGGGCTGGGCCAGCGCTCTCGCATCCAGGTCTCGTCATAGGTGCCAGCCAGCACCAGGCGTGGCGCCCAGGCGCGGCCAACAATACCGAAGCCGGCTGGTGTGTAGCGGTAGGTTGCCGCTACCTGCGCGATCTGGCGTGCGTCCAACGTAGCGCTTGGGTGATCCCCTATGCTCAGGCGCTCTATGGGGTCGCTCAGGTGCTCAATCTGCGGGGCCGGTAGCTGGTGCAATGAGGTATCGAGCTGCCAGGCCAGCTGTTCATGGCGTTTCTCGATCCAGCCACAACCCAGCGGGTTGCTGAAACAGACTTCGTTGAGTAGATACGCCGGGGCGGTTTGATCGTGCGCGTGTTCCGGGTTCTTCACGACACTGCTGCCACCGAAGGCGTGTTCCCAGCGCAGGGGTACGCGCAAGGCCGGTTCCGGCTCGCTCAGTTGCCAGCCCAGCAGGCCGCGCCTGAAGTGTCGCGGCCCGGTGAAACGCAGGTGTTTTTCGAGCAATACCTGCCGGGTAGGGGCATCGCGATGTTGCCGCGCGGCATGCTCACGCGCCGCTTGCCCGTCCCTCAGTTGCTGTTCTGTCAGGCACTCGCCGGGAGGCAGCGGTGCATGAACCACAGGGCGAGCCGGGATGCTCAGCCGCACGCCGGCTTCCCAACAGGCTGTCGGCTGCCCGAACGGGGCATGGGCATGCCCCATCACCAGCACATCGCAGCGGGGTTTGAAGGGTACAAGGTCACTCTCGGCCCGGACACTGCTCTGGCCTTCCTCGCCGTAATAGTCATCGGCATAGGTCAGCGAAATCGGGTCGCTATCCATCACTTCAGCATTGAATGTGCCGGGTGCCTGGGTCATCGGCCTCAACCGATAGGCGACTTTCATGGCTATGATCGAGTGTTCCACGTCATGCAGGTCAAGTGCGCTGAAGCACAGGGCATGGAACGGGGTCAGGTTACGAAATTCCATTTCAATCTCATCAGTTGATATCGACATCCTTGCCGTGTGGTGGTGCAGGGTGTGTGCTGATGTGAAGCAGGGCTTCGATAGATGCTTAGCGTATGCCTCTGAACGGAAGCGTGCGTGGCGCGGCTAAATTGTTGATATAGGAAATTTCCTATAGAGAAGAGGGAATTGTCTCTTTCTGCTTAAATCGACGGGCGACTTGATCAGGTGCCGCACTCAGGGGCGTTTACTCGGCCGCAACCACCTGATTGCGACCGAGGGCCTTGGCGCGGTACATGGCTTTGTCGGCACTGTTGAGCAGATCGTGCAGGTCCATATCCTCGGCACTGGCCGACGCCACACCCAGGCTGGCGGTCATGCGCTGGGGCTGTGTGTTGCCGAGCACCAACGGCATTTCGGCAATCGACTGGCCAAGCTGTTCAGCAATGCGCAGGGCCGCCTCCATCGAGGTGTCCGCCAGCAGCACGGCGAACTCTTCACCCCCCAGCCTGCCGTAGACGTCCGACTCACGGAAAGACGCTCGGATCACTGCCCCTATCTGGCGCAGTACCTCATCACCGGCCTGATGGCCGTACGTGTCGTTGATGCGCTTGAAGTGGTCGATGTCCAGCACCAGGGCGCAGAGGGGGCGCTGATTGCGCTTGCAGTAGCTGTAGAGTTGTTGGGCGTGCTCGAAAAATGCTCGGCGATTTTTCAGGCCGGTCAGTTCGTCGGTCTGCGCGGCGTAGCTGGCAATGCTGTGTGCATGTTCCATTTCATGGGTTAAGCGAAAGGCTTTCTCCAGCGCCTCGGAGAGTTCGCGTGTTGCCCGCACGATGGATGCCGAGAACAGCAGGGCGGCGATGGCCATGCCGACCTGCATCGCCGATGGCTGAAACAGTAGCCAGAGCGTGCATGGCAGCAAGACCAGGGCCATGGCCGACAAGGTCATGGATCGATACGCCGAGTAACAGGACACCGCGCTGCCGGCCATGCCGACGGTAAACAGCAGTACGATCGCCTGTGCCAGGAGGTCATCGCTGGGCATTACGGCCAGTGCGCCGAGCCCCCAGAGGCCGGCAGAGAGCACCAGGGTGATCCAGTATTTGCCTTCCCAGCGGTTAGGAATGCGTTCGCGTTCATGGCTGCGAAAGTAGGCCAGGAACAAGCCGATGCGCAGCAGCGTCGCACCACCCAGCAGCGATATCCATAACAAGATGACGGATTGATCCGCACGCTCCCAGCACAGCCAGCAGAGCAGACAGGCGGCAATGAAGCTGCCGACTACCGCCGTTACAGACTGACGAAAGAGTAAATGCAAGCGGTCGGTGCGTACTTGCTCGGCAATGAGCACATTTTGGTCATGCTGTAGTGCAAAAGGATTCATTCGCGCCGCCCAATCATGACACTGCTCCGTCAGCGCAGTCGGGGGAGGGTTGACGGCCATCCACCCAGGCGCGCGAGTACTAAAAACCTTACGATTATGAAGGATAACCCAGAGAAGTAACTATGCAATCCCGGGACCAGTTGCAAAATGCCAGCCTGGCGTCAGGTATAAGCCTCTATCACCCATTTCACCTTCATCAGCGCTTCGCCAAGGGTGTCCATGTCCACAGAGCCTAGTGCCAATCGAATGGCATGTGGTACATGAACTGAGGTTGAAAAAGGTTCGGCGGTGGATACCAGGATGTGCTCGCGCATCAAGGCCATGGCGATCTGGTCTGCCCGTGCATCTTCCGACAAGGGTAGCCAAAGAAAGTAGGCGCACGGATGACCAATGTATCCAAGCCCCGCCAGCAGTTTGCGAGCCATGGCTTGCCTTGCCTGTGCGTCGGCGCGCTTTTGCGTTTCCAGTGCGTTGACGGTCCCGTCGTCGAGCCAGGTGCTGGCAATCGCCGTCATTACCCCGGGTGTGTTCCAGGTGGTTGCCCTGATCGTGCGCTCCAGCGCCGGTATCCATTGAGCGGGGGCGGCGATAAATCCGACCCGCAACCCGGTGGCCACACTTTTGGATAAGCCTGACACATACACCGTCCGTTCGGGTGCCAGTTCAGCCAACGGCGGCGGGGCTTCTTTTGCCAGAAAGGCGTACGCGGCATCCTCAATGATATGCAGTGCATGCTTGCGTGCGATCGACACGAGCTGGTCACGTTGATCTGCACTCATCACCCAGCCTAACGGATTATGCAGTGTCGGCATTGAATAGATGGCACGTACCGGTCTATCCCGGCACAGCCTTTCCAGGGCATCGAGATCGGGTCCATTGCTTGTGGTGGGAATCGGCACGAGTTCAAGGTGCAGTGTTTCCGCCAACACCTTGAAGCCTGGGTAGGTCAGTGCGTCAGCGGCGACCACGTCTCCGGGTTTCAACAGCGCCATCATGGCCACCGCCAGGCCTTGTTGAGCACCGTTGACGATCAGCACCTGTTCGGCATGCACGGTCAGTCCACGGCTCAGCAGGTGGCGTGCTACCGCTGCACGTTCATGCGGGCGCCCGCCATGAGGCTGGTAGCGCAGCAGCGACTCAAGGTCGCCAGACAGCGCCAGTTGACGCAGCGCATTGCGCAACAACTCTGCTTGCCCCGGCAAGGAAGGGTAGTTGAAGTTGAGATCGATCATACCCGTAGCAACGGCGTGCTGGTCGATGCCCAGGCCAGGGGGAAGCGAGGTTTCCCTCACGAAGGTACCGCGCCCTGTTTCCCCGCTGACCAGTCCCATGGCTTCGAGCTCCGCATAGACCCGGCTTGCCGTGACCAAGGCCAGGCCTTGCGAGGCGGCAAGTTGGCGGTGTGTCGGCAGGCGTGTACCCGGTTGCAAACGCCCTGAGCGGATATCGGCTGCAAACGTATCGACCAGTGACTTGTAGCGAGAGCGGGGCATGTCGAGATGTATCCATGACAATTTTTTGATTGTATCAATCGTCGGCCATACGATGGCTTCACGCAACCTTAAGTGTGAAGGGGGCGCCAAACCCTCAAGACAATCCGTTGAGTGTGACCGAAATGGAACGTGCATCGAAGTTGAGCGACTCGGCGATGGAAAACACCACCCGAGGCTGGATCAATGGCTTTATCGGCGTGTTGATCTTCAGTGGCTCGTTGCCCGCGACCCGGGTGGCGGTTCTGGCGTTCGACCCGGTGTTCCTGACGGTAGCCCGGGCAAGTATTGCCGGTGTGCTTGCCCTGTGTGTGCTCTTGCTCTTCAAAGAGCGACGTCCTGCCCGGCACCAGCTTCTGCCCTTGCTCGTCGTGGCGCTGGGCGTTGTTGCCGGGTTTCCGTTACTGACAGCCCTGGCACTTCAGTACGTGACGTCGGCACATTCGATTGTCTTTCTCGGCATGCTACCGCTGGCGACTGCTGTGTTTGCGGTCATGCGCGGTGGTGAGCGCCCGCGGCCGGCGTTCTGGTGTTTTTCGGTCTTGGGCAGCCTGCTGGTGGTGGGGTTCGCCATCAGGCAGGGGCTGACCGCATCCCCTCAAGGCGACATCCTGATGCTGCTGGCAATCCTGGCCTGTGGTCTGGGTTATGCCGAAGGGGCGAAGCTATCCAGAACCCTGGGTGGTTGGCAGGTGATCTCCTGGGCATTGGTGCTGTCGTTGCCGGTCATGGTGCCGCTGGCCTGGCTGTTGATGCCGCTGTCGTTTTCACAGGTCAGCACGCCGGCATGGCTGGGCCTGGCTTACGTCTCGCTCTTCAGCATGCTGATCGGTTTCGTGTTCTGGTATCGCGGGCTTGCCCAAGGGGGGATTGCCGCCGTTGGCCAGCTTCAGCTTCTCCAGCCTTTCTTCGGGTTGGCACTGGCAGCCACCGTGCTGCATGAGCAGGTCAGCATGGGCATGCTTGGGGTAACCGTTGCAGTAATCCTGTGCGTTGTTGGCGCGAGAAAGTGCGCGAAGTAGCCGCTCGTTTGCGCACCCTCAGTAATCCGGGAAGTCACTCAGGTAGCAGGTCGGTGAACTCGCACTGGCGTATCGATCAAGCGCTTCCTCCAGCCAATGGGCGAGGACCACGGCATTGTTTGCCTGCGGATCCTTGGCTGCGAACACCAGGGTAAGCGTACCCTTTTCGGCATAGGGCAAGAGCGTTTGCCAGTACTCCGGATGTGCGGCCAGCTCTTGCCGATACGCTGCGGTGAACTGGGTAAAATCCAGTTCACCGGACTTGAATGCCTTGCGTAAGTGAGTAGAGGGTGCCACGTCTTGCAACCATGCGTTCAGCGAAAGCTGGTCTTTCCGACAATTTCGTGGCCACAGCCGGTCAACCAGGACGCGATACCCGTCTTCCCTGGTTGCGGGGGTGTAGGCGCGCTTGCACTGAATCATGGTGAGCAGGCTATCGTCGATCGACCGAGTATTTGCCAGCGCCTGTCACGCTGAGCAGCAACAAGCCTCCCATGATGCTGATGTTCTTGTAGAACTGGATCATGTTAGCGGCCTTGTCGGGCTCAGGCATGCTCCAGAAGTGATGGCCAATGAGTGCTGTCCCCAGCACAAACAGCGCCATCAATGCCGCCAGTGGCCGGGTAAAAAAACCGACGACAAGGGCAATGCCGACGAAGAACTCCATCAGTATTGCAATCCCGGCCGCCAGGCTCGGCATCGGTGCACCAAGGGAGGCGAGATAGCCTGCAGTACCTGCGAAGTTTGTCAGTTTGCTCCAGCCAGACATGACAAACAGGGTCATCAGCAAAAGGCGTGCGATGAGGATGATCAAGTCTTTCTGATGCTCAAACAGGGTGTAACGCATGGTCTTGACCCTTTGCTGATGTGCGCTGACGTTGGCAACACGCTCGTCTTGATAGTGAGCCATTTTACGTTCGTAGCCATCACGACCCGATGCTGAACGTAATGCGCTAAGTCTAGACACTGCATGGCCGGGTGCCAGTGCGCGCCAAGTCCAACGGGATCTCCTCCAGTCAGCCCGTTACCGCGCCTCGAAGCAGTTCGCTGCGTTGAACAGGCGCTGTACCTGGTCGGCCGGCCGTGGCTGGCTGAACCAAAAGCCTTGGGCATAATGGCAGCCTTCACCGAGCACAAAGTCGAGTTGTGCCGGGGTTTCGATGCCCTCAGCGACGACTTCCAGGCCGAGGTTACGGCCAAGGCCTATGATCGCCTGGCTGATCATGCCCTGCTTGCTATCGAGGGGGATACCGCCGATAAAGCTCTTGTCCAGTTTGAGAATGTGCAACGGAAAGCGCGTGAGGTAGCCCAGTGACGAGTATCCGGTGCCAAAGTCGTCCAGCGCCAGCAACACGCCCAGGCTGGCCAGTTCGTTCAGGCAGGCCAGGGTGTTCAAGTCGTCATTGATCAATTGGCTTTCAGTAATTTCCAGGATCAGGCTGGCGGGTGGCAGGCCGCTTTGCTGCAGGATGTCGATCAGCCTGGGGGTAAAGTCGGCTTGCTGCAGTTGAAGGCTGGAGATGTTTACCGAACAGCGTATGTGCTCATGTCCCGACAGTTGCCAGGCGCGGGTTTGTTGGCAGGCCTGGCGCAGTACCCATTCGCCAACGGGGATGATTTCCCCTGATTCCTCCAGCGCGGGAATGAACTCCAGGGGTGAGATCAAGCGATCACCCTGGCGCCAACGTAACAGCGCTTCAACGCCGCACACCTGGTGTGTCCCTTCGTTGAGACGATAGATCGGTTGGTAGTGCAGTTCGAATTCACCTTGCCGGAGCGCCTGGCCCAGGGCGGACTCCAGTTCCAGGTGGTGTTGCGCGTCGTCTTGCAAGGTTTCACTGTAGTGCGCGAACCGTGCCTTGCCGGCAGATTTGGCGCTGTAGAGTGCAAGATCGGCAGCCTGCACGACATCCAGCGCCTTGCCATCCTTGTGCATCGGGGCGATACCGATGCTGGCACTGACAACCAAGGTGTGACCGTCCACGTGCAGGGGTTGATGCAGGCTGTCCAGGATGCGTTGGGATATGTGCTCGGCGTCCAGGCCGCTGGTGAGGTCATTGAGCAAGACGATGAATTCGTCTCCTCCGAAGCGAAACAGCTGATCGCTGGGGCGCAGCGCGTTTCTCAGCCGCTGTGCCACTTCGACCAGGACACGATCTCCAACGCTGTGGCCGAGGCTATCGTTGATCAGCTTGAAGCGGTCGAGGTCGATGAACAGCAGCGCTTCGTGAGCACCGCCCTTGCGCTCTTTCAGGATGGTTTTTTGCATTTGCTCATCAAGACGCATGCGGTTGGCCAGGCCGGTCAGCGGGTCATGGTGGGCGGCATGCATCAGGCGTTGCTCTGCGTCCTTGCGGGCACTGATATCGGACTGCGAGCCGGCCATGCGTAGCTGGCCCGGTGTCGTGACTTCGGCGATCCCCCGTACCAGCACCCAGGTATAGTCACCGTCTCTTTGGCGAATGCGGTACTCATGGTGTACGAACGGTGTGCGCCCTTGCAGGTGGGCATCGAGGGCTTGGCGAAAGTCTGGCAGGTCGTCCGGGTGAACACGGCTGAACCAACTGGCGCTGCTCTCACCGATGCTGTCGCGACTGAGGCCGAGCATGCTGGCCCAGCGTTCGGACACATACAGCCGATCCTGATCCACATGCCAGTCCCAGATGCCGTCGTTGGCGCCGCGCAGCGCCCGTGCGAAGCGGGCTTCGCTGTCCTCCAGTGCTTTGTGTTGCGCGGCACTGTACGTGTCGATGGCCAGGGTCATGTCGAAGAACACGGCCTTCAGCAGGCTTGAGTAAAGCGCGGTCTGCTCGCTGTCACCAAACACCTTTGCAACCATATCGTCGAGGTACAGGCGGTAAGTGCCAAGGTACCATTTCAACTCCAGGCCGACCTGCTGGTGAATGACACCAATGCGCAGGCGGCTGTTGATATAGGCATCGTCGTAATCAGCGGCCCACAAGCGTTGGTAGTACTCTGCCTGGCTGTGTTTCAGACGGGTAGTGATCTCAGGCGTACGCAGCAGTGCCGATGGGGTGGAAAATTGTTCCAGGTGGCAATAAAGCCGATTGATGAACGTCGGCTGAGCAGGGGCCATAGCTGCTGCGGCTGCGCTGAGACGCTCGGCATCTTCGGCACTCCAGTCGAGAAAGCGGAAGCGCTCAGCGATTTCCGCCCGGTCAAGTCGGATACGTTTGAGCAACTCCGTCAGATCTGCGGTCACCTTCATTCACATGGCCCTGTACTTTTACAGATACGTTTCTGCTGAAAAAAAAAAGCGCCGTGACAACGCGCTCTGTTCAAGAACGCATTGTCACGGCGCTTCGTCTTTCAGGCCCAATGTCCTGCTCGGCAAAGCCGGTTCCCGCCTATCGCGGAACCTACTAATGGCATAATTACATCATTCTGGATTGTCTTACAACTTTTCCAGCAGCCCCACCAGGCGTCGCCTTAGCAGCCCCAGTTCGCGGGACTTGAAGGCATGTCGTGTCTGCTCCAGAACCTCGGTTGTCTCGATCAAGGCCGCGTGTATTTGTCCTGTCGACCCCAAATGCGCATCGCCCAGCCAGCGGCAAAGGGGGGCTGAGCTGCAATCACTCGGTACAACCAGCACCTGGCAATCCGGAGCGATGTTAGCCAACAGCGGACGCAGTTGGTCAGCCAGCACCTGGTCGTTGCAAATAATTCGGGCGGCCTGATTGGATTCGTACATGGCACTGCATCCCTACAAGGTGGACGGGCTATTTACAGCAGTGCCTTTAGTCGTTCACTGACGTGGATCAACATTTAAATCGGCCATGCTGAATCGCTGCCGCTTTGCATGTACGACTGCCGTATGGTTGATAAGGGAATTGAATACTTGGATGATGGCTGATTGATGTCAATGCGGCGTCAGCGCGACGCATTTAAAATCCACCGATGCGATCAAGGTGCACCCACTCAGGCCCGCGTTTTGATTACTGACACCATGACGGTTGGCACACGGGTGCCTAGGAGCGGTTGCGATGTTTAGTGCTAAATGGCGAACGCGAGTTGCCGAGCAAGACCACGATCTGCTTGCACTGCGTAGAGAAAATGAGGCGTTGCGGCAGGAAAACCGGCAACTGGCCGATCTGGTCGCCCAGACCCAGGCCGAACAGGCTGTGCTTAACGGTTATAGCCGTTACCAGAATGAGCTGCATGGCAAGTTGGGCATGTTCGACGACTCCATGAAGCAGACCCGTGATGGCGTTGTCCATCAGGCAGAGGTCTTGCGTGGCGAAGTGGATCACCTCAAGGCCAACAGTGGCGTGTTTGCGCAAACCTCCGAATTGCTGTCCTCGTTCTCCAGTTCACTTACCGGCATGGCGGAGCAGGGCGTTAGCAGCGTGGAGAGCGTCAGCCAACTCAAGACCCGCGTCAGTGAAATCAGCAACATCGTTGGCTTGATCAAGGCGATTTCTGACCAGACCAACTTGCTGGCCCTGAACGCGGCCATCGAGGCCGCACGTGCCGGAGAACAGGGCCGTGGTTTTGCGGTGGTTGCCGATGAGGTTCGTGCGTTGGCACAGCGCACCCATCAGGCGACCCAGGACATCAGCGTCCTGGTGGATGGCATCAACACGGACACGGCGGCGGCCAGTGCCTCTATTGGCAACCTGTCCACCGAGGCAACCCGCCTGGCCAGCGATGTATCGTCATCGGCGCAGACCTTGGATGAAATGGTGGTGATGGGCGACCACATGACCGGTCTGATCGAGAACATCGCGCTCAGTTCCTTCTGCGAAGCGGTCAAGCTCGATCACCTGTTGTTCAAGTTGATGGTCTACCTGCGCCTGTTCAATCAAGACCAAAATCTTGAACTCTCCGACCACAAGAACTGCCGTCTCGGGAAGTGGTACCTCACCTCTGAAACCCAGGAAGCCTACAAGAATGATCGGGCATTCAGCCAGCTCGATGATCCGCACCGTCTCTGCCACGAATCGGCCAGCGAAGCGCTACACAAGGCTCAGCACAAGGACTGGAATGCCGTGGTGCAGTCGTTGAACAACATGGAAGTCGCCAGCTTGAAGGTTAACCAGGTTCTGGTTGCATTGGCTAACCGGGACGCTTAGCAGAGGATTGCCTCATACGGGTCGCACTCATGCTAATAGTATGAACATGCGGCGGTTAAGGAGCCTGGCATGATTGCGATACGTGAAGCGTGGAAGGCCGGTTTGCTCGGGCGCGAACACTGGATTGGCAATCTGGTGTCCGGAGTGATTGTCGGGGTGGTTGCATTGCCGTTGGCCATGGCATTTGCCATCGCCTCGGGTGTCAAACCCGAGCAAGGTATCTACACCGCAATCATTGGCGGCCTGCTCGTGTCGCTCTTTGGCGGCAGTCGGCTGCAGATTGCCGGGCCGACGGGGGCATTCATCGTCATCCTGGCAGGGGTTACCGCGACCCACGGTGTCGAGGGCCTGCACATTGCCACGATGATGGCGGGCGTCATCCTGCTGTTGCTCGGCATCACCCGCCTGGGTGCAATCATCAAGTTCATCCCGGACCCGGTGATCGTCGGTTTTACCGCAGGCATCGGCGTGATCATCTGGGTTGGTCAGTGGAAGGATTTCTTCGGCTTGCCGACCATTACCGGCGAGTATTTCCACGAGAAATTCTGGCATTTGCTGCTGGCGCTGCCGCACCTGCACCTGGCGACGACGTCGTTGGCTTTGCTCAGTCTGTTTCTGGTGCTGGTCACCTCTAGAATTGCACTGCTCAAACGCTTTCCCGGGCCACTGGTGGCCATGGTGGTCGCGACGTTGGTGCAGTCGCTGTTCCACTTCGATGGCGTCGCCACGATTGGCAGTGCCTTTGGCGGCATCCCTCAGGGTTTTCCCGACTTCAATCCGCCGCAGATCACGCTGTCACGTGTCATTGACCTGATTGGGCCGGCATTCGCGATCGCCATGCTGGGGGCCATCGAATCACTGCTTTCCGCCGTGGTCGCCGATGGAATGGCCGGCACTCGGCATGACTCCAATCAGGAGCTGATCGGCCAGGGTATCGCCAACCTGGCAACCCCTCTGTTTGGTGGATTCGCTGCGACCGGTGCGATTGCCCGTACGGCGACCAATATCCGCAATGGTGGTACAAGCCCGCTGGCCGGCATTGCCCATGCCATTACCCTGGTCTTGATCATTCTGTTCCTGGCGCCCCTCGCCTCGAACATTCCACTGTGCGCCCTGGCGGCGATCCTGTTCGTCGTCGCCTACAACATGAGCGAGTTGAAGCACTTCAAACGCATGGTCCAACGTGCCCCGCGTGCCGATGTGGCGATTCTGCTCATCACGTTTATCCTTACCGTGTTCAGCGATCTGGTGATTGCCGTGAACATCGGCGTGATTCTGGCGATGCTGCAGTTTATGCGCCGTATGGCGTCGTCCGTCGAGGTGCAGCAGGTCGTCGAGCACGAGCTTGAACATGAGTTGCGCCAGAATGGTCACCAGCACCTGCCGCCTGGCGTATTGATCTACACCGTCGAGGGGCCGCTGTTCTTTGGTGCGGCGGAAACCTTTGAGCGTGCCCTGGCCCAGACGCATACCGATCCCGTGGTGCTGGTCCTGCGCCTCAAACATGTGCCGTTCATGGACATCACCGGCCTGCAAATGCTGGAGGAAGTCATCCAGCAACTGCACAAGCGGCACATCGTCGTAAAGCTCTGTGAAGCCAATGCCAAGGTGTTGGGTAAGCTCGGCAAGGTCGGCATCCTGCACACCATCGGCACCCAGCATTACCATGCAGCGTTCAGTGATGCACTTGCCGACGCCGCCGAGCTTGTGCGCTGACCTCGGGCACAGGACCCTGCGCTTACTGCGTCATTTTTGTATCTACATGGGGGAAGCGCCACACAAGGCACAGCACAAGGATTGGAATGCCGTGGTGCAGTCGTTGAACAACATGGAAGTCGCCAGCTTGAAGGTTAACCAGGTTCTGGTTGCATTGGCTAACCGGGATGCCTGGCTCAAGCTCCCGGTCGACCGCTTTCTGGGATGCGCGTCAACGTGCTCACGGGTGCAGCCCTGCCTAGTCCCGCTGCAATAATCCGTTCTGGATCCTGACACGGTCGCCAACTTTCAGACCGCCCGTCGAGCTTTGGTTCAGGGTCTGGTAGGAGCCGTTGTCCATGCGGATGGTAATCGCGTAGCTGGCAGGTTGCTGATTACGCTGTTCCAGTTGGTGTCCAACGTAGGCGCCGCCTGCTGTGCCCGCGACCATTGCAACCGTTTTGCCGGTGCCTGACCCTACTTGGCTGCCGGCAAGGCCACCGGCGAGGGCACCGATCAGTGTCCCTAGCCCGTAACCCGTACCCGCCAAGCCCTGGTAGCCCTGATTGGCTGGGACAATGGATTGCACGACACCACGGCCAGAATAGGCTGATGTTGTCTGGGTGACTTCTGGGCTGTTGTAGATCGGGGTTGAGGTGTTGTTTGGGGGATAGAGTTCAGCGCATGCGCTGAGAGTCAAGCCGCAGACCAGGCCAACGATGGCGTTGAACGTGTTCAGGGTACTCACTTCACATCTCCTCTTGTGTTGATTGCTGAGCGCGTAGGGCGTACAGAAAGGGCTTGGAATACGCGACCACACGCCATTCAACGACTGTGATCAACATTGCGCTCAATACCCGGAAACGTCGGTGCGGTAGCGCACAATTCGGGAAGGTGTTGAGTGCCTTGGGCGGACAGATAGCGCTACGCTTGTACAGCGCTTGTGTTCTGCATAGGGAGTCACTCATGAGGCACATTGAAGTCCATAAAACTCACCGTACCGGGTGGCTGCGTGCTGCAGTGCTTGGTGCCAATGACGGTATCGTCTCCACCGCCAGCCTGATCCTGGGTGTGGCGGCGGCCGGCGGCAGCGCCGCAAGTATTCTGGTCGCCGGTGTGGCGGGTCTTGTTGCCGGTGCGATGTCGATGGCCGCAGGTGAGTATGTGTCGGTCAGTTCGCAGGCGGATACCGAGCGTTCCGACCTGGAGAGGGAACGTAAAGAGCTGGCGGCGGATCCTGCACATGAACACGCCGAGCTGACTGATATCTATGTTGGCCGTGGGCTCGATAAGGAACTGGCCAGTCGCGTCGCTACACAGTTGATGGCGCACGATGCGCTGGGTGCGCATGGTCGCGACGAACTGGGTATCTCCGAGACATTGGCCGCGCGACCGGTGCAAGCTGCCCTGGCCTCGGCAGGTACGTTTGCAGTCGGTGCAGCATTGCCATTGTTGACCGTTCTGTGGGCACCGGAGTCGCTGTTGATGTATGCCGTGGCAGGCAGTTCGCTGCTGTTCCTGATGCTTCTGGGGGTGCTGGCAGGCTACACCGGCGGTGCCTCTGTGGTGACGGCCGCTGCCCGCGTGACCTTTTGGGGCGCTCTGGCCATGGGCTTGACGGCGGGCGTTGGCGTTTTGTTTGGCGTCACGGCCTGACGCGCGTGCGCCAGGCTATGGGGCAGCCGTAATCAACGGCCGCGACGTCGAGACACCACCGCTTCGATATTCTTGCGGCCAATCAGCTTTGGCTGTTCATGCAGCACGCGCTCACCCAGCCATTTGTACATCACCAGGCAGTCGACCAGGCCCAGGCGCGCGTGCTGGTACGCCTTGGGCAGGCGCCCGACGACCTCGAAGCCAAGCCGTTGCCAGAGGGCCACGGCCACTTCGTTGCTCGACACCACCGAGTTGAACTGCATCGCCATAAAGCCGCTATCGCGGGCCAGTTGCTGGGAGTGTTCGCACAGTGCCCGTGCTACGCCTTTACCCCGTGCTGCCTCGGTGACCATGTAGCCGCAATTGCACACATGGGCGCCTGGGCCGGCGGCGTTGGCCTTCAGGTAGTAGGAGCCAAGCAGCTCGCCGTTCTCCTCCGCTACGAGGGTATGCAAGGGCATTTCCAACCACAGTTGGCGTGCCTGCTCGTACGTGATGGCGGGGTCGAAGGCATAGGTTTCGCGGGCGCTGACGATGGCCTTGAAGGTCGGCCAGAAGTGCTCGAAGTCGGCGGCGGTCATGGGGCGGATGTGAATCATGCTGTTCTCGGCGGGGGCGTGCGGGTGGGCTGGCTGCAACTGACGTGCGCGCCAGCCTGGCGATGCCGGGATTATTGCTCGACCTTGCCTACCGCATCCAGTGCCCGTGCCGAGTAAACCAGTGCGGCACCCGCGTTCATCGCGACGGCAACACCCAGCGCTTCGGCAATTTCTTCCCGGGTGGCACCGTGTTTCACGGCCTGAGCCGAATGCACGGCGATGCAGCCATCGCAACGGGTCGTGACGGCCACGGCCAGCGAGATCAGTTCACGGGTTTTGGCGTCGAGGTGGTTGGTTTTTTCGCCGGCAGCGCTGGCGGTCAGGTAGCCGCTGACCGTGTCCGGGGAGAGTTGCTTGAGGTCGCGAATGCCGGCCGTCAGCTGTTTACGGTACTCGTTCCAGTCCAACATGGTGTTCACCTTGTGTGTTTCGACAAAATGAACAGTGAAGCTAGTTTTTCGGCCGTTGCTGTGCCGTTGGTCGATAGGCGCAGGGCAGGGACGTAGGTCGTCATGGCAAGGCGCGGCACAACCTGAGGGCGCCGGCCATGCCGACACCCCCGCAACGGGTCAGATGTAAATGAAGATCAGCGCCAACACGGCCACTACCGCCCATTTCTCGGCGTAGTAACGTGCGCGGTTGCGCTTCTTCAGCGCTTTGCCGCGCTCGCGGATCTTGTAGATGCGGGTGAACAGGCGGTTGATACCGCCGGTCTTGTCCCCGTCAGCATTTGGCGCAGCAGCGGCGGCCATGACATTGCGGCTGAACCAGCGGTTGAACGCCGTGGCCCAGCGGTACTTCAGGGGCCGCTCGATGTCGCAGAACAGGATGATACGGTTTTGATCCGTCTGGTTGGCGGCATAGTGGATATAGGTTTCATCGAACACGACACCTTCGCCATCACGCCAGTGGTACTTCTCACCGTCCACGTCGATATAGCAGTCCGGGCTGTTGGGGGTGTCCAGGCCCAGGTGATAACGGTAAGAGCCGGCATACGGGTCGCGGTGGCGAACCAGTTTAGAGCCTGGCGGCAGGGTGGCGAACATGGCCGCTTTGACCGTGCCGATACCTTGCAGCAGTTCTGTGGTACGCGGGCACAGCTTCATGGCCGAAGGGTGGCTCTCGCCGTACCACTTCAGGTAGAAGCGTTTCCAGCCACTTTTGAAAAAGGAGTTGAAACCCACATCGTCATAGCGCTGCGAACTTTTGATTTCGCCGACATTCAGGAGTTGTTGGGCCTCTTCGCGGATGGCTTCCCAGTTGTCCTGCAGGGGCTTGAGCTCGGGAAATGAGTCTGTGCTGAGGTAGGGCCGGGCGGGCAGCCTGGAGAACAGGTAGAGGAAAACGTTGACGGGCGCGAGGAAGCTGGAGTGGTCGCCCAACTGGCGGGTCAGTTTGTGCCGAACACGGCCGCGCAGGTGAACATAGGCAATCGAAAAGACGAACAGAAGAACGAGAAATAGTTTCATGCGGGCTTACTTGTCGGTGTGGCTATGAGCCATGGCGTAAGCGCGCCAGCATAAACAATCGCATCTTGTCTTTGAACAAATTGTTACCGTTTGGCAGGTCGACTTATGTGCAATACCCAGTCGGGATTTACCCGATAGTCCTGCGCATTCGACGATGCCTGAACCCACTTTCGAGCGCCGTACTGCGTGTGGCAAATCAGTCATTGGAGAAGCCCGCTTGCCGGCGATGCTATCGCCGGCAAGTCCCCAGGACGTCATGCCGCGCCGTTCAACCACCAGCGAAAGACGAAGAAAAACACCATGCTCAACAGCATGCTGATCAAGGTATTGCGGGTCAGTAGCACCAGCACGACCGCCACCAACGAACCCAACAGGTACGGGTTGGCAGGGTTCAGGTCAAGCTGATGCTCGGGCATGAAGATAATCGGCCCGCAGATAGCGGTGAGCATGCCGGGTACCGCAAAACCAAGGAACTGCCGGGCATTGGAGCTCAAGCGCAGCGGCAGGCGGGGTTCGAGAAAGGCGTAGCGGTTGAGAAACACCACCAGCCCCATGCCGACGATCAGCAGGAACATCATGCGCGACCTCCGCTCAGTTTCTGGCAGATAAACCCGGCGCTCATGCCCAGCAGGCCGGCCAGCACCAGTGCGGTCTCCCAGTGCCAGAAACTGAACAGTACCGAACTGAACAGCGAAACTGCGACGCACACCACCGTTGGCAGGTTACGTACCAGTGGCGCAATCAAGGCCACGAAGGTGGCGACGATGGAAAAATCCAGGCCCAGCTTGTCCAGGTGCGGAATGTTCTGGCCCAGCACGATGCCGGCCAGGGTGAACAGGTTCCAGGCCACATAGAAGGTCAGGCCTACGCCCAGTGCGTACCAGCGGTTGAACTGTTGTTTGTCGTACTGGCTGGTGAGGGCGAAGAATTCGTCGGTGAGCAGAAAGCCCAGGCCCAGCCGCCAGCGCGCAGGCAGATCGGAAATCACGGGGCGCATCGACAGGCCGTAAAGCAGGTGCTGTGAGGTCAGCAGCAGGGTGGTCAGAATGATCGAGAACAGATTCGCGCCGCCCTTGAGCATACCGATGGCGACCAGTTGTGCCGCACCGGCGAAGACGATTGCCGAGAGGCCTTGACCTTCAAGCGGTGTCAGGTTGGCTTCGATGGCCATCGAGCCGGCCAGCAGGCCCCAGGGGGCAACTGCCAATGACAACGGCAGGATGGCAATGGCGCCATGGATAAATGCCTGGCGGGGGAGGTGTGGGTGAGTCATGGTCTACAAACGCGACGTGAAAGGGGGGCATAGCATGCCAGAGAGCCTGCCCCACGGGTTGAATGATGTTGCCAGGGCGCAAGGTGACTGCCGAGCGCCTGCTCAGCGTTGGCTGGTCAGGCGATGCTGGGCGGTTGCGCAGCCATTGGCATCGACTGCCTTGCGGTACCACATCTGGCGCTGCGGTCGGTCGACGGCGCCGAGCAGTCGATAGACCTCGGCCTGGAAGTCACGTTGCTGGCCCCATTGCAGGGTCAGGCCCTGATTGCCTTGGGGACGGCACTCCAGGCGCACGGCAGGTTGCGGGTAGTAGGTGGCATAGCGCGTGGCATCCTGTACGGTTTTCTTCAGGGCCGCCCGATAGGCACTGCTGTCGCGGTACTCGGTACACAGCGAGTTGATCTGCAGCGAGGCCGGTGCGAAACCCTGGCTAAGGCTGGCTGCCAGTAACGGGCAGGCCAGTGCCGGCACCTCGTCGGGGCTCAGGTAGGTCATGTAGTAGAGCGCCAGTCGGTACTCGGCGACCGGGTGATCGAGGGCAACGGCTTTGCGCAGCAGTTCCACACCCGGTGCCAGGGTTTGCACCAGTGCCGTGCCCTGGCGAAGCAGGTCGTCCTTGGTCGTGCTGGCTTGTGGGCTGAACGTACTGGCCTCAGTGTCAGCCTGTTCCAGAAACGGCAGGGCCTGGCGATACAGCAGGTCGGCGTGAGGGTCGATAGGGGCATCGGCCCAAGCCACGCAGGGTGCCAATGCCGAATACACCGTCAGCACACGTAGGCAACGTTTCACTGGGCTGAACCTGTGATCAGGAGGACGTGGTCCACTGGGGCAGGCCAGAGCAGGGTAGAAGAGCTGATGACGGTGTGCATGGTTCGATCCGGTGGTCCCGCAGGGAAAAGGATGTTTCCTGACGGCGCTATTCTAGCGGTTGCAGCCTGGCAGCTGAAGTGATGGCTCAAGCCTTGGACGCGATGTTGTCGGGATCGGGGTACCGGAATACGACGGTGCAGGTGGCCGCTCGGGTAGAATCGACGCTTACGAGTCCGTTCGGGGGTTGCAGTGGTGGATGTACAACAGGGCTTCGTCCTGACCCGGCATTGGCGGGATACGCCTGACGGTACCCTGGTGGAATTCTGGCTGGCGACCGATGCCGGCCCCCGACATGTACGCCTGCCGGTGCAGACGTCGGTGGCCTTTGTCCCGGCCGAGCAGCGGGCCCGGGTCGAGGCCTTGCTGGCTGGCGAGCGTGATGTCGAACTGCGCCCGCTGGGCCTCTGTGATTTCCAGCACCGCCCGGTACTGGGCCTGTATTGCCGCCAGCACCGTCAGTTGATGCAACTGGACAAGCGTTTGCGGGCGGCCGGCATCGAGCTGCTGGAGGCTGATGTCCGCCCGCCCGAGCGCTACCTGATGGAGCGCTTCATCACCGCCCCGGTGAGTTTCACCGGGCGAGTCGACGCCAGCGGTGTATGGCTGGATGCTCAGCTCAGGCCCGAATCGGACTATCGCCCGCCGTTGAAGCTGGTATCGCTGGACATCGAAACCACCGAGCGCGGTGAGTTGTACTCCATTGCCCTGGAAGGCTGTGGCCAGCGCCAGGTGTACATGCTGGGGCCGGCCAACGGCGATGACCAGGCCGTGGATTTTGACTTGGAGTACTGTGCCAGCCGTGCGCAATTGCTTGAGCGGCTGAATACCTGGTTGGCCCGTCACGACCCGGACGCGATCATTGGCTGGAACCTGGTGCAGTTCGACCTGCGGGTGCTCCATGAGCATGCCCAGCGGCTGAAGGTTCCTTTGATCCTCGGGCGAGGCGGCGAGCCGATGGAGTGGCGCGAGCATGGCAGTCGTTCTCATTTTTTTGCCGGTGCCGCCGGGCGGTTGATCATCGACGGCATCGAAGCGCTGCGCTCGGCCACCTGGAGTTTTCCGTCGTTCAGCCTGGAAAACGTTGCCCAGACCTTGCTCGGCGAGGGCAAGGCAATCGACACGCCCTACCAGCGTATGGATGAAATCAATCGCATGTTTGCCGAGGATAAGCCGGCCCTGGCCCGCTATAACCTCAAGGACTGCGAACTGGTGACGCGGATTTTCGCCAAGACCGAACTGCTGACCTTCCTGCTGGAGCGCGCCAGCGTTACCGGCTTGCCCGCTGACCGCAGTGGTGGTTCGGTGGCGGCGTTCTGTCACCTGTACATGCCACTGATGCACCGTCAGGGCTTTGTGGCGCCCAATCTCGGCGGCCGTCCGGACGAAGCCAGCCCAGGGGGCTTTGTCATGGACTCGCGGCCCGGCCTGTACGAGTCAGTACTGGTGCTGGATTACAAGAGCCTGTACCCATCGATCATCCGGACCTTCCTGATCGACCCGATCGGGTTGGTCGAGGGCCTGCGCGAACCAGGCGATGCCACGTCGGTGGCAGGTTTTCGGGGGGCGCGGTTTTCGCGTACCCGGCACTGCCTGCCCTCGATTGTCGAACGGGTGTGGCAGGGGCGTGAAGCGGCCAAGCGAGAACGCAATGCCCCGTTGTCCCAAGCCTTGAAGATCATCATGAACGCGTTCTACGGGGTACTCGGTTCCAGCGGTTGCCGGTTCTTCGACCCACGGCTGGCATCGTCGATCACGATGCGCGGCCACGAAATCATGCGTCGTACCCGCGAACTGATCGAGGCTCAAGGGTATGAAGTGATCTATGGCGATACCGACTCGACCTTCGTCTGGCTCAAACGTACCCACAGTGAAGACGATGCAACGGCCATCGGCCGACGCCTGGTGCAGCAGGTCAACCTGTGGTGGCAAGCACATCTGCAGGCGGAGTATGGGCTGACAAGTGCATTGGAATTACAGTTTGAAACCCACTACCAACGCTTTCTGATGCCAACCATTCGTGGTGCCGAGGAGGGCAGCAAGAAGCGTTATGCAGGCTTGGTGCGCCGTGCAGATGGGCATGACGAGATGGTCTTCAAGGGCCTGGAAACCGTGCGTACCGATTGGTCGCCGCTGGCCCGGCAGTTCCAGCAGGAACTCTACCAACGGATCTTCTTGCGCCAGCCTTACCAGGCTTATCTGCGTGAGTATGTGCGGCAAACGCTGGCCGGTGAACGGGACGAGCAACTGATCTATCGCAAGCGCCTGCGTCGACCGCTGGCGGACTATCAGCGTAATGTCCCGCCACACGTGCGCGCCGCGCGGCTGGCCGATGACTATAACGACCGCCAGGGACGTCCACGCCAGTACCAGAACGGTGGCTGGATCAGCTACGTGATCACCTTGGCCGGGCCTGAACCCTTGGAGAGCCGCAACGCGATGATCGATTACGATCATTACCTGACCAAGCAGTTGCAGCCAATCGCCGATGCAATCCTGCCGTTTGTAGGCGATAGCTTCAGTGCCTTGATTGACCGGCAGATGGGCCTGTTCTAACGCCGGGTGTCCGCGCGCGGATTAGATGAAACTCGATGCGCGAGCCGATGGACGGCAGCAAAGTGCAGACCATCAGCTATCCTCTGGTTCAATGGATTCAGCCTTTTCATAGCGCGTCGGGTGGGGCTTGGTCATCGGAAGTTACCGTTGTCTTGCGTACATGGTCGGTACAGTCGTTTAGGCTCGCAGGTCGGATCTTTCTTCAGGATTCGTAGCCTATGGAGCATTGAAACAAGAAGGAGAGGCGTATGCTCGTTCGTTCACTGACCCTTGCCACCCTGCTGGCTGTTGCCTGCCCCTTGATGGCTGCCGACAGCGACGGCCCCCTCGCCCTGGAGCGGGGTAGAACCCGACCCTTGATCATCATTGCGCCCAGTACGGTAGACCCGACGCTGGTCAGCCTGAAAAAGGCCCTGGATGAACCGGCCAACCGTCAGGCGTTCACTGAGCGCAACATGGTGCTGTTCACCATCGCCAACACCATCGGTCAACGCGAAGGCAAGAACATGGACCCGCAAACCACCATGGCCTTGATTCGCGAGCTCAAGCTTGGTGCCAGCGTGGGGACCAAGGTGATTCTGATGGGCAAGGATGGCGAGAAAAAGCTTGAGCGCATCGGTGCGGTTGACCCCAAGGAAATTTTCAGCACCATCGATCAGTTGCCGGCCAGCGAAAAAGAAATGGTTACGACGACACCTGTCGTGACAGAGGCTGCGCCAGGCAAGGAGGGCAAGGAGGGCAAGGAGGGCAAACCGGGAAAACCGGCGAAGCCTGCAAAACCGGCAGCACCGCCCAAGCCTCTGGAAGATTGATCTCCCCCCGGTAAAGCGACAACCAGGTGCCTGCGGCAATGCTGCAGGCCTTCACCCTCACTCAATTTCCCGTGAATGATTCTCGCTAAGCAGTAGGATATTGCTCACTTTATTGTTATGTTATTACATAGTAAATAAAGGAGCCCCCATGAATCACCCGCTAGGAAGGTTGTACCTTGGCCTGTCGGCAGGCCTGCTGAGCGTGCCCGCCACCGCCGAACAAACCGTAGTCCTCGATGCCGTCACGGTCAGTGACAGTCGTTTTGAAGAGCGTGCCGATGGCCCCGTACAGGGTTACCGGGCCACGCGCTCCAGCACCGCGACCAAGACTGATACCGACATCCGCGACACCCCGCAGAGCATCAGCGTGGTACCCGCCCAAGTGCTCAAGGATCTCAACAGCACACGTATTGATCGCGCACTGGATTTTGCCGGGGGGGTATCGCGGCAGAACAATTTTGGCGGCTTGACCTTCCTTAACTACAGCGTGCGGGGGTTCACCACCGGCGAGTTGTACAAGAATGGTTTTGCCGTCAACCGGGGCAGCTACAGTGCGCCGGATACCTCGAACATCGAGCGTATCGAAGTGCTCAAGGGGCCTGCTGCCAGCCTGTATGGGCGAGGCGACCCCGGCGGGTTGGTGAACATCGTGACCAAACGGCCCGAGGCCGACGTCTTCACCCGGTTCAAGGCCAGTGCCGGCAGCTGGGACCGCTATCGCAGCAGCCTGGATGTGAACACCCCGCTCAATGACGACGGTTCACTGCTGTCGCGGGTTAACCTGGCGGTGGAAGACAACGGCAGCTTCCGTGACCATGTCGACAGCCAGCGACGGATTGTCAGCCCGTCGCTGAGTTGGCAGCTCAATCCGGACACACAACTGTTTGTCGATGCAGAGTTCTCCCGTACCGAGGCGGTGTTCGACCGTGGCATTGCGGCCGTGAACAACGAACTGGGCTCAGTAAAACGCTCGACCTTCCTGGGCGAACCCAACGATGGCCGTATCCGCAATGACAATCAGACGCTGGACCTGGCGCTGGAGCACTACCTCAATGACAGTTGGAAGCTGCGTCTGGCCAACCATTACACCCAGGGCAGCCTCAACGGTGACAGCTCGGAAGCCTCGCGGGTGGTTGGAACGGCCGTCAGCCGGTTCTACCGTCAGCGGGACTTCGAGTGGAACGACAACATCACCCAGGCTGAACTGCATGGCCGTTTCGAGGTGGGCAACTGGCAACACCAGACACTGATTGGCCTGGAGTACGAGAACTACCGCAACAGCCAGAAGTATCCGCAAAGCGCAACGTCACTCGACTATGGCCTGGATGTTTACAACCCGGTCTATGGCCAGCCCAAGCCTGCCATCGTCAAAGCCAACGACTTCTTCGAGCGCACCGAAAGCTACGCCCTGAACCTGCAGGACCAGATCGTCTTCACCGAACGGCTGCGGGGGTTGCTCGGCGTTCGTCTTGAGCATATCGAACAGACCGCACAGAACCGCACCACTCAGGTCAGCAACACCCAGGAAAAAGATGCCGTTACGCCTCGGCTAGGCCTGCTGTACCAACTGACACCGCAGGTGGGGGTGTTCGCCAACGCGTCGACCTCGTTCAAGCCCAACGGCATAGGCACACAGGGCGAGGTCTACACACCGGAGAAAGGCCTGGGTTATGAAACCGGGGTCAAGCTCGACCTGTTCGACAGCCGCTTGGGCGCGACGATTGCGTTGTTCCAGATCGACAAGGAAAACGTCATCACCACCGATGCCAATGGCGACAGCATCGCGGCGGGCAAGGCACGCAGCCAGGGCCTGGATGTACAGTTCAGTGGCCAGTTGAGCGATGCCGTGCGCGTGATTGGGGCCTATGCCTACATCGACGCTGAAGTCACCAAGGGCGATGCCAACGTGCCCAAGGGCAGTGACTTACTGGGGATTCCCCAGCACAGCGGTAGCCTGATGGCGGTGTATGAATTCCAGGACGGTGCCTTGCGTGGCGCTGACGTTGGTGCCGCAGCCAACTATGTCGGTGAGCGTTCAGGACTTGCCGGTGGCGATTTCCGGTTGCCGGGTTACAGCACGGTCGATCTGTTGGCTCACTACAAGGCGACCGAGAACCTCACACTCGGTTTGAACCTCAACAACCTGTTCGACCGCACCTATTACGAGCGCAGCTACAACGCGGCGTGGGTCATGCCGGGTGATCCCCGCAACATCAGCCTGAGCCTGGCCTTGAGCCTTTGATCCTGACGTGGCCCCGTGTGCCAGGCTTGCCTGCGATAGTATCAACTCGGTTCGCGTGCGTATCTGATGCCGTCAGGCGGTAACGGCCTGTCCGGGAGGCGCAACCCGCGCTGTCTGTTTCAACTGCTGCCGATAACGCGGCAGTGCCAGGGCCAGGAAAACCGCAGCCAGTACCAGCAGTGAGACGGAAGAGGCGAGGGCATAGCGCAGTGATTCACCCCCCAGGGTCGGGACGAAGAAGTCACTGAGCATGCCAATCAGCAGCGGACCGACACCCACACCGAGCAAGGTCATCGACATCACAAAAATAGCGGTGGCCTGGGCCAGGCGCGAGGCCGGGAACAGGTGGGTGATCGCACTCAGGCAAGGTGTTGCCCACCACACGCCGAAGAACCCGAAGGCGCTGTAGAACAGGAACGCTTGCGGTACGGCGATGCTGCCGATGTGGAAGGCGACGCCTTGTGGCCAGAGGAAGTAGGCCAGTGCAAAGGGGATGCTGATGAGTGTGCCCAGCAGTGGTACACCGATTTGCCAGCCGACATCGCGCCGTGCCATTCGGTCGGTCAGCAGGCCGCAGGTCAGGGTGCCGATAGTCGAGCCGGTGCCGCCGACCACACCTACCAGGAAGCCGGCTTCCTGCAGGTTCAGGCCATGGGAGCGAATGAGGAAACTCGGGCTCCAGGTACCGATTGCGTAGCCGGCAATCGCTGCAGCGCCACCGGTCAGCACCAGCCACAGGAATGATGGCATCTGGAACAACTCGACCAGCGTCTTGAACCAGCCTTCCTGCTGCAATGTCGCGTTGTCCAGGTGCGCTGGCGGCAGGGCAGGTTTTGGGGCGCGTACGGTCAACAGCAGGAGCAGGCCAAGGAAGATACCGGGGGCGCCGATCAGCAAGAAGGCGTAGCGCCAGCCATGGTGCTGGGCAATCCAGCCACCCAAACCGAGGCCGACGATTGCACCCAGGCTTGAGCCCAGCATCAGCACGGCCAGTGCTGTCGAGCGGCGCCGTGCCGGGTACAGGTCCGAGACCATGGCTACTGAAGGCGCGGTACCGCCGGCTTCACCGACGGCTACGCCGATCCGTGCCAGCACCAGTGTCAGAAAGCTGCCAGCCATCCCGCAGAGCATGGTCATCAGGCTCCAGGCGATGCAACTGAAGGCAATGACCGGTTTGCGCCCGATGCGATCCGACAGGCGCCCCAGGGGGAAGCCAAAAACCGTATAGAACACCGCGAAGGTCACGCCCGACAGTAAGCCGATGCCGGTGTCCGAGATGCCGAATTCGAGCTTCACCGGTTCGATCAGAATCGCCATCAACTGGCGGTCGATGTAGTTGAAAACGTAGATGCTGGCGAGCACGAAAAGCGCGTAATGCGTTCGCCATGTCACGGGGTTGGATGCGTTCACTGCGGGTGCTCCCGGTCTTGTTCTAGTGGGCTTGATCGTCAGTGCATCCTGCTGTTTTTTCATCGTCCGTTCAGACCATTTTTCCCGTAGTTACGGGCATTTGGCTGCGATGTCCGGGCAGGCAAATCTAGTCTTGTCGGACGATGTTTCAGTCTCGCTCAGGGTGAATCATTCAGCCCATATCCGGTTTTGCGCAATCCCTGGCCGCCTTTCGGTGAGCAGCCTGGCATCGCCGGAAACAATAAGACGTAAAGGAGCTGACATGAGCATCTTGTTCGAGCCGGTGTGCCTCGGTGAACTGCAGCTGGCCAATCGTATCGTCATGGCGCCGATGACCCGCAGTCGTGCCGATGCAGGTGCGGTACCAAGCGCTGACATGGTCGAGTACTACCGCCAGCGCGCCAGCGCCGGGTTGATTGTTGCCGAGGGTACGGCGCCGTCGGCCAGTGGCCTTGGCTATTGCCGTACACCGGCGATCTACACCGGCGAACAGATTACCGCATGGCGCCAGGTGACCCGCGCCGTGCATGACGCAGGCGGTCGTATCGTACTGCAACTGATGCATGTGGGACGCGCTGCCAGCCATTACAACAAACCCGGCGGTGCTGCCACTGTGGGCCCTTCGGCAGTACGCGCACGCACTCAAGTGTTCAGCGATGCCGTTGGCCTGGTCGATACCGACAGCCCGCAGGCGTTGACCCTGGAAGGCATCGCCGCTGTGATCGAGGATTACCGTCAGGCGGCGTTGAATGCACGTGAAGCCGGTTTCGATGGCGTCGAGTTGCATTGCACCAGCGGTTACCTGCCGATGCAGTTCATGGCGGCGGGCAGCAACCAGCGTACCGATGCCTACGGCGGCTCGGCGAGCAACCGGGTGCGGTTTGCCAAGGAGGTGATCGAGGCCATGGCCGCAGCAATCGGCGCCGGCCGTGTGGGCTTTCGGATGTGCCCGGGCAACCCCTACAACGATATCGACGACCTCGACCCGGCAGGCACCGCTGCCGCTCTTTGTGCTGCCGTGGCACCGCTGGGCCTGGCGTACCTGCACATCATGCGTTCGCCTGTGGCGGGTCTCGATGCCTTTGCCCTGGCGCGTGAGCACAGTGCTCTTGGGCTGATCCTCAACGATGGCTTTGATGGCGCATCGGCCAGCGCCGCGCTGGAGGCGGGCGAGGGGGCAGCGGTGTCCTTCGGGCGACATTTCATTGCCAACCCCGACCTGGTCGAGCGTTTGAAGCGCGGCGTGCCATTGGCCGGGTTTGACCGCAAGACGCTCTACACCTCTGGCCCTCGTGGCTATACGGACTATCCCACCTATCAGGCCGATGTTCTGGAGGTGACGCCATGAGCCGGAGTAACCTGGCCGGCGTCCTGTCGAGTGACCCCGTACCCCGTGAGCAGACCCAGGCGATTCTGGATCGACGCTCGGCTGCCAGTGCGCAGATCAAGCCCCGTGATCACTACACCCTGGCCGATCGGCTGGAGCAGCAGGCCATCCGCCATGCCGATCGAACATTCCTGATCTATGGCGAAGAAGCCCTGAGCTACGCCGAAGTCGATGCCCGCGCGAACCAGATGGCCCATACCTTTTACGCCAATGGCCTGCGCGTCGGTGATGTCTGCGCCATCGTGATGGAGAACCGTCCGGCGTTCTTTTGCACCTGGTTCGGCCTGGTCAAGCTGGGGGTGGTGGTCGCGTTCATCAACACCCAGGTCAATGGTCGACCGCTGTTGCATGCGCTGGAAACCACCGGCGCCAAGGCACTGGTGGTTGGAGAAGAGTGCCTGGCCAATATCCAGGTTACCGAAGGCCTGCCGGAACTGGACTACTGGCTGATACGCGATCCGGAGACCCCATGGCCCGGTGTGCTTCCCAAAGGTGTTGATGGGCATTTCGCTGCCCGCCTGGACAGTGCGCCGCGCAGCCCTTTCCCCAGGGATGAGCGTGCGGGCGTCGAGGCCCAGGCCCCGACCCTGCTGATATTTACCTCCGGTACTACCGGCTTGCCCAAGGCTGCACGCTACAGCCACATGCGCTGGATGTCGTCTGGCGATGTGATGGACGTGACCCTTGAGGCCACCTGCGACGACGTATTTTATTGCTGCCTGCCGCTTTACCACGGCGCTGCCGCCACCTCGGTAACCTCCACCGCGCTGCGTGCCGGCGCCAGTATTGTGGTACGCCGCAAGTTCAGCGTGCGTGAGTTCTGGAGCGACGTTGCCCGTCATCGCATCAGCGTGTTCCAGTACATCGGTGAAATCTGCCGCTACCTGCTCAACCGGCCAGTCGCCCCGGGTGAGCGCCAGCATAGTCTGCGCTGCATGCTCGGTGCCGGCCTGACACCGGATTCCTGGCAACGCTGGATCGAACGTTTTGGACCGATCCAGGTTTTTGAAGGCTGGGGCGCCACCGAAGCCAACACCAACCTGATCAATGTCGACAACTACATCGGTTCGTGCGGGCGTGTACCCGACTGGAACAAGACCAATCTGCGGCTGGTGCGCTTCGATGTCGAAAATGACTGCCATCCGCGCGACGAGAACGGCTTCTATCAGCGCTGCGAAGTGGGTGAAGTGGGTGAAGCCATGGGTTTCATCGTCGATCACCCGGATATCGGCGGTGGGCGCTTCGAAGGCTACACCTCGGGCGAGGCTACCGAGAGCAAGATTCGCCGCAATGTCTTTCGCGAAGGCGATGCCTATTGGAGTTCGGGCGACTTGTTGCGCGAGGACGCCGATGGCTACTGTTATTTCGTCGACCGTATCGGCGACACCTTCCGCTGGAAGAGCGAAAACGTCTCCACCCAGGAGGTCGCCGATGCCCTGGCGGATCTGCCGGGCCTTGAGCTGATCAATATCTATGGTGTGCAGGTGCCGGGGCATGAAGGGCGCGCCGGCATGGCCGCCGTGCTGATGCAGCCAGGTCAGGCGTTCAATCCCGAGGCGCTGTATGCACTGAGCGAAGCGTGCTTGCCACGTTACGCCGCGCCGGTGTTCGTACGCGTGACGGCAGCAGCGGACCTGACCAGCACCTTCAAGTTGCGCAAGGTTGATTTGCAGCGCCAGGGCTACTGCCCACGTGCCTGCAGCGACCCGTTGTTCATCCGTGATGAGCACACGCGAACCTACCAGCCCTATTCGCCAGAGGTGTTGGCGCGCGTTGGCCTGGCGCCGTTCGCGGGTGCCCACCATGGCTGATCTCGACGCGAACGGCCATGAACTGCGTAGCGGCCTGCGCTATCCGTGGCCGCAGGCCCCGTCTGCCGGAGAGGTGTGTGAGGTCGCGCCGGGGATGCTCTGGTTGCGCATGCCTCTGCCGTTTCGTCTGGACCATATCAACTTGTACCTGCTGCGCCATAACGAGGGTTGGGTCGCGGTGGATACCGGTATGAACACCGCGCAAACCCGTGAGGTCTGGGAGCGTGTGTTGAGCGAAGCCTGCGCGGGCCTGCCGCTGCTAGCGGTGATCTGTACGCATTATCACTCCGACCATGCCGGTGTCGCGGCCTGGCTGGCAGAGCGCTTTCGCTGCCCGGTGTACATGACTGCCAGCGAGTATCAGGCACTGCACGTCAGCGTCCCGTCGGATCAGCCGCCGGGCTGGGATTTTCTGGCGTTTTACCGCAAGGCCGGTTTCAGCGCCGAGCAGGCCACTCAGATGCACGAGGTGATCCAGAACGGGCATTTCCGGCCTGCGCATTTCAACAGCTATCGGCGTTTGCGTGATGGCAGTCGCCTACACATCGGCGGTCGCCTCTGGCAGGTGGTTATCGGCCGTGGGCACTCGCCCGAACACGCCTGTCTGTTTGCTGAAGAAGATGGCCTGCTCATTTCCGGTGACCAGGTGTTGCCACGTATCACCCCGACGGTCGGCGTACATGCCACTGAACCGGAGGCCGATCCGCTGCGCGACTGGCTGGCTTCCCTTGAGTACCTGCGCGGTTTGCCGGACAGCGTTCTGGTTCTGCCGGCCCACGAACGACCGTTCTTCAACCTGCATCAGCGTCTGGATCAGTTGCAGGCCCATCACCAGGCTCACCTGGCGCTGCTGTTGGCCAGCTGTGATGAGCCGCGGAGTGCGCTCGAACTGATGGCTGTGCTGTTCCCGAAGCTGTCGGGTCGTTTCGACGAACTGATGGCGCTGGGTGAAACGTTGGCGCATGCCAACTACCTCGTGGCCGAAGGGTCGCTGTTGCGGGAGGAACACCGCGGGCTTCACCAGTATCGGCGTTCCGCCCAGGGGGCACCTGCTGTCACGCCGCTCGTGGTGTTTTGAGCGGCCGGACAGCGGCAATGTTCAACATTCCAGGCGGCCAACCGGTTGCCCTTGAGGAGAGTCAGTGTGATCGATAAGAACAACAATAATTGTACTGGCCTTGGTTCGCGTGGTGTTCAGGCAGTCAGCCTGACGGCGGCCATCGCTTTGGTTTCGACACCGGTATGGTCGGGGGAGACGATCGAGTTTGATAACGGCACGACCGTCGACTGGTCGGTAACCACCAGCTACGGCGTGGGCGTGCGCCTGAACGATCAGAATGATCGCTTGCTCGGGGTCAATGCTGACGATGCCAACCGGAACTTCGATCGCGGCAGCCTGACCACCAACCGTGTGGGGGCGTTGGGCGAGCTGATCCTGCGCAAGGACAACTACGGTGCTGTCGTGCGTGGCAGTACCTTCTACGATGATGTCTACCACCGCGAAAACGACAACGACTCGCCGGCGACGGTCAACAAAGACGGGCGCAACGACGAGTTCACCAGTAATACCCGTTACTACAGTGGTGGCCGCACGCGCCTGCTCGACGCCTACGTGTTCAGCGGCTGGCGGTTTGACAATGACTCCATGCTCGACGTCAAGGCAGGCCGTCATATCGAGTCCTGGGGGGAAAGCCTCTATTACCCGGGTGTCAACGGTGTACAGAACCCGTCCGATGCGGTGAAGGCGGCGCAACCGGGTGTTGAGGTCAAGGAAGTCCTGTTGCCGGTAGGGCAGTTCTCCGGCTCCTACCGGTTGAATCCAAGCCTGACCTTTGGTGCCTATGTGCAGTACGAATGGAAGGGGACTGAACTGCCGCCGGTGGGCAGCTACCTGTCTGGCAGCGATGTGGTGGGCCCGGGTCGCGAGTTCATCATCACCCCGGGTGGCAAGGTTCCCTACCGTGGCACCGACGAGCCTCGCGATGGCGGGCAGTGGGGCGTGCAGGTTCGCTACCGACCGGTACCGGCGCTTGAGCTGTCGCTGTTTCACGTCAACTACCACGACAAGAACCCGGCCACTGCGCTGGTGGGCTATGACCCGTTGCCCGTGGGTGGCGGCCTCTATGCCTTCACGCCCAACGGTTACCGGGTGAAGTATTTCGAGGACATCAAGCTGACCGGTATCAGCGCCTCGACCAAGCTGGGTGACACCCAGGTCGGTGCCGAATGGTCCTACCGCGACGGTGCGCCGGTGATGGTCAACACCGGCCTGGGACCAGTACCGGCCAAGGGCAAGGGGCAACAGATGCAACTGTCGGCGATCCGCATTCTGGGTGATCGGCCATGGGCCAGCCAGACCAGCCTGACAGCTGAAATCATCCACGTGCTGGTCGACAGCGTCGAATCCACTTCGGCCGCAGGCAATCTGCAAGGCGTGAACCTGTTGCCGTCGCTGGCACCGCTGGTTGGGGCGTCGGATGACTACACCTACAAGACCAGCTCGGCCTGGCGTACCAAGTCTTCCAGTGCCTACACCTTGGGCGCCTCGTTCAGCTATCCGGGCGTTTTCCAAGGCTGGGACCTGGAAGTACCCGTGCGCTTCTCCAACGTGTTCAGTGGCTCGACACCGATGGCCGGCAGCATTTCCGGTGTTCAGGGTGATCGACGCATGAGTATCGGTACCACGTTCAAGTACCTGGGTAACCTGGAAGTCGGCATGAACGTGACCAGTTACCTGGGCGCGGCGGATGCGATCAAGCGTCCGTTTGCTGACCGTGACTATGCCACGTTCTCGATGAAGTACTCCTTCTGATCCCTGCTGTTTCGTATCGACCACTCAGGTTCGGGGCAGGTTGCCTGCCTCGGGCCTTAACCATCACCTGGAAATGTCCGAAGCCTGTCGCTTCGGAGTGGAGGCACTATGGGGCTCAAAGGGCATGCGGCCATTATTGGTACCGCGCAGTACAAACCGGAGAAGTACGCGACTGCACCGAAGATGTTTCACCTTGAACAAGTCGCTGACCTGGCGGCACAGGCCCTGCGTGATGCGGGGCTCAGGCCCGAGGACCTCGATGGCTTGGTGATCAACGGCCCGCAATTTCATGAAGCGTCGGTGTTCGTGCCGGCAATGGCCGCCGAGTACTTGGGTTTGCGGCTCAACTTTGCCGAAGTGGTGGACCTCGGCGGCTGTACCTCGGTGGGTATGGTCTGGCGGGCGGCTGCTGCCATCGAACTGGGGTTGTGCCAGGCGGTACTGTGCGTACTGCCAGCCCGCATGGCCCCGCTGGGCCCGGATGAAGACCCGAGCTGGATGGCCCGTGCCATGCGTTTTGGTGGCCACAGCACGGCGTTCGGTGCGCCAGAGGCTGAATTCGACCTGCCCTACGGGCACATGGGCCAGAACACCGGTTACGCGATGATCGCCCAGCGTTATGCCGCCCAGTATGGCTATGACCCGGTAGCGATGGCCAAGATTGCCGTGGATCAGCGCACCAACGCCCAGGCCAACCCGCAGGCGATGTTCTATGGCCAGCCGTTGACCATCGAGCAGGTGCTGGCGAGCAAACGGGTCGCCGATCCCCTGCATGTGTTGGAAATCGTCATGCCTGTGGCCGGTGGTGCAGCAATGATCATCGCCTCCAAGGAGGTCGCGGCACGGGCGCGCAAGCGTCCTGCATTTATTACCGGCTTCGGTGAGCACCTGGCGTTCAAGTCGCCGTCCTATGCGGCGGACATGCTCCATACGCCAATTGGTCCGGCGTCGCGGCGGGCCTTCGAGATGGCCGGGCTCAAGCCGGCCGATGTCGACGCGGCGCAGATCTACGACTGCTACACCATTACCGCGCTGCTGACCCTGGAGGACGCTGGCTTCTGCGCCAAGGGCGAGGGCATGGCGTTTGTGCGTGAGCATGACCTGACCTGGCGTGGTGATTTTCCGATGAACACACATGGCGGCCAGCTCAGTTTCGGCCAGGCCGGGTCGGCCGGGGGCATGTCCCAGGTGATTGAGGCGGTGACGCAAATTGCCGGGGTAGCCGGCGAACGTCAGCTCGGGCGCTGCGATAACGTCTACGTCTCCGGTACCGGCGGCGTGATGAGTGAGCAGGGCGCATTGATACTTCAGGGAGCATAAGCACCATGTCCAACAATAAACCGATGCCTGTTCCGACGGAAATCTCCGCTCCCTTCTGGGAAGGCCTGAAGGCCAAGCGCCTGTTGATCCAGCAATGCACAGCCTGCGCGCACTGGGTTTTCTACCCGCGGCGCCATTGTCCCGCCTGCCTGGCCCATGACCTGGCCTGGCGCGAGGTCGAGGGCAGCGCGACGCTTTACAGTTACACACTGACGCGTATTCCCACGCTGCCCGACTTCATGGACGAAATGCCGCAAAAGCTGGCAGTCGTTGAGTTGGCCGAAGGTGTGCGCATCAACACCAACCTGGTCGGTTTGGCGGAAGACGAAATCCACATTGGCATGCCGCTGAAACCGGTGTTTGCCCAGGTCGACGCCAAGGGCAATCGCTTGCTGCGCTTCACGGGCCTGGACAAGGATGCCGTGAACCTGGAGCAGTTGCCTGCGGTTGACAGCGAACCGGTACCGGTTTCGTCGCAACCCGAGCCGCGCAAGATCGACTTCAACGACGCCGCGAGCTTGCAGGCGCTGGTCAGCGAGCAGTTCAGTGACTGGAGCAACAGCATCGTCGTGGATCAGGCCTTGATCGACGCTTTTGCACAGTTGTCTGGCGACGACTACTGGATTCATACCGACCCGGAACGTGCCCGCCTGCAGAGCCCGTTCGGTGGCACCATCGCCCATGGCGCCCTGGTGCAGGTGTTGCAGTCACGAATGAAGCTGGCACTGGATTTCGAAGTCACCGGTTTCAGTACCCAGATCAACTATGGCTCCGACCGTTTGCGCTTCCCGGCACCCGTGCCCGCAGGTTCACGCATCCATTCGCGGGCGCGGGTCAAGCAGGTCGAACTGCTCCCCAGAGGCACCCAACTGACGCTGGAGCTCAACACCCATGTCGTGGGCCATGACCGGCCATCGGTCATCAACGATCTGGTGATTCTCTACCGGGCCTGATCGTACCCGCTTTACGCCCATGGCAAGGCTGTGGGCGGCAGGGCGGTGCGCCTCTGCACCGCACCTCTACACCGCACTTCTGGCACATGCCATTCACGCCAATTTGTAAGCCATTTGGACGATGTTTCAAAAGGGCCTACAGCTGAGTATCCCCCTAGGCAATGCCCACTTAGCTCGCCGCGCGACAAGGCGTGGCGCCTGACAAGAACAAGAGGATTGGCCCTATGACCCCCGCTTTGCATGCGTGTCACGAACAGGAGCGACCTTCATGCGCTCAGTGATCGGATACCTGGTCTGCCTGGTTGTCGGGCTGACGATCGTGTTTACCTTTTCCCCCAAGACCGAGCCTGAGCAAGCCCGGTTATCGCTGCGTTCGGACCGGGTTCAAATCAACGGCTTGCTGAACCTGGGTGAGCGTGTGGTGGCGGTGGGCGAGCGTGGCAGCATCCTGCTCAGTGACGACCAAGGCGTGAGTTGGCAGCAGGCCAGCGTCGATCGGCAGCGTGACGTCGCCCTGACCGCCTTGGTGGCGTTGGGTGAACAGCGACTGCTGGCGGTCGGGCATGACGGGTGGATCCTGCGTTCCGAAGACAGCGGCAGCCACTGGCGGGAAATGCGCTATGACACTGAATTGGGCGAGCCACTGCTGGGCGTCTGGGCGGCCGGTGGCGAGAGCGTCCTGGCATTCGGCAGTTTCGGCAAGTTCTATCAGTCCGATGATGCCGGGCTGAGCTGGAGCAAGCTGTCGCTCGACGTCGACAGCGCGCACCTCAACAGCATGGACGGTGGCCCTGATGGTCGCCGGATGCTGGTTGGTGAGCAGGGGTTGGTGCTGCGTACCCGCGATGGTGGCAAGCACTGGCAGACCTTGCCGGCGTTCTACAGCGGCTCGCTGTTCGGCATCGTGCGCCTGAGCCCGGAACATTGGGTGACCTATGGCATGCGCGGCCATGTCTTCGTCAGCCATGACTTCGGTGATAGCTGGACACAGGTCAACGTGGGTAACCAACTGCCGCTCTACGGGCATGTGCTGTTGCCCGACCATTCCGGCCTGGTGATTGTCGGTGCGGGCAGCTCGGTGGTCCGGTTGGATGCACGCGGCGCCTTGGTTGGCGTCAGTCGCTTGGCCGGGCTTGGCACCTTGACCTCGGCGACGATGGTCGGCTCGCGTCTGCTGGTCGGCGGTGAGCGCGGGTTACTCCAGGGTTCTGGTGGCAGCGTTGCCGCCCTAGGTAAATGAGAGGCGGGCAATGAAACAAGGTAAAAGCTGGGTGACGCATAGCGTCGAAGCAGTCGCGGACCGGCTGATGGCATGGCGCAAGGGATTGTTGGTGCTGTTTGTGCTGGTAACCGTGGGGCTTGGCTACAGTGCTACCCACACGCAACTGGACCCGGGCTTCAACAAGCAGATTCCGGTACGGCATGCGTACATGGTCAACTTCCTGAAGTTCAGCCAGTACTTCACCGGTGCCAACCGGTTCCTGGTCAGCGTGCACTGGAAAGGTGAGGGGGACATCTACAACCCGGTATTCCTCGACACCTTGCGCAAGGTCACCGACGACGTGTTCTTTATTTCCGGGGTCAGTCGCGCCAGCGTTACCTCGCTGTTCACCACCAACGTGCGCTACATCGAAATCACCGAGGAAGGCTTTTTCGGTGATGTGGTGGTACCGCCACGGTTCAGCGGCACCGAGGAGGACCTGGCACAGGTGCGCAGCAACGCCGCCGCGTCCGGGCAGATCGGTCGCCTGCTGGCCAATGACCTGAAATCGGCCATGGTGCGCGCCGACCTGCAAGATATCGACCCGCAGACCGGCGAACCCGTCAAGTACGCTGAAGTTGCCCGCCGTCTTGAAGAAATTCGCCACAAGTACAGCAATGAGCAGGTCGAAATCAACATTGTCGGTTTTGCCAAGCTGGTCGGCGACGTGGTCGAGGGGTTGAACACGGTCATCGGCTTCTTTGTGATCGCCTTCGTGATTACCGGGCTGCTGCTCTGGCTCTATTCGCGTTCCTTGCGCCTGACCGTGGTTGCGCTGGTGGTGGCCTTGTTGCCGGTGGTCTGGTTACTGGGTTTGTTGCCGCTATTGGGGCTTGGCATCGATCCGATGTCGATCCTGGTGCCGTTCCTGATTTTCTCCATCGGTGTATCCCACGCGGTACAGATGACCAATGCCTGGAAGCAGGACGTGGTTGCCGGCAGCGACTCGTTGCGGGCCGCACATTCGGCGTTCTGCAAGATCTTCATTCCTGGCTCCCTGGCGCTGTTGATGAACGCTCTGGGTTTTGCGGTGATCATGTTGATCGATATCCCGATCGTGCATGAACTGGGCGTGACCGCCTGTATTGGCGTAATGCTGATGATCATCACCAACAAATTGATGCTGCCGGTGATCATCTCCTACCTGCGCCTGGAGCCTGGGTTGATTCGGCAGGCACAAACCCGTCAGACCGGCAGGCATCGCCTGTGGTGGCGGCTGTCCGCGCTGGCCGAGCCAGGACCGGCACTGAGCGTGTTCGCCATCAGCCTGTTGCTGCTGGTGGCCGGGGCCTACAAGGCACGTGATCTGGCGGTGGGCGATATCGGTGCCGGCGCACCGGAGCTCAGGGCCGACTCACGCTACAACCAGGACAACCGCAAGATTGTCGACAGCTACTCGATCGGCCTCGATGTCATGTCGGTATTTGTCGAGGTCAAGGGCATCGAAGAAGGCTGCCTGTCACCGGAAGTGATGCGTGCGGTGGAAGCCTTCGATTTCCGCATGCGTGCCGTCAGCGGTGTGCAGTCGGTCCAGAGCGTGGCCGGCATGGGCAAGCGGGTCATTGCCGGCAACAACGAGGGTAATCCACGCTGGGCGGCGATTCCCGGTTCGGCGCGGGGGTTGAGCCAGGGCGCGCGGGCCTACATGCCGGACGACGGGTTGGTCACCGACGGCTGTCAGCAAATGCAGATCCTGGTGTTCCTGGCCGACCACGAAGGCGCCACCGTGGCCCATGCCATCAATGAAGCCAAGCGCATCATCGCCGAGGTCCGCACACCACAGGTCGAGTTCCTCCTGGCGGGTGGAAACGTGGGCGTGATGGCCGCCTCCAACGAAGCCGTGAAACGGGCAGAGATCATCATGTTGGCGGCGCTCTTTGGTTCGGTGGCGCTGTTCTGCTGGCTGACGTTCCTCTCGGTCCGCGCGGTACTGTGCATTCTCGTGCCGTTGGCCATTGTAGCGATCCTCTGCAACGCGCTGATGGCGATGCTCGGCATTGGCCTGAAAGTCGCGACCTTGCCGGTGATGGCGCTGGGAGTGGGAGTGGGGGTCGATTACGGCATTTACCTGTATGAACGTATCCAGCACGAAATGGCCAGTGGATCGAGCCTGCGCGAGGCGTTTTATGAGGCGATGTGCCAACGAGGGACGGCAGCAGTGTTCACCGCCTTGACCATGTCGATTGGGGTGTGTACCTGGGCCTTTGCGCCACTGAAGTTTCAGGCAGACATGGGCGTGCTGTTGTCCTTCATGTTCCTGGTCAACGTATTGGGTGCGATATTCCTGCTACCGGCGCTGGCGGCCTGGTTCAACCGTGGGCGCCGGCTGGTCGCCACGGACAGTCCCCTGGCCCAGACCCAGTGAGCAGGCAAGAGGTCTTGTGGGCGCGGTGCTAGTAACTGAGCGGTGCCTGCATCGTTGGCAAGCCAACTCCCACGGGGGGCCGTGCAGAACACTGCTTTTTCTGTGGGAGCAGGCTTGCCTGCGATAGCGTCGGCGCGGTGCCAGTGAATGCGCGGTGCTTGCATCGTTGGCAAGCCAACTCCCACGGGGGGCCGTGCAGAACACTGCTTTTTCTGTGGGAGCAGGCTTGCCTGCGATAGCGTCGGCGCGGTGCCAGTGAATGCGCGGTGCTTGCATCGTTGGCAAGCCAACTCCCACAGGGATCCGTGCAGAACACCGCTTTTTCTGTGGCAGGGCTTGTTAGTGGGTGGTCGTAGACATTCAGTTACCAAAAATAAAACCTCAACGCCTATTGTGGACTACGTAGTGGGCAGAGAGACTGTGACGCCAGCCTTGTTGCAGGGCCGTTGCAAGCAGCGTGTGGTCAAAAAGGGGGCGTGCTGCCCTCAAGCCGAAATTATAAAAATAACAAGGGAAGGTCACTGTGCCTTACCCGAGCGCGGAGAAGACTATGGTAAGTGCAGTCTTGACCCATGAGGTTCTGGCCAGCGTCGGCCTTGACCTGAGCGAATACGACCGCCTGGTCGGTGAAGTCTATGAAGGGGCCCTCGATCCGAAGTTGATGGCGCGAGCCCTCAAGAGCTTCCGCACACTCTACGATGCCAACTACGTCACACTGATCCTGCGAGTACCGGACCAACCGGACATGGGTGTGATGATCATCGCCGGCGACATCGAAGGTGCTGGCGACGTCAGCTACATGACCTACCCCCAGACCAATACCCCGTTTGCCAATCAACCGCTGGATTACGTGTTCACGGTCGACGACATCATGACGTCCTCGGAATGGGAGCACAGCGCCTACTTCAAGATGTTCTGTGGCCCGCAAGGGGTGTACCACGTGATGGGCGCCGATATTTCCACCCCGGACGGCGGCAAGTTGCGCTTTCGCATTACCCGTCCCAAGCACGCGCCCAACTTCTCGGCCAACGAACGGGCACTGTGCGGTGTGTTCCTCCCGCACCTGCGGCGGGCATTGCAGGTGCATAACTTGCTGGATCGCAGTGAGTCGTTGAGTGAACTCTACTCCCAGGCAATCAGTCGGCTGTCGGTGGCAACCCTGGTGCTGGATGAAAGCGGCAGTGTGCTGCGGGTCAACCCGGTCGCCCAGGATATTCTGGCCAACGCCGATGGGTTGAAGTTGGTCGGCGGGCGCCTTGAGGCAAGCTACCCCAGTGACAATCGCGAGCTGCAACGGCTGATTCGCGCCGCATTTTCCCCGGATGCCCCCAAGAGCGCCGAGGCCATGTCTGTCACGCGACCGTCCGGGCTGGTCAACCTCGGCCTTGTGGTTGAATCGATTCCCTCGCTGGACTGGGCAGACGAGAAGGGCAAGCCCGCCGCACTGGTGTATATCCGCGATGCCGCGAGCAAGTCGCTGGCCAGCGAAGTGGTGACCAAGCAGTTGTTCAACCTGACCAGGGCCGAGACCGCCCTGGCAATGGAGTTGGCCAACGGTTTGTCCCTGGAGGAAGCGGCCGAAGTGCTGAACATCCGACGCAACACCGCACGTGCCCATCTGCGTTCGATTTTCTCCAAGACCGGTGTGCGCCGGCAGACTGAGCTGGTGCGCATCATGCTCAACAGTGTCGTGGCGCTGGGCAAGCCCAAGGTCGCCCTCAAGGTGGTTGAAAAACTCAAGGTTCCACCGCCGAAACTGGCAGTAGCCGCCTGTCGTCAGGCTTGAATCACCGTTCTGTTACCGGGCGGCAGGGGGTTGCCCCGGTGCCGCCATGACCCTGAAAACCTTAGTCCGCACAGACGATGCAGCCTCGTGGTCGGTCTCTCGATACTGCCCGGACTTATCACGGAGAATACCTATGCCAGTTACAGCTATCAGCGGCAGCGCTTCGGGAATCGGTGCCGCGGTGAGCACTGCATTGCGCGCCGCCGGACATCGCGTCATCGGAATCGACCGCAGCAATGCCGAGGTGATTGCCGATCTCTCAACACCACAGGGTCGTGAGGCCGCCATTGCCCAGGTACTTGAGCTCAGTGGTGGGGTGCTCGACGGCCTGGTCTGTTGTGCGGGTGTCGGGGTAACGGCCCCGTCCTGCGGGTTGATCCCGGCGGTCAACTATTTCGGCGTCAGCCAGTTGCTGGGTGGCCTGGCCGGGGCGTTGGCTAAAGGCGATAGCCCGGCTGCGCTGGTGATCGGTTCAGTGGCCGCGACCCAGGCCGGTGCCGATCAGCAGCCGATGACCGAGGCGATGCTCGCCGGTGATGAGCCCTATGCGCTGGAACTGGCCAATGCCCTTGGTCAGCCCCATGTGGCCTATGCCTGCTCCAAGTATGCGATCACCCATCACGCCCGGCGCACGGCATCCAGTTGGGCGAGCAAAGGTATCCGCTTGAACGTGGTGGCGCCGGGGGCGGTGGAAACCCCACTGCACCAGGCATCGCTGGACGACGCACGCTTTGGCAAGGCAGTACGTGATTTTGTTGCACCCCTGGGCCGAGCCGGGCATCCGCAGGAAATCGCCGCGTTGGTGGCGTTCCTGCAATCCCGGCAGGCTGCGTTCATCCATGGCAGTGTGGTGTTCATCGATGGCGGCATGGACGCCATGGTTCGCCCACAGCGTTTCTAAAAGGACTCCCCATGAACAAGGTGGCTTTCATTACCGGTGCCAGCCGTGGCATCGGTCGCGAGGCGGCATTGGCATTTGCGCGGGCCGGCTTCGACCTGGCGATCAGTGCACGTACCCTCGACGAAGGTGAGCAGCATCCGCATGCCCTGCGTGACGCCGCCGGCGCACCACTGCCCGGCAGTCTCAATGGTACCGCCGAAGCGATCCGGGCGCTGGGGCGGCGGGTACTGGTCGTGCCCATGGACCTGCTCGACAGTGCATCGGCCATCGGCGCCTGTGAGGCGGTGCTGGCCGAGTACGGGCGGATCGATGTGCTGATCAACAACGCGATCTACCAGGGCAACGACCTCAACGCGGGCTTCATGGCCCTGGAGCCGGAAACGCTGGAGCGGATGTACAAGGGCTACATCCTGACGCCGTTCCTGCTGACCCGGGCAGTGGCCGAGCAGATGGTCCAGCAGGGCTCGGGGGTCGTCATCAACGTCACGTCCGGTGCCGGTGAGAGTGACCCGCCCGTGGCTGCCGGCAAGGGCGGTTGGGGATATGCCTATGGGGCCGGCAAGGCGGCGGTATCGCGTCTTTCAGGGATTCTTTCGGTGGAATTGGGGGATACCGGGGTTTGTGCCTACACCCTCAACCCAGGTGTCGTGACCACCGACGCACTCAAGGCGACCATTGGTGACAAGGGTGTGATCGCCTTGCGTGCCGGTAGCGCACCGCCGCAGGTTCCCGCCGAGGTGATGCTCTGGTTGGCGACGGCAGAGCAGGCACCCCGTTACCAGCGTCGAACCATCGCTGCCCAGCCCTTTGCACTGGAGCACGGCATCGTTGCCGATTGGCGTTGAAGCTGTGATGTGTTGATACCTGAAGGTAACGTTATTGGCGACCAAGGTCGCCAATAACGCTGGAGGGCAGAATCAGCGGATAGGTCGTTGCTCAGGCCTGGCGGCGTTGGCGGGCGAGGGTCATGGCCGTGTCCTCGATCATGTCTTCCTGGCCACCTACCATGCCGCGACGGCCCATTTCGACGAGGATTTCCCGTGCCGAGACGCCGTACTTCTTCTCGGCGCGCTTGGCGAACAGCAGGAACGAGCCATAGACCCCGGCATAACCCATGGTCAGTGCATCGCGGTCGCTACGGATCGGGAAGTCCATGATGGGTACGACCAGGTCTTCGGCAACGTCCTGGATGCCAAACACGCTGACACCGGTCTCGATGCCCATGCGGTCGCACACGGCGACCAACACTTCCATTGGCGTGTTACCCGCACCTGCGCCCAGACCGGCGCAGGCCGCGTCAATGCGGGTGGCACCTGCTGCGATGGCAGCAATCGAGTTGGACACGCCCATCGACAGGTTGTGGTGGCCATGGAAGCCGATCTCGGTTTCCGGTTTCAGTGCTGCACGCATCGCCGCTACCCGCGCGCTGACGTCATGGGGCAGCAGGTAGCCTGCGGAGTCGGTCAGGTAGATGCAGTTGGCGCCATAGCTTTCCATCAACTTGCCCTGCTTGACCAGGCCTTCCGGGCTGTTCATGTGGGCCATCATCAAGAAGCCTACGGTGTCCATGCCCAGGCTGCGGGCGTGGGAGATATGCTGCTCACTGACATCGGCTTCAGTGCAGTGGGTGGCGACGCGAATGGTGTTGACGCCCAGCTCATGGGCCATCTTCAGGTGGTCGACGGTGCCGATCCCCGGCAGTAGCAGGGCCGAGACCTTGGCCCGCTTCATCAACGGGATCACCGCCGACAGGTAGGCCTCGTCGCTGTGCGCGGGGAAACCGTAGTTCACCGAGCTGCCGCCCAGGCCGTCGCCGTGGGTGACTTCGATCAGGGGGACGCCAGCCGCATCCAGGCCGCAGGCAATGTCTTTCATCTGTTGCAGGCTGATCTGATGACGCTTGGGGTGCATGCCGTCGCGCAGGCACATGTCATGAACGGTGATGGTCTTGCCGCGAAGATCCATGGTCAACTCCTTAGGCGAGGGCAGGTTGGGTGTGAGTGGCGTGCAGGACCAGTTCGCCCTTGAGGATTTCTTCGGCGAACATTTCGGCGGTGCGCGCGGCGGCGGCGGTCATGATGTCGAGGTTGCCGGCGTACTTGGGCAGGTAGTCACCCAGGCCTTCGACCTCCATGAACACCGAGACGCGGTTGCCCTCGAACACCGGGCCGTTTACCAGCTTGTAGCCGGGTACATAGCGCTGCACCTGCAGGATCATTGCCTCGATAGCGGCGGTGATGGCCGCCTGGTCGGGTTCCGTTTCGGTCAGGCAATGCACGGTGTCGCGCATGATCAGCGGCGGTTCTGCCGGGTTGATAATGATGATCGCCTTGCCTTTTTTCGCACCGCCGACCTGTTCCACTGCGCTGGCCGTCGTGCGGGTGAACTCGTCGATGTTCTTGCGCGTGCCCGGGCCGACCGATTTGGACGCTGCGGTTGCGATGATTTCGGCGTATTCCACGGGTTGCACGCTGGATACTGCCGCCACCAGCGGTATGGTCGCCTGGCCGCCGCAGGTGACCATGTTGACGTTCATCACGCCCAGACCGAGGTTGGTCTTGAGGTTGACCGGTGGTACGCAGTACGGGCCGATGGCGGCGGGGGTCAGGTCGATCATCAGCACGCCCAAGGCATTGAGCTTGCGCGAGTTCTGTTCGTGGACATAGGCGGATGTGGCGTCGAAGGCGATCTGTATCTGGTCTTCGAGAACGTGGGGCAACAAGCCGTCGACCCCGTCAGCGGTGGTTTTCAGGCCCAGCTCGCGGGCCCGTGCAAGGCCCTCGGAAGTGGCGTCGATACCGACCATCCAGACCGGCTCAAGTACGTCGCTGCGCTTCAGTTTGTACAGCAGGTCGGTGCCAATATTGCCTGGCCCGATCAGCGCACATTTGATCTTCTTGCTCATTGTCTATGGCTCCAGGGGAGGGATTGCAAAGGGTTCACTCAGGGCACGAAGCGCAGGCTGGTCTGGCCCAGCCCGCTCATGGAAAGGCTGATTCGGTCGCCCGCCACAACCGGAACGAGCGGCGCCAATGCGCCCGAGAGGATGATTTCGCCGCGACGAAACGGAATGCCGAGTTCGCCCAGGGTGTTGGCCAGCCAGGCCACCGCTGCACACGGGTGGCCCTGAACCGCCGACCCCAGGCCGCTGCCTGCCGGTTGGCCGTTCTTGGACAGCTGCATCTCGACCCGGGCCAGGTCCAGCCCGCGCGGGTCAATGCGTTGCGGGCCGAGGGCGAACACGCCGCAGGAGGCGTTGTCGGCCACGGTGTCCTGAATACGGATCTGCCAGTTGTCGATACGTGAGTCGACGATCTCGAAGCACGGCACGACCCATTGGCTTGCGGCCAGCACGTCTTCGGCGCTGATACCCGGGCCTTGGAGGTCTTCGCCGAGAATGAAGGCAATTTCGCCTTCGGCACGCGGTTGAATCAGGTTGTAGTGAGCCAGGCTGACATCGCTGCCATCCTCGACCTGCATGGCATCGGTGAGGAAGCCGAAGTCCGGCTGGTGGACATCGAGCATTTCCTGTACGGCACGGCTGGTGACACCGATTTTTTTACCGATCACGCGCTCACCGAGGGCTTCGCGGCGTTGCAAAAAGTGCAGGGAAATCCGGTAGGCCTGCTCAAGGGTGATCTGCGGATACCGGCGGGTCAGCGGAGGGAGCGTCTGGCGTGTGCGCAGGGCGTTGAACAGTTCGTCACCGAGTGCGTTGATCAAGTGGGCGTCCATGACGGGGTGCTCTGTGTGAAAGGAATAAAAGGGCCGGGCCCAACGGGTTCAAGGCGCCGGCCAAAAAGGGCGATGTTCAGCCGGGCCAGACCGTGGAGTCCGCGCCGCCGTCGACATCGATGATTTTTCCGCTGACCCAGGCCGAGGCCGGGCTGGCCAGGTACAGGGCGGCCGCGGCGATATCTTCCGGGCTGCCCAGGCATTTGAGGGGCGTGTTGGCTTCCATGGTCTGGCGCATGGCCGCCGGCATCACGCCGTTCAGCGCTTCGGTCAGGGTGGGGCCGGGCGCGACGGCATTGACTCGCACCAGTGGGGCAAAATCCTGTGCCAACAACCGGGTCAAGTGGCTCAGGGCTGCCTTGGCAGCGCCATACGCGCTGAAATGCCGCTGCGAGTAGCGGGCGGCGACCGAGCTGATGTTGACGATGTTGCCGCCACCGGCTTCACGCATCAGCGGCACGCACAGTTGGCAGAAGGCGTAGGCCGTGGAGACGTTGAAGCGCAGGATCTCGTCGAACTGTTCCGGGCTCATGCTCAACGGATCGTTGGGACCGCCGCCACCGACGTTGTTGACCAGATGAGTAATCCGCCCCATCTGTTCATGGCTCTGGCTGACCAGCGCCTTGCGCTGCTCGCTGTCGTTAACGTCGCAGGCGATGGCCAGGGCACGGCGGCCCAAGGCGCGCACCTCCTCGGCAACGCGTTGCACATCTTCAAGCGAGCGCGCGGAGCAGACGACATCGGCACCTGCTTCGGCATAGGCCAGGGCAATGGCGCGGCCAATGCCTCGGCCGCTGCCGGTGACGATGGCGACGCTACCGTCCAGGTGGAAACGCTGCAGGATACTCATGGGGTGTCCTTCCTCGGGTAGGGATTGGGTTGAACGGGCTTTCAATGGACTGAATATCCCGAGACTGACTCGCAGGTGCATCGTCTCAATGGACTAACGCATTGAGCTGCGCCCTTTGCAGCACCGGGTGTCCTAGTCCGCTTTGACGATGAACGATCTGCCACTCGACCCGATGATCAATCACGGCTCGCGCACCGGCGCAGCGAGATTGGGAGAATTGAGTGATGCAAAGCATGCGAGAAAGGACCCAGGACGAACTCGAACTGATCGAACGTGCTCGGCGCCTTGTGCCGGCACTCAAGGAGCGCACGGCACAGGCCGACCGCGACTTGAAGGTCCCGGAGGAAAGCGTTGCCGAATTGCAATCGGCCGGGCTGCTGCGGGCCCTGCAGCCGCGTGCGTTCGGTGGCTATGAAGTCGACCCGCGAACCTTTTTTGAGATCCAGATGATTCTTGCCGAAGGCTGCATGTCCACGGCCTGGATCTACGGTGTCATGGGGGTCCACCCGTGGCAGTTGGCACGCTACCCTGTCGAAGCCCAGCGTGACGTCTGGGGCAACGATCATGATGCGCTGATTTCCTCGACGTATATGCCGTCGGCCAAGGTCACGGTGGTCGAAGGTGGCTACCGCATCAGCGGTCAGTGGAGCTTCTCCAGTGGCAGCGAGCACTGCCAGTGGGTACTGCTGGGCGGCATCCTGCCCGCCGAGGGTGAGGTCGCGGCGGAACACGGCACCTTCCTGCTGCCACGCAGCGACTACCGTATTCAGCGCAACTGGGAGGTGCTCGGGCTGCGCGGTACCGGCAGCCACGACATTCTCGTCGAGGATGTGTTTGTGCCGGCACACCGGGTTCAGCGCACCAACAACTGCGCGGTCGAGGCCACGCCAGGGCGTCTGGTCAACACCAATCCGATCTATGCCATTCCGTTTGCCCAGGTGTTCTCCCGAGCGGTCTCGACCTCGGCCATCGGTGCGCTGCAAGGGGCGATCAATGAGTTTCGCGCCAATGCCGCCAAGCACATTGGCAAGCACGGCGCCCGCACGGCGGATGATCCAGTAGCGCAAACCGCAGTGGCCGAAGCGACGATCACTGTCGACAGCCTGAAGCTGGTACTGGAGCGTAACTACGAGCACCTGATGAGTCTGGCCAGGGCCGGCGAGTACCCGGACACCGAAACCCGACTGCTGTATCGCTACCAGTCTGCCTATGTCACCAACGTCTGCGCCGACAAGGTGAATGACCTGCTGCGCAGCATGGCCGCGTCCGGCCTGTACAACACCAACCCGGTCGCCCGGCTGTTCCGTGACCTGCACCAGGCCCGTGGGCACATCGCCAACAACTTCATGGCCTACGGTCGCGCCTTCGGCGCGGTGCAATTGGGCTTGCCCAACCCAGACCCGTACGTCTGAGGCGGTCCGGCCGTTCCAACACCATCGCGGCTACACCCGCCTGTCCCCCGGCAGGCGGGTAGTAATGAGTACCTGACCTATGAATGATTATCTTGCCTTGCGCGTGGCGCGGGTGATCGAGGAAACGGCCGACGCTCGCTCTCTGGTGTTCGACGTACCCGAGCACCTGACCGAACGCTTTCGTTATCGACCCGGTCAATTCCTGACGCTGCGGGTCCCGTTCGCAGATGGCTGGTTACCCCGCTGTTACTCGTTGTCCAGTACGCCGATGCTGGATGAACCGTTGCGTGTGACGGTCAAGCGTGTGCATGAGGGCCGTGCCTCGAACTGGCTCTGCAGTGAGCTGCAGGAGGGGCAGACCCTGCAGGTGCTGCCACCTGCGGGCGTGTTTGTGCCGCGTAACCTGGACAGCGACTTGTTGCTCTTTGGTGGCGGCAGCGGGGTCACCCCTGTGTTGTCGATTCTGCGTTCGGCACTCCTGGCAGGGCAGGGGCGAATCCTGCTGATTTACGCCAACCGCGATGAAGGTTCGGTGATTTTTCGCGATGAGCTCAGGTTTCTGGCCAGTGCTCATCCGCAACGTCTGCAAATCGTTCACTGGCTTGATTCGGTACAGGGCATTCCAGCCGTCGGGCAACTGGCCGAGCTGGCCCGGCCGTTCATCGATGCGCAGGCGTTTATTTGCGGCCCTGGCCCGTTCATGGACGCTGCAGTCAGTGCCCTGAAGAGCCTGGGCATGCCCGATGCCAGGGTGCATGTGGAACGCTTCGTTTCGTTGCCGGGCGAAGGTGAGCTGCCATTGGCTGCCAGCAGTGAGTCTGCCGTGGCCGCGCAACTGGCCGTCCACCTCGACGGTGAGGAACACAGCCTGGCCTGCGACAGCGGTGAAACCCTGCTGGCCGCCATGCAACGCGCCGGGCTGAACCCGCCGAGTGCTTGCCGTGTCGGTGGCTGCGCCTCGTGCATGTGCACGCTGGAAAGCGGCGACGTCGAACTGCTGCACAACGATGCCCTGGATGACGACGAATTGGCCGAAGGCTGGATCCTCGCCTGCCAGGCCGTGCCGACCAGTACGCAACTGCGTATCCGCTTTCCCGATTGATGCAGATGACCGAGCCCACGATGAATCAGAGCCTGATGTGTTCCCCGCCCGTGATCGACGCGCCGACGACCATTGCCCAATTACTGTTTGCCAGCGCTGAACGGTTCGCTGGACGCACGGCCATTGAAGAAAATGGTCAGTGTACGGACTACGCCGATTTGCCCGATCAGGCGCTGGCCATCACCCGTGGTTTGATGGCGCTGGGTATTCAGGCCGGAGACCGGGTCGGGGTCTGGGCGCCGAACAGCCGTGACTGGATCCTCGCCGCGCTGGGTATCCATTGTGCCGGTGCGGTGCTGGTGCCCATCAATACCCGCATGAAAGGCGCCGAGGCCGCTGATGTGTTGGCGCGCAGTGGCTGCCGGGTGCTGTTCGTCCAGCAGCGCTTTCTCGATGTCGATTACCCGGCAATGCTCGCACCTCATCGTCCCGCCAGCCTGGAGCATCTGGTGGTGTTGGCCAGTGACACGCCGCCGCGCCCTGGCGATCTGAGCTTCCAGCAGTTTCTGCTGGGCGCTGCCACCTATGACACCGAGGCCGCGCGACGTCGGGCGCTGGCCATCGAGCCGCAGGCGATGTGCGATTTGCTCTTCACCTCGGGCACCACAGGCAAACCCAAGGGCGTGATGAGCGGCCATGGGCAGAACCTGCGGGCGTTCAGCGAATACGTCAAGGTGATTGGCCTGGTGCCGGGTGACCGCTACCTGATCGTCAACCCATTCTTCCATGCGTTTGGCTACAAGGCCGGTTGGTTGACCTGCCTGATTGCCGGGGCAACCATTCTGCCGCACGCGGTGTTCGATGCCGATGCGGTGTTCCAGCGTATTGCCAACGAGCGCATCAGTGTCTTGCCTGGTGCGCCGACCCTTTACCTTTCGCTGCTGGCGCACCCGCGCCTGGCCGAAACCGACCTTTCCAGCCTGCGGATCGCCGTAACCGGTTCGGCCAGTATTCCGCCGAGCCTCATTGAGCGCATGCGCAACGAACTGGGTTTCAGCGTGGTGACCACCGCCTACGGGCTGACCGAATGTGGCGGCCTGGCGACGCTTTGCGATCCGCAGGACTCGGCGCAGGTGATTGCCAGTACCAGCGGGCGACCGATTGCCGGTACTGAAGTGAGCATCCGCGATTCGCATAACCAGGCCGTGGCCAACGGGGAAACCGGCGAAATCTGCCTGCGCGGTTTCCATGTCATGCAGGGCTATTTCGAGAACCCCGAGGCCACTGCCGAAGCCATCGACGCTGACGGCTGGCTGCACACCGGCGATGTCGGGCGCCTGGATGAAGCGGGCAACCTGATCATCACTGACCGCCTGAAAGACATGTACATCGTTGGGGGCTTCAACTGCTATCCGGCAGAAATCGAAGCCGCATTGATCGCCCACCCGGCCATTGCCCAGGTCGCGGTCATTGGCGTTGCGGACGTGCGCATGGGCGAGGTCGGTTGTGCCTGCGTAGTGTTGCGTGAAGGCCAGACACTGGATGAAAGCGAGCTGATCGCCTGGAGTCGCGACCGCATGGCCAACTACAAGGTGCCGCGTCAGGTGCGCTTCTTCGATGCGCTGCCACTCAATCCTTCGAGCAAGGTCGCCAAGAACGAACTGCGGGCTGCGGTTAACCAAGGCTGACGGGCAGCACGCTGTCGTAACCAAACGGACGATGCGCAGGCCCGGGCAGTTTTTCAGACTGGGCCCGCAAACCGGAAAACAACAAGAAAGGAGAGGAGCATGTCTACGTTGAACCCTGCAGCGCTGAGCGCGGCCAATGGTATTCGCGGGCGCTGTCTGCTGGCCATGGCTGTTGCGCTGGCCAGCGGTACCGCCAGCGCCGGGCCAACCATCGAGTTGGGCGAAAACACCACCCTGGACTCGTCGCTGACCGTCAACTACACCGCATCGGTACGTACTGCCAAGCCGGCACACCAATACCTCAACGACCTGAACAACGACGACGGTACGCGTAACTTCGACCGTGGCTCGATGATCAACAACCGTGTCAGCCTGTTTGGCGAGCTGCTGCTCAAGCATGACAACCTGGGTGCGGTGCTGCGTGGCAGTCATTTCTATGACGATGTCTACCATGAGCGCAACGATAACGACTCACCGGATACCGTGAACAAAATCGGCCGCGCCAACGGCTTCAGCGAAGACACACGTCGCCTCAGTGGTAGCAAGGCACGTCTGCTCGACGCCTATGTCTATGGCAACTTCGATGTTGCCGATAGCCAGTACCTGTCGGTCAAGGCCGGTCGCCACCTGGTGGCCTGGGGTGAAAGCCTGTTCTGGCCGAACATCAGCCAGGGGCAGGCGCCGGTGGATGCCACCAAGTTCAACGTACCCGGTACCGAAGCCAAGGACTCCTACCTGCCGGTGGGGCAGGTGTCCGCGTCCTGGTCGCTCAACGAAGACCTGGCGCTGGTCGGCTACTACCAGTACGAGTGGGAGAAGACTCAGCTCAACCCGGTGGGTGACTACTTTGGCAGCGATTACTTCGGCCCGGGTGCCGAGTTCTTCCGGCTTAACTCGGGGGTGATCAACAGCCTGCCGGACAAGACCTTTACCGGCGTCAACTATGCCGGTGAAGTCGATGCCCGCGACAGTGGCCAGTGGGGCCTTGGCATGCGCTACCGGCTCACCGAAAACACCGAGGTGGGGCTGTTCCATTACCGCTACCACGAGCGGGTCGGGTCGATCTTCTTCGACTTCAGCGGCAGTACCCAGTACTCCTCGCTCAAGAGCATCGGCGAGCGCTCGAACACGGCTTCGGCGCCGGCCTATCGGTTGGGCTACTTCGAGGACGTCGAACTGACGGGGATCAGTTTCAGCTCGAAGATCGGTGACTCGGTGCAGTATGCCGGTGACCTGAGTTACCGCGACGGCGCTTCGGTCTATCTGAACAACGGTGCCCCCACGACCGGCCAGCTGTGGCAAGCCAACCTCAATGCCACGTACATTCTTGGCCCTAGCTTCCTGGCCCAGCAAACCACCTTCCTCGGCGAAGTGGTGCATCAGCGTATCGAAGGGGTCGACACCTTGGTGGTCAGTGGTGGTGGCCCAGGTATCGACGGGACGTTCAACCAGTTCGAATCCAACACCCAGACCCGTGGTTCGACCCTGCTGGGCGTGGGTGCCTACATGGATTACCCGGCCATCAGCGATGGCCTGGACCTGACCACCAAGGTGGTCTGGACGCAGAACGTCGACGGCAGCGCCTACCAGGGCCTGGGCCGTGATGAAAAGCGTCTGACCGTCGGCGGCGACTTCAAGTACCTGGGCAACTTCCAGGTGGGCCTGACCTATGTGGCTTACCTCAGTTCGCCGGATGTCGCCCAAGGGCGTTTGTTGGCTGACCGCGATTACCTGTCGTTCAACGCCAAGTACACCTTCTGATGCACTGCCGGCCATGTGCTGCGTTCACGCAGACGTGGCCGGCATTCTCCGATAATCTGCTGCCGAAAAGGGTCTGCCATGAGCCTTCATCCGACACCGTCCCCCTTCAGTCCCATTGCCATTGGCCCACTGACGTTAAAAAACCGATTCATCAAGGCCGCGACCAATGAGGGCATGAGTGCCCAGGGCGTGCCCTCCAAGCAATTGGTCAAGCTGCATGCCGCCCTGGTCAATGGCGGCACAGCCCTGACCACCGTGGCCTATTGCGCCGTGAGCAGCGATGGCCGCACGCTGCCCAACCAACTGATTCTCGTGCCTGAGAGCCTGCCGCACTTCAAGGCGTTGACCGATGCGGTACACCGAGAGGGTGGGCTGGCCAGTGCGCAGATCACCCACGGAGGCTGTTTCACCTTTATTCGGGAACGCTCCACCGCGCGTCCGTTGTCCTCCAGTGGCGGCTTCAACAAAATTGGCATGATGAGCGGCATGTTCCTCAAACAGGCGATGAATGAGCGTGACATGCAGCAGGTCGTGCAGGATTTCGCCCGAGCTGCACGACTGGCCCGGCAGGCCGGATTCGACGCCGTGGAAATTCACATGGGGCACGGCTACTTGCTCAGCCAGTTCATTTCGCCGCTGTACAACAAGCGGCGCGACCAGTACGGCGGCAGCCTGGAAAACCGCCTGCGGTTCCCGCGTCGGGTGCTGCGTGCGGTGCTTGATGCGGTTGGCCGGGACATGGCGGTGATCTGCAAGTACAGCATTACCGAAGGCGTGCGCGGCGGGAACAGTGCCGAAGATGGTGCCCAGATTGCCCGTATGCTGGAACAGGAGGGCGCGCATCTGCTGGTGCTCAGTGCCGGTATGAACGCCGAGTCGATTACGACCATGTTCGGCTCCTCGTTCCCGAAGGAAAACCGCGTCCAGCAGAAAAACCCGGTGATTGCCCTGGCGATGGCCATTCAGCGGCTGACCGACCCGAAGGTGGAGTTTCGCGAGCTGTACCTGCTTGAGCACGCGCGCAAGGTGCGTGCAGCGGTGAAGATGCCGCTGGCCTACCTGGGCGGTGCGAAGAGCCTGAGTAGCATCGAGCGGATCATGGCCGAGGGCTTTGACCTGATCGCCATGGGGCGGGTGTTGTTGGCGGAGCACGACTACGTCAACAAACTGGCCAGCGGGGCCAGCAAAAACTCGATCTGCACCGCCTGCAACCGCTGCGTGGCCATGATGTACACGCCAGGCGGCACCTCGTGTGTACTGGGCAAGCCTGGCGATGCCGAGCTGAACCGGCAACCGGCAGCGGCCCAGTAGGCGGTCATCTGGTTCTGCCCAGGCTCCTCAAGGATGCGTGAACCCCTATAGGTCAGCGCATCCTCGGTACGCCTCGGTGAGGCTACAGCGCGTGTAGCCCCATGCTCCCCGGCTCAGCCGTGCTGCAGAAAGTCGATGCAGCTGCGGTTGAACAGCTCGGGATGTTCGACCTGCACCCAATGCCCGCATCGGTTGAGCACAATGAAACGGGCACTTTTGGCACCGTCAATAATGCGCTGGGCACCGCTGACCGGGTTGAAGTTGTCGTTGCTGCCCCAGAAGCCCAGGATCGGGCAAGTGATCTCACCCAGGCGGGTTTCCATGTTGGGCACCATCATGGTGCTGAACAGGTTCTTCGGTTGCGTCACTGCGACCGCCACCCGCTCCAGCAGCAAGCTCTCTGGCAGGATCGAGTCATCGAACAGCTGCAGACGCATCATGCTGCGCATTTCCTCCAGGCCGATCGGGCCGGCATTGAACAGGCGAACCATGCGCACAATGCCTTCCATCTGGAAGTAGGTCTCGCGTTCTTCGACGCCGCCGGGTGCCAGCAGAATCAGCCGCTCTGCCAGTGAGGGCTGTTGCAATGCCAACCCCAGGGCAATCGCCCCTCCCAGGGAGTTACCCAGGATCGTGCAGCGCTTGACGTCGATTTGCGCCAGAAAAGTACCTACGCACTCAACGAAAAAGTCCAGGTTGTACTGCACATCCTCAGGCTTGTCCGAACGCCCGAAACCTGGAAGGTCCAGCAGGATATTGCGGTAGCCGGCTTCGGCGAACGCCGGGTAGTTACCTTTGAAATTGCTGAAGCCACTGGCGCCTGGTCCGCTGCCGTGCAGCCACAGCACCGCCGGGCCGCTGCCTTCGTCCAGGTAGTGCAGGCGCAGGCCGTTGGGCAGGGTCGCGTAATGGCCTGTAGGCAATGGCAGGTCTACGGCTTGATTCATGGGGGTTCTCCAGAGTCTGCGGGTTCATGAGGCGCTTACCGGCCGGGCCGCATTGATGCCTGAAGGGGATGGTTACGCCCGGCCCGGTTTGCGCAAAACAGATCCTGGGCTGCCGTGGCCCTGACGGCATCGTCCGTTCAGACCACGCCAATCGGTGTGCCGGTAGTCCTATCGGACGATGTTCGTGACGGGGTGGCAGCTAATCATGCGGGTGACTGGCTCGCTGCACCTGCAGCGGGTTGCGATGCACGTCAATCCAGGAGAACGCAATGAAGTTGCTGAATAAAGTGGCCTTCGTGACAGGCGCAGGACAAGGTATGGGCCAGGCCATCGTGCGCCGGTTCGTTGCCGAAGGTGCGAAGGTGGTAGCGGTCGATCTCAACCTGCCCGCCTTGGCCGACAGTCTCGCAGACCTTGGTGACAGCGTGCTGGCCCTGGCCTGCAACGTTGCCGACAGTGCATCGGTTGCCGATGCCATGGGGCAAACCGAGCAACGCTTTGGCGGCCTCGACATTCTCGTCAACAATGCCGGTGTCGGTGCCCTCGACAGCTTCCTGGAAACCCCGGACGAGAGCTGGGCGCGGGTGATCAATGTCAACCTGGGCGGGACCTTCCTGTGCTGCCGCGAAGGTGCCAGGTTGATGGTCAAGGGGGCTCGCAAGGGCGCCATCATCAACCTCTCCAGTACGGCCGCCCTGACCGGTGAAGGGCCGAGCCACTACTGCGCGTCGAAAGCCGGCGTCATGGGCCTGACCCGCTCGATCGCCCGCGACCTGGCCGCCAGTGGCATTCGCGTCAACACCCTGGTACCCGGCCCGACCAACACGCCGATGATGGCCGGTATCCCTGACGAACACATGCAGGCGCTGCTCAAGAACGTCCCGCTGGGGCGCATGTGCGAAACCGATGAAATCGCCCGTGTGGCGGTATTCCTGGCCAGCGAAGACGCCAGCTTCATGACCGGGCAGAACATTGCGGTCAACGGCGGCATGGCCTTTATCTGAGAGGGGAGTGATCCATGAGCAAGCGTCTGGGAGGAAAAATTGCTTTTGTCACCGGCGCCGGTTCCGGCATCGGTGAAGCGACCGCATTGCGGTTCGCCGAGGAGGGCGCCACCGTGGTGTTATGCGGTCGGCGCGCAGAACCGTTGCAAGGCGTTCAGGAGAAAATCCGCGGGCTGGGTGGACGTGCTGAAATCGCCGTTGCCGATGTGAGCGACGAGCAGGCCTATGTCAGCGCACTGGAAGGTGCAGCGCAGCGCCACGGTCGCCTGGATATCCTGGTGAACAACGCGATGGCTTACACCTGGGGCGGCATCGACACGATGTCTACGGCAGACTGGCACGCCAACTTCGCCACCACCGTGGATGGCACGTTCTGGGGCACCCGTACCGCCATGCAACTGATGAAGGCTCAGGGCGGAGGTGCCATCGTCAACATTGCCTCCATCTGCGGCCTGTTCGGTACGGCCTGGATGGCAGGCTACTCAGCGGCCAAAGCGGCAGTGATCAACTTCAGCCGGGCGGCTGCCAGTGAAGGTGCGCCGCACAACATCCGCTGCAACGTCATTATCCCGGGCGTGGTCGACACCCCGGCGACTGCCGGCATGCTCAGCGACGGTAAAACCCGCAGCAACACCGAAAAAGTCATCCCCATGAAACGTGTCGGCCTGCCGCTGGAGCTGGCCAACGCCATCCTCTTCCTGGCCAGCGACGAGGCGTCCTACATCACCGGTGCGAGCCTGGCGGTGGATGGCGGGCGTAGTTCCGACCTCTACACGGTGCTGGATTGATGAACATGGACCCGACCTCACTGCTCGAGCGGATCGACCGCCTGGAATCGCTGGATGCCATTCGCCAACTGGCGGGCAAGTACGCGTTGGCGTTGGACATGCGTGACATGGACGCCATGGCCAACTGCTTCGCCCCGGATGTTCGGGTAGGTCGTGACAAGAGCGGACGCGCGCACCTCAAGGCCTGGTTGGACGAAACCATGCGCAAACAGTTTCACGGGACGTCTCATCACCTGGGGCAGCACATCATCGAGTTCAGCGACCCGGACCATGCCACAGGTGTGGTCTACTCCAAGAACGAGCATGAGACCGGCCCCGAGTGGGTCATCATGCAGATGCTGTATTGGGATGACTATGAACGTATCGACGGCCGCTGGTGCTTCCGCCGGCGTTTACCGTGTTACTGGTATGCCACGGACCTGAACAAACCGCCGATTGGCGGCTTGAAAATGCGCTGGCCGGGGCGTGAGCCTTACGCCGGGAGCTTCCACGAGTTGTTCCCGTCGTGGGATGCGTTCTGGGCCCAGCGCCCGGACAAGGACGTACTGCCACACATCGCCGAGCCTGCACCGCTGGAGGGGTTCCTGACGAACCTGCGGCGTGGTGCTGGTGATCCCAGGATTCGTGTTCGCTAGGTTACGTTTTTCGCAGGCAAGCCTGCTCCCACAGAGAATGCAGTGTTCTGCGCAGATCTCTGTGGGCGTTGGCTTGCCAACGATTGCAGGCACCGCGCACGTGCTGACACCCCGCCAAAGCCATCGCAGGCAGCCTGCTCCCACAGAGAATGCAGTGTTCTGCGCAGATCTCTGTGGGAGTTGGCTTGCCAACGATTGCAGGCACCGCGCACGTGCTGACACCCCGCCAAAGCCATCGCAGGCAAGCCTGTTCCCTCAGAGTGGACTGCCCCCACCCATTAACTACGCACGCGCGCTTCGCGCGGCATCCCCAACGCCCGTTCGGCGATGACATTGCGCTGGATCTCGTTGCTGCCACCATAGATCGTATCGGAACGGGTAAACAGAAACAGCGACTGCAACCGGCTCAACTGGTAGGGCGCACCTTCGAGAATCTCGCCCTCGCTGCCCAACACGTCCATCGCCAGCTTGCCAAGGTCGGCATGCCAGGTCGACCAGGCCAGTTTATAGATCATGGCCTCGCGGCTCAGGCTGCCGTCCTGCGGCCCGGACAACATCCGTAACGAGTTGTAGCGCAGCACCTTGAGCCCGGCCCAGGCCTGGGCGATGCGTTGCCGCAGTAACGGGTCGCGCGAGGCGCCGTTGTCGCGGGCAATGCGGATGATCTCGTCAAGTTCGTTCTGGAACTGCATCTGCTGGCCCAGCGTCGACACACCACGTTCGAAACCGAGCAGGGCCATGGCGATTTTCCAGCCGTCGCCCGGTTGTCCGATCAGGTTGTCCGCCGAGGTGCTGGCCTGGTCGAAGAACACTTCATTGAATTCGCTGGTTCCGGTCAGTTGCTGGATAGGCTGCACACGGATCTGTTCCTGGGCCATGGGCACCAGCAGGAACGACAGCCCGTGATGACCGGTGCTGCCCGGCTCGGTTCGGGCGAGGACGAAGCACCAATCGGCCTCGTGGGCCAGTGAGGTCCAGACTTTCTGCCCACTGATCAGCCAGTGCTCGCCGCTGGCATCAAGCCGGGCGCGGGTTTGCACGTTCGCCAGATCAGAACCGGCGCCGGGCTCGGAATAGCCCTGGCACCAGAATTCGGTACCGTTGAGGATGCCCGGTAGCAAACGCTGTTGCTGGGCCGGGGTACCGAAGGTGGCGAGTGTCGGCCCGACCAGGCCCTCGCCGATGTGGCCCATGCGCCCAGGCCCCCCGGCGCGTGCGTACTCTTCATGGAAAATGACCTGTTGGCTGATGCTGAGGCCGCGTCCACCGTGTTCCTTGGCCCAGCCCACGCCGATCCAGCCGCCAGCGGCCAGCGTGCGCTCCCAGGCTTTGCGCTCGGCAGGGAAGCTGTGCTCGTCGCCAGGACCTCCGCGAAAGCGCAGGGGTGCGAAGTCGCCGGTCAGGTGTTCGGCCATCCACTGGGCAACCTGTCGACGGAACGCTTCATCTTCGTTGTTGAAACCGATTTTCATGGTTGTTCTCCAAATAGATGTGCGGCTAGACGCTCGCGGTGGAATGCGGGAGTCCCCAGCAATTGCTCGCTGGCGCGGGCCCGTTTGAAGTACAGGTGAGGGTCATACTCCCAGGTGAAACCTACGCCTCCGTGCAGTTGGATGGATTCGGCGGCGCAGTGGAAGAACGCTTCGCTGGCGTGGATCTTGGCCGTCGCGGCGGCTGCGTCGAGCTCGCTTGAGACAACGTTGTCGCCCGCGGGGTCAAGGCGCTCTTGGGCTACACAGGCGGCGTAGTAGGCGGCTGAACGGGCGCATTCGACCTGCAGCATCATGTCCGCGCAGCGGTGTTTGATGGCCTGGAAGCTGGCGATGCTGCGGCTGAACTGGTGGCGCTCGGCGGTGTAGGCCAGGGTCAGGTCGAGGGCCTGTTGCGCGCCGCCGGTCTGTTCGGCAGCCAGGCCTATGGCGGCGATCTGCAAGGTATCACGCAGCAGCGGCCAGCCTTGGCCGGCTGCGCTCAGCAGTTGTGCGTCGGTCACCTGCACCGCGTGCAGTTCGATCCGGGCCAGGCGCCGGGTTTGATCCAGGGTCGGCAGTGCGTGGCGCACAACCCCCGGTGTATCGGCCGGCAGGGCGAACAGGCTGATGCCGTGTTCTCCCTGAGTACCAGGGGTACGCGCGGCGACGATCAGCAGGTCGGCCTGGGCTCCATCGACCACGTGGGTGTAGGTGCCCGTGAGGCTGAAGCCGCCGCTGCAGGAGTGGGCTTCGGTGTGCACGCTGCTGGCGTCCAGCCCCGGGCCGCTGGCGAAAGCCAGGCTGGCGGTGGTTTCGCCGGCCGCAATGGCGCCGAGCCAGGTGACCTGCAATGCGGCGTTGTCACCCAACAGCAGGGCTGGGGTCGCGAGGCAAGTAGTGGCGAAGAGGGGCGAGCAGAGCAGGTAGCGGCCGCTTTGCTCAAGCAGGATCGCCAGCTCGACAAACCCCAGGCCCATGCCGCCAAACGGCTCGGGCACCATTAATGCGGGCCAATACAGGTCTTGGCCGATGCGTTTCCAAACCGCGGGGTCGTAGCCCTCAGGGCGGCTCATGGCCGCGCGTACGGCATGCGAGTCACTGGCTTGTGTCAGAAAGCGTATCGCGCTGTCCCGAATCATCACGTGTTCTTGAGTAAAGGCGAACTCCATGGGGCTGTCTCTGCTGGGCGGAAGGATGCCCGAGTCTAGGGTTGCTGTGCTTTTCGCCGAATCATTGAAACGGACTAGTCCGCCATCTGCCCAAGGGCCCTGGAATGGCCGACTTGCGTAGTCTCAACGGACGATGAAGGCGCCGCCGCGGGTTTGCACAATGTTCACCAGGCAATGAACTCAGCCATTGAGGAACATAGGCATGATCGACATTCGCGGTTTGAGCTATTTCGTCTCGCAGATCGAGAACCTCAGCCAGTGGCAGCGTTACGCCGAGGACGTCCTCGGGATGCAGGTCCATCCGGCGCCAGGTGGTGGCCTGTACGTGAAAATGGACGAGCGGCCGTTCCGCATGCTGATCGTCGAGGGCAGCGAAGCGCGTTATCTGGCCTCCGGTTGGGAGTTGGCTTCCGAGCAAGCGTTCAGCGAGGCACTTCATCACCTGACCCAGGCCGGCGTTGAGTGGGAACTGGGCAGCGCCGCTGAGGTCGAGCAGCGCGGCGTGCAGGCACTGGCGACGCTGGTTGACCCTTCAGGCAACCGTCATGAGTTGAGCTGGGGGCATCGCTCCGATTGCCAACCGTTCGTCTCGCCCCAGGGTGTGCCGCGTTTTGTCACCGGCGACATGGGGTTGGGGCACACGGTGTTGCCGGCACCCCACTTCGACGCAACGCTGGCGTTCGCCAAGGACGTGCTCGGTTTTGGCCTGTCGGACATGTTCAATTTCCGTCCCGATCCGGCGGCCGCGCCGATCCGTATCCATTTCCTGCATTGCCGTAATGCCCGGCACCACAGCCTGGCGCTGGCCGAGTACCCGGTGCCGTCTGGCTGTGTCCACGTGATGGTCGAGGTTGACTCGATGACCGAGGTTGGCCGTGCTCATGACCGCCTGCTGGCACACGACGTGCGCCTGTCGGCGACGCTGGGGCAGCACCTGAACGACCGCATGACCAGTTTCTACATGAAGACGCCGTCCGGCTTTGATCTGGAGTACGGCTATGGCGGGCTGCAAGTCGACTGGGCCGAGCATTCGGCATTCGAATTCACCCGCGTGAGCATTTGGGGGCACGACTTTTCGGTCGGCCAACAGTAAGGAACCTGCACATGAATAAACAACTGACAGCGGCCGATGCGGTTGCTCAATTGCGTGACGGCATGACCATCGGTTTCGGCGGATGGGGGCCGCGGCGCAAGCCGATGGCGATTGTCCGCGAGATCCTCCGTTCGCCGGTCAAGGACCTGACCGTGGTTGCCTACGGCGGCCCCGAAGTGGGCATGCTCTGCGCGGCAGGCAAGGTGCGCAAGCTGGTGTTCGGTTTCGCCACCCTCGACGCCATTCCCCTCGAGCCGTACTACCGCAAGGCCCGCGAAGCCGGTGAACTGGAACTGCTTGAGCTGGATGAAGGCATGTTCCAGTGGGGGCTGCGCGCTGCGGGCATGCGCTTGCCGTTCCTGCCCACCCGCTGTGGGCTGGCCACTGATGTGACCCGTCTCAACCCGCAACTCAAGACGATTCAGTCGCCCTATGCCGATGGCGAAGTGCTGTTGGCGATGCCGGCGTTGAACCTTGATGTGGCGTTCCTGCATGTCAACGTCGCGGACCGCTTGGGCAACTGCCTGGTGACCGGGCCGGACCCGTATTTCGATCACCTGTTCGCCCGTGCCGCCGCGCAGTGCTTTGTCTCTTGCGAAACGCTTGAAGAGCGTCTTGAGCTGAGTGCCGAACTGGCCCGGTTCAACACCTTCGAGCGTTATCTGGTGACCGGTGTGGTGCATGCGCCCCTGGGGGCGCACCCGACCTCCTGCCCATCGGATTACGGTTGGGACATGGAACACCTTAAGCGCTATGTCGCCAGCAGCCAGGAAGAAAACGGCTGGCACGCCTATGTCGAGACGTATGTGGCGGGCGGCGAGCAGGCCTATCAAGCGCAGAACGGCGGTGCCGTGCGCATGGGCGCCTTGCCCCTTCCTGTGTTCTGAGGAGTATGAACAATGTCTGCAACCTGTGATTTCACCCTCGCGGAATTGATGATTGTCGCCGCCGCCGAAGCCTGGCGGGGCAATGGAGAGGTGATCGCCTCGGGCCTGGGCGTGATCCCCCGTTTGGGCGCAAGCCTGGCCAAGCTGACCCACAGCCCTGAACTGCTGATGACCGACAGTGAGGCCTTCCTGGTCGAAGAGCCGATCCCGCTTGGACCGCGCGGCGATTTCGTTCCGCGCTACTCGGGCTATCTGTCGTTTGAGCGTGTGTTCGAATGCGTCTGGGGCGGCCGCCGTCACGCGATGATCGGGCCAACCCAGATCGACCGTTGGGGTCAGACCAACCTGTCCTGCGTTGGCGACTACCAGAAGCCGAAGACTGCGATTCTGGGCGTACGCGGCTTGCCGGGGAACAGCATCAACCACCTCAATTCGTTCTTTGTGCCCAACCACAACACGCGGGTGTTCGTCAGCGGTGAAGTGGACATGGTCTCGGGGGTCGGCTTCAAGGCCGAGCGCTGGCCTGAGGGAGTACGCCGCGACCTGATGGACATTCGCCGGGTGGTCACGGACCTTTGCACCCTGGATTTCGACGGCCCGCAACGTGCCGTCCAAGTGCGCACCCTGCACCCGGGGGTGAGTTTTGACGAGGTCCAGGACAAGACGGGCTTCCCGTTGCTCAAGTCTGCGCACCTGCAAGAAACCGCGCACCCCAGCGCCGAACAGTTGGCGCTTATCCGCCGACTTGATCCCCACGATTACCGGGCTTCGGCGATCAAGGGCAACCCGGCCGGTATCCGTACGGCCTGAGGCGAGGACAGCGAACATGCACAGCCGCGACAGTGAATTCGTCGTCCGCGAAGACCAGGCGGTCTATGAAACAGATGCACCGGTGCTGTACAGCGTGGCCGACGGTATTGCCACGCTGACGCTGAACCGACCGACCTTCAACAATGCACAAAACTCGCAGATGACCTATGCGCTGGACGCCGCCTTTCGCCAGGCGGTAGACGACGACGGCGTCAAGGTCATCGTCCTGCGCGGCAACGGCAAGCATTTTTCGGCAGGGCACGATATTGGTACCCCCGGGCGCGACATCAATAAACCGTTCGAGCGGGCGCACCTGTGGTGGGACCACACCAACAAACCGGGCGGGGAGCAATTGTACGCCCGCGAACAGGAAGTCTATTTGGGCATGTGCCGCCGTTGGCGTGACGTGCCCAAGCCGACCATCGCCATGGTTCAGGGTGCCTGCGTGGCCGGCGGGTTGATGCTGGCCTGGGTCTGCGACCTGATTGTCGCCAGTGAGGACGCGTTCTTCCAGGACCCGGTGGTGCGCATGGGCATTCCGGGTGTGGAGTATTTCGCCCATCCGTATGAGTTGAACCCGCGTATCGCCAAGGAATTCCTGTTCTGCGGTGACCGCATGAGCGCCGCACGGGCGTATCAGATGGGCATGGTCAATCGGCTGGTGCCGCGTGAGGAACTGGAACAGGCGACCTACGCGCTGGCCACCGGCATTGCCCGGCAGCCGCGCATGGGCCTGGCCTTGACCAAGCAGGCCATCAACCATGTCGAGGACCTTCAAGGCAAGCGCAGTGCCATGGATGCGGCCTTTGCCTGGCACCACTTCGCCCATGCCCACAACGAGTTGCTCTCCGGCGACAAACTCGGTGGCTTCGATGCCAAAGGCATGGCCCAGGCCAACAAGCGGGCGGCCACAGCGGAGGATAAACCCGTATGAGTCGCTGGCTGAATACTCCGCTGACCGAGGCCTTGGGCTGTCGCTACCCGATCGTGCAAACCGCCATGGGCTGGGTCGCCGATGCCAATCTGGTAATCGCTACCACGCAGGCCGGCGGTTTCGGTTTCCTGGCGGGCGCGACGATTCCCGCCGACGAGCTTGAAGGCGAGATCTGCAAGGTGATCGATGCCACCGGGGGCAGTAACTTCGGGCTCAATTTCCATATGTTCCAGGACAACGCCGCTCAATGCGTTGATCTGGCCATCCAGTACCGCTTGCGTGCCGTCAGTTATGGCCGTGGGCCGGACAAACAGACCATCGCGCGTTTCAAGGCAGCCAACGTGCTGTGCATCCCCACGGTGGGGGCGCTCAAGCATGCGCTGAAGGCGGTGGAGTTGGGCGCCGACCTCATCACCATCCAGGGCGGCGAGGGCGGCGGTCACACCGGCGGTGTGCCCAGTTCGATCCTGCTGCCGCAAGTATTGGCGGCGGTCAACGTACCGGTGATTGCCGCCGGCGGCTATGCCACCGGGCGCGGCCTTGCCTCGGTGCTGGCGGCGGGTGCCAGCGGGATTGCCATGGGCACCCGGTTCCTGATGACCCGCGAGTCGCCAACCCCGAGCGCGACGCTTGAGCGTTACCTGAAGGTGGCCGATCCACAGCAGGTGCGGGTGACCACCGCCGTGGATGGCATGCGCCACCGAATGATCGAAAACCGTTTTATCAATCAATTGGAGCAGGCCGGGCCATTTGGTCGGTTGCGCATCGCCTTGGGCAGTGCCTGGCAGTGGAAACAACAGACCGGCATGAGCCTGGCGCACATGGCCGGGGTGTTCTTCCGGTCGTTGCGCGAAGACCCGTCCGCCTTGTCACAGGTGGTCATGGCCGCCAACCAGCCGGTGCTGCTGCAGCGCTCAATGGTCGATGGCCACCCGGACGACGGCATCTTGCCCAGCGGTCAGGTGGCGGCGGCAATCGGCGAGTTGCTGAGTTGCCGCGAGGTGATCGAAGGCATCGCCGCCGAAGCCGAACAGTGTCTTGACGCGCTCCTGGCTCGCTGCCAGCCCGCTACGGAGCCGTGCCAACCCCATCGTCCCGCCAGCATTGGAGAACCCCTGTGAACCAGGCCTTTACCACGCAGCTTAACCAGGGGATCGCTGAACTTGTGATCGCCAAACCACCGGTCAATGCCCTCGACAGCCAGGAGTGGCTGGCGTTGGCCCAGCAGATCGAAGCGCTCGGGGCCAACCCTGAGGTACGTGTCATTGTCATTCGTGCCGAAGGCCGGGGTTTCTGTGCCGGCGTCGACATCAAGGAACTGGACGCCCACCCGGAGCGCATTGTCGAAGTCAACGCGGGCAACTACGCGACCTTCAAGGCGGTACATCGCAACCCGGTGCCCGTGATTGTCGCGGTGCATGGTTTCGTGCTGGGCGGAGGCATCGGCATTACCGGCGCGGCCGATATTGTCGTGGCTTCGGAGTGCGCCACCTTTGCCTTGCCAGAGGTCGATCGCGGCGCCATGGGCGGCGGTGCGCATTTGCAGCGACTGTTCCCGGTGCAGAAGGTTCGTTACCTGTTTTTTACCGGCGCCTCGATTGGTGCCGTCGACGCTCAGCAATACGGCTTTATCGAACAGGTAGTGCCGAAGGATCAATTGCGTGAAACCGCACTGGAAATCGCTGCGCGCATCGCGGCGAAAAGCCCGGGGATGATCCGCATTGCCAAGGAGGCCTTGAACGGTATCGAAGACGGCAACCTGGAAGACAAATACCGCTGGGAGCAGGGCTTCACTTTACAGGCCTACAGCAGCCCCGATTCGGCGGAGACCCGTCGGGCCTTCGTCGAAAAACGCGACGCCAAGTTCTGAGAGAACGCCATGGAACTGACTTACACGCCAAAACAAAAAGCCTTCCGCGCCGAAGTCCGTGCGTGGCTGGCAGACAATCTGCCGCGTGAACCGCTGGCCAGCTACGACACCCGCGAAGGCTTTGAGCAGCACCGCGCCTGGGAGGCGAAGCTGTTTGAAAGTCGCTGGTCGATGGTGATGTGGCCCGCTGACCTGGGCGGTCGTGGCTGCGACCTTATCGAGTGGCTGATCTTCGAGGAAGAGTACTACGGCGCCGGTGCGCCGATGCGCGTCAACCAGAACGGTCAGTTGCTGCTGGGGCCAACGTTGATGGAGTTCGGTACCGCCGAACAGAAACAACGTTTTCTACCGCGCATGGCGGCCAGTGCCGACATGTGGGCCCAGGGCTGGTCGGAGCCGAATGCCGGTTCCGACATGGCGGCGATCACCAGCAAGGCCGTACTTGAGGGTGAACACTACGTCATAAACGGTCAGAAAACCTGGTCTACCCGGGCGATCTTTGCCGATTGGCTGTTCGGGTTGTTCCGCAGCGAGCCAGGTTCCGCCCGCCACCACGGCCTGTCGTTCCTGATGGTGCCGCTGAATGCGCCGGGGGTGAGTATTCGCCCGATCAAGGCCCTGAATGGCAAGGACGCGTTCGCCGAAGTGTTCTTCGACGACGTGCGGGTGCCTGTCGCCAATCGTATCGGTGCCGAGGGCCAGGGCTGGCATGTGGCGATGGCCACCGCAGGTTTTGAGCGCGGGTTGCTGCTGCGCTCACCTGCACGTTTCCAGCATACCGCTCGCAAACTGGTCGAACTGTACAAGGCCAACCGCGAAAGCGCCGACCGTGATCCCGGCCTGCGTGACGCCGTGCTTGAGACCTGGATGGGCGCCGAGGCCTACGCATTGTCTGCGTACCACACCGTCGGCCGATTGAGCCGGGGCGAGGCGATTGGTGCGGAGTCGAGCATCAACAAGATCATCTGGTCGGAACTGGACCTGAAAATGCACGAGACCGCAATGCGCATTCTCGGGGCGCGCGCTGAGCTGCTGGGCACTGCGCCAGTCGCCGGCGATGCGGCGGGCTGGTTGGAGGGTTTCCTGTTCGCCCAGTCCGGGCCGATCTATGCCGGTACCAACGAAATCCAGCGCAACATCATTGCCGAGCGGATGCTCGGCTTGCCGAAGTAAGGAACAGGCCATGGACTTCACTTTTACCGATGACCAGCTCACGTTTCGCGAAGCCATCAGCCGTTTTCTGATGACCGAAGCTGCGCCGGAAATGCTCCGCGAAATCTGGGAAACCGATGCCGGGCGCTCGCCCGACCTGCGCAACAAGATCGCCGCCCAGGGCCTTACCGCACTGTCGGTGCCTGAAGCGGAGGGCGGCCTGGGCATGGATGACGTGGCGTGGGCCTTGATGACCCAGGAGTTGGGCTACTACGCCATTCCCGACTCAATGGCCGACACTGCTTATGTCGCCACTGGCCTGCTTGCAGGCCTGACACCGGAGCATCCGGCGCGTGCCCGCCTGCTGCCCCGTATCGCCGATGGCACCTTGCGCCTGGCCATCGGTCACCCGGTCAACCCGCTGGTCAGTGATGCGCAACTGGCGGAAGTCCTGATCTTGCTTGAGGGTGATGACATTCACGCCGTACCGCGGGCTGAGGTTGATGTCGAGGCCAACCCGAGTATCGATGCCTCGCGGCGTCTTGGTCGGGTGACCTGGAACCCCAGCCCGGCAACATTGATCGCCAGCGTAGCGCAAGGGCGTGCCTTGCAGGCCCAGTTGCTCGACCGTGGCGCGTTGTCGGTAGCCGGGCAACTGCTGGGCTTGGCGCAGCGCATGCTCGACCTGTCGGTTGACTACGTGGCCCAACGCAAGCAATTCGGCAAGCCGATCGGCAGCTTTCAGGCGGTCAAGCACCACCTGGCCGATGTGGCCCGGCAAATCGAACAGGCCAAACCGGTGCTCTACCGCGCCGCCCATGGTCTGGCCCGGGGTGAGCGCAATGCCAGCCTCTGGGTCTCCCAAGCCCGCTTGGCCTGTTGTGAAGCGAGCTGGCTGGCAGCGCGCAAGGGTATCCAGGTGCATGGCGCCATGGGGTACACCTGGGAAGTCGATCTGCAGATGTTCATGAAACGCGCCTGGTCGCTCGATGCATCCTGGGGCGACCGCGCCTTCCACAAGTCGCGTGTCAGCGACTACCTGTTCGCCGACGGCGCCCGGCTAGGGCCGGGGCATACCTTCGAGGAGTGAATCATGGCTCAAGCCTACATTGTTGACGCGCTGCGCAGCCCGACTGGCAAGCGCAAAGGGGCGCTGTCAGAGGTTCACGCGATTGATCTGGGGGCCCATGTGCTCAAGGCACTGGTGGCGCGCAACGTCATTCCCGGCGAAGACTATGACGATGTGATTTTTGGCTGTGTCGATACGATCGGCTCACAGGCCGGGGATATCGCCCGCACCAGTTGGCTGGCTGCCGGGTTGCCGCTGAATGTACCGGGTACCACGGTGGACCGTCAGTGCGGTTCATCGCAGCAGGCGTTGCACTTCGCCGCGCAGGCCGTGATGAGCGGCACCCAGGACGTGGTTGCGGTTGGGGGCGTGCAAACCATGACGCGCATCCCGATTTCCTCGGCGATGCTGGCCGGGCAAGCGCTGGGTTTTGCTGACCCGTTCTCCGGTAGCGAAGGCTGGCGCGCGCGTTTCGCCAACCAGCCGGTCAACCAGTTCTATGCCGCGCAGCGTATCGCCGAGCATTGGCAGATCAGCCGCGAGCAGATGGAAGTGTTTGCCTTGCAGAGCCATCGTCGCGCCTTGGCGGCCATCGAGAGTGGGCGGTTTGCCCGCGAGATCGTTGCCTGCCAGGGGCTGCAGCAGGATGAAACACCGCGCCTGACCAGCCTGGAAAAGATGGCCGAGCTGCAACCGGTAGATCCACAGTTTCCTTCGATCACCGCCGCCGTCTCCAGCCAGACCTGCGATGCCTCGGCTGCCTTGCTGGTGGTGTCGGAGGCTGCCCTCAAGCGCTACGACTTGACGCCACGGGCACGCATTCATCACCTCACCGTGTTGGGCGATGACCCGATCTGGCATTTGACTGCACCGATTGCGGCAACGCGCCACGCCTTGAAAAAGGCTGGCATGCGCATGGCTGATATCGACCGGGTGGAGATCAACGAGGCCTTTGCGTCGGTGGTCATGGCCTGGGCCAAGGAGCTGGATTACGACCCGGCACAGACCAACGTCAACGGCGGCGCCATCGCCCTTGGCCATCCACTGGGCGCCACCGGAGCACGGTTGATGACCACGTTGTTGCACGAACTGGAGTGCAGTGGTGGCCGTTATGGCCTGCAAACCATGTGCGAAGGCGGTGGCCAGGCAAACGTCACCATCATCGAGCGGCTGTAGTCCCGTTCCCTCAATCAATCCCTGTCGCCGCCCTCAGGGCGCGCGGCCATGCAGTCAAAGGAGTCAACATGGCTATTTGCACAGACCGCACCGTGATCATTACCGGTGCTGGCGGTGGGCTCGGTCGCGCCTATGCGCTGGCGTTCGCCGCGCAAGGCGCCAATGTGGTGGTCAACGACATCCGTGCCGACGCGGCACAGGATGTCGCTGGCGAGATCCACGCCAATGGAGGCCAGGCCATTGCCAACAGCGACGACATTACGACCCTGGACACCGCTCAGCGCATTGTCGATGCGGCCCTGGCGGCGTTCGGTGAAGTGCATGTACTGGTCAACAATGCCGGGGTGTTGCGCGACCGAATGTTCATCAGCCTCTCGGAAGAGGACTGGGACACGGTCATGCGCGTGCACCTCAAGGGGCACTATTGCCTGGCAAACCTGCTGGGTCGTCGTTGGCGCGACCTAGCCAAGGCGGGAACGCCAGTCGCCGGGCGGATCATCAACACCAGCTCCGGTGCCGGCCTGCAGGGTTCGATCGGGCAGTCCAATTATTCCGCTGCCAAAGGCGGTATCGCGGCACTGACCCTGGTGCAGGCCGCTGAACTGGCTCGATATGGGGTCACCGCCAACGCCCTGGCACCGGCGGCACGGACCTCCATGACCGAAAGCGCAATGCCTGACGTGGTGAAAAAGCCCGAGGACGGCAGCTTCGATGCCTGGGCGCCGGAAAACGTCGCACCGCTGGTGGTCTGGCTCGGCAGTCTCGCATCGTCTCACGTCACGGGGCAGGTCTTCGAGAGCCAGGGCGGGCGAATCTCCCTCGGTGATGGCTGGCGTACCGGCACGACCCGTGACAAGGGTGGGCTCTGGCAGGTCGAGGAGATTGGTCCGGTCGTCGATGCGATTCTCGCTGAAGCCCCCGTGGCCCAGCGTGTCTGGGGCAGTTGAACCGGCCCTGAAATGGCCGCTTCATGCGGCCATACCCCGTTTTGACGATGTGCCCGCCGGGGCGGCGCTTTATACCTGACAGCGTATTGATTTCTTCGGAGGTAATCGCTGTGAAACAAGCTCCCCCTTATGTACCTGGCCATCAATTACTGGCCGGCAAGTCCGTACTGATTACCGCTGCCGCTGGCGCGGGTATCGGCTATTCGGCGGCCCGTCGCAGCGCCGAAGAGGGCTGCCGGGCATTGATGATTTCGGATGTGCACCCGCGCCGCCTGGAAGAGGCCGTAGAACGCCTCAAGGCTGAAACCGGCTTAGAGGCCATCTATGGCCAGCTGTGCAATGTCACGGTCGAGGAAGAGGTTCAGGCGTTGATCGACAGCGCTGAAACCCTGCTGGGCGGTGTCGATGTACTGATTAATAACGCGGGCCTCGGTGGTCAGAAGCGGCTGGTCGACATGAGCGACGAGGAATGGTCGCGGGTACTCGACGTGACGCTCACCGGGACCTTCCGCATGACCCGCGCCATGCTTCCGCACATGCAGCGGCGCGGTGCGGGTGCCATCGTCAACAACGCGTCGGTGCTCGGCTGGCGCGCCCAGAAAGAGCAGGCGCACTACGCCGCCGCCAAGGCCGGGGTCATGGCCCTGACCCGATGCAGCGCCCTGGAAGCCGCAGAGTTCGGGGTTCGGATCAACGCAGTCTCGCCCTCGATTGCCCTGCATGAATTTCTCAAGAAGGCCTCCAGCGAGGAATTGCTCGCCCGTCTTGCGGACCGAGAGGCCTTTGGCCGTGCCGCCGAAGTCTGGGAAGTGGCCAACGTGATGATGTTCCTGGCCAGCGACTACGCCTCCTACATGGTTGGCGAGGTGTTGTCTGTCAGTTCGCAACAGGCCTGAGGAGTCCGCCATGAGCCATACCTTCAGCAGCGCCCAGGCGTTGCTCGATGCCGAGGGCCTGGACCTTGGCTGCACCGAGTGGCTGACCATCAGCCAGGAGCGGGTCAACCTGTTCGCCGAAGCCACGGGCGACCATCAGTGGATTCATGTCGATCCTGTACGTGCCGCCCTTGGCCCATTTGGCGGCTGTATCGCCCACGGCTACCTGACCCAGGCGCTGGCCAACCTGTTCATGCCGCAGTTGCTCATCCTCGAAAACATGGCGATGGGGGTCAACTATGGCAGTGATCGGGTGCGCTTCCCCGCGCCGGTCAGGGTCGGTTCGCGTGTGCGCGGGCGCGGCGCCATCGTGCGTGCCGAGCAACTGGGCGAAACCGTGCAACTGGTGGTGCGCATCACCGTGGAAATCGAGGGCGAAGCCCGCCCAGGCTGCGTGGTTGACACCATCAGTCGTTATACCTTCAACCCTATTGCCGAGTGAGCCTGTTCATGGACCTGAATGAAGTTGTGATTGTCGCCACTGCGCGTACTGCGCTGGCCAAGTCTTTCCGTGGATCGTTCAACGACACCGAGGCCCCGGTGCTGGGCGGTCATGTGGTGCGCGCCGTCGTCGAACGCGCCGGTATCGAGGCGGAGGCGGTGGAGGATGTGATCATGGGCGCTGCCGTGCAACAGGGCACGCAGGCCTACAACATCGGTCGTCTGTGTGCCTATACCGGTGGCCTGCCGGACAGTGTGCCGGGCATGGCCCTGGACCGTATGTGTGCGTCGGGCCTGATGAGTATCGGCGTGGCCGCCAAGGGCATCATGACCGGCGAGATGAGCATTGCCATCGGCGGTGGTGTCGAGTCGCTGTCCCTGACCCAGACCAAGCACAAGAACACCTACCGGGCGCAGTCCGAGGCGGTGCTGGAGGTGATGCCCAGTGCCTACATTCCGATGCTGGAAACCGCCGAAATTGTCTCGCGTCGCTATGGCATCAGCCGTGCCGCGCAGGACGAGTATGCCTTGCAGAGTCAACTGCGCACCGCCGCTGCCCAGCGTGACGGGCTGTTCGATGATGAGATCGTCGGTTTGACGGTCGACAAGTTGTGCTTCGATGAGGGGGGGCAACCCAGCGGGCATACCCGGCTATTGGTGGCGCGTGATGAATGCAACAGGCCCGGTACCCGTCTTGAGGACCTGACGGCGCTCAAGCCGGTCTGGAAAGACGGCAAATGGGTTGCACAGGGCGAGTTCATTACTGCAGGCAACGCTTCGCAGTTCTCTGATGGCGCCTCGGCAAGCCTGTTGATGAGCCGCGCTGAAGCCAAGCGCCGTGGCCTGACGCCGCTGGGTATCTACCGCGGGATCGCCGTCGGTGGTTGTGCGCCCGAAGAAATGGGCATTGGCCCGGTAGTGGCGGTACCCAAGCTGCTCAAGCGTTTTGGCCTGAGCGTGGCGGATATTGGCTTATGGGAGATCAACGAGGCCTTTGCTTGCCAGGTGCTGCATTGCCGGGACGCGCTGGGCATCCCGGCCGAACGCTTGAACGTCAATGGCGGGGCCATTGCCATCGGCCATCCGTTCGGTATGTCGGGTGCTCGTATGGTCGGTCATGCCTTGCTCGAAGGCCGCCGCCGTGGTGTGCGTTACGTGGTAGTGGCCATGTGCATTGGTGGCGGCATGGGGGCGGCGGGGTTGTTCGAGCTGCCTTGAGCGCCAGCCGCTCAGGCCTGGTCCTCTGACTAGGCCGTTTGGACGATGTAGCACGGGCGGGGCGGTCTGATGATCCTTCAAACAAAATCAAGAGGATCGCCCCCCATGACGCCTGTCTCGTGCCCCTGTGTTTCGCCATGGAGTCCAGTATGCGCCAGCTGATTGGATACGCCATGAGCGCCATCATCATCGCTGCGGTGGCCTTTGCCTTCTCGCCGCGTAACCCTACACCGCTGGCGATCACCCGGATCAATGCTGACCGTGTCCAGGTCAACGCCTTGCTGGCCAATGGCTCGCAACTGGTCGCGGTCGGTGAGCGCGGCACTATTTTGACCAGCACGGACAGTGGCCTGTCCTGGCAAACCAGCCAGGTGGCGGCCGAGCGTGAGGCGACGCTTACCGGCGTCATTGCCTTGAGCCCCGAGGTGCTGGTCGCGGTTGGCCATGATGGGTGGATCCTGCGTTCAAGCGACCGTGGTCAGAGCTGGCAGGAGGTGCACTACGACGCGCAGCTGGGTGAGCCGTTGCTTGGCGTGTGGAGCGGTGACGGCAAGCAGGTGGTCGCCTATGGCAGCTATGGCAAGTACCTTGAGTCGAGTGATGCCGGCGAACACTGGACAGCCCGTGAGATGCCCGGCGAAGGCGCCCATTTCAATGGCCTGGACGGCGGCCCTGATGGCCGGCAGATGCTGGTTGGCGAGCAGGGCCTGGTGCTGCGCTCCAGCAATGGCGGGCACGATTGGCAGAGCCTGACGCCGTTCTACAACGGCTCGCTGTTTGGCGTGGTGCGCTTGTCGGCCTCTCGCTGGCTGGCGTATGGCATGCGCGGGCATGTCTTTATCAGTACGGATTTCGGTGACAGCTGGAGCCAGGTCGATGTTGGCAGTAGCCAGCCGATTTACGGTCATGCGGTGTTGCCCCAGCACGCTGGCCTGGTGCTGGTTGGTGCCGGTAGCCGGCTGATTCGCCTCGATGCCAACGGTGCGTTGGTCGACAGCGCTCAACGCGCGGGCTTGGGCACCTTGACCTCTGCGGTAGTACTCAATGCCCGCCGCCTGTTGGTGGCCGGGGAACGTGGGGTATTTCAGGGCGCAGACGGTGGTCTTGCCGCCGTCGCACAGTGAGTAGGCATATGACACAGACTACAGGTTGGATCGAACGCCGCGTGCAGGACTGCGCGGACTTACTGCTGAACAATCGGCGCTGGTGGCTGGGGCTGTTCATGCTGGTGACGGTGGCCTTGGGCTACAGCGCAACCCAGGTACGACTCGACCCGGGGTTCAACAAGCAGATCCCCGTGCGCCACGAGTACATGTTGAGCTTTCTGGACTTCAGTCGGGTGTTCACGGGCGCCAATCGGTTGCTGGTGAACGTACACTGGAAGGGTGAGGGCGACATCTATAACCCGGAGTTTCTCCGGGTGCTGCAGCAGGTTACCGATGACGTGTTCTTCATCTCCGGGGTCAGCCGCCCGAGCGTGACCTCGCTGTTCACCCCGAACGTGCGCTACGTCGAGATCACCGAAGAGGGGTATGTCGGTGACCTGGTGGTGCCACCGCAATACGCCGGTACCGATGAGGACCTGCAGAAAGTCCGCAGTAATGCCGCCCGCGCCGGGCAGGTGGGCCGGTTGCTGGCCAACGATCAGCGTTCGGCCATGGTCCGCGCCGACTTGCAGGACACCGACCCGAAAACCGGCCAGCCGGTGTCCTATGTCGAGATCGCCAAGCGGCTTGAGGAGATCCGGGCCAAGTACAACAGCCCGACCATCGAGATCAACGTGGTGGGGTTCGCCAAGCTGGTGGGGGATGTGGTCGAAGGGCTTAACACCGTCATGCTGTTCTTTGTCGTGGCGTTCGTCATTACCGCGTTGCTGCTTTGGGCCTACTCGCGCTCGTTGCCGTTGACGGTCGTGGCCTTGGTCGTGGCGTTGTTGCCGGTGGTCTGGCTGCTCGGGTTGCTGCCGCTGTTGGGGCTGGGCATCGATCCGATGTCCGTGCTGGTGCCGTTCCTGATCTTCTCCATTGGCGTATCCCATGCGGTACAGATGACCAACGCCTGGAAGCAGGATGTGCTGGCTGGCAGCACCTCGTTGCAGGCGGCGCGTTCGGCCTTCTGCAAGATCTTCATTCCAGGGTCCCTGGCACTGTTGATGAATGCCCTGGGTTTTGCGGTGATCATGCTGATCGACATCCCGATCGTGCATGAACTGGGTGTGACCGCCTGTATGGGGGTGATGCTGATGATCATCACCAACAAGATGATGCTGCCGCTGATCATTTCCCATTTGCCCCTGGGATTGTCCGCGCGTGTGGCACGACCGACACATGAAGCCGCTCGCCACCCGTTGTGGTGGCGGTTGTCGGCATTGGCTGAGCCGCGTCCGGCCCTCGTGGTGTTCGCCATCAGCCTGGTGCTGCTCGGTTTCGGCGTGTTCAAGGCACGGGAACTGGCGGTCGGCGACATTGGCCCGGGCGCGCCGGAGCTGCGCGCCGACTCGCGTTACAACCAGGACAACCAGCGCATTATCGACAGTTATTCGATTGGCCTGGATGTGCTGGCGGTCTTTCTTCAGACCCAGGGTATCGACGAGGCGTGCCTGAACCCGGGTGTCATGCGCGCCGTCGAGGCTTTTGACTTCCAGATGCGCAATGTCGCTGGCGTGCAATCGGTGCAGAGCGTGGCCGGCATGGGCAAGGAAATGATTGCCGGGAACAACGAAGGAAACCCGCGCTGGTCGGCAATCCCTGGCTCTTCGCGCGGTTTGCAGCAGGGGTCGATGGCCTATTCGCCGGATTCCGGTCTGGTCACCGATGGCTGCAAGCGGATGCAGATCCTGGTGTTCCTCAACGATCATGAGGGCGCGACGGTGTTCCATGTGGTCAACGAAGCCAAGCGGATTATTGCCGGGATCCGGGCGCCTGGGGTTGAGTTCAAGCTGGCCGGCGGCAACATCGGCGTCATGGCGGCGTCCAACGAAGCGGTAAAACGTGCCGAGGTGTGGATGCTCGCGGCGTTGTTCTGCTCGGTGGCGTTTTTCTGCCTGCTGACGTTTCGCTCGTTGCGCGCAGTGCTCTGTATTCTGGTGCCGATGGGCATCGTTGCGATTCTCTGCAACGCGCTGATGGCCATGCTCGGCATCGGCTTGAAAGTCGCGACATTGCCCGTGATGGCGCTGGGTGTCGGGGTCGGCGTGGACTATGGCATTTACCTGTATGAGCGCATCCAGCATGAAATGGCGGCGGGCCAGGACTTGCGTCATGCGTTCTATCGCGCCATGTGCCAGCGCGGCACGGCAGCGGTGTTCACCGCCCTGACCATGTCGATCGGGGTCGGTACCTGGGCGTTTGCCCCCCTGAAACTGCAGGCTGACATGGGTATCCTGCTGGCGTTCATGTTCCTGGTGAATGTCTTTGGCGCTATCTTCTTGTTGCCGGCGCTTGCGGCCTGGTTCAATCGTGGCCGGCCATTGGTTGCTGTGAAAGCAGCGTCACCTGGCACTGACGCGTCACTACCGTTCTCCGGTGTGCTCGCAGGTCGTTAAGCGCGGCTAACCCATCACAATAAAAAATCTTGCAGGCCCCGGTGGTTCAGACCACTGCAGGGCCTGCTCTTGGGGAGTGTCTATGCAAACCAGCGTGCCCAATACCCAGGTCCTGGCGGACATGGGACTCGAGTTGGCCGAGTACGAAAAAATCATTGGCAATATGTACGATTCGGCCCTGGATACGCGCTACATGAGCGAATCGCTGCAGCAGATTCGTGCGCTGTTCCAGGCCAATTTCGTCACGCTGATCCTGCGGGTAATGGATGAGCCGTTCCTGTCACCGATGATGGTCGCCGGGGATGTCGAACTGGGCGAGGGTGGGATCAACCATTACGCGTACTACGCCAAGTCCACGCTGTTCAACAACCTGCCGACGGATCAGGTGTTCACCATCGAAGACTTGATGACCGATGCCGAGTGGGTCAGTTCATCCTTCTACCTGCTGTTTTGCGAGCCCTATGACTGCTACCAGATGCTGGGTGCCGACATCAGCATGCCCGATGGCGGTACCTTGCGTTTTCGCATCAGTCGACCCAAGGATCACCCGCGGTTTTCGGCCGCCGAACGGGCGATGTGCGCAATGTTGCTGCCGCACTTGCGCCGTGCCTTGCACATGCACTCGTTGCTGGACCGCAGCGAGTCGCTGGGTAGCCTGTACTCGCAGACCATCAGCCGTTTGTCGGTGGCCACGATTGTGCTCGATGAAAGCGGCAGCGTACTGCAATTGAACCCGGTCGCACGGGAGATCCTCGACAGTAATGACGGCCTGAAGGTGGTCGGTGGCCGACTGGAGGCCACCTACCCGAGCGATAATCGAGAGCTGTCGCGGTTGGTACGCAATGCGTTCCTGCGGGCCAAGCAGGGCAGTGATACGTTGCAAGGGGCCGAGGCGATGTCGATCTCCCGACCATCCGGACAGGTCAGCCTGGGCGTCGTGGTGGAGCTGATCCCGTCACAGGAGCTGGTCGAGGGCAAGGGCAAACCCACTGTTGTGGTGTATGTGCGCGATGCCGTGAGCAAATCGCTGGTCAGTAATGTGGTGACCTCGCAACTCTACAACCTCACGCCTGCCGAGACCGCGCTGGCCCTGGAACTGGCCAACGGCCTGTCGCTGGAGGAGGCCTCCGAGACCCTGAACATCCGCCGCAACACGGCACGGGCGCACCTGCGCTCGATCTTCTCCAAGACCGGCGTGCGGCGCCAGACCGAGCTGGTGCGGATCATGCTCAACAGTGTTGTCGCATTGGGCAAACCGGGTGCGTTGCCCGTGCCGGCAATCGTTGGTTAGCGTGTTGCCGTCACGACTGGGGAGGCTGCGCGTGACGGCGTAAAAATGCGTTAGTCCGAGCGGACGATGCTTCTCGCTCCATTGGCTGTCGATACTGGGGGACCGCTATCGGTAATCAAGGAGAATAAGAAATGACCGGCAGTAATCTGGCCTCTCGTTGTTCTGTTTCGCGCACTGCCAATGCCACGCAGACGTGGACGTTAGCGCTGTTGCTGGGGTGCAGTGTGATTGGCACGGCCAGTGCGGCGCCGGAAGATCTGGCGCGCCTGGGCAAGGACTTGACCTGTTTGGGGGCTGACAAGAGCGGTAACGCCGACGGCAGCATCCCGCCGTTCAGCGGCAAGTGGCTGGGGGTTCCACCGCATGTGGACTTCAAGGGCACCGGCAACCACCCGGTTGACCCTTACCCGGACGAAAAGCCCCTGTTCGTGATCACCGCAGCCAACCTGGCGCAATACAGTGACTACTTGTCCGATGGGCAGAAAGCCCTGTTCAAGCTCTATCCCGCCACCTTCAACATGCCGGTGTACCCGTCGCACAGGGACTTCCGCGTCCCTGACTCGGTGTGCCAGGCGACCCGTGAAAACGCCAGCGTTGCTCGCCTGGTCGATGACGGGGAGGGTGTGGTTGGCAAAACCGGTGGTACGCCGTTCCCGGTCCCCCGCAGCGGCCTGGAGCTGCTGAAGAATGCCTCGACCTTCACCTTGCGTGCCTGGACCGAGGAATACACCTCTGACAACGCCTATGTGCTCAAGGACGGCAACATCAACTGGGGCCGCGTGCATTCGCGCAACCTGGCACCGGCACTGGAGCCGGGCAAGATCGGCGATACCGTGGGCAACTCTTCGTTCTACCTGAACGAGACGCTGCTGCCGCAGCGTGACAAGGGCGAGGTCAACACCGGTACCGAGTTCTGGAACGACAAGACCGAGCCCCGCCAGAGCTGGCGCTACGACCCGGGCACCCGCCGCGTGCGGCAGTCGCCAGGGTATGGCTTCGACATGTCGTTCCCAGGCAGTGGTGGCTCGATCACCGTCGACGAGGTGCGCCTGTTCAACGGTTCAGGGCAGCGCTATGACTGGAAGATCGTCGGCAAGCGCGAGATGTTCATTCCGTACAACGCCTACCGACTGCACGCTGCCAACTTGAAATACGCTGACCTGCTTACCCCAGGCCACATCAACCCGCAGGCCATGCGCTATGAGCGCCACCGCGTATGGGAGCTGGAAGGCACCCTCAAGCCGGGTTACCGCCACCTGTATGGCAAGCGCAAGTTGTACATCGATGAAGACACCTGGTTCCCGATGCTCGCAGACAACTACGACAACCGTGGCGAGCTGTGGCGTACCTCGATGGTCAACTACTTCTATGCCTACGAAAGTCAGGCACAGCAAGCGGGTGTGGGGCTTTACCACGACCTCAACGCGGGCAGCTACCTGGCGTTCAACCTGATCAACGAGCAGCGCAACGGCTATCAACTGAACAAGCCGGGCTTCAGCCCGCGCGATTTTGGCCCTGAAGCCGCACGTCGTTTCGGTCAGTAATGCGGGGGCGAGGCGCCGTTGAGGCGCTTCGCCTGCGGTGTGGTTGCAGGGGCGAACCCATCAAGGGCGCGCATCGAGAATAGATCTCGCTTGATCTAGTCCAATTGGAGGATGAGCACCTTGCACAGGCTGCTCAATGATGTCCTCCATGGATTCACCCTGTTTTTCAAGGGGGTATTGCTCCCCCGGAGTTTCCAACAGAGGAACAACAACAATGACGAAACTCGCTGAACTCTCTATCGAGAACGCCCAGCATACTTACCGTTACGCCCGCGGTTGGCACTGCCTGGGTGTGGCTGATGAGTACCGCGACGGCAAGCTGCATACCTTGAACATTTTTGGTACCCGTCTGGTGGCGTTTGCCAACAGCCAGGGCGCTATCAGCATTCTCGACGCCCATTGCCCACACATGGGCGCCGACCTGTCTCAGGGCACTATCGAGAACGATACCGTGGTGTGCCCCTTCCACCATTGGAAGTACGACACCGCCGGCAAATGCGTCGAGATTCCTTACTGCAAGCGCATCCCGCCCAAGGCCAAGACCCGTAGCTGGCTGACGTGCGAGGAGAACAACCTGCTGTTCGTCTGGAACAACCCAGAGGGGCGTCCGCCAAAAGACGGCGTGATCATCCCGCATCTGGCCGAGATGGACGATCCGGAGTGGATCCACGACTGGAACATCGACACCATGCTGATCGAAACCAACCCGCGCGAGTTGGTCGACAACCTGGTGGACGCCCAGCATTTCGGGCCCGTACACGGCACCCCGACCAAGTACTTCGCCAACGTCTTTGAAGGGCATATCGGCCGGCAGATTTTCCATGGCGATTCCGAGCGCCTGGGCGGCGACCTGATCGCGCCGTCTGCCTACTACGGCCCGGCGACCCACTTTACCCACCTGAGTTCGATGTTCGGTGAGGTCCGCGTGCATGCGATTCTGCTCAACAGCCACGTGCCGGTTACCCCGAACAGCTTTGAGCTGCGTTTTGGCTGCATGGTCAAGCGGGTGCCTGGCTGGAGCGAGGAGCAGAACCTCGAAGTGGCCAAGGCCTATGTGATGGGTAACCGCGCTTCGTTCTACCAGGACGTGGATATCTGGAAGCACAAGATTCGTATCGACAAGCCGGTGCTGGCGGAAAACGACGGCCCGGTCTACCAGCTGCGTGAGTGGTACCAGCAGTTCTTCACCGATGAGGATCAGGTGCCTGCGAGCATGGCCGAACGGCGTGAGATCGTCACTGTCGACGAGCGCTGAGTTGTAACGGAGCCGTGAACGGCGAGCCAGCTGCAATCGCTTGCCGTTCGACGGGTTCCGACCAGGGAGGGTGAACCTGTACTTCGTCACGTTGTAACGACGTAGGTCCGAATCAAAGGTCACGAGAAAGCCGACAATGAAAATAAAAAGCCTTCTAGCCTATTCCGTTCCTCTGTTGATCCTGCTCTTCCTGGTGTTCACCGTGCTTGTCTCGGTACCGCCCGAAGCGCACAGCCCCTGGGCCTGCACGACGTCCCCGGCCTGCGTTGGGGTGACACCAAGCTTCCAGGGCTGGCCGAACGTGCGCTAACGCTACCGTTCGCACTGCATCTGGTTGCGTCAACCAGCACGGGCGGGCCCCGGCGCTGTTCGGCTCGGAGTTAAGGCTCTCCGAGCCTTTTTTCGCCTGAAAACAGCGCTTTTGCGTGAATCTACAGCAGGTTTTCCAGTTCCGGGACGGCCTCGAACAGGTCCGCCACCAGGCCGTAGTCGGCCACCTGGAAGATCGGTGCTTCCTCATCCTTGTTGATCGCGACGATCACCTTGGCGTCTTTCATACCGGCCAGGTGCTGGATCGCGCCGGAGATACCCACCGCGATGTACAGCTGTGG
>NZ_BMQU01000019.1 GCF_014648275.1 Pseudomonas laurentiana
GGGGTTTCCCCATGTGAGAGTAGGTCATCGTCAAGATTAAATTCCGAAACCCCTATCTGCACATGCAGGTAGGGGTTTTGTCTTTGTGGCCTGGAAAATCATCGGTTTTCGCAGGCCAAAAAAAACCACCCATCCTGGGTGGTTTGCCGTTCGTTGCATGCACTTAGTCGCCGTAATACTCGCAGCCACTGGTGCAGGTTTCATGAATGCGGACTTTGGAAAGCTCCGGTAGCAGCGGCTTGACCTGATCCCAGATCCACTTGGCAATCACTTCGCTGGTAGGGTTTTCCAGGCCAGGAATGTCGTTCAGGTAGTTGTGGTCGAGTTGCTCATAGAGCGGCTTGAAGATCGCCTTGATCTCGGAAAAATCGCGGATCCAGCCGGTATGAGGATCGAGAGGGCCGGTCAGGTGCAGGGCGACCTTGAATGAGTGGCCATGCAGGCGCCCACACTTATGCCCGTCTGGTACGTGCGGCAGGCGGTGGGCGGATTCAAACGTGAACTCTTTGAAAATTTCCACGGTGTCTATAACTCTTAGAAGCAATGCTAGCGAGCAGTTTAACAGCAAGGCTAGTGCAGTGGTTGCAGACGCTCGTGCAGCTTGCCAGTTTCTACCAGTTCAAGAAACTCATCGCCTAGACGTTGGCTTTCGGCCATCGCCTTGTGCCAGTAGCGTTGCCGAGCAGCAGCATCTCCCATGAAACGTTTGAAATCGCTACGGTCCGGTAGTTTGCCGTAAGGCAGGCTGGCCAGGTACTGCGCTGATGGCGCCAGTAACAGTACATTTTTCAGGTGCTCGGTATTGCCTCGTCGCCAGGGCAGGGCTTTGTCGAACCAGCCTGGTACGACCTTATCAGTGAAGTGTGGGTACAGGACGATGTCATCACCGTTGTAGGGCAGGTCGAGGTGGTAGTCGAGGAGGCCACCATCGCGAAAGGTTCCGCTGCCGACGCCCTGTATGTCGCGTACGCCCTCCATCACCATCGGAATCGAGCCAGAGGCCAGCAGCGCTTGACGCAGATTAGTGACTTTCAGCGGTAGTAGCCGCGATGGGAAGTCATTCAGTGGCTGCAGGGGTGGGGGCAGGCGGGCATCGTGGAGGATGATCCGTTCAAAATGCCGTGCCAGTCGTGAGCGCCCGAGTAAATTGTCGGCAATCACTGCGGATAACCCGGCCCCTAATCGAGCACGCTGATCGTGTGCAAGCAAACCATGGCTTTTGACCAACATGATGTTCAGTCGATAGAGCGGATTGTCGAGGATTTGCGCATCGCGTCCTTCAAGCAGCGCATCGAGCATTTGGTGACAACTCAGACTGACCTCTGCTTGGGTTGCACCTTTGGCAAAGTCCAAGGCGGTGTATAGCGCGCCTAATCGGCGTAACGCCTGTGCAGGCTGGGGTAGGCAGGCACTGGCGAAGCGCCAGGAACCGATCGAGGCTCCGATCAACGATCGTTCACGTGGTGCTGACGGTAGCCATTGCCCGAACAGCGCCAGATCAAGGCCCTGGATGCCCAGTGCCTTGGGGCCACCTGCAGCACCAGGCACGGTACCCACGTCCATCGCCTGCAAGGTTCGTTGATGCAGCCTGTGAAAGGCCCGTGTGCCCGCTTTCAGGGTTAGCGCTGGATACTTGATATGGATCGCACTCATACAGACCTCGCCGTCAGAGGTGCTGATTATAGAGAGCGCCAGACATTAGCGGGGGTAGTGCTGCGCTATCATGGGGCCAGCCATTTTCAGTTTGAGTTAAGTCCAGTCCGTTACTCTGCTCCCCGTGGACAAGATTAATCTTAATGGAGACGCACTATGAAAACGTTGACTGCCCTGTTCGCCACTGCCGCCCTTGCCCTGACTGCCAACATTGCCATGGCAAAAGACCTTGGGCCGGACCAGGCAATGAAGCTGGTTCAGGAGAACAAGATCCAGTCCTTCGAGAAGCTCAATGCTGCAGCCTTGGCCAAGCACCCAGGCGCAACAGTGACGGACACTGAGCTGGAAGACGCCTACGGCCGTTACATCTATAAGGTCGAACTGCGTGATGCCCAGAACGTAGAGTGGGATGTGGACCTGGATGCCACTACCGGTGCGGTCCTCAAGGACCATCAGGACAAGTGATGAAACACGTCTCTCGAACGGGCTTGGCGCTGCTGCTGATACTGTCAGCGTACTGTGCGCAAGTGCTGGCCCGTGACCTTGATCAGGATGAAGCCCTGCATTTACGTCAGCAGGGCGTTATCCTGCCGCTCGAGCAGTTGATGCAGCAAGCCCTGGGCCGACATCCCGGGGCGAGGCTGTTGGAGGCCGAGCTGGAGGAGAAACACAATCAGTATGTCTATGAAGTGGAACTGCTGACCACTGAAGGCGTCGTGCGTGAAATCAAACTCGATGCAGCCACCGGTGCGCTGCTCAAAGATGAGGAAGATGACTGATGCGCTTGCTACTGGTCGAGGACAATGTTCCGCTGGCCGATGAGCTGACTGCCGGTCTACAACGTCAGGGCTATGCCGTGGACTGGCTGGCTGACGGGCGTGATGCCGTGTATCAAGGCGCGAGCGAGCCCTATGATGCGATCATTCTGGACCTCGGCTTGCCTGGCTTGCCCGGTCTGGAGGTTCTGGGACAGTGGCGTGCAGGCGGGCTGGCAACACCCGTACTGATCCTGACGGCGCGCGGCTCCTGGGCTGAGCGTATCGAAGGGCTCAAGGCTGGAGCCGATGACTACCTCACCAAGCCGTTTCACCCTGAAGAACTGCAATTGCGAATCCAGTCGTTGTTGCGTCGTGCGCGCGGCCTGGCCAATCAGCCGAAGTTGGAGTCGGCGGGTTTGCATCTGGATGAAGGGCGCCAGTGCGTAACGCGTGACGGTGAAGACGTACAGCTGACAGCGGCTGAATTTCGGCTGTTACGCTACTTCATGCTCCACCCGCAGCAGATCCTCTCGAAGAGCCACTTGGCTGAGCACCTCTACGATGGTGAAACCGAGCGCGACTCCAATGTTCTGGAGGTCCACGTCAACCACCTGCGCCGCAAGCTCGGCCGCAGTGTGATCGAAACCCGTCGGGGTCAAGGCTATCGCTTCGGCGGAGTGGCGGAGTGAAGTCGATACAGGCGCGCTTGAGCCTGGGCCTGGTTGGCGTATTGGTGGTCGTGGGCCTGGTGCTGGCCCAACTGAGTTTGTGGCTGTTCGAGGTCGGACTGCAGCGCTATCTCGAAACCGGCTTACGCAAAGAGAGTGAAAACCTTCTGGTTGCGTTGGGGCGGGGTCACTCTGGCCTGGAGCTGGATGAGCGACGGGTATCCTCTGCGTACAAACGGCCATTTTCCGGCTATTACTTCCGCGTTGATTTTGAAGGGGGGAACTGGCGGTCCAGGTCCCTGTGGGACATGGACATGCCCATGCCGAAAACCCCAGGTTTGCACGCGGGGCTGCAACTTGGGCCTGAAGGGCAGCAGTTGCTGGTGCTGCGTGCAGACTATCGACGCCTGGGCCAGCTGATTTCCATCAGCGTTGCGCAAGACTACACCCCAGTACGCGATGGTTTTCGGCGCATGCAGCAGATCGGTTTGGGGATGGGGCTGATAGCTTTGTTGCTGATCCTGATACTTCAGCGGATTACGGTTACCCGATCCTTGCGGCCTCTGGAGCGTACGCGCGAACAGATTGCCCAGCTCCAGCAGGGCAAGCGCTCGCAGCTCGATACCCAAGTACCCACAGAGCTGGAACCTCTGGTTGCGCAGATCAACCACTTGCTGGCCCATACCGAAGAGAGCCTCAGGCGCTCGCGAAATGCCTTGGGCAACCTTGGGCATGCGCTCAAGACACCACTCGCGGTGTTACTCAGCCTGGCGTCCAGTGACAAGCTCGATGATCACCCAGAGACCCGTGAGCTGCTGCGTGAGCAGCTTGAGCAGATTCAGCAACGGCTGGGCCGCGAGCTGAATCGTGCAAGGTTGGCGGGGGATGCATTGCCGGGCGCCTTGTTCGATTGTGATGCCGAACTGCCGGGTTTGCTCGCCACCTTGAGCATGATCCATGGTCAGGCGCTTATTCTCAGCCACGTATCGGCGCCGGGGCTGCTCTTGCCTTGGGATCGTGAAGACGTGTTGGAGCTACTCGGTAACCTGCTGGACAACGCCTGCAAATGGGCGTTCGCCGAAGTGCGTGTGAGTATTCAGGAAAGCCCCGAGGGTTATGTGCTGTGGGTCGATGACGATGGCCCGGGCATTGCGCCGCATTTGCGTGAAGAGGTGCTGAACCGAGGTGCTCGACTGGACGAACAGGTCGATGGTCATGGTCTGGGCTTGGGTATTGTGCGGGATATCGTCGATGCCTGGGGCGGGCGCATGAGCTTGCAGGACAGCCCCATGGGCGGTTTGCGCGTCAGCATTGAGCTGCCACGCCAAGGCACGCGGCAGGCGTCCCCGTAGCGGCCTGATCGCCGCTACGGGGGTAGGTTGTTACACCCGGAACTGATCCATCAGGCCCTGTTGCTGGTTGGCCAGGCTGTTGAGTGACTGGCTGACCCGTGCCGATTCGTTGGCCTGACCGGCCAGCGATTCAGTGACGTCGCGAATGGTTGCGACGTTGTGATTGATTTCCTCGGCCACCGCGCTCTGTTCTTCGGCAGCACTGGCAATTTGCAGGTTCATGTCGGTGATGACCGTGACGGCATCACCAATCTGACGCAAGGCGATGACCGCCTGGCTGACGTGCTCGACGCTGCCCTGGGCTTGGCGATGGCTGCTGTCCATCGCGCCTACCACCTCTTGCGTGCCGGCCTGAAGTTGCTCAATGACCTGACGGGTCTCCTCGACGGATTCCTGGGTGCGCCGCGCGAGGTTACGCACTTCGTCGGCGACGACGGCGAAGCCGCGTCCGGCTTCACCGGCCCGGGCTGCCTCAATGGCTGCGTTCAGGGCCAGCAGGTTGGTCTGTTCGGCGATTGAGCGAATCACTTCCAGTACAGAGCCGATCTTCTCGCTGTTTTCAGCCAAGCCTTCGACCTGACGCATGGCGGTGTTCATATCGGCGGCCAGGGTGTCGATGCTGCTGGTCGTAAGATCGATGACCGACAGGCCCTGGCGTGTCGCCTGGTCGGCCTCGCGGGCCGCCTGGGCAGCTTGGGCGGCGCTGCGAGCGACGTCCTGCGCGGTGGCACTCATCTCATGGGAGGCGGTTGCCACCTGGTCGACCTGGCGGTACTGCTGTTCCATGCCTGCACTGGTCTGGCTGGCGATTGCCGAGGACTGGTCGGCCGTATCGCGTGCGGCCTGAACCGAGTGTTTGACCTCTGCAATGGTCGGTTGCAGCTTGTCCAGGAAACGGTTGAACCAGCCGGCCAACTCGCCCAGCTCGTCGCGTTTGTCGTAGTTCAGGCGGCGGGTCAGATCGCCTTCACCACTGGCGATATCCTTGAGCATCGCCGCAACACCGAGGATGGGGCGGGTGACGCTACGGGCCATCAACCAGACCAGCAGCAAGCCCACCAATGCCGCCAGCAGGCCAAGCCCCAGTTCGATCAGGGTACCGCTGGTGTTACGTTGATCCAGCTCCGCCTTAAGTGCTTCGGCTGGGCCTGTCAGTGCGCTTTCGGGTACATCCAGTAATACGCCCCATGACTTGGCGCCTGGGATCGGTGCAAACGATGCCAGTACTTTCAGGCGGTTGTTGTGATGGATGCTGTGCATGGCTTTGGTGTCGGCCAGCAGGCGAACCAGTTCGGCGCCATTGGCGCTGTCGACCTGTTCAAAGCGCTGCGCCAGTTTGCTCGCGTCAGGGCTGTAGCCAGCCAGCAGGCCGACGGGGCTCAGGATCCCGACCTGGGTGCGGCCCTCATACAGGCTGCGGCTGGCTTGCTGGCTGAGCCCTTGCAGGCTATTGAGGTTGATGTCGACGGAGAGGGAGGCAACGACCTTGTCGGCCACCATCAACGGGTAGACGATGCTGGTCATCAGCACTTGTTGGCCGTTGATTTCATAAAAGTACGGCTCGACCACGCAGGGTTGGCGAGTGGCGCGCGGGCAGGCGAACCAGGTGTTGGCAGGCTCCCCACTCGGGCCGACGCTGGTGTCGCTGATGTCATGCTCAGGCAATGCCATGGCTACCAGATTACCGGGAGTCGGTTGCGACCAGTACAGCGCGAAACGACCTGTTTCGTTACTGCCCAGCGCCTTCTGACCAATGAACAGTGCGTCCTTGTTATCCAGTGCGTTGGGATCGAAGACGAGCGACAGGCCCAGCAGATCAGGGTTGGCCTGCAATGCCGAACGCACTTGGCGCGTCATGTCTTCACGCAGGTCGAAAGCATCCAGGAAGCGCTTTTCGGACTGTTCGCGCAGGAACAGGACCTGGCGCGCGAAGCCGGCACCGTACTGGTACGCGTCCATGAATTGACGGCGAATGCTTGAGGCCTGGACTTCGCCCTGAGACTCGATGCGGGCCTGTGCAGCCTCAGTCAACATCTGCATGCTGCTGGCCTTGACCAGGTCTGAGTTGTGTTCCATGCGGTACAACGAGAGGCCCACCAGCAGGGTGACGATGCTTGCGAGGCACAGTCCGGCCAGTAGCGTGATTTTCCACTGAATGGAAAGTTGTCTGAGCGACATGGCGAAGTCCTTTGAATCAGAGAAGGGCGAAGCTATCGACTGTAACGGCCGACAGGATCTTTTCTTTATTCAAACGACCAATTGAAAGGCGTCGCGTTCGGACATTCAGGCGACTTCCCTCGGGCCCCGTGCTTTGACAAGCCAAGGTCTCTGCTTCAGAGTGTGCGCCCTCCATAAAAATACTAATCACTTCGGCCGGGATACCCCGTTGCCGAAGCGCATGCTTTTTGTCTGTTTTTCAAGAGGTTTCTGGAATGAATGCAGTAATTGCCGCGGTCGGCATCATGCTGATATTGAGCCTGTCCCGCGTGCATGTGGTGATTGCGCTGATCATTGGCGCGTTGGCCGGTGGGCTGGCAGGTGGTCTTGGCATCGAGGGCACCTTGAAGGCGTTCAACAGTGGCCTGGGCGGCGGCGCGACGGTAGCACTCTCCTATGCACTGCTTGGAGCCTTTGCCGTGGCCATTGCCAAGTCGGGGTTGGCGCATGCACTGGCTGATCGGGCGCTGGCAATGTTCGATCGACAGCGGGACAACGAGGGCGGCAAGGTCAAGTGGTTGCTGATTGTTCTGCTACTGGTAGTGGCCATTTCCTCGCAGAATATCTTGCCGATCCATATCGCGTTCATTCCACTGTTGGTGCCGCCACTGTTGTACGTGCTGACCCGGTTGTCGATCGACCGTCGGTTGGTGGCCTGCGTCATGACCTTTGGCCTGATCACACCCTACATGTTCCTGCCCGTTGGTTTCGGTAACATTTTCCTTAATGAGATTCTGCTGGCAAATGTCAACCGCAGTGGTGTGGATGTGAGTGGGGTCAATGTGACTCATGCCATGGCCATTCCAGCAGCGGGCATGCTTTTTGGGCTGTTACTGGCGGTGTTCTTCAGTTATCGAAAAAAACGCACTTACGACCTGGAAAAGATCGAGCAGGTCGAGCAGGTTGCAGTACGCTACAACCCGCTGACACTGTTGGTGGCCGGTGGCGCCATTGCTGCCGCGTTCATTATCCAGCTATGGCTGGACTCAATGATCATTGGCGCCATGGCTGGTTTCCTGATCTTCTCGCTGTCGGGCATCGTCCGCTGGAAAGAAACAGATGGCCTGTTTACCGAAGGCATGAAGATGATGGCCATGATTGGCTTCATCATGATTGCGGCGTCTGGCTTTGCAGAGGTCATGAAGGCGACGGGCGAAGTGAAAACACTGGTTGAGGCATCGGCGTCATGGATCGACCACAGTAAAGGGGTCGGTGCATTACTGATGCTGCTGGTTGGGCTGTTGGTCACCATGGGCATCGGCTCGTCGTTTTCAACCGTACCGATCCTGGCGGCGATCTTCGTCCCCCTGTGCGTACAGTTGGGCTTTGACCCTCTGGCGACCGTGTGCATCGTTGGCACCGCTGGCGCGTTGGGTGATGCCGGTTCACCGGCGTCGGACTCGACCCTGGGGCCAACGTCCGGGTTGAACGTCGATGGTCAACATCACCATATCTGGGACACGGTGGTTCCGACCTTCATTCACTACAATCTGCCACTGCTCGCCTTTGGCTGGGTGGCGGCCATGGTGCTGTAGGTCGAAAGTGACTGAGCATCAGTCTTCCGCGTGACTCCGCGCACAATCAAATGGAAGGCTTTTTCAGACAAGACAACGGGCCCTTGTTGCGTGCACACCAAGGACCCGTTTGTGGTCCGACTTAGAACTGCTCGGCGGACAGCGTGTAGAGCGACGTGCTGCCAGCACGAATGCTGGCGTTCAGCGACAGCACGCGTGGCAGCAGGCGCTCAAAGTAGAATGCCGCGGTGGCCAGCTTGGCCTGATAGAAGTCAGGGTCTTGCGCACGGTTTTCGTGTGCGGTTGCTGCCATCCGCGACCACATGTAGGCATAGGCTACATAGCCGAACACATGCAGGTACTCGACCGACGCCGCTCCCACCGCATTCGGGTCCTTGACCGCCTGTTGGCAAAGCCACTGACTGATGCTTTCCAGTTGAGCCAAGGCTTGTAGCAGCGGCTCGCTGAACGGTGCTGCCGTCTCACAGAAGGCGCGGATTTCCCGGGCGAAGATCGCCAGCGACTGGCCGCCATCGGCAACCACCTTGCGACCTAGCAGGTCCAGTGCCTGAATACCGTTGGTACCCTCGTAGATCTGCGCGATCCGCACATCGCGTACCAGTTGTTCCTGGCCCCATTCGCGGATATAGCCGTGACCACCAAATACTTGCTGGCCCAGTACGCAGCTTTCCAGGCCCGTGTCGGTGAAGAATGCCTTGGCGACCGGCGTCAGCAGGGCCACTAGACGCTGGGCCGAATCACATTCTGCCGGGTCATCACCGTACTTGCTGATGTCCAGTTGCTGGCCCACGTAGGTGGCAAAGGCGCGGCCACCCTCGGTCAGTGCGCGCATGGTCAGCAGCATGCGCCGTACGTCCGGGTGGACAATGATCGGGTCGGCGATCTTGTCTTTCGCTTGCGGGCCACTGGCCGCGCGGCTTTGCAGGCGATCACGAGCGTAGGCAGCGGCATTCTGGTACGAGGCTTCGGCGCAGCCAATGCCCTGGATGCCGATGGACAGGCGCTCGTAGTTCATCATGGTGAACATGGCCGCCAGGCCACGGTTTTCTTCACCGACCAGATAGCCAATCGCGCCGTCGAAGTTCATGACGCAGGTGGCCGAGGCCTTGATGCCCATCTTGTGCTCTACCGAGCCACAACTGACCGCGTTGGTTTGGCCCAGGCTACCGTCGGCATTGACCATGCGTTTTGGTACAAGGAACAAAGAGATGCCTTTCGGACCCGCTGGTGCATCGGGCAGTTTGGCCAGTACCAGGTGAACGATGTTTTCGGTCAGGTCCTGATCGCCGCCAGTGATGAAAATCTTGGTGCCACTGATGGCGTAGCTGCCATCGGCCTGAGGTTCAGCCTTGCTGCGGATGATGCCCAGGTCAGTACCGGCATGTGGCTCGGTCAGACACATGGTGCCAGCCCACTCGCCGCTGTAGATCTGCGGCAGGTAGGTGGCCTTCAATGCTTCGCTGGCGTGAGCGTCGATGGCCAGACAGCAACCGGCACTCAAGGCAGAATAAAGGCTGAAACTGCAGTTGGCGGCGTACAGCATTTCTTCAAACTGCACGGCCAGCATCTTTGGCATGCCCATGCCGCCATACGCCGGGTTGCCGGCCAAGCCAACCCAGCCACCGTCACGGTAGGTCTGCCAGGCTTCTTTGAAGCCTTCTGGTGTGGTCACCGCGCCAGCCTCGAAGCCGACACCTTCTTCATCGCCACTGCGGTTGAGCGGGGCAATCAACTGGCCGGTAATCTTTGCGGCTTCCTCAAGGATCGCATCTGCAGTCTCGGCATCCACTGCGTCGGCCAGTGCTGGCAGACGGGCCCAGAGGGCAGGGCCCTGGAATACCTCATGAAGAACGAAACGCATGTCGCGCAGTGGTGCATTGAACTCAGGCATCGCAGGTCTCGCAGGAATCGGGTGGATAGGGATCAGAGCGCTTTTGCCCAGTCACGCAGCAAGTATTTTTGAATCTTGCCGGTGGACGTTTTTGGCAATTCGCTGAAGATCACTGTCTTCGGCAACTTGAAACCGGCCAGGTGTTCGCGGCAGAAGGCGATGATCTCGTCTTCGGTCGTGTCCTGGCAGTGGCCTTTCAGGGTGATGTAGGCGCACGGGGTTTCGCCCCACTTCTCATCGGGACGAGCGACCACGGCGGCCTCAAGAACGGATGGGTGGCGGTACAGCGTGTCTTCAACCTCAATGGTCGAGATGTTCTCGCCGCCCGAAATGATGATGTCCTTCAACCGGTCCTTGATCTCGACATAACCGTCCGGGTGCCAGACAGCGAGGTCGCCGGTGTGGAACCAGTCGCCACGGAACGCTTCGGCAGTGGCGGTCGGGTTTTTCAGGTAGCCCTTCATGACGGTGTTGCCGCGCATGAAAATCTCACCGATGGTGTTGCCATCACGAGGTACAGGCTCCAGGGTTTGTGGGTCGGCGACCATCAGGCCTTCGAGCGTGACGTAGCGAACGCCCTGGCGTGACTTGATGCGTGCGCGCTCATACAGCGGTTTTTCGTCCCACTCGTTATGCCAGGCACAAACGGTAACCGGGCCGTACACTTCAGTCAGGCCATAGACGTGCGTTACCTTGATGCCCATTTCCTCCACCGCGCCAATGACCTTGGCCGGTGGCGCTGCGCCGGCGACCATGGCATTGACCGGGTGATCAATGGCGGCCTTGGCGGTATCGGGCATGTTGATCAGCGCGTTCAGTACAATCGGCGCACCGCACAGGTGAGTGACCTGATACTCGCGAATCATGGTCAGGATTTTCTGCGGGTCAACCCGACGCAGGAACACATGGGTACCGGCCAGTGCAGTGACGATCCACGGATAGCACCAACCGTTGCAGTGGAACATTGGCAGGGTCCAGAGGTATACCGGATGGTTGCCCATGGCCCAGGTGATCTGGTTGCCCAGCGAGTTCAGGTAAGCACCACGGTGGTGGTAGACCACGCCCTTGGGGTTGCCTGTTGTGCCGGAGGTGTAGTTGAGCGAGATGGCCTGCCATTCGTCTTCAGGCCAGGTCCACTCGTACTCCGGGTCGCCTTCCGCGAGGAAGGCCTCGTAATCCAGGGCACTGACTGCGCAACCTTCGCCATATTCCGGGTCATCGACATCAATGACCAGGGGCGGGTTTTTCAGCATGGCCAACGCTGCTGCGATCACCGAGTGGAATTCTCGGTCGGTGATCAGTACCTTGGCTTCGCCATGCTCAAGCATAAACGCGATGGCCTCGGGATCCAGGCGTACGTTAAGGGTATTGAGTACGGCGCCGATCATCGGCACACCGAAGTGCGCCTCCAGCATTGCCGGAATGTTGGGCAGCATGACAGCGACAGTGTCGCCTTTTCCGATGCCTCGGCCGGCCAAGGCGCTGGCAAGGCGCCGGCAGCGTGCATAGGTGTCTTGCCAGTTACGGCGGATCGAACCATGAATGACTGCGGGGTATTGCCCATAGACAGCGGCTGTGCGCTCAATGAAACTCAGGGGAGTAAGGGCAGTGTGGTTGACAGGTGCGGGCGCGAGGCCTTGTTCGTAGATCGACATGAAAGTGTCCTGTGCAGGAGGCAGCCGCGCTTGGCGAACTGAAACCCCCGTTGGCTGATTGTTAGCTCTGATCAGGTTTCTACAGCGAGATCGTGGCTCGCCGGGTGTCGCATTTTTTACTCTAAACGCCATAGTATATGGAAGCTAGACTATAGCAATATGGTATTTCTACTATAAAAAACGGACCTATTCTTGACGCTATCGACCACTGCCTTATTTGCCAAAGATCCTCAGCCTACGCTCATTCTCGATGCGGCGGCGCGGTTGCTCGGCACTAATCCGGCGTTTGAGGCGTTGATCCAGGGGCGTACCCTGGCGACCCTGTTGCCCTCTAACTACGCCGCCTTGATTCAGGCCTGCCTGTTTCAGGATCGGGCCATTGCTGAGGTAGAGGCGCAGGTTGGCGAGCGCATTCTGCTATGGACCTTGATCCCTTCCGATGATTGCCGCCAGGTCATTGCCCGCTGCCGTGATGCCACTGCCGAACGCCAGGGTGTGCGTGATGCCAGCCAGGCCCGGCGGCTCTATCGGCTGATTACCGAGAACACTACCGACCTGATTTCCCGGCATACGCCCGATGGATGTTTCCTCGATGCGTCGCCGGCGTCCTACCGCTTGCTTGGTTACTGGCCGGAAGAGCTGCGCGGTGTTGCCGTGCAGAGCCTGTTCCATCCTCATGACTGTTTGCAGTCGCTACCTCAGGCAGGCGAGGCACTGGAGCAGGATGGTTATCAGACCATGACCTGTCGTGTCCGCCACCGTGACGGCCATTACCGATGGTTTGAGATTGCCAGCCGGGCAATCCGCGAAACCTACACCGGCGCGGTGGTTGAGGTGATCAGCGTTTCCCGTGAGATCACCTTGCGTGTCGAGGCTCAGGAGAACCTGCGACGATTGGCCGAGGTGGTAGAGGCCAACACCGATCTGGTGCTCTTTACCGATCCGGCGGGGCAGCTCACTTACCTGAATCGTTCGGCACGGCGCGCATTGGGGTTGGTTGAGCAGCAGACCGCGCCTGGCCTTCGCGATGTGCTCGATGATGAAGCCGTGCAGCGTCTGGATGCTGAAGGTTGGCAGCAGGCCGAACGTGAGGGCGTCTGGCAGTGCGAAGCGACTTTCAAGCCCTGCGGGGGCGGCAGCCTGTTTCCAGTGTCACTGGTACTGTTGGCTCATCGGGCCAACGGTGGTGAACGCTATTACTCGCTGGTAGCGCGGGACATGACCGAGCGTGAACTGCGTGAAGCACAGCAGCGTCGACATCAGGACGAGCTGGCGCATACGGCGCGGTTGGTCACGTTGGGTGAGTTGGCTTCGGGTATCGCCCATGAAATCAACCAGCCGTTGGCCGCCGTGGTGAACTATGCCAGTGCCAGTCAGCGCTATCTGCAGGCGCTGGAGCACGACCCCAAGGCGGTGCAGCGCGTCGCGCAAGGGCTGCAACGGATCAATGAGCAGGCCACTCATGCGGCTGAAGTGATCAAGCGTCTGCGCGCATTCTTGCGCAAGGAGCCGCGTCGCCTGCAGGCCCTGCATATCGCTGAAGTTGCCCGGGAAGCGGTGCGTTTGTGCGCATGGGAAGCCAATCAGGCGCAGGTGACGATCGACCAGCGGATGGCGCACAATCTGCCGCCGGTTTACGCCGATCGGATTCTCCTTGAACAAGTGCTGCTCAACTTGCTGCGTAATGCGTTTGAGGCGAACCGTGAGCAACAGCCCGGCCGCCCTTCGCATGTGCTGCTGAGTGCCGTGTTAGAGGCAGGGTGGTTGACGATTCGGGTGTGCGACCAGGGGCCAGGTGTTGCGGCAGAGCGATTGGACGGCATCTTCACCCCGTTCAACACCAGCAAGCCGGAAGGGCTCGGCTTGGGCCTGAGCATGAGCCGCAGCATTGTCGAGGGCTTTGGTGGGACGCTGCAGGCCAGCCCGGGCGATGGTGGGGGATTGATTTTGTGTTGTCGGCTGGCGCCGGCAGTTACTGTCTGAACAAGAGGTCTTGATGCAGGAACCGAAGGTTTACGTGGTCGATGACGATCAGGGCATGCTCGACTCTACAGTCTGGCTGTTGGAGTCGGTGGGCCTTCAGGCACTGCCGTTCACCAGTGGCCAGGCTTTTCTGGATGCCTGTGACGCTTGTCTGCCAGCCTGTGTGCTGCTTGATGTGCGAATGCCGGGGATGGGTGGGCTGAGTGTGCAGGAAGCGTTGAGGGCGCGCGGGCTCGATTTGCCCATCATTTTCCTCAGCGGCCATGCCGATGTGCCGATTGTGGTGCGAGCCTTCAAGGCCGGCGCTTGTGACTTTATCGAAAAGCCCTACAACGACCAGCTGTTGCTCGACAGCGTTCAAGATGCGCTGGGGCGCTCTCACCGGGCGCGGGCTGGCAGCAGCCAGCGTGATGCGGTTCAGGCACGCATTGACAGCCTCACCCCGCGGGAGCGCGATGTGTTTTTGCCTCTCGTGCAAGGTTTTACCAACCGGGAAATTGCCGAACAGTTGGCGGTCAGCGTGAAGACGGTTGACTTGTACCGCTCTCGGGTCATGAAGCGCATGCAGGCCGAACACTTGCCGGAGCTGGTGGGTATGGCGATTGCCTGCGCACAGGTCGACCCGCTGCAACTGCGCGGGCCTTGAGGTCGCGCAGTTGTTGCTCGCAGATGTTAGCCCCGGCGACCCAGCAGCAGGCCGACAATCAGGCCAACCCCGGCGGAAATCGCCACGGTCTGCCATGGGTGGCCACCCATGTAGGCCTCGGTCGCTTCGACGACCGGTTTCGCGCGTTCAGCGACGGCGCTCATCGCATGGCGTGCCTGCTTGAGTTTCTGGCCAGCCTGGGTGCGCAAGGTCTCGGCCTCGGCGCCAACCAGTGTGGAGCTGTCTCTCAGCAGCTTTTCCGATTCTTCAATCAGCGCCTGCAACTCACTGAAGGCCTGATCCTTGATTTGCTCGGTATCGGCTTGCACAGTGATTTTCCTGGCCATGAACGCTTCCTCTGTAGGGTTGAACATTGATCAATGGGGGCTGGCGGGCGCGGAAAATTGCAGGGGTTTGGCCGACGCCAGCGGCTACAGTGTAAGATAACGCCCATTTTCAAGCGGTAGGAAGTCCTCATGAGTTTCAATCTGGCCAACAAGAGTTTTGCCGAGCGGGCACAGATCGAAGACGAGAAGTCCCGACTGTTCGAACTCTGGCAGACCAGCCTTGGCAAAGCCAAGGGCGAGGCTGCCCGACTGATCGGCGAAAAGCCACGCCGCAAGGGCAAGTGGGCCGAGTGGGTGCGTACTGAGCTGGACGGCATGTCGCCGCCCGAATACGCCAATATGGTGCGCAGTGAAGTCAACAAGCTGATGGCTGCGGCGCGCTGACGCTGGCGACAGCCGTTTCTGCAGCCTTGCAACGCCTATCGTTACCAGACACTGCGCGTGGGTTCTGGCAGGTTCAAGCGCCCGCGGTCGGTAAAGCGTACGGTGCCCTGCGGCCCACTGGCCAGTTTGCCGCGTAACTCATACGGCAGGCCATTCAGGCTGCGCGCCTGACCTAATCCGTACGCCTGGCGCAGCATGGAGAAGGCAGTGATGCTCACCGGAACTACCAGTATGTCCTCGCTGTAGCGGGCGACGCTGCCGCGCTGATCACTGACTCCCGCTGCCAGTGGTTGGCCATTGACCTCAAGGTTCAGGGCAATGCCGTTGTAGTTGATAGGGGTTTCGTTGGGGTTCTGGATACGTAGCTTGACGGCCATGCGCAGTTCAAGCTCTTGTCCCTGTAGCGGTTCGATACCGATGACGCTGATGTTGACCGGGTCACGCCCCTGAAACAGCGCGCACGCGCTCAAGGTCAGGATCAGCAGCACGCTCAGGGTTTGACGCAAGGAACGAATCATTGGCAGTCCTCGGTAATAGGGCACACACTCAGTGTGGCAAATACACGGGGGTGGTGGTAGTCGAGGTGAACAGCAAACCACAGGGTTGTGGCTGAACCTGTAGCGTTCCGGGCTATCCAACGACTGGGTGCAAGACGCTGTGGAGGTGACCTGATGAACACATCATGGCAAGGCGTACAGGCGCTTGGCTTGAGCCTGTTTTTGGCGGCAACCGTACAGGCGCAACCGTTCACCTCATTGTATGTGGCTGCGCAAGCCGATAACCCTTACAACAGCCCGATCCGCCGAGCCAACCCGAACAGTCGACAAGGTAGCGTGCCAGCTATGCCGCCAGTCCCAGCGCCGTCTACCCAGCCCAACCCGCGCCCACCGACCCTGGAAAACCGGGGCATTGGCAACGGCGACAACCTGCGCCGTGAACAGCAGGTGCCGAATCTGGAGCCTTCGCGTCCGCCGCGCGACTCCACCCGTGCGCCTTGACTGCAGTGGCCCAGCGGTTAAGGAATCGAACATGCTGCCACGTTTTGGGTTACCTGTTCTTTGTCTCGCTGCACTGATACCCGCGTTGGCGGCAGCGGCCCCTGAGCGCGAATTTCCCAGTGAGGAGGGGATGCTGAGCGTCAGGACACTTGCCGAAGGCCTCAAGCACCCTTGGGCGCTGGCTTTTCTCCCCGATGGCAAGGGAATGCTGGTGACTGAGCGCCCCGGTAACCTGCGTCTGATCAGCAGCGAAGGCCAGGTCGGGCCACCAATCAGTGGTGTACCGCAGGTTTGGGCCACTGGCCAAGGGGGTCTGCTTGATGTCGCGCTGTCGCCAACCTTCAAGATTGATCGGCTGGTGTACCTGTCCTTTGCCGAGGGAGGGGGTGAAGGCGGTACTGCCGGCACAGCGGTGGGGCGTGGTCAGTTGTCGGCAGACCTCGCGCATCTGGACGATTTCAAGGTGATTTTCCGTCAGTTGCCGAAGCTGTCGAACGGATATCATTTTGGTTCCAGGCTGGTGTTCGACCGTGATGGCTACCTGTTTATTGCATTGGGTGAGAACAACGACCGGCTCAGCGCCCAAGACCTGGATAAGCTACAGGGTAAGGTGGTGCGTATTCTCCCGGACGGCCAAGTGCCAAAGGACAACCCGTTTGTCGGACGCAAGGATGCCCGTGCGCAAATCTGGTCATTTGGTCACCGCAATCAGCAGGGGGCCGCGCTCAACCCCTGGACGGGGGAAATCTGGACGCACGAGCATGGGCCTCGTGGTGGTGACGAGATCAATATCCCGAAACCCGGCAAGAATTACGGTTGGCCACTGGCAACCCATGGCATCGACTATTCACTGATGCCGATACCTGAAACGCAGGGTAAGCATGTTGATGGTATGGTCGACCCACACTATGTCTGGGAAAAGTCCCCGGCTATCAGCGGTATGGCGTTCTACGACAACCCGCGCTTCAACGCCTGGCAGCACAACCTGTTCATAGGTGCGTTGGCTGCGCAGAGTTTGATTCGCCTGAAGTTGGAGGGGGACGCCATCGTTCATGAGGAACGCCTGCTCGGTCCGCTCAATGCGCGCATACGCGATGTTCGACAGGGGCCGGATGGCTATCTGTACCTGTTGACTGACGCGGAGGATGGTGCCTTGTTGAAGGTGGGGTTGGAGCCATAAGCGCTATTCGCGTAATGCTGGCGCTCTGACGTTGCCGGGCGTTAGGCTTGGCGTTTTGCCTGAGACGCTCCTGATGTCTGGCTTCAGCCAACCTTCACCGTTGCAGTTCTATCAGCAGGCGATTGCCTGCAATGGCTTTGTCGCCGATGTTGCCCAGTTGCAGGCCGCAACGGCCCTGCAGGCGTGTTTCGACGCCTTGGAACAGGGTGTGCCAGCACGTGGCGTCTATCTTTGGGGGCCGGTGGGGCGCGGCAAGACCTGGTTGATGGACCAGTTTCACCGCAGCCTGAGACAGCCCGCGCGGCGCCAGCATTTCCACCACTTCATGCGCTGGGTGCACCAGCGTCTGTTCCAGCTCAACGGTACGGCTGATCCGTTACGGGCCTTGGCGCGCGCTTTGGCTGAAGAGATTCGGGTGCTGTGTTTCGACGAACTGTTCGTTAACGATATTGGTGATGCGATCATTCTGGGCCGACTGTTCCAGGTCTTGTTCGAAGAGGGCGTCGTTGTCGTTGCCACCTCTAACCAGCCGCCGCAACAGCTCTATCAGGACGGCTTCAATCGTGAGCGCTTTCTGCCAGCCATCGCGGCGATTGAGCAGCATATGCAGGTCGTCGCTGTGGATGGCGGGCAGGATCACCGTTTGCACCCAGGGGCGGCCAAGCAGCGCTATTGGGTGCAACAGCCTGGCGAGCGCAGTGCGCTGGGGGCAGTGTTTGCCAGTTTCTGTGGCGATGCCGCGTGGACCACTGAACCACTTTCTGTCGAGCACCGTAGCGTGCAGGTGGTGCAGCGCAGCGATCAAGTACTGTGGTGCCGCTATGCTGACCTCTGCGAGCAGCCGATGGCAGCGCCGGAGTTCATAGCCTTGTGCGACCGCTTCCAGGCGATTCTGCTGAGCGAGGTACCCGCCCTTGGCGCGATTCAGCGGCCGGCAAAAATTGCGCGTGGCACTGAGGACGGCGTCGAACGGGTCGCCGCAGGTGACCGTGAGTTGCCGCAGTTGTCGGTACAGGATGATGGTGTGCGGCGCTTTATCGCGTTGGTCGATGAGTGTTACGACCGTCGGGTGGCCTTGTACCTGGAGGCGCAGGTACCGCTGGAAGCGCTCTACACTCAAGGGTATCTGGAATTCCCGTTCCGGCGCACGTTGAGCCGCTTGCGGGAGATGCAACTGCAACGCTTCTGCTGAGGAGCTGATCATGGCCGAGCCACTGTCGCATCACTTGCTGACCATGGCCTACAACAATGCCTGGGCCAATCACCGGTTGTACAAGGCTTGCCTGCAATTGACCCAGGATGATTTCGTTGCGCCACGCTGCGGCTTCTTCCCGTCAATCAAGGCCACGCTTGAGCACATTCTGCAGGTCGACAGTTTCTACCTCCAAGCCTTGGAGTGCGAACACCGCGGTGAACCTCCGGACACTGAGGCCGAAGGACTCTTCGAGCCTCAGGAGATTTTCGAAAGCTGTGACCAACTGCAGCGTGAGCAGGCGCAGGTAGATCACCGTCTGATCGCCTACTGCAGCCAGTTGCACGACCATCAGTTGCAGCGAGAGGTCAGCATTGTTCGGCCTGGACGTGTGCAGAGTGAGCAACGTTTGCGGCTGCTGGCGCACCTGTTTCAGCATCAGATCCACCACCGTGGTCAAGTGCACGCGATGCTCGCCGAGACTGAAATACCGCCACCGCAGCTCGACGAGTTTTTCTTTGCGCAGGAATCTGACCTGAGGGCTCAGGATTTTGCCGAGCTGGGTTGGACAGAGGAACAGATCTGGGGCTAGTGCGGTGCCAGTATCAACGGTGTATCCAGCCGAGGGTGAACAGCGCAAGTATCAGGTAGCGACCACCCTTGGCCAGACTGACGAGTAACAGAAAGCGCCAGAACGGTTCGCGCATTACCCCGGCGATCAGGGTCAGCGGGTCGCCGATCACCGGCATCCAGCTCAGCAGCAGCGACCACTGACCGTAACGTTGGTAGCGCTGTTGCGCCTTGTTCAGTTGTTCGGGCTTGAACGGAAACCAGCGTTTGTCGCGTAGCTGTTCTATACCACGGCCCAATAACCAGTTAACGACCGAGCCCAGCACATTACCGAGTGTGGCAATCAGCAGCAGGCTTAGCACTGCCTCGGGCTCGCCAATCAGCAAGCCCACCAATACCGCTTCGGACTGCATGGGCAGCAGTGTCGCTGCCGCAAAAGCACTGAGAAACAGCCCCCAGTGGCTGAGCATGAACACGTGATCAGTACGTGGCGATCACTTCGTCAGTGCCGTCTTTGGTCAGGCCGATGACCTGGTAGGCGTCTTTGTGGTCACCCATTTCCATGCCGGGTGACCCCATTGGCATGCCCGGAACAGCCAGGCCTTTCAGGTCTGGGCGCTTGGCCAGCAGCTTGATCTGCTCGGCGGGGACATGGCCCTCGACGAATTTTCCATCGATGACACCGGTGTGGCATGAAGCCAGTCGCGGCGCGACGCCCAAGCGTTCTTTGACCGCGCTCATGTTCGGTTCGACGTGGTCATTGACCGTAAAGCCATTGTCCCGCAGGTGACTGATCCATGCCTTGCAGCAGCCGCAGCTAGGGTCGCGGTAGACATCAATGGTCTGCCCGGCTTGCGTCAGGGTGCTGAAGGCCAGCAGGCCAAACAGGGCGATTTTCTTGGTCAGCATGGTTAATCTCCAGATCCGGAAGTTGGCGCGCGACGCGTGTTCGAGTGCCCAGCGGTTAGTCGGCAGAATAGCGGAATTGGCCTTCAGGCGCAGCGCGGCCTGTTGCCGCTGGCTCATCCCCTCTGTAACGGAGCGGGAGACAGCGATCACGCTGAGGGCGCGATTCTAGCCCGTTTGCCCTGTCAGAAAGCTGAGCATTGGATTACAGATTTGTAAGGTGTTGTCAGCGGCCTGATCGGGGCGTTAGCCTTGAATAAGTAAGGGTTATTGAGCAAGGAGTCTCCATGCAGCATGTCATCGTCATCACCGGCGCAAGCCGTGGCATTGGTGCCGCCACCGCACGTCTTGCGGCGCGACAGGGCTATCGGGTGTGCATCAACTATCACGCCGACGATCAGGCCGCCGAGCGTGTGCTGGCAGAGGTCCGCGAGTTGGGTGCCGAGGCGATTGCCGTTCGCGCCGATGTCAGTGTCGAAGACGAAGTCATCCAGTTGTTTCATCGGGTCGACAGTGAGCTGGGGCGGGTAACGGCGCTGGTCAACAATGCCGGGACCATTGGGCACTCGAGTCGGCTTGAGGACATGTCCGAGTTCCGTCTACTCAAGCTGATGAAGACCAATGTGGTGGGGCCGATGCTCTGTGCCAAACATGCGCTGCAGCGGATGTCGACCCGTCACGGCGGATTGGGGGGCAGTATCGTGAACGTATCTTCGGTGGCCGCCCGGCTGGGTTCGCCCAACGAGTACGTCGATTATGCCGCCTCCAAAGGTGCGCTGGACACGTTCACCGTAGGGCTGGCCAAGGAGGTGGCGGGTGAAGGTGTGCGGGTTAATGCGGTGCGCCCTGGCTACATCCACACCGATTTCCACGCGCTCAGTGGCGACCCGGACCGGGTCAGCACGCTTGAGTCCAGCATTCCGATGGGGCGCGGCGGACAGGCCGAAGAAGTGGCCGAGGCGATTATCTGGTTGTTGTCAGACAAAGCCTCCTATTCCACCGGCAGCTTCATCGACCTCGGCGGTGGTCGATGAAGCGCCTGCAGATCAGAACGAGCGGACGATTCGCCCCAGCGTCTCCATGGCTTTTTCAGATTGCTCGGTCCAGGGGCTGCCGTAGTTCAGTCGAATGCAGTTACGAAAGCGCTGGGTGGCCGAAAAAATAGGCCCCGGCGCAATGCTGATGCCCTGCGCCAAGGCCATCTGGAACAGCTTCAGAGAGTCCATCTGCTCCGGCAACTCCAGCCATAGGAAGTAACCTCCGTCCGGATGACTGACCCGTGTTTGCGCCGGGAAGTGCCGGGCAATTGCAGCGAGCATGGCGCTCTGCTGTTCTTCCAGGGCATAGCGCAGTTTGCGCAGGTGGCGGTCATAGCCGCCGTGTTGCAGGTAGTCGGCAATGGCTGCCTGTGCCGGCATCGAGGCGCACAGCGACGTCATCAGCTTGAGCCGTTCGATCTTCTGGGCGTAGCGACCGGCGGCGACCCACCCTATGCGGTATCCGGGTGCCAGGCTTTTGGAGAAGGAGCCGCAGTGCATCACCAGGCCATCGGTGTCGAACGCCTTGGCTGGTTTAGGCGCCTGTTGGGCATAGTAGAGCTCGGCGTAGACGTCATCTTCGATCAGTGGCACCTGATGTTGACGCAGCAGTTCCACCAGCTGCTTCTTTTTCTCATCCGGCATGCTGGCGCCTACCGGGTTCTGGAAGTTGGTCATGCACCAGCAGGCTTTGACCGGATGCCGTTCCAGTGTCTGGGCAAGGACGCCAAGGTCGATACCTTCGCTGGGGTGAACGGGAATCTCCACTGCTTTGAGCTTCAACCGTTCGAGCACCTGCAGGCAGGCATAGAAGGCAGGCGCCTCGATGGCCACCAGATCGCCGGGTTCGGTGACGGCTTGCAGGCACAGGTTCAGCGCCTCCAGGGCGCCGTTGGTGATCAGCAGCTCCTCCATCGGTAGCATCAAACCACCGACCATGTAGCGCAGGGCAATCTGTCGACGCAGCTGCGGGTTGCCCGGTGACAGGTCGGTAACCACCATGCGCGGGTCCATTTCCCGGCTGGCGCTGGCCAGCGACCGGGCCAGGCGTGGCAGCGGGAACAGGCTCGGGCTTGGGAAGGCCGAGCCGAAGGCGACGGTTTGCGGGTCTTTGATCGAGTCGAGAATGGAGAACACCAGTTCGCTAACGTCAACGTCGGTGGACTCGCTGGCCTGTTCGATGACCTGCGGTTCATTGAACTGGCGTGGCGCGTGGGCATTCACAAAATAGCCTGAGCGTGGCCGGGCCCGGATCAGCCCGCGACGCTCCAGCAGGTAGTAAGCCTGGAACACCGTGGACGGGCTGACACCGTGGGTCTGGCTGGCATAGCGCACCGACGGTACCCGCTGGCCGGGGCCGAGCACCCCGGAACGGATCAGTTCGGCAATATCGTCGGCGAATTTCTCGTAGCGTTTCATCATGGCTCGGCAGGTTCTGAGTACACGGAGTGTATGTGATCAGCGGTTCAACGGCGCGACAAAACGGCTGCGGGCGATGCTGTACACCCCGGGCTCATCACGGTCGACGATTTCAAAACCGATTTCCTTGGAGCTGCTGTCTGGACGGTCGGCGAGCATGGCTACCGAGACCGGCAAGTCGCTGATCTCACCCGGTGCCAGGCTGAATTCAGTCTGGCCGTGGAGCACGAAGCCTTCGCTATCGACCAGGCGTAGGCGGTACTGCTGACGTTGCTGGGTCTTGTTGATGACCTTGAGGGTGTAGATGTTTTCAATCTGCCCCAGGTTGTTTTCACGGAACAGTCCGCGGTCTTTGCTGACATCGAGCGAGACCATTGGGCGCTGGTTCAAGGCCATCATCAGGGCACCGATCATCACCACCAGTACGGTGCAGTAACCGAGGAAGCGCGGGCGCAACCAATGGGTCTTGCCTCCTTGCAGGGTGTGTTCGGACTTGTAACCGATCAAGCCGCGGTCATAGCCCATTTTGTCCATGATCGAGTCGCAGGCGTCGATGCAGGCCGCACAGCCGATGCATTCCATTTGCAGGCCGTCACGGATATCGATGCCGGTCGGGCAAACCTGTACGCACATATGGCAGTCGATACAGTCGCCCAAGCCCTTGGCCTTGTGGTCGACGTCTTTCTTGCGTGCGCCGCGTGATTCACCGCGTCGCGGATCATAGGCAACAGTCAGGGTGTCCTTGTCGAACATCACGCTCTGGAAGCGTGCGTAGGGGCACATGTGCATACAGACCGCTTCACGCAGCCAGCCGGCATTGATGTAGGTCGCCCCGGTGAAAAACAGGATCCAGAACAGGCTGACGCCGCCCAGTTGCAAGGTGAAGAGCTCTTCGGCCAACGGTCGGATGGGTGTGAAGTAGCCAACAAAGGTCAGCCCGGTCAGCACGCTAATGGTCAGCCACAGGGTGTGCTTGGCCGAACGGCGGGCCAGCTTGTTCAGGGTCCAGGGGGCGGCATCCAGTTTGATCCGCTGGTTGCGCTCGCCTTCGGTGACTTTCTCGCACCACATGAAGACCCACGTCCAGGCGCTTTGTGGGCAGGTGTACCCGCACCAGATGCGCCCGGCAAATACAGTGATTGCAAACAGGCCAAAGGCGCAGATGATCAGCAATGCCGAGAGCAGGATGAAATCCTGCGGCCAGAAGGTGGCACCGAAAATATGGAACTTGCTTTCGGCCAGGTCCCAGAGGACGGCCTGACGCCCGCCCCAGTTCAGCCAGACAGTGCCGAAAAACAGCAGGAAAAGAAAGCCGGCACCGCCGATGCGCAGGTTGCGGAACAGGCCGGTGAAGCTGCGGGTGTGAATGTGTCCATCGCTGCTGGCGGCCTTCTTCTTGACGGGGGAGGGCTCGGCAATCTCAACGATCTGGACGGGGATTCTATCGCTCATGGTTCGTCGCTCATCAGGCCTCGATCAGGCCAGAGCACTATGGCGAGCCATCTGTTTGCATAACAGGCTCAGGTATTGCGATAAAAACCGTATCAGATTCAGTTGAGCGGACGCGTAGGCCGCACACCGCCTGCCTTTGGCCGTTATGCGTGATTTGCCTGCGACTATCCACCGCACCTGTTGTAGAGGTACTGATGAGTGGTTGGCTGGGCATATTTTTCAAGGGGCAGGAAGCACTGAGGGGAGCCTAGGCTCCCCTCAAAGATTGTTGCGTGCTCTTTTTATTATTGTGAGGGTGGCCTTTTGTTGTTTTTGTCGGCCACGACCTCTGTGTTGCGGGCGATCCCCATCCGGGATCAAGAGCAAACGTATTTTTTTGAGCGCTGATCTGCTTTCATCATTGCTGATACAACCTGACAGGCGCTACCTTGGGGTAGTTTTATTGTTCTCTGTGTCTGGTCGTGGGGCACGCCCCCGAAAAGCACATCATCTCCAAAAAAATCTGTTAGCTGCGTCTCTGCCGTGGTTGTTCTTGTTATGCCAGAGTCGTTACGTCTTGTTTTTATTGGGTTGTCACATTTTTTATTGTTGTTGTACCAAACATATAGCAGGTGCCGTGCCAACTTTTTAAAAGCCAATAAAATCAACGGTTTAGCGATTTTGCTGGAATGGCTGGTCGGGAGATTCTGTCGATTTGTTTCCGTGTTACCCGTTTTTTCCCTGAAAAACGTGGGAGCGGTAACACTGGCTGTGAGGCCGGCTGTTACCGCTGCGGGATTACTGGGCGTTACGTGCGCGGGCAACACGTGAACCGCTGGCGCGGCCCAGTACGGCGCTGATCCGTTGGCCGGCTGCAATCAGTGCATCCAGGTCGATGCCGGTCTTGATGCCCAGGCCCTGGAGCATGTACAGCACGTCCTCACTGGCCACGTTACCGCTGGCGCCCTTGGCGTAAGGGCAGCCACCCAGCCCGGCGACCGAGCTGTCGAACACGGCAATCCCTTCCAGCAGGCTGGCATAGACGTTGGCCAGTGCCTGGCCATAGGTATCGTGGAAGTGGCCGGCCAGTTGTGCTCGTGGTACCTGTGCACCAACCACGTCGAACATCCGGCGGGTTGCGCCTGGGGTGCCGGTACCGATGGTGTCACCCAGCGAGACTTCATAGCAGCCCATGTCGTAAAGCTCGCGGGCCACCGGGGCCACTTGCTCGGCGCTTACCGCACCCTCGTAAGGGCAGCCCAGTACACACGACACATAGCCGCGTACACGCACGCCGTGCTGGCGTGCAGCGTCCATGATCGGTACGAAGCGCTGCAGGCTTTCGCTGATCGAGCAGTTGATATTGCGCTGAGAGAACGCTTCAGAGGCTGCAGCGAAGACCGCAACTTCCTTGACCCCGGCGGCCAGGGCATCCTCGAAACCGCGCAGGTTCGGTGCCAGGGCGGCGTAGGTAACACCGGCTTTTTGCTGGATGTGGGCGAACACGTCGGCGGACCCCGCCATCTGCGGTACCCACTTTGGTGAGACGAAGCTGCCGACTTCAATGTAGCCAAGCCCCGCAGCCGTCAGGTCATCGACCAGTTGTACCTTGTCTGCCACGCTGATCGGCTGGGCTTCGTTCTGCAAGCCGTCGCGGGGGCCGACTTCGACCAGGCGAACGTTCTCGGGCATTGTCATTGGGAAGGTTCCTGTGACGCCTCAACGGCGCTTTTCTGATTGTTCAGGGTGGTTGCCAGCGCCTGTATGCAGCGCTCTTCGGCAGTGTCCAGTTCCAGTTGCATCTGCTGGATATCCAGTAGCTGCTGTTCCAGTTGGGCACGCCGCTCGGCGATCTTCGCCAACATACTGTTGAGCTGCTTCTGGTTGCCGCTGCTGGGGTCGTAGAGTTCGATCAGCTCGCGGCACTCCGCCAGCGAAAAGCCGATTCGCTTGCCGCGCAGGATCAGCTTCAGGCTGACCTTGTCGCGGGCTGTATAGATACGCTCCAGGCCCCGACGTTCGGGGCTGAGCAATCCCTGTTCTTCATAAAAGCGAATGGCGCGGGTGGTGATGTCCAGTTCGCGGGACAGGTCGGAAATACTGTACGTCTGGCTACTCATGGCAAGGCTCGGCTAGGTGCATGGGCTAAACCTAAAGGCAGCTTTACGTATACGTCAAGCCGGATCGTCATTGTGTACGCAATAGGCGTTCAGTTCAGGCCTGTTCTTGCTGCGTTTCTTTCGCGACGACTCGCTGGCACAGTTCGATGATCTGCTCGCGCATCCAGCGGTTGGCCGGATCCTGATCGGTGCTCTCGTGCCAGTACAGGTGAGTTTCCAGAGGCGGGACATCGTTGACCGGCAAGGGTGTGAAATTCAATTGGTGGCGGCGGGCAAACCGCTCCGGCACGGTCATCACCATGTCGGTCTGCTGCAACACGTGCGAGGCCATCAGGTAATGCTGTGAACGCAGGGCGATCTTGCGTTGCAGGCCCATCTTGCCCAGCGCCAGGTCGACATACCCCAGGCCGTTGCGGCGGCTGGAAATATGGATGTGGGTCAGGCTCATGTACTCATCCAGGCTGAGGGTGTCCTTGGCCAGCGGGTGGCCCTGGCGCATGGCGCAGACATATTGGTCCTGCATCAGCTTTACATGACGCACTTGCGGGTCGGTGTTGAGCGGGGCGTCGACGGCGAAATCGAGGCGCCCAGCGGCCAGTTCCTTGGTGGTCTCGCGGCGTTTGCACAGGAAGCTTTCGATGACCACAGCGGGTGCCAGACGTCGCAGGCGCTGGAACAAAGGCGGCAGAATCAGCGCTTCGGTCAGGTCCGTCATGCTGATACGAAAGGTCTTGTTCGCCTGCAGTGGGTTGAAAGTCCGGCTTTCCTGTACCGACACCCGCAGCAACGACAAGGCATTACGCACCGGGCCGATAATGTTCTGAGCCATGGGTGTAGGCACCATGCCTTGGGCCGTACGCACGAACAGGGGGTCGTTGAAGGTGTCACGCAGCCGTGCCAGGGCGTTGGAGACCGCAGGCTGGGTAATGCCGACGATCTGCCCGGCGCGGGTCAGGTTGGCTTCGGTGTAGATCGCATCAAAGACGATGAACAGATTGAGGTCGACCTTGTTCAGGTTCATGGGCGCTGCTCTTGTAGGTGTTATGGCTCGATCATATATCGGTTATGAATGTTTATACACGCCGAGAATAGGTTATGTGGATTTTGGCCGGTGAACTACAGTCTGCTCAGTCCCCTTTTTACGCAGCAGGTACCGTCAATGGATTTCGCCTATTCACCCAAGGTCCAGGCGTTGCGCGAGCGCGTCATGGCGTTTATGGATACCTATGTCTACCCGGCCGAAGCGGTCTTCGAGCGTCAGGTCGCCGAGGGTGATCGCTGGCAGCCGACTGCAATCATGGAGGAGCTCAAGCGCAAGGCTCAGGCCGAAGGCTTGTGGAACCTGTTCTTGCCTGAGTCGGAGCTGGGGGCTGGGTTGACTAACCTGGAGTACGCGCCGCTGGCCGAGATCATGGGCCGCTCATTGCTGGGGCCGGAGCCATTCAACTGCTCGGCACCGGACACCGGCAATATGGAAGTGTTGGTGCGCTACGGCAGCGAGGCGCAGAAGCAGCAGTGGCTGGTGCCCTTGTTGCGGGGTGAGATCCGTTCTGCGTTCGCCATGACTGAACCGGACGTGGCGTCGTCCGATGCCACTAACATGCAAGCCACGGCGGTACGTGATGGCGACGAGTGGGTCATCAATGGGCGCAAATGGTGGACGTCCGGTGCCTGCGATCCGCGCTGCAAGATCATGATCTTCATGGGCTTGAGCAACCCGGAGGGGCCGCGTCATCAACAACATTCGATGATCCTGGTGCCCACCGATACGCCCGGCGTGAACATCGTTCGGCCATTGCCGGTGTTCGGTTACGACGATGCGCCTCATGGCCATGCTGAAGTGCACTTTGAGAATGTCCGCGTCCCCTATGACAACGTGTTGCTGGGCGAGGGCAGGGGGTTCGAGATTGCCCAAGGCCGTCTCGGCCCCGGTCGCATTCACCATTGCATGCGCTCGATCGGCATGGCGGAGCGTGCCCTGGAACTGATGTGCAAGCGCTCGGTGGAGCGCAGCGCATTTGGCAAGCCGCTGGCGCAGCTGGGCGGTAACATCGACAGAATCGCTGACTCGCGGATGGAGATCGACATGGCCCGCCTGTTGACCCTCAAGGCCGCTTACATGATGGACACAGTGGGTAACAAGGTCGCGCGCAGCGAGATCGCTCAAATCAAGGTCGTGGCACCGAACGTTGCGTTGAAGGTGATCGACCGGGCGATTCAGATTCATGGGGGAGCCGGCGTTTCCGGGGATTTCCCGTTGGCCTACATGTACGCGATGCAGCGCACGTTACGATTGGCAGATGGCCCGGATGAAGTCCACCGGGCCGCGGTCGGTAAGTACGAGATTGGCAAGTACGCACCGCGGGAGCACCCGCGCCGCGAGCATCAGTAAACCCAGACCTCAACCCGGCGGTTGCGAAGGCGGCTCTCGTCCTGGTCGTTCGCCGCCACCGGCAGCTCGGCGCCCAGACCAAGGATCTCCCTGGCGGTCACACCTTGGCGCGCCAGTTCGCGGCGCACGGCCATGGCCCGCAATTTGGACAGCAGGGTTGCCCGCGCCGGGTCGCTCTTGGCGTCACCGAACCCTACCAGGCTGATCTTCTGATCGAGCTTGCCGGTGCGCTTGAGGTACGCCACCACCCGCTGCAGGTCGGCCTGGGCCTTGTTGTCCAGCGTGGCACTGCCTTCGGCGAAGCGAAAATTCACCGAGAGCCGTTGTGCCTGTTCAAGCAGCCCCCGATAGGCTGCCGGCATCTCGGCATTGGCCCGTACCGGCATCGCCTGAATGGTTTGGGCAATGAAGCCGCTGGCGGTGACGATGGACTGGCCGGATTCGCTTTGTGCAAAGCGAATCAGCGCTTGAGCCCATGGGTTGTGCTGGCCGGGTGGCAGGTAAAAGTACAACCGGCGGGCCAGCGGGTAATCCTCGCTGGCGATCAACCCAGGCGTTGGTAACATCGCACTCGCTGCACCGTCGGCGATGGCCAGGACTTTGGCACCATGCACCGAACTCAAGCTGCTGAAGCCAATCGCCTGGCGATCACGACGGACTTCGGCGGCCAACTGTTCACTCGATTCAAACCGAGTGGTACTGGTTGCCAGCGTCAGATCATGGGTATCGAGTACCAGGCTCTTGAAGGTCTCGAACGTACCGGAGCGATCGTCGCGGGCGTACAAACGGATCGGTCCGCTGCCCAGGCCCAACGCTTCCCAGGTTGTAATGCGGCCCGCGAAAATGTTGGCCAATTGTTCGGTAGTCAATTGCGGCAAAGGATTGTCCGGGTGGACGATGACCGCCACGCCATCAAGGGCGATGACCTGTTCGGCCTCGGCACTTTTCAGGTCGCCCAGCGCCTCCAGGTCTACAAGCTCGCTGTCTTTGATCGGGCGTGAGGCCGCCGCAAGGTCGGCGTCACCGGTTTTAAGCGCAGTAAAACCGGTACTCGAACCGTGGGCTGCGATGCTCACCTGGATCAACTGTCCTTGTGCAGTGCGGCCTTTTACCTGGACTTCGTTGGCAACCGCGCCGGGCAGCGTCTGGATATCCTGCACGGCTTGCGCTTGCAGCATGCCGCGTACCAATGCGGGTGCCAACACACTGCCGATGGTGTTGGAGCCCTGCAGGCGCAACACGGTCTGCTCCGCGTGCGCGGCGACCGGGAGTGCGGCCAACAGGCTGAGTAGCAGGCGAAAAACGGGGGGGAACATGCCAATGGGTGCTCGCGGCTGAAAAGTCGTGCCGGAAGATTAAGACAGTACGATGACCGCAAGATGACGAAGCGCCCAGCATCCTGGCTGAATGGAACGTCGACGCCATGGCTACTACCCTCACAGAACAACCTGCTTCGAGTGGCGTTCTGTGGCCAAACGCCTGACGTGAGGATCGACCGATGGTGCAACGGTTAAGTGTGACGTTACTGGTTTCTTCCTTCGTACTGCTTACGGCGTGTGCGGGGCACATCGACAGTACCAGCGAGGCGACATTCTCGGCGTCGATGGTGGGCATGAGCGAGGACATGGATCTGGAACAGAAGGCGGCATATGACCGGGCGTTGACGGTAGTCAGGGAGGCATACGGACTCGACCGTGCCCGAATGGCCAAGGCATTGGATGGCAAGGACGCCGAGGACGTCCTGGACCTTGCGGCGGATATCCGTGAAAAACAGGAAAAGGCTGCTCTCGCGCAAGCCGAAAAGGACCAGGCCGCTCATCTTGAGGCGTCGAAGGCGAGCCTTGCGCAGTACACGGAGCGTTGTGAGGCGCTTGAAACCAAGCGTCTGGCCGAAGATCCGGACAGCCGTGGCCCCAGTCGATTTGAGGCGCACGTATGTGCTTCCGCAAACCGCTACGAGCGGACGGTCGCCAATCTCAAGGAGATGACCCCGGAGCAGTACAGGGATGCTGACAAAGACACGATCAGCCAGCTCAAGCTGGACTGAATGTCGGGTTTGCCTGCGATGGCGGCGGTGACGGGCAGGGCGTTCGCGGTGTTTGCATTGAGGGCAAGCCCGCGCCACACATGTGTGGGATGCAGGCAAGCCAGGGCGGGTCTTAGCTCAGTTCCAGCCAGATCGGTGCGTGGTCCGAGGGTTTTTCCATGCCACGAAGTTCATAGTCGACTCCGGCATCCTTGACCCGTGGCAGCAGCCCTTGAGAGGTCATGATCAGGTCGATACGCAGGCCACGCTTGGGTTCATCCTCGAAGCCACGGCTGCGGTAGTCGAACCAACTGAAACGGTCGCAGACGTCGGGGTTCAGGTGGCGGAAGCTGTCAACCAGCCCCCAGTTTTTCAGTCGGGCCATCCACTCGCGCTCTTCCGGCAGGAAGCTGCACTTGCCGGTCTTGAGCCAGCGCTTGGCATTGTCGGGGCCGATGCCAATGTCACAGTCTTCCGGGGAGATGTTCACGTCCCCCATCACCACCAAGGGTTGCTGGTTCTGGAACTGACTTTCAAGCAGGGCTTGCAGGTCGCTGTAGAAGCGCTGTTTTGCCGGGAACTTGGTGGGGTGATCGCGGTTTTCCCCCTGGGGGAAATAGCCATTCATGATGGTGATCGGTGTGCCATCGGCGTCGGCGAAGGTGCCCCAGATGAAGCGTCGCTGGGCGTCTTCCTCGTCGGTGCTGAACCCCTTGAACAGGCTTAGCGGCGCCTGGCGCGAGAGCAGGGCGACGCCGTAGTGGCCCTTTTGACCGTGGAAGCTCACGTGGTAGCCCAGTGCTTGGACTTCAGCCAGCGGGAATTGCTCGTCCGCCACCTTGGTCTCTTGCAGGCCGATCACGTCCGGTTGGTGCTTTTCGATCAACGCGGCCAACTGATGGGGCCGGGCGCGCAGGCCGTTGATGTTGAACGAGACGATCTTCATGGAAGCAACAATCCTGGTAAAAGTCAGGATGCTAGCTGACATCGCCGGCTACGACCAGCATGGCGGCCATGCAGATCGCCTGCTAACGTGCTTCACGAGGGCGCGCCAGCGTAGCGCGCACCTTGATGGCAATGAATGCCCAGGCCTGGAGGGTTCCATGATGTCCGAATCGACTGCCGTTACGGCTGAAGTCCGCTTGCTCGATGGGGGCTACAGTCATGAGACCCGCTCATTGCTCTACCATGCCTACCGTCATGAGCCGACCTTCGCCTACCTTTTCGAGGCGGCGCGCCCTGGGTACGACCACCGTATCCGGGCTACGGTGCGAGAGCTGGTATGCCAGCATTTCTATCAAGAACTGCCCGCGCTGGGGCTGTTGATCGGGGAACGTTTGATTGGCGTTGCACTGATTGCGCCACCACAACGTCGGCTCAGTGTCACGGAAAGCTGGGCCTGGCGGATGCGCATGTTGCTCAGCGCCGGGTTCAACTGCACGCGCCGCTACCTGGATTACCAGGCGGCACTGATGGCCTGCCTGCCTACTGACGCGGTTCACATGCTGCCGCTGCTGGGTATTCATCCGCAATTCCAGGGCCAGCACTACGGGGAGCAGTTGCTTCAGGCATTACACGACTGGTGTGCTGAAGATGAACATTCCCAAGGGATTGTCCTGGACACCGGCAATGAGCATTACCTGGCGTTTTATGCACGGCAGGGCTATCAGGAAATTGGTGAAATAGCGGTAGGGCCTGTTCGTGAGCACGTTTTTTTTCACCCGAATCCCCAGCATTCCCGGCAGATCGGGGCGTAATCGAACCGTGAGCGATGGCTATGGTCGCCCGGCTGCCGCCAAGCTCTGGTAGCATCGGGGCTTATGACGTATTTAGCACCTTTTACCTGCGGTTTGATTCTATGCATCGCCAGCTTCGCCGTCTGTGCGCAAAGTGAACTGGTCGTTCGGATAGAGCCTGCCAATAGCGAGCTCAAGGACAATATCGAAGGTTACATTGGTAGCCTCGGCGACCGTGACGAAGAGGCCTTGATGCGCTTCAGTCGCGGCGCCGTCGAGCAGGCCAGAAAAGCCGCCCAGGCGCTGGGGTACTACCAGCCCCACATCGAAACCGAAGTCAAACCCCCAGCCAAGGCGAACAAAGGTCCACGTCTGGTGCTGAAGGTTGAACCTGGTGAGCCCATCCGGCTTCGTGACATCACGGTGCGTATTGAAGGCCCGGCCAGTCAGTTGAAGGCCTTTCGCATACCTAACAGCCGCTACTTGCGCTCGGGTGAGGTGCTCAACCATGGGCACTATGGGGACGCCAAGCGGTTGATTCAGAATCAGGCTTCGCGCTACGGTTTTTTCAGTGGCCGTTTTCTTCGCCAGCGTCTGGCTGTCGATCCACTGGCCGGGGTCGCGGATATCGAACTGGTCTATGACAGCGGCCCGCGCTACGCCCTGGGCAAGGTTCAGTTCACTGGCGACAGCCCTTTCGACGAGGACCTGCTGCGCAGGATGGTGCCGTTTCAGGACGGTGCGCCCTATGATTCTGAGCTGATTGCCGAGCTCAATAACGCCTTGCAGTCCAGTGGCTACTTTGAAGGCGTGCGGGTCGATGCTGCGCCGACGGCAGCGGTGGGCCAGACGATCCCGGTGGCGGTTCAGTTGCAGACCCGCAAGCCCCGCACCATGGGCTTGGGCCTGGGATTCTCGACGGACGTCGGTCCTCGTGCCAAGGCTAACTGGACGCGCCATTGGGTTAACCCTGAAGGTCATAGTTATGGTGTCGAGACAGAAGTCTCGGCCCCCCGGCAGAACGTCGGCCTGTGGTACGACGTGCCTCTGGACCCGCCGCTGACCGACAAGTTTCGTTTTGCCGGCGGTTATCAGAACGAAGAAATCGCCAACACCGACAGCCTCAGCAAGCTGCTGACGGTAGGCCCGGAATGGCACAGCAAGTTGCCCAGTGGTTGGCAACGGGTGATTTCGCTCAAGTGGCAGCGCGAGGAATACCGCCTGGGTGATGACTCCGGGCTGAGCAACCTGTTGATGCCGGGTGTCAGTTACGCCTACTTGCGTAGCGACAACCGCATTGATCCGCACAATGGCTACCGCCTGCAGTTCGACACGCAGGTCGCGAAGGAAGGTGTACTCTCGGATACCAACCTGGTGCATGGCAATGTCCTGCTCAAGGGCTTGACCACCCTTGGGCAGAATCACCGTTTCCTGGGCAGGGTGCAGTTTGGCGGCAGTGCCACCAACGGCTACAAATCAATGCCGCCATCGTTGCGTTTTTTCGCCGGTGGCGATCAGAGCGTGCGCGGTTACGACTACCAGACGCTGTCGCCGAAGAACTCGGATGGTGACCGTATTGGTGGCCGCTACCTGGTGGCCGGCAGTGTTGAGTACCAGTATTCGATTGCCGAGAAGTGGCGCGTGGCGACCTTCGTCGATCAAGGCAACTCATTCAACAGTCTGGAGTTGCCAAGCCTCAAGACCGGCGTCGGTCTTGGCGTACGCTGGGTCTCTCCGGTGGGTCCACTGCGATTGGACCTCGCCCACGCGCTGGATGACGAGGGCGGTATTCGTTTGCACTTTTCCATGGGGCCGGAACTGTGAGTCGTGTGTTTAAAGGGATTGCTATCGGCTTGGTCAGCGGACTGCTGATTGTGGTTTTCGGCGTGGTCGCGGTACTGGGTACGCAGGCAGGCAGTCGTTGGGTACTGAGCCGGGTACCAGGGTTGCAACTGGACGACTTCCAGGGGCGGCTGGCAGGGCAGTGGCAGGCCAAGCGCTTGTTGTGGGAGCAGTCGGGTAACCGGGTTGAGCTGACCCAGCCGCTGCTGGAGTGGTCGCCCGCCTGCCTGTTGCGCATGACCCTATGCGTAACGCAACTCCGTGCCGAGCGGGTGGACCTGGCGTTTGCCCCCGGCGAACCTTCGACAGACAGCGGCCCGCTGCAGTTGCCGGCCTTGGCACTGCCGCTGAGCATCGAACTGGGTGAGCTGCAGGTTGGTCGACTGACGCTGGATGGCAACGAGCAGTTGAGTCAGTTGCAACTGGCGGCCCATTGGGGCATCCAGGGCCTGCGTATTGATCGCTTGCAGGTTCAGCGAGAGGAATTGCACCTGACCTTGCAGGGGACGTTGCAGCCTGAGGGCGACTGGCCTTTGCAGGCCACCGGCCAACTGCAATTGCCGGCCGTGGATGGGCAGTCGTGGCAATTGGCTCTGAAGGTGGACGGTGACCTGCAGCAGACGTTGCGGGTGGGCGCCGACAGTACGGGCTATTTACAAGGGCGGCTTGACGGGCAGTTACAGCCGCTGGCAGCGAACTTGCCGGCCAAGGTGCGTATCAGCGCCGATGCCTTCAAGGCGAGTGCCGACCTGCCTGATACCCTCCAGCTCAATCAGGTGTTGCTAACCGGTGAAGGTGACCTGAGCGCCGGTTACCGGCTCGCGGGCAATGCCAGCCTGCCGGCCTTGCAGGGCCCGATAGCCTTGGCCCTGCAAGGCCGGGTCGATGCCCGTGGCGCTGAATTGTCGGCCCTTGATCTTAATGCCGCTGCCGAGCAGTACCTCGCGCTCAAGGCCACTGCCGACTGGCAGCAGGGCATCAAGGCCGGCGCTCAGGTTGAGTGGCTGGACTTCCCCTGGTTGCGCCTTTACCCGATGGATGAAGCGCCCCAGGTCACCCTGCGTCGTTTCAATGGCCAGGTCCGTTACCAGGAAGGGCGTTACGAAGGGGATTTTGCCGGTGACCTGGATGGACCGGCCGGTGCGCTCAAGGTCAGCAGTCCGTTCAACGGCGATCTCACGGCGATCGAGCTGCCACAGCTTGTCCTGACTGCGGGGCAGGGCAAGGCATCCGGTCACCTCACGCTGCGGTTCGCCCAAGGCATCGCCTGGGACACGGCACTGACCCTGTCTGCGCTTGATCCCGCGTATTGGCTGGCCGAGTTGCCAGGTTCACTGGCCGGGCCGTTGCGCAGCACGGGCGAGTTCAAGGATGGCCAGTTGCGCCTGGATGCCGACTTGAACCTGAAGGGCCGCCTGCGTGGCCAGCCCGCACAGCTTCAGGTCAAGGCCGAGGGGGCTGGGGAGCAATGGACCTTGGGCACTCTGGATGTACGTCTGGGGGACAACCATATCAACGGTAGTGGCAGCCTTCAGCAGCGCTTGGCCGGCCAGCTCGACCTTGACCTGCCCCGTTTGGGGCAGCTCTGGCCGCAACTGCAAGGTCGCTTGAAAGGGCGCCTGGAGGTTGCGGGTACATTCAAGGCACCGCAGGGCCAACTGATGTTGCTGGGGCAGCAGTTAGTCCAGGGCGAGAACCGTCTACAACGCCTGGACCTCAGGGCGCACCTGGACTCGACGCAGCGTGCGCTGATTGAACTGGAGGCGGGTGCGATCCAGTTGGGTGAAACGGCGTTGGGCACGCTGACCGCCAAGGGGGAGGGTGATAGGCGTCAACAGCAGTTGAGTTTGGGGCTATCAGGGCCGCAGTTGGTGCTTGACCTTGCGCTGGATGGCCAGTTGGACAAGGAGAACTGGCGAGGGCGCCTGGCCAGTGGGCGTATCCAGGCCGGTGGTCAAGACTGGCAGTTGCAGGCGCCGGCTCGGCTGCAGCGTCTGGCGAATGGCCAGATCGACTTTTTTGCGCATTGCTGGCGCTCGGGCGACGCCAGCCTGTGTGGCGAAGACCAGCGTCTGGCGCCTGAGCCGAGGTTGCGTTATCACCTCAAGCAGTTCCCGTTGCAGAGCCTGGCCCAATGGTTACCTAAAGACTTCGCCTGGAACGGCCTGCTCAATGCCGATATCAACCTCGATCTGCCGGCCAGCGGCCCCAAGGGGCTTGTTCAGGTCGATGCTGGTGGTGGCACGTTTCGGCTGCGTGAGAAAGGACAATGGCTGGACTTCCCTTACCAGACCCTGCGTCTTGACAGCACCCTGGCCCCACGACGGGTAGATACTCGTCTGGCGTTTCGTGGAGAACGACTGGGTGAACTGAACCTGGATACGCGCCTCGATCCTTTGGCGAAGAACAAACCGGTCAGTGGCACGTTCAGTCTGAATGGACTGGACCTTTCCATCGCCCGCCCCTTCGTTCCAATGGTGGAACGTCTGGCCGGTCAGTTGAATGGCAGCGGCAGGGTGTCCGGCACACTGCTGGCCCCTCAAGTCAACGGTAGCCTCATTCTGTCGCAGGGCGAAGTCAGCGGGTCAGAATTGCCCGTCAGCATGCGCGAGCTGACGTTGCGTGCCGTGGTTGCTGGCGAGCAGGTCCAACTGCAGGGCGGGTGGAAAAGTGGTGAGAGCGGTCAGGGCCAGTTGAACGGTCAGATCGGCTGGGCGCGTGCGCTGGCGGTCGATCTGCGTGTGCGTGGCCAACGCTTGCCGGTCAACGTCGAACCCTACGCCGCGCTTGAGGTGGCCCCTGACCTGAGCATTGGCCTGCAAGGTGACAAGCTGGCAATCACTGGCAAAGTGCTGGTGCCCAAGGGCAAGATCAGCATCCGTGAACTACCGCCTTCAACCGTCAAGGTCTCCGATGATACGGTGATCGTCGGCCATCAGACCGAGGCGGGTAAGGTACCCCTGGCGGTCGCCATGGACGTCGATGTTGAGGTAGGGCAGGAAAAATTGTCGTTCAGGGGCTTTGGTTTGAGTGCAAACCTGCGCGGTGCCGTGCATATCGGTGACAACCTCGATACCCGCGGCGAGCTGAGCCTGGTCGATGGCCGTTACCGCGCGTATGGTCAGCGCCTGACCATTCGTCGTGCTCGATTGCTGTTTGCCGGCCCTATCGACCAGCCGTATCTGGATATCGAGGCTGTGCGCAAGACCGATGACGTGATCGCCGGTATCCGCCTGAGCGGCAGTGCCGAACAGCCAACCACCCAGGTGTTTTCCGAGCCGGCGATGAGCCAGGAACAGGCCTTGTCGTACCTGGTGTTGGGGCGACCGTTGGGCAGTACCGGTGAAGACAACAACATGCTTGCGCAAGCGGCGTTGGGCTTGGGACTGGCTGGCAGTTCGGACCTGACCGGCAGCCTCGCGAAGAATCTGGGTATCGACGACTTCCAGCTCGACACTCAGGGGAGTGGCGCCAGCACCAGTGTGGTCGCCAGTGGCAACCTGACCGAGCGCTTGAGCTTGCGCTATGGCGTGGGCGTCTTCGAGCCGGCCAACACCATTGCCTTGCGCTACCTGCTGAGTAAAAAGCTCTACCTGGAAGCCGCCAGTGGGATCGCCAGCTCGCTTGATCTGTTCTACAAGCGCGACTTCTGAGTCAGCGAACGGTTGCGGCGGCGATGAACTCGTTGTCTGTGGACGGCGGTGCAGGGGTGGGTTGGCGGCTGGGGACAATCAGTTGGGTGTACTCTTCGATCAGTCGATTCAGTGCCTCGGGCGGTTCGCAGGCCTGAAACTGCATGCGAATCTGTACTTCGTCCGGGTCACGATGATCGCCTTGGCGCTTGTTCTGAGCGCCAACGGTGACCATGAACCGTTCGTGCTTGAGCGCGCTGTTCTCCAGTACGTGGCTTGCATCGGCCAGCTCGGTGTTCTGGATTTTTACCGAGAGGTCGACTTGCATCCGCTCCAGGGCCAGGCCGCGGGGTGATACCAGGGTGATCAGTGGGATGCTCAGGGTATGCCGGTCATCCATGGCAACATCGACCATCTTGGCCTTCATGGGGGCGCCCAACGCTTCGGCGTCATAGTCAAAAAACTGGTCAAACAGCTTGATGTACTGTTGGGCGATCAGGTTGTTCGCCGCCGCTGCGGCGTCCTGCAGACCTCGGGTAATGTCAGCCAGATCGCAGGTAGCAAGCGGCTCTTTGTCGTTAGGACTGCGTTCCAAGAGGCTGGGCTCCTTTGGCGAGGGACGGGAAAGCTCCGCTCATCAGAGCGGAGCCTGCTGTAGCGTGTCAGACGGTGGTCTGTTGCACCTGGTCTGGCATCGGCAGTTTGGATTCAGGCAAGGCGTCCTTGTTCTGCGCCTCGGTGTTGGGAAGCATGACGGGCTTGGTGGCGGCATCGGTCAGGATGTCGATGACCCGCATCAAGGCTTCTGGTGGATCCTGGCGTTTGACACGGGTATTGAATGCGTAACGCGCGCGGGTGTCGGTCTTGCGGGTTTGTGTTGACTTGTGGCTGACCTGGCCTTTGACGTTCATCTTGAACGGGCCCCAGCCAATGGAGGCGCCGAACTCAGCGCTGCCACCGGTTTCAGTGCTGCTTTCGGCCTGCTGGCTGATGGTCAGCTCGAACTCGATGTTACCTTCTTCAATGGCGATGTTCGGGTGGGTGACAGCCGCCAGCAGGGGGATCTGCATTTTCTTGGCGACGGTACCCTGATAGACACCCTGTTCGTCCGTGAGGGTTTCTTCGTAGTCGAATTGGATGGCGACCGCCTTGCCATCTTGAATGCAGACGCCCATGAGGAAGTCTGCGTAGGATTTACTGGCGCTGACCTGCGCCTGAATCATGGCCTGCAGCGGCCCGGAGATCATCCGATCCAGTGGCAGTGCGTTCATGACCGAGCCGATGAGGCTGTTATCGATAGTTGCCATGGTGCGATTTCCTTATCGTGAAGTGCGCGTCAGTGCGCGGTTACCGTTAGGCGGTGTGGCGAGCGTGAGCCTCTTGACGCCTGATGTTGCCGATCTGGCGCAGGCTCAGGCCGTATTTGTCGGCCAGCACGCTACGGGACAGGCCGTGCGAGCTTTCCTGTTGAATCTGTTGGTTACGCAGTTGCCGGTTGAAATGGTCGGGTTTGGGAATCTCCAGCGCAGTGCCCGCGTAGCGTTTGATCAAGGCCTCGAGTTGTTCGCTGGGCAGCACATCGGCCAGCGTTGTGCGGCCCGGATGCTTGGGAATGTACTTGGGCCTGCCGCCGTAGATGCAGGTCAAGCGGTACGCGCTTTCCAGCCCGACACAGGCGATCAACGCTTGTAGGGAATGAGGCAGTTGCGTGATGTCGATGCGGTTCAGGTCGCTGAGTTCCATGAGCACTTCCTTGTCAATGGGCAGGCCATTCAGGCCTGCGTTGTGTATTGGCCATCAACCTTCAGCCCGACCGGTACTGCCGTACCGGCTGAATGCGTTGGTTGGCGTCATGGGATGATTCTCGGGCACTGCACGACAAAAGATCTAGGTAGCAAGCGGGTCTCTGCCAGTAGCTGTTCCTGCTTATATTCGGTGGGAAAAATGGCGAAGGTATGTGGGTATTCACCAGAGCAGTCGGCGCAAAGCCCCGCTTTTCGGTCAGTCACCACAATGGCAATGCCGCTGCTTGGGTCTACCAGCGTCAGTCGCAAGGATGGGTGATCAACAAGTTGACTTGAGCCATCAGTGCGGTTTGGCGAGGTAAGGCATTGTCGGGAAAGGACCGCCAGTCGACCCATAGGCAGATGGCGGTGAGTGGGGTATCACCACGTGCGCCGACGACCTGTGGGGCGAAGTCGCGGCGGTACAGGGCTTGGGTTTTCTTTAGCCCTTGGGCGCTATCGGCCGAGGTCAATGTGGCTCTCACCAGCGGCGGAATTTCCCTCATGGTGACGGTGAAGGCTTCTTGTGTTTCCGGACTGCCCAGGTGTCCGGCCTGTCGAGAGCGTTGCCACAACTGCTGCCATTGGCTGTTGCCTGCGCTGTTCGCTAGGCCGGTACCGAGTTGCTTCAGGTGTGAAGGATCGAGGTCTACGGTTTGCAGTGCTTGAGCCTCAATACAGACCAGCAGGCCGATACTGAGCAGGGAAGGTATGCGCATGAGGGGGGCTCCGCGAGGCGTAAGTGCGTGAGCGCTCATGTTTGCAAGTTGGCTGGTGGGGCAGAACCGGGAAAATATCCTTGTGATCGGGATGGACGTTGTATGATTCGCGTTTGATTTTTTGTCTCCAACGCCTCAAGGAAACCCACATGACTCAAGGCCAACGCCTTAAATACTCCATCCTGCTGTCCCTGCTGGTGTTGGCAACCATGCTGGGGCTGTCTTATCTGCAGAAAGACGGTGTGATCAGCGAAAAGGTGTTCCAGTACATTGCCATCGGCGTGGCGGTCGTCGTGGTCATCGTCAACGGCATCATGCGCCGCAAGGTCAAACTCTGACTCCAGGGCGGCCAGCAGTGAAGCTGGCCGCCACCGGCCGTTACAGGGTCAGGTCACGCAGCAGGAGGCCATACTCCAGGTTCACCTGCTCGGGAATCGGCAGGTAGACGGTATGGCCGTCGCCAGGGGCAACCTCAATGGGTTGGCCCTGGCGATTGCGCAATTGATGCAGGTCGAAGTGGTAGTTGCCACGTGGCGTCATCAGCTCAAGGTGATCGCCAAGGCCAAAGCGGTTTTTCACCTGTACCTCGGCCAGCCCATCGACCCGCTCGCCGGTCAGTTCGCCAACGAACTGCTGGCGTTCAGACAGCGAGTTTCCACGTTGGTAGTTCTGGTACTCGTCATGCACGTGGCGGCGCAGAAAACCCTCGGTGTAACCCCGTTGCGCCAGTGACTCCAGATTGAGCATCAGCGAGCGGTCGAATTCGCGACCTGCCACAGCGTCGTCGATTGCCTGGCGGTAGGCCTGAGTGGTGCGGGCGCAGTAGAAGTGCGACTTGGTACGGCCCTCGATCTTCAGCGAATGGACGCCCATGTTGGTCAAGCGCCCGACGTGCTGTACCGCGCGCAGGTCCTTGGCGTTCATGATGTAGGTGCCGTGCTCGTCCTCGAATGCCGGCATTTCCTCGCCAGGACGGTTGCTTTCTTCCAGCAGGAAGACTTCATCAGTGGGCGCACCCAGGCCCAGCGTCGGTTCGACTTCGCGGACGATCTCGCCAGTAACATTTTCCGTGGCCGGGGTGGCGCTGTACTTCCAGCGGCAGGCATTGGTGCATGAGCCCTGGTTGGCGTCACGCTTGTTCAGGTACCCGGACAACAGGCAGCGGCCGGAATACGCCATGCACAGTGCGCCGTGAACGAACACCTCCAGTTCCATTTCGGGAACCTGGTGACGAATTTCCTCGATCTCCTCCAGTGACAACTCGCGGGACAGGATCACCCGGGTCAGGCCCAACCCGCGCCAGAACTCCACGCTGGCCCAGTTCACCGTGTTGGCCTGTACGGAAAGATGAATCGGCATTTCCGGAAAATGCCGACGAACCAGCATGATCAGGCCCGGATCGGACATGATCAGTGCATCCGGGCCCATGGCGATCACCGGCTCCAGGTCCTTGAGGAAGGTCTTCAGCTTGGCGTTATGCGGTGCGATGTTGACCACCACATAGAACTGCTTGCCCTGGGCCTGGGCTTCCTTGATGCCGATGGCCAGATTCTCATGGTCGAATTCGTTGTTGCGTACCCGCAGGCTATAGCGCGGTTGCCCGGCATAGACCGCGTCGGCGCCATAGGCGAAGGCATAGCGCATGTTCTTGAGGGTGCCGGCAGGGGCAAGTAATTCGGGTTTGGCGAGGCTGGTCATGGGAGATCGGGTCGCAGCTGAAAAAGGCGCAGAGGCTACCTCACTGCGCTGCCGCGTTTATTGATCTATAGCAATGCCATGGTGCGGGGCCACGTATTCGGTGGCCTCGCCGTTGGCACTGTTTCAGCGCAGGCTGTAGGACACGCCAACATAGGCCCCGAAACCCTCGCCGGGTGTGGAGCGGGCGATGTCCTTACCTTGGTCGTTGTAGCCTGGCGTCACGGTGGCGGCGTACCGTTTGTTGGTCAGGTTGCGCAGGTCCAGCCAGGTTTGCCAGTCGTTTTTCGGCGCGTTGAAGCCGAATGTCGCCCCGAGCAGTGCATAGGCATCGGTTGGGTAAGAGTTGGCGTAGTCAACCTGTACCTTGGACGCCATCTGCGTATTGAGCCCGGCATAGAAGCCCGTCGGGTGATCGAAGCGCACCTCGGCCTGGTAGTAATGCATCGGGATGCCGGGCAAGCGGTTGTCACCGAAGACGTCGTCATCCCGGTAGTGGAAATCGCTGAAGGTGTAGGCTTGACGCAACGACACCTTGCCGACGGCAGCACGTTCCCAGAGCAGGCTATTGAGGCCGGCTTCGATGCCCTGGTGGATTGTAGGGCTGGCGTTGATTTCGGTAGCCGGATTGCCAGGCACGGTTTCTACGGCCAGCAACTCATGGCGTACTGCGGCGTAGTACCAGGCCAGGTCCCAACGACCCACTGCCGAGTCGCCACGGGCGCCAAGTTCAAGGGTGGTAGCGGTCTGATTTTGCAGTTCGACGGGGGTTTTCTGAAGTTTGGCGGCCGGGCCGCTGGCGAAGCGTTCGCTGGCACTCCAGATCAACGCCCACGGGTGTGGCGGCTCGACCGAGCGGCTGAGGTTGCCGTAGACCTCCAGTTGCGGGTTGAAGGCGTAACGCAGGCCGATGCGTGGGGCGTAGTCCCAGTCATGCTGGCTGACCTTGCCGCCATCGGCAGGGTAGCTGACATCACTTTCCCGGCGGGTGTAGATCAGCGCCAGGCCGGTGGTCAGCCACAGGTCTGGCATCAGCTCCAACTCGTTGCTGGCGTGCAATACGTTGTCAGAACCCTGATAGCTGAAGTCGCGGGTTTTGGTACCAATCGGGATGCCGACATTCTGACTCTGCTGGACGCGCACATACTCGGATGCGCCGCTATTGGGCAGATGCTTGGTCGAACGCCAGCCGATCGAAGTGTTGCTCTCGCGGTCGAACAGGGTGTCTCGACGGAAGTAGTTCAACGTACCACTGACATCGGTGTAGGCCACTTTCAGGCGGTTCAGGCCTTCACGCAGGTCCATCGGGTAGTCGTGATACACCAACCCGGCCTCCAGGCGTGAATCGTCATCCAGAAAGAAGGTGGTCTTGTTCGCCAGCCAGGTGCTGCCCGGCTGTGGGCGGCTGGCGTCACGGGAGAGGTAGGTTGGGTTCGCAGCCCGTGGATCATGCTTGATCTGTGCTTTGGTCAGGCGCCCGGCCAGGTCGTTCTCGGTTTCCCGATAACGCAGGTAGAAGCGGGTTTCCAGGTTCGGGTTGAAGCGGTAGCCGACATTGGCGGCGATGCCTTTGCTGCTGCCGCTGCTGTGATCCTGATAACCGTCGTATGCCGAGTCGGTCGCCGCCACGTAGTAATCCAGGTCGCCCAGCACCTGGCCGGAACTGATCTGGCGCTTCATGTAGCCGCGGCTGCCGGCTTCATAACGAACTTGCAGGGGCGCTGCGTCATACCCTGTGTGGGTGATGTAGTCGATGGCCCCGCCCAATGCCAGCGCGCCCTTGTCGAAGCCATTGGCGCCGCGCAGCACTTCGGCGCGGCTCAGCCACAGCGGTTCGAACAGTTCGTAGGGCGTACCACCGGGGCCAGTCAGTGGCAGGCCGTCGAACAGGGTATACACCCCGGAGCCGTGGCTGCCCGGTGCCCGGTTGATGCCCGAACCACGAATCGATAATTTGATCCCATCATTACCGGCGGACTGTGCAAATACGCCGGGCTGGTAGGCCAGCACATCCTGGTTGCTGGCAACCCGGCCTTGCTCGACCTGCTGCATGTCTACCAGATTGGTCCCGCCCGGCACCCGCTGCAGGCGCTCTTTGGCCGACGCCAGTTCGCTCTGTTCCTGTTCCTGAATCAGCACCTGACCCAGTTCGACAGCGTCGTCGGCCTGGACGGTGGTGGCGCAGACGAACAGCAGTGCCAGTGGAGAGCGTGGGAGGGCGGATCGCATTATCAAGAATTCCAGGTTATGAGGCGGCTATCTGACGCCGCAACTACCAGACGAAGCACAGTCGAGAAGCTGCACAGGTTGGCTTTGTCGGCGATGGGTATCCGGAAAACAAAACACCCCGCCGAGGCGGGGTGTCTGTTGTTACCGAAGCAATTGTTACCTGGGCGATCAACCGATCAGTTGAAACCCGGCGTGTTGGACCATGTCCAGCAGCGGTTGCGGGTACACGCCCAGCACGAAGGCCAGGATCGCGATGGCCAGCAGCATGACGCCGCCAGTACGCTGTTCCCAGTTCAGCGGAGCATCGTGGCGACGCAGGTTTGGCTCGATCAGGTACAGGGTAACCATGACGCGCAGGTAGTAGAACACGCCGATGGCGCTGCCCAGTACCAAGGCGCCAACCAGCCACCACAGTTGCGATTCGACACCGGTTGCAATGATGTAGAACTTGCCGATGAAGCCTGCGGTCAGCGGGATACCGGCGAGCGACAGCATCATTACGGTCAGTACGGCGGTCAGGTACGGACGGCGCCAGAACAGGCCGCGGTACTCGTACAGGGCGTCAGCGTCGCGGCCGTTGTACGGCGACGACATCAGGGTGATGACACCGAAGGCACCGAGGCTGGTGATCACGTAGGTGACCAGGTACACGCCGATGGCCTCCATCGCCAGGCCCTTGCTGGCCACCAGGGCAATCAGCAGGTAACCGAAGTGGGCGATGGACGAGTAACCGAGCAGACGCTTGAGGTTGCTCTGGGTCAGCGCCAACAGGTTACCGATCAGGATCGAGGCGACCGCGATGACCGACAGTACGGTGGTTAGCACACCGCTGCTGGCAGCCGGCGAGATCAGGAACAGGCGTACGACGACGGCGAATACTGCAACCTTGCTGGCGGTGGCCAGGAACGCTGCGACCGGTGCTGGTGCACCTTCGTAAACGTCCGGGGTCCACAGGTGGAACGGTACCAGCGACAGTTTGAATGCCAGGCCAACCAGCATCATGCCCAGGCCCAGTTGGGCCAGCAGGCTTGGCATGCCAGTGGCTGCCAGTGCCTTGCCAATACCGCTGAAGGTCAGGCTGCCAGCGTCAGCGTAGAGCAGTGCCATACCGAACAGCAGGAAGGCAGAGCCTGCGGCCGACAGCACCATGTACTTGATGCCGCCTTCCAGCGAACGCTTGTTGAAGAACGCGTAAGCCACCAGGCCATAGACCGGTACCGAGAGCAGCTCCAGGCCGATGAACAGGCCAGCCAGGTGCTGTGCACAGACCAGTACCAGGCCACCAAGGGCAGCCATCAGGATCAGCAGGTACAGTTCTTCACGGTTGCCTGGGTAGCCTTTGCCGCTTTTGCCTTCACCCAGGTAGGCGTGGGCGAGGGTTACGCAAGCCAGGGTGGCGACCAGGATCAGCGCCATGTACAGGCAGGCGAAGTTGTCGATGGTCAGCAGCGGGGTGACCGCCAGGGGCGTCACTTTCAAGGTCGGAATAATCGACAGCAGGGCCAGGTTCAGGCCTACGGTCGACAGCAGGAAGGTTTGCGAGTGATTGCGGCGCCAGGCGATGGCCAGCATCACCACAACAGTGGTGATACTGGTAATCAGCAGCGGCGCAAGCGCGATAAAGTGTTGAATCGTCAGGTCCATAGCGCTCTTACCGGGCCGAAGCGAGTTGAGTGAAAGCGGTGCCGAGCCAATGCTGCACACCACTCATGGTTGCGGCAGAGGTGTCGAGGAACGGCTGCGGGTAAACGCCCAGCAGGATCAGCAGGCCAGCCAGGCCCAGCACCATGATCATTTCGCGAGTGTCCATGCCGGCGAGGACTTCATCGGATTTCGCCGGGCCGAAGTAGGCACGGTGAATCATGATCAGCGAGTAGACCGAACCGAAGACCAGGCCGCTGGTCGCGATCACAGTCACCCATGGCGAGCTGACGAAGCTGCCGATCAGGATCAGGAACTCACCGACGAAGTTACCGGTACCTGGCAGGCCCAGCGATGCGGCGGCGAAGAACAGGCTGATGGCTGGCAGGTAAGCGATACGGTGCCACAGGCCGCCCATCTGACGCATGTCACGGGTGTGCAGGCGTTCGTACAGTTGGCCACTCAGGATAAAGAGTGCCGCAGCCGACAGACCGTGTGCGAGCATCTGGATCACCGCGCCTTGCAGGGCTTGCTGGCTGCCGGAGTAGATACCGATCAGCACGAAGCCCATGTGCGAGACGCTGGAGAACGCGATCAAGCGCTTGATGTCGGTCTGTGCGAAGGCCAGGAACGCACCGTAGAAAATCCCGATCAGACCCAGGGTCATGGCGATCGGCGCGAATTCCGCCGAGGCATTCGGGAACAGCGGCAGGGCGAAACGCAGCAGGCCGTAGGCAGCGGTTTTCAGCAAGATACCCGCCAGGTCCACGGAACCAGCGGTAGGTGCCTGGGCGTGAGCGTCAGGCAGCCAGGAGTGGAACGGTACAACCGGCAGTTTCACCGCGAAGGCGATGAAGAAGCCCAGCATCAGCAGGTACTCGGTACCGGCTGGCAGTTCGGCCTTGAGCAGTGTGCTGTAGTCGAAGGTCAGTACGCCGGTGGTGTTGTAGTTCACCAGTACCAGGCCCAGGATCGCCACCAACATGATCAGGCCGCTGGCCTGGGTGTAGATGAAGAACTTGGTTGCTGCGTAGATCCGGGTCTTCTTGCCGTCCGCCGAGCTGTGACCCCAGAGCGCGATGAGGAAATACATCGGCACCAGCATCATTTCCCAGAAGAAGAAGAACAGGAACAGGTCCAGGGCCAGGAACACCCCGACCACGCCGCCCAGGATCCACATCAGGTTGAGGTGGAAGAAGCCGACGTGGCGCTGGATCTCTTTCCACGAGCAGAGGACCGACAGCACACCGAGCAGGCCGGTGAGCAAGATCATCAGCAGCGACAGGCCGTCCAGGCCCAGGTGCAGGCTGATGCCGAAGCGCTCGATCCAGAGCACTTTGTATTCGACAGTCCAGGCAGGCTCGGCACCCGGTGCCGGGGCGAGCGTGTAGTCACCGTGGGCCCACAGCCAGAGGCCGATACCGAGCAACAGGGACATGGTCAGCAGCGCAATCCAGCGTGGCAGGGTGGCGCCGAAGCGCTCACCCAGCCAGCACAGCAGGCCGCCGATGAAGGGGATCAGGATCAGCCAAGGCAAAATCATGACGGGCTCAATTCCTTTCGCAAAGTCGCAAGGTTCATATCAGACCGCAGCCAACAACACAGCGCCGAGAACAATCACGGCACCTGCGGCGATCGAGGCGGTGTACCAGCGCAGCTGACCGGTTTCGGTACGGCTCATGGCAGCGTGGCCACCACGTGCCAGACGCGGCACCAGACCAATGCTGCGGTCAACCGGGTCCTTGCGCAGCACATGGCTGATCAGCAGGTAAGGTTTGACGAACAGCTTGTCGTAGATCCAGTCGAAGCCCCAGGCAGCGAACCACCAGGCCGACAACACGCGACCGATGCCGCTGTTGGCGATAGCTGTCACCAGGCGGCGTTTGCCCAGGAACAGCACGGCTGCCAGAAGGATGCCGGCGATGGCAATGGCGCCCGAAGCGATTTCCAGGCTGTGCTTGGCTTCGCCACCGGCATGGCCGGCGCTCTGCGGCAGTACACCGGCCAGTGGTGGATGAATCCAGGCACCGACGAAGGTGGACAGTACGATCAGCACGCCCAGCGGCAGCCAGTGGGAAATACCGTGGCCAGCATGGGCTTCGGTCTTGGCTTCGCCGTGGAAGGCGATGAAGATCAGGCGGAAGGTGTACAGCGAGGTCATGAAGGCACCGACCAGGCCGGCGTACAGCAGACCGTTGTTACCGCTGGCGAAGGCTTCCCAGAGGATTTCGTCCTTGGAGTAGAAACCGGCGGTCAGCAGCGGCAGGGCTGCCAGGGCGGCACCACCGACGATGAAGCTGGCGTAGGCCAGCGGCAGTTTCTTCCACAGGCCACCCATCTTGAAGATGTTCTGCTCGTGGTGGCAGGCAACGATGACGGCACCGGAGGCAAGGAACAGCAGGGCCTTGAAGAAGGCGTGGGTCATCAGGTGGAAGATCGCGCCTTCCCAGGCACCAACGCCCAGCGCCAGGAACATGTAGCCGATCTGGCTCATGGTCGAGTAGGCGAGGATACGCTTGATGTCGGTTTGAACCAGCGCGGCGAAACCGGCCAGTACCAGGGTGACACCGCCGACCACGCCGACCAGGTGCAGCACGTCCGGCGCAAGGGCGAACAGGCCGTGGGTACGGGCGATCAGGTAGACACCGGCGGTCACCATGGTTGCAGCGTGGATCAGTGCCGAAACCGGGGTTGGGCCCGCCATCGCGTCAGCCAGCCAGGTCTGCAGTGGCAGTTGGGCGGATTTACCAACCGCACCGCCCAGCAGCATCAGGGTGGCCATGACGATCCAGAAGTCACCGGCCTTGAAGTGCTCCGGTGCGCGCACCAGCAGTTCCTGGACGTTCAGGGTGCCCAGTTGCTGGAACAGGATGAACAGGCCGATGGCCATGAACACGTCGCCGATACGGGTCACGATGAAGGCTTTGAGTGCTGCGTTACCGTTGTTGCGGTTGCTGTAGTAGAAACCGATCAACAGGTAGGAGCACAGGCCCACGCCTTCCCAACCGAAGTAGATGAACAGCAGGTTGTCGCCCAGGATCAGGAACAACATGCTGGCAATGAACAGGTTGGTGTAGGCGAAGAAGCGCGAGTAGCCCGCTTCACCGCGCATGTACCAGGAGGCAAACAGGTGGATCAGGAAGCCGACGCCGACCACCACACCCAGCATGGTGACCGACAGGCCATCCAGGTACAGGGTGAAGTTGGGTGCGAAGCCGTCTACCGACATCCACTGCCACAGCAGCTGGCTGTACGCGCCGCCTGCAGGCGGTGCAACGTTGAACTGCCAGATCACGTAGGCCGCGACGATGGCCGAGAGGCCTACCGAGCCAACGCCGATCAGCGCCGAGAGGTTCTCCGAGAACCGTCCGCGCGAGAACGACAGCAGCAGGAAGCCGATCAGGGGAAATACGAAAGTCAGAAAGAGAAGGTTCATCCGCGCATCTCACTGGCTGCATCGATATCGAGAGTGTGGAAGCGGCGATACAGCTGCAACAGGATCGCCAGGCCAATACTGGCCTCGGCGGCTGCCAGGCTGATCACCAGGATGAACATGATCTGTCCATCCGGCTGCGCCCAACGGCTGCCCGCGACAATGAACGCCAGTGCCGAGGCGTTCATCATGATTTCCAGGCTCATCAGCACGAAAAGAATGTTGCGGCGCACCATCAGCCCGACCAGACCGAGGCAGAACAGGATGCCGGCGACGGCCAGGCCATGTTCGAGAGGAATTGCAGGCATGTCGTTACTCCTTCGCCTCGTTGCGGCCGAGATGGAATGCCGTTACCGCTGCGGCGAGCAGCAGCATCGAGGCCAGTTCCACCACCAGCAGGTAAGGGCCGAACAGGCTGATGCCAACGGCCTTGGCATCGACAGTGGTGTGGCCGATGCCGACACCGCTTTGATTGCCGAACAGCACATAGAGCAGTTCCAGCAGCAGCAGGGCGCCGAGGAACACCGGCCCCGCCCAGATACCGGGCTTGAGCCAGTCGCGCTCCTGGCGAACCGAAGCCGGCCCCAGGTTGAGCATCATCACCACGAAGACGAACAGCACCATGATGGCGCCAGCGTAGGCGATCACTTCCAGTACGCCGGCAAACGGCGCGCCGAGGGCGAAGAACGTCATCGCCACCGAGATCAGGGAAATGATCAGGTAGAGCAGGGCGTGTACCGGGTTGGTGTTGGTGATCACCCGAAGGGTGGACACCACAGCGACACCGGATGCGAAATAGAAAGCGAATTCCATCTTTCTTCCTTAAGGGAGCAAGCTCTTCACGTTGATCGGCTCGGCTTCGTTCTGCGCAGCGCCTTTCGGCTTGCCGGCAACTGCCATACCTGCAACACGGTAGAAGTTGTAATCAGGGTTCTTGCCGGGACCGGAGATCAGCAGATCTTCTTTCTCGTACACCAGATCCTGACGTTTGAACTCGGCCATTTCGAAATCCGGCGTCAGCTGGATCGCGGTGGTCGGGCAGGCTTCCTCGCAGAGGCCGCAGAAAATGCAGCGCGAGAAGTTGATGCGGAAGAACTCGGGGTACCAGCGACCGTCGTCGGTTTCGGCCTTCTGCAGCGAGATGCAACCGACCGGGCAGGCCACGGCACACAGGTTGCACGCTACACAGCGCTCTTCGCCATCGGGATCGCGGGTCAGGACGATGCGACCACGGTAGCGTGGTGGCAGGTAGACCGGCTCTTCCGGGTATTGCAGGGTGTCGCGTTTGCGGAACCCGTGGGAGAACACCATCACCAGGCTGCGCAGCTGGGTGTAGGTGCCTTTGATGATGTCAAAAATGTACTTCATGCTCTATATCCTCACTGAACCGCGCCGGCCGGCGTGTTCAACAACACGAGCGCGGCGGTCACCAGCAGGTTGATCAGGGTCAGCGGCAGGCAGAACTTCCAGCTGAAGTCCATCACCTGGTCATAGCGCGGGCGCGGAATCGAGGCGCGCAGCAGGATGAACAGCATGATGAAGAACGCGGTCTTCAGGGCAAACCAGAGGAACGGCAGTTGCGGCAGGATGCCGAACGGGCCGTGCCAGCCACCGAAGAACAGCGTTACCAGCAGCGCCGAGATCAGGATGATGCCGATGTACTCACCGACGAAGAACATGCCCCATTTCATACCGGCATATTCAATGTGGTAACCGTCGGCCAGTTCCTGTTCCGCTTCCGGTTGGTCGAAGGGGTGACGGTGAGTCACGGCAACGCCAGCGATGAAGAAGGTGCAGAAGCCAAAGAACTGCGGAATGATGAACCACAGGTTCTGTGCCTGGTAGTCGACGATGTCGCGCATGTTGAACGAACCAACCTGCGCCACGATGCCCATCAGCGCCAGGCCCATGAACACTTCGTACGAAACGGTCTGGGCCGAAGCCCGCAGGCTGCCGAGCAGCGCGTACTTGTTGTTCGACGACCAACCGGCGAACAGTACGGCGTAGACCGACAGACCGGCCATGGCGAAGAAGAACAGCAGGCCGATGTTCAGGTCCGCGACACCCCAGGTCGGGGTGATCGGGATGATCGCGAAGGCAATCAGCAGAGCACTCATGGCCACGACCGGCGCCAGGGTGAAGATCACCTTGTCGACGAAGGGTGGGTTCCAGTCCTCCTTGAAGAACATCTTCAGCATGTCGGCAGCAATCTGGAACATGCCGAATGGGCCGACGCGGTTCGGACCGTAACGGTCCTGCCACCAACCCAGCAGGCGCCGCTCGACGAAGCTGAGCAGCGCGCCGCAGACCACCACGGCCAGCAAGACCACGATGGCCTTGACGACGGTGATGATCACATCGATCACTTCAGGGGTGAACCAGGTCATTGTGCTGCCTCCTGCAGGCCTTCGACGGTGTGACCGAAGATGGCTGGCGGGATACCGGCCAGGCCTTTCGGCAGGGCAACCAGGCCAGCGCCCAGTTCCTCATTGATACGCAGCGGCAGACGCAGGGTCTGGCCGGCGACGTTCAGGCTGAGCATGGCGCCGTCGTTGACACCCAGGCGGTCGGCTTCGGACTTGGCCAGTGCGACGTAGGCTTGCGGGATACGCTCTTGCACCGGTGCTGCGCGCGAAGAGTTCTCTTCACTGCCGAACAGGTGGTAGAACGGTACGGCCTGCCAGGTACCACGCGCTGGTGCGAATGCGCCTGGAATGCTGGCGAACCAGTTCAGCTTGTCGCCCTGGCTTTCGATCAGGCGGGTGCCCGGGTCGCCAGCGCGCAGGTGACCACCGACTTCGTCCTGGAACTTGTTCCAGGCTTGAGGCGAGTTCCAGCCCGGAGACCAGGCAAACGGCACTTGCTGACGCGGTTCAACCGAACCCGAATAACCTTCCATGGAGAAGGCGAATGCGGTGTCCTGGTCTTGTGGGGTACGCGGCTCATGTACGCTGATGTTGGCGCGCATGGCGGTACGACCGGAGTAGCGCAGCGGCTCGCGGGCCAGTTTCAGGCCTTTGATACGGAATGCCGCCGACGGTGCCGCATTGACGATGCCGGCCAGTTGCGGTGCCGCTGTTGCGCAGGCGCTGGTGACATGGTCCAGTTGGGTCCAGTCCACCGGCTTGTTCAGCAGGGTCGAGCGCAGGGCGTGCATCCAGCGCCAGCCTTCGTGAACCAGGATCGAGGCGTCCATGTAGGTCGGATCGAACACCTGGAAGAAACGCTGGGCGCGGCCTTCGAGGCTGACCAGGGTCCCGTCGCCTTCAGCGAAGGTCGCAGCAGGCAGCACCAGGTGGGCGCGGTCAGTGGTCGGGGTCTTCTGGTGGTCCGCCACGATGACAACCTTGGCGGCCGCCAGTGCAGCATCGACCTTGGCCGCTGGCAGGCGGCTGTACAGGTCGTTTTCCAGTACGACGATGGCGTCGGCTTTACCGGCAATCACGGCGTCCAGCGCGGCATCGGCCGAGTCACCGCCGAGCATGGCGAGCCCCAGGCTGTTGGCTTCGGGGACGACCAGGCTCAGGGAGCCATTCTTCTCGCGCAGCTTCAGGGCCTTGGCGATGTTGGCGGCGGCTTCGATCAGGGCCTTGGAGCCCAGCGAAGTACCAGCAACGACCAGTGGGCGGTTGGCAGCGACCAGGGCATCGGCAATGCGCTTGGCCAGGGCCAGGGCTTCGGCGTCCAGGCCTTCAACGGCAGGGGCGCTTGGGTCGATGGCGTGGGCGACAGCGAAACCGAGGCGAGCCAGGTCATCCGGGGAGGCGTGTACGCATTCTTCGGCGACGTCATCGAGCTTGGTTTCGGCTAGGCTGGCGATGAACAGCGGGTACATGGCGTGCTGGCCGATGTTCTTCACCGCAGCGTCGAGCCAAGGCTGAACACGCATGGCGTCGGCCATGGCCTCGGCCTTGCCCTTGACCGACTGGCGCAGGGCCAGGGCAACGCGGGCAGCGGTTTGGGTCAGGTCTTCACCGAGGACGAACACGGCGTCGTGATCTTCCATCTCGCGCAGGGTTGGCACCGGCAGCGGGCTGTCGTTCAACACTTGCAGGACCAGGCGAACGTTTTCCAGTTCAGCCGCTTCCATACCCGAGTAGAAGTGCTCGGCACCGACCAGCTCGCGCAGGCCGTAGTTGCTTTCCAGGCTGGCGCGTGGCGAACCGATACCGACGATGTTGCGACCACGCAGCATATCGGCGGCTTTATCCAGGGCGGCGTCCAGGCTCAGTTTCTGGCCATTGGCGAGCAGCGGCTGGCGAGGGCGGTCTTCACGGTTGACGTAGCCATAGCCGAAACGACCACGGTCGCACAGGAAGTACTGGTTGACGGAGCCGTTGAAGCGGTTCTCGATACGACGCAGTTCGCCATAACGCTCGCCCGGGCTGATGTTGCAACCGCTGGAGCAGCCATGGCAGATGCTCGGGGCGAACTGCATGTCCCACTTGCGGTTGTAGCGCTCGGAGTGCGTCTTGTCGGTGAACACGCCGGTCGGGCAGACCTCGGTCAGGTTGCCGGAGAATTCGCTTTCCAGCGCACCGTCTTCGACGCGACCGAAATAGACGTTGTCGTGGGCACCGAAAACGCCCAGGTCAGTACCGCCAGCGTAGTCCTTGTAGTAACGCACGCAACGGTAGCAGGCGATGCAGCGGTTCATCTCGTGAGCGATGAACGGGCCGAGTTCCTGGTTCTGGTGGGTACGCTTGGTAAAACGGTAGCGGCGCTCGTTGTGGCCGGTCATCACCGTCATGTCTTGTAGGTGGCAGTGACCGCCTTCCTCACAGACCGGGCAGTCGTGTGGGTGGTTGGTCATCAGCCATTCGACGACGCTGGCGCGGAACACCTTGGCTTCTTCGTCGTCAATGGAGATCCAGCTGCCATCGGTGGCCGGGGTCATGCAGGACATGACGATACGACCACGCTTGTCGTTCTCGTCGGTGTACTGCTTGACCGCGCACTGGCGGCAAGCACCGACGCTACCGAGCGCCGGGTGCCAGCAGAAATAAGGAATGTCGAGGCCGAGCGACAGACAGGCCTGTAACAGGTTGTCTGCGCCGTTGACTTCGAGCTCTTTGCCGTCTACGTGGATAGTGGCCATGGTTCAAAGTTCTTCGTTGGCCCGCGTCTGCGGGCGTGGCTAATGGAAAACTGTGTGCTTGCAGCCCGCGACAGGCGGACCCGGGCGAGCAGTGCAAGCAGCGGGTGGCACGGACCACCCGCGTTCTATTCGTTATGCGCCGACGACGATCGGCTTCGCCAGGTCCGGGCGCACGCCTGCGTTCGCAGCAATGCCAGCCTCGAATTCCGGGCGGAAATATTTGATCGCGCTGCCCAATGGCTCCACGGCACCCGGTGCGTGCGCACAGAAGGTCTTGCCTGGGCCGAGGAAACCGACCAGACCCAGCAGGGTCTCGATGTCGCCCTGCTGGCCCTGGCCTTTCTCGAGGGCGCGCAGGAGCTTGACGCTCCATGGCAGGCCGTCGCGGCACGGGGTGCAGAAACCACAGGATTCACGGGCAAAGAACTCTTCCATGTTGCGCAGCAGCGAGACCATGTTGACGCTGTCGTCCACGGCCATGGCCAGGCCAGTACCCATACGGGTGCCAACCTTGGCAATGCCACCGGCGTACATTTGTGCGTCCAGGTGCTCAGGCAGCAGGAAACCGGTACCGGCACCACCAGGTTGCCAGCACTTGAGCTTGAAGCCGTCGCGCATGCCACCGGCATAGTCTTCGAACAGTTCGCGAGCGCTGACGCCGAATGGCAGTTCCCACAGGCCAGGGTTCTTCACCTTGCCGGAGAAGCCCATCAGCTTGGTACCGTGGTCTTCACTGCCTTCGCGGGCCAGCGACTTGTACCAGTCGATGCCGTTGCCGACGATCGCCGGCACGTTGCACAGTGTCTCGACGTTGTTCACGCAGGTCGGCTTGCCCCAGACGCCAACGGCGGCAGGGAAGGGCGGCTTGGAGCGTGGGTTGGCGCGGCGGCCTTCGAGGGAGTTGATCAGTGCGGTTTCTTCACCGCAGATGTAACGACCGGCACCGGTGTGGACGAACAGCTCGAAGTCAAAGCCGCTGCCGAGGATGTTCTTGCCCAGCAGGCCGGCAGCCTTGGCTTCTTCGACCGCACGGTTCAGGTGCGCGGCAGCAGTGACGTATTCGCCACGCAGGAAGATGTAGCCACGGTAGGCTTTCAGCGCACGGGCGCTGATCAGCATGCCTTCGATCAGCAGATGGGGCAGTTGCTCCATCAGCATGCGGTCTTTCCAGGTGTTGGGTTCCATTTCATCCGCGTTGCACAGCAGGTAGCGGATGTTCATGGATTCGTCTTTGGGCATCAGGCCCCATTTGACGCCAGTCGGGAAGCCCGCACCACCACGGCCCTTGAGGCCGGAGTCCTTGACGGTCTGGACGATGTCGTCCTGGGACATTTGCCCCAGTGCCTTGCGGGCGGCAGCGTAGCCGTCCTTGGCCTGGTATTCGTCGAGCCACACCGGCTGGCCGTCATCGCGCAGACGCCAGGTCAGCGGGTGGGTTTCGGCGGTGCGGGCGATGCGGTTGGCAGGCCCGAAGGAGGTAAGGGTCATACGTAGCCCTCCAGCAGTTTGGAGACGCCGGCCGGCTGTACATCGCCGAAGGTGTCGTCATCGATCATCAGCGCCGGGGCCTTGTCGCAGTTACCCAGGCAGCACACTGGCAGCAAGGTGAAGCGACCGTCTGGCGTGGTCTGGCCGAGGCCAATGCCCAGTTCGCTCTGGATCTGGCTGACGACCGACTCGTGGCCACCGATGTAGCAGACCATGCTGTCGCAGACACGGATGATGTGCCGGCCGACAGGCTGACGGAAGATCTGGCTGTAGAAGGTTGCGACGCCTTCGACATCGCTGGCCGGGATGCCCAGGATCTCGCCGATGGCGTAGACCGCACCGTCAGGCACCCAGCCGCGTTCTTTCTGAACGATCTTCAGGGCTTCGATGGACGCCGCGCGCGGGTCCTCGTAGTGATGCATCTCGTGCTCGATGGCCGAGCGCTCGGTTTCGCTCAGGGCGAAACGGTCGGTTTGGATAAGCGTGCTATTCATGCTTAGCGGTCCACGTCAGCCATAACGAAGTCGATACTGCCCAGGTACGCAATGAGGTCCGCGACCATGCTGCCGCGGATCACCGAAGGGATCTGCTGCAGGTGCGGGTAGCTCGGGGTACGAATCCGGGTGCGGTAGCTCATGGTGCCGCCATCGCTCGTCAGGTAGTAACTGTTGATACCCTTGGTCGCTTCGATCATCTGGAAGGATTCGTTGGCCGGCATGACCGGGCCCCACGAAACTTGCAGGAAGTGCGTGATCAGGGTTTCGATGTGCTGCAGGGTGCGCTCTTTCGGTGGCGGCGTGGTCAGCGGGTGATCCGCCTTGTACGGGCCTTCCGGCATGTTGCGCATGCACTGGTCGATGATGCGGATACTCTGGCGCATCTCTTCAACGCGGACCATGCAACGGTCGTAGGCATCGCCGTTGTGAGCCAGCGGCACTTCGAACTCGAAGTTCTCGTAGCCCGAGTAAGGGCGGGCCTTACGCAGGTCGAAGTCGAGGCCGGTGGAACGCAGGCCAGCACCAGTGACACCCCACTCCAGGGCTTCCTTGGTGTTGTACTGGGCAACGCCGATGGTACGACCGCGCAGGATACTGTTCTGCAGGGCGGCTTTTTCGTACTCGTCCAGGCGCTTGGGCAGCCAGTCGACGAAGTCCTTGACCAGACGGTCCCAGCCACGTGGCAGGTCGTGGGCGACGCCGCCGATGCGGTACCAGGCCGGGTGCAGGCGGAAGCCGGTGATCGCTTCGATCACGGTGTAGGCGCGCTGACGGTCGGTGAAGGTGAAGAACACCGGGGTCATGGCGCCGACGTCCTGGATGTAGGTACCCAGGAACAGCAGGTGGCTGGTGATCCGGAAGAACTCGGCCATCATGATGCGGATGACGTCGACCTTCTGCGGTACCTTGATGCCGGCCAGCTTCTCGACGGCCAGTACATACGGCAGGTTGTTCATCACGCCGCCGAGGTAGTCGATACGGTCGGTGTAAGGAATGAAGCTGTGCCAGGACTGACGCTCGGCCATCTTCTCGGCACCACGGTGGTGGTAACCGATGTCGGGAACGCAGTCGACGATCTCTTCGCCGTCCAGTTGCAGGACGATACGGAAGGCACCGTGAGCCGAAGGGTGGTTCGGGCCCAGGTTGAGGAACATGTAGTCCTCGTTCGCACCGGAACGTTTCATGCCCCAGGCTTCAGGGTTGAAGCGCGCGGCTTCTTCCTCAAGCTGCTGCTTGGCCAGGTTCAGGCTGTACGGGTCGAACTCGGTGGCGCGGGCAGGGAAGTCCTTGCGCAGCGGGTGACCTTCCCAGGTCGGCGGCATCATGATGCGGGTCAGGTGCGGGTGGCCGGCAAAGTCGATGCCGAACATGTCCCAGACTTCACGCTCGTACCAGTTGGCGTTTGGCCAGATACCGGTGACGGTTGGCAAGCTCAGGTCGCTCTCAGACAGGGCAACCTTGATCATTACGTCACTATTACGTTCGATCGAGAGCAGGTGGTAGAACACACTGAAATCGGCGCCCGGCAAGCCACGGCGCTGGGTACGCAGACGCTCGTCCACACCGTGCAGGTCATACAGCATGACATACGGTTTGGGCAGGTTGCGCAGGAACGTCAGTACTTCGATCAGCTTGGCGCGGGTCACCCACAGCACAGGCATGCCGGTGCGGGTTTCCTGGGCGGTGAACGCCTCTGGGCCAAAACGATTGTTCAGTTCGACGACCACATCCTGGTCGTCAGCCTTGTAAGGCGGGATGTAAATAGCGGTGTCCGCTGTCATGGTCTCGGTCGCTTTCGGTCAACGTAGAGAATGAAGCCAGGCCGCCTGTTCCGCAGAGCAGGCAGCAGGTCGCTGGATCAGACTTCGTCGGGGCTGCGCAGGTTGGTGACCTGGATGCGCTGTTCACGACGCTGCTCTTTCTGCGACGGCATCTCGGCGCGGTATACGCCTTGATCACCGACAACCCAGGAAAGAGGGCGACGCTCCTGGCCAATCGACTCCTGCAACAACATCAGGCCTTGCAGGAATGCTTCAGGGCGAGGCGGGCAGCCAGGCACGTAGACATCCACGGGGAGGAACTTGTCGACCCCCTGAACGACCGAGTAAATGTCGTACATGCCGCCAGAGTTTGCGCACGAACCCATGGAGATGACCCACTTGGGTTCGAGCATCTGCTCGTACAGGCGCTGAATGATCGGCGCCATTTTGATGAAGCAGGTGCCAGCGACGACCATGAAGTCGGCCTGACGCGGTGATGCCCGGATGACTTCGGCGCCGAAGCGGGCGATGTCGTGGGGCGCCGTGAAGGCCGTGGTCATTTCCACGTAGCAGCAGGAGAGGCCGAAGTTATAAGGCCACAGGGAGTTTTTACGCCCCCAGTTCACCGCACCACTGAGCACATCTTCAAGTTTGCCCATGAAGATGTTCTTGTGGACCTGGTCCTCTAGCAGCGAATCGGAGACGGTTTCCCGTTCTCCGATTGGGTACTGCTCGTTAGGCGCATCCGGATCGATTCTGGTGAGATTGTATTGCATTGCCAAAGCCTCATTGTTTCAGCTTCGCTTGCCGCTTGCGACGACCTACGGGAGCCCAATCGAGCGCCCCTACTCGCCAAAGGTAGACAAGACCTGCCAACAGAATTGCTATGAAAACGAGTGCTTCGACGAATCCGGTCCAGCCGCTTTCGCGGACAGACACAGACCATGCAAAGAGAAAGAGGGCTTCGATATCGAAGATCACGAACAGCATCGCGACCAGATAGAATTTTGCCGAGAGGCGCAGGCGTGCGCTGCCGGTAGGCAGCATGCCGGATTCAAAGGGTTCGTTCTTGCTGCGGCCCCAGGCCTTGCTGCCGAGCAGGCTGGACAGACCGAGCATGAAGGCGCACAGGCCGACGACACCCAAAAGGAAAATGGCAAAGCCCCAGTTGTGGGCGATGAGTCCTGTCGAATCGGGCATGCTGAAAATCCTTAACAGAGCGCTTGGGTCTCTGAGCTTGAAAGAAGTAGAGCAGTGACGATATGTCGCAGCGGGATCTATCGCGCTGATTTTATGGGTAAAGCGGGTGCAAGTAAAATTTCTGCAGCAAATTAATTCGTTAGATTAAGAACAAAAATCTTTCGTATCACGCTGCAGGCCGCATAGGCTGGGCATTGCCTCACCTTTTGTTAATTATGTTTCTTGCTTGGTGTAATGAACGACAAGATTGTTAATGATAATTGATATCATTTAAGGCCGCTGTTTAATAGCGCTTCCTGTTGCCTGGAAAGTTCCAGCGCATAGTGTGGCAGCCATAATTCCCTGCGTTTACCTTTTTAGCAGCTTTTCCCCCGGATTGTGCCGCCTTGGATCAATGCTTTGGCGGGTTGGTGTGGCGTTACAGTCAATAGCCACGCGCGATGTCGGGCCTTCCTGGCCCTCGGTCCTCACCAGGCATCCCTGCCTGGCACTCAGCTACCAAGCGAAGCAGCGAGCCTCTGCTTCTCAGTGCGCCTAGTGGGGTGCGAGGCAAGGATGCCTCGCACGTGCTGATGGGGCATGGATGGCCCGTCGGCGCGTCCACACGGGAGCGATGGCGTAAAGACGGCACCCGAAGCGCAGCGTAGGGCCGGATGTCGGGACAGGGCGTTTTGCCCACTTTTGCGCCCTATCAAAAGTGGGTCGCTGTAAAAGGCGAAACCAGCCGCTGGTGCCGCTGCAGGGAATGGATATGTTCACGAGGTGGGTGCCAATTGCCACAAACATGCGTCGCCCCTGATGACGGCAGGCATATCCGTTTGCGATGTTGGGTTTGATGCCCCGTTCCGCCCTTACGGCGTGTCACTTTTGAGGGCAAAAGTGACCAAAACCCCTCGTCCCAACATCCGGCCCTCCGCTGCGCTACGGGTCCTCTCACTCCGGCAGTGCTCCCGCCGGGACCGTGCTGAAGGGCCTTCCTGGCCCTCAGCCCTTGCCAGGCATCCCTGCCTGGCACCCAGCTACGCACCGCCTGCGTTCGACCTCCTGAAGGGACAATTTGGCAGCGCCTGCAAGTTCAACGCATGAAAAAGCAACGCCGAAAAGCCCTCGCGTTCCCGGACAAGCGAAGCCGAGAGCATCTGCTTCTCAGTACACGGAATGTCAGGCGCCGCAGGACGTCCCTTCAGGAGGCTGAGTGGAGCCATCGCGGAGTGGGGTGCGAGGCAGGGATGCCTCGCACGTGCTGATGGGCCATGGATGGCCCGTCGGCGCGTCCACACGGGAGCGATGGCGCCCAGCCTGTGGCGCCACTACCGGGAATGGATATGTTCACGAGGTGAGAGCCAATAGCCACAAACATGCGTCGCCCCTGATGGCGGCAGGCAAATCCGTTTTCGATCTCGGGCTGTATGGACCAGAGACATGGTTGACACTTTTCGGTGAGCAAGCCTGCCGGGACCGCGCTCAAGGGGCTTCCTGGTGCTCAGTCACATCAGTCATATCAGTCATAGATGCAAAAAACCCGGAGCCCCATCACAGGCCCCGGGTTTTCAGTGCTACCCGAATATCAGCAACTGATCATGGATCAGTGGAACTGCTCTTCCTCGGTGGAGCCGGTCAGTGCGGTTACCGAAGACGAGCCACCCTGAATCACGGTGGTCATGTCGTCGAAGTAGCCGGTGCCGACTTCCTGCTGGTGAGCAACGAAGGTGTAGCCCTTCGACGCGTCGGCGAATTCCTGCTCTTGCAGTTTCACGTAGGCAGTCATGTCGTTTCGGGCGTAGTCGTGCGCCAGGTTGAACATGCTGTGCCACATGTTGTGGATACCCGCCAGGGTGATGAACTGGTGCTTGTAACCCATGGCCGACAGTTCGCGCTGGAACTTGGCGATGGTCGCGTCGTCCAGGTTTTTCTTCCAGTTGAAGGAAGGCGAGCAGTTGTAGGACAGGATCTGGTCCGGGTATTCCTTCTTGATCGCTTCGGCGAAGCGACGAGCTTCGTCCAGGTCTGGCTTGGCGGTTTCACACCAGATCAGGTCGGCATACGGCGCGTAGGCCAGGCCGCGAGCGATGGCTTGGTCCAGGCCGGCGCGTACTTTGTAGAAACCTTCCTGGGTGCGCTCGCCGATCACGAATGGCTGATCGTATGGGTCGCAGTCGCTGGTCAGCAGGTCGGCGGCGTTAGCGTCGGTACGGGCCAGAATGATGGTCGGTACACCGGCAACGTCGGCAGCCAGACGGGCAGCGGTCAGTTTCTGAACGGCTTCCTGGGTTGGAACCAGTACTTTACCGCCCATGTGGCCGCATTTCTTCACGGAGGCCAGTTGGTCTTCGAAGTGAACGCCAGCAGCGCCTGCTTCGATCATGTTCTTCATCAGCTCGTAGGCGTTCAGTACGCCGCCGAAACCGGCTTCGGCGTCCGCTACGATCGGAGCGAAGTAGTCAACATAGCCTTCATCGCCCGGGTTCTTGCCGGCTTTCCACTGGATCTGGTCGGCGCGACGGAACGAGTTGTTGATGCGCTTGACCACAGTTGGAACCGAGTCCACTGGGTACAGCGACTGGTCTGGGTACATGGACTCGGCCGAGTTGTTATCGGCAGCCACTTGCCAGCCGGACAGGTAGATAGCCTGGATGCCGGCTTTGACCTGTTGTACTGCCTGGCCGCCGGTCAGGGCGCCCATGCAGTTGACGAAATCTTTTTCGGGGCGGAAGGATGGGTGGGCACCTTGGGTGACCAGTTTCCACAGCTTCTCGGCACCCATGCGGGCCAGGGTGTGCTCTGGCTGGACCGAGCCACGCAGACGGACAACATCAGCAGCGGTGTAGGTACGGGTCACGCCTTTCCAGCGCGGGTTTTCGGCCCAGTCTTTTTCGAGGGCTGCAATTTGCTGTTCGCGTGTCAGTGCCATGAAAATAAACCTCGTCGCATAGGTCTTGGTAAAAATGTTCGCTCTGTCGGCTGCGCTGTTCATTTACAGGGGGCAGCACCGATTGCTCGCAGATCAGAAGCATTGGCGATCAGTCGTGTTTGGCGAAATGTGCGACGGTCGAACGAGTGAGGCTCAAGGGGGAAGTGAGCAGGTCCTTGGCGCTTCGGGTGAGTGCAGGTTGGCTCGTGGTTGCCGTGCTGCGTTCCCTCAGGTGCCGTGTACCGTGTGATGCGCTTCCGTCCCTCAGGACAACTTCGTTCCAGTCGCAATCTCGTCAAACGCCTTGTGGGCTGTACAGACACGAATCGGCTCAGTTGGGTAGGTTTAGAGCGCGACTCGAAGGCCCTTGCCAGGGCCTCTGATTAGCGGGAGCGGGGCCATCATGCCTCTGCGATTTGAGGCCGTCAAATGTTTTGTAGTGCTTTTTTGTGCTTACTACATCTTTGGTCTAATAAGACTCGCCAGTCAGTTTCGAGGCCATTGGTCGAGGCCTTGATTTCCCTGGGTCAGTCCAGGGCATCGACTTTTACCCGCAAAGTCATGTTTTCACCCCGTTGAGTGGAGTAATTGAAGGCCTGAGTGCTGCGTTCCGACTGGCTTTGCTGGTTATTGCCAGCCAGTGTGATCCATTCCCCTAGTTTTCCTGTGACTTTTGTGTCGGTGCTTTGAACGTTCACTACATCAGGACGTTCCTGGCTCATTCGGTCATTGTTGGTGCTGATGCTCAGGTGCACGGTCTGACCGGTGACGCTCGCCGTCACGTAGAAGCCCTGGGTGACGTTGCGGTACTCCGTCTGGCTCTGCAGGCGGCCATAGGTGTCGGTCTGGGTGGTGGTCAGCGGCACACTCTGGCCTAGCTGAATCAGTGCAGGTGTGCCTTCGCTGGCCTGGATCTGTTGCATGCCACCTTCGCGGTTGGCAGTGCCGTAGCGGATGACGCGTGCGTTGCCGCGATTGTCCTGAAAGTTGCTGTCGTTGTTGTCGACACTGATCAGCAGGCGACGGGGCGCGGTATCGAGTTGTTCAAGGAGTGCGCGCAGTTCGTCGATCTTGTCAGGGGCGGCCTTGACGATGAGTTTGTTTTCAAAGGCGCTGACGCTGCCGTCCTTGCCGAGAAAGGACTGTGCGGCGGGGAGGATTTCGGCGCTGGTCCGGTGGCTCAGTGGCAACACTTCAGTGGCGGCCAGGGTGCTGAGGCTGAAGGACAGCAGTAGCGAGGCGAGAAGGGGGCGTAGCGGCATGTCCATGATCTCCGCGGGTGGAGAGGACATGATGGCAAATTTGCGGCAGATGTGGGAGTTGTGTGGTGGAAAAGCATTCCCGACAAGGTCTCCGCTCTTGAGGCGTTGACCCTGTCGGGGGATTGGCCGTCAAGCCAGCTCTTTGGACTCGCGCACCATGTCGACGTGCGGAATACCGGCCTCGAGGAACTCCTCGCTGACCACTTTGAAGCCCAGGCGCTCGTAGAACGGTGTGGCATGAACCTGGGCGCTGAGCATTTGCTGCTTCAGGTCACGGTTCTGGGCTTCGACGATGACCGCTTGCATCAGGGCATCGCCGACCTTCAGGCCGCGCCAGTCCTTGAGAACCGACACTCGGCCAATGTGGCCGCTGGGCAGCAGGCGTGCGGTACCGATGGCAAAGTCGCCTTCGTAGGCCAGAAAGTGCACCGCGCTGGTATCGTCAGTGTCCCATTCCAGTTCAGGCGGTACGGCCTGCTCGGCGATGAACACGGCTTCACGAATGCGGCGGATGTCGGCGTTGTCTTTCTGCCAGTCTGCAACGCGTACCGTGATCTTATTCATTGGCAAACCCCAGGCTACCTTGCTTGACCAGTTCGCAGAGCAGGGTAAGGCCCGTTTCGTTGCCTAGCCACTCGCCAAGGTTTTCAGCATGCAATGCATCGGCGGCGCAGATCAGTTTGAGCAGTTCGCGCAGGTCGCCCGGCAGCAGACGGCTCTGGCCGCTGGCGAACAACAGCAGGTTGTCGTCGACTTCGGACCAGGCCAGGCGTGCGCTAGGGTTGCGGATCAGGAGTGCGCCCTGTTCCAGGCTGTCGATCAGTTCTTCCTCGCTCAGTGCTTCGCCGCTGACCAGCTCAGGGTAGCGTGGCTCGGTCATGAACTGGCCGAACCAGGTCAGCAGCAGGCGCTCGTCAGCCATGTGCTCGGTCAGCAGGCTCTTCAGGCGGTCGAGGGCATCGTGCTGGATCTGGTGCGGATCGCTGACAGGCTTGGCGTCGGCGTCGGTGTAGCGCTCTTCATCCGGCAGGAACTGGCTGAGGAAGTCGGTGAAGTGCGTGAGCACTTCGGCGGCGCTCGGTGCGCGGAAGCCGACCGAGTAGGTCATGCAGTCGTCTTCGGCGATGCCGTAGTGGGCCAGGCGCGGTGGCAGGTAGAGCATGTCGCCGGGCTCCAGGGTCCACTCGTCGCTCTGCTCGAATTCCGCAAGGATACGCAGGTCGCTGTGTTCGAGCAGAGGGCTGTCGCTGTCGCAGACCTGCCCGATCTTCCAGTTACGCTTGCCCTGGCCTTGCAGCAGGAACACGTCGTAGTTGTCGAAGTGCGGGCCAACGCTGCCACCGGGGGCGGCGAAGCTGATCATCACATCGTCGATGCGCCAGCTAGGCAGGAAGCGGAAGTGTTCCAGCAGCTCGCCGACTTCAGGTACGAACTGATCGACTGCTTGTACCAGCAGGGTCCAGTCGCGTGCTGGCAGCTGGCTGAAGGCGTCTTCTTCAAACGGACCGCGACGCATTTCCCATGGGCGTTCGCCATGTTCGAGGATCAGGCGCGATTCGACTTCTTCTTCCAAGGCGAGGCCGGCCAGTTCGTCGGCGTCGATCGGGCTTTCGAAGTCAGGGAATGCCTGGCGGACGAGCAGGGGTTTCTTCTGCCAGTAGTCGCGCATGAATTCGCGTGCAGTGAGGCCGCCCAGGAGTTGCAGTGGTGTATCAGGATTCATGTGTAACCTATTGAAAAAAAGTAATTTTCTTTCGGTAATAAAAACGCCCGGCTTGGCCGGGCGTTAACGCGCAGGGCGAAAGTCAGACGCGTTTGGCTTGGGCGGCAGCGTTACCGATGTAGGAAGCTGGGGTCAGCTTCTTCAGTTCTTCGCGTGCTTCGGCAGGCATGTCCAGACCGTCGATGAAGGTCAGGAGTGCTTCCGGGCTGATGCCTTTGCCGCGAGTCAGCTCCTTGAGCTTCTCGTAAGGATTCTCGATGTTGTAGCGACGCATTACGGTCTGGATTGGCTCGGCCAAAACTTCCCAGCAGGCGTCCAGGTCGTCGGCAATGCGCTGGGTGTTGATTTCCAGCTTGCTGATGCCCTTCAGGCTGGCCTCGTAGGCGATTACGCTATGGGCGAAACCTACGCCCAGGTTGCGCAGCACGGTGGAGTCGGTCAGGTCGCGCTGCCAGCGCGAGATCGGCAACTTGCTGGCCAGGTGCTGGAACAGTGCGTTGGCGATACCAAGGTTGCCTTCGGAGTTTTCGAAGTCGATCGGGTTGACCTTGTGCGGCATGGTCGAAGAGCCGATCTCGCCAGCGATGGTGCGCTGCTTGAAGTAGCCCAGCGAGATGTAGCCCCAGATATCGCGGTCGAAGTCGATCAGGATGGTGTTGAAGCGGGCAATCGCGTCGAACAGCTCGGCAATGTAGTCGTGCGGCTCGATCTGGGTAGTGTACGGGTTGAACACCAGGCCCAGTTCGTCTTCGATGAAGGCGCGAGCATTGGCCTCCCAGTCGATTTGCGGGTAAGCCGACAGGTGGGCGTTGTAGTTGCCCACGGCGCCGTTGATCTTGCCCAGCAGAGGGACAGCGGCGACCTGTGCGATCTGGCGCTCGAGGCGGTAGACGACGTTGGCCAGTTCCTTGCCCAGGGTGGTCGGCGAAGCCGGTTGACCGTGGGTGCGCGACAGCATCGGCACGTCGGCGAAGCGGTGGGCCAACTCGCGGATGGCGTTGGCGATCTGGCGCATCAGTGGCAGCAGCACGTCATCACGACCGGCGCGCAGCATCAGGCCGTGGGACAGGTTGTTGATGTCCTCGCTGGTGCAGGCGAAGTGAATGAACTCGCTGACCTTGGCCAGCTCTGGCAGCTTGGCCGCCTGCTCCTTGAGCAGGTATTCGATGGCTTTGACGTCGTGGTTGGTGGTGCGCTCGATTTCTTTCACACGCTCGGCGTGCTCGAGGGCGAACTCATCGGCCAGGCCGTTGAGCAGGGCGTTGGCTTCGGCGGAGAAGGCCGGAACTTCGCTGATTTGCGGGTGAGCGGCCAGGCGCTGGAGCCAGCGAACTTCAACCAGGGCGCGGAAACGGATCAGGCCGTATTCGCTGAAAATAGGGCGCAGGGCCTGGGTTTTGCCGGCGTAGCGGCCGTCAACAGGGGAAACCGCAGTGAGCGAGGAGAGCTGCATGGGGTGTTCTCGGACAGTCGGGCAACGAAAAGGGCGCATATCATACATGAAAAATGCACCCGGGTCGGGGGTCTGACAAAAGGTAAAGCGCTTGGTGTATGCAGGAGCCAGCGTTGCCAGCGATGGTGACGTTGAGCCATCCGCTGTTTCGCGCTGCTTGAATCGCCAGCAAGGCTGGCTCCTGTGCGGTGTTTAGCCGCGCATCATCGGGTAGAGCTCTTTGAGCAGTTTGCGCCGGCTGAACACCAGTTGCCAGCGATGACCGCCGAGCTGGCGCCAGAGGCGCGCCGCGCGGATGCCGGCGAGCAGCAGGGCACGGATCTTTGAGGCGTTGTTGGGTTGTTGCAGGTGGCGCATGTCGCCATGAACCTGAATGCGCTGGCGCAGGGTGCTCAGGGTGTCCTGGTACAGGGCGCCACTGGAGGCAATGACGTTCTCGTGAGCCAGGCCGAAATGATCGGCCTGGGACTGGATCTGCGGCAGGCGGTTGCCAATGACTTCAAGCATGTCGCCCCGCTTGGCCAACTGGCGCTCAAGGCCCAGCATCGACAGGGCGTAGCGTAGCGGCTCACGCTGCAGGCTGGCCGGGTCGCGCTCCAGGGCGCTGACCAGGGCGCGGTAGCCGTCACGCAGGTTGAGGTCATCACCGCCGAATACTTCCAGGGTGTCTTTGGGGTCGCGCACCAGCAGGCTGCCTAGCATGCAACCCAGGTTGGCCTCGCTGACCTGCCCGGTGCGGGCAATTCGATCGACCAGTACGGCGGCCTCAAAGACACCGCCCAGCGCGACCAGCTGCTCTTGCGTGGTATTCATCAGCGCTGGCTCCATGGCTCGGCCGCTTCGATCACGCCGCCGCCCAGGCAGATTTCGCCATCATAGAAAACGACGGACTGGCCCGGCGTTACCGCCCGCTGGGGTTCTTCAAACACGGCACGATAGCCGTCGCTGGTACGTTCCAGGGTGCAGGCCTGGTCGCTTTGGCGGTAGCGCACCTTCGCGGTCAGGCGACGCGGGCTGGAGAGGTCTATCGGGTTGACCCAGAAGATCTCCGAGGCGAGCAGGGCGCGGGAGAACAGCCAAGGGTGTTCATTGCCCTGGCCAACCACCAGCACGTTGCGGGCAAGGTCTTTTTCCAGGACATACCATGGCTCGTCGCCTGCGTCTTTCAGGCCGCCAATACCCAGGCCCTGGCGCTGACCGATGGTGTGGTACATCAGGCCGTGGTGGCGACCAATGACTTCACCTTCGGTGGTCTGGATTTCGCCCGGCTGGGCGGGCAGGTACTGCTTCAGGAAGTCGCTGAAGCGACGCTCACCGATAAAGCAGATGCCGGTGGAATCTTTTTTCTTTGCAGTGGCCAGGCCATGCTTTTCGGCGATGGCGCGTACTTCCGGCTTCTCCAGTTCGCCTACCGGGAACAGTGTGCGGGCAATCTGCTCGCCGCCGACGGCGTGGAGGAAGTAGCTCTGGTCCTTGTTCGGGTCCAGGCCTTTGAGCAGTTCGGTACGACCGTCGATGTCACGGCGGCGCACGTAGTGGCCGGTGGCGATCAGGTCGGCACCAAGCATCAGGGCGTAGTCGAGGAACGCCTTGAACTTGATTTCGCGGTTGCAGAGGATGTCCGGGTTTGGCGTGCGTCCGGCCTTGTATTCTGCCAGGAAGTGCTCAAACACGTTGTCCCAGTATTCGGCGGCGAAGTTGGCGGTGTGCAGTTTGATGCCGATGCGGTCGCACACGGCTTGTGCGTCAGCCAGGTCTTCGCGGGCGGTGCAGTACTCGGTACCGTCGTCTTCTTCCCAGTTCTTCATGAACAGGCCTTCGACCTGATAGCCCTGCTCCATCAGCAGAAGGGCGGAAACGGAAGAGTCCACGCCGCCGGACATGCCGACGATCACGCGCGTCTTTTCGGGTTCTTTGAGAGCTGGAGTGGACATAGGAATCGCTGCGTATCCGGGTAAAAGGACAAGATTCTAACAGGCTGTGCGCGGCAAGGCGAAAACCATGCTCAATCGCGTATTACCGCCAGGCTATGCAAGGGGCCGGCGAGGAAGTCGTCAATGCAGCGAGGTACCAGTTCACTGCGCCAGTGCTCGGGGTCGGCGAGCAGTTCCTCGCGGGTCAGCCACACGGCGCGGACGATGTCGCTGTCCAGTGCGCGGTCGGCATTATGTCGCACCGGCTTGGCGGCAAAGCAGACGCGCTGGTAGGTCACGCCATTGCTGGGGGCCGTGTAGAGGTAGATGCCGACCACGCCGGTCAGTTCTACGTCCCAGGCGGTCTCCTCAAGGGTTTCGCGCAGGGCGGCCTCGGCCAGCGACTCGTTGGCTTCCAGGTGGCCGGCCGGCTGGTTGAATACATGCTTGCCGGCTTTGAACTCTTCGACCAGCAGGAAGCGGCCCTGGTCTTCGACAATGGTGGCGACGGTGATGTGGGGTTGCCAGGTCATGCGCAAGGTCCTGTGTGTGCTGGCGGGTCGTAGTGCCGATCATGCCGACAATACGGGTACCACGAATCTGTAAAAAGCAGAAACCCCGGTGCGTGGCCGGGGTTTCTGGTGTTACATCAAGCGAGCCTTACAGGGCGGAGATCGCACTGTTGAAGGTTTGGCTTGGGCGCATCACTTTGCTGGTCAGCTCGGCATCAGGGTAGTAGTAACCACCGATTTCGGCTGGCTTGCCTTGGACGGCGTTGAGCTCGGCGACGATGGTCGCTTCGTTCTCGGTCAGTGCCTTGGCCAGCGGTGCGAAGCGTGCTTGCAGAGCGGCGTCGTCGTTTTGTGCAGCCAGTGCCTGGGCCCAGAACAGGGTCAGGTAGAAGTGGCTGCCGCGGTTGTCGATACCACCCACCTTGCGTGCTGGCGACTTGTTGTCGTCCAGGAACTTGCCGGTCGCCTGGTCCAGGGTGTTGGCCAGGACCTTGGCTTTCGGGTTGGCGTAGGCGTTGCTCAGGTGTTCCAGAGATGCGGCCAGGGCCAGGAATTCACCCAGCGAGTCCCAGCGCAGGAAGTTCTCTTCGACCAGTTGCTGTACGTGTTTCGGTGCCGAGCCGCCGGCGCCGGTTTCGAACAGGCCGCCGTTGTTCATCAGCGGAACGATCGACAGCATCTTGGCGCTGGTGCCCAGCTCCATGATCGGGAACAGGTCGGTCAGGTAGTCGCGCAGTACGTTACCGGTCACCGAGATGGTGTCCTTGCCTGCACGGATACGCTCCAGCGAAACCTTCATGGCCTCGACAGGCGACAGGACGCGAATATCCAGGCCGGTGGTGTCGTGGTCTTTCAGGTACTTCTGGACTTTCTCGATCATCACGCCGTCATGGGCGCGTTGCGGGTCGAGCCAGAAAATGGCTGGGGTGTTGCTGGCACGAGCGCGGTTGACGGCCAGTTTGACCCAGTCCTGGATCGGGGCGTCTTTGGCTTGGCACATGCGGAAGATATCGCCCGCTTCGACTTCCTGCTGCAGCACCAGGTTGCCTTTGCTGTCCACAACGCGAACAACGCCGTCGGCTGCGAGTTGGAAGGTCTTGTCGTGAGAGCCGTACTCTTCGGCTTTCTGCGCCATCAGGCCAACGTTCGGTACGCTGCCCATGGTGGTCGGATCGAAGGCGCCGTGTTTCTTGCAGTCTTCGATAACGGCCTGGTAGATGGTCGCGTAGCAACGATCCGGGATGACGGCCTTGGTGTCTTGCAGTTGGCCTTCGGTGTTCCACATCTTGCCCGAGTCACGGATCATCGCCGGCATCGAAGCGTCGACGATCACGTCGCTTGGCACGTGCAGGTTGGTGATGCCTTTGTCGGAGTTGACCATGGCCAGTGCCGGGCGAACAGCATAGACCGCCTGGATGTCAGCTTCGATCTCGGCTTGCTTCTCGGCAGGCAGGGCCTTGATACGGGCGTACAGGTCGCCGATACCGTTGTTCAGGTTGAAGCCGATCTGCTCCAGTACGTCAGCGTGCTTGTTCAGCGCGTCCTGATAGTACTCGGCAACGATCTGGCCGAACATGATCGGGTCGGAGACCTTCATCATGGTTGCCTTCAGGTGAACCGACAGCAGTACGCCCTTGGCCTTGGCGTCTTCGATTTCGGCGGCGATGAAGCTGCGCAGGGCCTTGCGGCTCATGACCGCGCAGTCGATGATTTCGCCGGCCTTGACCGAGGTTTTCTCTTTCAGAACGGTGGTGTTGCCGTTCTTGTCCAGCAGTTCGATGCGCAGGCTGTCATCGGCGTCGATCAGCGCGGCTTTTTCGCTGCCGTAGAAGTCACCGTTGCTCATGTGGGCAACGTGGGACTTGGAGTCTGCAGCCCAGGCGCCCATTTTGTGCGGGTGCTTGCGGGCGTAGTTCTTGACCGACAGCGGTGCACGGCGGTCGGAGTTACCTTCGCGCAGTACCGGGTTTACGGCGCTGCCCTTGATGCGGTCATAGCGTGCGCGGGTTTCTTTCTCGGCGTCGGTGGCCGGGGTTTCCGGGTAGTCCGGAATGTTGAAACCTTTGGCTTGCAGTTCCTTGATCGCGGCTTTCAGTTGTGGAACCGAGGCGCTGATGTTCGGCAGCTTGATGATGTTGGCTTCTGGCGTGGTTGCCAGTTTGCCCAGTTCTGCCAGGTGGTCGGCCACTTGCTTGTCGGCGCCGAGCTGTTCAGGGAAGGCAGAAAGGATACGGCCGGCGAGAGAGATGTCCCGGGTTTCTACCGCGATGTCGGCGGTAGCGGTGAAGGCTTCGACGATGGGCAGCAGTGAGTAGGTGGCGAGGGCAGGGGCTTCGTCGGTGAAGGTGTAGATGATCTTGGATCGGGTGGGCATATTCGGGTTAACTCTCTGTTTTGCTGAGCGTGCACAGAATCTCGAGGTGCGCAGGGTAGGCGCTTCGCCTGGACACATCCATAAGCAGAAGGTCGAGGGTTCTGGGCGTTGATGGTGATGCATCAGTCGAGTGTCAAACGGCTGGGCTGCGGTAACAGCTCAGTCTTGTCGGGGCGCGCGTCTCATTTCAGACCGGTTGCCCCCAGTGACCCTTTGGTCACCGGCGGAGTATACCAAACCCTTGGTCTTAATCACCAAGGCGTAGTGGTCGGTTGGTCACTTATAGACGAAAGATGTAGAGAATTTGGCGCTTTGTGACGGTTTGGCGCACGAGGTTTCCGTTCTCCGTCAACTGGGTTAGGCTCTGGGTAATGCATGATGACGAACCACACCAAAAAAACGGAGTGCAGCATGGGATACCAGAAAATCAAGGTTCCGGCAGTCGGCGACAAAATCACCGTCAACGCAGACCATTCTCTCAATGTTCCAGATAATCCGATCATCCCGTTCATTGAAGGTGACGGCATAGGCGTCGACGTCAGCCCGGTCATGATCAAGGTCGTCGATGCTGCTGTAGAGAAGGCCTATGGTGGCAAGCGCAAGATTTCCTGGATGGAAGTCTATGCCGGCGAGAAGGCTACCCAGGTGTATGACCAGGATACCTGGCTGCCTCAGGAAACCCTGGACGCGGTCAAGGATTACGTTGTCTCCATCAAGGGCCCGCTGACCACCCCGGTCGGTGGTGGTATCCGTTCCCTGAACGTGGCCCTGCGTCAGCAACTGGACCTGTATGTTTGCCTGCGTCCGGTGGTGTGGTTCGAAGGTGTTCCAAGCCCGGTCAAGAAGCCCGGCGATGTCGATATGGTGATCTTCCGTGAGAACTCCGAAGACATCTATGCCGGTATCGAATGGAAGGCCGGTTCGCCTGAGGCGAACAAGGTCATCAAATTCCTGAAGGAAGAAATGGGTGTGACCAAGATCCGTTTCGATCAGGATTGCGGTATCGGTATCAAGCCGGTCTCCAAACAAGGCACCCAGCGCCTGGTGCGCAAGGCCCTGCAGTACGTCGTGGACAACGACCGTGAGTCGCTGACCCTGGTGCACAAGGGCAATATCATGAAGTTCACCGAGGGTGCCTTCAAGGACTGGGGCTACGAAGTCGCCAAGAACGAGTTTGGTGCGGAACTGCTCGATGGTGGCCCGTGGATGCAGTTCAAGAACCCGAAAACCGGCCGCAAGGTCGTGGTCAAGGATGCCATCGCCGACGCCATGCTCCAGCAGATCCTGCTGCGTCCGGCCGAGTACGATGTCATTGCGACCCTCAACCTCAACGGTGACTACCTCTCCGACGCCCTGGCGGCCGAGGTTGGCGGTATCGGTATTGCGCCGGGCGCCAACCTGTCCGACACCGTGGCCATGTTCGAAGCTACCCACGGTACCGCGCCGAAATACGCCGGCAAGAACCAGGTCAACCCGGGCTCGGTGATCCTCTCCGCCGAAATGATGCTGCGTCACCTGGGCTGGACCGAGGCGGCTGACCTGATCATCAAGGGCACCAACGGTGCTATTGCGGCCAAGACGGTGACCTACGACTTCGAGCGCCTTATGGAAGGCGCTACGCTGGTGTCGAGTTCCGGCTTCGGTGAGGCACTGATCAAGCACATGTAAGGGCGATACCAAAAACCGGCCAGTCCCTGCGGATTGGCCGGTTTTTTATGCGCGATTCAAAAGCAGGTGTTGTCAGGCGAGCGTGGTGGTCGAGGGGGCGGTGGGGGCCGTGGTTTCCGTTTTTGCGGCTGCCTTGATCTTCACGGCGTGTAATCCCTTGGGGCCCTGGATGATCTCGAAGGAAACGGCTTGTCCGGCTTTCAACGTCTTGTAGCCGTCCATCTCAATGGCCGAGTAATGGGCGAAGAGGTCGTCGGTCTTGCCCTCCTCGTTGATGAAACCGTAGCCCTTGGCATTGTTGAACCACTTGACTTTACCGCTTGCCATCCTCATATCCCTCTGCAAAGGACTCCATCACTGGAGTATCATCCACTCAATCCGCTGATTAACCTGCGAACTCTGGTTGACTGCGCGGACCTTGTTGACCACGGTGGGTTCTTATTGGTTGTAACACCGTTTTGCTGATAGTCAAGGCAGTGCGACGGTCGTTCAGGCGTCGACCCGGCGGTCAACTCACAACCTTAACGTGTCGAAATGATGAAATTCTTTCCATGCATGCACATAGCCAGATTCGACTAACATTCAATCAGGATCATCCGCAATCGCATGAGGACGATGGGTCCGGGCTGGCAGTGCAGGAAGCCAAGCCAGCGCTGCAGGCACCACCGATGTACAAGGTGGTTTTGTTCAATGATGATTACACCCCGATGGATTTTGTCGTCGAAGTGCTCGAAATGTTCTTTAACCTGAACCGCGAGCTGGCGACCAAGGTCATGCTGGCCGTCCACACAGAAGGACGGGCAGTGTGCGGATTGTTTACCCGTGACATCGCCGAGACCAAGGCCATGCAGGTCAACCAATACGCAAGGGAAAGCCAGCATCCGCTACTCTGTGAAATCGAGAAGGACGGTTAATCGCCGGCCACTTGGGTATGAGGTGAAGCTATGTTAAACCGCGAGCTCGAAGTCACCCTCAATCTGGCCTTCAAGGAGGCCCGTTCGAAGCGTCATGAATTCATGACCGTCGAGCACCTTTTGCTGGCGCTATTGGATAACGAGGCAGCCGCCACCGTTCTGCGGGCCTGTGGTGCGAACCTCGACAAACTCAAACACGACCTGCAGGAGTTCATTGACTCCACCACGCCGTTGATCCCGGTGCACGATGAGGATCGCGAAACCCAGCCAACCCTGGGCTTCCAGCGCGTGTTGCAACGTGCGGTGTTCCATGTACAGAGCTCGGGCAAGCGTGAGGTTACCGGTGCCAATGTGCTGGTGGCGATTTTCAGCGAGCAGGAAAGCCAGGCGGTGTTCCTGCTGAAACAGCAAAGTGTGGCCCGCATCGACGTGGTCAACTACATTGCCCATGGCATCTCCAAGGTGCCAGGGCATGGCGAGCATTCAGAAAACGATCAGGAAATGCAGGATGAGGAGGGCGGTGAAACGTCTTCTTCGGGCAATCCGCTGGATGCCTATGCCAGCAACCTCAACGAGCAGGCGCGCCAAGGGCGCATCGACCCGTTGGTGGGGCGTGAGGCCGAGGTTGAGCGCGTGGCGCAAATCCTTGCCCGTCGGCGCAAGAACAACCCGCTGCTGGTCGGTGAGGCGGGCGTGGGCAAAACCGCCATTGCCGAAGGCCTTGCCAAGCGCATTGTCGATGGCCAGGTGCCGGATCTGCTGTCCCACAGTGTGGTCTACTCGCTTGACCTGGGCGCACTGTTGGCCGGTACCAAGTACCGTGGCGATTTCGAGAAGCGCTTCAAGGCGTTGCTCAATGAGCTGCGCAAACGGCCGCAAGCGATTCTGTTCATCGATGAGATCCACACCATCATCGGCGCTGGTGCAGCATCGGGCGGCGTGATGGATGCGTCCAATCTGCTCAAGCCGTTACTGTCCTCGGGCGATATCCGCTGCATCGGTTCGACCACGTTCCAGGAGTTCCGTGGGATCTTCGAGAAAGACCGTGCCTTGGCACGGCGCTTCCAGAAGGTCGATGTCAGTGAGCCATCGGTGGAAGATACCGTTGGCATCCTGCGCGGCCTCAAGGGGCGTTTCGAGTCGCACCACAACATCGAGTACAGCGATGAGGCCCTGCGTGCGGCTGCGGAGCTCGCAGCGCGCTACATCAATGATCGGCACATGCCTGACAAGGCCATCGACGTCATCGACGAAGCCGGTGCCTACCAGCGTCTGCAGCCAGTAGAGTTGCGGGTCAAGCGCATTGATGTGCCACAGGTCGAGGATATTGTTGCCAAGATCGCGCGGATTCCACCAAAACACGTCACCAGCTCCGACAAGGAGTTGCTGCGTAACCTGGAGCGTGACCTGAAGCTGACGGTGTTCGGTCAGGATGCCGCCATTGACTCGCTGGCTACCGCGATCAAGTTGTCGCGGGCAGGCCTGAAGTCGCCGGACAAGCCGGTCGGCTCGTTCCTCTTTGCCGGGCCGACAGGTGTCGGCAAGACCGAGGCGGCGCGACAACTGGCCAAGTCGCTGGGTGTCGAGCTGGTGCGCTTCGACATGTCCGAGTACATGGAGCGGCATACCGTGTCGCGTCTGATTGGTGCACCGCCCGGTTATGTCGGTTTCGATCAGGGTGGCTTGCTGACCGAAGCAATCACCAAGCAGCCGCACTGCGTGTTGCTGCTTGATGAGATCGAGAAGGCGCATCCGGAAGTCTTCAACCTGCTGCTGCAGGTGATGGACCATGGCACGCTGACCGACAACAACGGGCGCAAGGCGGACTTCCGCAACGTGATCGTCATCATGACCACCAACGCAGGTGCCGAGACGGCTGCACGGGCCTCTATTGGCTTTACGCAGCAGGATCACTCGTCCGATGCGATGGAAGTCATCAAGAAAAGCTTCACGCCGGAGTTCCGTAACCGCCTGGACACCATCATTCAGTTTGGTCGCCTGAGCCACGAAACCATCAAGAGTGTGGTCGACAAGTTCCTCACCGAACTGCAGGCGCAACTCGAAGACAAGCGCGTGCTGTTGGAGGTTTCCGATGCGGCGCGTAGTTGGCTGGCGGCCAGTGGCTATGATGCGCAGATGGGGGCGCGGCCAATGGCGCGGCTGATTCAGGACAAGATCAAGCGGCCATTGGCTGAAGAGATCCTGTTTGGCGAGCTGGCCGAGCATGGTGGCGTGGTGCACGTCGACATGCGTGATGGCGAGTTGGTGTTCGAGTTCGAGACGACGGCTGAAATGGCCTGATAGCCGTCATCGGCAGCCCGGCTCCTTTGGGAGCCGGCCTTGCCGGAGAGGGTGCAGATAGGGTCTCCATGGTTTCATTAAGACAAACGAAAACGCCCGGCTGATGCCGGGCGTTTTCGTTGATGACGTTTAACGGGCGCGGTAGGTGATGCGCCCTTTGCTCAGGTCATAAGGCGTCAGTTCGACGCGGACCTTGTCACCAGTCAGAATTCGAATGTAGTTCTTGCGCATTTTTCCAGAGATATGCGCGGTAACGACGTGCCCGTTTTCCAACTCCACGCGGAACATGGTGTTGGGCAGGGTGTCGACGACAGTGCCTTCCATTTCGAAGCTGTCTTCTTTCGACATGCAGTAAAGCCCTCGGTATCCAGTTAATGGCCCGGTGCGGCTGCGCCAGGCAAAAAAAGTGGCGTGCATTGTGCCCGAAAAATGGGGTTCAAGCCAAGGATTTCAATTTAGCGTCACCCAGCGCTGGTTGATCAGCAGCTCGATGGGACGGTACTGGGTCTTGTAACTCATCTTTTTGCAGTTCTTGATCCAGTAGCCCAGGTAGACCGCCTCCAGGTCCAGGCGCAGCGCTTCGGTGATCTGCCAGAGGATGGCATAGCGCCCCAGGCTGCGACGCTCCTCATCGGGCTCGTAGAAGGTGTAGACCGCTGACAGGCCGTTGGGCAGCAGGTCGGTGACCGCTACGGCGAGCAGGCGGCCATCCAGGCGAAATTCATAGAAACGTGAGAACGGCAGGTCGCGCACCAGGAAGGTGGCGAACTGATCGCGGCTCGGTGGGTACATGTCGCCATCGGCATGGCGCTGCTCGATGTAGCGCCGATACAGGTCGAAGTACTCTTCGTTGAACGCCGGGCGTGCAGCGGTCACGACCAGGTCGGCGTTGCGCTTGAGGATGCGCTTCTGCTGGCGGCTGGGCAAAAAGCGTGCAGCCGGAATCCGCGCCGGTACGCAGGCATTGCAGTTCTGGCAGTGCGGCCGGTAGAGGTGGTCGCCGCTGCGCCGGAAGCCCATCTCCGACAGATCTGCGTAGACATGCACGTCCATCGGCTGGCTCGGGTCGAGAAACAGCGTCGTGGCTTGCTCGTTTGGCAGGTAGCTGCAGGAATGGGGTTGAGTGGCATAAAACTTCAACCGCGCCAGCTCTGTCATGATCAACCCCTCGGGAGTGACTTTGTTTTAAGTGTAAGCCAGCTGGAAAAACTCGCCTAGCAAACCCATGTCGCCGAGTTGGGTTGATCGAGGTAGCGTTTCAGGTAGTCGGCGAATGTGGCGCGGGCAATTGCTCGGGCACCGAGGCTATGCAGGTGCTCGGTGGGCATCTGGCAGTCGATCAGGACAAAACCGGCGTTTTTCAGGTGTTCGACCAGCGTTGCAAAGCCGACTTTGGAAGCGTTGTCAGCCCGGCTGAACATCGACTCGCCAAAGAACAGGCGCCCCATTGCCAGGCCATACAGGCCACCGACAAGTTCGCCGTGTTCGCGCACTTCCACCGAGTGGGCAAACCCCTGTTGGTGCAGCTTCAGGTAGGCGTTTTGCATGCTGTCGGTGATCCAGGTGCCGTCGGCATAGGTGCGTGGTGCCGCGCAGGCGCGGATGACACCGGCAAAATCCTGGTCGAAGCTGACCTGATAACGGCCCTGGCGCATGACCTTGCGCAGCGAGCGCGAGACATGCAATTCGTCGGGGAACAGCACGGTGCGTGGGTCTGGCGACCACCACAGGATCGGCTGGCCATCCTGGTACCAGGGGAAGCAGCCATGCCGATAGGCCTGGACCAGTCGTTCTGCGCTCAGATCGCCACCAGCGGCAAGCAGGCCGTTAGGGTCGCGCAGGGCCTTTTCCAAAGGGGGGAAGTCAAGAGAATCGCGGCTCAGCCAGGTCAGCATCGTCGTTTCAACGGCAGAAGAGGGGAGGGTGGTCAGGATCGCCTGCCAGAGCGATGCGGGTCAACCGCAACTTGCCGGCTGATTTGTTGTCCCTACTACGCAAAAAGCCCGTATAAGCCTTTGTCACAAAAGAGAATGCGTGCTCAAATTGAACATTATGCAATTAATCCCGTCCGCGTCGTATTCTGGCGCACCGCCATGGCGGCATGCGGGTAGTAATGTTAAAAGTAATGGTTTGTTGGCTGCCTCCGTCAGCCGGCCACCTGTTGGACGCGCAAGCAGCGCAGGAATAGACGCGTTTTGAAGAAATCCACCGCTACCCCGAACCCCTTGCCGGTACCGCTTTGGCGCCAGCAACTGCACTACCGGCTCAAGGAGGGTGCCCTGATTGCCATGGGCGCCCTGTGCCTGTATCTGTGGATGGCTTTGCTCACCTACGACCAGGCAGATCCTGGCTTCAGTCACACCAGCAATGTCGATCAGGTGCAGAACGCCGCGGGCCGCGCCGGCGCATTCTTTGCGGATGTGTTGTTCATGGTGTTGGGTTATTTCGCCTACATCTTCCCGTTATTGCTGGCGATCAAGACCTGGCAGATCTTTCGTGAGCGTCACCAGCCCTGGCAGTGGAGCGGCTGGCTGTTTTCCTGGCGCCTGATCGGCTTGGTGTTCCTGGTGCTGTCCGGTGCCGCGCTGGCGCATATTCATTTCCATTCGGCCCCAAGCCTGCCGGCGTCTGCAGGCGGCGCGCTGGGCGAAAGCCTGGGTGACCTGGCCAAGAATGCGTTGAACGTGCAGGGCAGTACCCTGATGTTCATTGCCCTGTTTCTGTTTGGCCTTACGGTGTTCACCGACCTGTCCTGGTTCAAGGTGATGGACCTTACCGGCAAGATCACCCTTGACCTGTTCGAGGTGTTTCAGGGCGCGGCCAGTCGTTGGTGGGCTGCACGTAACGAGCGCAAGCAACTGGTTGCCCAATTGCGTGCGGTCGACGAGCGGGACCACGAGATCATGGCGCCGGTGGTTGCCGAACGCCGCGAGCCGGCCAAGGCTCGGGAGCGTGTCGCTGAGCGCGAACCTGCGCCGAGCAAGCCGGTGGTCGAGCGTCCACAGTCGCCTGCACCGATCATCATGCCAGCTCCAGCTCCAGCTCCAGCGCCGGCCAAGGCAGCGGAGCCGGTCAAGCGTGTGCCGGCAGAGAAGCCCGCGCAGGTGTTCGTCGACAGTGCTGTCGAAGGCACCTTGCCACCGATCTCGATCCTCGATCCTGCCGAGAAGAAACAGGTCAACTACTCGCCTGAGTCGCTGGCGGGTGTCGGGCAACTGCTGGAAATCAAGCTCAAGGAGTTCGGTGTCGAAGTGTCGGTGGATTCGATCCACCCCGGCCCGGTGATTACCCGTTATGAGATTCAGCCTGCTGCCGGGGTCAAGGTCAGCCGTATCGCCAACCTGGCGAAGGACCTGGCGCGCTCGCTGGCCGTGACCAGCGTGCGGGTGGTCGAGGTCATTCCCGGCAAGACCACCGTCGGTATCGAGATCCCGAACGAAGACCGGCAGATCGTGCGCTTCTCCGAAGTGTTGTCTTCGCCGCAGTACGATGAAGCCAAGTCACCGGTCACGTTGGCGCTGGGCCACGACATTGGCGGTAAACCGGTGATTACCGACCTGGCCAAGATGCCACACCTGTTGGTGGCGGGTACCACCGGTTCCGGTAAGTCGGTGGGGGTCAACGCAATGATCCTGTCGATCCTGTTCAAGTCGAGCCCGGAAGACGCCAAGCTGATCATGATCGACCCGAAAATGCTCGAGTTGTCGATCTATGAAGGTATTCCGCACTTGCTTTGCCCTGTCGTCACCGACATGAAGGACGCGGCTAACGCCCTGCGCTGGAGCGTGGCCGAGATGGAGCGGCGCTACAAGCTGATGGCGGCCATGGGTGTGCGTAACCTGGCTGGCTTCAACCGCAAGATCAAGGACGGCGAGGAAGCTGGCGAACCGGTCTACGACCCGCTGTTCCGCCGTGAAAGCATGGACGATCAGCCGCCGCTGCTGAAAACCCTGCCGACCATCGTGGTGGTGGTCGACGAATTTGCCGACATGATGATGATCGTGGGCAAGAAGGTCGAAGAGCTGATCGCCCGTATCGCCCAGAAAGCGCGTGCGGCCGGTATTCACTTGATCCTCGCAACCCAGCGGCCCTCGGTAGACGTGATTACCGGCCTGATCAAGGCTAACATCCCGACCCGTATGGCCTTTCAGGTGTCGAGCAAGATCGACTCGCGCACCATCATCGACCAGGGTGGTGCTGAGCAGTTGCTCGGCCATGGTGACATGCTCTACATGCCGCCAGGCACCAGCCTGCCAATCCGCGTACACGGTGCGTTCGTTTCCGACGAAGAAGTGCACCGCGTGGTTGAAGCGTGGAAACAGCGCGGCGCCCCGGACTACAACGATGACATCCTCAACGGTGTCGAAGAGGCCGGCAGTGGCTTTGATGGCGGTAGCGGCGGTGAGGGTGGCGACGACTCTGAGACCGATGCGTTGTACGATGAAGCGGTTCAGTTCGTTCTGGAGAGCCGTCGCGCTTCCATTTCCGCCGTCCAGCGCAAGCTGAAGATCGGTTACAACCGCGCTGCACGGATGATCGAAGCGATGGAGATGGCCGGCGTGGTCACGGCCATGAACACTAACGGCTCGCGCGAAGTCATTGCGCCAGGGCCGATGCGCGACTGATGATCGATTTTGCCGGGTGCCAATGACGGTGCCCGGCCCATTCACTGTTCTACGAGGATTCTCATGCGCCTGATTCGCATGTTGTTGGTTTCTGCCCTGACGGTGTCCGCCATTCCGGCCTATGCCGGTGAGCAAGACGTGGCGCGTCTGACCCAGTTGCTGGAAAAATCGCAGACAATTACTGCCCGTTTCTCTCAGTTGACCCTTGATGGCAGCGGTACCCAGTTGCAGGAAACCAATGGTGAGATGTCAGTAAAACGTCCTGGCCTGTTCTACTGGCACACGGATGCGCCACAGGAGCAGGTCGTGGTCTCGGACGGGCAGAAAGTCACCCTGTGGGACCCGGATCTGGAGCAGGCGACGATCAAGAAGCTCGACGAGCGCTTGACCCAGACGCCAGCGTTGCTGCTGTCCGGCGATGTGTCGAAGATCAGCCAGAGCTTCGAGATTTCCTCCAAGGAGCAAGGCGAGGTGGTGGATTTCACCCTCAAGCCGAAAACCAAGGACACCTTGTTCGACTCGCTGCGCCTGTCGTTTCGCCGTGGCCTGATCAATGACATGCAACTGATCGACAGTGTCGGTCAGCGCACCAATATCTTGTTCACCGGGGTCAAGGCCAATGAGGCGATTCCAGCGGGCAGATTCAAGTTCGACATCCCGAAAGGCGCTGACGTCATTCAGGAATAAGAGGTAAGGCAGCCGTTGATGGACCTGTTTCGTAGTGAGCCTGTTGCCCAGCCCTTGGCCGCGCGTCTGCGCCCGGCCAATCTGGACGAGTACGTCGGTCAGGAGCACCTGCTGGCGCGTGGCAAGCCACTGCGTGAGGCACTGGAGCAGGGCGCGCTGCACTCGATGATCTTCTGGGGGCCGCCAGGGGTGGGCAAGACCACCCTGGCGCGGTTGCTGGCGCAGTTTTGCGATGCCCACTTCGAGACGGTGTCGGCGGTGCTGGCCGGGGTCAAGGAGATCCGTCACGCGGTAGAGATCGCCAAGCAGCAGGCCGGCCAGTATGGTCGCCGTACCATCCTGTTTGTCGATGAAGTTCACCGTTTCAACAAGTCGCAGCAGGATGCCTTCCTGCCCTATGTCGAAGATGGCACGCTGATTTTTATCGGCGCGACTACCGAAAACCCCTCGTTTGAGTTGAACAATGCCTTGCTTTCGCGGGCGCGGGTCTATGTGCTGAAAAGCCTCGACGAAACGGCGCTGCGCAAGCTGGTGCAGCGTGCGCTGAGCGAGGAGCGAGGCCTGGGCAAGCGCCAGCTCAGCCTGGGCGACGAGGGTTTCAAGATGCTTTTGGCGGCGGCCGATGGTGATGGCCGACGCCTGCTCAATTTGCTGGAGAACGCCTCGGATCTGGCCGAAGACGGCAGCGAGATCGGCGTCGAGCTGCTGCAAAGCCTGCTGGGCGATACCCGTCGTCGTTTCGACAAGGGCGGGGAGGCGTTCTACGACCAGATCTCGGCACTGCATAAATCGGTGCGTGGCTCCAACCCCGATGGCGCGCTGTACTGGTTTGCGCGGATGCTCGACGGCGGTTGCGACCCGCTCTACATTGCCCGGCGCGTGGTGCGCATGGCCAGTGAAGACATTGGCAACGCCGACCCTCGCGCGCTGAGCCTGTGCCTGGCCGCCTGGGACGTGCAGGAGCGCCTGGGTAGCCCGGAAGGCGAACTGGCGGTGGCGCAAGCGATTACCTACCTGGCCTGCGCGCCGAAGAGTAACGCGGTGTACATGGCCTTCAAGGCGGCCATGCGCGAAGCTGCAGAACATGGTTCGCTTGAGGTACCGCTACATTTGCGCAACGCGCCGACCAAGCTGATGAAACAGTTGGGCTACGGCGACGAATACCGTTATGCCCACGACGAGCCGGATGCCTATGCCGCTGGTGAAGATTACTTCCCCGACAACCTGGAACCGCGCCCGTACTATCAACCGGTACCCCGTGGCCTGGAACTGAAGATCGGCGAAAAGCTCAAGCACCTGGCTGAGCTGGACCGGCAAAGCCCCCGGCAACGGAGAAAACCATGATTGCGGTCGTCGCGGCGGTGAGCGCCGGAGGCATTGCCGGTACTTTGCTACGCTTTGCCACGGCCAATTGGGTAAACGCGTACTGGCCACGCCACTTCTATCTCGGTACGCTGGCGGTCAATCTGATTGGATGCTTGTTGATCGGGCTGTTGTACGGGCTGTTCTTGCATCGCCCGCTGGTCCCGGTCGAACTGAGGGCCGGGCTGATCGTCGGCTTTCTTGGCGGCTTGACTACCTTTTCATCCTTTTCACTGGATACCGTGCGCCTGCTCGAAAGCGGGCAGGCGCCGCTGGCGTTCGGCTATGCCGCGCTCAGCGTACTTGGCGGCCTGCTCGCAACCTGGGCAGGCCTGTCTTTGACCAAATTCTGAACCAACGAGAGAACGATATGCTCGATTCCAAACTGTTACGCGGCCAACTTCAGGAAGTGGCGGACCGCCTGGCCTCCCGTGGCTTCAGCCTGGATGTCGCGCGCATCGAAGCACTGGAAGAGCGCCGCAAGGTGGTGCAAACCCGCACCGAGCAGCTGCAGGCCGAGCGTAACGCCCGCTCCAAGTCCATCGGCCAGGCCAAGGCCAAGGGCGAAGACATCGCTCCGCTGATGGCTGACGTCGAGCGCATGGCGGCCGAGCTGGCCAGCGGCAAGGTCGAGCTGGACAGCATCCAGTCCGAGCTGGATGGCATTCTGATGGGCATTCCGAACCTGCCGGATGCGTCGGTGCCGGTCGGCGAAGACGAAGAAGGCAACGTCGAAGTGCGCCGTTGGGGCACCCCGAAAGCCTTTGACTTCCCGGTCCAGGATCATGTCGCCCTGGGCGAGAAGAACGGCTGGCTGGACTTCGAGACCGCAGCCAAGCTGTCGGGCGCACGTTTTGCCCTGCTGCGTGGCCCGATTGCGCGCCTGCACCGTGCCCTGGCCCAGTTCATGATCAACCTGCACATCAATGAGCACGGCTACGAAGAGGCCTATACCCCGTACCTGGTTCAAGCGCCTGCGCTGCAAGGCACTGGCCAGTTGCCGAAGTTCGAAGAAGACCTGTTCAAGATCACCCGTGAAGGCGAAGCCGACTTCTACCTGATCCCGACGGCTGAAGTGTCGCTGACCAACATCGTTGCTGGCGAAATCCTCGACGCCAAGCAGCTGCCGATCAAATTTGTTGCCCACACTCCGTGCTTCCGCAGTGAGGCCGGTGCCTCGGGTCGTGATACCCGTGGCATGATCCGCCAGCACCAGTTCGACAAGGTCGAAATGGTTCAGATCGTTGAGCCGAGCAAGTCCATGGACGCCCTGGAAGGCCTGACGGCGAATGCCGAGCGCGTACTGCAGGCCCTCGAACTGCCATATCGCGTACTGGCACTGTGCACCGGCGACATGGGCTTCAGCGCCACCAAGACCTACGACCTGGAAGTCTGGGTGCCGAGCCAGGACAAGTACCGCGAGATTTCCTCGTGCTCCAACTGTGGCGACTTCCAGGCCCGTCGTATGCAGGCCCGCTGGCGCAACCCGGAAACCGGCAAGCCGGAACTGGTGCACACCCTCAACGGTTCGGGCCTGGCAGTGGGTCGTACGCTGGTGGCAGTGCTGGAAAACTACCAGCAAGCTGACGGCTCGATCCGTGTGCCTGAGGCTCTCAAGCCTTACATGGGCGGCCTGGAGGTCATCGGCTAAATGGAATTCCTACCGCTGTTCCACAACCTGCGCGGCAGCCGTGTGCTGGTCGTAGGTGGCGGCGAGATTGCCCTGCGCAAATCTCGCTTGCTGGCAGATGCCGGCGCCGTATTACGTGTGGTTGCGCCCGAGATCGAAGGGCAATTGGCCGAGCTCGCTCGGCACAGCGGTGGTGAACTCCTGTCCCGTGGGTATCAGGAAAGCGATCTGGACGGTTGTCAGTTGATCATCGCTGCGACCGATGACCAGGTGCTTAATGCCCAGGTGTCTGCGGATGCCCGGCAGCGTTGCGTGCCAGTCAATGTGGTCGACGCGCCAGCGCTGTGTTCGGTGATCTTCCCTGCCATTGTCGACCGTTCGCCACTGGTTGTCGCAGTGTCCAGCGGCGGTGACGCGCCGGTGCTGGCCCGGTTGATCCGGGCCAAGATGGAAACCTGGATTCCTGCCGCTTATGGTGAGTTGGCGGGTCTGGCTGCGCGTTTTCGCCACAAGGTGAAAGCCCTCTACCCAGACGTCAATCAGCGCCGTGGCTTCTGGGAAGATGTCTTTCAGGGGCCGATTGCCGAGCGCCAACTGGCCGGGCAGGGTGCTGAAGCCGAGCGCTTGTTGCAGGCCAAGGTCGATGGCGTACCTGCCCAGACTTCGGGTGAGGTCTATCTGGTCGGCGCCGGCCCTGGCGATCCTGATCTGCTGACCTTCCGTGCCTTGCGCCTGATGCAGCAAGCCGATGTGGTGCTCTACGACCGCCTGGTGGCACCGGCGATCATTGAGCTGTGCCGCCGTGATGCCGAACGTATTTACGTCGGCAAGCGTCGCGCCGATCACGCCGTGCCTCAGGATCAGATCAATCAGCTACTGGTTGACCTGGCCAAGCAAGGCAAGCGCGTGCTGCGGCTCAAGGGTGGCGATCCGTTCATCTTCGGGCGTGGCGGCGAAGAGATCGAGGAGCTGGCGGAGCAGGGCATTCCGTTCCAGGTAGTGCCCGGCATCACGGCGGCCAGTGGTTGCTCGGCGTATGCCGGTATTCCGCTGACCCATCGCGATTACGCGCAGTCAGTTCGCTTCGTGACCGGTCATCTCAAGGATGGCACCAGCAACCTGCCGTGGAACGATCTGGTGGCGCCAGCGCAGACCCTGGTGTTCTACATGGGGCTGGTGGGGCTGCCGACTATCTGCGCCGAGCTGATCCGTCATGGTCGTGCTGCGGATACCCCGGCTGCGCTCGTTCAGCAAGGCACCACACCCAATCAGCGCGTCTTTACCGGCACGTTGGCTGACCTGCCGACACTGGTGGCGGAGCATGAAGTCCATGCGCCAACGCTGGTTATCGTGGGTGAGGTGGTGCAACTGCGCGACAAACTCGCCTGGTTCGAAGGCGCCCAGTAAAAAACGGCTTTTGTTGGCGATTGCAGTGATGGGCGCCGCGTGTGCGGCGCCTTCATTGTCAGCAGGGCTGGTGCCTGCCCGTTCATTAGCCGAGTGGGCGTGCTGCCCAGTATTCCCGTGCCTTGGCGAACGCGTTTTCGCGGTCATCGCCCAGCCCACGCAGGGCCAGGGCCATGGTCGAAATCAGGGCCATTTCGCCATAGCTGTCGCTGGCTTCGCCACGCCAGACCGCCAGTAAATGCTCCGGTTCCAGGCTGGCCGGTTTGACATGGCGCTGCGCTGCCAGCGCTGGCCATTCTTCATCCCAATCCAGCCCGCTTGCCGTGCCGTACAAATGGCTGGCGCTGTCCGGATTGACCTCGATCTCACCCCCGTCGCCCTTGACCACAATGGCCGTGTCACCGAGCAGTCGGCTGGCCTCGCGATGCACCGCCTGATAGCCAGGGTGGAAGATGCTCTGCAGGCCGCAGCGCGCGCCTAGCGGGTTGAGCACGCGAGCCAGGGAGTGGATCGGCGAACGCAGACCCAGGGTGTTACGCAGGTCGATCATCCGTTGCAGCTGGGGTGCCCAGTCCTGTAATGGCGCAAACGCCAAGTGGTGGTTATCCAGCGCCTTAGACACGGCATTCCAGTCGCGGCACAGCGGAATCTGCAGCAGGTCGAGCAGTTGCTCGGTGTACAGACGCCCAGCGGTATGTGCACCCCCACCATGCATCAGGATGCGTACGCCGTTTGCCGCCAGGCACTTGGCCGCCAGCAGGAACCACGGCAGGTGACGCTTCTTGCCCGCGTAGCTTGGCCAGTCCAGGTCGACCTGCATTGGCGGCGCGTGCAGGCGCTGGCGCAGCGCTTCGGTGAAGCCTGCCAATTCCTCGGGGCTTTCTTCCTTGTGCCGCAACAGCATCAGGAACGCGCCAAGCTGGGTTTCCTCGACCTTTTCGTCGAGCAGCATGCCCATGGCCTCACGGGCTTCTTCACGGGTCAGGCCGCGAGCACCGCGCTTGCCTTTGCCAAGGATGCGCACAAACTGAGCGAAAGGGTGCTCAGCCGGGGTTTCGAGGGTCAACGGGCGAGGGTCGGTCATATGCAATTGGTTGGCTTCGGCAGGCCCGCCAGCTTGGCGGCGAGTTTGGCAGGGGTACCCTTGAACAGGCGATTCAGGTGCAGGCTGTTGCCTTTTTCCGGGCCCAGCTTCAAGGCGGTGTATTTAATCAGCGGGCGTGTGGCTGGCGACAGCTGGAACTCCTGGTAGAACTGACGCAGCAACTCCAGCACTTCCCAGTGCTCGGCGGTCAGTTCCAGTGCTTCACGTTCCGCCAGTGCAGCGGCTACGTCGCTGGACCAGTCACTCAGTTCCAGCAGGTAGCCTTCTTTATCCAGCGCGATCTCGCGGGTGCCGACAGTCAGGGTACTCATAACCAGCTGTTGACCTTGTCGTACTGCAGGGACAGGGCCACGAAAGCCGGGTAATCAACGCTGCGGGCCAAGGTCTCGGCCGCAATGGCGCGTGCCTGCAGGTCCTCTTCGAGCGCGAACAGGCGCTCGCCAAGGTTGTGGGCCAGCAGGGTGCTCAGCGGCGCGCTGCCGGGTTGCAGGGCATACACCGCATCGCCACAGAGCAACAGGCCATCGGCGGGGCCAAGCAGGCGCAGGCAGCTGCTCAGGCGGTCGTCGCCAAAGGGTGAGTGGGAAATGACATGCAGGGTGCTCATCAGAGGGTTACCACCTGATCAAAACGGTCAATCAGCGCTGCCAGGGCACCGTCGTCCAAGACTTCCACCGGCAAACTCAACTGCTCGGCACAAAGGCCGCGCTCGTGCAGGCTGGTGCGGGCAGCAAACAATTCTTCTACGCCGAACATAGGCAGGGCCTGCAGGTTCGCCGCAAGGTTCTTCTGCTGCAGTTGCGCAGGTTGTTGCCCGGGGGCGAGCTGGAAAACGCCGTCATCCAGAAACAGCATGCCCAATGGCAAGTCAAAGGCACCGCCGGCCAGGGCGATGTCCAATGCTTCGCGGGCGGAGGGGCCTGCCCACGGTGCTTGACGGCTGATGATCAACAGGGACTTGGCCATTTCAATCGCCTCCAAAGCAGACCAGTCGGTCGGCGGTTTGTGCGGCCTCATGCAACTGACCAAGGCCTGACAGCTCCCAGGGCGCCGACAGGTTTGCCGCCTGGCGCTGATAGCGCTGGGCTTCTTCTGCGTTCAGCACGCCCCGGCGCAAGGCTGCGGCGATGCACACCACGCCATCGAGCTGTTGCTCGCTGACAAAGGTGCGCCACTGGGCTGGCACATCCAGCTCATCCTGGGGGGTGACCACATTGCTCGAAGCGTTGTGAACGCCATCCTGGTAGAAAAACAACCGGACAATCTCGTGCCCGCCGGCCAGTACGGCTTGGGCGAACAGCAGGGCGCGGCGCGAGGAGGGCGCGTGGGCCGGGGAAAAAACCGCAATCGCGAACTTCATGGGAGGCTCTGTCAGCAAATCTGAGGGAATAATAAAGCAAAAAGCCCGCAGCGGGCTGCGGGCTTCCTGTTCTATCGGCCTCTGGCCACGAGGCGACCGTCAATCAGGCCTTTTGCGCGCTGCTTTCTGGCAGGAACCAGTTCAACACCAGTGCACAGATCCCACCGGTGGCGACGCCCGATTCCAGCACATTGCGCAGTGCCGATGGCATATGGGCGAGGAACTCCGGTACCTGCGCCACGCCCAGGCCCAGCGCCAACGATACCGAGATGATCAGCAGCGCACGACGGTCCAGGCTGATGCTGGCGAGGATATTGATACCCGACGCCGCCACGGCCCCGAACATCACCATCGCTGCGCCACCCAGTACCGGCTCAGGTACTGCCTGAATTACACCGGCCACTGCCGGGAACAGGCCCAGCAGCACCAGCATCGCGGCGATCCACACACCAATGTGGCGGCTGGCGATACCGGTTAGCTGAATCACCCCATTGTTCTGGGCGAAGATCGAGCTGGGGAAGGTGTTGAACACGCCGGCCAACAGCGAGTTGGCACCGTTCACCAGCACGCCGCCCTTGATCCGCTGCATCCACACCGGGCCTTCTACCGGCTGGCGCGACACTTTACTGGTGGCGGTGACATCGCCGATGGCTTCCAGCGAGGTCACCAGGTAGATCACCAGCATCGGGATAAACAGTGCCCAAGAGAAGCTCAGGCCGAAGTGCAGTGGCATCGGCACCTGGAACAGCTCGGCCTGGTGCATGCCGGTAAAGTCCAGGCGGCCCATATAGCCGGCCAGCGCGTAGCCCACGGCCAGGGCAATGACGATGGCACAGCTGCGCATCCAGACCACAGGAATACGGTTGAGCACCACGATAATCGCCAGTACCACACCGGACAGCAGCAGGTTCTCGCCGTTGGCGAAGGTGCCGTTGGCCATGGCCGTGAAGCCGCCACCCATGCTGATCAAGCCGACCTTGATCAGGGTCAGGCCGATCATCAGCACCACGATACCGGTCACCAGCGGGGTGATCAGGCGCTTGACGAACGGCAGGATCCGGGAAATGCCCATTTCCACGAAAGAACCGGCAATGACCACACCGAAGATGGCCGCCATCACCCCTTCTACCGGCGTCCCTTGCTTGACCATCAACGCACCGCCGGCGATCAGCGGGCCGACAAAGTTGAAGCTGGTGCCCTGAACGATCAGCAGCCCGGCGCCAAACGGCCCGAAGCGGCGGCACTGCACAAAGGTGGCAATCCCGGAGATGACCAGCGACATCGACACGATCAGGTTGGTATCGCGGGCTGAAACCCCCAGTGCCTGGCAAATCAGCAGGCCGGGCGTCACGATCGGTACGATGATCGCCAGCAAGTGCTGCAGGGCAGCCAGCAGGCCGATCAGCAGGCGAGGGCGGTCTTCCAGACCCAGGACCAGTTCATTGGCCAGCGCGGGTGCGTCGGGCCGGTGTTCGATTGAGCTCATGGGTAGTGTGCTGCCCCGGGAGAAAAAAGGAGCGCATTCTACGGTGGCACACCCATTTGGCAAAGCCCAAACGCCACCCATGAAAAAGCCCACCGAAGTGGGCTTTCGTACACTACCGGGCTATCAGTCGTCGCGACCCATCAGGCCGAACAGCTGCAGCAGGCTGATGAACAGGTTGTAGATCGATACATACAGGCTGATGGTTGCCATGATGTAGTTACGCTCGCCACCGTGGATGATCGCGCTGGTCTGGAACAGAATGCAGACCGACGAGAACAGTACGAAGCCAGCGCTGATCGCCAGTTGCAGGCCGCTGATCTGGAAGAACAGGCTGGCCAGCACCGCACCCATCAGCACGAAGAAACCGGCAGTGATGAAGCCGCCCAGGAAGCTCATGTCCTTGCGGGTGATCAGTACATAGGCCGACAGGCCGCCGAACACCAGCGCAGTCATGGCGAACGCCGAGCTGACGACTTCAGCGCCGCCCTGCATGCCCAGGTAGCGGTTGAGGATAGGGCCGAGGATGAAACCCATGAAACCGGTGAGGGCGAAGGTGGAGACCAGGCCCCAGACCGAATCACGCAGCTTGTTGGTGAGGAAGAACAGGCCATAGAAGCCGATCAGCACCACGAACACGTTCGGGTAACCGACGCGCATCTGCTGGGCCACGTAGGCCATGATGCCGCTGAAAACAAGGGTTATAGCCAGAAGACCGTACGTGTTACGCAGGACGCGGCTGACTTCTTGCTGCTCGACCTGCAGGCCGTGATTGACGGCGTAATCCTGTTCGCGCATGGCGACACTCCTGTGGTTTTGAAACGTTCAGATGCAAAGATCATAACAGAGGCATGCAAAGCGGCTACACAGAGAGTTTGACAGCTTGTTTCATTTCGGTATTATGGCGCCCGCAAAGCCGAGGAAGCGTGGCCGAGTGGTTTAAGGCAACGGTCTTGAAAACCGTCGATGGGCAACTATCCTAGAGTTCGAATCTCTACGCTTCCGCCATATTCAAAGCCCTGATTATTCAGGGCTTTTTGCGTTTTTTGGGTATATAAAAGTCCCTGCTCGGCACTGGCAAAAGCCTAGGATTTCCGAAACTTTCCTTATTTTGACGGTTTTGCGATGGCCCCGACTCGGCGATAACCCCGTTCGGTGATGTCGCCTTCCTCCAAGGCTGTCGATCTGGCCGGTGCCCGAGCTTCGTCCCAGTCATCTGGCTCGCCACCGATCCGGCGGCATGTTGCCTATGGCGACAAGCCTTTAAACGTCGCAGCCAGTGCAATCGGCTTCAATCGTCATGCTATGGGCGCCTTGCTGGTCTCTGCATACCCAGACCCGGAAATGCACGTGCTTACCCTGAGGATCGCTTCGGGTCACACGCTCGAGGCAGTAGCCGTATGTGGTAGTTCCGTCTGTACGGACCTGTGTGAGGGGCGGGTAACTACCGTCCTCACCGCACCCCTGAAACGACCATCAGGCTAATTAAACATCGTCGTCGATGTATTTCGTCATAACGTGCCTTACTGTCTCAGCCTGTTCTATCAATGCCGTAACACAGTCGTTATCCAGCTTTCCTTGATCTGCGAGAAGGCTGAGCTCCGCAAAGGCCTCATCCAGTGACCATTGTTTCTTGTATGGCCTTTGAGAGGTGAGCGCATCGAAGATGTCCGCAACGGTCACAATGCGCGCCTCTAGCGGCACTTCATCCCCGACAAGGCCTCGTGGATAACCCGTTCCATCCAGAAGCTCGTGGTGGCACAAGACGATATTCCTGAGTATGGAGGACTCTGGAAATGCGTTGATGCCTCCTTTGCCCATCATTCGTTCGATGATCTCCATGCCCTTCTCGACATGGGTTTCCATAATCGCGCGCTCATCGGCATCTAACCTGCCTGGCTTCAGCAAGATTCGATCCGGGACGGCTATTTTTCCAACGTCGTGCAAGGGGGCAAACAGGCACACGCTTTCAACAAACTCGTCGTTGAGCCCGCGTGATTTCGCAACTGCGCGCGCAATGACGTGTGAGTAGCGGCCCATGCGATCCAAGTGCGCACCGGTCTCGAAGTCGCGCATCTCGGTGAGTTGACGGACGACACGCGTCGTCTCGATTGCCATCCTGATGGCTGATATCTCGCTGGTAATCGACATGCGGATCAAGCTGGTGTAGAGGACGAGGTCTCTCTGTACCTGCACGTTGAATGTGGCAGGTTGCCTCGAGTCGAAAAAGACGAATCCTAGCAGATCGCCCTCACCATAGACTGGCACAGTGAAGGATGACTGGTAGCCTTGATCCTTGAGCCAGGTTGAGTGTGCCGAGTCAGATAACACCGCTGAAGCAATTTCATCCAGAACCCGAAATTCGCCACTGTCGGCTAACGCTTTAAGTGAGTAACTGTCAGACAGTGGGTACTCATAGCCTACCAAGGCAGTTCCATTGTGTGTGCTGTTGATGAATGTCTTCAGCGTGTCTTCCTGCGGGTCGTACAGCGCACAGGCGATGCGGTCAACACCTGGAACCGTCTCGATCAATTTCGTATGCAGGGCCGTCAGCCGATCTGTCAGCGATCTGGAACTCTCAATGAGCGCTCGCGTAATTTTTTTCATGATGATGGCCAATACCTTTAGGTGATATTCGTCAAATTATGACGCGAATTGCTCCCTGCTCTGGAGGGCTCCTTGAGAGCCTTAAGGTGCGGGTCAACACGTTCGGCAGCAGATTGCCGCGAGGGTTTGGTGGAAAACAAAAAACACGGGTTCGTTGAGGGCCAAGCTTGAGCAGACGATATCACTCAGGCGCTCTATAGATGGTGATGCTTTTTATCATTTATAGGAAAGCAGGGGGAAACTCGAAAAACGCTATGCACGACATTCTGCAGGCAGCTTTTACTAGCGCTTGGGGGCTGCGAGCTTAACTCACCGACCAAGATCTTCATGTCTGACAAGCCTGCGTAGCTCCCGATCGCTCAGGAAATTGACTTTCATCTCCCTCAAGCATTGATAACGAATGACATCTGTCATTGCGGTCGGTGAATGGGTTTTTACTACAGCGATCTGGTCTCAGGAAAACCCCAAAACTGAGATTGATTGGCGGCAGGGAATCCGTCCAGGCCTTCGGCATGAAAATTTTCTCCCTGAACCCGTGCAAAGGCAACGCGTTGGCCCGCGTTCCGGTGCTATCTCTTCGGTCTATCTGAGACGCCGTGGTTCCTGGCGGCTTGCTTGGTTCGTGCGTTAGCGGTCGCAGTACTCACGAAGATGCCCGGCATCGTAACCTGGTTTTCCGAGGATACACACTTGATCCAAGAGCGGCTGAGTATGCGATATCACTGATCTGCCAAAGCGGCAGCATGAGGAGGAGGGGCGTTGGTAACGCCGATCAGGTGGAGCCTGTTGGTAAGGTCCCCCCTGTTGTCCCCCGGCACACGGTGTACCGTTGAGCACGGGGCCGAAGCGCTCCGGGAATTCGCGCCAGGCGGTTCCAGACTAGAAGACTCAGAAGATCCCGTTGAGCACCAGCCAGGGGAGAGTGCTAAGCCATCAACTAATCATAAAAATCAAGTTCTGTAAGCGGTTCTATTGATCTGGGTCAAAAAAATGACGTCACTTAAAATAATGGCACATTGCCATTGAAAAGCCTCTGTTATCGAAATAGAATTTATCTAACTGGTAAGGCAACTATAACGATATTGAGAGTGGTACTTGCCGGGGCTTAGATCATGGAACGATTTTTAGGGAAACTCTGAAAAAGGCTTCGAGATTTGGTGAAATACCCGCCTCACAGGAATCGAACGGTTG
>NZ_BMQU01000020.1 GCF_014648275.1 Pseudomonas laurentiana
CCCGGCGACTGGCGTCATGCGTCATGCCGATGCCGGTTATCAGATCGCCATCGATTGCGCCAAAGAACAAGGCCTGAACCTGCCGATGATTACGCGCTGATTGGCGCGCAATGGTTGATACTGAATTAACGACAGGCGTAATCGCCTCTCTGTAGCGGAGCAACAACGTGACTGAATTGACCCTGAAGCCTGGCACCCTGACCTTGGCTCAGCTGCGTGCCATCTACAAGAACCCGCTGAAACTGAAGCTGGATGCCAGCGCCGACCAGCAGATCGACGACAGCGTTGCCTGCGTCGAGCAGATTCTTGCGGAGAACCGTACCGCCTACGGCATCAACACGGGTTTTGGCTTGTTGGCATCGACCCGTATCGCCAGCCATGACCTGGAAAACCTGCAGCGTTCGCTGGTGCTGTCTCACGCCGCAGGTGTCGGCGAGCCAATCTGCGATGAGCTGGTGCGCCTGATCATGGTGCTCAAGGTCAACAGCCTGAGCCGTGGTTTCTCTGGCATCCGCCGCAAGGTCATCGATGCGCTGATCGCACTGATCAACGCTGAGGTTTACCCGCACATCCCACTCAAGGGGTCGGTGGGTGCATCTGGTGACCTGGCGCCGTTGGCGCACATGTCGCTGGTCCTGCTGGGTGAAGGCAAGGCTCGCTACAAAGGCCAGTGGCTGTCGGCAACCGAGGCACTGGCAGTGGCAGGGCTTGAGCCGCTGACCCTGGCTGCCAAGGAGGGCCTGGCCCTGCTCAACGGCACCCAGGCGTCCACGGCCTACGCGCTGCGTGGCCTGTTCCAGGGTGAAGACTTGTTCGCTGCGGCCATGGCCTGCGGTGGCCTGACCGTCGAAGCTGTACTCGGTTCGCGTTCACCTTTCGATCCGCGGATTCACGCGGCCCGTGGTCAGCGTGGTCAAATCGACGCAGCGGCCTGCTACCGCGACCTGCTGGGTGACGGCAGTGAAGTCTCGGCGTCCCATGAAAATTGCGGCAAGGTCCAGGATCCATACTCGCTGCGTTGCCAGCCCCAGGTCATGGGCGCTTGCCTGACCCAGTTCCGTCAGGCGGCTGAAGTATTGGTGATCGAGGCCAACGCCGTATCGGACAACCCACTGGTATTTGCCAAAGAGGGCGATGTGATCTCCGGCGGCAACTTCCACGCCGAGCCGGTGGCCATGGCTGCCGACAACATGGCCTTGGCCATTGCCGAGATCGGCTCGCTGAGCGAGCGCCGTATCTCGCTGATGATGGACAAGCACATGTCGCAGTTGCCACCGTTCCTGGTGGCCAATGGCGGGGTCAACTCCGGCTTCATGATCGCGCAGGTCACCGCAGCAGCGCTGGCCAGCGAGAACAAGGCCCTGGCCCATCCGCACAGTGTCGACAGCCTGCCGACCTCCGCTAACCAGGAAGACCACGTGTCGATGGCGCCGGCTGCTGGCAAGCGTCTCTGGGAAATGGCCGACAACGTTCGCGGCATCCTTGCGGTGGAATGGCTGGCCGCTTGCCAGGGCCTGGACCTGCGTGAAGGGCTGAAAACCTCGCCGAAGCTGGAAACGGCCCGTCAGTTGTTGCGCAGCAAGGTTGCCTACTACGACAAGGACCGGTTCTTCGCGCCGGACATCGAAGCGGCCAGCGCCTTGCTGGCTGAAGGGCACTTGAACGGTCTGCTGCCTGCCGGCGTTCTGCCGAGCCTCTGACCGGTTCGACTGATCTCGCCTTTGCCGTACGGGCCCGAAAGGGCTCGTACCGCTTTTCGCCTACAAAAATAATCAGGACCGCGAAATGCAATCTCAATCGCAAGGACTCAAACGCGGGCTAACAGCTCGCCATATCCGTTTCATGGCCCTGGGATCGGCCATTGGTACGGGCCTGTTCTACGGCTCTGCTTCGGCGATCCAGATGGCGGGCCCGGCCGTACTGCTGGCGTACCTGATCGGCGGCGCCGCGGTGTTCATGGTCATGCGCGCTCTGGGGGAAATGGCCGTACACAACCCGGTTTCGGGTTCGTTCGGTCAATATGCCTCCACCTACCTGGGGCCGATGGCCGGGTTCGTGCTCGGCTGGACCTACGCCTTTGAAATGGTCATTGTCTGTTTGGCCGACGTAACGGCCTTCGGCATTTACATGGGCTTCTGGTTCCCCGAAGTCGCACGCTGGATCTGGGTGCTGGGTATTGTCTTCCTGATCGGTGGGCTGAACCTGTGCAACGTCAAGGTCTACGGTGAAATGGAGTTCTGGCTGTCGCTGCTCAAGGTCGTTGCGATTGTCGCGATGATCCTGGCCGGCTTCGGCATCATGCTCTTCGGGCTGGGCAGCGCCAACGGCGACACGGTCAGTGGTATCGCCAATCTGACGGCTCACGGCGGCTTCATGCCCAATGGTGTGAGCGGCCTGATTGCCTCGTTTGCCGTGGTGATGTTTGCCTTTGGCGGTATCGAGATCATCGGTATCACCGCAGGCGAAGCGAAAGACCCTCAGCATGTATTGCCTAAGGCGATCAACGCTGTTCCGCTGCGGATTCTGCTGTTCTATGTGCTGACCCTGTTCGTCCTGATGTGCCTCTACCCGTGGCCGCAGATCGGTACCCAAGGCAGCCCGTTCGTGCAGATTTTCAGTAATCTGGGGATCGGTTCGGCTGCGGCTGTGCTGAACATTGTGGTGATCTCGGCGGCGGTATCGGCGATCAACAGCGATATCTTTGCGGCAGGGCGCATGATGTATGGCCTGGCTCAGCAAGGGCAGGCGCCGAAGGGCTTCGCCAAGGTTTCCCGTCAAGGTGTGCCATGGATGACCGTGCTGGTCATGGGTGTGGCACTGCTGAGCGGCGTAGTGCTCAACTACCTGATTCCGGAAAACGTCTTCCTGCTGATTGCTTCCATTGCCACCTTTGCCACGGTATGGGTCTGGTTGATGATTCTGGTGACTCAAGTGGCCATGCGCCGCAGCATGAGCCGTGAGGAAGCCGCGCAATTGAAGTTCCCGGTACCGTTCTGGCCTTATGGCCCTGCGGCGGCGATTGCCTTCATGGTGTTCATTTTCGGCGTACTGGGTTATTTCCCGGATACACAGGCAGCGCTGATCGTCGGTGTGGTCTGGGTCGTGTTCCTGGTCGCCTCTTACCTGCTCTGGTGCAAGCCGCGCGCGGTTGCGGCGTCTGCCCAGGTAATGGCCAACACTCAACGATAGTCACGGAGACTGTGCATGAAAACCCTCTGGCAGCACTGCCATGTGGCAAGCATGGCGCAAGGCGCTTACTCGATTATCGAGGATGCGGCGATACTGACGTCCGGTGAGCGGATCGAGTGGATCGGTCCGCGCCAGTCCCTGCCGGCCACGGCAGATGCCAGGGTGGTCGAGCTAAACGGTGCCTGGGTGACTCCAGGCCTGATCGACTGCCACACCCACACCGTGTTCGGTGGTAACCGCAGTAACGAGTTCGAGCAACGCTTGCAAGGTGCCAGCTATGCCGATATCGCCGCTCAGGGCGGCGGTATCGCCAGCACTGTGCGGGCTACGCGCGCTGCCACGGAAGAGCAGTTGTACGCCAGCGCCCGGCAACGCCTGCAGGCCTTGCTGCGCGATGGCGTGACCACGGTTGAAATCAAGTCCGGGTATGGCCTGGACCTGGCCAGTGAGCGCAAGTTGCTCCGGGTCATTCGTCGGCTGGGCGCTGAATTGCCGGTGACGGTGCGCGGTACCTGCCTGGCGGCGCATGCCATGCCGCCGGAGTTCGCTGGTCGTGCAGACGACTACATCGAACACATCTGCACCGAAATGCTCCCGGCTCTGGCCGGTGAGGGGCTGGTCGACGCCGTGGATGCGTTCTGCGAATACCTGGCGTTTTCCCCGGCTCAGGTCGAGCGGGTGTTTATAAAAGCGCGTGAATTGGGCCTGCCGGTCAAGCTGCATGCCGAGCAACTGTCATCGTTGCACGGTTCCAGCCTGGCGGCGCGCTATCAGGCATTGTCAGCGGATCACCTGGAGTTCATGACCGAAGAGGACGCGATGGCCATGGCGGCTGCCGGTACTGTCGCGGTGTTGTTGCCAGGCGCCTTCTACTTCCTGCGTGAAACCCAGTTGCCACCGATGGACGCCTTGCGCAAGCACGGCGTGAAAATCGCCATTGCCACCGACCTCAACCCAGGCACCTCGCCGGGGCTGTCGTTGCGTTTGATGATGAACATGGCCTGCACGCTGTTCCGCATGACCCCGGAAGAAGCCTTGGCCGGGGTGACCCTGCATGCCGCCAATGCCCTTGGGCTGCAAGGCAGTCACGGGTCGCTGGAAGTGGGCAAAGTTGCCGATTTCATTGCCTGGGACATCGAGCGACCTGCCGACCTTTCTTACTGGTTGGGCGGCGACCTGCCCAAGCGGGTCATTCGCCACGGCCGTGAAACCCATTTTTGAAGAGTGTCTTTATGGATAAGGTTCTGAGCTTTCACCAAGGTACCTTGCCGCTGTTGATCAGCATGCCGCATGCCGGCGTGCGGTTGACGCCGGCAGTCGAAGCCGGCCTGATCGAACCGGCACGCAGTCTGCCGGATACCGATTGGCACATTCCACGGCTGTATGACTTCGCTGTGAGCATGGGTGCCAGCGTCGTTTCTGCCGAATACTCACGGTTTGTCATCGACCTCAATCGTCCAGACGATGACAAGCCGCTGTATGTCGGTGCTACCACCGGGCTGTACCCGGCCACCCTGTTCGACGGTACGCCGTTGTTCAAGGACGGGTTGGTGCCATCGGCACTCGAACGTACTGATTACCTTGAGCGTATCTGGCGGCCGTATCACGACACGTTGCGCCAGGAACTGGCCCGTCTGCGCGAGCAGTTCGGCTATGCACTACTGTGGGATGCTCACTCGATCCGTTCACACGTCCCCCACCTGTTCGACGGTACGCTGCCGGACTTCAATCTGGGTACGTTCAATGGGGCCAGCTGTCATCCGCAGCTCGCCGAGCAGTTGCAGGCAGTGTGCGCTTCAGCCAAGGGTTACAGCCATGTGCTGAACGGACGCTTCAAGGGCGGGCATATCACCCGTCATTATGGTGACCCGGCCAAGCACATTCATGCGGTACAACTGGAGTTGGCGCAGAGTACCTATATGGAAGAGGTCGAGCCGTTCCATTACCGCGAAGACCTGGCGGCGCCAACCCGGCAGGTGCTGGAAAACCTGCTCAACGCAGTAGTGGCCTGGGGCAAGGCGCACTACGCGGTCTAAACGGTTTTATGCGGTGCCAGATGCTGCGGGGGGCATGCTCAAAGCGCAATTCGGGTTTATGATGCCCAACGGCAGAATAATTCCCCCACACGGAGTGCGTAATGCAGACCTTGTACCCGCAGATCAAACCCTACGCCCGACACGATCTGGCCGTGGAGGCGCCGCATGTGCTGTATGTCGACGAGAGCGGTTCGCCCGAGGGGTTGCCGGTGGTGTTTATCCACGGTGGTCCGGGAGCAGGGTGTGATGCACAGAGTCGCTGCTATTTCGACCCTACCCTTTATCGCATCATTACCTTCGATCAGCGCGGCTGCGGGCGCTCGACCCCTCACGCAAGCCTTGAAAACAACACCACCTGGCATTTGGTCGAGGACCTTGAGCGCATTCGCAAGCACTTGGGTATCGACAAGTGGGTGGTCTTCGGGGGCTCCTGGGGATCGACCCTGGCCCTGGCCTACGCCCAGACTCACCCCGAGCGCGTTCACGGTTTGATCCTGCGCGGCATCTTTCTGTGTCGCCCACAGGAAATCGAGTGGTTCTACCAGGCCGGTGCCAGCCGTCTGTTCCCCGACTATTGGCAGGACTATATTGCGCCGATTCCCGTCGAGGAGCGCGGCAACCTGGTCCAGGCCTTCCACAAGCGCCTTACCGGCAACGATCAGATCGCACAGATGCATGCCGCCAAGGCCTGGTCGACCTGGGAAGGGCGTACCGCCACCCTGCGGCCCAACCCGCTGGTGGTCGACCGCTTCTCTGAGCCCCAGCGCGCGCTGTCCATTGCGCGGATCGAATGCCATTATTTTATGAACAATGCATTCCTTAAACCCGACCAACTGATTCGCGACATGCCGAAGATCGCCCACCTGCCAGCGGTGATCGTGCATGGTCGTTATGATGTCATCTGTCCACTGGATAATGCCTGGGAGCTTCATCAGGCCTGGCCAAACAGTGAGCTGAAGGTGATTCGCGATGCGGGACACGCGGCATCTGAGCCGGGCATTACCGATGCACTGGTACGTGCCGCCGACCAGATGGCCCGGCGTTTGCTGGACTTGCCACTGGAAGAAGCGTGAAGGGCTTGTTGCAGCGCGTGCGTAGCGCACGCGTTGAGGTTGGCGCAGAGATTGTCGGGGCGGTCGACCAGGGATTGCTGGTGCTGGTGGCGGTCGAGCCCGGCGATACCCGCGCCCACGCCGACAAGTTGCTGCACAAACTGCTCAATTACCGTGTGTTCAGCGATGAACAGGGCAAGATGAACCTGTCGCTCAAGGACATTCAGGGTGGCCTGCTGCTGGTCTCGCAGTTCACCCTGGCTGCCGACACCCAGAGCGGATTGCGCCCGAGCTTCTCCAGCGCAGCCCCGCCGGCGTTGGGGGCTGAGCTTTTCGAGTACTTGCTGGGACAGGCGAGGGCGTTGCACGCTACAGTTGAAAGCGGGCGTTTCGGTGCTGATATGCAGGTGCACCTGGTCAATGATGGCCCCGTAACATTTATGTTACAAATATAAGGCTGAAAACCTCCTTTTTTGCAGGAAAAAAGGAGGGTTCTAGCATAAATAGTTGTGTTGCCCTGATGCGTTGTAGCGCGGCCTGCTAGATAATCGCGCGCTACCAAGATCGGCGTTCGCCGATTAGTTTTACTTTAACTTGAGAACTGTCTGACGCCGCTTAGGGAATCATTACGCCCTTTCGGAGTCCGAACAGTGCTCGCCAACCCGGCAAACGATGGCTGGCCGTTGGTTCTTTGATCTGTTTTCGGCGAGGGTTGCTCGTGATTGTAAGTCCCTGTAATGCACCAAGAACTCCTGGCAATCGGCTGCGCAAGGCTCTGGCAGCCGGCTCGGCACTCGTCTGCCTGCTCGGCGCAGGCCAGCTCTGGGCGTTCAACCTTGACGATGTAGCGGCCAAGGCGAAGGATCTTGCCGGGCAGAAGTACGAAGCGCCGAAAAGCAACCTGCCAGCGGTGTTCCGCGACATGAAGTTCGCGGACTATCAGAAAATCCGCTTCCGTGAAGACAAGGCCGAATGGGCCAAGGCCAAGACGCCTTTCAAGCTGTCCTTCTATCACCAGGGCATGCACTTCGACACGCCTGTGACGATCAACGAAGTCGTTGGCAGCAAAGTCCACGAGATCAAGTACGACGCCAGTCGCTTTGACTTCGGTGACCTGAGCTTTGACAGCAAGGCCACTGAGAAGCTCGGCTACGCCGGTTTCCGCGTGTTGTACCCGATCAACAAGGCGGATAAGCAAGACGAGATCATGACCTTGCTGGGCGCCAGCTATTTCCGCGTCGTCGGCAAGGGCCAATCCTATGGCCTGTCTGCCCGTGGCCTGGCTATCGACACCGCGCTGCCGTCCGGTGAAGAGTTCCCGCGGTTTACCGAGTTCTGGGTCGAGCGTCCAAAGGCGACCGACAAGCAGTTGGTCATCTATGCGTTGCTCGACTCGCCGCGTTCCACCGGTGCCTACCGTCTGACCCTGCGTCCGGGCAGCGACACCATTGTCGACGTCAAGTCCAAGGTGTTCTTGCGTGACCATGTCAGCCGTCTGGGCATTGCCCCGCTGACCAGCATGTTCCTGTTCGGTGGCAACCAGCCATCGAAGGTGCTCAATTACCGTCCGGCCCTGCACGACTCTGAAGGCCTGTCGATTCATGCCGGCAACGGTGAGTGGCTGTGGCGCCCACTGAACAACCCGAAACACCTGGCCGTCAGCAACTTCAGCGTGGAGAACCCACGTGGTTTCGGCCTGCTGCAGCGCCAGCGTGAGTTCAGTCAGTTCGAGGACCTGGACGACAACTACCAGAAGCGTCCAAGCGCCTGGATCGAGCCTGTTGGCGATTGGGGCAAGGGCACTGTCGACCTGGTGGAGATTCCTACCGCCGACGAAACCAACGACAACATTGTTGCGTTCTGGAGTCCGGAAAAATTGCCTGAGCCTGGCACTGCTGCCGAGTTCGAGTATCGCCTGCATTGGACTATAGATGAGTCTGAACTGCATTCGCCGAAGCTGGGTTGGGTCAAGCAGACCCTGCGTTCGACCGGTGACGTCAAGCAATCCAACCTGATTCGTCAGCCTGATGGTAGCGTGGCCTTCCTGGTCGATTTCGAAGGCCCGGTGCTCAAGGCACTGCCGGCAGACACCGCTGTACGTAGCCAGGTCAGCCTTGGCGACAACGGTGAGCTGGTTGAGAACAACCTGCGCTACAACCCGGAAATCCAGGGCTGGCGCCTGACCTTGCGGTTCAAGGTCAAGGACCCGAACAAGTCCACCGAAATGCGTGCTGCGCTGGTACGTGACGTTCCTGTAGAGCCGGCCAAGCCGACCAAGCAGGAAAAAGCCGCTGCCAAGCAGGCCAAAGACAAGGCCGAGAAAGCGGCCGCACAGCCAGCCGCCGACGCGGCATCCACCACCACGGCGCCGGCCACGACCGAACAAGTCCTGACCGAAACCTGGAGCTATCAGTTGCCTGCCGATGAGTAAACACTCTGCACAACCAGGGTCGCTGAGCGAATACCTGGAACACCTGCCACTGAGCGACGAGCAGCGGGCCGAACTGGCCAGCTGCACCTCGTTCAGCGAGCTGCATCAACGCTTGTCCGCACAACCGTCTGCCGGGGAGGCCGAGGCCGCCCAGGCGTCGGTTGCCGGTCGCTTGACCCTGGGTACGGCTGAGGAACTGGAAGAGGCCGAAATGCTCGGCCTCGATGCCAGCGGTCGGTTGTGCCTGAAAGCTACTCCACCGATTCGCCGCACACGGGTGGTTCCTGAGCCGTGGCGGACTAACATCCTGATCCGCGCCTGGCGCCGTTTGACCGGCCGGACAAACGCCCCCGCACCTGAAAAACGCGATCTACCGGCAGCGCGCTGGCGGTGGGTCGGTTCGTTGCGCCGCTATATCCTGCTAACGCTGATGCTGGGGCAGACCATCGTCGCCGGTTGGTACATGAAGGGCATCCTGCCTTACCAGGGCTGGTCGTTCGTCGAACTGGACGAGGTCTTGAACCAGCCGCTGCTGACCACTGTCCAGCAGGTTTGGCCGTATGCGCTGCAGACCAGCATCCTGATTTTGTTCGGTATCCTCTTCTGCTGGGTATCCGCGGGTTTCTGGACCGCCTTGATGGGCTTCCTGGAACTGCTGACCGGGCGCGACAAGTACCGTATCTCCGGCAGCAGTGCCGGTAACGAGCCGATTGCGCCCCAGGCGCGTACGGCGATCGTCATGCCGATCTGTAACGAAGACGTTCCGCGTGTGTTTGCCGGGCTGCGGGCGACCTTCGAGTCGGTGGCCGCGACGGGCGATCTCGACCGTTTCGATTTCTTTGTGCTCAGTGATACCAACGACACCGACATTGCCGTGGCCGAGCAACAGGCCTGGCTGGAGGTTTGCCGCGAGGCCAAAGGCTTTGGGCGAATCTTCTACCGCCGTCGCCGTCGCCGAGTGAAGCGCAAGAGCGGCAACCTTGACGACTTCTGCCGTCGTTGGGGTGGGGACTACCGTTACATGGTCGTACTCGATGCCGACAGCGTAATGAGTGGCGAATGCCTCACCAGCCTGGTGCGGTTGATGGAAGCCAATCCGGACGCCGGTATCATCCAGACTGCGCCAAAAGCCTCGGGCATGGACACTCTGTATGCGCGCATGCAGCAGTTCGCTACCCGCGTCTATGGCCCGCTGTTCACTGCCGGCCTGCACTTCTGGCAGCTCGGTGAGTCGCATTACTGGGGACACAACGCAATCATCCGGATGAAGCCATTCATCGAGCACTGCGCCCTGGCGCCGTTGCCGGGTAAAGGTGCCTTCGCCGGTGCGATCCTCTCCCACGACTTCGTTGAAGCGGCGTTGATGCGCCGTGCGGGTTGGGGCGTGTGGATCGCCTACGATCTGCCGGGCAGCTACGAAGAATTGCCGCCAAACCTGCTCGACGAGCTCAAGCGCGACCGGCGCTGGTGCCACGGCAACCTGATGAACTTCCGCCTGTTCCTGGTCAAGGGTATGCACCCTGTGCACCGTGCCGTGTTCCTCACAGGGGTGATGTCCTACCTGTCGGCACCGCTGTGGTTCTTCTTCCTGGTGCTGTCGACTGCGCTGTTGGCGACCAACACCTTGATGGAGCCGCAGTACTTCCTGGAGCCGCGTCAGCTCTATCCGCTCTGGCCTCAATGGCACCCGGAAAAAGCCATTGCGCTGTTCTCGACGACCATTGTGCTGTTGTTCCTGCCCAAGCTGCTCAGCATCATTCTGATCTGGGCCAAGGGTGCCAAGGAGTTCGGTGGTCGTTTCAAGGTGACGCTGTCGATGCTGCTGGAGATGCTGTTCTCCATGCTGCTGGCGCCTGTGCGGATGATCTTCCACACCCGTTTCGTGCTGGCTGCGTTCCTGGGCTGGGCGGCAACCTGGAATTCACCGCAGCGTGACGACGACTCCACGCCTTGGAGCGAGGCCGTTCGTCGGCATGGTCCTCAAACCTTGCTGGGCGTTGCCTGGGCACTGTTGGTGGCGTGGCTTAACCCGAGCTTCCTCTGGTGGCTGGTGCCGATTGTCGGTTCGCTGATGCTGTCGATCCCGGTTTCAGTGATCTCCAGCCGGGTCAACCTGGGCCTGCGCGCCAAGGATGAAAGCCTGTTCCTGATTCCCGAGGAATACGCTACGCCGCATGAGTTGCTGGCGACCGATCAGTACACCCACGAAAACCGTTGGCATGCACTGAATGACGGGTTTGTCCGGGCAGTGGTTGATCCACAGCAGAATGCCCTGGCGTGTGCGTTGGCGACGGCGCGTCACGGTGTTGCCGCACCGATCGAGGCCCTGCGTGCCGAGCGAGTGGCCAAGGCGCTGGAGGCCGGCCCTGACGCACTCGACGGCTCGACCCGATTGGCATTGCTCAGTGACCCTGTTGCGCTGTCACGCCTGCATGAGCGTGTCTGGGTCGAGCAGAGTGCTGCGTGGCTGGACGTTTGGCGGCAGTCGATTGCCAATGACCCGCACTCGCCACTGTTGCCCTTGCACCCTCAGTCGCAGGAGCCTTCACCGCTGGCCAATGCCTGATCGTTGAGCTGCGCTGAAACCATCGCCGGCACGTCCAGCTCCCACCACGGGAGTTGGGTCTGCCGGCGATGTCGTTTCTGCCGGCAACACGTCACAAAGTGCTGATCGCCTATATGTGCCTTGCGGCGCATGGGGTAGGATCGCGCCTTCGATACAGAGCGTCGTCCATGTGGGCGACCTGCGATCACAATAAAATTCGAGCTTTTCTGTTGGGGGATCTGGTGATGATGAAAAAGTACCTGTCGATGCTGCTGGCTGGCGTCGCGGCACTGGCTGCAGTGGCAACCGCCCAGGCCGGCGCAATCGATGACGCGGTCAAGCGCGGTACGCTGCGCGTGGGTATGGACCCCACCTACATGCCGTTCGAGATGACCAACAAGCGTGGTGAAATCATCGGCTTCGAAGTCGACCTGCTCAAAGCCATGGCCAAGGCCATGGGCGTCAAGCTGGAGCTGGTGTCTACCAGCTACGACGGTATCATCCCGGCGCTTCTGACTGACAAATTCGACATGATCGGCAGTGGCATGACCCTGACTCAGGAGCGCAACCTGCGTCTGAACTTCAGCGAACCCTTCATCGTGGTCGGCCAGACCCTGCTGATCCGCAAGGAACTCGCAGACAAGGTCAAATCCTATAAAGACCTGAACACCGACGAATACCGCATCACCTCCAAGGTGGGCACCACCGGTGAGATGGTTGCCAAGAAGCTGATCGGTAAAGCCAAGTACCACGGCTACGACAACGAGCAGGAAGCCGTAATGGACGTGGTCAACGGCAAAGCTGATGCGTTCATCTACGATGCACCCTACAACGTGGTCGCTGTGAACAAGGCCGGTGCTGGCAAGCTGCTGTTCCTGGATGAACCGTTCACCTATGAGCCGCTGGCCTTTGGCCTGAAGAAGGGCGACTACGACAGCATCAACTGGATCAACAACTACCTGCACCAGATCCACAACGACGGCACCTACAAACGTATCCATGACAAGTGGTTCAAAGACACCGCTTGGCTCAAGGACATGGAATAAGGCTGTCGTTCGACTGGCTTGAAACCTGACGCGCAGGCTTGTCCTGCGCGTTCGCTTTTACGGAACTACCTTTCGTGATTAAACACAAGAAAGCTCAGTGGCCATGGCACGGGCTGACCGCATTGGTGCTGGTCGGCCTGGCCGTCAGCCTGTATTACGCGACCTCGGTGATTTCCTACGAGTGGCGCTGGAGTCGGGTGCCACAATATTTTGCTTACCAGGCTGAAGAGGCGCAACGCGCGGCAGGCTATGGCAAGGTCGAAGCCATCGTGCAGCAGGGCAGCATGGCCAAGGTCATCCTGCGTGACGAAGACGGCGGCGAGCAGGTTCTGGATGTTGAGCAGAGCAGCCTGCAACTGTCCAAGGGCGACGATGTCGCCGAAGGCGACCTGATCGGTGTCACCCGACACTGGACCGCCGGGCCGTTGGCCTGGGGGCTGTGGACCACCGTCTGGATTTCGCTGGCCTCCGGTGTGCTGGGCCTGTTGGTTGGCCTGGTTGCCGGTTTGTGCCGACTCTCGAACAACCCGACCCTGCGCGATCTCTCAACGGTGTATGTCGAGTTGGTGCGTGGAACGCCGTTGTTGGTGCAGATATTCATTTTCTACTTCTTCATCGGCACAGTGCTCAACCTGTCTCGGGAGTTTGCCGGGGTAGCCGCTCTGGCGCTGTTCACGGGTGCTTACGTGGCCGAGATCGTGCGTGCCGGGGTTCAGTCGATTGCCCGTGGTCAGAGCGAAGCTGCCCGTTCGCTGGGGCTGAGTGCCAGCCAGTCGATGCGCCATGTGGTGCTGCCGCAGGCATTCAAGCGTGTCCTGCCGCCGCTGGCAGGGCAATTTATCAGCCTGGTCAAAGACACCTCGCTGGTTTCGGTCATTGCGATTACCGAGCTGACCAAGAGTGGCCGCGAGGCAATTACGACCTCGTTCTCGACCTTCGAGATCTGGTTCTGTGTTGCCGGCCTGTACCTGCTGATCAACCTGCCGCTGTCGCATTTCGCCAGCCGGCTTGAACGGAGGCTCGCGCAAAGTGATTGAAGTTCGCGATCTGGTAAAAGTCTTCGATACCCGCGGTCAGGTGGTGCGGGCTGTCGATCATGTCAGCACCAACGTAGCCAAAGGCGAAGTGTTGGTGGTACTCGGTCCTTCGGGTTCGGGTAAATCGACCTTTCTGCGTTGCCTCAACGGCCTGGAAAGCTTTGACGAAGGTTCTGTGGCCATTGACGGTCTGCAGTTGAACGACCCGAAAACCGACATCAACGCTTACCGCCGTGAAGTCGGCATGGTGTTCCAGCACTTCAACCTGTTCCCGCACATGACCGTGCTGGAGAACCTGTGCCTGGCACAGAAGGTCGTGCGCAAGCGCAGCAAGCAAGAGCGTGAAGCCAAGGCAAGGGCGTTGCTGGAGAAGGTCGGTATTGGCCAGAAGGCCAACGAGTATCCCTCCAGGCTCTCGGGTGGTCAGCAACAGCGTGTGGCGATTGCCCGAGCGCTCTCGATGGACCCCAAAGTGATGCTGTTCGACGAACCGACCTCGGCCCTCGACCCGGAAATGGTCGGAGAAGTACTCGACGTGATGAAGACCCTGGCCCTGGAAGGCATGACCATGGTCTGCGTTACTCACGAAATGGGCTTTGCCCGTGAGGTGGCGGATCGGGTGCTGTTCTTCGATCATGGCAAGCTACTGGAGGATTCGCCGCCCGAGTCGTTCTTTACCTCGCCAAAGGACCTGCGCGCCCAGGCGTTCCTGCGTCAGGTGTTGTAGTGCTTGCGTCATGAGGGCTGGTTCCAGCCCTCATACACCGATGTTGTTCCCCGTCAGGGTCACACGCCGAATCGGCCGACCATTGTGGTCAGTTGATTGCCCAGTTTCTGTAGTTCCGTGCTCGATTGGGTGATCAGTGTGCTGGCTGAGGCTGTTTCCTCGGCAACATCGCGAACATTGATCACATTGCGGTTGATCTCCTCGGCGACTGCGCTTTGCTCTTCGCTGGCCGTAGCAATCTGCTGGTTCATGCCCTGGATGTTCGAGATGCTGTGAGCGATCTGGGTCAGGGCCGCGCCGGCTTTTCTGCTGAGGGCAACGCTGTCCTGGGTCAGGTTCCTGCTGCTGTCGAGCAGTTCAACAACCTGAGCGGTACCGTTGTGAAGGTTGGCGATCAGTTCCTCGATTTCCTCGGTGGATTGCTGCGTGCGTTGCGCAAGCCCTCGGACTTCATCGGCAACCACGGCGAAGCCGCGTCCAGCCTCACCTGCCCGGGCAGCCTCGATGGCGGCATTCAATGCCAGCAGGTTGGTCTGCTCCGAGACCGACTTGATCACATCCAGAATGCTGCCAATACGCTCGCTTTCCTGCGCTAACTGGCCCATCGCCTGGATGGAGCGGTTGACTTGATCAGCCAGCTGTTCGATTTGAGCGACCGCTTCAGCCACGACCTGATCGCCCAGTTGGGCCTGATGGTCGGCATTCCCGGCCGCTGCCGAGGCCTGCTCGGCATTGCGGGCTACTTCTTGCACCGTTGCTGCCATCTGGTTCATGGCGGTCGCTACCTGATCGGTTTCTTCCTTTTGGCTGCTGACGCCACCGTGTGTCTGTGCGGCCACGGCGGACAGCGTTTGAACGGCATCTGACAATTGAGAGGCGCTATGACCGATACCGCCGATCAACTCGCGCAGGCTCAAGGTCATGCGGTGCATGCTACGTTGCAGTTGGCCCATTTCGTCCTGGCGCGTCACTTCACTGTTGCTGCTCAGGTCCCCCTGGGCAATTCGCTCAGCCAGCTCAAGGGTGTGCCTGAGCGGGGTGGTGATCTGCAGGGTGATGAGCCATGCGGCCAGTACACCGACCACGAGTGCCAGCCCGGAGACGCTGCTGAGGGTTGCTTGTGCGGCATGTGCTTCTTCGTTCTGCACGCTGACTTCATGGTCTGTCAGGCGTTGGCCAACTTCACGCATCTGCTTGCCAAGGGTATCCAGGTCACCCTGTACATTTTCAACCGCAATGGCTGCATTGCGGTACTGATCCAGTACCTGGCCATATCGACTGACTGCAGTTCGGCTTGCCTGTAGCGCCGAGGTGTCGGTCAGCCCAAGTTGTGCCAGTGCCGGGCCTAGCTGGCCAAGGACTGACTCGGCAGTTGCCAGCGCCTGATTGCCGACGCTGGCAAAGGCGCTGAGAGGGTTGGACATGTAGGCGGGCACCTGGCTTTGTTGGCTGATGCTGTCGATCTGTCGGCTCAGGTTCTCCAGCAGTGCCAGTGCTCTGGAGCGAGCTGTCTGGTTATGTTCCGAATCTTGACGGAGCATGACTTGCTTCTCCATGGCGTCAATGGTCGCAAGGACTTGATGCTCTTGGGCTGCCAGTGCTTGGAAGTTCGACGTGCGGTCGGTGGCGGCCTTTTGCAGCGTGTCGAAGTTGCGCTGGTAGGTGTGCACGAGCTGCTGCTCGTCGTTCACCATTTTCAGCTCTTCGGGTTCATCAAACTGCTCCAGCATGAGCGCCAGCAAGCGCTGCATGTCGCTCAGCGCCTTGAGCGCCTGACCTTTGCTTTCATCGTCAGCCAATACCCGGAAGGTGATGCGCTCGGCGCGCAGGTCCTTGTTGAGTTCGTTGAGCAGGGCAATGCTGGACAGTCGCTTAGAGCTCTCAATGGCATCGCTCAGCGCGGTCCAGCCGCATAGCGTAATGGCCAGTGTCAGCGACAGAACCAAGGCAAAACCGACGGCGAGTTTGAGCTTGACGCTCAGGTTGCTAAGCAGGCGGGACAAGGGTCCGAACATGGCGGTTCTCCTGAATGATGAGGGGCTTCGCGCCTTGAGGGGGAGACGCGGCCATTGTGCTCATCGGCCGGAAAACGCAGACCTGTACCTGTGAGTGGCGTAGGAAATTTCGCCTAAATTTGAATGAATTTGGTGATTTTCACGCCATTTGTAAGATTTTTCTTGCTCATTTAAATGCATGCGCCGCCCAGGGGCAGAGAGCCCGGGGCGGCGTGACGTAACACGGTGTTTAAGGGGGGCGAAACCTGCCGTCAGAACAGCCTGGCAAGTAATGCGGTGACGGCCGTTTCCACGCGCAGTATGCGTTCGCCAAGCTGTACCGGCGTCAGCCCGGCCTTGCTCAGCAGATCGACCTCATAGGGGATCCAGCCGCCTTCCGGACCAATGGCCAGGGTTACAGGCTCGTTCAGGCCGCGTGGGCAGGGCGGGTGATTGCCGGGGTGACCAACCAGCCCAAGGGTGTTGGCACTGATGGCTGGCAGGCGGTCTTCGACAAACGGCTTGAAGCGCTTCTCGATGATCACTTCGGGCAGTACGGTGTCGCGTGCCTGTTCGAGGCCGAGAATCAACTGCTCCTGAATGGCGTCGGCCTCAAGGAACGGCGTTTGCCAGAAACTTTTCTCGACCCGGTAGCTGTTGACCAGGATCAGCTTCGGTACGCCCATGGTCGCGACGGTCTGGAACACCCGGCGTAGCATCTTGGGACGAGGCAATGCCAGCACCAGGGTCAGCGGCAGTTTGGCGGGTGGCGGCTGGTCGAAGGTAACCTGCAACTCCGCCTCATGGCCCTCCAGGCGCAGCACCTGAGCCTGGCCCATCTGGCCACCCAGGCGACCGACTCGCAGGGTATCGCCCACCGCAACCCGGTGAATCTCCTGCATGTGGGTAAAGCGGCGGTCGCCCAGCACCACCCGGTCAGCCGCTGTGAAGTCGGCCTCCTCAAGTAACAGCAGGTTCACGCTTGAGTCGCTGGCGGCTGGTCGTTGTGGTCTTGCTCAGGTGCCTCAGGGTGTTCGCTGCGCTTGCGGATCAGGCTGCCGAACAGCACGCCAATCTCGAACAGCAGCCACATAGGCACGGCCAGCAGGGTTTGCGAGAAGATGTCTGGCGGGGTCAGGATCATGCCGACGATGAAACAACCGATGATCACGTAAGGACGAATCTTCTTCAGGTACTTGACGTCGACGATACCAATCCAGACCAGCAGCACCACCGCCACTGGAATTTCAAAGGCTACGCCGAAGGCGAAGAACAGGGTCATGACGAAGTCCAGGTAACTGGCGATGTCCGTCATCATCGAGACGCCTTCCGGTGTTGCACTGGCAAAGAAGCCGAAAATCAGTGGGAACACCAGAAAGTAGGCGAAGGCCATGCCTGCATAGAACAGCAGGATGCTCGATATCAGCAGGGGCACGGCGATACGTTTTTCGTGGCGATACAGGCCGGGCGCGATAAACCCCCAGATCTGATGCAGGATCAGCGGGATCGCCAGAAACAGCGAGACGATCATGGTCAGCTTGAACGGCGTCAGGAACGGGGAGGCCACATCGGTGGCGATCATCGTCGCGTTGGCCGGAAGGTGTGCGCGCAACGGCGCCGACACCAGGGTGTAGATCTGCTGCGCGAAGGAGAACAGCCCGGCGAAGATCAGGAAGATGGCAGCAACACAACGCAACAGGCGTGTGCGCAGTTCGGTGAGGTGTGAAACCAGCGGCATTGGCTGGTCGTTTTCCGGGATATCGCTCATGGGGCTCGCGGCGGTTGTGGCGAATCGTTAAGAGGCGCAGGCGCAGCAGGTGCGTCTGGTGCAGCAGGCGTCTGGCTCGGCGCTGGCTGTGCGGCGCTGTTTTCAGCCGGCGGCTGGAAAGGCTGTGGCGCTACGCTCTGTGGATTGAGGATCTTGCGCGCTTCCTGCTCCATCGAGAGGATGTGCTCGTTGTGCAACTGGCGACGAATTTCATCGGCACCGATTTCACGTTCCACTTCCTGCTTGATGGAATTGAAGCTGCGCTTGAGCCGACCAATCCACAAGCCGGCGGTACGCGCTGCGCCGGGCAGGCGTTCTGGGCCAAGTACCAGCAAGGCTACCAGGCCGACGAGCAGCAGCTCAGAGAAGCTGATCCCGAACATGGGTTAGTCCTTCCGGACCGGTTCTTGCCGGACGCTTTCTTCGACCTTGTGTGCCTGGCCGTCGATGGTTTGCGATGAGTGTGCCTGGGTAGGTTGGACAGGCGCTGCGTCGGCCGGCTTGTCTTCCTCGTTCATGGCCTTGCGAAAGCCCTTGATCGATTCGCCCAGGTCGCTGCCGAAGTTCTTCAGCTTCTTGGTGCCGAACACCAGCACCACGACGACCAACAGTACGATCCAGTGTTTCCAGTCAAAAATACCCATGGTGCACTCCTTCGGATTTATTCAGTCAGGTCTGGCTTGCGCGCAGCTTTTTCGGCGTGCCCGGACAGGCCAAAGCGACGGTCCAGTTCGTCCAGTACCGCTTGGGGGTGTTGTCCCAACGAAGCCAGCATTACCAGGCTATGGAACCACAGATCGGCGGTTTCGTAGATGACATCGCTGTAATCGCCACTGACGGCGGCATCCTTGGCAGCAATGATAGTCTCGATCGATTCTTCGCCGACCTTTTCCAGGATTTTGTTCAGGCCCTTGTGGTACAGGCTGGCGACGTAGGAACTGTCGGGTGCCGCGCCTTTGCGCGCTTCCAGCACTTCGGCCAGACGGGTCAGGGTGTCGCTCATGTCAGTGTCCTGCGCTGTAGATGGCTTGTGGATCCTTCAGAACCGGGTCGACGGTTTTCCATTCGCCGTTCTCGAAGACACGATAGAAGCAGCTTTCACGGCCTGTATGGCAGGCGATATGACCCAACTGCTCGACCATCAGGATGATCACGTCGGCGTCGCAGTCCAGGCGCATTTCGTGCAGTTTTTGCACGTGCCCCGACTCCTCGCCCTTACGCCACAGTTTGCCACGTGAACGCGACCAGTAGATGGCACGCTGCTCAGCGGCAGTCAGGGTCAGTGCTTCGCGGTTCATCCAGGCCATCATCAGTACGCGCCCGGTCTTGTAGTCCTGGGCGATCGCCGGCACCAAACCGTCGCTGTTCCAGTTGATCTCGTCCAGCCAGTCTTTCATGAAAAACTCCAAAACCACACTCGATCTTATGTCGAATGTTTTCGCTAGTTTGCCAGCCAGGTGCCTGGCTGGCTATCGACGCACGATCAGGTAGAGCCCTGCGGCAAGCATCAGCCAGGCCGGCCAGGCTGCGGGAGCACTGAGGCTGATGGCGCCAGCGGCGAGGGTTGCGCCACCGGCGAGCAGGCCAGCACCCAACAGACGCAGGGCCCAGCCGTCGGTGTTCTGGCGCCGGGCCGGTGATTGCTCGTTGGCATGGGGTTGCGACAGGCGCTCGAGCAGGTCGCGGGCCATACCGGCCAGATGGGGTACCTGTTCAACCTGATTGTGCAGGTTCTGCAGTAACGATTTCGGGCTGACGCGATCGCGCATCCAGCGCTCAAGAAACGGCTGGGCGGTGCTCCACAGGTCGAGCTCGGGGTAGAGCTGACGGCCCAGGCCCTCGATGTTCAGCAGGGTTTTTTGCAGCAGCACAAGCTGAGGCTGGACTTCCATGTTGAAGCGCCGGGCCGTCTGGAACAAGCGCATCAGTACCTGGCCGAAGGAGATGTCTTTCAGCGGTTTCTCGAAAATCGGTTCGCATACGGTGCGGATCGCCGCCTCGAATTCGTTCAGCTTGGTGTGTGCCGGCACCCAGCCCGAGTCGATATGCAACTGCGCGACGCGACGGTAATCACGCTTGAAGAACGCGAACAGGTTGCGCGCCAGGTAGTCCTGGTCCTCGGGGGTCAGGCTGCCGACGATGCCACAGTCGATGGCGATGTACTTCGGGCTCCACGGCTTCACGGTGCTGACGAAGATGTTGCCGGGGTGCATGTCTGCGTGGAAGAAACTGTCGCGGAATACCTGGGTAAAGAAAATCTCGACGCCGCGCTCGGCGAGCATTTTCATGTCGGTACGCTGATCGGCCAGGGTCGCCAGGTCGGTGACCTGAATACCGTAGATGCGCTCCATGACCAGCACTTTTGGCCGGCACCAGTCCCAGTACACCTGCGGTACGTACATCATCTCCGAGCCTTCGAAGTTGCGCTTGAGCTGGCTGGCGTTAGCGGCCTCGCGCAACAGGTCGAGTTCGTCGTAGATGGTCTTCTCGTAGTCGCTGACCACCTCTACCGGGTGCAGCAGGCGTGCGTCGGATGAGAGCCGCTCGGCCGCGCGGGCAATCAGGAACAGCCAGGCCAGGTCCTGGGCAATGATGGGCTTGAGGCCAGGGCGCACAACCTTGACCACCACTTCTTCGCCAGTTTTCAGCTGTGCCGCATGGACCTGGGCCACAGAGGCTGAAGCCAAGGGCTCGACGTCGAAGCGCCTGAACACTTCGCTGATTTTCGCCCCGAGTTGCTCCTCGATCATGGCGATGGCTTTTTGCGGATCGAACGGCGGTACGCGGTCCTGAAGCAGCATCAGCTCATCGGCAATGTCTTCGGGCAGCAGGTCGCGGCGGGTCGACAATAACTGACCGAACTTGATGAAGATCGGCCCCAGGTCCTGCAATGCCAGGCGCAGGCGGGCGCCACGGCTCAGCGCCACGGGCTTGCGAGGCAGCCAGCGCCAAGGCATGACGAAGCGCAGCGCCATCAGCCACCAGGGCAGTGGCAGGGCGAACAGCAGGTCATCGAGGCGGTAGCGGATTACGACGCGCTGGATGCGCAACAGACGGCGGACGGCAAGCAGCTTCATGCGTTATCGCTGGAATCAAGGGATCGGGCAAGGCGCTCAATACGCGCCTCGAGGCGTTCAATATCGACTTTGAGTGTGTCTAGCTCGCTGAAACGAACTTCCGCTTCGCGCAATCCAACCAGTGTCCGGGCTTCTTCGGCCAGGTACTCGGCAATGTTCTGGTTGAGGCTGGAGAGGCCTTGGCGGGTCCACTGGGCGCGGCTGCGCAGGTGACCGCTGATCAATTGCGTGGCCACCGGACCGAGCCAGTGGGAGACTTCATACTCCCAGTCCAGCTCCAGGTCCTGTAACACCGCGACCAGGTCCAGCAGTGCTCCACTGTCACCGTCGAGCTCGACCTCGGGACTGTGCAGCACGGCGGTCTTGTCCTGGCTCAAGGCCAGGCGCAGCAGGCTCGAGGCCGGCGCACGCAGGGTGCAGTCGGCGTCATTGGCCCAGTGCGCAGCGAACAGCAGGCCTTCATCGCTGGGCAGGATGAACAGTTGCAACGCCGGTTGGCGGCAGTCGATGGCAATCACCTTGCCCTCAAGCCGTGCCAGGCGCGGCAGCGCAGTGCTGTCCAGGCGTAGAACACGGTTGACCCCGTGTTCTACGCTGGCGAGAAGGCCAGTCAGCAGCATCAGGGTTTGATGCCGCGGTGCAGGGCAACGATGCCGCTGGTCATGTTGTGATAGGTCACGCGGTCGAAACCGGCTTCAACCATCATCGCCTTGAGGGTTTCCTGATCCGGGTGCATACGGATCGATTCGGCCAGGTAGCGGTAGCTCTCGGAGTCGTTGGTGATCAACTTGCCCATCAATGGCATGAAGGCGAACGAATAGGCATCGTAGACCTTGGACATCACTTTGTTGGTCGGCTTGGAGAACTCCAGCACCAACAGACGGCCACCAGGCTTGAGTACACGCAGCATGGAGCGCAGGGCGTCTTCCTTGTGGGTGACGTTGCGCAGGCCGAAGGCGATGGTGACGCAGTCGAAGTGGTTGTCCGGGAAAGGCAGTTTCTCGGCATCGGCCTGGACGAACTCGACGTTGCCAGCCACACCAAGGTCGAGCAGACGATCACGCCCGACCTTGAGCATCGAGGCGTTGATGTCGGCCAGCACGACCTGACCGGTCGGGCCGACCAGATGAGAAAACTTGCGTGTCAGGTCGCCAGTACCGCCGGCGATGTCGAGGACGCGGTTACCGCTGCGCACGCCCGACAGTTCGATGGTGAAGCGCTTCCACAGGCGGTGCATGCCGCCGGAAAGCACATCGTTCATCAAGTCATACTTGCCCGCCACCGAGTGGAAAACCTCAGCGACCTTTTCCGCCTTCTGGCTTTCCGGCACGCTCTGGTAGCCGAAGTGAGTGGTGGTTTCGGCGTTTTCGCCTTTGCGCTGATCGTTCATATCGCTGTCACCGGAAAAAATTACGGCCATTCTAGGGCGTGCGGCGTGATTTGTCTTGGCGGGCTGTGTCGCAGGGAGGGTGCGGGCTAATATAGGCCACCAGTATGCCTTCTTAGCCAGGATTGTTTGAATGACCCAGATCAGCGTTGAACGTAAACACAGCCTAGGCCGCGAGGCGGCCCGGCAGAAGGCCGAAGCGCTTGTGGAACGCCTGGCCCGCGAGTATGACCTCAAGGCCCAATGGGAGGGCGACACTGTCCAGGTCAAGCGCAGTGGCGCCAATGGCAGCATCCGGATCGGCGACGACAGCATTCGCGTCGAATTGAAACTGGGAATGATGCTGTCGATGATGGGTGGGACCATCAAGGCTGAAATCGAGCGCGCACTGGACAAGGCCCTGGCCTGACGTCTTCGTGCTCATCGTCCGCAAGACCGGTGTTTGCCATCTATGGATACACCGGCTTTGCGGTGCTGAGCATGGCGTGGTTGTCTCGCCTTAGGGTGAGCATTCTAATTTTTCCCCCTACCTTGTGCACAAGCCCCGACCTCGTGGGCAGTTTCTCCATTTCCGCGATCAACGTGAGGTGCAGAGCATGGCCAAGGTTTCCCTGAAGCGAAAAGAGCACGCCCAGAGCAGTACGCTGGGTGAGGTGCGCGGCTACGCGCGCAAGATCTGGTTGGCAGGTCTGGGTGCCTATGCCCGGGTCGGGCAAGAAGGCGCCGACTATTTGAAAGAGCTGGTCAAGGCTGGCGAAGGCATCGAAAAACGCGGCAAAAAGCGTATCGACCATGAGCTCGATGCAGCCAACAGCCAGATCGATTCGGTCAAGGATGAGATCAGTGGCGTGAAGGGCAAAGTCGAAGTGCAGCTCGATAAAATCGAAAAGGCATTCGACACGCGGGTCGCCAGCGCCTTGAATCGTATCGGCATTCCGTCTAAACATGACGTGGAGACACTTTCTGCCAAGCTCAATGAGCTGACAGCATTGCTCGAACACGTTGCACGTAAACACTAAGGAGAGCGGGATGGCTGGCAAGAAGAAAGTAGAAAAAGAAGGCAGCTCCTGGGTCGGTGAGGTCGAGAAGTACTCCCGTCAAATCTGGCTGGCTGGCTTGGGCGCTTACTCAAAAATCAGCAACGATGGCAGTAAGTTGTTCGAAACCCTGGTCAAGGATGGCGAGAAAGCCGAGAAGCAGGCCAAGACCCGGGTCGATGAGCAGGTCGATGCAGCGAAGAGCTCGGCAAAGTCTGCCAAATCGCGGGTTGGCGATGTGAAGGAGCGTGCACTGGGCAAGTGGAGCGAACTCGAAGAAGCCTTCGACAAGCGCCTGAACAGCGCTATTTCACGCCTGGGCGTGCCAAGCCGCAACGAGGTCAAGGCCCTGCATCAGCAGGTCGATACCCTCACCAAGCAGATCGAGAAGCTCACCGGCGCCTCGGTTAAATCGGTGTCGGCCAAGCCAGCGGCGGCCAAACCTGCTGCCAAGCCACTGGCCAAAGCCGCACCGAAAGCTGCCGCCAAACCTGCGGCCAAGACTGCAGCGGCTAAACCGGCTGCCAAGCCTGCTGCTGCGAAAGCTGCGGCCAAGCCCGCTGCCGCCAAGCCGCCCGTGGCAAGAAAACCTGCCGTGAAAAAGGCACCGGCAGCCAAGCCTGCTGCAACCGTGAACGCCTCACCGGCCGCCACGCCGGCAGCGAGCACGGCGCCAAGCCCGGTCAGCAGTACGCCGTCGGCAACCCCGGCACCTACCAGTCAGGCCTGATCGAGGCCGCTGTCGACAAGCGCCCGGCCAGTGTGCCGGGCGTTTTCAATTCCGGCTGGTGATGCGGTCAGTCTTCCAGATAACGCATGGCGAGCTGTTCGGCTGCATGCCGGGGCACCGGCTCCAGGTGCGGCGCGACCAGCATCATCACCTGATAGACGACAATACCCACCTGGCTGTCGCGGGCCAGAATGCGCTGGTAGTCCATGGAGAACAGCAGGGTCAGGGTGATCTGTTCGACCAACTGACCGAGGGTGCGGGTGTCGCCCTGGATCTGGCCTTGTGACTTGAGGCTGGACAGCAAGGCGGCGAGGGTGCGCTTGAGTGCATTGAGCAGGTTGCGGATACCGCGCGCCAGGCGTGGCAGGCGTCCGGCCAGGTTCGACAAGTCCTGGAACAGGAAACGGTACTGGGCCATACGCTCAACGATCAGATGCAGAAACAACCAGTAATCCTCTGCATCCAGACGCAGGTCGACCGGCGGATCGAGCAGCGGCGTCAGTTCCTCTTCGAAGCGCTCGAACAACCCCAGCACCAAGGGTTCCTTGCCATGGAAGTGGTAGTAGAGGTTGCCTGGGCTGATGCCCATTTCATTGGCAATCTCCAGAGTCGAGACATTGGGTTCGCCCTGTTGGTTAAACAGTTGCAGGGCACACTCAAGGATACGGTCGCGGGTTTTCATCCGTTCTTCTTGTTCAGCGCACCAGCACGTAGGTACCGGGTGCAGGGTCCATGGGGGGGTAGTTTGGCGTGCCGAGTGTGCTCAGGGTTTCGCGCTGAGCCCCCGAGCGTTTCTGTATCCACTCCAGCCATGTCGGCCACCAGCTGCCGTCGACCTGCTGGGCGTCATAGAACCAGGCACGTGGGTCACTGCTCAGTTTCGGGTTTTCCATGAACCAGGCTTTTGGGTTGCCCGGCGGGTTGATGATGCTCTGAATGTGTCCGCTGTTGGCCAGCAGGAAGCGCCGCTCGCCCCCGAGCAGCAGGGTTGAACGGTATACGGCATCCCATGGGGTGATATGGTCGTTTTCACCGCCTACGGTGAAGCTGTCGAGCGTAACCTTCTGCAGGTCTATGGGGGTGCCGCAGACTTCCAGGCCTGCAGCGTGAGCCAGTGGGTTGTGTTTGTAGAAGTCCAGGAGATCGCCATGAAGTGCCGCGGGCAGGCGGGTGCTGTCATTGTTCCAGTAGAGGATGTCGAACGCCGGTGGCGATTTGCCTAGCAGGTAATTGTTGATCCAGTAGTTCCAGACCAGATCGTTGGGGCGCATCCAGGCAAACACACGGGCCATTTCGCGCCCGTCGAGCACGCCGTGCTGGTAGGAACGTCGTTTGGCGGCTTCCAGGGTCTGCTCGTCGATGAACAGGCTGGCCGGGCTGTCGAACTGGCTGTCGAGCAGGCTCACCAGGTAGGTGGCGCAATGCACGCGACGCAGTTGACGCTTGGCGTGTAAATGCCCCTGTAGCGCCGCCATGGTCAGGCCGCCTGCACAGGCCCCCATGAGGTTCACATCGCGGCTGCCGCTGATGGCCCGGCAGGCATTGGTGGCCTCTTCCAGGGCTTGTACGTAGCTGGACAGGCCCCACTCCCGGTGGCGCGGGTCCGGGTTGCGCCAACTGATCATGAACACCTGCAAACCGTTCTTGAGCATGTACTGGACGAAGCTGTTGTGCGGGCTGAGGTCGAAGATGTAGAACTTGTTGATCTGTGGTGGCACCACCAGCAGAGGGCGGGCGTACTGTTTCTCGCTCATCGGCTTGTACTGGATCAATTCCAGCAATTCGTTGCGAAACACCACTGCGCCAGGGGTGGTGGCCAGTGTCTTGCCGACTTCAAAGGCCTCCCGGTTGACCTGCCGCGGCATCCCATCATTGTGCCGAAGGTCGTCAAGCAGGTGGTTCAGGCCACGCAGCAGGCTCAGGCCTCCGGTGTTGAACAGTTCCTTCACCGCGAGCGGGTTGAGCAGTGAGTTGCTCGGGGCCAGGGCATCGTTGATCAGTGAGAACAGGAAGTGCGCACGGGCACGGTCGTCATGGCTCAGTTGGCTGCCGTCGATCCACTGGCGGGTTTGCTTCTGCCAGCTCAGGTAGGCCTGCAGACCACGCCGATAAAAAGGGTTCTGGCTCCAGGTCGGGTCGTTGAAGCGCTCGTCGCGAGGGCCGGGGTGGTGAGGTGTGTCGCCCAGCAGCACCCGACCCAACTGTCCGCCCAGCGCCAGCATGTGTTTGGCGGTGTACAGCGGGTGACGCAAGCCATGGCGACTGACACTGCGCAAGGTCGAAATCAGGTCGCGGCCGCGCAATCCGGTGATCGCGTTCTGCGCGTTGATATAGGTGGCGGGGGGCGGTGGCACGCCCTTCGCGGGTCTGTCTTTCATCAGGCAACACTCCGTCGTCAAGCCATCAACACACCCATCCATGCAAGTGCGGCACCAACCCTGCTCCGCTGTTTTTGCGTAGCGTTCTGCTGCGTGCACAAGCGACAGGCCAAGGCACCACTCAACCACCAGGTGCAGGCCGTGGATGCATTACGGCCCGCTGACGTTCCTGCTGGAGGAAATTCATGATGATCGGTGCGACGGCCTCGGCTCGGGTGACAAGGAACAGATGGCCGTCGTCGATTATGTGTAGCTGGGCATTGGGAATCCGCCAGGCCAGCAGGCGCATATTGATCAGTGGGATCAAGGGGTCATCGTCACCGGCCAGTACCAAGGTTGGCTGCTGGATCTTGTGCAGCCAGTGGATGCTGGTCCAGCCAAGGCCGGCGAACAGTTGCCAGTAGTAGCCCAGCTTGCCCGAGGAGCGCACCTTGGCCGCGTGTGACAAGGCCAGGTCCGGATCGCGACGAAACGCACCACCATAAATGTCCGGGGCAATGCGGATGACATGGGAGGGCTGTATATAGCGCCTCGGACTGGCCATCAACCAGAGTACCTTGGGCTTGCCCGGAACCATGACCGCACCTGCAGCGGTCGCAGCCAGTACCAGTTTCTTGCAGCGCTCCGGGTAGTCATGGGCGAACTGTTGCGCCAAGGCACCGCCCCAGGAAACCCCGATGACATTGACCTGGCCATAGTCCAGGTAATCGAGCATGCGCGCGGTGAGTTTGGCCAGCCCGGGGAAACGGTACGGGCGGCGTGGCGTGGAGGAACCGCCAACGCCCGGCACGTCGAAGGCGATCACTTCCAGGTCCGGGTCCAGCGCCTGGATGAACGGAAACACCAATTCCAGGTTGGCGCCAATGCCGTTGAAAATCAGCAAGGGTGTCAGGTGCGGCTTGCCGGGGCGAACTGCCGTCCGGATGGATTGGCCATCCAGGTCGACAGTTCTGAAAATGTACGGTTGCGGCATGCGCGAGCCCCTGTGATGGATGAAGCGCCGTGTCCCTCGGCAGGCCACGGCGGTTGGTGTATCAACGCTCGTGAACGTAGGTCCCCGGTGCGGCCTCGCCTGCGCTGTAGGCCTTGTTGCCAAGGCGCGTCGGTGCTTTTTTCAGCTCCCCCGAGCGCTCTGTCAGCCAGTTTTGCCAATGCAGCCACCAGGAGTCTGGGTGCTTGATGGCGTTTTCTTGCCACTCGCTGGCCTGCTCCAGCAGTTCACCACCGGTCATGTAGCGTGCCTTGGGGTTGCCCGGTGGGTTGAGGATGCTCTGGATATGGCCGCTATTGGACAGCACGAACTCAACGTTGCCGCCGAACAGCTGTGCGGATTTGTAGCAGGACTGCCATGGCGTGATGTGGTCGGAAGTGCCGGCGACGTTGTAGATGTCACTGGTGACTTTCTTCAGATCGATGGGGGTGCCGCACACTTCCAGTGCATCGGCACGGGTCAATGGGTTGTTCTTGAACATTTCGATCAGGTCGCCGTGAAAGGCGGCCGGCAGGCGGGTGGTGTCGTTGTTCCAGAACAGGATGTCGAACACGGGAGGCTCATTGCCCAGCAGGTAGTTGTTGACCCAGTAGTTCCAGATCAGATCGTTGGGCCGCATCCAGGCAAACACCTTGGCCATGTCGCGGCCTTCCAGCACACCGGCCTGGTAGGAGTGGCGCTTGGCAGCCTCCAGGGTCTGCTCGTCGACGAACAGCGCGACCTGGTTATCGAGGGTGGTATCGAGCACGCTGACCAGCAGGGTCAGGGCGTTGACCTTGTTCTCGCCCAGTGCGGCGTAATGGCCGAGCAGCGCCGTGCAGGTGATCCCGCCGGAGCAGGCACCGAGTATGTTCAAGTCTTTGCTGCCGGTAATCGCCAGTACCGCATCGACGGCTTCTTTCAGCGCATCAATGTAGGTCGAAAGGCCCCATTCACGTTGAGTCTTGGTCGGGTTGCGCCAGCTGACAATAAAGGTCTGCACGTTGGAGCGCAGGCAGAAACGCGCCAGGCTTTTTTCCGGGCTCAGGTCAAAGATGTAGAACTTGTTGATCTGTGGCGGTACCACCAGCAGCGGGCGTTCAAGCACCTGTTCGGTGGTTGGCTGGTACTGGATCAGTTCGAGCACTTCGTTGCGGAACACCACGGCGCCTTCAGTGGTGCCCAGGTTCTTGCCGACTTCGAAGGCATCCATGTTGACCTGGCTGGGCATGCCGCCGTTGTTCACCAGGTCCTTGGCCAGGTGGGACAAGCCATCCAGCAGGCTTTTGCCGCCGGTCTCGAAGAAACGCTTCACCGCAGCCGGGTTGGCAGCAGTATTGGTCGGCGCCATGGCTTCGGTCATCAGGTTTATGACGAAGTGGCCGCGGCTGATGTCCTGGTCCGACAGATTGCTGTCACCGATCCAGTCGTGCAGTTCCTTGCGCCAGGCCAGGTAGGTCTGCAGGTAGCGGCGATACAGCGGGTTCTGGCTCCAGGCCGGGTCGTTGAAGCGACGATCATCGCTCTCCGGTTGCAAGCTGGATTTACCGAAGATGACATCCTTGAGTTCCATGCCGAAGTGCGCGACATGCTTGGCACTGTGCAGTGGCTGGCGGATGGCCTGGCGCAGCACCATGCGTGCAGACGTCAGCAAATCCTTACGGCGCAAGCCCACTACAGGGTTCAGCCCCAGGGTGTTTTCCGAGGCTTGGCGCTGCAGGTCATCGTTGTTCTTGTTGCTCATCTACGACGCTCCGTTGTCCTGAGACGAGTACCGGTTTTGGCTGTGGCGGTGGCACAGGAGAGGCCGGTACTACTGCTCGGGTGACCAGTGATAACGAACTGCGTACAGCGTGTCCGGATGAAAACGAAGGTGCGTCGTGCGGGCAGTCTTTGCGTTGGAAGACAGCCTGCCGCTCGCGACCTTGGCATCCCGACCTGAGCCTGCATGAAACCGATGCAGGGAACTTGCCAGATCCATTGGTAACCCGATGTTAAGGTGTTGCGCAAGCCAGCCATCCATTGGCTGTGCAGAGGCATTCAAGCAGATCAAATTAGAAAATGCGCTCTAAAACACAAGAGTGCCTGATTAGAGCATCAGTTTGATGACAGACTCGGACGGGTCGCGGGATTTGCCGGCTTTTGCCAGTTCTTCCAGGTAGTCGGCCCAGAGTTGTTCCTGACGCAGGCACAGCTGCTCCAGGTATTCCCAGGTGAACAGACCGCTGTCATGGCCATCATCGAAGGTCAGTTTCAGTGCGTACTGGCCAGCCGGTTCGATTGCGCTCAGGCCGACACCAAGCTTGCCGAACTGCAGGATGGGGGTGCCGTGGCCCTGGACCTCGGCGGAGGGGGAGTGCACGCGCAAGAACTCGGCGGGCAGGTGGTAGACCTCGTCGGGGCCATAGCTGAGGCTGAGGGTCTTGGAGGCTTTGTGCAGGTTGATTGCGGTGGGGAGTCGAGTCATAAGCGATCAGGGCCGCGAACGGCCCTGCCTGTAAGAGGGTGAGGCTTACAGAATATAACGAGACAGGTCTTCGTTCTGCGCCAATTCGCCCAAGTGGCTGTTGACGTAGTCGGCGTCGATCTGGATTGGCGCTTCGCTGTGGGCACTGGCCAAGTCGCCAGCGCTGAACGATACCTCTTCCAGCAGGCGCTCAAGCAGCGTGTGCAGGCGACGGGCACCGATGTTCTCGGTCTTCTCGTTGACCTGCCAGGCGATCTCGGCCAGGCGCTTGATACCTTCCGGGGTGAACTCGATGTTCAGGCCTTCGGTTTTCAGCAGCTCGCGGTACTGCTCGGTCAGCGATGCGTGCGGCTCACTGAGGATACGCTCGAAGTCTTGCGGGCTCAGGGCCTTGAGCTCGACGCGGATCGGCAGGCGGCCTTGCAGTTCAGGGACCAGGTCGCTTGGCTTGCTCAGGTGGAACGCACCCGAGGCGATGAACAGGATGTGGTCAGTCTTGACCATGCCCAGCTTGGTGTTCACCGTGCAGCCTTCGATCAGTGGCAGCAGGTCACGCTGTACGCCTTCACGGGATACATCGGCACCGCCGACGTTGCCACGCTTGGCGACTTTGTCGATTTCGTCGATGAACACGATGCCGTGCTGCTCAACGGCTTCCAGGGCCTTGGCCTTGAGTTCCTCTTCGTTGACCAGACGCCCGGCCTCTTCGTCGCGCACCAGCTTCAGTGCTTCCTTGACCTTGAGCTTGCGGCTCTTGCGCTTGCCCTTGCCCATGTTGGCGAACAGGTTCTGCAACTGGTTGGTCATCTCTTCCATGCCCGGTGGCGCGGAAATGTCGACACCCATCGCTTCGGCGACTTCGATCTCGATTTCCTTGTCGTCCAGTTGGCCTTCACGCAGGCGCTTGCGGAACAGCTGACGGGTGTTGGAGTCCTGGCTCGGGGCGGAGTCTTCGTTGAAACCCGTACGGGCCGGTGGCAGCAGGGCGTCGAGGATACGTTCTTCGGCGGCGTCCTCGGCACGGTGGCGCACGCGCACCATTTCCTGTTCGCGCAGCAGCTTGATGGCGGCATCCGCCAGGTCGCGGATGATCGACTCGACGTCACGGCCAACGTAGCCGACTTCAGTGAACTTGGTTGCTTCGACCTTGATGAACGGTGCATTGGCCAGCTTGGCCAGGCGCCGGGCGATTTCGGTTTTACCGACGCCGGTCGGGCCGATCATCAGGATGTTTTTCGGGGTGACTTCGACGCGCAGCTCTGCTGGCAGCTGCATCCGGCGCCAGCGGTTGCGCAGGGCAATGGCGACGGCGCGCTTGGCATCGTCCTGGCCGATGATATGGCGGTTGAGTTCGTGGACGATTTCGCGGGGGGTCATGGACATGGTGATAGGTGGTCCTTTAACGATGAGTTCAGCGTGGAAAAGCCCGGCGATGCAATGCCGGGCGCCAGAACAGCTGGTTACTCCGCCAGGTCCTCTTCCTCGATGGTCAGGTTGTGGTTGGTGAATACGCAGATATCGCCGGCGATACCCAGGGCCGTCTCGGTGATTTCCCGGGCCGAGAGGTCGGTCTTCATCAGCAGTGCGCGGGCAGCAGCCTGGGCAAAGTTGCCGCCGGAGCCCATGGCGATCAGGCCATCTTCCGGCTCCACCACGTCACCGTTGCCGGTGATGATCAGCGAGGCATCTTTGTTGGCGACTGCGAGCATGGCTTCCAGGCGGCTCAGGGAGCGGTCGGTACGCCACTCCTTGGCCAGTTCGACGGCAGCGCGGATCAAGTGGCCCTGGTGCTTTTCCAGCTGGCCTTCAAAACGTTCGAACAGGGTGAACGCATCGGCGGTGGCACCGGCGAAGCCAGCGAGCACCTGGCCGTGGTACAGGCGACGGACTTTCTTCGCGTTGCCTTTCATCACGGTATTGCCGAGGGAAACCTGGCCGTCGCCGCCCATGACGACTTTGCCGTGGCGACGTACTGAAACGATGGTGGTCAAGGGGAGAGTCTCCACGCAGCGGGGCGAAAATGCCTGATGCAGACTCATATGGGGGTGATGACGGGTATTTCAACTGCTACGGATGAGCGGTTGTTTTGGTGGTGGGGCTGGCCCGTTTCTCATGCGTCCTTTCCGATGAGTCGCTCAGGTGAGTAGGCGGCGCTGTTATCGCGGGTAATCCCGCTTCCCAGCGTGTCCCTCTGAACCTTGTGAGAGCGACGGCCTTTCACTGACGTTGGCTTTAAAAAACGCCCCCCGCTAAAAAGCGGGGGGCGTTAGCAGCCTGAGACATCGGCAGGATCAGGCTTCGTGGCTGATATGCCCGTCGACCAAGGTGTACCGTACGGCGCCTGGCAGGCAATGGCCGATGAACGGGCAGTTTTCGCCCTTGGAGCGCCATTGCTCGCCCGCCACGGTCGAGGCCTGTGGATCGAACACCACCAGGTCGGCGGCAGCGCCCACCTTCAGTTCGCCAACCGGCAGGCGCAGGGCATGTGCCGGGCCGCTGGACAGGCGCTTGAGCAGGGTTGGCAGGTCAAGCAGGCCGTCGTCGACCAGCGTCAGGGCCAGCGGCAGCAGCAGTTCGACACTGCTGATACCCGGCTCGGTGGCGCCGAATGGTGCCAGCTTGGCGTCACGCTCGTGAGGCTGGTGATGGCTGGAAATGGCCTGGATCACACCCGCCTTCACCGCCTCACGCAGGCCGTCACGGTCTGTACGGGTGCGCAGTGGTGGTTGGACGTGGTACAGGCTGGAAAAGTCCACCAGTGCTTCATCGGTGAGGATCAACTGGTACAGGGCGACATCGGCGGTCACGGGCAGGCCGCGTGCCTGGGCCTGGGCAATCAGTTCGACACCACGGGCGCTGGTGAGTTGGCTGAAGTGCGCACGCACGCCGGTTTGTTCAACCAGCAGCAGATCACGGGCCAGCGCCACGGTCTCGGCGGTTTCTGGAATGCCCGGCAGGCCCAGGAAACTGGCCATTGCGCCTTCATGGGCAAGGCCGCCGTGGGCCAGGTCGCGGTCCTGCGAGTGGAACATTACCGTCAGGTCGAAGGTGGCGGCGTACTCCAGTGCGCGGCACAGGGTGCGTGTGTTGGAGAAACCGCTCAGGCCATTGCCGAAGGCCACACAGCCAGCGTCTCGCAGGGCAATCAGTTCGGCCAGTTGCTCGCCTTCCAGGCCTTTGCTCAGCGCGCCGATCGGGAACACTTTGGCATGCCCGGCTTCACGGGCGCGGTCGAGGATCAGTTCGGCAACCGCCGAGGTATCCAGTATCGGCTTGGTCCGTGGCGGGCAGCACAGGCTGGTGACGCCACCGGCTGCGGCGGCACGGGTTTCACTGGCGATGGTGCCTTTTCGGCTGTAACCCGGTTCGCGCAGGGCGACGCTAAGGTCAACCAGGCCCGGAGCGGCTACCAGGCCTTCGGCGTTCAGGCTGCGCGCAGCGTGAAAGCCGGCTGGGGCTGCGCCGATGGCGACGATCTTGCCGGCGTCGATGTGCAGGTCGCTGACCTGATCCAGGCCACTGGCCGGGTCGATGATCCGGGCGCCGAGAATGCTGAGGGTCACTGGGCGTTCTCCTGCTCGAATTGACGTTGTGCGGTCTGGCCGCTCATGGCCATGGACAGTACGGCCATGCGCACGGCAATGCCGTAGGTGACCTGATTGAGAATGACCGAGTGGGCACCGTCGGCCACTGCCGATTCGATCTCGACCCCACGGTTGATCGGCCCCGGGTGCATGACGATAGCGTCTGGCTTGGCGCCGGCCAGGCGCGCGGTGGTCAGGCCGAACAGGCGGTAGAACTCGCCCTCGCTCGGCAACAGGCCACCCTGCATGCGCTCACGTTGCAGGCGCAGCATGATCACCACGTCGACGTCTTTCAGGCCTTGTTCCAGGTCGGTGTAGACCTTCACGCCGTACTGCTCGATACCGACTGGCAGGAGGGTTTTCGGGCCGATTACACGGATGTCCGGGCAGCCGAGGGTTTTCAGCGCGAGCATGTTCGAGCGGGCGACCCGCGAGTGCAGGATGTCGCCAACAATTGCCACCGAGAGGTTCTCGAAGCTGCCCTTGTGCCGCCGGATGGTCAGCATGTCGAGCATACCCTGGGTCGGGTGCGCATGACGGCCATCGCCGCCGTTGATGATCGCTACTTCCGGGCATACGTGCTCGGCAATGAAGTGCGCAGCACCGGAGTCGGCATGGCGAACCACGAACATGTCGGCGGCCATGGCTTCGAGATTGCGCAAGGTGTCGAACAGCGTCTCGCCCTTGCTGGTCGAGGACGTCGACACGTTCAGGGTGATCACGTCGGCCGAGAGTCGTTGTGCGGCCAGCTCAAAGGTGGTGCGGGTACGGGTGGAGTTCTCGAAGAACACGTTGCACACGGTTTTGCCGCGCAGCAACGGGACCTTTTTCACGGCCCGGGCACCGACTTCCAGGAAGGAGTCGGCGGTATCGAGGATTTCGGTCAGCAGTTCGCGGGGCAAACCGTCGAGCGAGAGAAAGTGGCGCAGCTGGCCCTGATCATTGAGCTGCAGCGGGCGCTTGGCGTCGATTGGCGTCATCGCGGGGGACTCTTAAAGTGCGGAAACGGTGGCGAGGTCCTGGCGCTCTAGGGCGAGCGGTGCGGGGCCGAGCAATTTTACCCGTTCATGGGCAGCCAGGGACAGGGTTGCACCGACCACATTCGGACGGATCGGCAGTTCGCCAGCGTCCAGGTCGAGCAGGCAGACCAGCGTGACACTGGCTGGACGGCCGTAGTCGAACAGTTCGTTGAGGGCGGCACGAATGGTGCGACCGCTCATCAGCACGTCGTCCACCAGCACCAAGTGCTGGCCTTCAATCTCGAAAGGCAGCTCCGAAGGGCGCACTTGCGGGTGCAGGCCGTTCTGGCTGAAGTCGTCACGGTAGAACGATACATCCAGTGTGCCGAGCGCGGCGTCCTGTTGGCCAAGGGCTTCAAGCAGGGCCTGGGCAACCCATACACCGCCCGTACGGATGCCGATGTAGCGCGGCTCGGTGATGTTACGGCGGGCCAGGTGCGCCTGCAGGTCGCTGGCCATCTGCCGAATCAGTTCGGCGGGATTGGGTAGGCTCATGCTTGCTCCTCAAGAGGCCGGACGCGAATACGGTCCGGCTTGAATCTGTGATCAGGGTTGCATCAGCCCGGCGTTTGCTTCCAGCCAGCCTTGCAGCAGCAGGGCGGCGGCGATGGCGTCGACCGGGTTGTCGCGGTAGCTGCCGCGCTGACCACCGCGGGCCATGCGCTCGCCCTTGGCTTCGAAGGTGGTCAGGCGTTCATCGTGGGTGTGTACGGGCAGGTTGAAGCGGCCATTCAGGCGACGGGCGAATTTCTCGGCGCGGGCGCTCATTTCGCTGGGGGTGCCGTCCATGTTCAACGGCAAGCCGACGACTATTGCATCGGGCTGCCATTCCTTGATCAGTTTTTCGACCTGAGCCCAGTCCGGCACACCGTTCTGCGCTTTAAGCGTGCAGAGTTCGCGGGCTTGCCCGGTGATCATCTGGCCGACGGCCACACCAATCTGTTTGCTGCCATAGTCAAAACCCAGCAGGAGCCTTGGTGCACTCATCAGGCGTGCCCCGCCTGGCTGGTCAACAGGCTGAGGTTGATCCCCAGGCTGGCTGCTGCCGCTTCAAGGCGCAGGTCGCTGGTCAGGCCAAAGATGATCTCGGGGTCGAACGGGCAGTTGAGCCAGGCGTTATCCGCGAGTTCGGCTTCAAGCTGCCCGGCTTCCCAGCCAGCATAGCCAAGGGTAATCAGGCTGTTTTCCGGGCCCGTGCCATCGGCGATGGCGAACAATACGTCCTGCGACGTGGACAGCGACAAGCCTTCAAGCTCGATGGTTGCCTGATAGGTCGGGCCACGGCTGTGGAGTACGAAACCACGGTCGGTCTGTACCGGGCCGCCCATGTAGATCGGTATCTGCAAACAGCGCGCATGCGGCTCGGCGTCCGGTCGCAGTTGCTCGAGGATATCGGCCAGGTTCAGCTCTTGTGGCCGGTTGACCACCAGTCCCATGGCGCCGCTCTCGTTGTGTTCGACGATGTAGGTCAAGGTCTGGGCAAAGTTCGGATCGGCCATGTGTGGCATGGCGATCAGAAACTGGTGCTTGAGGTAGCTCGGGGCGATGTTCTTCATGACCCTTAGTGTGGCGTTGAGGCGCCCTACTGACAAGCCTGAGGCACGCCCTTTAATTGCTCGAAAGTCGGTCGCCGCGAGCGAAGCGCCAGGTGCGGATGATCTCCAGCCGGTCGATGTCGGCAAGATCCCCGGTGAAAGGCGCAAATGGCGCCGCCAGGCGCACGATACGCTGTGCCGCCTGATCGAGCAGCGGTTGCCCGGACGACTCCAGCACCAACACCTCATAGAGCGAGCCGTCGCGGTTTATCGATACCATCAGGCGCAGGTTGCCGTAGATCTGCTGGCGGCGCGCTTCGTCGGGGTAATTGAGGTTACCGATACGTTCGACCTTCTTGCGCCATTCCTCTTTGTACCAGGCACCCTTGTCACGCATGGTCGAGGCCGCGTTGAGCCGATGGATGCGTGGGCGTTTGGCGTAGGCCTGCTGTTCATGGGCCAGTTCGGCCTCAAGGCTGGCGATCTGGCTGGACAGTTCCGAACTGTCGAATTCCGGAGCCGCGACCTTCGGTTTTGGTTGCGGTTTGACTTCCTTGGGCCGGGTTTCGACTTTGTGCGGTTTGGCGGCCTGGGTGGTCAGCACGGCCTTGGGCGGAGTCGGCTGCGCTGGCACTTCCTGTCGTGCGGCAGGCGGTGGCGTTACCTTGTTTATCTTGCTGTCCTGGAAGGGCGCCAGTTCAGTGGTCTTGGGCACCGCTTTCTTGTCCAGGGTGCCGCTGCCTTTCTGGTTATCCTGAGCCAGGAAGTCCGCTTTCTTCGGCGGTGCTTCGCTCTTGAATGTGGCGAGGGTAATTTCCAGGGTCCGACGAATTTCCTCAGGCTTGGCAAAGGTAAAACTCAGGCCCAGGATCAGCGCCAAGTGCAGCAGCGCCGCCAGAAACAGGGTAAAGCCAAGCCGGTCCGCCGGGCGAACGCGGGGCGGGGCAAGGTCGGCGGGAATGTCGGCGGGAAGCGTCATGGGTTATCCAGCAGCCGGGGTGAAACCGGCACAGCGGGCGGCCAGGTCAAAAAAGGACCGGCATCATAACCCACTCTGCGCAGTTTCCCTGCCTCGACTGTCAGCGTGCCTTGAGCTTGCGATCAATGGCGTCCATCAACTGCACAGCAATACGGGTACCGAAGGCGTTGTCGATTTCACGGATGCAGGTCGGGCTGGTCACGTTGATTTCGGTCAGGTGCTCACCGATCACGTCCAGGCCGACGAACAGCAGGCCCTTTTCCCGCAGGGTTGGGCCGACCTGTTCGGCGATCCAGCGGTCACGCTCGGTCAACTCACGGGCTTCGCCACGTCCGCCGGCAGCCAGGTTGCCACGGGTTTCACCGCTGGCCGGGATCCGGGCCAGGCAGTAGGGCACAGGCTCGCCGTCGATCATCAGGATACGTTTGTCGCCATCCTTGATGGCCGGCAGGTAGGCTTGTGCCATGATCTGCTGGGTGCCATGGGCCGTCAGCGTTTCAAGGATCACCGACAGGTTGGGGTCGCCTACGCGGTGGCGGAAGATTGATGCGCCGCCCATGCCGTCCAGCGGCTTGAGGATGACATCGCCGTGCTCGGTGGCGAACTCGCGCAGGATATCCGGACGACGGCTGACCACGGTCGCAGGCGTGCAGTGCGGGAACAGGGTGGCGAACAGCTTTTCATTGCAGTCACGCAGGCTCTGCGGACGGTTGACCACCAGTACGCCAGCGGCTTCGGCCTGTTCCAGCAGGTAGGTGCTGTAGACGAACTCCATGTCGAAGGGCGGATCCTTGCGCATCAGGATGACGTCCAGGTCGCTCAGGGCGCCGTCGGTTTCCGCCTCCAGGTCGAACCAATGCTCGGGGTCGGCAACTACGCGCAGCGGCCGCATCCGGGCCCGGGCCTGGCCCTCGCGTTGATAAAGATCCTGCTGCTCCATGTAGAACAGCGACCAGCCGCGTTCCTGAGCGGCCAGCAGCATGGCCAGCGAGCTGTCCTTCTTGTAGGAGATGCGCGCAATGGGGTCCATGACAATCCCGAGGCGAACGCTCATGGGGTATATCCTCTCGGCGGCAAGAGGCCGCAGTGGCTCAAATGAAAAGTGGCGTCAGGGTGGCGCCGGCGGCGCTGGCGGTCAAGCAGAAAACGCAACGCGGGCGGCCCCGGCGCAGGCTGATGGAATGCACCTTGAGAGTGTGCTAAAAAGGCCTGGCATGTGGCCTGCACGGCCCTTCCAGGCGATGGTAGAGCAATTATGGGACAGCCCGAAGCGGCATTGAAGGTGATGGTCATCGACGACTCGAAGACGATTCGTCGTACCGCGCAGATGCTGCTCGGCGAAGCCGGTTGCACCGTTATTACCGCCACAGACGGTTTTGATGCCTTGGCCAAGATCGTCGACCACCGTCCCGACATCATTTTTGTCGATGTGTTGATGCCGCGCCTGGACGGTTACCAGACCTGCGCAGTGATCAAGCACAACAGTATCTTCAAGGACACGCCGGTGGTCATGCTGTCATCCCGTGACGGGCTGTTCGACAAGGCCCGTGGCCGGGCTGTCGGGTCTGATCAATTTTTGACCAAGCCTTTCAGCAAGGAAGAACTGCTGGAGGCGATCAAGGCGCATGTGCCGGGTTTCGCCGCAGAAGCACAACACGCACCCTGATGCTGCGCGCGTGGCGCGGCATCCTTTCCTTCGATGGGGAATAGCATGGCCCGAGTTCTGATCGTCGATGATTCGCCGACTGAAATGTACAAACTGACCGGAATGCTCGAAAAACACGGGCATCAGGTGCTCAAGGCTGAAAACGGCGCCGATGGTGTGGCACTGGCGCGCCAGGAAAAACCCGATGCGGTATTGATGGACATCGTCATGCCTGGCATGAACGGCTTCCAGGCCACCCGCCAACTGAGCAAGGACCCTGAGACCAGTGGTATCCCGGTGATCATCGTCACCACCAAGGATCAGGAAACCGACAAGGTCTGGGGCACGCGTCAGGGCGCCCGCGATTACCTGACCAAGCCGGTTGATGAGCAAACCCTGATCAAGACCCTCGACGGCGTACTCAAGGGTTGACCACCAGGCCCATGGGCGAGTCGCTGACAGCATTTGAACTGCTGTTGGATATCGACCGTCGTTGCCGCCTGTTGGCGGCGGACCTGCCGTTGCAGGAAACTCGCCTGCAGAGCTGGAGCGGTATCGGCTTTCGCATTGCTGAGCAGTGGTTTGTCGCACCGATGCAGGAAGTCGCCGAGGTGCTTCAGGAACCTCGACTCAGCCGTATCCCCGGGGTCAAGCCATGGGTGCTTGGTGTAGCCAACCTGCGCGGTCGGCTGTTGCCGGTGATGGACCTGTGTGGGTACTTCGGCCTTGCCCAGAGCGGTTTGCGCAAACAGCGTCGGGTACTGGTGCTGGATCACCAGGAGGTGTTCGCCGGACTGCTGGTCGACGAAGTCGCCGGTCTGCAGCATTTTCCCCTGCGCAGCCTGGACCTCTCGGTGCCATCGCCCCTGCTTGCCGGGGCCGGGCCCTTTGTTCAGGGGCACTTTCAACGTGAGCGTTGCTGGGGAATCTTCAGTCCGTTTGCCCTGGCGCAGGCTGCGGGCTTTCTCGATGTGGCGCTGTAAAGGAATGCCGAACCCGTGACCAAGACCTTTCCCTCGGTACAAGGCTCTCGCAGCAGCGCGCAGATTGCCGTGCTGTTCATCGTGCTGATCCTGTCGATCATCCTGTTGTTCGCCAATTTCGCCTACCTCAATACCCAGGCCAATTACGACAAGCAGTACATCGGGCATGCCGGCGAGTTGCGTGTGCTCTCCCAGCGCATTGCCAAAAACGCTACCGAAGCTGCTGCGGGCAAGGCCCGGGCCTTCAAGTTATTGAGTGATGCGCGCAATGACTTTGAGCAGCGTTGGGGCTACTTGAAGAAAGGCGACCGCTCCACGGGGCTGCCCTCGGCTCCACCTGCCGTGCGCAGCGAAATGGACGCGGTGTTGAGCGATTGGGAAAACCTGCGCAAGAGCACCGACACGATCCTGGCCAGCGAGCAGACCGTATTGTCGCTGCATCAGGTGGCGGCGACCCTGTCCGAGACCGTGCCGCAGTTGCAGGTCGAATACGAGAAGGTGGTGGAGATCCTTCTCAAGAATGGCGCACCGGCCAGCCAGGTTGCGGTGGCCCAGCGCCAGGCGCTGTTGGCTGAGCGTATTCTGGGCTCGGTCAACACAGTGCTGGCAGGCGATGACACCTCCGTGCAGGCGGCCGATGCCTTTGGACGTGATGCAACGCGTTTTGGCCAGGTGCTGGAGGGCATGCTGGCGGGCAATCCGTCGATCCAACTGACTCGCGTTCAGGACCCCGATGCCCGCGCTCGCTTGAGTGAAATCGCCGAACTGTTCCAGTTTGTCGCCGGGTCCGTGGACGAAATTCTCGAAACCTCGCCGGAACTGTTCCGGGTGCGTGAAGCGGCCAGCAATATTTTCAACCTGTCGCAGACGTTGCTTGATGAAGCATCGCGTCTGGCCAATGGCTTTGAAAATCTGGCGGCTGGGCGCACCCTGGATACGGTTGGTGGTTATGCCCTGGGGCTGTTGGCACTGGCGTCGATCATCTTGATCGGCCTGGTGATGGTGCGTGAAACCCACCGCCAACTGCATGAGACGGCGGAAAAAAATGAACGCAACCAGCAGGCGATCATGCGCCTGCTGGATGAAATCGAGGACCTCGCCGATGGCGATCTGACTGTCACGGCGTCGGTCACCGAGGACTTTACCGGCGCGATTGCCGACTCGATCAATTACTCGATCGATCAGCTTCGCGACCTGGTCGCGACCATTAACCAAAGTGCCGAGGAAGTTGCCAGCGCCGTGCAGGATACCCAGACCACGGCCCGTCAGTTGGCCAAGGCCTCCGAGCATCAGGCTCAGCAGATCAGTGATGCGTCGATGGCGGTCGGTGACATGGCCGAATCGATCGACCGGGTTTCGACCCATGCCTATGAGTCGGCCAAAGTGGCTGAGCGGGCGGTGGCGATTGCCAACAAGGGCAACGAGGTGGTTCACAACACCATCCACGGCATGGACAACATTCGCGAGCAGATTCAGGACACCGCCAAGCGCATCAAGCGTCTTGGTGAGTCCTCTCAGGAAATCGGCGACATTGTCAGCCTGATCGATGACATTGCCGATCAGACCAACATTCTCGCGCTCAATGCTGCCATTCAGGCGTCGATGGCCGGTGAGGCGGGACGTGGCTTTGCAGTGGTCGCCGATGAAGTACAACGTTTGGCCGAGCGCTCGTCTTCGGCAACGCGGCAAATCGAGGCGCTGGTGCGAGCGATTCAGGCCGATACCAACGAAGCCGTGATCTCCATGGAACAGACCACCGCCGAAGTCGTCCGTGGTGCACACCTGGCTCAGGATGCCGGGGTAGCGCTGGCGGAAATCGAAGGTGTGTCGCAGACCCTGGCCGAACTGATCCACAGCATCTCGGATGCCGCTCAGCTGCAGACTTCATCGGCGGGCCAGATCTCTCATACCATGGCGGTGATCCAACAGATTACCTCGCAAACCTCGTCCGGCTCGACTGCGACTGCCGACAGCATTGGCAATCTGGCCCGTATGGCCAGTGAAATGCGTCGTTCGGTGTCGGGCTTCACCTTGCCGCCGGCGCGCTGACCCTGGCTACTGGAGGGCTTATGGCTGATCGTCACGCTACTGTCGCCCTGGTCTGGGTCAATGCCGCCATTGCCGAGTGTCTGGGTTCTGCACGCAAGGCGTTGGAGCATTTCGCCGCGGAACCGGGGGATATCGAGGTTCTGGCCGATGTCATTGAGCCGCTGCATCAGGTCGTCGGTTGTTTGCAGATGCTTGAGCTGCAGGGTGCTGTGCTGTTGGCCGAGGAAGTGGAACAACTGGCCCTGGCGTTGCAGCAGCGACGTGTGGCCGCGCGTGGTGAAGCGCTCGGAGCGTTGTTTCGGGGCCTGGACCAGCTTCCGCTGTATCTGGAACGCTTGCGCAATGCCCGGCGGGACCTTCCGCTGGTACTCCTGCCGCTGCTCAACCCCTTGCGTACGGTTCGCGGTGCCGAGCCGTTGGTGCAAACCCCGTTGATCGATGTGTCGCCTGGCGAGCCTGAAGCCTCGGAGGGGCGCGGCAATCTGGAGTTGTCCCTGAGCGGGTTGCGCGACCGCTTGCAGGTCGGTTCGGACCGTGATGCCTTGCGCTCGGTGGTCGCCGCCGTCTGTGAGGACCTGCGATGGGCCAAGGAGCGCCTGGACCTTTTCGTGCGGGGCGACCGTCAACAGGTCGAAGAGCTAGAGGCGTTGCTGGCGCCCTTGCGGCAGACCGCCGATACCCTCGCGGTGCTCGGTTTTGGTCAGCCGCGGCGGGTCATCATCGATCAGGTGTCGGTCTTGCAGGGGCTGGCACGCGGGCAGCGCGCCCCGGACGATGCCGTGTTGATGGACGTGGCAGGTGCATTGCTCTATGTCGAGGCAACGCTGGCCGGCATGGTCGGCTCGGTCGATTCGCCCGGCCAGGCCCAACCGCCGGGTGCTGATCTGGCCGAGGTGCATCAAGTCGTCTTCGATCAGTCGCATGGGGTGTTGCAGCAGGCCAAGGAGCTGATCGCCGATGCCCTGGAGGGCGGTTGGGAGCGTCAGCGACTGGAACCACTGCCGGCGTTGTTCACGCAGATTCGTGGCGCCCTGGCGATGCTTATGCTGCCACGTGCCGCGCGCTTGTTGCGCTACTGCAGCGACTATGTCGAAACGCATCTGCTCGGTAGCGAACAGGTGCCGGCTGCCAGTGCCCTGGAGCCCTTTGCCGATGCGATCTGCAACCTTGAATGCTACCTGCAGTACCTGAGCGCCGATCCTCAGGCGCAGGTGGAAACTTTTCTTGAACAGGCCGAGCGCAGCTTTGCAGCGCTGGGGTATGCGGCTGAGGCGTTGCGTGTTGAGGCTTCGGCGCCTGTCGAACCGGACGTCGTGGCGGTCGATGCCGAACTTCGCGAGGTGTTTCTCGAGGAGGCTGAGGAGGTTCTTCAGCAATTGCACGAACATTGGGCTCAATGGCGCAGTGATACTCGCTTGCGCCCGGTGTTGGTCGAACTGCGGCGAGGCTTTCATACCCTCAAGGGCAGTGGGCGGATGGTGCATGCCCTGGTCGTGGCTGAACTGGCGTGGTCGGCAGAGCACCTGCTTAACCGCATGCTGGAAGGCCGGGTGGTTCCAAGCGAGCCTCTATTGGCCAGCCTGGAGCAGGCGCTGGCTTTGTTTCCAGCGTTGCTGGCCGAGTATGCGGAAGGCCGGCCACGGATGAACGAGGCGGTGGAGCAGTTGTCGCTGCGTTTGCATGCCTTGGCCATGAACGATGTACCGCAGGCCGAGAGTGCCGAAGTTATTGACCCGCAGTTGCTGGAGATTTTCCGCAATGAAGCGCAGGCCCATTTGGCCAGCCTTGATGCTTTTTTGCACAGCGCGGATGAGCAACTGCCGTTGTTGGTCAGCGACGACCTGCAGCGGGCCCTGCATACCCTCAAGGGCAGTGCGGCGATGGCGGGTGTTGTGCCAATCGCTGAGTTGGCGGCGGCCCTCGACCTGCTCGCTCGGGAGTACAAGGCCCATCAATTGGGCTTCGACCTGGACGAAATCTACCTGCTGCAAACCGCTGAACCCTTGTTGCACCGTGGCCTGGAACAGCTCGACAGCACGCCGTTGGCACCGATCACGGGAGCTGAATTGCTGATTGAACAGATCGATCAGGTCGTGAAGGCCCGTCTGCATGCCTTGCTGGAAGCGCCCGATGCAGGCCAGCGAATCAAGCGTGCCCCGCAATTGATTGCCAGCTTCCTGGCGCAGGGCATGGACATATTGCTCGACGCTGAGTCGTTATTGCTGCGCTGGCGGGAACACCCCGAGCAGCGCCAGGAGCTGAGTGCCCTGCTCGATGAGTTGACGACGCTGGGGCAGAGCGCACATCTGGCGGACCTGTGGCAGGTGGATGAACTCTGCGAAGCCTTGCTTGATCTCTACGGAGCTGTTGAGGAAAGCAGTGTTGTTGTCAGTCCACGCTTTTTCGAAGAGGCCCAGCATGCCCACGAGGCGTTGATTGGCATGCTCGACCAGATCGCGGCTGGCCAGGAAGTCCAGGCCAGCCCCGAGCGTCTGCACGCCCTGCGCGAACTGTTGGAAGATGGCCTGGATCCCGCCGCCATGGGCTTGGTTCGTACGAGCGGTGGGCAGTTGCAGGTACACGAGCTGGGCGAGGCTACTGCTGCGTTGGCCGAGCAATTGCCCGACGAAACGCTGGCGCAACTGTTCCTTGAAGAAGCCGAGGATATTCTGGAAGGGGCTGATAAGACCCTCGCACGATGGACCCACGAGCCAGAGAACGGCGCCGCGTTGTCATCGCTGCAGCGCGACTTGCATACCCTTAAGGGCGGCGCCCAAATGGCAGCTGTCCCGGCGGTAGAGGAACTGGCCCAGGCCCTCGAAAGCTTCTATGAAGGGCTGGTGGATCGCCGCGTCAATGCATCGCCAGCGCTGTTTGAACTGCTGCGCAGCAGTCACACCGTACTGGCGCGGATGCTCGACCAGTTGCGACAGGGCAGGATGCCGGTATCGGTGGCCACAGCGCTCAGCGCGTTGCGCGAGTTCCGCCAAGAGGATGCCGGGCCTGTGCCGGCCCAGCCCGTGACCCAAAAGCCAGCAGAGGAGGGTGACAAGGAGCTGCTGGACATTTTTCTGGAAGAAGGTTTCGACATTGTCGAAAGCTCCGGGGCAGCCTTGCTGCGTTGGCAGGCTGACCCGCGCAATACGTTGGAAGTGGAAAACCTGTTACGCGATCTGCATACCCTGAAAGGGGGCGCGCGGATGGTCGAGATCGCGCCGATTGGCGACCTCGCCCATGAACTGGAGTTTCTTTTTGAGCATTTGGCTGCCGGGCAGCTACAGCCCAGCGCAGCGCTGTTCAGCCTGCTGCAAAACTGCCACGACCGCCTGGCGCACATGCTTGATGCTGTGCGTCTGCAGCAACCGCTGCCTGCACCCACTGCACTGATCGATTACATCCGCAATTTCACCAATGCAGCCGTCAGTGAAAGCCAGCCACAGGGCGACAGCGTGGCGGCCGAAACACCGGCCCCGACACCGGAGCGACCGGCGGCCGATCAGGTGAAGGTGGCCGCTGAATTGCTCGACGATCTGGGCAACCTCGCGGGTGAAAACTCGATCATTCGTGGGCGCATCGAGCAGCAAGTGAATGATGCGCAAACGGCCTTGAGCGAAATGGAAACCACGCTGGAGCGGATGCGTGACCTGTTGCGTCGGCTCGACAGTGAAACCCAAGGGCGAGTGCTTGGCGCCCAACCGAGCGAAGGTGAGCCGCTGGGCTATGAAGAGTTCGATCCACTGGAAATGGACCGTCACTCACAATTGCAGCAGTTGTCTCGCGCCTTGTTTGAGTCGGCCTCGGACCTGCTCGATCTGAAGGAAACCCTCAGCGTACGCGCGCACGAAGCGCAAGCCCTGTTGCAGCAGCAGGCACGGGTAAATACCGACCTGCAGGAAGGCCTGATGAGTACTCGCATGGTGCCTTTCGAGCGCATGGTGCCGCGCTTGCAGCGGGTGGTTCGCCAGGTTGCCAGTGAATTGGGTAAGCAGGTCGAACTGGTGGTTGGCAATGCCGAAGGCGAGCTGGACCGCAGTGTTCTTGAACGCATGGTCGCCCCGCTGGAGCACATGCTGCGCAATGCGGTCGACCATGGCCTTGAGCCCCGAGAAGTACGCCTCGCCGCCGGCAAGCCGGAGCAGGGGCTGATTGCCCTGAACTTGTTGCATGAAGGGGCCGATATCGTCATTGAAATGTCGGATGACGGTGCTGGCGTCTCCTTGGAGGCCGTGCGCCGCAAAGCCATCAAGCGCGGGCTCCTGGACCCGGCTGCCGAAATCAGTGATCACGAGGTCATGCAGTTCATTTTGCAGCCAGGGTTCTCCACCGCTGAAAAAATCACCCAGATTTCTGGTCGCGGCCTGGGGATGGACGTGGTGCATGAGGAGGTCAAGCAACTGGGCGGCTCGATGATCATTGACTCGATACCGGGCAAAGGCGCGCGCTTTCTGATTCGCCTGCCGTTCACCGTGTCGGTCAATCGGGCCTTGATGGTGCACAGTAGCGATGAGCAGTACGCGATTCCGCTGAATACCATCGAAGGCATCGTGCGGGTGCCGCCTGCCGAGCTTGAGGCCTGTTACCAACTGGACCCGCCACGCTATGAGTATGCGGGCCACCGTTATGAGCTGCATTACCTGGGCGGCCTCCTGCAGGACCTGCCGCAACCGCGCCTGCTGGGCCAGACCCTGCCGTTGCCGGTGCTGCTGGTGCATTCTCAAGAGCAGCAGTTTGCGGTTCAGGTCGATGCCCTGTCGGCCAGCCGCGAGATTGTGGTCAAGAGCCTGGGGCCGCAGTTCGCTTCGGTTCAGGGGCTATCCGGGGCAACCATACTGGGAGATGGGCGGGTGGTGTTGATTCTCGACCTGTTGGCCCAACTGCGCGCCCAGCAACTACGGTTCGCCCAGCACTCGGGTGCCGAGCGGGGCCCGCAGCATACGCTGGTTGAGCGCAGCCTCATGCGTCCACCACTGGTGCTGGTGGTGGATGATTCGGTGACGGTGCGCAAGGTTACTGGGCGCCTGCTTGAGCGCCACGGCATGAACGTGTTGACCGCCAAGGACGGTGTCGACGCCATGGCCTTGTTGCAGGAGCATCGCCCGGACGTGGTCCTGCTCGATATTGAAATGCCGCGTATGGATGGTTTCGAGGTTGCGACCCGGGTTCGTCAGGATCCGCGGCTCAAGGACTTGCCGATCATCATGATCACGTCGCGTACCGGGCAGAAGCACCGTGACCGGGCAATGGCCATCGGCGTGAATGAATACATGGGCAAGCCGTATCAAGAGTCGGCGCTGTTGCAGAGTATTGCCCAGTGGAGTGCGCACGATGCTTGAACAACCCGTCCGCAATAGTGGACGCAGCAGCCTGACAGGCCTGCTATTGCCACTGTGCGATCGCAGCCTGGTGTTGCCGAATGTCGCGGTGGCCGAGCTGATTGGCTATCGGCCAGGCATGCAGGCGTTGGAGGGCTTCGACTGGCACCTGGGCTGGATAGACTGGCGCAATCAGCGCTTGCCCCTGATCAGTTTCGAGGCCGCGTGTGGCGGGCCAACACAGGTGGGTGAGCGGGCACGGATCGTCGTGCTCAACTCACTGGGCGAGAGCCGCCTGCGATTCATGGCGCTACTGGTGCAGGGGATCCCACGCTCCTGCAAGCTGGACAGCCAGCTCAACTACGTTGACGTGCCCTTGGCCCCATTAGAACTGGCGGCCGTCCAGGTGGGTGAGTTGGTGGCACGAGTGCCGGATCTGGTGGCCTTGGAGCGTCTACTACTAGAGGCGGGGGTGGTTTGAGGCGAATGCCTGTGTAGCATGGGACTGCACGAGGACCTTGGAGGGCCGCACCACATGTACCACGGTGAACGCTTCAATGCATGGACCCATCTCGTCGGCGCGCTACTGGCTGCTGTCGGCGCTACGTGGCTGATAGGGGTTGCCGTACTGCAAGGCGACCCCTGGAAGATTGTCAGCCTGACGATCTACGGCTTCACCTTGCTGTTGCTGTACAGCATCTCCACGCTCTATCACAGTGTGCGCGGCAAGGCCAAAACGGTCATGCGCAAGCTTGATCATTTATCGATCTATCTGCTGATCGCCGGCAGCTACACGCCGTTTTGCCTGGTCAGTTTGCGTGGCCCCTGGGGGTGGAGCCTGTTTGGCATCGTCTGGGGGTTGGCAGTGATCGGTATGCTGCAGGAAATCAAACCGCGCTCCGAGGCGCGGGTAATGTCGATCGTAATCTACGCGGTGATGGGGTGGATCGTGCTGGTTGCGGTCAAGCCGCTGCTGGCCAGCCTGGGCACTGCGGGGTTTGCCTGGCTGGCCGGTGGTGGGGCGTTCTACACCATCGGGATCATCTTCTTTGCCTATGACAGTCGCTTTCGTCACTGGCACGGGATTTGGCATCTGTTCGTGATCGCCGGCAGCCTGATGCACTTCATTGCCGTGTTTTTCTACGTGCTTTAGAAATCGCCCCACAGTTGCTGGGCTACTGCCAGTGCTACCACGGGTGCGGTTTCTGTGCGCAGTACCCGTGGGCCCAGGCGTGCGGCGTGGAAGCCGGTGCCCTTGGCCTGCTCCACTTCTGCTTCCGAGAGACCGCCTTCTGGGCCAATAAGGAAGGCCAGGCGCTCAGGTTTGGCGTGGCTGACCATCGGCTCGGCGACCGGGTGCAGTACCAGCTTTAGCGCTTCGTCGCGCTGCTTGAGCCAGTCGGCCAGCAGCATGGGGGCATGAATGACCGGCAGGCGCGAGCGACCACACTGTTCGCAGGCGCTGATCGCTACCTGGCGCCAATGGGCCAGGCGCTTGTCCGCACGCTCGTCCTTGAGGCGTACCTCGCAGCGCTCGCTGACAATCGGGGTGATTTCGTTGGCACCCAGCTCGGTGGCTTTCTGGATTGCCCAGTCCATGCGTTCACCGCGTGACAGGCCTTGACCCAGATGGACATGCAGCAGCGACTCAGCTTGGCCCGGCAGGGTTTCGCTGAGCGTTACGCGCACGTTTTTCTTGCCGACTTCCAGCAGCGCTCCGAGGTACTCCTGGCCGCTGCCGTCAAACAGCTGCACCGCGTCGCCAGCGGACATGCGCAGTACACGGCCGATGTAATGGGCCTGGGCTTCAGGCAGATCATGCTCGCCAAGGCTCAGCGGGGCATCAATGAAAAAACGGGACAGTCTCATGTGGTTCTCTGAATCAAAGCGGGCGATTGGTGCATTGCTCATCCCTGGACGCCGGTAGGGCCGGCCCCCAGGGTATGGACTAGCCCGGATCGCGGAAGTCAGGGTGGAAGTTACTGGGCACTGCAACGCTCAGGCTGTCACGCGTGGCGAGGTCGATCCCTTCACTGGCGACCTCGGCAAGGAAGTCGATCTGCTCCGGCGTAATGACATACGGCGGCAGGAAGTACACCACACTGCCCAGAGGGCGCAGCAGTGCGCCGCGGCTCAGTGCGTGCTCGAAGACTTTCAGGCCGCGCCGCTCCTGCCAGGGATAGGCGGTCTTGCTGGCCTTGTCCTGGACCATCTCGATCGCCAGGGTCATGCCTGTCTGACGCACTTCGGCCACATGCGGGTGGTCGGCCAGGTGCGCTGTCGCGCTGGCCATGCGCTGGGCCAGGGCCTTGTTGTTTTCGATGACGTTGTCCTGCTCGAAGATGTCCAGGGTCGCCAACGCCGCCGCGCATGCCAGCGGGTTACCGGTGTAGCTGTGCGAATGCAGAAATGCGCGCAGGGTTGGGTAGTCGTCGTAGAACGCGTTGTACACCTGGTCGGTGGTCAGGCAGGCAGCCAGTGGCAGGTAACCGCCGGTCAGCGCCTTGGACAGGCAGAGGAAATCCGGTCGAATGCCGGCCTGCTCGCAGGCGAACATCGTCCCGGTGCGGCCAAAGCCAACAGCAATCTCGTCATGGATCAGGTGAACCCCATAGCGGTCACAGGCTTCGCGTAACAGCTTGAGGTACACCGGGTGGTACATGCGCATGCCACCAGCACCCTGAATCAGGGGTTCGACGATGACCGCCGCGAGGGTCGCATGGTGCTCGGCCAGGGTCTGCTCCATGGCCGCGAACATCGTGCGCGAATGCGCCTCCCAACTGACCCCTTCAGGGCGCAGGTAGCAGTCGGGGCTGGGCACCTTGATGGTGTCGAGCAGCAGCGCCTTGTAGGTCTCAGTGAACAGCGGCACATCACCGACCGACATCGCGGCGATGGTTTCGCCGTGGTAGCTGTTGCTCAGGGTGACAAAACGCTTTTTCTCCGGCTGACCCTGGTTGAGCCAGTAGTGGAAGCTCATTTTCAGTGCAACTTCGATGCAAGATGAACCATTATCGGCGTAGAAACACCGATTAAGCCCTTCAGGCGTGAGCTTGACCAAGCGTTCCGAGAGTTCGATGACCGGCTGGTGGCTGAAGCCGGCCAGGATCACGTGCTCCAGTTGATCGACCTGATCCTTGATGCGCTGGTTGATGCGTGGGTTGGCATGACCGAACACGTTCACCCACCAGGAGCTGACCGCATCCAGATAACGCTTGCCCTCAAAATCCTCAAGCCAGACGCCTTCGCCGCGCTTGATCGGGATCAGCGGCAGTTGCTCGTGGTCTTTCATCTGGGTGCAGGGGTGCCACAGGACCTTGAGGTCACGTTGCATCCACTGTTGATTCAGGCCCATCGGCTCTCTCCTGGCGACGCGGATTCGGGTATCCGCGCAAGCCTATGCAAAGCGTCGAAGGAGAACAACCCATAGTGTGTGATCCTGCCCGGCTCGCTGGCGAGGCTGACAATGCTGGCGTATCCTTCACGCAGCTTTCTTGGGGTGTTCGCCCCACTTTTATCTGCCTTTGATCCGGAGTTCGCCAAATGTCTGCTGGTTGGCTGCGCGCGTGCGCGTTAGTAATGATTGGACTGTTCAGTGCGGGGGCGCTGGCGGCCGCCAAGCAGCCGACGGCGATTGTCGTCGGCGGTGGTCTGGCGGGCCTGACCGCTGCCTATGAATTGCAAAGCAAGGGGTGGCAGGTGACCTTGCTGGAAGCCAAGCCCAGCATGGGTGGGCGTTCGGGCCTGGCCACCAGCGAGTGGATCGGCAACAGCAAGGCACAGCCGATCCTCAACAAGTACCTGGAGACCTTCAAGCTCAGCACCCTGCCGGCGCCTGAGTTTGTTCGTACGCCAGGCTACCTGATCGATGGCGAGTATTTCAGTGCTGCCGACCTTGCGACCAAGCAGCCGGCGACCGCCGAGGCGATCAAGCGTTACGAGAAAACCCTCGACGACCTGGCCCGTTCGATCAACGACCCGGAAAATCCGGCAGGCAACAGCACCCTGTTCGCCCTGGATCAGATGAACGTCGCCACTTGGCTGGACAAGCTGCAACTGCCTGCCACCGCTCGGCAGCTGGTCAACCAGCAGATCCGTACCCGTTATGACGAGCCATCGCGGCTGTCGCTGTTGTACTTCGCTCAGCAGAGTCGCGTGTACCGTGGCGTCAACGACCGTGACCTGCGTGCCGCTCGCCTGCCTGGCGGTAGCCCGGTACTGGCCCAGGCATTCGTCAAACAGCTGAAAACCATCAAGACCAGCTCGCCGGTCACGGCCATCAACCAAGACAAGGACGGTGTCACCGTCAAGGTTGGCAGTGTCGGTTACCAGGCCGATTACGTGGTCTTGGCTGTACCATTGCGGGCGTTGGCCAAGATCCAGTTGACGCCGGGCCTGGACAACCTGCACCTGGCCGCGATCAAGGGCACCAACTACGGCTGGCGCGATCAACTGATGCTGAAGTTCAAGACCCCGGTCTGGGAAAGCCGCGCGCGGATGTCGGGCGAAATCTACAGCAACACCGGCCTCGGCATGCTCTGGATCGAGCCTGCACTGAAGGGCGGTGCCAACGTGGTGATCAACCTGTCCGGTGACAATGCCCGCTTGTTGCAGGCATTCGGTGACAAGCAGATGGTCGATCAGGTATTGATCCGCCTGCACGCTTTTTATCCACAGGCGCGAGGTGCGTTTACCGGCTATGAGGTGCGTCGTTACAGCACCGATGCTGGCACTGGTGGTTCCTACCTGGCATTTGGCCCTGGGCAGATCAGCAAGTTCTGGCGCCTGTGGGAGCGTCCGATGCAGCGTATAGCCTTTGCGGGCGAGCACACCGACGCCTTGTATCCAGGTACCTTGGAGGGTGCCCTGCGCAGCGGTCAGCGTGCGGCCAACCAGGTGCAGGACCTGGCTGCCGGTAAAACCGTCGATCCGCTCAAGGCCGCCGCCGTTGGCGCTGCAGCTGCAACGGCTGGCGCGGTTGCCGCCAAAGAGAGCAAGCCAGGTTTCTTCTCGCGCCTGTTCGGTGGTGCTGATAAACCGGCAGCGCAACCGGTGAAGGCTGTGGAAGCCGCGCCGGCACCAGCTCCAGTGGCTGCACCTGCCCCAGTGGCGCCACCTGTAGCACCTGCTGTGGCGAAAGAGGAGCCGGTCAAGGCTGCTCCGGCCAAGGTTGCCCCAGCCAAGGCTTCGCCGGCGAAGAAACCGGTAGCCAAGAAGACCGCAGCCAAACCCGCAGCAGTGAAAAAGGCGGCTGCCAAGGCTGAGCCCGTCAAGAAGAAGGTTGCCAACAGTCAGGCCAGCGCCCAGTAGCCTGTTACCGATACAGCAGCCGGCTCGTTCAAGAGCCGGCTTTGCTGGCAAGTCCTATGCTGGCAACCACGATGCCGGTCATGCCGAAATGCCCCTCCAGAACCGCCGCCATTAACGCTAGCGCCTAGCGTTAATCTTTCCTTAATACCACCGTTCCAGTCTAACAATCGTTTTTCTCGATATTTCAAAGCGAAATTTTCGGCTTTAATTCGATAGATAACTCGTTAGTCTTGGCAACAGTTCTTACAGGGAAATTCGGCAATGCAGTTGCGAAACTCATCTTCTCGCTATGGCTGGGTCAGTATTGTCATGCACTGGGGCGTGGCATTGGCGGTGTTCAGCCTGTTCGGGTTGGGCCTGTGGATGGTTGACCTTGATTACTACAGTGCCTGGCGTCATACCGCCCCCGATCTGCACAAGAGCATCGGTCTGACCGTGTTCGCAATCATGCTGCTGCGGGTGATCTGGCGCTTTGTCAGTCCGCCCCCGCCAACGTTGGACAGCTACAGCACCCTGACCCGGGTTGCTGCCACGGCGGGCCACAGCCTGCTCTATCTGGGCTTGTTCGCGGTGCTGATCAGTGGCTACCTGATTTCCACCGCCGATGGTGTCGGCATTCCGGTGTTTGGCCTGTTTGAGGTCCCGGCATTGCTCAGCAATTTGCCTGATCAGGCCGATCTTGCTGGCGAAATCCACTTTTACCTGGCGTGGGGCGTGGTGATCTTTGCCGGCCTGCATGCCCTGGCAGCCCTGAAACACCACTTTATAGACCGTGACGCGACCCTTGCCCGCATGCTGGGTCGCAAAGCTTGATGTTCAACCTAACCTGCAAAAAGGATACAGACGCATGTTGAAAAAGACTTTTGCCGCGCTGGCGCTTGGTACTGCACTGCTGTCGGCTGGTCAGGCCATGGCTGCTGATTACAAAATCGACAAGGAAGGCCAGCACGCTTTCGTCGATTGGAAAATCAGCCACCTTGGCTACAGTTTCATCCATGGCACCTTCAAGGACTTTGACGGTACCTTCAGCTGGGATAGCGCCAAGCCAGAAGCCAGCAAAATTGCTGTTGACCTGAAGACCGCCAGCCTCGACAGCAACCATGCCGAGCGTGACAAACACATCCGCAGCAAGGACTTCCTCGACGTCAGCAAATTCCCTGATGCCAAGTTCGTCTCCACCAGCGTCAAGTCGACCGGTGAGAAAACGGCTGATGTGGCGGGTGACCTGACCCTGCACGGTGTTACCAAACCGGTCGTGTTCAAGGCGACTTTCAACGGTGAAGGCAAAGACCCATGGGGCGGCGAGCGTGCTGGCTTCAATGCCACCACTACGCTGAACCTGAACGATTTCGGCATCAAGGGCCCGGGCCCAGCTTCGCAGACCCTGGACCTGGACATCTCGCTGGAAGGCGTGAAACAGAAGTAATCCAGCGGCTGCACCAACAAAAACGCCGCCCCATGGGGCGGCGTTTTTGTTGGCGTCTGAATCAGCGATTACGCGTCAGCAGCGCCGGTTTCTCGCCACGTGGACGGCTTGGCAGTTGTTCCAGCTGCTCGGCGGTCGGGAAGCGATCCACTTTGGATTCCTTGTGGATGATCTTCGGTTGTGGCTGGCCTTCGCGAGGGTTGCGTACGGCCGGTTCCTGACGCGAAGACTCCTCGCGTGCAGGACGACGGTTGCGGTTCGCCCCTTCGCGGCGCTGTTGGCCATCACGACCACCGGTGCCTGAGCCTGAACCATTACGTGCACCGCCGCGCTTTTCGCCGCTGGCGCCTGCGTTGGCTGCACCACCGCTGCGAGGGTTGTTGCTACGACCCTGGCCACCGCGTGGCTGGGCAGCCCCGCCGTTGCTGCTGGCCGGCGCGCCTGGACGGCGATTGCGGCCCTGGCCACCCTTGTTCTGGTACGGGCTGACATAGTCGGCACGGTTGCCAAAATTGTCGACTTCGTCGTCCAGGAACTCTTCGGGGTCACGATTGGCCGGCACCGGAGGGATAGCCGATTGGCCGCCTGCTGGCGCTGGACGGGGTTTCTTGTCACGCGGCTTGCGTTCCTGGCGTCCACCAGCGGCCTTTTCAGCGGACTTCTCGCCGGCCTTGTCCTTTTCCTTGCCTTTATCCTTGCCCTTGTCCTTGCGGCCACCGCTGCCGGTGTTGGTGCCGTCGGCGCGCTGGCCACGGCCTGTGCGCGGAGGGTTTTGGGGACGCTCGCGTGTCTCGGGTTTCTCGGCTTCAATGGCCGAAGCATCGAAGCCCATCAGGTCGCCGTCGGCGATTTTCTGGCGGGTGACGCGTTCGATGCTCTTGAGCAGCTTCTCTTCGTCTGGCGCGACCAGCGAGATGGCTTCGCCTGAGCGGCCGGCACGGCCGGTACGACCAATGCGGTGGACGTAGTCCTCTTCAACGTTCGGCAGTTCGAAGTTGACCACATGAGGCAGTTGATCGATATCCAGACCGCGTGCAGCGATGTCGGTGGCGACCATGACCCGTACGGTGCCGGCCTTGAAGTCGGCCAAGGCTTTGGTGCGGGCATTCTGGCTCTTGTTGCCATGGATGGCTGCGGCGGTCAGGCCGTGCTTTTCCAGGTATTCGGCCAGGCGGTTGGCGCCATGCTTGGTACGGGTGAAAACCAGTACCTGTTCCCAGGCACCGACCGTAATCAAGTGGGCCAGCAGTGCACGTTTATGGCCCGCAGGCAGGCGATAGACACGCTGCTCGATCCGCTCGACGGTGGTGTTCGGCGGGGTGACCTCGATACGCTCCGGGTTGTGCAGGAGCTTATCGGCGAGGTCAGTGATGTCTTTGGAGAAGGTGGCCGAGAACAGCAGGTTCTGGCGCTTGGCTGGCAAACGGGCCAGGACCTTCTTCACATCGTGGATGAAACCCATGTCGAGCATGCGGTCGGCTTCGTCCAGCACCAGGGTCTCGACGTGCGACAGGTCGACGCTGCCTTGACCGGCGAGGTCCAGCAGGCGGCCAGGGCAGGCCACCAGCACATCGACACCGCGTGCCATGGCTTGCACCTGCGGGTTCATGCCAACGCCGCCAAAGATGCATGCGCTGACGAAGTTCAGGTCGCGGGCATAGGTTTTGAAGCTGTCATGCACCTGAGCAGCCAGCTCACGAGTGGGTGTCAGTACCAGGACACGTGGTTGGCGCGGGCCGTGACGCTGAGATTTGTCGGGGTGGCCGCCGGGAAACAGGCGTTCGAGGATGGGCAGCGCAAAACCGCCGGTTTTGCCAGTACCTGTCTGCGCCGCCACCATCAGGTCGCGACCTTGCAACACGGCGGGAATCGCCCGCTGTTGCACCGGGGTGGGCTGGGTATAGCCCGCAGCCTCGATAGCGCGGACTAGAGCCTCGGAGAGACCGAGGGAAGCAAAGGACATGAGAAATCCTGTTCTAGTGGGGGCTGAGCCCATTGGGATGATCTTGCCTGGCGCGACGGGCATCTGCAGATGCTATCGCGTCCGGTCCTGCTGGGCTTTCAATGTGCATCCGGGAGCGGCGGGCGGGTGTCTAAACTCGCGGTTTTGCCGGTCAGGATGTCTGTTTCAAAGCCGAGCGTCCGGGCGTAAGCCTGGCGGGAATGCCCGAGTATAACAGAGCATTCAGCGTGTGCTGTGTTCCTGCTGCTCAACGGCGGGCTGATTTTTTGTCGTGGCACTCTCATAACGGGCTTCTAGTGCCGCATAGGCGGGCTCCTGCTTGAAGCGTCGCAGTTCAGCGGCAAAGCGTTGTGCCAACAGGTCCATGCCGACATTGCGGCGTACGGCGAGGTACTGATGCTGCTGGCTGACGATCAGTGGCAGCTCACCGATCTCCTGCGCCAGGCCCAGGGTGGCAATCAGATAGCGACCGACCCGACGATCAGTGATCAGCAGGTCAATACGGCCATGTTGCAGCTTGCCGAAGTTGGCTTCGTGGCTGGGGGCGGGTTCGCGGTTGAACGCGGTCGATTCACTGAAGGCAGGGTCGTAGGTGTAGCCGGGTGAAGTGCCGACGGTTAGCCCCTTGAGGTCATCCAGGCTGTTCACCGTGTGCGGGCGGGCCTTGGCATAGAACAGCGCGAATTCGACCGTCGACAGGGGTTCGCTGGGGTAAAACAACAGGCTGTCACGCTGACTGGTCTGGAAAATATCCAGCACGCCGTCCGCCTGCCCTTGTTCCAGCATGTTCAGGCAGCGCTTCCACGGCAGGAACTGCCAGTCCACCTCAACGCCCAGGCGCCTGAAGACTTCGGCTGTCACCTCGTAGTCGATACCTTTGACCACGTCGCCCTCCTGGTAGGCGTAGGGTGGCCAAGGGTCAGTGACAATACGAAGCCGTTCGCCCAGGGCAAAGCTGCTCAGGCAAGCAAGAAACAGCGCTGTCAGTAGACGGGCGAAATCGAACATGAGGGGGAGAGTACGACGCCCATCGTGAGATGGCTAGGGGGGCGCTGATAGTGGCGGCGCTCTATGTGGGGCAGAGCACCGCCGTTTTCATCAGCGTGGCAGCTTGAGGTTGTTCCAGATTGCCAGGCTTGGTTCGGCTTGGTTCAGGGTGTAGAAGTGCAGTCCCGGTGCGCCGCCTTGCAGCAGTTGTTCGCACATGCGGGTAATCACGTCCTCGCCGAAGGCCTGGATGCTTTTCGCATCGTCGCCATAGGCTTCCAGTTGCTTGCGGATCCAGCGTGGAATCTCTGCGCCGCAGGCATCGGAGAAACGTGCCAGTTTGCTGTAGTTGGTGATAGGCATGATGCCCGGCACTACAGGGATATCGACGCCCAGTTGCTGCACGCGCTCGACGAAGTAGAAGTAGCTGTCGGCGTTGAAGAAGTACTGGGTGATGGCGCTGTTGGCGCCTGCCTTGACCTTGCGGGCAAAGTTTGCGAGATCGTCTTCGAAATTGCGCGCTTGCGGGTGCATTTCTGGATAAGCAGCGACTTCGATGTGGAAGTGATCGCCGCTTTCCTTGCGGATGAACTCGACCAGGTCATTGGCGTGGCGAAGCTCGCCGCTGGCCATACCCATGCCGGACGGCAGGTCGCCGCGCAAGGCAACGATGCGCTTGATGCCGGCGGCCTTGTACTGGGCGAGCAGGGTGCGCAGGTCGTTTGTGCTGTCACCAACGCACGACAAGTGCGGGGCGGCAGGGACTTTCACTTCGCTTTCCAGCTGCAGCACGGTATTGAGCGTGCGGTCGCGGGTCGAGCCACCGGCACCGTAAGTGCAGGAGAAAAAGTCGGGGTTGTAGGCGGCCAACTGACGGGCAGTGGCGAGCAGTTTTTCATGTCCAGCATCGGTCTTGGTCGGGAAGAACTCGAAGCTGTAGCGACGTTCCTGAGACATGGCAAAATCCTGGTAAACCGATCAAGCAAGCCGCCCAAGCGGTACGGCTCAAGAAAAAGCCGGTGACGCTGAAGAGCGGCACCGGCTTTGGCCCATCAGTAGCGATAGGCGTGTGGCTTGAACGGACCTTCGACGGACACGCCGATGTACTCGGCCTGCTGCTGGGTCAGTTGAGTGACCACGCCGCCGAAGCCGCGGACCATTTCCAGGGCGACTTCTTCGTCGAGTTTCTTCGGCAGCACTTCAACGGTCAGGCGCTCGGCTTTCTGGGCTGGCGACAGGTTGGCGAACTGCTGTGCGAACAGGAAGATCTGGGCCAGGACCTGGTTGGCGAACGAACCGTCCATGATGCGGCTTGGGTGACCGGTGGCGTTGCCCAGGTTCACCAGGCGGCCTTCGGCCAGCAGGATCAGGTAGTCGTCGTTCTGTGGGTCGAAGTCGCCGTGGCCAGTGCGGTGTACCTTGTGCACCTGTGGCTTGACCTCTTCCCATGCCCAGTTCTTGCGCATGAAAGCGGTATCGATTTCGTTATCGAAGTGGCCGATGTTGCACACCACGGCGCGCTTCTTCAGGGCCTTGAGCATGTTGGCGTCGCAGACGTTGACGTTACCGGTGGTGGTGACGATCAGGTCGATCTTGCCCAGCAGGTCGCTGTCGATGCAGGCTTCGGTACCGGTGTTGACGCCGCCCTTGAATGGCGAAACCAGTTCGAAACCGTCCATGCAGGCTTGCATGGCGCAGATCGGGTCAACTTCGGTGACCTTGACGATCATGCCTTCCTGGCGCAGGGACTGAGCCGAGCCCTTGCCCACGTCACCGTAGCCGATGACCAGGGCTTGCTTGCCCGACAGCAGGTGGTCGGTGCCGCGCTTGATCGCATCGTTCAGGCTGTGACGGCAGCCGTACTTGTTGTCGTTCTTGCTCTTGGTTACCGAGTCGTTGACGTTGATGGCCGGGACTTTCAGTTCGCCCTTGGCCAGCATGTCGAGCAGGCGGTGTACGCCAGTGGTGGTTTCTTCGGTCACACCGTGGATTTTTTCCAGCATGGCCGGGTATTTCTTGTGCAGGATTTCGGTCAGGTCACCACCGTCGTCCAGCACCATGTTGGCGTCCCATGGCTGACCGTCCTTGAGGATGGTCTGCTCGATGCACCACTCGTACTCTTCTTCAGTCTCGCCTTTCCAGGCGAACACAGGGATGCCGGCAGCAGCGATAGCAGCGGCAGCCTGATCCTGAGTGGAGAAAATGTTGCAGGACGACCAGCGTACTTCGGCACCCAGGGCAACCAGGGTTTCGATCAGTACGGCAGTCTGAATGGTCATGTGGATGCAGCCGAGAATCTTGGCACCCTTGAGCGGTTGCTCTTCCAGGTACTTGCGGCGCAGGCCCATCAGTGCAGGCATTTCCGATTCGGCGATGATCACCTCGCGGCGGCCCCAGGCGGCCAGGGAGATGTCGGCAACTTTAAAATCGGTAAAACCTGCAGGCGTGTTTACAGCGCTCATTGAGAGCCTCCATTCGTAAGGTGCGAATGGGCGCCGTTGTGCGTTTTAGTGTCCGCAGGCGAGCCTGACGGTACAACGCCCCATCCGAGCCTGACAGGATCAACCTGCTGCAGCGCCCCTCGGACGGGTGGCGGGAACGGTATCAAGTGCAGATGACCGTTGTGAAACGATGGCGATTATAGCCATGCCGAGGCTCCTGCCCAAGGCTTTCTGTCGATTAATCGAGACCATAGTCGAGGTTAAATGGAGCCAGTGCCCAGGCTCTGCCATGATTAGCGGCATCGATTGGTAAGCAAGGTCAGGAGTACAGATGAATTTCCACACTCGCAAATGGGTAAAGCCAGAAGATCTCAACCCTAACGGCACCCTGTTCGGCGGCAGCCTGCTGCGCTGGATCGACGAGGAAGCGGCGATCTACGCTATCGTCCAGTTGGGCAACCAGCGCGTGGTGACCAAGTACATGTCGGAGATCAACTTCGTCAGTGCTTCGCGCCAGGGGGACATCATCGAACTGGGGATCACGGCGACCGAGTTTGGCCGTACGTCCATTACCCTCAAGTGTGAAGTGCGCAACAAGATCACCCGCAAGAGCATCCTCACCGTCGACAAGATGGTCTTCGTCAACCTTGGTGAGGACGGCTTGCCGGCACCGCACGGGCGCACCGAGATCAAGTACATGAAGGATCAGTTCGACACCGAGGTCAAATAAGCCCCGTCCTGGTGCCAGCCAGCAAAGGCTTCAGGATGGCGGGGTGTATCGACTTTCCAGGCTGTCGAGCAGCGAATCGATGATGCCTTTGGCCATCTCCACCGAATGCAGGGTCGATTGGGCAAAGCCACGGCCCGGCTCCTGGCAGTATTCAACCATGAGCGGGCCGGTCTGGCTGGCGCACTTCAGGTACAACGAGGCATGCACCAGTGCATCCTCGACACTGATGCCCGGCCGCACCGCAAAGAGCTGAGGGTGCCCGGCATCGCACAGGCCGAATGGTTTCTCGGTGGTTTTGAGTTCGTGGAATTCAGGTGGATCGGGAACGATTTTTTTCATTACGTAGCTCCGTGATGAATGAAGCCGCCACGTAATGGTCGCCAAACGCATAGGGTGGCAGCTGTACGCAGGTTGGCGAACCGGAACACGGAGCAACCCGGCAGGGCCTAAGCCCTCCCGCGCACAGCTGCCATAACGATGAGGCAGAATTGCTCCACGATGCCGGGTCGCCAAACCCGATCACTGATGTGTCAGCGACCTACCGAGCCTAGTGGCGTGCTTCCCGGGGAGCAATCATCCCTGAAACGACAGAATTCGTAGGATATGTCCTAGGATCTCTTGGCGGCCAGAGTGCCCTGTCCCTGCAGCACATTTTCGGCACTTTCCTACAATGAAATGAGCAGCAGCCCCGTGGAACCATGCTTGCCTGCGATACAAGCAGCGTGAACTTACTGGCACCGCACCGATGCCATCGCGGGCAAGCCCAGCTCCCACAAGATGAACAGCATCGTTTCCTGAAAATGAACCGCAGCCCCGTGGGAGCAGGCTTGCCTGCGATGCAAGCACTGCGAACTTACTGGCACCGCACCGATGTCATCGCGGGCAAGCCCAGCTCCCACAGGATGAACAGCATCACTCTCTGAAAATGAACCGCAGCCCTGTGGGGGCAGGCTTGCCTGCGATCGTTTCAGTTCGCGCCGTGGCTTGCACATTGGTACGAGCCAAGAAGCGGTTAGTATGGTGGGCAGTTGGCCAGCGATGGCCGGTCCACGACCTTGCCAAGGAACTGATACGTGCTGGCGACGACTCTGGTACTGCTTGCCGCGGTGCTCCATGCAACCTGGAATACCCTGATCAAGTTCAGCGGCGAACGCCTGTTGGTGATCGCCAGTATGGATGCTGTGGCATTGTTGTTTGCGCTGGTCATGGTGGCCTTCGTGCAGGTTCCGCCGGCTGAGGTCTGGCCATGGATGTTGGCCTCGGCTCTGTTCGAGTTGCTTTACCGTTTTCTGTTGATTCAGGCCTACCGGGTGGGCGACCTTGGCCTGGTCTATCCGTTGATGCGTGGTTTGTCGCCATTGGTGGTACTGGCGCTGACCCTGACATTTGCTGGCGAATCGCTGAGCACTCAGCAGATCATCGGCATCCTGCTGATCCCGTGTGGCATGGCGTGCCTGCTATGGCAGGGCGGTGGTGGTGATCGTCTGCCGTGGTCGATGCTGCCAGTGGTTGCCTTGATCGGCGTGTGCATTGGTTGCTACACCTGGCTGGACGGTACGGCGATCAAGTTGTGGTCGCAGCCGTTGGACTACCTGGTCTGGTTGACCCTGATCAGCGCCTGGCCATTTCCAGTGTTGGCCGCAGTAGCGCGACGCGCGCCCTATGCCTTGTTCTGGCGGGAGCAATGGCGGCTTGGCCTGGCGGTAGGGTTCTGTGTGCTGTTCAGCTATGCCTTGGTGCTTTGGGCGATGCAGTTGGGTTCGGTGGCGGAAGCGGCGGCCTTGCGCGAGGTCAGTGTGATTCTGGTGGTGCTGTTTGGCATGCGCTACCTGAAAGAACCTTTTGGCGGGCCTAGGCTCTTAGCCTGTGCGCTGGTGTTGATCGGCATGCTGATCATGAAACTCTGACCCGAGAAACCAATAAAAGGATCCTGCCATGACCGTAGCTTTCTGGTGTGTACTGTTCGCGCTATTCCTGCCTTATTTGTGTACCAGTGTGGCGAAGTTCGGCAGTGGTCGTTTCGGCTTGCGCGAGAATCACGACCCGCGCGCGTTTCTCGATAGCCTCGAAGGGTTCGCCCGGCGTGCCCATGCCGCGCAGTTGAACAGCTTTGAAGTGACACCGGCTTTCGCCGCGGCAGTGATCATTGCCGATGTCGTCGGCAACGCAGAGCAGGTAACGCAGGACGTGCTGGCGGTGTTGTTCATCACCAGCCGTCTGCTCTACATCATCTGCTACCTGGCGGACTGGGCACTGTTGCGCTCGTTGGTCTGGGCGCTTGGCATGGGTGTGATTGCCGCATTTTTCGTCGTGTCAGCCTGAACGACAATCAGGCTTGGGGCACGGTTGGCAATGCGGCACCCTTGGGCCAGAGCAGCCAGATTTGGCCTTGCTGCTTCATGTCGCCCGCCAGCTTGCCGGCTTCGCTGCCGGTACCCCAGAACAGGTCTGCACGTACCTCGCCGGTGATCGCGCCGCCGGTATCTTGCGCAGCAACCGGGCGCACGACGGGTGCTCCGTCCGGCCGCGTAGTTGACAGCCACAGCAGGCTGCCCAGTGGGATCACCTTGCGGTCAATGGCCACGCTGTAGCCAGCAGTCAACGGCACGTTTAGCGAGCCGCGCGGGCCTTCATTGCTGTCCGGGCGGGCACTGAAGAACACATAGCTTGGGTTGCTCGCGAGCAGTTCCGGTACCCGTGCCGGGTTCGCCACTGCCCAGGTGTGAATGCTGCCCATGGTCACGTCTTCTTTCTTCAATTGTCCCTGTTCTACCAGCCAGCGGCCCACTGGGCGATAGGGGTGGCCGTTCTGGTCGGCGTAGCCAATGCGCAACTGGCGCCCATCGTCCAACTGAATGCGGCCTGAGCCTTGAATTTGCAGGAATTGAAGATCCATCGGATCGGTCAGCCATGCCAGCACGGGGGCGTTCACGCCCTGACGGCGGATGGTGTCAGCGGTGTCATAGGGTTTGAGGGTGCGGCCTTCCAGGCGTCCGCGCAGGCGTTTGCCCTTGAGTTCCGGGTAGACGCTGTCGAGGGCGACCACCACCAGATCATCGGGTACGCCGTAGACTGGCACACCGGCCTGGTCGGTACGCGTCAGGCTGCCGGGGTAGACCGGTTCGTAGTAACCGGTGATCAGGCCGTTGGCGCTGTTTTCGGCTGAGCGCAGGCTGAATACGTCCAGGCGGGTCTGGAGAAAGGTACGAACCGCGCCGGGTTCTGCCGCGATGTTTGCGGCAGCGTCGCAGGTGCCGGCCCAGGTTGCATCGCTCTTGAGTCGTTCGCAGGCGCTACGCCAGGCGTTGAAGCCGGCCAGCAGGTCGTTGTCGCTGACTTGGGGAAGGTCTTTCCAGGTGGCGCTGGTGTAGGTGGCGATGGCATGTGGCTTTTCCGGGGTGCCGCCATTGCAGCCGGCCAGCAGGGCCAGAGCGGGTAGCAGCCAGTTCAGTCGGCTGAATGTAATTTTCATGAGTCTCGATTTCCTGAGGTTGCCGCGTGCTGGGTGGCGCGTGCAGCCCCTAGTGTTGATAAGGGTATTGGTCTTTGGCGGCCGGGCGAGGATACTGGCAGCCTTTTTTGTGAGCCGAAGCGATCATGATGTTCAAACGTCTCTGCGTTGTACTGCTGGCCAGCCTGACCCTGACTGCTTGTGGTGGTGTCGATCCGAATTCGCCGCTGGGTCAGCGCAAGGCGATCTTCAAACAGATGCTCAAGACCAGTGAAGATCTGGGCGGCATGTTGCGTGGGCGACTGGCGTTCGACAGCCAGAAATTTGCAGATGGCGCGCTGAAGCTTGATGGCTTGACGCATGAGCCGTGGAAGCACTTTCCTCAGGTGCGCGAGGAGCAGAATTCCAGCGCGCGTGAAGACGTTTGGCAAAAGCAGGCGCGTTTCCAGGACCTTGCCCGGCAGATGGAGGCAGCCACCGGCGAACTGGTTGCGGTTACTCGTCATCAGCCACTGACAGCTGCGGAGCTGGCAGCGCCGATGCAGAAGGTTGAACAGGCTTGCAAGGCTTGCCATACCGAGTTTCGCAATCACTGATCAGTTGAACGCAAGCACTGCATCGCTGACCTGTCAGCGATGCAGGTGACATCCGCCAGCAGGGCGGTCACTTTTCCAGTTCATCCAGCGCTCGCTGCAACTCCTTGCGCGATTCTGCCAGTTTGTCCTTGCGCTTGTTGATGCGCTCCGCGTCGCCTTTTTTCATGGCCTTTTCAAGGTCGTTCTGACGCTGGGCAACTTCGTGTCGCGCGTCCAGGACCTTTTTCTCCCGTTCCTTGCGCAGGCTGGTGTCGGTGCAGTTGGCCGTCACTTCACTCAGGGCCTTTTCCAGGCCGGCCTGTTGTTCGCTGTTGCCGTGGGCGCGAGCCTGCTCGATCTGTTCGCTGATCGCCTGGCGTTTGGCTGCGCAACCTGTCAGACCGGGTTGCTCTTCAGCGGCCAGCAGCGGTGCGGCCAAGAGGCTGCAGGCCGCGAACAGGGCAAGAGGTGAAAGCAGTTTCATAGGGGCTCCATAGGGGGCGGGACAGCAGAAGCGTTGATGCTGCCCTGAACCGAGAAATTTAGAAACCCTCGATTGCATGCTGGCGCAGTTGATCGGCCAGCATTTGCACGTGAGGTGCCTGGAAAAATGCACTCAATTGGGCTGCCCGTCTCGGGCCGACACCGGCTTCTTGCTGCCAGCGCAGGGCATCACGTTGGGCTAGCTCCAGCCAGTTATCACCCAGGTCGAGCTGGCTAGGTGCAGGTATGCCCAGGGCCCGGATCCAGCTGGAAAACGGCTGTTGGCGAGCGTGCGTGAAGTTATGTTGCAAGTGTTTGCTGCTGCGCTCACCGAGCCCTGCGATGTGCTGCAGTTGACTGTCCTGCAGGGCCAGCCAGCTAACCAGATGGTTAACATGGCCGCTGTCGATCAACCTTTCCCAGGTACCTTGACCAACGCCGGTCAGGTTCAGCCCCTGTTTGCCGCTTAGCCAGTTCAACCTGGCCAGGAACTGTGCCCGGCAGCCTGGCGTCGGTTGCCAGCAACTGAGCGGGTGGTAGGCCGCAGGCTCGGGTACCTCAAGCGGGGCGCGTCGGGGGCTGCGATACATCACCGCATCGAGCTTCGGTATGGTCAGGCCAGCCAGGCTGATGGCCACCTGATCGCCCGGGCGAATGTCCAATTGCTGCCAGCGTTGCAGTGAGCCGACACTGACCTGACGTACCGTTCGGTCGTCCAGCTTTACCGGGGCGACATGGATGATCGGGTTGATGCGTCCGGTCCGGCCGATACCGAATTGCACGTCGCGCACCTCGGCCAGTGCATGCGCAAGTGGGTACTTCCATGCGGCGGACCAGTAGGGTGGGTGAGCCTGCCAGCGTTCGGGCGACGGGCGGCTGCCTTGGCGCAGCACCACGCCATCGCTGGCGAAAGGCAGCGGGGTGCGGTACCAGTGCTCACGCCAGTGTGCGGCTTGAGTGAAGGAGGCGATTGGCTGGCTGTACTGGCTGATGAGTGGAAAGCCCAGTTCGGTCAGGCGCGCCAAACGTGAAGCCTGATCTTGCGGGCCCTCTGGCCAGGCCCAGACGAACAGCCCGATATGCGCGCCATCCGCGTCGTTGAGGTGCTTGCGGCCCATGCGTCCGGCGACATTGGCTCGCGCGTTCAGGCTGCCGGCGCGGGCTTGTACATGATCATCCAGTCGCCAGAAAAGCTCGCCTTGCACTAGTAGGTCGATGGGCTCCGGCAGTGTTCGATTGAGGTTTGGCAGTGCTGGAATGTGCCGGCTCCAGTCGTGCCCATGGGTGCCATCGCCACGACTGATGATGTGTACCAGTTGGCCTTTGCGGTAGATGAGTGTGGCGGCGACGCCATCGACTTTGGGTTGCACCCATAGATCGTCCTTTGCGTTTAGCCAGGTGCGCACGGCGGACTCGTCACGCAGTTTGTTCAGGCCCGTGTGAGGGACGGGGTGTGCGACGGGACCGGTTGCGCTGCTCAAGGGGTTGGCGGCGGGTGTGCCACTGTCGAAACAGCGTTGCCATTGCTGTAGTTGTGCGCGGCTCTGGTCATAGAGTTCGTCCGCGACCTCAGACTGGCCCTGGCGATGGTATTGCTCATCCCAGGTGGTGATACGGCGTTGCAGTTGCTCCATGGCTTGGCGAGCATCGGGTTGCGACCATTCGGGGCAGGTGCTGGCCTCGAGGCTGCGGGTACTGAGCAGCATCAACAGCAGGGAAAACAGTCGTGCGGGCATGGCGAGCATCCTTGCTCGGCGGTAGGAACACACAGCCTAGAAAAGTTGCAGCGGCTGATGCCGTTTAAGTTGTCAGTACATGTGTATCTGGGGCGCACAAAAAAGCCCCTGCCGGTTACCCGGCAGGGGCTTTGGGGTGACGCAGGGGTCTTACAGACCTGCAGCGGCGCGCAGGGCGTCGGCGCGGTCGGTGCGTTCCCAGGTGAAGGTGGTGAAGGTGTCGTCGCCGACAGTCTTCAACTGCGGCGTGCGACCGAAGTGGCCGTAGGCTGCGGTTTCCTGGTACATCGGGTGCAGCAGGTCGAGCATGGTGGTGATTGCGTAAGGACGCAGGTCGAAATGCTCGCGAACCAGCTGGATGATCTTGTCATCGCTGATTTTGCCGGTGCCGAAGGTATTCAGCGAGATCGAAGTCGGCTGGGCGACACCGATCGCGTAGGACACCTGGATCTCGCAGCGGTCAGCCAGACCGGCGGCGACGATGTTCTTGGCCACGTAGCGGCCGGCGTAGGCGGCGGAACGGTCAACCTTGGATGGGTCTTTACCGGAGAATGCGCCACCACCGTGACGGGCCATGCCGCCGTAGGTGTCGACGATGATCTTGCGACCGGTCAGGCCGCAGTCACCCACCGGGCCACCGATGATGAAGCTACCGGTCGGGTTGATGTGGTACTGGGTGCCTTTGTGCAGCAGTTCGGCAGGCAGGGAGTGCTTGACGATCAGCTCCATCACAGCTTCCTGCAGGTCCTTGTGGGAGACTTCAGGGTTGTGCTGGGTGGACAGGACGACAGCGTCGATACCGACGACCTTGCCGTCTTCGTAACGGCAGGTGACCTGGGACTTGGCGTCTGGACGCAGCCATGGCAGCAGGCCGGATTTACGGGCTTCGGCCTGGCGCTGGACCAGACGGTGAGAGAAGCAGATCGGTGCTGGCATCAGCACGTCGGTTTCGTTGCTGGCATAGCCGAACATCAGGCCCTGGTCGCCTGCGCCCTGGTCTTCCGGCTTGCTGCGGTCAACGCCTTGGGCGATGTCCACGGACTGTTTGCCGATGATGTTCATCACGGCGCAGGTGGCACCGTCGAAGCCGACGTCGGAGCTGTTGTAGCCGATGTCGATGATGACTTTACGAACGATTTCTTCGAGGTCGACCCAGGCCGATGTGGTGACTTCGCCAGCAATGATCGCTACGCCGGTTTTCACCATGGTTTCACAAGCGACACGGGCGTATTTGTCCTGGGCGATGATTGCGTCCAGTACGGCGTCCGAAATCTGGTCGGCGATTTTGTCCGGATGCCCTTCAGACACAGACTCGGACGTGAAAAGGGAGTATTCGCTCATCTCGACGGGTTCCTAAATATTTACCGATGGTGAGTGTTGCCAGTCGGTCGCTGAAAATGGCGGACCTGAATCTGGAAACCATTACGTAAGCCCACATAGAGGCTGTCCCCGGGAGCCAGTCCCGCAGCATTGGCCCAGCGGGCCAGGTCGTCCTGCTCAAAGCCCAGCCAGAGATCGCCGCAGGCCTCTCTGGCCCAACTCTGGTCGTGGCTGCACAACTCTGTAACCAACAGGCTGCCGCCTGGTTTGACACGGGTGGCCAGTTGCCGCAGGGCATCGGCCGGGGCACTGAAGTGGTGCAAGACCATATTCAGTACCACGCAGTCGGCGTCGACATCCGTTGCACTGAGTGCATCGGCCAACTGCAGGTTTACGTTAGCCAGACGTTCACGCTGGCAAACCTGGCGCGCCAGTTCAAGCATGGTCGGGCTGTTGTCCAAGGCGGTTACCCGCTCGAAACGCTTGGCCAGTTCGGGTAGGAACTCGCCGTCGCCCGGGCCGACTTCCAGCGCGCTGGCGCCGGGTTCGAAGCTTAGCTTGTCGAGCAGGGTCAGCAGGCTTTCGCGGTACTGTGCGAGGCCGGCAATAAGGTCCTGCTGGGCACGAAACTTTTCTTCTACGCGCTGGAAAAAATCCTGGCTGGTGGCGGCGCGGCGTTGCTGCACTTGCGCCATCCGTGCCTGCACCTCGGCCGGCAAGGACAGGCTGTCCACTTCCTCCAGCAACGCAACATGCAGTTTGCCCCCCAAGTGAAGGCTGTCGGGCAGGGCTCGGCGGTAGAAAATGGCGTTGCCTTCACGGCGCGTGGCGACCAGAGCAGCTTGGGCCAATACCTTCAAGTGATGGCTCATGCCGGACTGACCGATCGCGAAGATCTGTGCCAGTTCCAGTACGCCAAATGAATCGTTGGCCAGCGCACGCAACACATTCAGTCGCAGCGGGTCGCCGCCGGCCTTGCACAGGGCCGCCAGTTCGTCGCTTTGCTCATGGCGGATTGACGGCACGCGTAGGTTCATGGGGCGGCAGTCTAGTCAGCGACCTCACTCGTCGCAAGTGCAATATCAAAAAGTTTTGATATTGCACGATGAGTGGGCTGTGCAAAGGCGTGTCTCGCGACAAATCCGGCTGTTTTGTCGGGCGATTCGCCAAAACCTGCCCCAATCACAGGAAAATCACCCGACAGCGACCATCCGTCATTGCCCCCGAGCCTGTGACTGGGCGAAAATGGCCGCCTTTTTCTGTCCCGTTACTTATTCAAGCCCCAGGAGATAAGCGATGCCCAGCCGTCGTGAGCGTGCCAACGCCATTCGTGCCCTCAGCATGGATGCCGTGCAAAAGGCCAACAGCGGCCACCCAGGTGCCCCTATGGGCATGGCGGATATCGCCGAAGTTCTTTGGCGTGACTACCTGAAGCACAACCCGAGCAACCCTGCGTTTGCCGACCGTGACCGCTTCGTGCTGTCCAACGGCCACGGTTCGATGCTGATTTACTCGCTGCTGCACCTGACCGGCTACGACCTGTCGATCGACGACCTGAAGAACTTCCGTCAGCTGCACAGCCGTACCCCGGGCCACCCGGAGTATGGGTATACCCCAGGTGTCGAGACCACCACTGGCCCGCTCGGTCAGGGCCTGGCCAACGCCGTGGGCTTTGCCATCGCCGAGAAGGTGCTGGGCGCCCAGTTCAACCGTGAAGGCCATAACGTCGTTGACCACCACACCTATGTGTTCCTGGGTGATGGCTGCATGATGGAAGGCATTTCCCATGAAGTCGCCTCCCTGGCCGGCACTCTGGGCTTGGGTAAGCTGATTGCCTTCTACGATGACAACGGTATCTCCATCGACGGTGAAGTCGAGGGCTGGTTCACCGACGACACGCCAAAGCGTTTCGAAGCCTACAACTGGCAGGTGATCCGCAACGTCAACGGTCACGATGCCGACGAGATTAAGACCGCCATCGAGACCGCTCGCAAGAGCGAGCAGCCAACCCTGATCTGCTGCAAGACCATCATTGGTTTCGGTTCGCCGAACAAGCAGGGCAAGGAAGACTGCCATGGTGCTCCACTGGGTAACGACGAAATCGCCCTGGCGCGCAAAGCGCTGAACTGGAACCACGGTCCGTTCGAGATCCCGGCCGACATCTATGCCGAGTGGGACGCCAAGGAAGCTGGCAAGGCCGTTGAGGCACAGTGGAACGCACGCTTTGACGCCTACGCCGCAGCCTTCCCTGAGCTGGCCAGCGAACTGAAGCGTCGCCTGAGCGGTGAGCTGCCTGCCGATTTCTCGGAAAAGGCCGCTGCCTACATCGCCGACGTTGCGGCAAAGGGCGAAACCATCGCCAGCCGCAAGGCCAGCCAGAACGCACTGAATGCCTTCGGCCCGTTGCTGCCTGAGTTCCTTGGCGGTTCGGCTGACCTGGCCGGCTCCAACCTGACCCTGTGGAAAGGCTGCAAGGGTGTCAGCGCTGAAGACGCCAGTGGCAACTACATGTTCTACGGCGTACGTGAGTTCGGCATGAGCGCCATCATGAACGGCGTGGCCCTGCACGGTGGTTTCGTACCGTACGGCGCAACCTTCCTGATCTTCATGGAATACGCCCGCAATGCCGTTCGCATGTCGGCGTTGATGAAGAAGCGTGTGCTGTATGTGTTCACCCACGACTCCATCGGTCTGGGCGAAGACGGCCCGACTCACCAGCCGATCGAGCAACTGGCCAGCCTGCGCTGCACACCGAACCTGGACACCTGGCGTCCGGCCGATGCGGTCGAGTCGGCGGTGGCCTGGAAGTTCGCCATTGAGCGTAATGACGGCCCGTCGGCACTGATCTTCTCGCGTCAGAACCTGCCGCACCAGGCTCGTGATACGGCTCAAGTGGCTGACATCGCGCGTGGTGGTTATGTCCTCAAGGACAGCGTTGGCGAGCCAGAGCTGATCCTGATCGCCACCGGTTCGGAAGTGGGTCTGGCTGTTCAGGCCTATGACAAACTGACTGAGCAGGGCCGCAAGGTCCGTGTGGTATCGATGCCTTGCACCACCGTGTTCGATGCCCAGGACGCTGGCTACAAGCAAGCCGTACTGCCGGTCGAAGTCGGTGCACGTATCGCCATCGAAGCTGCTCACGCGGACTTCTGGTACAAGTACGTGGGTCTGGAAGGTCGCATCATCGGCATGACCACCTTCGGCGAGTCGGCGCCTGCGCCAGCCCTGTTCGAAGAGTTCGGTTTCACCCTGGAGAACATCCTGGGCACCGCCGAAGAGCTGCTGGAAGACTGATCTCGCTGAGCAGTGGGGGCTGGTGTTGGCGTCATTGCTGGCAACCAGCACCCACAGGCTACCGCGCAGATTCCTGTGGGCGGTGGCGTGCCAGTGACTGAGCGCGCCTCACTCTCCACAGGCTGCAGAATAACGCTTCTGTTCCGTGAGCATTCTATGTCCCAACCGCGCCCTTATAGAGTTGCACTCAACGGCTATGGCCGTATCGGTCGTTGTGTCTTGCGTGCTTTGTTCGAGCGCGGGTCGAAGGCCGGTTTCGAGATTGTTGCCTTGAACGACCTGGCCGATCAGGCCAGCCTCGAATACCTGACACGCTTTGACTCCACCCACGGGCGTTTCCCCGGTGAGGTGAAGGTCGACGGCGATTGCCTGCATATCAACGGCGACTGCGTGAAAGTGCTACGCAGTGCGACCCCGGAAGGTATCGACTGGGCGGCACTGGATATCGATCTGGTGCTGGAGTGTTCCGGTGCCTATAACACCCGCGCCGATGGCCAACGGTTTCTTGATGCCGGTGCGCCACGTGTGCTGTTTTCCCAGCCGATGGCGAGCGAGTCGGATGTCGACGCCACCATCGTCTATGGCATCAACCAGGACTGCCTGACCGGGCATGAGCGTCTGGTATCGAACGCATCCTGTACCACCAACTGCGGTGTACCGTTGTTGCGGGTACTGGATGAGGCCTTTGGCCTTGAGTATGTGTCGATCACGACCATTCACTCAGCGATGAACGATCAGCCGGTCATTGACGCCTATCACCATGAAGACCTGCGCCGCACGCGTTCGGCGTTCCAGTCCGTGATTCCGGTTTCCACTGGCCTGGCGCGAGGTATCGAGCGCCTGTTGCCGGAACTTGCCGGTAGAATCCAGGCCAAAGCGGTACGGGTACCGACGGTGAACGTTTCGTGCCTGGATATTACCCTGCAGACCTCTCGCGACACTGATGCCGCGCAGGTCAACCAGGTGCTCCGTGAAGCGGCCCTGAGTGGCCCGCTGCACGGTCTGCTGGCCTACACTGAATTGCCGCATGCCAGCTGCGACTTTAACCATGACCCGCATTCGGCCATTGTCGATGCCAGCCAGACCCGCGTTTCCGGCCCCCGGCTGGTGAACCTGCTGGCCTGGTTCGACAACGAATGGGGGTTCGCTAACCGCATGCTCGACGTCGCCGGTCATTACCTGCGTGTCGCCGACCCTACTTGCACCACTCGTAAACAGCCCTGAAGGACTGCATTCATGACCGTTTTGAAGATGACCGACCTCGATCTGCACGGTAAGCGCGTACTGATCCGCGAAGACCTCAACGTTCCTGTCAAGGACGGTGTGGTTGCCAGCGATGCGCGTATCCTTGCTTCGCTGCCGACCATCAAGCTGGCCTTGGAAAAGGGTGCGGCCGTGATGGTTTGCTCTCACCTTGGCCGTCCGAGCGAGGGTGAGTTCTCCGCTGAGAACAGCCTCAAGCCGGTTGCCGACTACTTGAGCAGGGCGCTGGGTCGTGATGTGCCGCTGATTGCCGATTACCTCGACGGCGTTGAGGTCAAGGCCGGTGATGTCGTGCTGTTCGAGAACGTGCGCTTCAACAAAGGCGAGAAAAAGAACGCCGATGAGCTGGCCCAGAAGTACGCCGCCCTGTGCGACGTCTTCGTCATGGATGCCTTCGGTACCGCCCACCGCGCCGAGGGTTCGACCCACGGCGTTGCCAAGTTCGCCAAGGTCGCTGCGGCGGGCCCCTTGCTGGCTGCTGAGCTGGATGCGCTGGGCAAGGCACTGGGTGCCCCGGCCAAGCCAATGGCGGCCATCGTTGCCGGCTCCAAGGTCTCCACCAAGCTGGACGTATTGAACAGCCTGAGCCAGATCTGTGACCAACTGATCGTCGGTGGCGGCATCGCCAATACCTTCCTGGCGGCAGCAGGCTACAACGTCGGCAAGTCGCTGTACGAGCCTGATCTGGTTGAAACCGCCAAAGCCATTGCTGCCAAGGTGAGCGTACCGCTGCCGGTGGATGTGGTGGTGGCCAAGGCGTTCGCGGAAAGTGCCGCTGCAACCGTCAAGGCTGTTGCTGACGTTGCCGATGACGACATGATCCTCGACATCGGGCCGAAGACCGCCGAGCACTTCGCCGAGCTGCTGAAGTCGTCCAAGACCATTCTCTGGAACGGTCCGGTGGGTGTCTTCGAGTTCGACCAGTTCGGTAACGGTACCAAGGTGCTGGCGCACGCCATTGCGCAGAGCGCAGCATTCTCCATCGCCGGTGGTGGCGACACCCTGGCAGCGATCGACAAGTATGGCGTCGGTGCCGATATCTCCTACATTTCTACCGGTGGTGGTGCCTTCCTCGAGTTCGTCGAGGGTAAAGTCCTGCCGGCGGTCGATATGCTGGAACAGCGGGCCAAGGCCTGAATCGCGCAGTGCCTGGCAAAGGGAGCAACCTGATGGTCAAGCTATTGCCTGTGATGACCCTCGCTGCTGTGCTGAGCGGATGCTCCAGTACCGCAGCGCCTGAGGCGGATCAGGCCAGTGCTTTGAAGGGCGGGTGCTACCAGTCTGAATGGCAGGCCGAAACCGCGCCGGTCATCAGCAAGCGGCTTGGCCCGGATGGCCTGGAAAAATATGACGACGAGCATCAGCGTCAGGCGCGCGGTTGCCCTTGAGCGATTCAATGCAACCTGCTGAGCGTATTGTGGTCTTAGAGGACATTTGATGAAAGGCGTTCTGGCCCTGATGGGCCTGGCGACACTGGCAGGCTGCGTGAGTCATCCGCAGCCTGTTGCGGGTAACTGGACGCGCTGGGTGTGCGACAGTCAGGCGGAAGTGTTCTGGCGCTTTGCCGATAGCCACCAGCAGTCCATGGATGTTCGATTGGGCGGCGGTGACCGTGTCTATCGGCTCAAGCCTGAGCCGGGGGCTTCCGGAGCGTTGTACAGCGATGGTGTATTGGCCTTCCACACCCAGGGTAACGAAGGCCTGGTGTACTGGGTTGCAACCAACGATTTGATAGGGCGGGGCTGTAAGGCACCGTGACTGGCCGGGCCAGCTTGCGCTGGTCCACACTACTTGAATAGCGGCCGCCGCTACGGCAGGCTTGCACGATTAACGACCCTCGTCGGGAGAGACACATAACATGGCACTCATTAGCATGCGCCAGATGCTGGACCACGCCGCTGAATTTGGCTACGGCGTTCCAGCTTTCAACGTCAACAACCTTGAGCAAATGCGCGCCATCATGGAAGCGGCCGACAAGACCGACTCCCCGGTGATCGTCCAGGCTTCGGCCGGTGCCCGTAAGTACGCTGGTGCTCCGTTCCTGCGTCACCTGATCCTGGCCGCGATCGAAGAATTCCCGCACATTCCGGTGTGCATGCACCAGGACCACGGCACCAGCCCGGATGTCTGCCAGCGTTCGATTCAGCTGGGTTTCAGTTCGGTCATGATGGACGGCTCGCTGGGTGAAGACGGCAAGACGCCAACCGACTACGAGTACAACGTTCGCGTTACCCAGCAGACCGTGGCCTTGGCTCACGCCTGTGGCGTTTCCGTGGAAGGTGAGTTGGGCTGCCTCGGCTCGCTGGAAACCGGTATGGCCGGTGAAGAAGACGGCGTCGGTGCAGAAGGCGTGCTGGATCACAGCCAGATGCTGACCGATCCGGAAGAAGCGGCCGATTTCGTCAAGAAGACGCAGGTCGATGCACTGGCCATTGCTATTGGCACCAGCCACGGCGCCTACAAGTTCACCAAGCCACCCACCGGTGACATCCTGGCAATCGAGCGCATCAAGGAAATCCACAAGCGTATTCCTAACACTCACCTGGTGATGCACGGTTCCTCTTCGGTTCCGCAAGAGTGGCTGGCGATCATCAACCAGTACGGCGGCGAGATCAAAGAGACCTACGGCGTGCCGGTTGAAGAAATCGTCGAAGGCATCAAGTACGGCGTGCGCAAGGTCAACATCGATACCGACTTGCGTCTGGCTTCCACCGGTGCCATGCGCCGTCACATGGCGATGAACCCAAGCGAGTTCGACCCTCGCAAGTTCTTCGCTGAAACCGTCAAGGCCATGCGTGATGTCTGCATCGCCCGTTACGAAGCCTTCGGTACCGCCGGCAATGCCTCGAAGATCAAGCCGATCTCCCTGGAAGGCATGTACCAGCGTTACGCCAAAGGTGAGCTGGCCGCCAAGGTCAACTAAGCCTGGTAACCCGGAAAACCCGCAGCGATGCGGGTTTTTCGTTTTTGCGAGCCAAGCACAGGAGCGTGTTGGCCCGTTCGGACAGACCGTTAGTCGGTGAGCGCCCGTTTCATTACGTGATAACAAGGTGCCGGCTTCAGATTTGTTGCTGCCACGACTAGAGTTAGGTTCAGATTTCAGCCGAAGTAGAGTTCGGTCTCATAAGAGAAGCAGCATGGATTGCGCGCATACTCAGCATCAGAACGGCAACTCGGTGTTGCTGGTCGTTGATGATTACCCTGAAAACCTGATCAGCATGCGGGCGCTGTTGGCTCGGCAAGACTGGCAGGTACTGACGGCAAGCTCCGGGAGAGAAGCGCTGAGCGCGCTGCTCGAGCATGAAGTGGACCTCGTACTGCTTGATGTGCAAATGCCGGAGATGGATGGATTCGAAGTGGCTCGCCTGATGCGTGGCAGCCAGCGTACACGCATGACCCCGATTATATTCCTGACGGCCAACGAGCAGTCCCAGGCGGCTGTGCTCAAGGGCTATGCCAACGGGGCGGTCGATTACCTGTTCAAGCCTTTTGACCCGCAAATACTCAAGCCCAAGGTGCAGGCCCTGCTTGAGCAGCAGCGCAATCGCCGTGAGCTGCAACGCCTGAGTCGTGATCTGGAAGCGGCACGTGCCTTCAATGCTTCGGTGCTTGAAAATGCCGCTGAAGGCATTTTGGTGGTGGCCGAAAATGGCGTCATCGAGTTTGCCAATCCGGCGATTTCGCGCTTGCTTGAAACACCGGTTGAGCGCTTGCAGGGTGCGGGTTTGCTGACGTTTCTACAGGCACCAGAGGTGCCGGCCTGGCGCGACTCCGCGTTCTATCAGGCTTACCTGAGCCGTGAAATCTACCGACTGCATGATGCCGTGCTACGTACCGAGCGCGGTCAGTTGCTGCCAGCGGCATTGTCCTGTGCCCCACTGCCCGGCGAGCAGCAGGCGATGGTTGTTACGGTGCTGGACATGTCGGTGGTGCGCAGCCTGCACCAGCAGCTTGAGTATCAGGCGATTACTGATCCGCTGACCGGCCTGCTTAACCGCCGCGGGTTCTGTCAGGCAGCAGAAAGCGTGTTGCTGCGCAGTGAGCATTCCCAAAAAGCTCAGGCCTTGATGTACCTGGATCTGGATGGCTTCAAACGTGTCAACGATACGCTAGGGCATGACGCCGGCGACCGAGTGTTGCACTGGGTGGCCGAGCAATTGAAGGATTGCCTGGGGGCGCATGCGATCCTGGGGCGCATGGGGGGCGATGAATTTACAGCCCTGCTGGATGCGTTGGAGTACCCGGAGCAGGCCGCTCGCTTTGCCGAAAAACTGATCGAGCGGATGTCGATCTGCCAGCTGATCGATGGCATGGAAGTCACCTTGGGTGTCAGCATCGGCATTGCAACGTGTCCCGACTGTGATGCCAGCCTTTCCGAGTTGCTGCGTGCTGCTGACGCTGCAATGTACGCTGCCAAGCAGGCAGGTCGTCAGCAGTACCGCTATTACGACCAGGAGCTCAATGGCCGCGCACGTTCACGCCTGATGCTCGAAGACAGCGTGCGTGACGCCATCGAGAACCGAGACTTCACGCTGGTCTATCAACCACAGGTTGCATTTGCCGACGGTCGCCTGCGCGGTTTTGAGGCATTGCTGCGTTGGCAGCATCCAAGTGTGGGTGATGTGCCGCCCGGGTTGTTCATTCCCTTGCTGGAGGAGGCGCGGCTGATTACCCGGCTGGCCAGTTGGATCTATCAGCAGGGTGCTGCGCAACGAAAGGCCTGGGGGGATATTTTTGCGCCTGAGGTCGTGTTGAGTATCAGCCTGAGTCGTGCCCAGTTTTCGATGCCGAACCTGGCCGACGAGCTTGGGCGGGTCATTCAGGGCCATGGGCTGATCCCCGCGCAGTTGGAGGTAGAGGTCGCTGAAACCTCACTGAACTTCAGTAACGATATCGCGCTCAAGCAGTTGCACCGCTTGCGGCATTTAGGTGTGCGGGTAGCGCTGGACGACTTTGGCGCTGGCGACTGTTCGTTGCGCATGCTGCGCGATTTACCGATAGATACCCTTAAACTCGATCGTCATCTGGTCGCCAGGTTGCCTGAGTCGACGATGGATGCAGGACTGGTTCGCACGGTCATCGAGTTGTGTCGGCAGTATGGAATCAGCGTGATTGCCGAGGGTGTCGAGTCCCGCGCTCAGGCTGATTGGCTGCAGGCCAATGGTTGTGAGTACGTGCAGGGTTTCTTGGTGGCGCGACCTCTGATGACCGAAGATGCGGGGGCTTTCCCGGCGTTTTTTGACTGGAAACGCCTGTAGTTGGTTACACTGCGTCTTTATCTATCCAGCTGTTTGCCATGACTGTTCTCAAGTACCTGCAAGCCTACCCAGCCAACCTGCAAGATCAGGTGCGCCAGATGATCGCCAGCAACCGCCTGGGTGATTATCTGGCGCAGCGGTATAGCGAACGGCATCAGGTGCAGAGTGATAAGGCGTTGTATGCCTATACCCAGGCCATCAGGCAGGAGTACCTGCGCAATGCGCCGAACCTGGACAAGGTTCTGTTCGATAACCGGCTGGACCTGACCCACCGGGCGCTGGGTCTGCATACGGCGGTGTCGCGGGTGCAAGGTGGCAAGCTCAAGGCAAAGAAAGAGATACGTATTGCCTCGTTGTTCAAGGAGGCGGCTCCGCAGTTTCTGCGCATGATCGTGGTGCATGAACTGGCGCACTTCAAGGAGGCCGAGCACAACAAGGCCTTCTATCAGCTCTGTGAGTACATGCAGCCGGGCTACCATCAGTTGGAGTTCGACTTGCGTGTTTACCTGACCTGGCGGGAGTTGCCTGCCCAGGACTGATCGACAAGGATTTGCCAATGGATGTGAGCAAGACCAAGACCAGCTTTTACCGCCGCCTTTACGTTGCCTGGCTGATCGACAGCCAGACCGCCAGTAGCGTTCCCGCGCTGATGGAGGCTACCGGCATGCCGCGGCGTACAGCCCAGGACACGATTGCCGCTTTGGCCGACCTGGACATTCTCTGCGAGTTCGAGCAACAAGCCGGAGCACGTAATCACGCAGGGCATTACCGGATTCGCGACTGGGGGGCGATTGACCCACAGTGGGTGCTTCAGCACCTGGGGCACATCCGCGAGGTGTTGGGTTACCCCTGATGCTGTTGCGTGAACGACGGTGTCATAGGCCATTGTGGTCAGTTGCTAACGGCGCATGCCGATATGCGCAATACCGTCTTCCAGATAGGCTTCACCTGCGACCTTGAAGCCATGGCGAGCGTAGTAATCCTGCAGATGCGCTTGCGCTGACAGGTACACCGGGACTTCGGGCCAGAGCTGCTCGGCGTGCTTCAGGCCTTGCTCCATTGTAGGTTCACAAAATAGGTGATAGGCCAGACCCCGTGAAATTGGAATCTTCGCCATTTTTTTTGTGAAATGAAGGGGTGCTTTTCACAGAAAAGCCGAGAAATCCCTACTCACCAATCACAAAAGTTGATTGGCCTGGAAAGGGCCGTTTACGACCGACGCGTGACTTTTCGGTAAGGGATGAGGAGTAGTCGCAGCGATCCTTTAGCTCCTAGTCTGGCGACCTTGGGTTCAGAATCCGACTGGCAATGCCCGCCGTCACTACTTCAGAGGAACCAGCTTCCTCTGCTGCCAAAATTGCGGGGGGCTCATGCTGGTACCCAGGCCCGACAAATGCGCAGTTGCAGCCCTCAATTGCAAGGCTATCCAAAGCGGCACGCGTGTCAATCAAGATCTGATGCATGACGATGGCCGGCCTCACGGAGGTGAAACCGGAGATTCAGATTGACTAAACCGACCCCGTAGACACCAACCTCCACGAAGGCCGCTATCGACCCAAAGCTGTCCTTCAAGAAAGGCAGCTAACGGCGAGAAGCGGTCATTTTGTATCTACAGGTTTCGGGGCGATTCACTCGTCTGATGCTCAGGAGCACCAGGATGGGCGTCAAGGAGGTGGTCATCTTGAGGTGGACTATGCTGACCAGTTGCTCTCAAATCTAATCGTGAGGTCCTCCATGGCAAACCCCAATCTGCTGGCTCTATTCAGAGATGAAGTCCTTCTGACCGGGCCTGAAAGCTCCCTTCCAAGCAACCTATCTCAGTTCTGGCTTGAGGAGCTCCAGAGTCATCTGGAGAGGTATTTCGACGGTTTGAACTCGGATTCAGATGCAGAAGAGAAGGATCTCGACATCTCTCTCCCACTCGCAGCGATCATCCACATCTTGTTCGCGAAGAATGGTGGGGAGGAGATATCCGAGAGCTCTGAAAAGCTGTACGAGTATTTCCAAGACTACCGGCTCGAACTGGCCCTTGAAGAGATCACGCGAAAGACTCATGTGGCTGCCGAGGCTGCAACCATTGAGACCATCTTCACCAACCGAGATGTCCTGGTGGAACAAGGCCCCCTTCTTCAATAGGTACCTCCACCGATGCCATCGCCGGCGGGCACGCTCCGAGGCATTGATGGAATGCATTTTGACGGCTGCCGAGATCAGCGAATGAAAGAAATTGCTGCGCCGATGTTCGATCTAATCGCTTTGTCGCTTCCACGAGGGTTGGGGTTTGGGGACAGCCCGCCAGTAGGGGCATGGCTTAGTGAGGACGGAATTTCTTGTGCCGCTCTAACCCGAAATATCCATTCCGGCAGCTTCGGAATTGTCACCTTGCGGCGTCGTGTCGATAGCGTGTGGGTGCTCCTCAGCCATAGTGAGCGCACCACTGGCGAGTCTGAAGCCCGCGCCTCAATCAGCCATTTTCTCTATACCCAAGCCCATCCGCTTCCACTCCCTTCAGGTGAACGACGACGTGCTCCTCTAAGCAGAATGGGTAAGCGCACACCAAGCGTGGTGTTCAAATCACTATTTGATCCAAGCCGCCGTATTGGGGCGTGGGCGCTGAATCAACTGTATCTCGCACTGCCATCCCCAGACAGAAATTGGGTTCCCGATTGCCAGACTGAGAATTTTCACACTCGCCTCTGGGAAGCCCACCTATTAGCGATTTTTCGTGAACAGGGACTCTTGGTCACCCAGCCTAAAGAATCACCCGATTTTCACATCGAGAATAGGCTGGGAGATGAGGCCTGGGTTGAAGCAGTGACAGCCAACCCGGAAGAGCGGTATGAGCATTTTGGCGCCTCGCCGGTCCCCCCACCCGCTGACCGACATGAGCGTTTCTTAGGAGCGGCTGCAGAAAGGTTTGCGAGGACCATCCAAAACAAATTGGACAAGCGTTACGAATCCCTACCGCACGTGGAGGGTAAGCCGCTCATTCTGGCCTTAGCCGATTTCCATGCGCCCAGTTCAATGCTGTGGAGCAGGGAGTCGCTCATCAGCTATCTCTATGGCTTTGCAGTTCACTCATCTGCGCATCGTGGTACGCACCTGATAACTGTGGAGGAAGAGACATCTCTGCTATCAGGGCGCCCCAACGGCCTATTTACGCTAATGGAAAATGCCCATCTTTCAGCGGTCATTTTCACCAATGCCTGCACAGTGCCAAAGCTCAGCCGAGTGCCGATCTCAGGTGGAGCTCATCTAGACGGGTACCGATACTTGCGGTTTGGTGAGTTTTTCGACCGTTCTCCGGGAGCATCACGAGGTATCCCATTTCTGTTGGATGTAGCGTCCAGCGACTACGGTCAGCTCTGGCCGCAATATGGCTACGAGCCGTGGTCTGCTGAAGTGGAGGTATTCCATAACCCTATGGCACTATACCCGGTGCCTAATGAGTTGATACCAGAAGTCACCCACTGGAGAGAAGTAAACGGAAGAGTCGAGTGCGAATCTTTCTTTGATGTATCCATACTCCGATCCAGAACACTCGTCCTCAGTGCAAACGCTAAGGTTCCGTCACTCGATGAGTTGCTGACAGCAGCCAGTCCTCCAGAGCTCTGACGGCGGCGGGGTGGCCGCATCGTTGCCACGCAGGTAGATGAGAATTTCTCAGCAAGCTACCCAGCCAGGGGAAGGACATGAGATCCCCTGCGCAATTCAGGACCGTTGAAGCGTCACCTCTCTTCGGGTAAAAGCATGACCGTCATACAACGCTACAACAGCGTCATACCCGAGAGCATAGGAAGAAAAATGTCGATCCAAGGACTAAAACGATACTTTGGAAACAAGATTCACGCAGTGATAATGATGGCCCCGCTTAAGGAAACTCTGAAAAAGGCTTCGAGATTTGGTGAAATACCCGCCTCACAGGAATCGAACGGTTG
>NZ_BMQU01000021.1 GCF_014648275.1 Pseudomonas laurentiana
CTTGGATTTTTTGAACCTCAAGCAGCGAGGGCCTCAAAAATCGGTGGGTACTTCAGACCTTCCTTAGAGCATTCTTGGAGTGTTTTTATAACCAAGAATCAATCTCGTTCCGAGGGGTGATGATCTTGTTAAGGAATTTTTCCGCAATACAGTACGAACTCAGCTTCCTGGCCGAGCAGCGACTGATCTCAGCAATAGAAGCGCAGGCCAACCTGACATATTGTAATGGTGAGTCTGTTACTGTCAGAGGGGCCAGCCGCGAGCAACTGATCGGTAGTCCACATAATACTGTCCGTCATCCAGATATGGCCGAAGTACTCTTCGCGCGCATGTGGTCGTACCTGAAACGTGTCAAAAATTGGATAGGAATCGACACTATACGCTGCAGCAGCGGCCACCCTAATTGGGTCAATGCTTATCTCACACCCACCTTTAAACAGGGCAATCTCATCGGCTATAAGTCCGTTCGGATCAAGCCTGCCCGCAACCAGCTTAGCGGTGTCACGGACCTTGATGCATGCCTGCAAAATCACGACAGCAGTTTGCAGATAAAGCAGCGACTAGGGGCCGTCCTTACTTCAATTTTCCTTCCCTTCGTCGTTCTTGCTGTCACTGCCGCAGCGTTGCTATTCGGTGGAGCGGCCCTAGGTGTTGCCGCCATCGCCTTGTTTTTTTTGGCGATACAGATATTGAGTGTTCACCAGTGGCATCGATCCCTCAACCACTTAGGTTCAGTCTCCACCGACTATGTTGATAGCGAACTGATTGCTCGCCCTTTCTCAGGCGAGCGAGGCCCGGTTGCCCGGTTACAGATGGTGTTAATCAGTGGAGGCGCCAACATTAGAACCGCGCTGAGCTTGATTAGTGACGTTGCCAACCAGACTGCAACACTGGTCATAAATAGCCAGTCGTTGAGGAGGCAGCCGGAATTGATCCTGAGCAAGCGACGGGATGGGGCCGACATTGCGGTGAGCTCTTCCGCCGTTGGAGATGACCTAAAGCACACTGTGCAACAAATCAATGCGCAGGTTGTGCGCTTCAAGAGCTAGTCGCCAGGCGGTCCAGGCCGTAGCGCGTCTTCTTGTAGATTGGGGATATCAGATGGCAAGCCTTATGGAAACGGTGAACAGCCGCACTCAGTTGGCTGGACAAAACCGTCTTGAACTGCTGCTTTTCCGCTTTAACGAAAGTCAGCTATATGGCATCAACGTATTCAAGGTGCGGGAGGTACTCAAATGTCCTCGACTGTCGGCGTTGCCAATGTCGCATCGCGTTGTCTGTGGTGTGGCGAATGTGCGTGGCGCATCAATTCCGATACTGGACTTGGCGTTGGCCACTGGACTGCCGGGTGTCAAAGACCACAGTACTGCCTTCGTCATCATTACTGAATACAACACCAAGACCCAAGGGTTCTTGGTCAGCGCGGTAGAGCACATAGTCAACCTCAATTGGGAAAGTATTCATTCGCCACCCAAGGGGAGTGGAATTAACAACTATCTTACCGCCGTAACACAGGTTAACGACGAGTTGGTTGAGATTATCGATGTGGAAAAAGTTCTGGCCGAAGTTTCGCCCGTATCCGAACAGATTTCCGAAGGCGTCATTCCGGCCGCTTTCCATGCGACAGCTGCGAAGTTATGCGTGCTGACGGTTGATGACTCTTCTGTGGCGCGCAAACAAGTTTCTCGATGTCTGGAGGCGGTGGGCGTGGACGTGATTGCACTCACCGATGGGCGTCAGGCCTTAGATTACTTGCACCGCATGCTCGATGAAGGGAAAAAGCCAGAGCAAGAATTGCTCATGATGATTTCTGATATCGAAATGCCAGAGATGGATGGCTATACCCTGACTGCGGAAGTCCGCAATGACCCGCGGATGCACGACCTGCACATAGTGTTGCATACGTCTTTATCCGGTGCTTTCAATCAGGCGATGGTGAGAAAAGTTGGTGCCGACGATTTTCTGGCAAAGTTTCGTCCGGATGATCTGGCAAGGCGAGTAATTGAACGAATGCAACGGCTGGGGGCTTGACTGCGTTTTCGGTAGCCCCGAACTGTAACGCAGAAATTAACAGTGAGACTTAAAGTTAAAACACATCGTTGTCATAACGATTGCGCCCGGGTGATCTAGATCACAGTGCTTCGTAGCGTCTGGAGCGTTTAGGTGTTTTAGATGAAGACGTTATCTTGCTGAATACCCTAAGCAGTATATAACGTGAGTGCTGGATTCAGCCACATTCGAAGTCTGGGTTGAGACCGACAACGGTTTAGATTTCGGAGCTGATGTGCCGGTTGTCAGCGTGTTACTGGCCAGCGCTTTCGTGCAGTTGCACACAGCAGAGCACTAGCCTCCAATAAGGTCTGAGTCAGGTTATACCTCTTCGAAACCATACGGGTTTTTACTAATCGTTTGCATTTGATCTGGCCTGCGATTGCACGTTGATAAGCACATTCGCTAATCATGAATGACAGTGGGCGGAAGTTTTCGGCTGCCCACCGAGCGCTTATCAGTGTTTTTATAGCGATGGAAGTAGATGATGGAATCCAAAACGTCAAAATCTTACCCGCTCAGCATGGCAGACAAATCTGTTCTGTATTAAAAAACGACAAGTGGCTGTTTGCCATCACCGCAGAGTCTTGTACAATTACTCGTGAATGTATAGGGTTTGTGCAGGTTCTGCTGTCAATAACAGGTTTTTATCTTACTGTCTTTAATAGCCAGTCCCTCGGGTTCTGTCACGGAGATTTAGCTCGATAAGTAGTATCGTGTCGTGTCCCTCGTATAGTGCTATAGCCTGCTTGCGTTTGATTCTTGTCTGTTAGGTTTAAGCAATGCCAGTGATTACCAGCAAGACTACTCTCTCCTTATGGGGCGGTATACCTGTGCCAATTATTAGCTCAAGATTTATGAGGTGAAGGTAACCAGCCGGGGGAGGTGCCGTGTTGTCAATGTAATGGGATAAAAATATTAGGATGTGTTGTGACGAATCCAGGTCGGGGTATTTTTTGTCTGGTGAAAAATTAAGATTTTTTTTGTGTGGGTTTTCATAGCCTGGTCGAAATTTTCTACGTCAAGTATTTCTAATGTCAAAGCCCTGGGGACATTGTGTCTTTTTGTTGCGCGATACGTGGCGTGAATTCGTTGTTCTTGGATTCAGGTGAGAATCATTTATTCGAAACATCCAAGTCGCACTCAAATAGATGAGTTGAGTAGAAAACTGTTGGTCAACTCTATAGTCGCGTCACTTCGTCCATAAATGGATGGTCTCAATCCATGTGTGCGTGTTCCGCTCGCATTCATAGCACGCTATCATATTATGAATGGTTTTTCTGTCCATAATAAATATTTTAACGGAATCAAGAAATGTCAAATTGCATGATTTTATATATGAGGGTGGCTGTACGGAGAATAAGTTTTGATGCTTAATGATATATCACTATTTGTTCAAATTGTTCGCTCGGGAAGCCTGTCGAGAGCAAGTAAAAAGCTATCCGTGCCAGCAAATACTTTAAGTCGGAGGTTGATAAATCTTGAGAGGCAGCTTGGGACTTCACTCATACTTCGCTCAACTCAGGCGCTTCGTTGTACCGCCGATGGTGAACGTTTGTTTGAGCAGTGCAGTTCCTGTATAGATAATTTAAATTCTACAATTAGTTCGCTTCAGTCTGCTATTGTTGGTGTTGTTGGTAAAGTTAAGGTTCAAGTGCCTTCGGCTTTTTTTGACTGCTCGATCAATAATTTTTTTTGCACACTACTTACCCTTCATCCTGGGCTTGAAATAGAAGTTGTAGTGTCTGACGAAGAGCCTGACCTGATTCAGGGTGGCATTGATTTGCTTTTGCATTTTGGAGAACTGAAAAAGGGTAGTTACATTGCTAGAAAGTTATGTAATTCAACACTTGGAATCTATGCTAGTGCGGAATATTTGTATCGTAATGGAACGCCGGAGTGCCCTGATGATTTGAATGCTCATACCTGTATTCATTATACATCCGAGGACTTTGTGGTTATTAGTCGGCGCGACGGCGGCGATCGTCATAGTGTTGCTGTGAACAAGCGGTTTCTAAGTAAATCTATTCCTGCTCTTGTTAATGTCGCGGAGCAGGGGGTGGGACTTGTGTTTATAAACACAATTTGCACGCTTACTAAAAGTGATTCTTTGGTGAGGGTGTTGCCAGATTATGTGTCGGAAGGAGAGCCGCTATTTGCAGCCTACTCAAATCGCCATGCATTATCAAATTGCGCGAGAGTTGTGATGGATTATGCGGTTGCCAGGGCTGAAGCATTTGATGATTGTTGATCTTTAGTCAGGATTGAATTTAAATTTACTAGGCTACGCTTGTGAAAAAAAACCTACCAATTACAAATCGAGAGCTAGTGTATCCGGCTGATCAGCGCCTTATTTCTGCGACGGATATACATGGAAATTTAACCTACTGCAATGATGAATTTATTGCGGTTAGCGGTTTCAGTCGGGAAGAGTTAATAGGCAGTTCGCATAATATTGTTCGTCATCCTGACATGCCGGAAGCGGTGTTTGCGCATATGTGGTCATACCTGAAGTCTGGCAAAAGCTGGATGGGTATTGTTAAAAATCGCTGCAAGAACGGTGACTTCTACTGGGTCAATGCCTATGTCACTCCGATTTTGGAGAATGGGAAAATAACCGGGCACGAATCAGTACGGGTAAAGCCGGACAGTGCACAGGTTGAGCGTGCAATACAGCTTTATCAGCGCCTGCAAAATGGTCAGCAGAGTGTCCGCTTAACCGAGCGCTTTCGCACAATAAGCAGTTTTTTTGGCATGCCGTTACTGGCTACAGGGCTAACGGCTATTGTGTTGTACAGCGGCACTTACTGGGCAAGTCTAGGCAGTGTCACTTTACTGCTGTTTGCGTTGCAGGCGCTAGCAAGTCGTCACGAACGCAAAGCGCTGGATAGCTTACGTAGTATTGCAGGTGGAAGTTTCGACAGCGAACTGATCGCCCGCACCTATACCGATGAGCATGGCGCTATTGCTCAGCTGCATATGATTTTAATCAGCGAGGGTGCGAAGCTCCGTACCGCTCTTAACCGGCTTAGCGATTATGCTCATCAGACCGCCACTCTTGCGTCCAAAAGCGGCAGCCTAGCCCAGCAGTCAGACAACGCTTTGCAGCACCAACGCGATGAGGCTGACATGGCGGCTACTGCGATGAATGAGATGGCTGCTTCAATTGGAGAAGTATCAATACACATTCACAACACGGCGCGGGAGGCCAATCAAGTCAATATCCTCAGCCAGACGGGGTCTGAGCAAGCTCAGAAGACCAGAGAGGTGATCGAGAAGCTTGCGACTACAGTACAAGCGATTAGCCAGTCGGTAGAGAGCTTAGCCTCCGAAACCAAATCAATCCAACAGGCTGCCGATATGATCCGCGCAATTGCTGAGCAGACCAATCTGCTGGCACTGAATGCCGCCATTGAGGCCGCAAGAGCCGGTGAACAAGGTAGAGGTTTTGCTGTGGTGGCCGACGAGGTCAGAGCTCTGGCGTCGAAAACCCAAGAATCTACACAGACCATTCAGCAGATAATTGGCTCACTCCAGCAGGTCGCTAGCCAGGCAGTAAGTATTGCTCATCAGGGCAGTCAAGAGGCGCAGGTAGGTGTCGAACAGGTCATCAATACGCAGCATGCGCTACACGGAATAAGCATAGCGGTCGATAGCATCCATCAAATGAGTGAGCAGATGGCATCAGCCTCTGAGGAGCAGGCTCATGTTGCTGAAGACATCTCGCGCCAGATTACATCAATCGCGCAAGTGTCCGACAAAAACGCCGACATCGCCAAACAATCCTCAAGTACCGGCAAAGAGTTAGAAAACACAGCGCATGCCCTTCATGCCTTGGTTGAACGATTCAACGGATAGATTAAATTGATGAAAGTTACCACGACGACAGGCAACCCATCTGGCCAAGTGTTCGCGCTGGGGGAGTTGTCTTCTGCTATATTCGAAGCTGCTGTAGACGCGATGATCGTCATTGATCAATTCGGCATAATTAATGCCCTGAATCCTGCGGCCGAGAATACGTTTGGCTTCAGTCGTGCTGAGTTAATCGGATGTAATGTCGCTGCACTTATGCCGGAGCCAGATGCTAGTAATCACGATGGCTATTTGCTTGCCCACGCCAAAACGGGTGAGCGAAAAATTATTGGTAAAGGGCGTGAGGTCGTTGGTAAGCGAAAGGATGGTAGCTTATTTCCAATGCACTTGAGTATTGGAGAGCTAAATATTGGTGGGCAACGATTGTATGTTGGGATCTGTCACGACATAAGTATTCGTAGGCAAATGCTTGAGCAGATCACGTACATGGCAACTCATGATAGTTTGACCGGTTGCGTGAATCGAAATCACCTTCATGATAACTTGCAACGGCTGATGCTTGAGTGTGAACATAGCAACTGGCAACTCGTAGTACTTTTTATAGACCTCGATGGCTTCAAGCAAATCAATGATCATTATGATCACGATGTAGGTGACCGCCTACTGAGTAGCTTGGCACAGCGACTTCAGGGGACCGTAGGTAAGAACGACCTACTCGCGCGTATGGGAGGTGATGAGTTTCTCATTGCTTCAAAACAGCCACGTGAACGTAATGCACCACGCAGACTAGCCCAGCGTTTGCTCGACTGTTTGGCAGCGCCTTTTGAAATCAACGGTATCGAACTTCGGGTGCGCGCAAGCATTGGCATCAGTCTGCACCCTGGGCCTGGCCAAAATAGCGATCAACTGGTCAATGATGCGGACATCGCCATGTATCAGGCGAAGGCTGAGGGAGGTAATTGTATACGTTTCTTTCGTCTGGCACTTCGCGACAAGATGGAAGCAATTTTCCGCACTGTCAGTCGGCTGCGAAAAGCAATAGAGTTCAATCAGTTTGAACTGCACTATCAACTGCAATTCGAACTGGCTCCACCCTATCGTCCCTCTGGTCTCGAAGCGTTGCTTAGGTGGCATGACGGTAGTAACGGTTTAATACCGCCGACCCATTTTATTCCATTGGCCGAAGAGTACGGTCTAATGCCGGCTATCAGCCGCCTGGTGCTCGAGCGTGCCTGTGGTGATAATAAGATATTGATTTCAGAGGGTTTGCTCGATGTGCCGATGGCAGTTAATATTTGTAGTCGTTCATTTCTGCAGAGTGACTTTATCGGTCAGGTAAGCTCAATGCTTGCGAAGTCAGGGCTGCCAGCCAGTCGTTTGGAAATTGAGATTACCGAAAGCGTGGCTATACACGATATTACTCTCGCCACTCAAACAATACTGGCTCTGCACGATATAGGTGTGGAAGTGTCCATGGATGACTTTGGTACTGGTTACTCTTCACCCGGTACATTAAAAAGTCTGCCCGTGGATCGTTTGAAAATTGATCGCTCATTCATTAGTGAGCTGCCAAATAATGACTTCGATCGAGCCATTGTCCAGGCAATACTTATTGTTGCCAAGAGCGCGGGTATGCAAGTTGTTGCCGAAGGCATTGAAAATACGGATCAGCTAAATTTTTTGCAGCAAAACGGATGTAGTCATGGCCAAGGCTACTGGTACGCAAAGCCTCTGCCGCTGGCTAAGCTGAAAGCTTTATTGAGGGATAAAGAAACAGTGTTTGATAGTGAGTCCTCGCCTATTGCCTAGGCTTTAAAAAGTTTTTAGTGCCATGCCGAGTGTTGGCTTTTTTAAACAATCTAAAATTGTTTGTGAGCGGTTATATGCAGTCATTGAAGGGTATTCGTATCTCTTTTGTTGATCCAGCACGCAAGGTGATGGACGTGGCATGTGCACTAAATATTGCTGGATTTTTTAGCGCAAATGACTGCTGGTTTAATCCGCCAGAATGTAATGAGTTCACAGCATGCTGCACCGCTCGCAGTACGCTATTTTTCATGCCGCTGTCTCAGGCGGTGACACCTAAGATTTGGAGTGTAATTGGTACATGGTTGGCCGCTGATGAAAAACGAAAGTTGCAAATTACCGTGGGCGAGGAAAAAAGCGAAACTGATTCTTTATCGGGTGTTCTAGAGGTGCTTGAACGAATACTTTTTACTTATAGCTCAATAGGTAGTGATGCGTGAAACTGATGTAGCTATTCACCTGTTCCTGCTGAAAATTGGGTTCTCGCTGAGCGACCCGGCCATGATCGTCTGTGCCATAAACGCCTGAACATCGTGACGTACTGACGACGTTACGTCGGTAAGTTATGGCTACTGCCCGATTCGTCCGGATCGTCTCTAAAGGTATTAGAGGCTGAAGAAATTTTTCTTATCGCATTACTAATGCATAGGTGATGGCCACTCATCAACCTGATGAAACTGAGCAGATACCATCATGCATACCGTTATCTTCAGCATCATCTGCTATCAATTGTTCTATCGCCTTAAAATGACTTTGCATCACCAGCACCAAGCTTGGGTCAAAGTGTCGGCCAGCCTGTTCAAGAATATAGGCTTGTGCACGCTCTGGGCTCCAGGCGTGTTTATAAGGGCGAGACATGCGCAGAGCATCATAGACGTCGCACAGCGCAACGATGCGTGATGACAACGGAATATCCTTACCGGCCAAGCCGCGTGGATAGCCACTACCATCCCATTTCTCGTGATGGCAATAAGCAATTTCTGCAGCCATATCGGTCAGCGCCGAAGCTTGGTCTTCATGGAGAATCTCGTAACCGATACGTGAATGCTCCATCATCTCGTGACGCTCCTCCAGGCTGAGAGGCCCTTCCTTGAGTAAGATCCGGTCAGGAATGCCGATCTTGCCCAAATCATGCATGGGGGCCGCCATACGGATCAGGTCGCACCAGTCCATCGGCATCCCAATGGCATCTGCCAGCAGGGCTGCGGTTTTACCAATACGTAAGATGTGATCCCCCGTCTCATTATCGCGGTAACCTGCAGCGCGACTCAGTGCTCGGATCACTGCACAATAGCTGTCTTGCAATTGAAGGGTGCGCTCGTGGACTTTGTCCTCCAGCACTCGGTTGAGGTTTTGCAGTTTCTCGGTAGCCTGGGACAGGCGTAGGCAGTTGCGTACACGCAGCACTAGCTCTGGCAGGTCCAGTGGCTTGGTCAAATAGTCGTTGGCGCCTAACTCCAAGCCAAGGCGGCGGCTTTGAGGTTCGCTGAGTGCGGTAAGGATAATTACCGGTGATCGAGATCGATCGCGCTCACTGAGTTGGCGCAGGATTTCAAATCCATCCGGGGCTGGCATGTCCAGATCAAGCAGCAGAAGGTCCCAGGGTTGCTCCTGCAGCCAGTGCAGACCGCTGGCGGAATCGACGAAGCTTGTCACATTGGACAGGCCAAAGGCCTTCAAGCTGGACTCAAGCAGGCGCAGGTTGGCAGCGACATCATCAATGATGACGATTCGGGTGTTCGCAGGAATATCAGTAAACATCCAAGTTCTCCTGTTGCAGCAGTGCGCTAACCAGCTCTCGCAATTCGTTCAGCTCTAGTGGTTTCCTGAGTACCGCCTGGAACTCACAACCCAGCATCATTAATGACCTGGGCGCAGAGCCCAACAGGATGACAAACAACTGATCGCCACCTGGCAAGCGCCGCATTTGCTGCAGCTTATTGCCAAGCTCGCTGCCCTGGCCGTCACAGTCGACTAGCAATATTGTCGGCACACCAGGGCTACCAGCGTGTGACAAGCACTCATCGAGGGTCCCGGCTTTCAGCTCTACCATCCCCCCAAGCGCATCTTCAATATGGTGCAGGGTCGCATCGTCGTCACCGACGTAATACAGATGTGGTGTACATACTGACGCAGTGCGTGCTGCGTTAGTGTTGGCCATAGGCAAGTCAATCCAGAAGCGGCTACCGACATCCAACTCGCTCTGCAGGCCCATACTACCGCCCATCAGTTCAGCAAGCTCATGGCATAACGCCAAGCCAATCCCGGTACCCTGAATGGCAGTGTTTTCCTTTCCCAGACGCTGGAAGGGCTCATACAGCGCGTGTTGCAACTCAGGGGCAATGCCGTACCCACCGTCCTCCACAAACAACCGAGCCCGATCACCATAGGTCGCCACGCCCATTAGCAGGCGCCCTTCAGGGCGGTTGTACTTGATCGCATTGGACAGCAGGTTGAGCAGTACCTGACGCAAACGTCGGGCATCAGCCAGCACACTCAACGAGCCTTGTGCCGGCTGCAGATCCAGGTGCAGCCCGGCAGCCTCGGCTTGGGAACGTACCATTTCTGCACATTCGCGCATCAGGCCAGTGACCTCAACGGCACGCAGTTGCAGGCGCTGTTTCTCGGCCTGCAAGCTAGACCAGTCCAACAGGTCGTTGACCAGATGGGTGAGGTGCTCGCTGGCTCCAAGGATTTCGTCCAGTGGCTGCACGTCGGCCTGTTGTTCCTCCGCCTGCATGCGGAGCAACTGGGCGAAACCATAAATGGCGTTAAGCGGTGTACGCAGTTCATGGCTCATGCTGGAGATGAAGCGCGACTTGGCCTGGCTTGCGGCCTGCGCCTCGAATGTGCGGCGGCGCAGATCCTCTGTCACCTGTTTGAGGGTGTCGATATCCACGAAAGTGCCTGCTGCGACACGCGGCTCGGCGCCATTCTCATCGATCAGACGGCCCCGGCAAAGCAACCAGAGCGATGTACCGTCCGCACGCAACAGGCGCAGTTCCAAGTCGATTCTCGACGTATGCCCCTGACGAAGTGCATCCAGTGCCTTGTCCAAGGCCGGGAGATCCTCAGCATGGACGTGATGATGAAGTGTTGCTCGCGTCAGTGCTGAGCCGGCAAGGTTGAAGCGTTGGCAGAGCTCGCCGTGCAGCAGTAGGCAGTCGTCCTCAAGACGATACTCCCACAGACCTGCGGTTATGCTCTCCACGACTAGATTAAGGTGCTGCTGGACAGTGTTACGTTGTGCCTCGCTGGAGGCGAGTTGCTTGCCCATGGACATCACATCGTCGGCCATGTCGTCCAACTCTTGAATATCCGACTCGGCGCGTCGTGGATGCCATACGCCGTGACCGATCTGCTGCAACATCTCGCCAATGTCACCTATGGGACGTCGCAGCCGTTCGCTAAGCGTGCGGGCACGGACCCACATGAAGGTGAAGAACCCGAAATAGAAAATCACCAGTCCCACAATCATCAAATAACCGATGTTGCGGTAGTGGCTGGCCAGATTGTTGGTGGCGGCCATGACCTCTCTCTTATCGGCAATCGCCAGCAAGCGCCAACCGGCTGGATGTATTTCGCTCCAGGCGATCAAGTGCGGCCGGCCGCTTAGCATCACCTCGGTATTGCCGCTGCTCTGCCGGGTGAGTTCCCCCACAAGGTCATTGAAATCCGCTCGCTGTGCCAGACTGAAATCGTCAGACCTCAAGTGATCGCCTTGCAGTGCTTTCAGCGTGTCTTGCGAGGACGATTCGCGCAATGCGAAGTCATGCTCAGCCTCAGGCGGTAGCGCCATGATCTTGAGATCATCGCTGACCAGCATCAGGTAGCCACCCCATGGCACCTTGAGCTTGCTTATCTCATCAAGGATACCGCCCACCGTAATATCCAGGCCCACAACGCCCTCGAGGAAGTCCCCAGCGTAGACCGGCTGGATCGCCGACATCATCCAGCCATGTCCCGCTGGATCAAGGTAGACATCGGTCCAGCGTGCAGTCCGCTGCGGATTGTGTGTGGTGTCGGCAAGGTAGTAAAAGTTGTACCCAGGAATCTGCATATTGTGCGGGTACTGCTCGTCGGCGCGAATCCAGGGATAGATGCGGTTGTAGCTGTCCCAACTATTGAAGTAGAGGCTAGCCACCAGCGGCTCATGACGCTTGATTTCGCGCATCAACGGATCAAGTTGTGCGAGTCGCCTGACCTTGCTCAGGTCTTGGCGCGAAGGCGGGGTTACAGACGAGTAGAAGGATGCTGCTCCCCCTTGGTCGCGCGGGCTAAAGAGCGCACCGTCCGATGTGGACGCCAGGCTTTCCATTGCTCCCTGAGCAGGGGTGCGTAATGCGTTGGCAGTCATTTGAGCAAACAGGCCCGTAATGCCTGCAATATGCCCTAGCTGATCCTGAACAATACGTGCATTTTGCTCGGCGGTAGCGCTGAGACTGTCGACTGCATTGCGTTCCAGGTACTCGAGCTGGGATTCGCGAACAGCTTGGTTACTGAACAAATAGCAAGCGATCAGTATCGTTTCCACCAACACCAGTGGAATCAAAGCGCTTTGCACAAATGCTCGCCAGATCCATTGGCGTAATCCTGTCCTGGAGGGACGTTTACTCACTTTGCCTCCCTGCGCGTAGCGGCAGGTTGATCTTTTATATGATGGCAAATTGCCTTTACTTAATTCTAACGCTTTCTGTGAGCAGTTTCTGCACCGTTAGCGAGGCTTTTTCACATGTGTCTGTAGCATTACTGACAGTAACCCTTATGCGAGAGACTCAGTAATTGAGCGGCGAATGGGGTTTAACCGTTTATAGTGCGAGCACATCACATCGGAAGGTCAATGGGTTTGAGACCACCAAGCACGTTAACAACGGTCTGGACGTTCCAAACCGAGGTCCAGCTACAGGCATTGCTGCGCGATGGCCTGTTACAGGGGCACTGGTCATACGTCTACCCCGAGAACGAGGCGGCGTACCGCCTCATGTGCCGCGAAATGGCGGTCCGTGGCTTGTCGTGCGAGGGGCGACCGCCGGTGTGGGGGTGGCATTCCTGCGGCGGTTATCAGCGAGCACCGGACGCCGAGCTGGCGCGCCAGTTACTGAGCGACCACCAACTGATCGAGACGCCCATGGTGCTGTTGACGTTCGAGTGCCCAGGCGATCAGGTGCTGAACTCGGACTACAACGCGTGGTGTGATCAGGTGTATTTCCCGCTATTTTCAAATGCAGCGTTCAACCCATTGCCTGAAGCGGTGCATGGGTTGTTCGAGATCGACTACACGGCGTTGGACGACGCACCGATTCAGACGGTGTCGCCGAGCTTGCGGCGCGAGTGGCTGGTAGAGGTGCGAAAAGTGCACCTCGACGCTTATCGGGAGGTGTGTATTGCCGAACCTTGGTGGTCGATGTCATCCCGCACCGACACGTAGCGGTTTGCAATCGAAAACAGCCATGCTTGTTTTGCGCTGTTTCAGGCTCGGATCGATTGTGATCTGTACATTCTCAAACAGGTCTTCTCATACCTGTTACGGTCAATCGTTACATTATCGAGGGCAAGGATGAAGACGCATACCTATGAGGCTATGGTCACTTGGACGGGTAACGTGGGTGAAGGCACCTCCAGCTATACCGCCTACTCACGAGACTTCGTTGTGGATGTGCCAAGCAAACCGGCCCTTCTTGGTTCTGCTGATCCGGCATTTCGAGGTGATCCCAAGCGATGGAATCCCGAGGATATGCTGGTCGCATCGTTATCTGCCTGCCATAAGCTTTGGTATTTGCACCTTTGCGCGGTCAACAAGGTGAACGTGCTGGAGTACGTCGATCAGGCCCAAGGGAACATGGTCGAAGGTGACGCACATCGAAAAGGACATTTCACCGAGATCACGCTACGTCCGCGAGTTAAGGTGAGCGCCGATTCAGACACGGATCTGGCGATGCGTCTGCATGAGGATGCACACCATGAGTGCTTCATAGCCAATTCGGTAAATTTTCCGGTGAGCTGCGAGGCGGTTATCACTGTGCAGGAGTAGAGCCTAAGGCGTTCTGGAGCATCAGGTAGAAACGAAAAGCCCGGCATCAGGCCGGGCTCTCTGTAGATGGGGCCAAATCCCTTTGGCTTGCTTCATTGTGCTCTGGCCGCGTGACGGGCTGATGACAGGGCGTAAACAACGGCCGGTGCCACCGTCGGCAGTACACGATCTCGGCTGCCGGTGCAGCGAAGTATTCGCGGTGCACCGGGGCGGCGCTCCGACCTTGGTCTTGGGCGCTGTCGAGGATGTGTTACATGAAACCGTTGGCCCCGCTCGGCTCGTTGTGTGCAAGGGCTGGCGGAGGCTGATCCTTGAGTCAGGCGCTAAAGCCGAACAGGCGTTTGGGGGTTTCCCAAAGGATCTGGTGGCGGTCACTGGCATTCGGGAACATCTCGCCGAAGGTTGTCAGAACGGTGCCCAGCTCCATGTGTTGATGTGCGCGCAAGAACGGCCAGTCCGTGCCCCACATACAGTTTTCCGCAGTGAACGCCTGCAGCAGCGCCAGTTGGTAGGGCTGCGCATCGGTATAGGGTGAGCGTTCCTTGGAGTATTGCGACAGCCCGGAGAGTTTGACGAAGGTACGTCCGTTGCTGGCCAGAGACAGCAGCGCCTGGAAGGCCGGCTGCTGCAACCCTGCACTGGCATCGGGACGGCCGGAGTGGTCGATCAGCACACGCGGACGGGTGCGCTGCAGCAAGGGTAGCAGGGCCAGCAACTGATCGTCTTTTACCTGGACCTGGGCATACAGGTCCAGTTCGGCCAAACGCCCCATCAGGGTGTCGACCTTCAAAAAGCGCTCGGGGCCAAGCAGTGCGGCATTGAGCGCCACTCCGACTACACCCTGTGCCTTGTACTGCGCGAGCGTTTCGCTGGAGACGTCGTTCGGCACCACGACCACGCCTTTATGGCGGCCCTTGTTGTGAGCCAGCGTGTCCAGTAGACAACTGTTGTCGTAGGCATAGGCAGAGGTCGGTTGCACGATCACTGAGTGACGAATGCCATAGGCCTGCATGACTTGCTCGTAGTACGCCGCTGGACCGACTTCAGGCCCCGCCGGTTGGTAGGTCGAGTCAGTGGGGTAGGGGTATTGGACAGGGTCGATCACATGATGGTGGCAATCGATCTTGGGTTGCGACAGCAGGCTGAGTAGTTGGGAATCCATGACCATGCCTGGCGATTGATTGATGTCTTCTTTGCCTGCGTTCTGCCGGCGATTGCCGGAGGCGGCCTGGCTCAAGATTGGCATGCCAAGCGCGGCGCTGGCTGTCAGCAAAACGGAGCTTTTCTGGAGCAGCGAACGGCGGGAAAAACCGGTGTCATCGAGACGCGTGGTCATGTTCAAACCCTTATCTTATTAGTATGTACGGCTACAGAGCGTCAATCACCGCTACCACCGTCAAGGCAGTCGCGTCGACTTTAAAGCAGGCGCGTCCTGAGCGTCGTCCACGAAATAATTAAGCGGGTATCGGTTTTTTTTATGGGCGCTGGCTATATGACCGAGGTCCATGCACCTTCAGTATCAAGGTTGGCAATGCCCAGGCCTCCGTCGGACGACAGGGTCACCTGGACGATCACAACGCCCCTGACGATATAGACAATGTTGCTCATGACCACGGCCTCTCGACGCTTTGCTTTTCCGGTGTCGACACGAGATCTCATGCCGCCTCGTCCGCCATGGTCGATTGTGGTTCAGCCTTCGGTTTGCCCGGCTTCAACCGCGACACGCCAAACAGCACAAGCGCCAAACCGGCGATTTGGTAGGTGGAGATCGTTTCGTTGAGCAAGGCCCAGGAGGCCAGCATCGTCAGCACCGGCCCCAGGTTACCCACGGCTGCCGTTTGTGTGGCGCCCATGCGCTGGATGGCCAGCGCCGCCCAGTAGATCGGCATCACGGTGGAAAACACCGCCATCAACCCCGCGTTAGCCCATACCGCCGCGGGCAGATGGGCCAGTTGTGATGTGTCTGCCACCATCAGGTAATGGGCCAAGACCATGATTGACGATGCGGCACCCGCCAATCCTGCCAGGCGCATGGAGCTCATGCGCTTGAGCATCATGCCGGTGCCTGAGTAGTAGAGCGCATAGGCTACGGCGCTCGCGAATACCCACAGTGAGCCGAGGATCACCTGGTTGCCCAGGCCCGAGACGCTCAGGTCGTGGACGAAGGCGACACCCAGGCCGACGTAGCAGATGCCCATGGCCGCCAGGGTGCGCAGTGTCGGCCTTTCGCGCAGGGCGATAGCTTGAAAGAGCAGCACCAGTGTCGGGTAGGTGAACAGGATCAGCCGCTCCAGCCCGGCGCTGATGTATTGCAGGCCGTAGAAGTCGAAAAGGCTCGCCAGGTAGTAACCGAACAGCCCCAGCAGTAGTACGCGCATGACGCTGCCCCAGGTTAGCGGCGCGCTGGCTTGCTGGCGGCTGAACCACACCAGCCAGAGAAACAGGGGCAATGACAGTCCCATGCGCAAGGCCAGGAGGGTGATCGCATCCACATCGCTGGCCACGTAGGAGAGTTTGACGAAGATGGCCTTGAAGCTGAACCCCAAGGCCGCCAGTACTGCAAACAAGCTGCCGTTTTGAACATAGCGCTGGAGGAGTGCGTGCATAGGTTTCATAGGGGGGTACGCAATAGGATGTGCAAGGCGTTATTCTGAACAGAATGGTCACTCGCTAGATATCGCTTTTTAGTGAAGGTGCCGTTCTGAAATGGAGAAGCCTCCCATGCACTTCGATCTGCAGGACCTGCGCCTGCTTGCCGCCGTCGCCGCCACCGGAAGCCTGAGCAAGGCCGCAGCAACCTTTCCGGTGGCGGTGTCCGCCGCCAGCACCCGGCTGCGTTTGTTTGAGGAACGCAGCGGCCTGACCCTGTTTACCCGCAAGTCCGACGGTATGCAGCTTACGCCTGGGGGGCACCTGGTCTTGGAGGCTGCTCGCAGTGTGCTCGCAGAAGCCCAGAAGCTACAGGAGACCTTGAAAGACCTGGTCGGGCAACGACGCATTACCCTGCATTTGGCGGTCTCCACCGTGACCAACAACACCCTGTTGCCAGCAGTGCTTGGGCCGTTTCTTTCCAACTACCCCGAGGTCGATCTGCAATTGGTGGAACATCGGAGTGTTGATGTCCTGAGGGTGGTTCGGGCCGGGGAGTGCGAGATTGGCGTGTATGACGGCAGCCTCATCAATGAGGGGGTTGTGTCCTTACCGTTCAGCACCGAACGCCTGGTGTTGTTGATGTCCGCCGATCACCCTTTGGCCGCGCGTGAACAGTTGCACTTGCGCGACGCACTGGATTACGCCTTTGTCTGCCTTCCTGCAGAGCGGGCGATGCAGCGTTTCATTGAAGAGCTGGCCCTGAACCTTGGCATGCCACTCAAGATTCGAGTGCGGGCGCCCAGCTTCGAGGCGATCGCGCAACTCGTAGCCCAGCGGGCCGGCATTGCCATGCTGCCCGAGACTGCAGCCCATCGGGCAGCGCAGGAGCTGTCCGTTCGTTGGGTGCCACTGGAAGAGAAGTGGGCGACGCTGGAAATGCGATTGTGCTTTCGCGGGTGGGATGCGCTCAGTTCTCATGGACGGCAGTTGGTGAGCTATTTGTCGGGGCAGTGAGCGTTGCCCTGAGCTCCGGCTACCCATTACCTTCCGGTGTGGCGCGCCGTGCTTGATACTGCTCAATCGCCGCATTGACATTGAAAAACATGCGTTCGGGTCCCAGTTTTTGGTCGAGCCCGGCACGTCGAACCATATCCAGTACGCCGGGGTTCAGGCCCGTCAGCCACAGGCTGGTGCCAGCTTCGCTCAGGTTTTTCTCGCCTTCAATCAGTGCCTGCAGGGCCGAGTATTCGATATCAGGCACTGCACTCATGTCCCACACAATGACACGTGGCTGATGCTGCACTTCCAGTGCAGTCATTTGTTCTTTTACGTAGTCCGTGTTGAAGAAAAACAGGCGTCCCTCTGGCCGCACGATCAGCAGCCCTTCGAATGTCTCGTCATCAGCGTGCTCTTCCGAGAGGGGGCGCAGTATGTCGGTGCCGCGCTTGCGGCCAAGGATATACAGGTGTGGACGTGCGGTTTGGTAGGCCAGGCCGACCAAGGAAACGACAATGGCGACGGTAATCCCTTGTAGCGTGCCAAACAGCAGTACGCCGACCGTGGCTACCAGTGCCCAATGGAATTCCATGGGCCGTACTTTGCGAATCGCCAGGAATTCTTGCGGCTGGATCAGCCCGATTGAGTAGTAGATGACGATAGCGGCGAGGGTCGCATGAGGGAGGAACCCGAGCAGCCCGGAGAGCAGCAGCATTGTGGCCAATGCCACGGCGGCAGTGACAATGGAGACGTTTTGAGACTGTCCGCCGGTGGCACGGACAACAGCCGTTTGCGAGGTACCACCACCGGAGGGCATTGCACCGAGCAGGGCGCCACCGAGGTTGCCGAGCCCGGTGGCGACCAGCTCACGGTTGGCATTGATGGGGGGATCGCCGGGTCGGACAAACGCACGACCTGCGGCAATCGTTTCGGTAAAGCTCATCAGTGCGATCCCGAGCGCGCCAGGCACCATCTGCTCGACCAAGGTCAGGTCGGGCAGGGTGAGGGAGGGTAAGCCTTGTGGAATCACACCGACCGTCGAGGCGCCAAGTGCCTGCAGGCCGAAGTACCATGAGGCTGCGATGCTACCGCCAACCACTACCAGCGGCGCAGGCGAATGTGCCCATAGGCGTTCCATTACGATGAGTATCAGGAGTGTCGCTGCTGCTACCGCGAGGGTGATCAGGGAGCTCTCCGGCAGGTGACGAACGATGTTGAGGATATCGATAAAAAAACCGTGTTTGGTGATGTGAATGCCCAATAGTTTGGGGACCTGGTCCAGCACGATCACCAGGCCGACACCTGCTTTGAAGCCGCTCAGTACCGGGGAGGAGATAAAGTTCGCGAGAAATCCCAAGCGCATCAATCGCGCCAGGAGCAGCATTGCGCCAACCAGGGCGGTTAGCGTTGCGGTTGCGGTGATCAGTTTGCCCGGGTCGCCGTCAGGTACGGCCAAGCCGATCTGCGTACCGGCCAGGATCGCCAGTGTGGCGGAGGAGCTGACACTGAGGACACGCGATGTGCCCAGAAACGCGTAGATCAGCATTGGCACGAAGGCGGTATAGAGGCCGACGGCAACAGGCAGGCCCGCAACCGTCGCGTAGGCCATTGCTTTGGGGAGTACGACGGCAGCCGCAGTGAGGCCCGATACCAGGTCAAGTCGAAGTGACGCGGTGTTGCCGTGAGCTGCTTTCGAAGCCTTGATGTGTGGTTTCACACTGCCTCTCCCGGTTGGTTCAGCTGCTTGGAACGCCGAAGGACGCCATGTCCAGTCACATGTCAGCGGTCCTTCGCGTTCGGCAGTGGAACTGAGGCCTGACGCAAGCCAAGTCAAGCCGATGGCCAAGGCAGGCGCCTTGTCTGAACCAATGATAGATGGGAAAAAGCTAATGATCTTGCTGTGTGGGCTGGGGAGCCAGGGTAAAAATAGCCAAGCGTCCCGCGGGTGAAGATGAAACCGAGACGACTTGGTTGCCCCTGGCAAGTCGCCTCTGGTCTCGAATCGGCCATGGCACCCTAAAGGCGCAACAAGCCACTGCAAATGACGTAATGCCTGGTCTTATGTCTTGGAGCAGGCTTGCGCCGCATCAAGCAACCTGCCTCTGTCATACCATGCATCTCGCTGGTAGGCAGAGTAGGTGTTGTGGCCGTTAGCGCTGGAAAGTTCGACTAGCCCTTCTGTTGTGGTGGGGTCTGTGCTGCCGAAAAACAGATCGGTTTTGCCATTATTTTCTACAGTAAATGTTGGAACGCCATTCTTGACCTCATTTCTTATGCAATCCATGTAGGCGTTATTGTCCTTGAAAGTAATGCCATCAACCGTATCGTGACCCACTCTTATATCAGGGTTGTGCGCGCATCCAGAGACGATGAATAGAGCGCATGCCAACAAGAATTTACTGCTTTTGATGGGCCTTGGAAGCTTGCCAGGTATCATGTTTTTCATGACTGTGACTCCAAGCTCAAACCGCGGGGCACCTCAAAGTATAGTCAGCCCCTCGGCCGACGGCCCCCGCATCAGCTATCGTGAGTGAACAGGCGCCAAACAGGATGGCGTACGTATTGGCACGGGTCGGATGCCTGTTAGATCACGTTCTCTCAGGAGCACTCGTATGTCTGTCTCCATGTACCAAGCCTCTGTCCCTGTATTCGTTCGCGGGCTGCATAACCTGGCGGCTATTTTGCACAAGGCCGCCGCCCACGCTCATGCGAAGGACATCATGCCGGAGTTCTTCCTCAACGCCCGGCTTGCTCCTGACATGTTTGCGCTGGTGCGTCAGATGCAGATAGTGTCCGACACTGCCAAGGGCTGTGCTGCTCGCCTGGCAGGGGTAGAGGTGCCGAGTTTTGCCGACACTGAAAGCAGTTTCCCTGAGTTGCAGGCACGTATTGCCAGAACCGTGACCTTCCTGCAAAGCATTACAGCGCAACAACTGGACGGCAGTGAGGCGCGTCCGATCACCCTCAACGTACATGACAGGGAAATCCACTTCACCGGCCAGGATTATCTGCTTGGGTTTGCCATCCCCAATTTCTATTTTCACCTGACGACTGCCTACGGCATCCTGCGCCACAATGGGGTGGAACTTGGCAAGGCGGACTACCTGGGCAACCCCTGATGATCGTGCCTGGCGAGGCGCCTGCGCCCCGGGGTAACGGCATGAATCAGCCGCGCACCGAAAAGACCGCGTTCGTGCTGGCCGGCGGCGGCAGCCTGGGTGCGGTCCAGGTTGGTATGCTCAAGGCGCTGAACCATGCGCGCATTACCCCGGACTTCATTGTCGGTGTCTCGGTCGGCGCGATTAATGCGGCGTATTACGCAGCGGCTCCCGATGAAGCCGGAATTGCACGGTTGGAGCGAATCTGGCTTGAGCTGCGCCGCAGGGATATCTTCCCTTTTACCACCTTGAGTACATTGCTTTGTCTGTTCGGCAGGCGCGACTTTCTGGCGTTGCCCGGCCAATTGCGCGCACTTGTTACGCTGAAGCTCCCGTATCGGAATCTGGAAGACGCAGTGCTGCCGTGCCATGTGATTGCCACCGATGCACTCGACGGCAAGGAGGTCATACTGTCCTCTGGCGAAGCTGTATCGGCGCTGCTGGCCAGCGCCGCTATCCCAGCGGTGTTTCCGACAGTGCTTATCGAGGGCCGCCCGTTGATGGATGGTGGCATCGCCAGTTATACGCCAATTTCCGCAGCGGTTGCCTTGGGGGCTACACGAGTGGTAATCCTGCCGACCGGCACGCCCTGCGCGCTGCATGAGCCGCCACGTGGCGCCCTCGCCATTGCCCTACATGCCATCAACCTATTGGCGATGCGCCAGTTGCTGGCCGACGTCGACCGTTTCTCTGGCCGCTGCGAACTGATCGTGGTGCCGCCATTGTGCCCGCTGGCCATCAATACCTACGACTTCTCACACACCGCCGAGCTTATCTACCGGGCAGAGAAAGCGGCCAGCCATTGGCTGCAGGACGGCTTGCAAGGGCTGCAGGGCAAGGATCCCCATACGCTCCTGGAGCCTCATAGCCATCGCAAGGGGTAATGGCGGGTACTCCCCAGGGCTTCGTGGTTGTGCACCAACCCTGTGTTTAGCGTTACAAAACGCTGTGGTCAGGCCAGTTCACGTTCGGCAATGTTTCAAATTCCGGTCTTGCAAACAGATAGCCTTGATAAAGGTTGATGCCCAGTGCCAGCAGTTGTTGAAGCTCGGCAGTGGTCTCTACCCCTTCTGCGATCACGTTAATATTCAACGCCTGGCATACGCCCAGGATGCCTTTGACAATCGCTTGCCTTACAGGGTCTGTGCAGATGCGCCGTACAAGGCTCATGTCGAGTTTTATGATATCCGGCTGAAACTCCGCCAACAGGTTTAGCCCGGAGTAACCCGCGCCAAAATCATCGATCGCGGTCTTGAAGCCTTGCAACTTGTATTCTCGAATAATGCTTTTCAGGTGTTCCTTGTCCACCAATTCCTCATTTTCGGTGATTTCGAAAATCAACCGCTCCGTGGGAAAGCCAAAGCGTCGTGCTGCATTAAGCGTGGCGCGAATGCAGGTTTCCGCTTTGTATACGGCGTTAGGCAAGAAATTGATGCTGACAAAACAGGGCATCTGTAACTTGGCGGCCAGCTCAACCGCTTTTACTCGACAGGCCTGGTCAAAGGCATAACGGTTTTCTTCGTTGACGTTGCCAAGAATAGTGGCTGCACCGCTGCCATCGAGACCGCGCACCAAGGCTTCATAAGCGAACACACTGTGGTTGCGGATATCGATGATAGGTTGGAAGGCCATGCTGAAATCGAAATCCAGTTTCTTGCCATCTTTACAGGCTTGGCAAGGGACCTTCGCAGGTGTTTCTTCAATCATTTAGGACCTGGCCTTTAGTGCTCATGGGCTTTTAGCGGGCTCCTTAGATTTTTAACCCGCCAATGTACAGTATTCATAACCACGCTAGGCACAGGATCCTTCTTCTACCTATCGGTCGCAGACAATGAGGGGGCATTACCGTATGGTTGGGCGATTGCTGGTTCCATCCCGGCGCTGATGTTCGCATGGTGGGCCCCTGAAAACTGACCTACGACAAATCGTAACAGGCTTTTGGGTCAGTGCGGATTACTGTAGTTCATTGGCAAAGCGTCCAACAGCGCCAACAACCTGCTTGGCACCATCCTGAATTTCCACAATCACAGCACCGGCCTGGTTGGCCAATGCGAGCCCTTGCTCTGCCTGTTCCCGACTGCTGAACATTTCTTGAACCGCTTCGCTGGCGAGCGCCTGGTTCTGTTGCACGACACTCACGATTTCTTCAGTTGCCGCACTGGTGCGGCCAGCAAGCTGACGGACCTCATCAGCAACCACGGCGAAGCCGCGACCCTGCTCACCTGCTCGTGCGGCCTCAATGGCTGCGTTGAGCGCCAGCAAGTTGGTCTGTGATGCAATGCCGCCAATGGTCTGCACGATGGAACTGATTAACAGCGACTGCTTGTCGAGTGCTTCAATGCGATGGGTGGCCGATTGCATCTGCTCGGCGATCTTTTGCATGGTTTGTACGGTCTCTTGGACGACTGCAGCACCCCGTTTTGCGCTGACGTCCGTTTGCAGTGAAACGTCATAGGCGACCGCTGCTGCGTCTCTCACCTCGGTTTCCCGTGCGACCTGATCGGTGACGACACTGGCGAACTTCACCACCCTGCACAGATGACCTTCCGTATCGTAGACAGGGTTGTATGTCGCTTCCAGCCAGACCGCACGGCCGCGGCTGTCGATCCGTTTAAAGCGGTCAGCTACGTATTCTCCATTGTTGAGTGTCTTCCAGAACGCCAAGTATTGAGGTGATGCAGCTTCCTCGGCACTACAGAACATACGGTGATGTTTGCCTTTGATCTGTTCGAGTGAGTAGCCCATGGCCTTGAGGAACTGCTGGTTAGCAGTGACAACGGTGCCATCCAGTTTGAACTGGATCACCGCAGTGGAGCGGATAAGCGCATCAATGAAGGACTCGTTTTCTTTGGTCTGTTCAATCGTCCGGCTGACTTCACTGCCGTAGCCCTGAATGTGGGAGAGCTCGCCGTTTTCGCCGCGAATGGGAAACCAATGCAATTTCAACCAGGCAAGGCTGCCATCTGCACGTAGATAGCGGTAGTCGTCGCTGATAGGTTCGAACTTTTCCACGGCAGACCTGAACGCGTGAAAGCAGGGCAGTTTGCTGACGTAAGGCGGCACAATTTCGGACAGTGGGCGGCCTTTTAGATGCTCGTCTCTATACCCCAGCGTTTGCGCGAAATGTGGGTTGAAATCGCAGATACGAGTTTGCGCATCGAGCCGTATCGATAGCATGCCGCGATTCATCTGCTCAACTAGCTGGCGCAGCGCGTAGAGCTCTGCACTCTGGTCTTGGAGCGTTTTTTTCAGGCGGCTGTTGAACATAAATGACTCCATGGGTGTTTGTAGGCAGGTAACAGCCCTGATCTGTCATCAATAACGCTATGTAAAATCTATACAAGAAGTTAAAATTGTACAGGTTTTTAGAGGCTGAGGCGGTGTGCAGTGCGTCACGAGCACTTAGCCGGGGCCGACCAAACGTGTGATCTTGAGGCAGGAAGCATGCTGAATGGGTGGATGCACCTGGTAGACGCAAAAAACGCGCGTAATCGCGTTTCATCGGGCGCTGCGTTATGAATGGGACTCGACGGCTGTGCCTGGTCCTGGGCGACCAACTGTCCTTTGATCTACCCTCACTGCAAGGGCTGGATAGCGAGCGCGATACGGTGTTGCTGGCCGAGGTGATGGAGGAGGCCCGCCATGTGCCTCATCATCCGCAAAAAATCGTGCTGGTTTTCAGCGCCATGCGCCATTTTGCCGAGGCGCTGCGCCAGCGTGGTATCCGTGTGCAGTATGTCACCCTGGATGATCCGGATAATACAGGCTCGCTGCCAGGCGAGTTGCAGCGCTGGCAGGCAATATTGCAGCCGGAAGAGCTGCACCTGACCGAGTGTGGCGACTGGCGTCTGGAGCATTCGCTCAGGTGTTGCGGCCTGCCTGTTCACTGGCATGTTGATACCCGTTTTCTTTGCACCCGTGCCGAATTTTCGGCGTGGGCCAAAGGCAAAAAGCAGCTGCGCATGGAGTTTTTCTATCGCGAGATGCGCCGCAAGAGCGGGCTGCTTATCAACGGTGATGGCAGCCCGGTCGGAGGGGCCTGGAACTTTGATGCAGACAACCGCAAGGCGCTGCCCAAGCACCAACGGGCGCCTTTGCCAGCACGCTTTACCGTGGATGCAACGACCCGTGAGGTGATTGCGCTGGTGGCCGAGCACTTCACTGACCACTACGGTTCGCTGGAGGCTTTCGATTATCCGGTGACGCATGCCGATGCGCAGGTATTGTGGGACTACTTTCTGGATTTCGGGCTGGCAGCCTTTGGTGATTATCAAGATGCCATGGCCAGTGACGAGCCGTTCCTGTTTCATGCCCGTATCAGCGCTGCGCTGAACATCGGCCTGCTGGACCTGCGCCAGGTGTGCTCGGATGTAGAGGCTGCCTACTGGTCGGGCAGGATCCCGTTGAATGCCGCCGAAGGGTTTATCCGTCAACTGATTGGTTGGCGTGAGTATGTGCGTGGTATCTACTGGCTGCAGATGCCGGCGTATGCCAGCCGTGATTTTTTCGGTAATAGCAGGCCGCTTCCGGCATTTTACTGGACGGGCGATACGCGAATGAACTGCATGCGCCAGGTCATCGGCCAGACCCTGGAGCATGCCTATGCCCACCATATTCAGCGGCTGATGGTGACCGGTAACTTCGCCCTGTTGGCGGGCATTGTGCCGAGCCAGGTGTGCGACTGGTATTTGTCCATCTATATGGACGCCTTCGACTGGGTCGAGCTACCCAATACCTTGGGCATGGTCATGCATGCCGATGGGGGCTATCTGGGCTCGAAACCCTACTGTGCCAGCGGACAGTACATCAAGCGCATGTCGGACTACTGCAGTGGCTGTGCGTACAACGTCAGTGAGAGTACAACGGACAATGCCTGCCCCTTCAACGCGCTTTATTGGCACTTTCTGATGCGTCACCGTGAGCTGCTGCAGCGCAATCAACGCCTTGCCATGGTGTACAAGAACCTTGCACGTATGCCCGAGGATAAGCAGCAGGCGCTTTGGCAGCGTGGCGAGGCGCTACTGACCATGCTGGATGCCGGTAAGGCGTTGTGAAAAAGTCTGATCTTCCGGCCAAAACCTGCGTGGTCTGCGGGCTACCGTTTGTTTGGCGAAAAAAGTGGGCGCGCTGCTGGGACGACGTGCGCTACTGCTCAGAGCGTTGTCGGCGGCATAGGCGCAGCTCGGTAGAGCGGTAGGGGTGGTGCAGGTGACGTCAACGCAACGCCGTCTCTTGCACCGGTCCTGGCATCAACTGTGCCGCCCGATCAGTTGCAGGAACTCGTGGCGCGTAGTGCATGACTCGCGAAAGGCTCCCAGCATCACGGACGAAGTCATGACCGAATTTTGCTTCTCCACGCCGCGCATCATCATGCACATATGCTTGGCCTCGATGACCACGGCCACGCCTGCGGCATCGGTGACGCGCTGGATGGCGTCGGCAATTTGCCTTGTGAGGTTTTCCTGTATCTGTAGGCGACGGGCGAACATATCGACCACACGGGCAACCTTCGACAGCCCTAGTACTCGCCCGGTAGGGATGTAGGCCACATGTGCCTTGCCGATGAAGGGCAGCATATGGTGCTCGCACAATGAGTACAGTTCGATGTCGCGTACGACGACCATCTCATCGTTGTCCGACTCGAACAGGGCACCATTAACCACTTCCTCCAGGCTCATGGTGTAGCCATTGCACAGGTATTGCATTGCTTTGGCGGCGCGCTTGGGGGTGTCCAGCAACCCTTCACGCTCAGGATTCTCGCCGACGCCGGCGAGAATTTCACGGTAATGCTCGGCTAATGACGGGTTCATTGTGACTCCTTGCAGCCATGTGTTGTTTGAAGGGTATGCGGGTTGCCAGGCGCTGGTGCCGACTCCGGCACCGGCACCGTACAGTGGTTGTCACGACAGCGACGGCTGCCATCGGGATGCGGCAGCCATGCCAAATGGGGACGCAAGCGGCAGAACAGGCGATAGCCGATGGCAAGCAATGGCCGGAGGGGGCGCCATGTCAGTGGGGCGGCCCAGATACCCAGACCTGCCGCTCTCCAGCTCCACAAGGTGGCGTCCAGGCCCGTAACCCAATGGCCGTTGGCAAAGCGCGCATGCAGTACTGATTGCATGCGCTCAAGGGTGAAACCTAATGCATGGGCATCGAAATCGTCGCTACTGATGTCAACCAGTAGCAGTCGGGCGTCTGTGGCGCGTCGGCGCAGGAGCTTGATTTCCCGAGCGCAGAGCGGGCAGTCACCGTCGAAGTAAAGCGTCAGGGGCCATTGCTCTATCTTGTACATGACTAAGTGTCTTGTATAGGTTTTGTATAAGATAGGTCGAAAAAAGCCGAGTTACAATGGCTTTGTTTTTTACTGCCCCTGTCAGTCGCCATTGCCCGTAATGAAAAATGCCCGAAGCAGTCCTTCGGGCATTTGACGCGGCAATTGATCAGGCTGGTTTGAAGCAGTAGACGGCCAGTTTGTTGCCGTCCAGATCACGTACATACGCGGCGTAGGCGTTTGGTGCCCAACTGCGTGGGCCTGGGGCGCCTTCGTCTTGACCGCCAGATGCCAGGGCCGCCGCATGGAAGGCGTCGATCGCTGCGCGACTAGGTGCTTCAAAGCTGATGGTGACACCATTGCCGACGGTGGCAGGCTTGCCGTTGGCCGGTTTCAGAACGAAAAAGGCCGGGGCGTTTTCGCCCCAGATCGAGCCGTTTTCGCCCAGGTCTGCGATGCGCTTGAGGCCAAGTGTACCGAGCGCCTTGTCATAGAAGCCACGGGCTTTGTTCAGGTCGTTGGTGCCAACAGTGACGTGTGTGAAGATGCTCATCGTTGAGTTCTCTTGGGTGTGTACGATAGGGCCAGGGGAGCGTCTCCCCAAGGAGTTGTCACCAAGCCCGTCGGCTCAGTGACCGAAGCCAATCATGCCCGGGTGAGGGTGCCGATGCACCCGAAAGCGTAGTTCACACTGTCCTCTGCCACCTACACAGTGGCAGCAGTCGGTGTTACTGGCGCAAATCCACGGTCAATGCGCTGGTTGGGCGCGTGCAGCAGAGCAGGATGTTGCCATTGATCGGTGCATCCAGCGGCTCTTCGAAGTACTCGACCGTGCCCTCCCTGAGGCTGACCTGGCAGCTGTTGCACACGCCGGCCCGGCAGTTGAACGAGGGCGTCAGGCCGGCCTGCTCGGCGAGCTCAAGTAGCGAGTGACAGTCCTGCTGCCAGTCTATGCGGGTACCGGACGGCAGGAAGTGTACGGTCAATGCATCGTCTGTCGTTGCGGGGGGGCTGCTGATCGACGGCGTCGCGAGTGCAGGAGGACGAGAGGCAGGGCGCTCCTGGTCGTCCTCAAGAACCGTTGCCGGGCCGAAAAGTTCATAGTGAATACGCTGGCGGTCGATTCCCAGATCGCGCAGCAGGCGCCAGTTCGCCTGCATGAACGGCTGTGGGCCACACAGGTAGACCTCGTAGTCGTCCAATGGCAGCAGTGCCTGCAGGGTGTCCCGGTTGATCAAGCCCTGGCTGTGATAGGCCTGTCCGGCCTGATCGTCGGCACTCGGGCTGCGGTAGCAGACGTGCACGTTGATCCCGGGGCGTCGTGTGGCCAACTGGCGTACTTCGTCACGAAATGCGTGTACGGCACCGTTCTCGCAGGCATGGATAAAGTGCACCGTACGGGTCGAATGGCGGCTGAGCTGGTGGAGCATGCTCAGCATGGGCGTCAGGCCCACGCCACCGCTTAGCAGTACCACGGGCCGTTCGCTTTGCTCGTCAAGGACGAACTCGCCGGCGGGCCCCGCGACGTCGAGCAGATCGCCGACCTGCACGTGGTCATGCAGGTAGTTGGAGCCTTGCCCCGGCGGCAGTTGTGGCTGGTCTGCGGGGGCAGGTTCACGCTTGACTGAAATGCGCAGGTGCGAAAGGTCGTTGCAGTCGCCTGAGAGGCTGTAGTTGCGCAGCAGGTGCGTGCCGTTTTTCAGGGGCAGGCGAATCACCAGGAACTGTCCCGGCACGAAGGGCGGGCACGCGCCGTGATCTGCCGCCAGCACGAACGAGGTAATGACTGCACTTTCCTGTTTCTTTTCGATCACCCGCAAGGCCCTGAAGCCTTTGGTGCTGAGTGCCGTCTTCGGTTGGGTGCTCATCTCACGCCTCCGTCTTGTCGTGCTCGGTCTGCGGCTGGATGCGGGCAATCAGATCGCCACGTTGTTCGTTGGCAATCAACTGCTCCAGGTTGCGGCGAAAGCGCAGCGGGCCAGCGTCGGAGGCCAGGTCGATGCTGGGGCTGCGCTTGTTGGCCATGCCCTGATGGACGGCGCTGAGCACGACACGGTCTTCAGCGAAGGCATGGCGTACGTCTTCATCGAACTGGCGGGAGACCTCCTGGTTCTCAGGGTCGAAATTGCGCACCTGGAACCAGTAGTAACGGGTGTTCTCCTCGTCGATGGGGGTCATGAAGTTGTAGGAGTTCATCAGGAACACCTGCTCGTGCAGTTCGCCCTCATCGCCACCCGTGCCAGCCGGAGTGAAGATGGCCTTGATAATGGCTTGAGCAGGGTATTGCACCTCGTAGTGTTGCTTACGGTCGCAATTGCCGCTGAACGTGACGAACTTGGCGTAGAAGGGCGCTACCTCCACATCACGCATCCAGCGCGAAACGATCACGCCAGTGTCGGTTACCCGGGTTTGCAGGGGCTCTTGGGCGCAGGCTGCGTTGCCAAAGGAAGACGGGTGCACCCAGGCAACATGAGAGGGGTCGAGCAGGTTGTCGGTCACGTACAGGTAGTGACACGGCACAACCATGCTGTCGCCACGGTTGAGTCCCCATGCCGGATTACCCCATTCCGGGACTTCGCAGATCTTCGATTCGTCGGCCAGTTCAGCATCGCCCATCCAGATCCAGATTAGGCCGTAGCGTACGGCGAGTGGGTAGCTGCGAACCTTGGCGCCCTGCGGGATGTGCTTGCTGCCGGGGGCACGGATGCAGCTGCCAGAGCAGTCGAAGGTCAGGCCATGGTAACCACACTCGATCGCATCGCCCTGGCGACGCCCCATGGACAACGGCAACTTGCGGTGCGGGCAGGCATCTTCAAGGGCCACCGGGGTGCCGTCGGTCTTGCGGTAAAGCAGCACGGGCTCACTGAGCAGGGTGACGGGGTACAGTGCTTCACCCAACTCGGCTTCACTGGCGGCTACATACCACGCGTTGCGCAAAAACATGGGGTCTCTCCTTATTGTTCTGGTGTTCACCCTGTGCAGCAGGGCGAGGCGTACGGCGAAGCCAGAATACGAGGCACGAATAAGGTCAGAATAGATGCTTAAAACTGTTTATTGATTTAGAAAAACTAAATCGTTTTTGGCGGGCAAACCAAAGCGACGCTACGTTGAGCGTCGCTTTGCACGAGGGTGTCATGGGGCGTAGTTAATGACCGGTATCGGGGCGCAAGTGGGGTAATGCACTCAGGGCCCGCTCCCAGATATGCCGGGTGCGCAGCCAGACGACGTCCTGCCAGTCAGGGTCTGCCGGGTAGAACTGCTCGACCAGTTCCCGTTTGATGTGTGCAGCGATCTTGTCGTCCAGGTCGCCATGCAGGTGCAGCCACTGGTCGTTGCGCAACACGGTGTGAACCTGCTCGCCCGGGTAGGTGCCGCATTCAATGACGAATGGCATCAGGTGCACGTGGGGCAGGGCGTTGAGGATCGCTTGTGAGGTGTAGCCGGTAGCCGTTGCTGCTACGCCGGTGTCACTGTGGCTACCGGCCCCGGTCATCAACGTGTACAGCCACGGGCCATAGATGGCCTGGGCATCGCGCAGTGCCGGGTAGGCAGACTGGGCAATGGTCATCAGCATCGGGTGCCCGTAGTCCCCGGCTCCGGTGTGCAGGTCAAAGCACATGGCTACGTCGCTGTGAGCCAGATGGGTGTGCAAGATCGTATGCAGGGTGGTGTTCGACCAGGCCGGTGACTGGCCGCCATAGAAAAGGCCATCGGGATGACGGTACTGGCCGGCCTCGACAATCGACATCACGGCTGACCAACCCTCGGCGCGAATTCGCTGGTTGAGCAGCGCGTCGGCTTGCTCCCGTTGCGGTCCGTGCAAGTGAGCGCAGGTGTAGACGGGGTGCAACGCTTCATAGGGTTGGTTGTCTGGCAGTGCTTGAGAGAAGTCCAGGTGGTTACGATTAAGGTCGATGTTGTCTTCGTTGACCCGGCGCATCCAGGCGGTGCCCCAGGGATTGATCAAGTGGATCATCAATACCGCGACATCAGCAGGCAGTGGCGTGTTGCCGAGGGTTTGCAGCCATTTGATCTGGCAGTCGGAGCCATAGAACCCTTCCACGCCATGAGTGCCGCTGAGCGCAACCAGCACCCGTTTGGCCTGGGGATCACCGAGCAGGGCAACGTCGGTGCTCAGCGGCTCGCCAAAGGGGCCGCGCAAGGGGTGTCGGTACTCGCTCAGGCGTGCGCCGGCAGCGTTGGCCGCCGCCAGAAACTGTTCACGTTGGTGGGCAAAGCTGGGAAGTGTGGGGAAACCTGCGTGCATGGTGGCCTCGCATCGATAAGCCGGCACCGGGCGTTCAGACGCAGCCCGGTGGCCAGCAGGGGAGTGTGCCGACTTACTTCAAGCGCCCGGAAAGGAACTGCGTCAGGCGTTCGCTTTTCGGATGGTTCAAGACTTCGCCAGGCGGGCCTTCTTCTTCAACACGGCCTTGGTGCAGGAACATGACGTGATTGGAGACGTTGCGGGCAAAGCCCATCTCATGGGTAACCACGACCATGGTACGGCCTTCCTCGGCCAGCGCTTGCATCACTTTCAGCACTTCGCCTACCAGTTCCGGGTCCAGGGCTGATGTCGGCTCGTCGAACAGCATCACCTCCGGCTCCATTGCCAGTGCCCGGGCGATGGCCACACGTTGTTGCTGCCCTCCAGAGAGGTGTGAGGGGTATTTGCTCGCCACACTCGCATCCAGCCCGACCTTGTTCAGGTACTGGCGTGCCCGTTGCTCGGCGTCCTTGCGTTTCACGCCGAGGACGTGGACCGGCGCTTCGATGATGTTCTCCAGTACCGTCATGTGTTGCCACAGGTTGAAATGCTGGAACACCATCGACAGTTTGGTGCGGATCTTTTGCAACTGGCGAGGATCGGCAATCTGCATGGCCCCGTTGATATCCAGCTTGGTGCGGATCTCTTCGTTGTTTACGGCAATACGCCCGCTGCACGGTTGCTCAAGGAAGTTGATGCAGCGCAGAAAGGTGCTTTTGCCTGATCCGCTCGAGCCAATGATGCTGATGACATCGCCGGCTTTGGCGCTGAGCGATACCCCTTTGAGGACTTCATGGGCGCCGTATTTTTTATGCAGTTCATCTACGTTCAGCTTGTACATGTTCGATGCTCTCTTATTACGGCGGGTCAATGAGTCTGTGGCTTCAAGAAGGCTAGCCAGCGCATTTCGCAGCGTCGGAACAGCCACACCAGGGCAAACACCATCAGGGCATACAGCACGGCAGCGATGCCGAACGCCTCGAACGAGGAGTAGGTTTCCGAGTTCACGTCGCGGGCAATCTTGAGCAGGTCGGGCACGGTGGCGGTGAATGCCAGTGTGGTGGAGTGCAGCATCAGGATCACTTCATTGCTGTAGTACGGCAGTGCGCGTCGCAGGGCCGAAGGCAGGATGATGCGGCGGTACAGGGTGAACGGCGACATGCCATAGGCCCGTCCGGCTTCGATCTCCCCATACGGTGTCGCCCGGATGGCGCCGGCGAAAATTTCCGTGGTGTAGGCGCAGGTATTGAGGGCAAAGGCCAGCAAGGTGCAATTGATCCCCTCGCGGAAGAAAGCATCCAGTACAGGTTGTTCGCGGACCATTTGCAGGCTGTAGATACCCGAGTAAAGAATCAGCAACTGGATATACAGCGGTGTTCCTCGAAACACATAGGTGTAGAACCAGACCGGCCCGCGTATGAGTGGGTTTCTCGACACCCGCGCCACTGACAGGGGCACCGCAAGCAGGCCGCCGATGGCGATGGCAACCACCAGCAACCACAGGGTCATGGCGACGCCAGAGAGTTGATAGCCATCGAACCAGAGGTAGGCCTTCCAGTAGTCCTTCATGATCTCGGTCATAGTGCTGCTCCCTTGACGCCGACGTTGTAGCGGCGTTCCAGCCACAGCAGCAGGCCGTTCGAGACGGTGGTAATGGCAAGATAGATCAGTGCACCGATGATGCTGAAGAAGAACAGTTGCATTGAGTTTTTACCGGCATCCTGCGTCACTTTGACGATATCGATCAGGCCGATGATCGACACCAGCGCGGTGGCCTTGATCAGCACCTGCCAGTTGTTGCCGATGCCCGGCAGTGCAAACCGCATCATTTGTGGAAACAACACCCGGATAAAGATCTGCCGACGGCTCATGCCATAGGCAACGGCGGCCTCCAGTTGACCGGCAGGTACGGATTGGAACGCACCGCGAAAGGTCTCGGTGAAGTAGGCGCCATAGATGAAGCCCAGGGTGATGACGCCAGCGAGGAAGGGGTTGATGTCGACCTGCTCGACCTGCATCCATTCAGTGAAGTTGTTCAGCCAGATTTGCAGGCTGTAGAACAACAGCAACATGATCACCAGGTCAGGGACACTGCGGATCAAAGTGGTGTAGCCGGTTGCCAGGTTACGTAACAGCCGCTGTTTGGACAGCTTTGCCGAGGCACCGGCCAGGCCGATCGTCACGGCGACCAGCATCGAGAGCAACGCCAGTTGGATGGTCGCAAGGGTACCGTCGAGAATGAGCGAACCATAGCCCTGTAAAAGCATGTTCTGTCTCTCCGTAGGCAATGGGAGGCCGTGGGCCGTCCATTGCGAGGCTTGAGTGTTCGGGGAGGGGCTGTGTTGGCTACAGCGCGCTCAAGCGCTGAACATCAGGTGATCGAGCGCGCTGCAGTCGTCTTCAGTTGTAGATGTCGAAGGTGAAATACTTCTTCTGGATGTCGTCGTAGGTGCCGTTCTTGTGCATTTCCGCCAGTGCACCGTTGATCGCCTCAATCAACTCATGGTCGTCCTTGCGCAGGCCAATCGCGATCCCTTCGCCCAGCAGTTCGTCGTGCTTGACGGCATCGCCGGCGAACGCAAAGCCGGTGTTCCTCGGTGTTTGCAGAAAGCCGATGTCGGCCACCGCCGCATCGGTCAGGCTGGCATCGATCCGCCCGCTGACCAGGTCTGGGTAGAGCACGTCCTGGTTCTGGTACGAAACCATGATCACGCCGTGCGGTGCCCACATGGCCTTGACGAAGGCTTCCTGGGTGGTGCCTTGTGCAACCCCGACACGTTTGCCCTTGAGCGATTCGACTGTCGGCAGCAAGCCGCTGTCTTTCTTCGCGATCAGGCGATTGGGCGAGTTGTAGAGGCGGTCGGAGAACGCGACATTCTGTTTGCGTTTCTCGTTGACCGTCATGGCCGACAGCACGCCGTCGAACTTCTTCGCCCGGAGTGCAGGGATGATGCTGTCGAATGCCGTTTCGACCCAGACACACTTGGCCTTGAGTTGAGCGCAAATGGCATTGCCCAGGTCGATGTCGAAGCCAACCAGCTCGCCGTCAGCGTTTTTCGATTCAAAGGGCGCAAACGTCGGGTCTACGCCAAAGCGAATAACGCTCAGGTCCTTGGCGAGGACGCCGGTGGAAGCCAGTGCAAGGACAGTGGCAAGGACAAATCTTCTCATTGTTGTTTTCCTTTGTCTGTTACAGGGGATGCGGAGGATGCGGGACTAGGGCACAGGCACATCATGATATGAATGTACTTGTATATACATGATAAGCAATATGCAGGCCAAACTGTGCCAGCGCAGGTGCGCGGCTCTGCTCCAAGGGTCTTGAGGGGGGGAGGGTAATTCGAGGGCTGGGTAGGTGCGTGGTTTCGTTACGCATTGTTACGTCAGGGTTTTTTGTGTTCCCGCCGGTACACGCTGAGTCCCGCGGGGCATCCCATCGGTTCCGTGAATAATGCGTGACACGCTGGGTAGTACGCATAGACATGGTGCTCTCCTTGTTTGTGCTTTTTTGACAGGGGACGGGGAGGCAGTGCCAAGACCAGCATACGAGCGTATGAAATTGCGAAAAGATGCTAAAAGCTGTTGCTTTGTATAGCTGAGCTAAAGTATCAAGCGGCCAGTGCCCTCCAGGAGAGACTGATGAACAGCTTGCCTTCTTTGCGTGCCTTGCAGGTGTTTGAAGCGGTCGGGCGCTATGGGGGCATTATCGAGGCCGCCCGGCGTCTGGGCATTTCTGCCGGCGCAGTCAGTCAGCAAATGAAACTGCTGGAAGATAGCCTGGGTTTGAGCCTGACGTTCAAGGTGGGCAAACGCATTCGGCTGACTGCAGCGGGGCAGCGTTACCATGAGAGCTGTGCAGCGGCGTTCGAAAGCCTGCGTATTGCCCAGGTAGAGGTCGAACGCTCGAAAAATGCCAGCAACCTGCGTATCAGCGCCTTGCCGTCGCTGCTTTCCGAATGGCTGGCACCGCTCATTTACGCATGGCAGAGCGATCATCCAGGGCTCAATCTGTTTCTTGACGGCAGCCATGCCGAGCCTTCGCCCGATGGCTACGAAGTCGACTTCCGGCTTACCTACGGCGATCTTGAATCGACCGAAAATGCCATTGAGTTGTTTCGGGATTGTGTGGTTCCGGTGTGCAGCCCGGGCCTGCTTCGAGATGACCAGCCACTGCAGACGCCTGCCGACTTGTTGGCCTACCCGTTGTTGTCGATTGACTGGTTACCGAAGTTCGCTTCGCCGCCGTCATGGCGCGACTGGTTTACGGCTCAAGCGGTCGATTGCTCGCCGTTGCGTGATGGCTACCGTGTCTATTCATTGTCATCGATGGCGATTCAGGCCGCGTTGTCGGCGCAGGGCGTGGTACTGGCGCAATGTTCGATGATTGCCGGTGCGTTGGCGGACGGGCGCTTGATCATGCCCTTTGCACACGCGTTGCCGATGCCCTCATCGTATTTGCTGGTGGGTGCCAAGGGCGCGTTTGACAATGCCCACTGCCGTGACTTCCATCGTTGGCTGGTAGCGCGAGGACGGGAGCAGATGCTCATTAATCAGCAGTTGCTGGCCGGTTCCGTTCCATAAGCTGAGGGGGCGTTGCTTCGGCGTTTCTATGCCTTGAAACACGTATCAAGCCAATGATCCAGCTCACTGGCGGTGTAGTGCGTCCACTCGGTGATTTGCTCCAATCGCATCGCGACACGGAGTCTGCTCTCATCGGTCAGGGCGTAGCCGCGAGTTCGCAGGAACTGGTCGACATAGTCCTCGATGTTGAGTATTTCATTATCAGCATCCAGCACCCCCTGCATTTTTTCGAAGTGCTGCCGCATTGCGCCACTGTCCCAACTCAATCCGCTCACCCTGCTCAGTATGGAGGTATTTGGTCATCTCTCCCTTACAGTGTAGGCGAGTGTCAAAATTATGGCAAAAAAATAGAGTTATTGCTCATTATGATGGGTTGTTGACGCTGATCAGTTTTGTGAACACCTGTGGTCGATATCTTGTACGTTTATGCCCGGATATTTGCGATCAAGCACCGCTCGCCAGCCGGCTTGTAAGGGCTATGAGATGCAGGGTTGAGTGTGAGGGTATCGCTTGGGGTGTTGCGAGGGACGCGGTGGTTGTATCCGACCGGATGGGAGCCTGGCCTGGACAAAACCACCGCGTTACGCCAGCCGTTACAGAATCGAGATCGGGTAGTCGATGATCAGGCGCATCTCGTTGTTGTCGCGCTCGGCCTGGTCGGCGTTGGCATAGTGGAACGACTGGCGCAGACGGAACGACAGGTCTTTGACCGGCCCGCTCTGGATGGTGTACTTGGCTTCTACGTCGGTTTCATGGTGCTTGCCGTTGTCACCGTAGCCATAGGTGCGGTAAGGGCTGTCTGCCGCCATGTGCGAGCCGTCGATGTTGTCGCCGCTGATGTAACGGGCCATGAAGCCCAGGCCGGGTACGCCAAGGGAGTCCATTTTCAGGTCGTAACGTACTTGCCAAGAGCGCTCGCCAGGGCCGTTGAAGTCCGAATACTGGACCGAGTTGGCGAGGAAGATCGAGTCGCCACCGGCACCACCGCCGTTATCACCAAACCCGACATAGTCAAACGGGGTATCGCCATCGACTTTCTGAAAGGCCAGGGTGACGGTATGGGCGGTCAGGAACGTGTAGGCCGCCGAGGCCGACCAGGTGGTGTTGTTGATCGAGCCGGCCTTGGCACTGCCTTCATCCAGTGTGCGGTAGAGGCTGAAGTCCAGCGCGAGGGACTGGCTGTTGGAGATCGGCAGCTGATAGTTCACGTCACCATAGTACTGGCGCCATATGTCCTTGAACTGCGAGGCGTACAGCATCAGGCCGAGGTTGTCGTTGAGTGCATAGCGTCCGCCGATGTAGTCGACGTCGCTGGTCTCGACGTTGGCATAGGTTGCCCAGAGTCCGCCGCTGGAGCTGGTAGTGGCATTGGAGGTACCGGCATAGAAATGCCCGGCCTCCAGGTCAAGGTCCTTGACCTCGCTGCTCATCAGCGAGAAGCCGGTGGCGGTCTGTGGCAACAGTCGGGTACCGCCGGCCGCGAACACGGGGGCGGTAGGTTGCATCTGGCCAAACTTGAGCTCGGTCTTGGACACGCGCATCTTGAGTGCGCCACCGGCGCGGCCGAATTCGTCTTCAGGACTACCGTTGCGGTTCACCGGCAGGTTGCCGGTTCCGGTCTGGCCTGAACTGCCATCAAGCTTGATCCCCCAGTAGCCGAAGGCATCGACACCAAAACCGACGGTGCCCTGGGTGTAACCGGAGTTGAAGTTGGCCATGAACCCCTGGGTCCAGTCGCGGCGCGTGTCACCGCCGTTCTTGCCATCACGATCGAAGTACATGTTGCGGAGCAGCAACTTGAGGCTGCTGTCTTCGACAATGCCCTTGGCATCGGCCTGGTCGCTAACGAAGGGTGCTGCGTTGGCCAGTGGTACCAGTCCACTGGACACGGCCAACAGCAGTACGCCATTTTTCAGGTGATTCATCTTACGGTCGCCCCTCTGCACAAAATGTCTGACAGACACTCGGTTTGAGATTGTTATGAATGGTCTTGTGGAAATGGCAGACAAGTACGCCGCGCTTGGCCTTGGAAGGCGCGTTGGCGTTGATACATTGTTCTTCTTTGTGTCCGTGTGCACGGATCTTCCGGCATCTTGCCGAAAATGAACGTTTTTTGAATACCGAGGTTTTGTAAAAGACTTTTCCCTATCGAGTAACAGTCCGTCATGGCGACGATACTTTTGGGGTATGGCGCCAGACCCACCTAATATTGGACTGCCACCACGTACAGCCTCTATCGTGGGATAAAGAACAATAAGAGCGCCCTATGACTCCGATACCTTTTTCCCGATGGACGCTTAACGGGTTCCGACCTGTGCTATCGGTAACGCCATCCGCCTGTTTCACACCCTGTACTGCCCACTCAAACCGTTGGACATGGAGTTGCGAGCGATGAGGCGTGGGTTTCTCGCGGGTATCCTGCAACTGGCAGGTGTGTTGATTGCAGCGGCATTACTGGTCTTAGAAGTGCATCAGGTTGCTCTTGCCGGTGTGGCACTGCTGTGTTTTGTCAGCGCCGGGCTGCTCTATCACGTTCGCCTGGTGACGGTGATAGAGGTACCGGTTGAGCCCCTGTTGGCCTATGCGCCGGAGGTTGTGCCTGAACCCACACCCGCTGCGTCGATCCCCGAGGTAATGCCTCCCGTGCGGGACGACGGCACGCTGCAGAAAACGCTGAAGCAACTTGATGACGCCATCATCCAGACCGAGGCGGACATGCAGTTCGCCGACCAGTTGGCGCGAGCTGCCGGCGCGCATGTGCGCTCAAGTGCGCAGAGCATCCAGGCGTCTTCGCATATCCTCTGCGAACTTGATACGTCCATGACCACCATTGCCCGCACCTTCAATGAACTCGGTGCCCAGTCTGTACGCATCGGCGCTCTGGTCGGCAGCATTCAAGATATTGCCCGGCAAACCAATCTGCTGGCCCTGAACGCGGCCATCGAGGCCGCACGTGCCGGTGAGCAAGGTCGCGGTTTTGCGGTGGTTGCCGATGAGGTCCGGAACCTGTCTCGTCGTGTCGCAGACTCCAGTGCCCAGATTCAAACCATTGCGGGAGAACTCCAGCAATCGGCGGGTGACGCCCGAGCCGGGATCGAGGGGCTGGGTGCTTCAACGCGTTCGGGCATGGAGCAAGCCAGCGTCGCGTTGCGCGCCATGGACGAGATACGCGGCGCCGCAGAGCAGCGAATGCAGATCGTCGAGCGGGTCATGGTTGGCCTGAGCGGCCAGCGGCAGCTGTCAGGGGCAGCCCAAGGCTTGATCGAGTAACCCGGCCTCGCCGTCATGCTGACGCCATGAGCTAGTCTGTTTCTAGGTGTTACGGCATAGCGCCGGTCCGAGGAGACAGCCATGAAGCGAGTACTGTTGAGCCTTGCCCTGTTCGCGATGGTCGGGTTCGCGAAAGCTGAAATTCCAATGGTGAATGCGACTTGCCCAGGGGGTATCGATGTGCATGCCGATGAAGGCGGGCCGATCTACATCAATGGTGAAGAGGGCAAACTGAAGACACTGAATGAAAACCAGTATGAAGCCACTGGTGGAGGAATAACCATCTCGTTGAGCATCGACCGCGACGGCACACCTTCGGTGTCGTACAGCAGCAAGGACGGTGCGAATGGGGTCTGCGAGATGACAGAGGATTGAAGTACCTGGGCTGACCTTGACGGGAAGACCAGGGCACACGAGGTGGTCGACCGGGCACTGCTGTGCCCGGAGATCACCCCGTGCTCAAGAGGTCACTTGATGTCGCCTACGTAGCACCGGTGGCGCCGAGGGCTACGTATCGAACCTCGAAACCACTGTGTTCAGTTCTGCCGCCAGGCGCGACAGTTCGTTGCTCGCGGCGTTGGTTTGCGAAGCCCCCGCCGCCGACTGCATCGACAGGTTGCGAATGTTCAACAGGTTGCTGTCGACCTCCCGGGCCACCTGCGATTGTTCCTGTGCGGCGCTGGCGATCACCAGATTGCGTTCGTTGATTTCGCTGATGGCCGTGTAGATGGATTCCAGCACTTCGCCGCAGGCTTGGGTGATGGACAGGTTGGCCTGGGCTTTCTCGGTGCTTGAGCGCATTGACTGTACGGCGGTCTCAGTGCCGCTTTGCACGTTACTGATCATCTGCTCGATTTCACGTGTCGACGCTTGGGTGCGATAGGCCAGGGTACGGACCTCATCGGCGACCACTGCAAAGCCTCGTCCGGCTTCACCCGCCCGCGCAGCCTCGATAGCGGCGTTGAGCGCCAGCAGGTTGGTTTGTTCGGAGATGCTGCGAATCACGTCCAGCACCTTGCCAATCTCGAGGATCTGGCCCGCGAGCTTCTGGATGTGCCCGGCGCTTTGCTTGATGTCATCGGCCATGGCCTGGGTGCCTTCGATCGTGCCTCTGACCTGCTGCCGGCTTTGGGCGGAGAGGGTATTGGAGTGAGTGGCGGCCTCGGACGTCGATACCGCGTTGTGGGCGACTTCTTCCACGGCGGTCGTCATTTCGGTCACGGCGGTAGCGGCTTGTTCCAGTTCGTGGTCCTGCTGTTGCAACCCCCGGTTGGTTTCCTCAGTGACGGCATTGAGTTGGGTCGCAGCGGCGGCGAGTTGTGCTGCCGAGGTGCTGATCTGGATGATGGTATGGCGCTGGCTGTCCTGCATGCGCTGCAATTCGCTGAACAACACGCCGATTTCGTTCTGGCTGTCGACCCTGATGGGTTCGCGCAGGTTGCCATTGGCAATGCGTTTGAAATGCCGGCCTGCTAGCTCCAGTGGGCTCAGGACGCGGCTTGCGATAAACACCCAACAAAGTACTGCGAGCAGCACCGTCAAGGCCACCAGCAACCCGGCGGTGATCTGCGCTTGCTTGAGTTTTACGCCGGCCTCGGCCATCAGCGCCTCACTGCGGCTGTTGAGTGACTGCATCATGCTTGTGCGCTGTTCCTGCAGCTTGCCCATGGCCGTTGAAGCGTCTGCGTTGACGCGGAAGTAGCCTGCCAGGTCATTTGCGCGGGCTGCGGCGCGCTGCCCCTCGATGGCCTTGCCGTACTCGCTGAAGGACGCTTCGAGTTGCAGGCCCAAGGCCTTGTCCGCTGGCGTCAGCAGGGTGGACGAATAGTTGTCGATTTTTTCCAGGGCGGAACGCCAGATATCCTCCGAGCGGATGAGCCGTGCTTTTGCAGCGTCCTTCTGCCCGCCGATGTCTTCAATGAACGCTGAGGACACGTTGGCGCTCGCACGGATGGCCAGCAGCAAGGCGTTGTTGAGCCTGTCGGCCTGCAGGGCAGTACTGTGCAGCTCCCTGATATGGGCGTCGCTTCGTTCGGCTGCACGCCACGCGTCGACAGTAGAGAACAGCAGCGCCAGGACAAACAGCAGCAGTACGCAGCACATCCCGGTACGGATTTTAAGATGACGAAACATGACGATCGCTCCAAAGATCGAAGGAATTTCAGCGGATTCTTCGGCCATCCCGGGCGGGATGAGGCGCGTCTGGATTGTTGTTATCAGAGTGATCCGCTGCTTCTTTATCTCTGAACGGGTTGTTGATCTTGAGCGTGTAAAACGGGATTTGTGCGATTATCGAACACTGATGGCGTCAATCCACAGCCCGCAGGATTTCGTATGCCCCGTGAACGAGCGTTGAGCCCTGTGCGCACCGTTTTGATGCGTACGGGTTCCCTTGACGCTGCATGTTGAATGCCGGGTGAAGGCTATTGGCTATTATTTTTTTCGGAAAAATACGCTGTAAATTCCGTGCTTTTTGGAGGATCTACACGGATAGATGACTTAAATCGACAGTTTCTTTTAGGTTGGATCGTTAGCACGCTTTCAACATGGCGTGGTAATTGCTTTCTAGTTCGGCGCCCAATGTCGTAGCTGGAGAAGAGAATGTCGCTATCAAGCAATTCCATGCAGTTATCCTCCGCCGAAAAACGCTGGTTGCCTTGGTTTGGCAAGACCGGAAAACTGGCCATGAACTGGTCGTGCCGTCTCAATCGATCGGCTTACCCGGTGATTGAGCAGACATTCGAAGCGATCGCCGAAACCCGTGTGAAGCTGCTGCAGAACTGGGCGCGGGAGCAGTGGGAACACCTGGCCGAACTGGCTGCTACCTTGAGCCGCGATGGAACCCAACCTGGCCCGGGTCCATTGCAGGAGAAGCTGGCCCAGGCCGAAGACTTTTCCGAACTTTTTGTCGTTGACCCCCAGGGCGTCGTCATCGCCTCGACCTGGAATGGTCATGCCGGAAGGTCGCCGTGCAATGCCAAGGCCCTTGCTGCCGGGTTGCAGGCAGCGTTCCTGCACGGCCCTTACAGTGATCCATTGACGTTGCAGATTGGCCCTTCATCGTCGCGTTTTCATGACGAAGTCACGCTGATGTTCTATCAACCCCTGAAGGTCGACGGCAAAGTGCTCGGCTGCCTCTGTGGTCGGGTGCCGAACGATGTGCTGGGTGATTTGATCCAGCGTGAGGCCGGGCACATTTTTGCCGAGTCCGGGGACAACTACCTGTTCATGGTGCAGTCACGCTTCGATCCGGCAGTACAGCCCGGGGTCGCCTTGTCGCGCTCGCGTTTCGAAGACGGCACTTTTACCCACGGCGAGAACCTCAAGAGCGGCGTACATACGCCCTGGAAAACTGTCCAGGTACAGCGTCACACCGAACTGGAACTGCGCTTCACCGACCCTTCGACCCAGGAGCTGCATCCCGGTGTGCGCGAAACCATCCGCACGGGCGCCAATTTGTTTGTGACCTATCCCGGCTACTCCGACTACCGGCATATTCCGGTGGTGGGCAAGGGCGTCACCTTCCAGTTGCCCGGCTCACCGGACCGTTGGGGCATGATGTGCGAGGCTGACCTGGAAGAGGTCTATCGCCGCCGTTCGCTGAGCTATGGCCTTATGAAGCCTTACCTGGCGACCATGGCCGGCCTGTTTGGCTGCAACTATCTGGTTCAACACTACAGTGGCCTTGCCCAAGGGGTGATTGATCTCTGCGAGATGTCGAGCATGCTCGTTGCGGCGTTGCTGTTCCGCTCCCTGGGGCCCAGACGCCTGGCCGCACGCCTCACTGAAATGACCGGGGTGATCAGAACCATCGCCGAGGGCGAAGGCAACCTGCGCCAGCGCCTCGACACGTCGCGCATGGCCAATGACGAGACGGGTGACATGGGGCGCTGGATCAACAGTTTCATCGACCATCTGGATGCCGTCGTGGGGCAGGTGATCAAGGCCAGTCACAGTGTTGGCAAAACCAATCAGCTGATGCTCGGGCGTAGCCAGGCGGCCAGCCTCACGTCTGAAGAAGTTGCCCAGGCGGTACACAGCATGATGATTATCGTCGAAGACCAGTTGGGCGAGATTCAGCAGGCCTCGGCCAGTGCCGAGCAGATGAAACAGGCCATGGATGAAGTGGTCACCCGTGCCCGCGAGCAATTTTTGGAGGTCCAGGCGGGCACTCAATCGATTCGTAATGTCGTCGAGCGCTCGTCCTCCAGCGTCCAGTTGCTCGACAGCCGCATGGGCGAGATTGGCACCATCACCGGGCTGATCAGCGATATCACCAACCAGACCAACCTGCTGGCGCTGAACGCCGCGATCGAGGCGGCGCGCGCCGGCGAGCATGGTCGCGGATTTGCCGTGGTCGCTGATGAAGTCCGTACCTTGGCGTCGCGCACGTCGAAGGCCGCTGACGATATCCGGCTGATGGTCGAAGGTCTTCAACGTGAAACGCAGCAGGCGGTGGGTTTTATGGAAGACGGGGTCAAGGATGTCGACAACAGCCTGCGTCTGGCTGAAGAGGCTTCTTCGGAAAACGTACAACTGCACCAGGCCGTGGAAAACATGTTCGCCATCATTCAGCAGTTGAATCAACGCAGCCTGGACTATGGCAAGACCATCAAGCAGGTCGATCAGTCGTCTGCCGAAATGCGCCAGACCGTCACCGTGCTGCAGACCAGCGCGGAAACCGTCAGGCTCGATGCCAACAAACTGCAGAAGCTGGTCGGGCTGTTTGAGGTGAGCAGCAACGCCCGACAACGGGATGCAGCCTAGAGCGTGCTGGTTGAACTGATACCTTGTGGGGTGTTTGCCTTGTGATAGCCGAGCTCTTCGCTGATCTGCGTCGCGCAGTGCATCAGTAGTTCGGTAAAGCGTGCCTGCGTGCCGTCCGGGTCCATGATCGCATCGGGGCCGGACAGGTTGATCGCTGCGCTAATACGTCCGGTGTGATCGCGTATGCCGGTGGCGATGGCCGTCGAGTAATCCGAGCGGTGCACGACCCATTGCCGCTCGCGGTCGACGGCTGCGAGCTGTTCCAGCTCCGGTAGGGTGCGCGGCGCAGGCGCTGGGTAGTCATCAAGACGGACATGCTGGTACAGCAGGCGCAGTTGCGCGGTGCCCAGGTCGCTTAACAGTACGCGACCCATGGCGGTGCAATGGCAGGCGATGCGTGTGCCAATCGGGATGTTCACTGACAGTCGCTGGGCGGCAAAGGCACGGTAGAGGTACAGGCTGTCAGTCCCTTCCCGGATGCTCAAATGACATGACAGGGACGTGCTGTCACGCAGTGCATTGAGGTGCGGCATGGCGATTTCGACGATGTCGCGGCTGGCCAGGTAGCTGAAGCCCGTGGAGATGACCTGAGCGCCCAGTTCGTATTGGTTGTTGTGTTTCTTCAGGTAGCCCATGTCGGTGAGGGTGTAGAGGATGCGGTAGATGGCCGAATTGCTCACGCCAAGCTGCTCAGCAATTTCGTTGATGCCCAAGGCGCGGGTTTGAGCGTCAAACAACCCAAGCACGCTGAGCCCACGTTGCAGCGCCGGTACGCTGTAGTCGGTTTCCTTTTCAATGCTCGACATCATCGGCTCCAGTCGTGGTGCGCGGCAGGGTTGCCCGAGCAGGCCTGGTGGCACTCGGGCGTTGTTCCTCGTTCCAGCCTGTTTGCAGGGTTTAGTGCCTCAAGGCTTCAGGCTCCAGCAGGGCACCATTGAACTCACTCATGGCGTCCAGTACGGCAGCTTTGAAGTAGGCCAGCGAGGCGCGATCGCACAGCAGTTGGAAACGCGGCAGGTCGATTGGGCCCAGGTTGATCACGATGACGTTGATTCGCGCCGCCGAGGTTTGTGCCACTGCACCGACCGGGAAGGCCTCGGGGCGCAGGTCGACCCCGCAAAGCTTGGCCATGACCTCGCTGATGCAGGCGCCGCTCAGTTGCAGCCAGGCGTGGCTGTCCTGACGTGGGAGCAGGTAATTGGCGTTGTGGTCCAGCTCCCAACTGACTTCTTCATCGGCAATGCGTTGCCCTTGATCGGCCAGGCCACCGAGCAGCAGGTACTCGGTCTGGGACAGGCGTGCGACCTGGCTACCGTCGGCCTGGAGCACGGCGCGGTTGGGCGCTTCGGGCAGCTCGAAACCGCGTACGCGCAGGTAGTCGGCGCTGTGCGTGCCACGAAAGCCGATGCGGGGCAGTGCGGTCAGGTCAATCAAGGCGCACTGCTGCAGGGCGCCGACATCGAGTAGAGGCTGTGCGTGCAGGTTAGACATGTCTCAGAGCTCCTGGCGCTGGTTGTCGGGGTCGAAGAACGGCAATTGCACCACGGTGGCCTGAACCACCAGGCCGCCGTCGACGCGGATTGGAATCTGTTGCCCTGGGGTACTTTGCTCGGGCGCGGCATAGGCCAGGCCGATGATCTGCCCCAGGGTCTGCGAGTGTTCGCAGGAGGTGACGTTGCCGCTGATGTCGGGGCCGTTCAGTACCAAGTGGCCTTCCAGCGGTTTAGGGCTGCCTGTGGGCAAGGTGAAGCCGACCAGTTTGCGTTTCGCCGGTTGCGCTTGAAGGATGTCCAGCGAGCGGCGGCCCACGAAGAATGGCTTGCTCCGGTTGATCGCCCAACCCATGTCGATCTCGTCGGGATGGGTCATGCCGTCGGTGTCCTGGCTGATGATCACATGGCCTTTCTCCAGCCGCAGCAGGCGTTGCGCTTCCACGCCGAAGGGACGGATATCGTAGGCCTTGCCAGCATTCATCAGGGCTTGCCAGAGGGTTGCGCCATGGCGCGACGGCACATGGATTTCGTAGCCCAGCTCACCGACGAAGCCGACCCGTAACACGCGGGCCTTGATGCCAGCGACCGTGCCCTGGCGCACGCCCAGGTAAGGGAAGCCTGCGCTGGACAGGTCAATGTCCGTGCAGAGCGTTTGCAACACCTTGCGCGCGTCCGGCCCGGCCAGGTTCACGGCCGACAGGGCCGCGGTGACGTTGGCGATATCGACGTTCAGGCGCCATTGGGCGTTCCATTTGAGCATCTGCTGGTAGATGCGATCGACGCCGCTGGTGGTGGCGGTGACGTAGAAGTGCTGCTCGGCAAAGCGTGCGCAGACACCATCGTCAATCACCACCCCTTGCTCATTGGTCATCAGCGCATAGCGTGAACGGCCTACCGGTTGCTTGAGGAAGGCAAAGGTGTACAGACGGTTGAGCAACTCGCCGGCGTCCGGTCCGCGCACATCCAGCCCACCGAGCGTGGACACATCGATCAGGCCGACTTTGGTGCGTACGTGCAGTGCCTCTTGCTGCATGCAGCGTTCGCGTTCACTGGCCTTGCCGTAGTAGGCCGGGCGTTGCCAGATGCCGGCCGGCATCATCTTCGCGCCGGCGGCCAGGTGCTGCGCGTGCATCGGTGTTTGCCTGAAGGGGTCGAACGCCCGCCCGGCGACGTGGGCCAGTTTCTCTGCCTCGAAGGGTGGGCGGGCAGTGGTTATCCCGGTTTCACTGACGCTGCGTTGCGTCGACGCCGCGACCAGACGAGCCGTGGGCAACGCCGAGTGACGGCCCTGGGACGGGCCCATGCCGACGGTGGAGTAACGTTTGACCAACTGGATATCGCGGTAGCCGATCCGGGTCGCATTGATGATGTCGTTGACCTGCAGGTCTTCGTCGAAGTCGACGAAGTCCTTGCCCTTGGGATGGGGGAAGATAGGCCAAGGAAAGTTGACCCGCGCTTCGGCCTTGAACGACTGCTGCGTCGGGCAGGGTAATGCCAGCGCGGTCAGGGCCGTGGCAGCAGCATTGGTGGCATCGGCCAGGACGTTGTCCAGGGTATGCCGACCATTGGCGGAACCCGCTACGCCGAGGTTGTTTGGCAGGCCGCTCAGGGTGAATTCTGCCGCTGCATCGTTGTAGGCCAGCTTGCCGCCAGCCTGGCAGAGCAATTGATACACCGGCATGTAGCCGCCGGACATGCACAGCAGGTCACAGGCCAGGGTTACGCCGTGGCCGGCCACTTGGCCCTGGCCGGTGATGCTGCGCAGTTCGACGCCCGTGATGTGGCGCATGCCTTTGTCATGCAGGGCTTCGTAGACAGTCGTCGCAAGGTGGCAACGGATGCTGCGTTTTTCCAAGGCGACGAGCAGATCGCGATTGCTCGGGCCGCTTCGCAGGTCCACCAGTGCCACAACGTCAACGCCTTGCTCATACAAGTCGAGCGCAGCCAGGTAGCCATCGTCATTGCCGGTGAGCACCACGGCGCGTTTGCCAGGCTTTACGGCATACAGCTTCATCAGGCGCTGGGCTGCACTGGTCAGCATCACCCCAGGCAGGTCGTTGTTGCGGAAGATGACGGGCTGGTCGAATGAGCCACTGCAGATCAGGCACTGGCTGGCGCGTACCTTGTACAGACGCTTGCCCTGAATCACGGGCAGGTAGTTGTCGGCGAACCAGCCGTTGCAGGTGGCCTGGGTAAGGATGTGGATGTTGGCATGCGCTTGGACCGCCTCGATCAACTGGTTGCGCAGGGTGTTGGCGCGTCGGTTGTCGATGTCGAAACGGGCATAGTTCAGCGAGCCACCGAGAATCGACTGTTGCTCGACCAGCAACACCTTGGCACCGGCATCGGCAGCGGTCAGTGCGGCTTGCAGGCCGGCCGGGCCTGCACCGATCACCGCAAGGTCGGCAAACAGGTAGGCCTTGTCGTAGTACTCCGGCTTGAAGTCGAGGTCGAGTACGCCAAGGCCGGCCTTTTTGCGAATGATCGGTTCCCAGAATTTCCAGATGCCCTTGGGCTTGTAGAACGAACGGTAATAGAACCCCACCGGCATGAACTTGGAAAACTTGCCCAGGTAGGCGTCCTTGTCGTTTTCCAGCGAGCCGTTGAAGTTCTGCCCGCTGGCCTCGAGGCCTTGTGTCAACAGTTGGCAGTCGGCCAGGACATTGGGCTCATGGGGTAACTGGATCAGGCTGTTGGCATCTTGCCCGGCCATGCTCAGCGGGCCGCGTGGGCGGTGGTACTTGAACGAGCGTGACAGTAGAAAGCGGCCATTGGCGAGCAGGGCGCTGGCGATGCTGTCACCCTGCAGGCCCTGATAGGCGGTGCCATCAAAGCTGAAGGTCAGCGGCTGATTACGATCGATCAGCAGGCCCATGGGGGCCGGAAGGCGATTGGGGAGGCTCATCCTGCGATCTCCTGCGGTTGCGCGGCAGTGAACTCAACCCGCGTGCTGAACAGTTCCCGAGGGTCGAAGGTGCGGATAATGTCGTCAGTCACGGTGTGGCGTTCAGCCAGAAACCAGTAGCTGGAGGGGGTGTGCATCCACCATTCGCGAACCACGCCGAGGGTGTCCTCGCTGTTGAAGACATAGGCCGCCCATTCACTGTCGCTGCAGGTATCCGGGTTCGGCATTGGCTTGAACTCGCCACCGTAGGTGAACTCGCTGATGTTGCGAGGCCCATTGAGCGGGCAAATCATGACTTTCATCTCACGCTCTCCGTTAGTGGCTGGCCGCCGTAGCGCCCATTTCGTTGACTTGGGCAAAGGTCGAGAAACGCTCCAGGCCGAAGGGTTTGATCAGGTCCGGCACCTTGCCGCCACTGGCCACCAGCTCGGCCATGGTCTTGCCGCAGATGGGTGTGGACTTGAAGCCCCAGGTGCCCCAGCCGGCGTCCAGGTAATAGTTCTTCACGGGTGACAGTCCCATGATCGGGCTGTAGTCCGGGGTCATGTCGGTGATCCCGGCCCATTGGCGCATCAGTTTGGCGTTGGCCAGAAACGGGAACATTTCGATCGCGTGGGCCAGCAGGCTTTCCTTGAGGTCGAGGGTCGAGCGGGTGTTGAACAGGGGATACGGGTCCGAGCCACCACCAAACACCACTTCGCCACGGCCAGTCTGCTGCACGTAACAGTGCAGCGCCGAGGAGCTCACCAACGGGTCAAGAAAGGGCTTGAACGGTTGAGTGACCATCGCTTGCAGGGGAAAGGTCTGGATAGGGGAGCGAATGCCGGCCTTTTTCATCATCTGCGAGCTCATGCCCGCGACGGCCTGCACGACGCAGCCACAGCGCACCGTGCCACGGTTGGTTTTCACCGCGCTGATTGTGCCGTTTTCGATGACCAGTTCCTGAACCTCGGTCAACTGATGGATTTCTACCCCCCGTTTGGCTGCCTGCTTGGCGTAGCCCCACGCCACCGCGTCGTGACGCGCCGTGGCACCGTCGAGATGCCAGAGACCTGCCAGTACCGGCAGATGACCCGGGTCCAGGTTCAAGGTCGGCACCAGTTCGCGGATCTGCTGGCGATCGATCATTTCGGTTCGCCCGCCGAAGTGTTTGTTCACCTCGGCACGCTGGCGGAATGCACGCACGGTAGCGTCGGTGTGGGCCAGGGTCAGTTGGCCGCGTTCCGAATACATGATGTTGAAGTCAAATTCGTTAGACAGACCCTGGAACATTTTGACCGACTCGGCGTAGAACTTGACGCCCTCGCTGGTCAGGTAGTTGGAGCGAATCACTGCGGTGTTGCGAGCAGTGTTGCCACCGCCCAGGTATGACTTTTCCAGTACGGCAATGTTGTTGATGCCGTGGTAGCGGGAAAGGTAATACGCCGTTGCCAGTCCATGACCACCGCCGCCGATGATGACCACGTCGTAGGCGGGCTTGAGCTCTTTTGGCGCGGGCAAGTCCACGTCCACCGGGTATTCCGAACTCAGCCCGTATTTCAGTAGGTTGAAAGGCATACGGCCTCCGATTGACTGCTCAGGGCTTGCTGCCGGGCAGCGGCCACCGTGTTTTTCATCAGGAAGGCGATGGTCATTGGCCCCACACCGCCAGGTACCGGCGTGATCGCTGCAACCTTGGGCAGGGCACTGTCGAAATCGACATCGCCGACCAGCCGGCTACGACCGTTGTCGTCAATACGGTTGATACCGACATCAATGACCACGGCACCCTCCTTGAGCCACGAACCATCGATCAGCCGTGGTCGCCCGACGGCGGCGATGACAATGTCGGCGAGCTGGCACAAGGCTTTGGCGTCGGCACTGCGCGAGTGAACCACGGTCACCGAGCAATGGGCCTTGAGCAGCAAGGCGGCCATGGGCTTGCCGACGATGTTCGAACGGCCGATGACCACGGCGTGTTTACCGCTCAGGTCGCCAAGGGTCTGTTCAAGCAGGTACAGGCAGCCGCTGGGGGTACAGGGCGTCAGTACGTCGCGGCCCTGGCTCAGGCCGCCGACGTTTTCGCTGTGAAAACCGTCGACATCCTTGCTCGGCGCAATGGCTTGCAGGGCACGGGTTTCCTCGATGTGTGGCGGCAATGGCAGTTGCAGGAGCAGGCCATGTACGTGCGGGTCGTCGTTGAGCGTGCCGATCAATGCCAACAGCTCGGTTTCGCGGGTGGTGGCGGGCAGTCGGTACTCCAGCGAGCGGATACCGGCTTCCTCTGCCCGCAGAATTTTGTTGCGTACATAAACGTGGCTGGCCGGATCGTCACCTACCAGGATCACCGCCAGTGCCGGTTCGATACCGTCGGCTTTCAGCGTTCGGACATCCTCGCGTACCTGTTGCAGCACCTGTGCGGCAGCAACCTTGCCATCAATCAGTTTCAGCGGGCTCATCGGAAGATCACCGTTCTGTCGTGGTTAAGGAAAACGCGGTGTTCCAGGTGGTATTTCACCGCCTTGGAGAGGGCGACGGTTTCGGTGTCCCGTCCGGTGGCGACCAGATCGTCCGGCTGGTAGACATGGTCGACCCGCTGTACCTCCTGCTCGATGATCGGCCCTTCATCCAGGTCGCTGGTGACGTAGTGGGCGGTTGCACCGATCAGCTTTACCCCGCGTTGGTAGGCCTGGTGGTAAGGCTTGGCACCTTTGAATCCGGGCAGGAAAGAGTGGTGGATGTTGATCGCCCGGCCTGACAGTTGCCGGCACAGGTCGTCTGAGAGGACTTGCATGTAGCGGGCGAGTACCACCAGATCGGTGCAGGTTTCATCAATGATCTTCATCAGTTCGGCTTCCTGCTGCGCCTTGGTGTCCTTGGTCACAGGCAGGTAGATGAAGCGAATCCCTTCTCGTTCGGCCATGGGCCGCAGGTCCAGATGGTTCGAGACGATGGCCGTGATGGTCATGTCCATCTCGCCTTTGTGGTAGCGGTAGAGCAAGTCGGTCAGGCAATGGTCGAACTTGCTGACCATCAGCAGCACGCGCATCGGCTCACGGGTATCGAAGAGCTCCCAGTGCATGTCGAAGCCGTCGGCGACGGCCTGGAACGCGTGCTTGAGCTGGTCAATATCGCCGTCGTGACCGTCGTTGAAACGAAACACCGCACGCATGAAGAATTTACCGCTGAACTCATCGTCAAACTGCGCCATTTCTCCGATGTAGCAGCCGTTTTCCGCGAGGTAGGAGGTCACGGCGGCGACGATGCCTGATGTCGCCGGGCAGCTGATCTTGAGAATGAACGGGTTCTTTTCGTGTTGCATGGCTGGTCCTCGGAAAGATGGCGGCAGGTCATCGCAGAGCGGAAAAGTTCATCAATGAAATCGTTTTTTGCGGGCCAATAAAAATCACCCTTGGGAATAAAATATTCCTGTGGTTGCTTTTATAGGTGAAGGAAGGCCGTAGCGTCCAGTGATTTTTGGAAACTTTTTTTACTTACAGGAATTTTTAGGCGGCCGGCCGAGACCCGGTGCAGAGCGTGGAGTCATTGCGTAGTGGGTCGCCGTAAAAGGCGGCGCCGGCCGGTGGTGCCGCCGCAGCGAATGGATAGGTTCACGAGGCGAGAGCCGCACGTCACGAGCGTGTATCGCCTCTGAAGGGCCTTCCTTGTTCTCACCCTCACGGCGCAGGAGAGGGTTTTACTTGAATGCGGATTACTCGTTCTGGTTGCCGTAGTTCATGATCGACAGGAGGCGAATCGGCACCTGCACCAGTTGCTCCGGCCCGTGGGGAACCTCCCCGTCGAAGGTCAGGCTGTCACCCGCTTCCATGCGGTACAGCTGATTGCCATGCCGGTAGATCAGTTCACCTTCAAGCAGATGGAGAAACTCGGTGCCGGGGTGGGAGAAGGTCGGGAACTCTTCGCTGGCGTCATCCATGCTCACCATGTAGGCCTCGAAGTTCTTCTTTGGCCCACGGGTATGGTTGAGCAGGTGATAGGTGTGACCTTTCTCGGTTCCCCGCCTGACCACTTCAAGGCCTTCGCCAGCCTTGACCAGCAGGGCGCTGCTGCCTTGTTGATCGTACTGGCTGAACAGTTTCGACATGGGCATGCCCAGCACGTCGCAAAGACGGCTGAGGGTGTCGAGGCTGGTGGATACCTGGGCGTTTTCGATCTTGCTCAGCATGCCTTGGCTGATACCGGCGATACGGGCGACGTCGGCCAGTTTCAGTTCCTGGGCCTGGCGCTGACGTTTGATCTGCATGCCCAAGTACTGCTCGAGCTTCAGTCGGGGTTGCGTTTCATCGGTCATCGTAATCACAGCCTGCACTATTTCTTTTCAATAATTTTATATTCGCACCAGGAATGTGCGATGTACATCCCTGTCGAGCACGTCCACCCTCGATTATTCGCGGTGGGAAAGCAAGTTTCCCATATAGACAGCAGCAACGCTCCCCTTCGCGCACTCAGGTCAGGGGTATCCAAGAGTTGGCAAGCTGATTGCATTCCTATTGGGAAAGTAACTTTCCTGATTGGAATAATGTGGTTGTCAGGGAAGTCAGGCGTTTCAACCTTCCACAACGCTTTGCCTTTCACGAGGAGTGAGATCCATGTTGCCACCAGATACCCAGCATTTGATCGAGAAGCATGGGATCAAGTACGTGCTGGCTCAGTTCGTTGATATTCACGGTTCGGCGAAGACCAAGTCAGTGCCGGTTTCTGGCCTGAAAATGGTTGCCGAAGAAGGTGCGGGCTTTGCGGGATTCGCCATCTGCGGCATGGGCATGGAGCCGCATGGCCCCGACTTCATGGCCCGGGGCGATCTGTCGACGCTGACGCCGGTTCCGTGGCAGCCAGGCTATGGCCGTATCGTGTGCATCGGTCATGTCGATGGCAAGCCCCATCCCTATGACAGCCGTTATGTCTTGCAGCAGCAAATCAAACGCCTGAGCGATAAGGGCTGGACGCTCAACACCGGGCTGGAGCCGGAGTTCAACCTGATGCGCCGCGATGAGCAGGGCCGCCTGCAACTGGTGGACAGCAGCGATACCCTGGACAAACCCTGCTACGACTATAAGGGCTTGTCGCGTTCACGGGTATTTCTTGAGCGCCTGACCGAAGCCTTGCAACCGGTGGGTTTTGACATCTACCAGATTGACCATGAAGACGCCAACGGTCAGTTCGAGATCAATTACACCTACAGCGATGCAATGGAGTCCGCGGATCGCTTCACCTTCTTCCGTATGGCAGCGGGTGAAATTGCCAACGACCTGGGCATGATTTGCTCGTTCATGCCCAAGCCCGACCCGAAACGGGCCGGCAACGGGATGCACTTTCACCTGTCGATTGCCAGCGCTGAAAACAAGAACCTGTTCCACGATGCCAGTGACCCGAGCGGCATGGGCCTGTCGAAACTGGCTTACCACTTTGCCGCCGGCCTGCTGGCGCATGGCCCGGCGCTGTGCGCCTTTGCAGCACCCACGGTCAACTCCTACAAGCGCCTGGTGGTCGGTCAATCGCTGTCTGGCGCAACCTGGGCTCCGGCGTTTATCGCCTTTGGCGCCAACAACCGTTCTGCGATGGTTCGTGTGCCGTACGGCCGCCTGGAGTTTCGTTTGCCCGATGCGGGTTGCAACCCTTACCTGGTGAGCGCGGCAATCATCGCCGCAGGCCTGGACGGCATCGACCGCAGGCTCGAAATCGACAAGGTCTGCAACGAGAACCTCTACAAGCTCAGCCTTGAAGAGATCGCCGCACGCGGCATCAAGACCTTGCCGCAATCACTCAAGGAAGCCTGTGATGCCCTGGAGGCCGACCCCCTGTTCGCTGAGGTCATGGGGCCGGAGATTGTGGGCGAATTCATCCGCCTCAAGCGCATGGAGTGGGTGGAATACAGCCGCCATGTGAGCGACTGGGAGATCCAGCGCTACACCGAGTTTTTCTGATTCGTTAATCAACCGTTCCTGACGCCCGGTGAGTGGGGAGGGCGTCTTCTGCCCTGGAGTTTCTAATATGTGTGGAATCGTGGGTCTTTACCTGAAAAACCCCAAGCTTGAATCCCAGTTGGGCAAGCTGTTTGAACCCATGCTCGAGGCTATGACGGATCGTGGTCCGGACAGTGCCGGATTTGCCATCTACGGTGATGAAGTGGCAGAGGGTTGGGTCAAGCTGACCTTGCAGGCAACCACCGAGGGGTATGACTTCAAGGCGTTGGTTGCCGCCGTCGAGGCCCGTCTGGGTTGCGCGCTGGACTGGTTTCAGAACGCCAGTGCCATTGTCCTCAAAGTGCAGGCCGACGAAGCAGCGGTTCGGGCCGTGTTGGCCGAGCTGGCGCCCAGTGTGCGCATCATGAGCGCCGGGCAGAGCATCGAGATTCTCAAAGGCATGGGTTTGCCCAAAGAGATCTCTGAGCGTTTCGGCCTGGCCAGCATGAAAGGCAGTCACATCATCGGTCACACCCGCATGGCCACTGAAAGCGCGGTGACCATGGAAGGTAGCCATCCGTTTTCCACCGGTGCCGACCTGTGCCTGGTGCATAACGGCTCGCTTTCCAACCACTCGCGCCTGCGCCAGAACCTGCGCCGCGAAGGGATCACCTTTGAAACCGAGAACGACACCGAAGTGGCCGCCGGTTACCTGACCTGGCGCCTGCAGCAGGGCGACACGCTCAAGCAAGCGCTGGACAAGTCGCTGGAAGACCTCGATGGCTTCTTCACCTTTGCAATTGGCACGCGCAACGGCTTTGCCGTGATCCGCGACCCGATTGCCTGCAAGCCGGCGATCCTTGCCGAGACCGACGATTACGTTGCCATGGCCTCGGAGTATCAGGCGTTGTCCAGCCTGCCAGGTATCGAGAATGCCAAGGTCTGGGAACCGGTCCCGGCCACCATGTACATCTGGGAACGCGAGTCGGCTTAAGGAGCACGCACATGAAAACCATCGATTTGTCCAACGCCTCCGTGCGTGATCTGAACCAGGCCCTGCACGACCAGGCCAAGCATGTGGACGACCGTGAATGGGTCGTGACTCACCCTGACGGTGCACACAACCTGGCGGTCGGGGTCAACCAGGAGGTCTCCATCGATATTCAGGGCCACGCCGGTTACTACTGCGCAGGCATGAACCAGAAAGCCTCGGTCACCGTGCACGGCAACGTTGGTGTCGGCTGTGCCGAGAACATGATGTCGGGGTATGTGCGGGTCAAGGGCAGCGCCTCGCAAGCGGCAGGCGCCACGGCACATGGCGGCCTGCTGGTGATCGAGGGGGATGCGGGCGCACGCTGCGGCATTTCCATGAAAGGCATCGACATCGTGGTCGGCGGCAGTATCGGTCACATGAGCTGCTTCATGGGGCAGGCCGGTCGTCTGGTGGTGTGTGGCGATGCCGGCGATGCGCTGGGCGACTCGCTGTACGAAACCCGCATCTATGTCAAAGGCAAGGTCGAGTCGCTGGGTTCGGACTGCATTGCCAAGGAAATGCGTGCCGAGCACCTGGAAGAGCTGCAGCAATTGCTTGATCGCGCCGGCTTCAACGAAAAGGCCGCTGACTTCAAGCGTTATGGCTCAGCCCGCCAGCTGTACAACTTCAAAGTCGATAACGCTTCCGCGTACTGATCCAGGAGAACCACCATGAGCGAAAAGACCCCTCCGGTGCTGCGCGAGTCCGCCACCTTCGACCGTCTGGCCATTCAGGAAATCCAGCGTGCTGCCGAAACCGGCATCTACGACATCCGCGGCGGTGGCACCAAGCGCAAGCTGCCGCATTTTGACGACCTGCTGCTACTCGGTGCCAGCGTTTCGCGTTATCCGCTGGAAGGCTACCGCGAGAAATGCGGCACTGATGTTGTGCTCGGCAACCGCTTTGCCAAGAAGCCGATTCACCTGAAAATTCCCGTGACCATTGCCGGGATGAGCTTCGGCGCCTTGTCGGCCAACGCCAAGGAGGCGCTGGGCCGTGGCGCGACCATCGCCGGAACCAGCACCACCACAGGCGATGGCGGCATGACCCCGGAAGAGCGCGGCCAGTCGCAGCACCTCGTGTATCAGTACCTGCCATCGCGCTATGGCATGAACCCGGACGATCTGCGCAAGGCTGATGCCATCGAGATCGTTTTGGGGCAGGGCGCCAAGCCGGGTGGTGGCGGTATGTTGCTGGGCATGAAGGTGACCGAGCGGGTCGCGGGTATGCGCACCTTGCCGATTGGTGTCGATCAGCGCAGTGCCTGCCGCCACCCGGACTGGACCGGGCCGGACGACCTGGCGATCAAGATTGCCGAGATCCGTGAAATCACCGACTGGGAAAAGCCCATCTACGTGAAGATCGGTGCCAGCCGCCCGTATTACGACGTCAAGCTGGCGGTCAAGGCCGGGGCTGACGTGATTGTCCTCGACGGTATGCAGGGCGGCACGGCGGCGACCCAGGAGGTGTTCATCGAGCATGTAGGCATTCCGATCCTGCCAGCCATCCCGCAAGCGGTACAGGCTTTGCAAGAGATGGGCATGCACCGCAAGGTGCAGTTGATTGTCTCTGGGGGTATCCGCAACGGCGCCGATGTCGCCAAGGCCATGGCGTTGGGTGCGGATGCTGTTGCAATCGGCACTGCGGCACTGATTGCGCTGGGGGACAACCACCCGCGCCTGGATGAGGAACTGAAGAAAATCGGCTCGGCCGCTGGCTTCTACGACGACTGGCAAAATGGTCGAGACCCTGCGGGCATCACGACCCAGGACCCGGAGCTGTCCAAGCGCCTGGATCCGGTCGAAGGTGGGCGCCGTCTGGCCAACTACCTGCGGGTGTTGGTGCTTGAGGCGCAAACCATGGCGCGCGCCTGCGGCAAGTCGCACCTGCACAACCTCGACCCTGAGGACCTGGTGGCCTTGACGGTGGAAGCGGCTGCAATGGCACGGGTGCCGCTGGCTGGCACCCATTGGATACCTGGCCAGCAGTACTGAGCCAGCGCTGTAAACACGACACCCCTCCCAGTAGGGGTGTCGTGCCGACCTAGAGGCTTATAAAAGCCCGTTCATCGATGTCCTTTTACGTGCTGCCAGCAAACCCTTTTTTTTGCAGGAGCTTCGAAAATGGTCAAGCGCTTTTCTGGCAATCTCCTCCTGAGCCTGGTTGCATTGGCTGCGGTTGTACCGCTGGCCCAGGCGGCCGATGCCCCGACACTCAACACCGGCAGTACCGCCTGGATGATCAGTGCCGCGGTGCTGGTACTGTTCATGTGTCTGCCGGGCCTGGCGCTGTTCTACGGTGGCCTGGTGCGGGCCAAGAACATGCTTTCGCTGTTTACCCAGTGTTTCGGTATCGCCGGTCTGGTGGGCGTGCTGTGGGTGATCTATGGCTACAGCATGGTGGTCGATACCACCGGGATGGTTGAAGGGGAGGTGACCTTCAACAGTTTTGTCGGTGGCCTGAGCCGCGCAATGTTGGCAGGCATGACGCCTGACAGCCTGGTCGGCGACATTCCCGAGGGTGTCTACGTCACCTTCCAGATGACGTTCGCCATCATTACCCCGGCGTTGATCGCGGGTGCTTTCGCCGAGCGCATGAAGTTTTCGGCGGCGCTGTTGTTCATGGCCTTGTGGTTCACCCTGGTATACGCACCGGTGGCGCATATGGTCTGGGGTGGGGCCGGAGCGTTGATGCACAACTGGGGTGTGCTGGATTACGCAGGCGGAACAGCGGTGCACATCAATGCCGGGGTGGCAGCGCTCGCCGCATGCCTGATGCTCGGCAAGCGCAAGGGCTATGCCAATACGCCGATGCCAGCCCATAACCTGAGCCTGACCATGGTCGGTGCGGCCATGCTCTGGGTGGGTTGGTTCGGCTTCAATATCGGTTCGGGCGGTGGCCTTGCCGGCGTCTCCGGGATTGTGATGCTTAACACCCAACTGGCTGCATGCGCCGGCATCCTCGGCTGGATGTTCACCGAATGGTTCAAGGTCGGTAAACCCAGTGCGTTGGGCCTGGCCAGCGGTGCCTTGGCCGGCTTGGTCGGTATTACCCCGGCGTGTGCCTACGTGGGAGTTGGCGGTGCCTTGGCCATTGGCGTGTTGTGCGGCGTGCTCTGTTACTTGAGCGTCACCGTGCTGAAACGGCGTCTGGGTTATGACGACAGCCTCGACGTATTTGGTCTGCATGGTATCGGCGGCATCATTGGCGCGCTGCTGACCGGTGTGTTTTGCGTACCGTCCATGGGTGGGTTGGTTGAGGGCGTGAGCATGGGCGCGCAGGTATGGGCGCAGGTTCAGGGTGTTTTGATGACCACGGTGTATTGCTTTGTGGTCAGCTGGCTCATTCTGAAAGCGGTGAGTGCGTTGACGGGCTTGCGTGCCGATGAATCGGTGGAGGAGATGGGACTCGACCTCGCCGAGCACAACGAGCGGGCATACAACCATTGAGTTGCTGCAATTGAGTGAAAAAAACGCCGGGGCATGCCCCGGCGTTTTTGTGTCGACGCCTGCGGTTCGCTTAGCTGAAAGCGGGGACCACGTGCTTGATGAATAGCTCCAGGGACTTCTTCTTCTCGGCATGCGGCAGGCTGTTGTCGCACCAGAAGCTGAACTCATCCACGCCCAGTTCCTGGTAGTAGCGAATGCGCGCAATGATCTCTTCCGGGGTGCCGATCATGGTGTTCTTGCGGATGTTTTCCAGCTCGAACTCCGGACGCTCAGCGAACTTTTCTTCCGGGCTTGGCTCAAGGAAACCGTTGGCCGGGGTCTGCTTGTTGCCGAACCAGGCATCGAAGGTGCGGTAGAAGCGCGAAATGGCCTGTGCACCGACTTTCCAGCCCTCAGGGTCGTCGACGGCGTGTACATGGGTGTGGCGCAGAACCATCAGTTGCGGACGCGGTACATCGGGGTTGTTGTTCAAGGCGGTCTGGAACTTGTTCTTGAGGTCCAGGACTTCTTCATCGCCCTTCATCAGTGGTGTAACCATCACATTGCAACCGTTGGCGACTGCAAAGTTGTGGGAATCCGGATCGCGGGCAGCAATCCACATGGGCGGCATGGGTTTCTGTACAGGTTTTGGCACGCTGGTGGAGGTCGGGAATTTCCAGATATCGCCATCGTGGGCGTAGTCACCCTGCCACAGGGCGCGCACAACCGGGACCATCTCACGCAGCGCCTGGCCACCAGAGGAGGCCGGCATGCCACCAGCCATGCGGTCGAATTCAAACTGGTAGGCACCCCGGGCCAGGCCGACTTCCATCCGCCCGTTACTGATCACATCCAGCAGCGCGCATTCACCTGCGACCCGCAACGGGTGCCAGAACGGCGCAATGATGGTGCCTGCACCGAGGTGGATGGTGGTGGTCTTGGCCGCGAGGTAAGCCAGCAGCGGCATCGGGCTTGGCGAGATGGTGTATTCCATGGCGTGGTGTTCACCAATCCAGACGGTGCTGAAACCGCCGGTTTCGGCCATGAGGGTCAGCTCGGTCAGGTCTTCGAACAACTGGCGATGGCTGACGCTTTCGTCCCAACGCTCCATGTGTACGAACAACGAAAATTTCATGACGCTTACCTCGGATCTTTTGTTGTGGGCCCGTCGACTGCAGGCCTGATATCAGGAAAGAGCGCTGTGCGCTGCCGGGTGGTGTCTGGCCGTTACTACCGGGTATCGAGTGGAACATGACGGCCCGGTCACTGAATTATTGGTATACCATAATACGGGATATCTGCAAGCGATTTGTCTACTGCGCCCCGGCTCACGCCAGTACTGGCAACGCGCCCATCTTTCCATTGCAGTACACCAGCGGCCCGTTGTCGCGCTGCGGCACAATCAGGTTCTTCACTGCGCCAACCATGATGGCGTGATCGCCGCCTTCATACTCGCGCCACAGTTCACACTCGATGATGGCCGTAGCGTTACTCAACAGTGGGTTGCCCAGTTCGCTGAGGGTCCATTCGATCCCTTGTGCCTTGTCTTTGCCCTTGCGGGCGAAGGCATAGGCTTCTTTTTGCTGGACGCCGGACAGCACATGGATGGCAAAGCGTTTGTTCTTGATCAGGACCGGGTAGGAGTCGGAACTGTAGTTGGGGCAGAACAGCACCAGGGCCGGATCCATCGACAGCGAACTGAAAGCGCTGGCGGTCAGGCCGACGACCTGGCCATCGTCGTCGAGGGTGGTGATGACGGTCACCCCGGACGGGAATGAACCCATGACTTGTTTGTAGAGGGTGGCATCGATCATTGGACTGTCCTCGAAGCAGCAGGAAGGTTTGGGTCAGGCTTCAGGTATGATGGTATACCATAATATGATCTTTGCAATGCCTTTTGCGCACCGCGCGACGAGTGTCGCAAAGGCGCTTCATGCCCCGTCTTTTCTGGGGTTCTGGCCAATTAGAGCGGACGTTCCATGGCGAGAGGGCGGATCAGTTGGTCGGCTAAAGACCGGTTCAGTCTTGTGAAAAAGTTGGAATACCATAATATGGTGTTCATCTTGGGCGGCTCGCAGAGCGGCCCCGGTTTGGCTTTATACAAAGATAAGAACAGACAAACTCGAGTTGATGAACATGTCCCAGATGTCCAAACAAGACCCGTTGATCGAGAACCATACGGTCGACTACGTACCGCTCGCGGAGCGCCACGGGAAGGCACGCGATCTTTTCACCCTGTGGTTCAGCACCAACATTGCACCGCTACCCATCGTGACCGGTGCGATGGTGGTTCAGGTATTCCATCTCAACCTGTTCTGGGGGGTGATGGCGATTATCCTCGGGCACCTGCTCGGCGGCATTGTGATTGCCCTGGCGTCGGCGCAAGGGCCGTGCATGGGTATTCCGCAGATGGTCCAGAGCCGCGGTCAGTTCGGCCGCTACGGTGCGTTGCTGATCGTGTTTTTCACGGCAATCATCTACATCGGCTTTTTCATCTCCAACATCGTCCTGGCCGGAAAATCCATTACCGGTATTGCGCCCTCGGTGCCGGTACCGGCGAGTATTCTGATCGGCGCGTTGAGCGCTACGGCAATCGGCGTGATCGGCTACCGTTTTATCCATACCTTGAACCGCATCGGCACCTGGGTCATGGGCAGTGCGTTGTTGGCGGGCTTCGTCTATATCTTTGCCCACGATGTGCCCGCTGACTTCTTCAGCCGTGGTGGTTTCAACCTGTCTGGCTGGTTGGCCACGGTGTCGCTGGGGATCATCTGGCAGATCAGTTTTTCGCCTTACACGTCGGATTACTCGCGCTACCTGCCCGCCGATATCGGCATTGCCCGACCGTTCCTGGCCACCTACCTGGGCGCGACACTGGGTACCATCCTGTCGTTCACCTTCGGTGTTGTCGCCGTGTTGGCCACGCCCGACGGTACTGAAGCCATGGCGGCTGTAAAGCAGGCCACGGGCGGGTTGGGGCCGATCTTGATGGTGCTGTTCCTGCTCAACATCATCAGTCACAACGCCCTGAATCTGTACGGTGCGGTGCTGTCGATCATTACCTCGATCCAGACCTTCGCCAGTCAATGGACCCCTAGCATCAGGGTGCGGGTGGTGTTGTCGACGCTGACCCTGGCGGGGTGCTGCGTGGTTGCGCTGGGTGCTTCGGCGGACTTCATTTCGCAATTTATCGGCCTGGTTCTGGCGCTGCTGCTGGTCCTGGTACCGTGGGCGTCGATCAACCTGATCGATTTCTACCTGATCAAGCGCGGTCGGTACGACATCACCTCGATTTTCAGCGCCGACGGCGGCGTGTATGGGCGCTTTAACCTGCATGCGATTGTTGCGTACGGTATCGGCACCCTCGTGCAACTGCCGTTTGCCAATACCTCGCTGTATGTCGGGCCCTATGCCAATCTGGTGGAAGGCGCTGACTTGTCCTGGCTGGTCGGGCTGGCAGTGACCTGCCCGCTGTACTATTGCCTGGCTACCCGTGGTCAGCCAGTAGCACGTGGTGCAGTCAAACTGGGCTTTACCGACTGATCAAGGGTAGTACGGTCAATCGCCGTCGCTGCGCGCAGCAGGGTCCAGGCCCGGGCGCTCGGCGACGGCGTATTGCGTTTCAAGCATCAGCATCAGCATCGGTGCGTCGATCACGAACCGATAACGCCCCTCGAATGACTACCGCTTACTGACCTGGCGTGCAGTGGCCTGGTTGCCTGCACTTCGCTGCCGCTCGGGCATCACCTTTCATATCCCCCAATTCCCATCGCTCTCAATCGATACAGGCGGATCGGTTCCGAAACACCTGGCACTCAGTCAGGCACGGTATTGATTCGCCGTATCAGCGCAGTGTTACGTCTGCACGTTGAACGACTGTGCTGTTGGCAATGCCTGGGCACGGCACGGCAAGCGGGCGGGTTGGCTCAGGTGTTATCGCCCTCGATGTTCAGCCGCGTATGGCTGAGCGGGCGGGCACGCGCTGAGTCACTTGAGGATTAGCGAAGGCGGGAAGCGTTGCGGTTTATGTAGCGTAGAGAAGGGGGCGATGCTGGCCGACCGGTGCTGTCGGTAGGGGCGTTCCCGTGCAGGGCACGGGAACGAGGAGGGGGTTAATGCGCGCCAGCGGCCTTGTTCAGATCGCTTTCAGACCATTGGGTATACACGCAGGCATCACTGGTTGCCCAGCGTACCCGTACCGAGTCGCCAGCGGTGAGAGGCATGCCCGTCGCCGACAGGGCCTTGACGGTCATCGCTGTGCCGCCAGGTGTAACCACGCTGCAGGTTTGGCTTTCACCGAGGAAGAGCATTTCACTGACCTTGGCCGAGACTTCGTTCCAGCCCGCAGCGAGGGGTTCCCGCTGGGCCTGCTCAACACTCAGGGCCAGGGCTTTCTCCGGCCGGATCATCAACAGCACGTCCTGATCGAGTTGCAGGCCACCGGTCAGTCGGATCGACAGTGGCTGGCCTTCAAAGCTGGCCACCGCATTACCCTGGGCCTTGAGCTTGAGGAAGTTGGAATTGCCAAGGAACGAGGCGACAAAGGCATTCGGCGGGTTCTGATAGAGGTCGTAACCGCTGCCCAGCCCGACGATCTTGCCGTGACTGAAAATCGCAATGCGCTGAGACAGGCGCATGGCTTCTTCCTGGTCGTGGGTGACGTACACGATGGTAATGCCCAGGCGACGGTGCAGTTGACGCAGTTCGTCCTGCAGGTCTTCACGCAGCTTCTTGTCCAACGCTCCGAGCGGTTCATCCATCAGCAGGATGCGGGGTTCATAGACCAAGGCACGGGCAATGGCCACGCGCTGCTGCTGGCCGCCAGAGAGTTGGGACGGGCGCCGATGGGCAAACTTATCCAGTTGTACCAGCTTGAGCATGGCATCGACACGCTTGTCTCGCTCACTGGCCGCCAGTTTGCGGATGGCCAAGGGGAAGCCGATGTTGTCGCGTACCGAAAGGTGCGGGAACAGTGAGTAGCGCTGGAACACCATGCCGATGTCGCGCTTGTGCGGTGGTACGTTGACCAACGATTGACCATTGACCAGGATCTCGCCGCTGCTGGGTGTTTCAAACCCGGCGAGCATCGACAGCGTCGTGCTTTTTCCTGAGCCGCTGGAGCCGAGGAACGTGAGGAACTCACCGTCCTGGATGTCCAGCGAAATGTTGTCCACGGCGGCAAAGTCGCCGTAGTGCTTGTTCAGGTTGCGCAGGCTGACCAGGGGCTTGTCGCGCTGCTGTGCAGGATCTTTGATGACGGCACTCATGTCGTACTCCTAGGCGCTCAGGCGCTGATTTCATTGCGCCGGCGCAGTGCGGCGGCGATCACCATGACCAGTAGTGACAGACCGATCAGCAGCGTCGATGCGACGGCGATCACAGGTGTCAGGTCCTGACGCAGGGTGGTCCACATTTTCACGGGCAGGGTTTGCAGGGTCGGGCTGGCCATCATCACACTGAGCACCACTTCGTCCCAGGAAACGAGGAAGGCGAACAGCGCGCCGGCAACCATGCCTGGGCGGATCGCCGGGAAGGTCACCTTGACCACCGCCTGCAGGCGCGAAGCGCCGCAGATCACCGCAGCGTCTTCGATAGACTGATCGAACAGCTTCAATGAGTTGATGATCGAGATGATGGTAAAGGGCAGCGCGACGATCACGTGGCTCACCACGAACGCGAACAGGGTTCCGGTGTAGCCCAGTTTGAGGAACAGCGCATACACCGCGACCGCGATGATCACCAGTGGCACGATCATCGGCAGGGTGAACAGGCCATAGAGCATTTCCCGGCCAGGAAAGCGCCCGCGAACCAGGGCGAAGGCTGTCGGCAGGCCGAGTGCGACGGCGCAGAAGGTCGTCAGTACCGCCACCTTGAGGCTGGCCAGTGCGGCGTTCATCCAGTCGGCATTGGAAAAGAACTGACCGTACCATTTCAGCGTCCAGCCCGGTGGCGGGAACACCAGCCACTGCGAAGAACCGAACGACAGCAGCACGATGAACACGATCGGCAGTAGCAGGAACAGTGCGATCAGGCCGGTGGTGAGGTACAGGCCCAGACGCATGCGCCGGCCCATGGCATTGGGAGTCAGGAGCATGATCGCTTACCTCGCGTTACTGGCACCAACCGGGGACTCCGGTTGAAGCTTCAGGTAGAAGTAGAACAGCACCAGGGTGATCACGATCAGCAGTGCGGCACCGGCGCTGGCCAGGCCCCAGTTAAGGAACGACTGCACCTGCTGAATGATGAACTCGGGCAGCATCATGTTCTGCGCACCGCCCAGCAGTGCTGGCGTGACGTAGTAACCCAGGGACATCACGAACACCATCAGCCCACCGGAGAACAGCCCTGGACGACACAGCGGCAAAAACACCCGGAAGAAATTGGTCCAGGGGCTGGCGCCGCAGATTGAACCGGCCTGCAGGATCATCGGGTCGATTGCCTGCATGGTGGCCTGCAGTGGCAGTACGATGAACGGGATCATGATGTAGCTCATGCCGATCACCACGCCGGTCAGGTTATGCACCATTTCCAGCGGTTGATCGATGATGCCCAAGGCCATCAGCACCTTGTTGATGACCCCGGAAGCCTGCAGCAGTACCAGCCAGGAGTAGGTGCGTGCCAACAGGCTGGTCCACATCGACAGCAGGACGATGTTCAACACCCAGCGGCCCCAGCCGCGAGGGACCAGGGTGATCACCCAGGCCAGCGGAAAGCCCAGCAGCAGGCTGAACAGCGTGACCAGCCCAGCCACCGAGAACGTGTTCAGCAGCACCCGTGCATAGGCCGAGTTGGCGAACAGTTGTTCATAGTTCCCCAGCCCCGGTGTGGGTTCCAGTACGCCTCGCAGCAACAGGCCGATCAGCGGCGCCAGGAAGAACAGGCCAAGGAATAGCAGAGCGGGTATCAGGTTGCCGACGCCCCGCCAGCGTTGTGCCAAGCTGGGGGATTGCTTCATGGTGACTGCCTTGCCGGTGGTCGAGCCAGCAGCGCCCTCGGCGCTGCTGCTCGTGTTGGTGTGACGGGACGCAGTGGCCGCCATTTTCATTTGACCAGCCATTCGTTCCACCGTGTCGCAATGGCAGGACCGTTCTTGGCCCAGTATGCGAAGTCGAGAGTGATCTGATCCTTAGCGTAGGCAGTCGGCAAGTTAGGTGCCAACACGGAGTCCAGGCGTGCGACGCTGTCGACGTTGACCGGCGCATAGGCGGTCAGGTTGGAAAAGTCGGCCTGGCCTTTGGCGCTGCTGGCATTGGCCAGGAACTTCATGGCCGCCTCCTTGTTCTTGGAACCCTTGGGTACTACCAGGAAGTCGGCCATGACCAGGTTCTGTTTCCAGCTTACGCCCACCGGGGCGCCATCTTGCTGCAGGGCGTAAATCCGACCGTTCCAGAACTGGCCAAGGCTGGCTTCGCCCGAGGCAAGCAGTTGTTGCGATTGAGCGCCGCCACCCCACCAGACGATGTCTTTCTTGATGGTGTCGAGTTTTTTGAAGGCGCGGTCCAGGTCCAGTGGATAGAGCTTGTCGGCAGGCACGCCGTCGGCCAGCAGTGCCAGTTCAAGCACGCCAGGGCTTGGCCATTTGTACAGGGCACGCTTGCCGGGATAGGTCTTGGTGTCGAACAGCGCGGTCCAATCGACCGGCTTGCTAGCGCCCAGCTTGCCTTCGTTGTAGCCCAGCACGAAGGAGAAGAAGAACGAGCCGACGCCGTGATCGGAAACGAAGCGCGGGTCGATCTTGTCGCGCTGAATCGTGTTGAAGTCCAGTGGCTCAAGCAAGCCTTCAGAGGCTGCACGCAGGGCGAAGTCGGCCTCTACGTCAACCACATCCCACTGCACGTTGCCGCTTTCGACCATTGCCTTGAGCTTGCCATAGTCGGTTGGCCCGTCTTGAACCACGGTGATGCCGCTGCTGCGGGTGAAGGAGTCGGCCCAGGCCTGCTTCTGCGCATCCTGGGTAGTACCGCCCCAACTGACGAAGTTGACGCTCTCGGCCGCTGAGACGAATGAGCAGGCGGATGCCAGCATGCCTGCAACAAGTACCGCGGCTACACGTTTGTTCAACACCATTTTCACGCCCTCATTTGTTGTGTTTTTGAGCGGGCTGTAGACACCCGCTTATCGGGAGCAGTAGGTCCATCGGGGCCTTGAAAGGCGACCGTGCCAAGGGCTGTTATTTGTGCTGTCCCTGGCGGGCGCACTTGGCAAAAGTGTCCGGTCTACGGAATATCATATTATGGTATTCCAAACTTTCTGCAAGCATTTTGCCGTACCGACCATCCGGCAAAATGCTGTGTTCATGGACAACATCGCGCGTTGCCGCGCGTGGAACAGCGGCGATCAGGCAGAAAATGGAATACTTTCAACCACTTCCAGGTCATAGCCGGTTAGCCCTGCGTACTTCAACGGTGGGCCAAGATGACGTAGTTTGCCCACACCCAGGTCCTGCAGGATCTGCGCGCCGGTGCCGACTTCCGAGTAAATGCGCGACTGTGAGCGGCTGTACTGCCGTGGCGGTTGGGTCAACTGCGGTACACGTTCGAGCAGGGCTTGCGAGGATTCGTGGTTGGCCAGGATCACTACAACCCCATGACCTTCCTCGGCGACTTTCTGCAGGGCAGCCCACAGTGTCCAGTTGCTTGGCCCGCTGTACTCTGCGCCAACCAGATCGCGCAAGGGGTCGATGACATGCACCCGCACCAGGGTTGGTTGCTCGCGGCGCAGTTCGCCCATCACCATCGCCATGTGCACGCCACCTTCGATTCGGTCTTCATAGGTGACCAGGCGGAAGGTGCCATGCACCGTTGGCAGTTCGCGCTCACCGATGCGGACAACCGTGTGCTCGGTGCTCAGGCGGTAGTGGATCAGGTCGGCAATGGTGCCGATCTTGATGCCGTGCTGGCGTGCGAACACTTCCAGATCAGGGCGTCGGGCCATGGTGCCATCGTCATTCATCACCTCGACGATCACCGAGGAAGGGGTAAGGCCCGCCAGGCGCGCCAGGTCGCAGCCTGCTTCGGTATGCCCGGCGCGGGTCAGGACACCGCCTTCCTTGGCGCGCAACGGAAAGATATGTCCGGGTTGTACGAGGTCCTCTGGCACGGCATCCCTGGCCACTGCGGCTGCTACGGTACGGGCCCGGTCAGCAGCGGAAATGCCCGTGGTTACGCCACTGGCGGCCTCGATAGAGACGGTGAACGCGGTGCTGAACACGCTGCCGTTACTGGGCACCATTTGTTCCAGGCCCAAACGCTGGCAGTGTTCGTCGGTTAGCGTCAGGCAGATCAGGCCGCGGGCTTCGCAGGCCATGAAGCTGATGGCCCTGGCGTCGCAATGGTCGGCCGCAATCAGCAGGTCGCCTTCGTTCTCGCGGTCTTCGTCATCGACCAGGATCACCATTTTGCCCTGACGGTAGTCTTCGATGATTTCTGCAATGCTGTTGAAGGCCATGGCTGGACTCTCAGTGTGTGGTATGAAATTCTATGGTATACCATAATACGAATAGACTGAGGAGGTCACGATGAAGGCTTACTGGATTGCGCATGTGGATGTCACCGACCCCGATGCCTATGGCGAATACACCCGTCGCGCACCTGCGGCGTTTGCCGCCTATGGAGGACGGTTACTGGCTCGAGGCGGTCGCAGCGAGGCTCTGGAAGGGCGCCCAACGCCGCAACGCAGCGTCGTCATCGAGTTTGACTCCTATGCCCAGGCGCTGGCGTGCTACCAGTCGCAGGCGTATCAGGAGGCCAAGGGCTATCGCGACGGTGTCGCTCGGGCCGAGGTGATTATAGTCGAGGGTGTCGCGCCCTGAAGGAAGGGCGCGGAGGGCTTAGCGGATGAAGTGGATCTTGCCGCTGTCATCATTGCCAATGTAGATGCCATAGACACCTGCTTGGCGTTCCTCGATGTAGCGCTCGAGGATCTGCCGTATCGCCGGGTAATAGATACTGTCCCAAGGGATGTCCTCGGGTGCGAAGAACCGGTAGTCGAGGGTTTCCGGACCAAACTGGCCCGTGACTTCCAGGGCGATGGCGCGGTAGATGATGTACACCTCACTGATCTTCGGCACGCTGAAGATCGAGTAGGGCGAGTGAATTTCCGCTCGAACACCCGTCTCTTCCCACACCTCGCGCAAGGCGGCCTGCTCGGTGGTTTCGTTGCTTTCCATGAAACCGGCCGGCAATGTCCAGGTACCCGGGCGAGGAGGAATGGCGCGTTGGCACAGCAGGTACTTGCCGTCCTGCTCGATGATGCAGCCGGCAATGATTTTCGGATTGACGTAGTGGATGTACCCGCAACTGCGGCACATCAGGCGCTCATGGGTATCCCCCGCTGGCGTTTGGCGAGCCAGATCATTGCCACCGCATTGCGGGCAAAAGCGCGGGGTCATCATGTCAGCGGCCTATTCGTGGTTCTTTGAGGGCAATGGGCGCAATGATCTCGGGGATGTCACTGGTCTCTCCCTGCTTGCGCTTGAGGTACTCCAGGGCCACTTTCGCCGCAGCGCGTACGTGGTCGACCGACGCCTGGTGCGCGGCCAGTGGATCGCCGCTCTTGATGGCCTCGACGATACGCTCCATCTCCTGGCTACTGGCGCCACGGCGGTTTTCCTGAGACACCGATGTTGCGCGAAGGTAGCTGATCCGCGCCTGAAGCTGGCGCAGCTGGGTGGCTGCGATGTGGTTGCCTGAGCCTTCGAGCAGCACGTCGTAGAAGCCTTGAACCGAATCGATGACCTGTTGCAGTTCACCGTCTGCAAGGGCCTTGCGGTTGTCTTCGAGGGCTTTTTCCAGGGCCTTGATATCCTTGGCCTTGGCGCGCAGGGTGAACAGTTGAACGATCATGCCTTCCAGCACACAGCGCAGCTCGTAGATATCGACGGCATCGTCCAGCGTGATGATGGCTACCCGAGGGCCCTTGGCGTCGGCGAATTCCACCAGCCCTTCGGACTCCAGGTGGCGCAAGGCTTCACGCACCGAGGTGCGGCTGACGCCAAGGCGGTCGCACAGGTCGCGCTCGACCAGGCGGTCGCCGGGCAGGAGCTGGAAATTCATGATGGCGCTTCGCAGTTTATCCAGCACGATTTCGCGCAGGGTAACGGGGTTGCGATTGACCTTGAAGCTGTCGTCGATTGGCAGGCGTTTCATGGGGTCTGCTCTGAGTTGGGCTGTCCAGCTAAAAGGCGCACGGCGATCGCCAGGATCGTCCGTGCTCCATTTGGATCAGCAGCCCAGGTTTAACTGGAGGCCTCTGCATCGGCTTCGGCGAAGGCTTCACGGGCGAGCCGGAAGCTGTCCACGGCAGCAGGTACACCGCAGTAGATGCCGACCTGAAGCAGAATTTCGCGTATTTGTTCACGACTCAGTCCATTACGCAAGGCGCCACGGATATGCAGCTTGAGTTCGTGAGGTCGGTTGAGGGCCGATATCATGGCCAAGTTTATCATGCTGCGCTCTTTAAGCGATAAGCCCTCGCGGCCCCAGACGTGGCCCCAGCAGTACTCTGTGACCAGCTCCTGCAGGGGGCGGTTGAAGTCATCGGCATTCTCGATCGAGCGGTTGACGTAGGCTTCGCCCAGCACCTGAGTGCGGATCGCCAGGCCTTTTTCATATTTCTCGTTGCTCATGTCGTGCTGCTCCTGTCGGGTCAAAGCCCGCCCATCAGGGTGTATTTGATTTCGAGGTAGTCTTCGATGCCGTACTTCGAGCCTTCACGGCCCAGCCCGGAAGCCTTGACCCCGCCAAAGGGTGCCACTTCGGTGGAAATCAGCCCTTCGTTGATACCGACCATGCCGTATTCCAGCGCTTCGCTCATGCGCCAGGCACGCCCCAGGTCGCGGGTATAACAGTAGGCAGCCAGGCCAAATTCGGTGTCGTTGGCACGCGCAATCGCTTCGGCTTCAGTGTCGAAACGGAATACCGCTGCCAATGGCCCGAAGGTTTCTTCCTGTGCAACTTTCATTTCGCGGGTCAGTCCGCAGAGTACGGTTGGCTGGAAAAAGCCGTGCCCCAGCGCGTGGCGTGCGCCACCGCAAACCAGTTGCGCACCCAATGCCAGGGCATCCTGAACGTGCTCTTCAACCTTGGCCACGGCGCGCTCGTTGATCAGCGGCCCTTGCTGGACGCCAGGCTCGAAACCAGCGCCAACCTTGAGTGCTGCAACACGCTCGGCAAGGCGTGCAACAAACGCATCGTGAATGCCGTCTTGAACCAGGAAGCGGTTGACACACACGCAGGTCTGCCCGGCATTGCGGAATTTGGCTATCAATGCACCTTCCACGGCGCGCTCGAGGTCGGCGTCGTCGAAGACGATAAAGGGCGCATTGCCGCCCAATTCCAGCGAGACTTTCTTCAGGGTCGGTGCGCACTGCGCCATTAGCAGTTTGCCAATGCCGGTGGAGCCCGTGAAGGACAGCTTGCGCACCACCGGGCTGCTGGTCAGTTCTGCACCAATCGCCACGGCGTCCCCGGTGATGACATTGAACACGCCAGGTGGAATACCCGCCTGTTCGGCCAGTGCAGCCATCGCCAGCGCGGAGAAGGGCGTCTCTGGCGCCGGCTTGACGATACATGGGCAACCGGCAGCCAGCGCCGGACCGGCTTTGCGGGTAATCATCGCGGCCGGGAAGTTCCACGGTGTGATGGCGGCCACCACACCAATCGGCTCCTTGCTGACGACGATACGGGCATCCGCCTTGTGGCTGGGAATGGTGTCGCCATAGATGCGCTTGGCTTCCTCGGCAAACCACTCGATGAAGCTGGCCGCGTAGAGAATTTCACCCTTGGCTTCGGCGAGGGGCTTGCCCTGTTCCAGCGTGAGAATTTCGGCCAGGGCGTCGGCCTGTTCGAGCATCAGGCTGTGCCAGCGCTTGAGCAGGGTGCTGCGCTCCTTGGCCGTCAGGTTACGCCAGCTTGGCCAGGCCGCATTTGCCGAGGCGATGGCCAGGCGGGCCTGGTCGGCACCGAGGTTCGGCACCTGGCCGATGCGTTCGCCGTTGGCCGGATTGAAGATCTGCTGATAGGCGCCGTCCGGCGCTTCCAGCCATTGGCCGTTGATGAAGGCTTGCTGGCGGAATAGTTGCGAGGCTGCAGGTGTCATGCCGGCTCCCGGAATAAAAAGGGGCCGCTACCGAGGGGGGCAGGGTAGCGAGCGGCCCCGGAGTAAACGCTTAGGTCAGGGTGGGCAGCGCGCCCAGCTTGCCTTTGTGGTAGATCATCGGCGTGGCGGGCTGATCGGGCAGGATCAGATTTTTTACCGCGCCTACGATGATGGCGTGATCGCCACCGTCATATTCGCGCCATAGCTCGCATTCAATGATCGCGGTAGCGTTGCTCAGCAAGGGGTTACCCAGCGCACTGAGGTGCCACTCAATGCCTTTGGCCTTGTCTTTGCCCTTGCCGGCAAAGGCATAGGCTTCGGCCTGTTGATCCGCTGCGAGCAAGTGAATGGCGAACTGCTTGCTGTTGCGCAGAATCGGGTAGGTATCCGACGCGTAGTTAGGGCAGAACAGGACCAGTGCCGGGTCAATCGACAGCGCGCTGAACGCGCTGGCGGTGATGCCGACGATGTCGCCCTGCGCGTCCAGGGTGGTGACCACGGTCACCCCGGAAGGGAAGGAGCCCATGACTTCTTTGTAAATGCCGGGTTCGATCATGATTCAGGTCTCCTAGCGCATGACAAACGGGTCGGGCATCGGTGCCTGCGAGAGGTTGATCCATACCGTTTTCAGTTCGGTATAGGCCAGCACCGATTCGATGCCGCTCTCGCGACCGTAGCCGCTATTCTTGAAGCCGCCGATGGGCGCCATGGCCGATACCGCGCGGTAGGTGTTGACCCAGATAATGCCGGAGCGTACGTCCCGGGCCAGGCGGTGGGCACGGCCCAGATCGCGTGTCCAGATACCGGCAGCAAGGCCGAACTGCGAGTCGTTGGCAATCGCCAGGGCCTGGGCTTCGTCTTTGAAACGAATCACCGAGGCCACTGGGCCGAACACCTCTTCTTGCATGATCTTCATCGAGTTGCTGTCGCACTCGAACAGGGTTGGCTCATAGAACCAGCCACCGCCGGCAATGTCCGGACGCTTGCCACCCAGGCGCAGACGAGCGCCTTCTGCCAGGGCATCGGCCACCAGGCCTTCGACGACCGCCAGTTGCTGGGCGGTCGCCATCGGGCCCATCTCGGTGCTGTCGTCCTGCGGGTTGCCGATACGAATACGTTTGGCGCGGGCAATCAGGCGCTCAACGAACTCATCGTAGATTTCGTCCTGAACCAGCAAGCGTGAACCGGACACGCAACTCTGTCCGGAGGCCGCATAGATACCTGCGATGGCACCGTTGATCGCGCTGTCGAGGTCTGCGTCGGCAAAGATAATGTTGGGCGATTTGCCGCCCAGCTCCAGCGACAGCTTGGCAAAGTTCTCGGCGCTGCTGCGCACCACATGGCGAGCCGTGGCAGCACCACCGGTAAAGGCAATTTTGCGCACCAGGGGGTGACGGGTCAGGGCAGCACCTGTGCTGGGGCCGTAGCCGGTCACGACGTTGACCACACCAGGCGGAATGCCCGCTTCCAGGGCCAGTCGGGCCAGCTCAAGAATGGTGGCTGAAGCGTGTTCGGACGGTTTGAGCACGATGGTGTTGCCAGCGGCCAGGGCTGGCGCCAGTTTTATCGCGGTCAGGTACAGCGGGCTGTTCCACGGAATGATCCCGGCCACGACGCCAATGGGCTCGTGCACGGTGTAGGCAAACATGTCCGGCTTGTCCAGCGGCAGGGTGCCGCCTTCGAGTTTGTCGGCCAGGCCGGCGGTGTAGTGGAAAAACTCCGGCAGATAGCCCACCTGGCCGCGGGTTTCGCGGATCAGCTTGCCGTTGTCGCGACTTTCCAGTTGTGCCAGTTGCTCTTTGTTCTCGGCGATCAAATCGCCAAGGCGGCGCAGCAGCTTGCCTCGCGCGGTTGCGCTCAGGCCTCGCCAGGCCGAGCTTTCGAAGGCTGCCTGGGCCGATTGAACGGCACGTTCGACATCGGCTTCGTCGGCATCGGGCAGCACCGCCCAAGGCTCGGCCAGTGCCGGGTTCAGGCTTTCAAACGTTTTGCCGTTAAGGGCATCGACCCATTCGCCGCCGATGCACATCTGGAAGCGTGCGAGTGTCATGCAACGATCCCCTCTATCTGGTTGTGTTGGTTTTGTGCGTTATCCAGAAAGTTCAGCAGCACCTGGTTGACCAGGCGCGGCGACTCTACCGGCATCATATGCCGCTGTTCGTCGAGTATTGCCACTTGTGCGCCGGGAATGCGCTCGGCCAATTGCCGGGCCATCTCCGGTGTCGAACCAGGGTCCAGTTCGCCGGTGGCAATCAGGGTGGGCACCCGAATGCTGCCGAGGTCGTCAGCGCGGTACATGTCCTGCGTGGCGAACAACTCGTAGGTGGTCAGGTAGCCTTGTGGATCATTGCTGGCCAGGGTCTGGCGGATCGCTGCAATCTGTGCCGGGTTGGCGGCCTGATACTCGCGACTGAACCAGCGTGACAGGGCCGCTTCGGCATTCGCGTCCGGTCCGTGTTCAGCGGCCTGGGCGGTTCGCGCAATGACACCAGCGCGTTGTTCCAGGCTGCGATTGAACACGCTGTTAAGGATCACCAGCCCCTGTAAGCGCTGCGGATAGTGCAGCGCAAAGGCGCGAGCGACCAGCCCGCCCATGGAGAAGCCAATTACGGTCGCCCGCGGCAGCTCAAGGTGCTCAAGCAACTCCAGCAACTGATCGGCATAGCCCAGCAGGTCGGTACCGACGGGCGGGCGCTGGCTGGCGCCATGCCCGAGCATGTCGTAGGCAATGACACGGTATTTTGTGGCCAGGCCTACGATCTGCCCGCCCCACATTTCTTTATTCAGGCCCACGCCGTGGATCAATATCACGGGCTGGCCTTGGCCGGTCGCCAGGTAACTGGTGCCAGCCGGTGTGCGTTCAGCAGTGAGCCGAATCATGGAGCGCTCCTACATGCTGTGTGGGTTACTGCGCTTTCTCAGCGGCCAGTTCTTCCAGATCGATGTAGCGGTTGCCGATACGCGGGTGCAGACGGCCACCGTCGGCACAACCCAGGACCACAACGATTTCATCGGCACGCGGTGCATCTTCGATCTGCATTTCCAGCGTGATGTAGTGCGAACGCAGACCTTCATCGTCCTTGTGCATCATCGGAATCTGGATCGAGGTGCCAGGGCCACCGCGCTTGTTGGTGAAGCTCAGGTAGCTTTTGGCCTTGACCGCTTCACGGTAATGATTGCCAAAACGCAGGGTATGGATGACAGCGGAAGCGTGTTCGATTTCACCGTCGGCACCGACGACGGCTGCCTTGCCGTAGGCTTCGATTTTTTCCGCGCCGCCAATGGTTGCGACCAGGCGCTCAACCATCAGGGCACCGAGGTCGGAACAATTGGCACGGATTTCCGGCTTCAGGTCTTCAACGAAGCCGCGGCCCAGCCAGGGGTTCTTGATGACCACTGCCAGCCCAACCATGGTCACGGGCTTGTCTGCGGCTTTACCGCCTTCGATGAAGGTTTCTTCGACATAGCTGACGATTTTGCGAATTTCAAAACTCATGAGCGGCTCCATCTGAGGGAATAAGGTTTGTGCGTATGATGGTATACCATAATACTGTAAGCGCAAGTCCCTCAGGTGAGTTTGTAGGGCAAGAAGGCGACAGATGGCCTGCAAACGTCGATTCAGTCGTCTGCTTGATGGGAGGAGGGATGGGCTAAGCGGAGGAGGGCAGCGCGGCACGCGCTACGCCCATCAGGTCGGCGTAGCGTGTGAGGTGGTCAATGATGGTTGTTAGCGGAACTCGAAGAACTCATAGCGCAGATTGCCTTCAGGAATCTGGTGCTCGCGCATCAGTTCCTTGACCTGTGCCAGCAGCCCTTTGGGGCCGCAGAAGCTGATCTGGATGTGCCGTGGATCGGTTTCGCCGGCGACCCGGCGCAAGGTTTCGGCCAGGTGATCGGCGCTGCTGTCATGGCCGACGAACTCGGCGCCACGCTCTTCAGCCATGGTCTTTATCTGCTCGGCACTGGGGAACGCTCGCGAGGGGTTGAAGCAGTAAACCAGTGTGACGTTGTCGAAGTGCTTGGCGGCTTTGTCCTGTAGCCAGGAAACGAACGGCGAAATACCCACCCCGCCACCAATCCAGATTTCCCGCCGGGCATCGGGCAGGCGCTTGAAGTGCCCGTAAGGCGCATAGATATCGGCCAGCATGCCGACCTTGACCTGTTTACGCAGTGCCTGGGTGTAATCACCCAAGGCGCGGATCACGAAGTGGATGTGACCGTTGTCTTTATGGGCGCTGGCGATCGTGAACGGGTGCGGCTCACGCAAGCCCTTTTCCTTCATGGCCAGGAACGCGAATTGCCCGGCCTTGAACGGGAAACCACGATGGACCGGTGCCAGTTCCAGGTGCAGTGAGCCCTTGGCGATGGACACTGCAGCGACCTTGTACTCGCCCGCTGTGGCAATGAAGGGGTAGAGCACCAGTTTGTACAGCGCAGCAATGACCCCCAGGCCACAGAGCACGGCCAACCAGATGCCGGAAGGGCTGTTCAGGGTAATCGGTGACTTGAAGCTCAGCCAATGGGCAATGACGATCAGGAACAGCGGGCCGGAGAGTTTGTGCCACCAGCGCCAGACGCTATAGGGAATGTTCCGGTTCAGGGCCAGTAACACGATCATGCCCAGCGCCACATAGCTCAGTTGGCGCACCAGGCGCGTCCAGTACTTGGAAAACTCCACAATCGCAGCACTGTTCCAGGCATCCAGGTTGGCTTTGAACACCAGGTGGTAGCTGGCGAAGACCAATGCCCAGATACCAAGCCATTTGTGCGTTTCGTACACCCGGTCCAGCCCGCCGAACCATCGCTCGATGAGGTGCCAGCGAGCGGCCAGCAGGCATGAAGCCGCCATGTTGGCCAACGCTGCGGCGCCCAGCACCAAGCTGACGGTGGCCGAGGTCATCCAGGTGTCTGAAGGAATTTCAAGCAGAATGGTGAGCGTGGTGACCAACAGAATACCCACGACGCAGTGCCAGCTTTTCAAACGGTTAGCCTCCAGTTATCAACGTTAATAGCTTAACGGTTTTCGAGGCGGTCGGTGCTGACCTGGGTCACTGGCGTGCCGACGGTGTCAGTAATAACGCTACTGTAGTTCTGTGCCTTGATGCTCCAGCCCGCAGTTCAGATTCATTTCCATACTTCCATGCCAGTTGAGGCGGCAATTCTCGTGGTGTGGCCCAGTAGGTCAGCACGGACTTCACGTGAGATAAACCTCTGGCTTCGGTCATTTAGCCATCTCCCTCCGCACGGTGCGCGTTAACCACGGTCAACGTGCCTGTCGACCCGAGGTACATCCGGAAGGCGCTGTTCGACAAGCTTCAGGATCGAATCGAACGCTTTACGCTTGGCAAAAAGTGGGAAGGTACTGCGCGAGTGCTTGTTCAGATAATCGTTATACCAACCGAACTCCAAGCCAACTAATTTTTGCTTTCGGTCTATGGCTACCTCTGTAAACCTCGACCACTCATAGGTATGGTGATGGAAATCTGTGTGCAAATCGCGGTAGCGCGCTGAATTCATGGAGGCATGTGTCAACATCACGCCACTGGGTCCGCCAACAGCGCCGATCAGGAGCGCCGGATCATTGTAGGCGCTAGCCATGCACATAAATGCAATCGCCGTAAATGCTGCCAACCCCTTCAAAAAAGTGAGTGTCCACTCCGGAAAAATCTTCCATTTACAAAATTCTGCGCCGCTTGCTGTAAAGCGGTAGGCGAAGTTCATTCTCTGTTGGGTCATGCACACCGCAGGCGTCGATATAACAAAGAAAAACAAAATATAAATCATTGCTTTCGAAAATCCAGGCTCGAACACTGATGTGTGATATTGGTAAAGTGCAAGCCCAAAAACTATAGTCAACATCACAACCAATAGACCATTGGCTATAGTCGTATTATAGTTTCGAGCCTTGATCCTCCATTCCAGCAGCTCTGGTTCATGTGCATACTTCCACGTCAGTTGTGGAGGCAGTTCTCGTGGCGTGGCCCAGCGGCTCAACAGGAACTTCACGCCAGACAAACTTTCTGAAACCTTCATTTCGCCATCCCCTCTGGCACCTGAAGGTTCAACCCGTAGAGGCTGTGTTTCTCCAACTTCTGTTCTTCAGGCAGCATGTCAGTGAAAAGCGTATTTTGCCGCTCGGCCTCACGTAAATCGTCGCGCAGGGCCACGCGGAACATGTAGCCACGGGCGTCTGCGCGTTGATTGAGCGGTGGCGGGTAATGCACTTCCAGCTCCAGCGCTGTATTGCTCTTGGGCATCGCCACCCAGGCCTGCCACACGCGGTGTTGATCCTTGGCCCGATAGGCAAAATCGCTCTGTAATTGCTGGCCACCGGCGGCCTCCGGCAGTTGCCCGGCCAACTCAGGATCAACCCAATGACCGCGCAGAAAGTGCTCATAGAGCGGGTCTTGCTGCGGCGTGTGATAGACCGGCGTGCCTTCGCTGTCGATGAGTACCGGTTGCAGTTGGACAATACTGCCCGCCAGGGTGGCGGGGAGCAGCAGTTGTACCCAGAACCCCAGGCAACGTTGTGGCCCACGGTCCGGGTAGGTGTACACCGCCCGGGCCCAGACGCTGGGTCGCTGCAGGATCTCAAGCAAGGCCATCAGTTGGGTTTTATGGCCGTCAACGCCCACCCAGGTGCCTTCCGGGGCCTTGCCCCAGCTACAACGGTACAACCATAGGCGCAGGCCTTCGCGCTTGTACCGGTTGGCATGTACTGAAAACAGCAGATAGGCAATACCGAGTGCGCTCAGAACAATAGTGACTGGTGAGGACATGATCCAGGCGAAGTTGAACCAATAGCCTGCAATCGCTCCCGCAAGCTGAAAGCTGGCAACACCCGCCATTCCGAGCAGCGATAGACGCTTCCACTCCAGTGCATCTTTTTCATCTTCATTGCTCGCCCTCGTAATATCCTTGGACACCTGCCATGCCTCAACACCCGCAGCAATTGCACCAAGCGCCGCCCAGGTTGCAGTACGGGCAATCAATCGCTTGGCGGCCTGCGCGAAGTTAATATCGCCTTGAGCCAGCCATGCCCTGGCGCCCGCTTTCGTAAGTTTCGTGATCTCGTTACCCAACGGTGCAAACATCCCTTGCGCCCGATTCCACCCCGGCCCCACACATACGGCCATCATTGCGTTACCGGTATAAGCGGCATTGGCGGTCATCATCCGCAGTTCGTTGCTGTTGAACAGGCCGTCGGCACTCGCTTGCTCAAGGCTGTACAGGGTGTTCCAGACATTCAGCCCGACCAGCATCAGCGGCAGTGACTGGCCGAAGTGCTTGCCCATCCATTCACGGCTGCGGGCGTTGAAGCGCTCGCGCTGTTGGCTTTTGAGCCGGTGCTGCGCCAAGGCCTCTTTCTGCCCGAGGTCGCCCAGTTGTTCATGGAGGTGATCGACCTGCACGTTCAGGCG
>NZ_BMQU01000022.1 GCF_014648275.1 Pseudomonas laurentiana
GGGGTTTCCCCATGTGAGAGTAGGTCATCGTCAAGATTAAATTCCGAAACCCCTATCTGCACATGCAGGTAGGGGTTTTGTCTTTGTGGCGTTTCAGATACTTAGCCTTAGCCAACCTGTTCTAAAAGGAATTAGACATGGAAGTTGATCACCTCTTTATCTGCGTAACCAACCCTACTCAAAGTGCTGCCGCGCTGAGTGCTCTGGGACTTATCGAGGGCACACCGAACGCTCACCCTGGGCAGGGCACCGCGAACCGCAGGTTCTTCCTTCAAAACACATTTATTGAGCTGTTGTACCTCACGGATGCCCAGGAAGCTCAAAGCCCATTAACGGCCCCCACGCAGCTCTTCGAGCGTCTCAGCAGAGCAGATAGCAACGCATCACCCTTTGGTGTGTGCTTCAGGCCTGCTACGGTAAACGAGGTACTGCCTTTTCCCAGCTGGGCGTATCGTCCTGCTTACTTGCCAGTCAGCCTGAAAGTAGATGTAGGCCATGCGCCTGCCGCGGAACCCATGTGGTTCTTTCTGTCTTTCGCCAAACGTCCAGACCAGATGCCGCCCGAGCGAGCGCAGCCTATTGAGCATCCCAATGGCTTTCGCGAAATCACCGCAGCACGGGTGACTACAACCAGCGGATCAGCATTTTCCGCAGCGGCCTCTTGTGCAAATCACCTGAGCGAATTTGAGATCATCCAGGGCGACGAGCACTTGATGGAGCTGGAGATCGACCACGGTGTTCAAGGGCAGACACACGACTTCCGGCCTAGCTTGCCGCTGGTGATGAACTGGTAGTAAGCGTAGGAGCACGACCTGGCTCCGCAGGTGTTGGCCTTGCCGACTAAACTACCGTCTCCCCAAGAAGGGCTATCAAATTGACGCATATTTTCTCGGGAAGTTGCCTGTGCGGCGCGGTGGCGTATCGAGTTTCGTCTCGTCCCAAAGCGGTATCTCACTGCCATTGCAGCCAGTGTCGAAAAGGGCATGGTGCTGCATTTGCCAGCTACGGAAGTGTGCCGCGCTCAGACCTGCACATCATCAAGGGCCGTGAGAGCCTCAACACCTACCAGTCCTCTGCCACCGTTGCGCGGCAGTTCTGTTGCCAGTGCGGCTCGTCATTGTTTTGGTCGACAAGCGAAGGTGACTTTTCCGGGTGGATATCAATAGCCCTGGGTTGCCTCGACACGCCTTTCACCCCTGGCCATCAAAAGCATCTGCATCTAGGGGCGAAGGCAACGTGGTATGAGATTCAAGATCACTGCCCGGAATCGGATTAACCGCTGCAAGTAAGCCTGCCGCAAGGCGTGTGCGTGGATCTCCTGCAATGCAGTATTTCTAGACACAAAAAAGGCCGCCTTTCGGCAGCCTTCTTTTGAACTCAAGCCAGCATCAATCCCAGCTCAAAGCCCCACCAGTCTGATACTCGATAACCCGGGTCTCAAAGAAGTTCTTCTCTTTCTTCAAGTCCATGATTTCACTCATCCACGGGAACGGGTTGGTGGTACCTGGGTACTCTTCCTTCAGGCCGATCTGCGACAGGCGGCGGTTGGCGATGAACTTCAGGTAGTCTTCCATCATCGCGGCGTTCATGCCCAGTACACCGCGTGGCATGGTGTCACGGGCGTATTCGATTTCCAGTTGGGTGCCTTGCAGAATCATCTGCGTGGCTTCTTCCTTCATCTCGGCATCCCACAGGTGCGGGTTTTCGATCTTGATCTGGTTGATCACGTCGATACCGAAGTTCAGGTGCATGGATTCGTCACGCAGGATGTACTGGAACTGCTCGGCAACCCCCGTCATCTTGTTGCGACGACCCATGGACAGGATCTGGGTGAAGCCGCAGTAGAAGAAAATGCCTTCCAGTACGCAGTAGTAGGCGATCAGGTTGCGCAGCAGTTCCTTGTCGGTCTCGACGGTACCGGTGTTGAATTCGGGGTCGGAGATCGAGCGGGTGTAGCGCAGGCCCCAGGTGGCTTTTTTAGCGACCGATGGGATCTCGTGGTACATGTTGAAGATTTCGCCTTCATCCATGCCCAGCGATTCGATGCAGTACTGGTAGGCGTGGGTGTGGATCGCTTCTTCGAAGGCTTGGCGCAGGATGTACTGGCGGCACTCCGGGTTGGTGATCAGGCGGTACACGGCCAGTGCCAGGTTGTTGGCAACCAGGGAGTCTGCAGTGGAGAAGAAGCCCAGGTTGCGCATGACGATGCGGCGTTCGTCGTCGGTCAGGCCTTCCGGGTTTTTCCAGAGGGCGATGTCCGCGGTCATGTTGACCTCTTGCGGCATCCAGTGGTTGGCGCAGCCGTCCAGGTACTTCTGCCAGGCCCAGTCGTATTTGAATGGGACCAGTTGGTTGAGATCGGCGCGGCAGTTGATCATGCGCTTTTCGTCAACGGCCACACGGGCTGCGGAGCCTTCCAGCTCGGCCAGGCCTTCGGCGATGTCGAGTTCATCCAGTGCCGCTTTGGCACGGATTACGGCAGCCGAGTCGGCTGCCGTCACGGCACGGGCTTCGAGGGCGGCGGCACCGCCAGCGCTGTCGAGTTTGTCGATACCGTTTTCGCTTGCTTGGGCAGCACCAGCGGTTTTAGCGGCAACTTCGCCGTCTTCTTTGTCGAATTCGTCCCAGCTCAGCATGGTGGGTCTCCTGCATGAGGGCCATATTCAGTATGGCCTGATGGATCTTGGGTTGCGTAGCTCGCGTCGGGTACAGCAGTGCACGCAAAACTTTTGGAATGCTTGAGGGGAAAGGCCCCTCGGGTGGCGAAGGGGGCTGCTTGGCAGCCCTGTCGCCGACAAGGCCGGTTCCTGCTGGAACCGGCCTTGCGCGCCTTATTGGCAGGCTTCGCAGTCGGGTTCGTCGATTGCGCAGGCTTTAGGCACAGGGGCCGGTGCCGGGGCAGCCTGCACCGGGGCGCTGTCGCCACCGCTGGATACGGCGTTGAGCTTGCCGGTGTTGATGGTCGACTTCTCGGTGCTGGTGGCGGCCAGGGCACGGAGGTAGTAGGTGGTTTTCAGACCACGGTACCAGGCCATGCGGTAGGTGACGTCCAGCTTCTTGCCCGAGGCGCCGGCGATGTACAGGTTCAGCGATTGAGCCTGGTCGATCCACTTCTGGCGACGGCTGGCGGCGTCGACGATCCACTTGGTTTCCACTTCGAAGGCTGTCGCGTAGAGCTCTTTGAGTTCTTGCGGGATGCGCTCGATCTGCTGAACCGAACCGTCGTAGTACTTCAGGTCGTTGATCATGACCGCGTCCCACAGGCCACGGGCCTTAAGGTCGTGAACCAGGTACGGGTTGATCACGGTGAATTCGCCCGACAGGTTCGATTTCACGTACAGGTTCTGGTAGGTCGGCTCGATGGACTGCGATACGCCGGTGATGTTGGCGATGGTCGCGGTCGGCGCGATGGCCATGATGTTCGAGTTACGGATACCTTTCTGAACGCGCTCGCGAACGGGTGCCCAGTCCAGGGTCTCGTTCAGGTCGACGTCGATGTACTTCTGGCCACGGGCTTCGATCAGGATCTGTTGCGAATCCAGCGGCAGGATGCCTTTGGACCACAGCGAGCCCTGGAAGGTCTCGTAGGCGCCACGTTCGTCGGCCAGGTCACAGGATGCCTGGATGGCGAAGTAGCTGACCGCTTCCATGGAACGGTCGGCGAACTCGACGGCCGCGTCCGAACCATAAGGAATGTGCTGCAGGTACAGCGCGTCCTGGAAGCCCATGATGCCCAGGCCGACCGGGCGGTGCTTCATGTTCGAGTTGCGTGCCTGCGGTACCGAGTAGTAGTTGATGTCGATCACGTTGTCGAGCATGCGTACAGCGGTGTTGATGGTGCGCTGCAGCTTGGCGGTGTCCAGCTTGCCGTCGACGATGTGGTTCGGCAGGTTGATCGAGCCCAGGTTACATACCGCAATCTCATCCTTGTTGGTGTTCAAGGTGATTTCGGTGCAAAGGTTCGAGCTGTGGACCACGCCCACGTGCTGCTGCGGGCTACGCAGGTTGCACGGGTCTTTGAAGGTCAACCATGGGTGGCCGGTTTCAAACAGCATCGACAGCATCTTGCGCCACAGGTCTTTGGCCTGGACGGTCTTGAATACCTTGATCTTGTTGTACTCGGTCAGCGCTTCATAGTACTCGTAGCGCTCTTCGAAGGCCTTGCCGGTCAGGTCGTGCAGGTCTGGCACTTCCGAAGGCGAGAACAGGGTCCACTTGCCGTCATCGAAGACGCGCTTCATGAACAGGTCAGGGATCCAGTTGGCGGTGTTCATGTCGTGGGTACGACGACGGTCATCACCGGTGTTCTTGCGCAGTTCGATGAATTCTTCGATGTCCAGGTGCCAGGTTTCCAGGTAGGCACAGACAGCGCCTTTGCGCTTGCCGCCCTGGTTAACGGCAACGGCAGTGTCGTTGACGACTTTCAGGAACGGTACGACGCCCTGGGACTTGCCGTTGGTGCCCTTGATGTAGGAACCCAGAGCACGTACTGGCGTCCAGTCGTTGCCCAGGCCACCGGCGAATTTCGACAGCATGGCGTTGTCGTGGATCGCGTGGTAGATGCCCGAGAGGTCGTCCGGGACGGTGGTCAGGTAGCAGCTCGACAGCTGCGGACGCAGGGTGCCGGCGTTGAACAGGGTCGGGGTCGAGGCCATGTAGTCGAAGGACGACAACAGGTTGTAGAACTCGATCGCGCGGGCTTCCTTGTCTTTCTCTTCCAGCGCCAGGCCCATGGCCACACGCATGAAGAACACCTGTGGCAGCTCGAAACGTACGCCATCCTTGTGGATGAAGTAACGGTCGTAGAGGGTCTGCAGGCCCAGGTAGGTGAACTGCTGGTCGCGCTCGTGGTTGATCGCCTTGCCCAGTTTTTCCAGGTCGTAGTCGGCCATGGCCGGGTTGAGCAGTTCAAACTCCACACCCTTGGCGACGTAGGCCGGCAGGGCCTTGGCGTACAGGTCGGCCATTTCGTGGTGGGTGGCGCTTTCGGCAACTTGCAGGAACCCCAGGCCTTCGGCGCGCAGGGTGTCCATCAGCAGGCGAGCGGTCACGAAGGAGTAGTTCGGCTCACGCTCAACCAGAGTACGGGCGGTCATCACCAGGGCGGTGTTGACGTCCTTGATGGCCACGCCGTCGTACAGGTTCTTCAGGGTTTCGCGCTGGATCAGCTCGCCATCGACTTCGGCCAGGCCTTCGCAGGCTTCCGAAATGATGGTGTTCAGGCGGTTCATGTCCAGAGGCGCCAGGCTGCCATCGGCCAGGGTGATACGGATGCTCGGGTGTGGCTGTACGGCTACATCGCCGTTGCTGCGGGTGGCACGTTCCTTGGCGCGTTGGTCGCGATAGATCACGTAGTCACGGGCAACTTTCTGTTCGCCAGCACGCATCAGGGCCAGTTCGACCTGGTCCTGGATTTCTTCGATGTGGATAGTGCCGCCCGATGGCATGCGACGCTTGAAGGTCGCTGTTACCTGTTCGGTCAGACGGGCAACGGTGTCGTGGATACGCGACGAGGCAGCAGCAGTGCCGCCTTCAACTGCAAGGAACGCCTTGGTGATGGCAACGGTGATCTTGTCATCGGTATAGGCGACGACAGTACCGTTACGCTTGATCACGCGCAGTTGGCCCGGAGCGGTGGCAGCCAGATCCTGGTTCGAATCAGCGGCCTGCGGCGCCTTGGCCTGCGGGTTCTCGCGAGTTGTGTCGGTTTGCATGGGGGTCTCCACGTTTTCTAAGTTTGTTTAGGCACCGTACAGGTGCCAACCGTTCCGTCCAAAAGCTCGACAACCGACCCGCAGGCATGCGCAAGGGCAGCGTGCGGGGCAGGGCTTACCTACTTCGGGACAGATCAGGAAAAAGGGGCAATTGCTCGCCGCTCCCTGGCCGAAGTCAAAGGTCTCGGGCCAATGCCCAAAACTGTTGCTGTCGGATGTGCGTTTGTCTGCAACACCCGTACCCGAAACAAGCCCTCTGGTGGACTTGCAACGGTCGCCTCCGCAGGAGCGGTTTGGCTGCTGATTTCTTTCAAAGTTCAAGCAAAAAAAGCATTTTGCAAGGCTTGAGTTTAACGCTCGACTTGTGCTTGGGAATTAAGTGAAAACCCAAGATGTAGTGTTTTGTTTCGATAGGGATACAAGATAATGCGGTATCAGGGGTATTGCAAGGTGATGCTCTGTGGATAACTTGTGCGTAGTTTGTGAGTGATTCAGGGCAACGCCTTGTAGGCCGCGTCTCACCGCCATTGTGCCGTTGGTCACTCTTTTTTTACGTCGGCCATGACTCGAACGCGGAATTTTGCGGGCGCGAACCCTATCACAAAAAGCCCCATTGTCCAGCGCTCTTGGCACGGCTTTTAAGCATCGTCGGCGGCGGTTGGAATGTGTGGGTTCGCGTCGTAGTATCCGGTGCCATTATTGCCCTTTGTTGACGGGCGGTTTTCCAAGAACAACAAGCCCAGCAGAGGTGTCCGTGGAGCAGCAGCGCAGCCAGGTGTTGATCGTCGAGGATGACCAGCGATTGGCCGACCTCACGGGCGAGTACCTGCAGGCCAACGGTTTTGACGTGGCGGTGGAGGGCGACGGGGCCAAAGCGGCCCAGCGCATCATTGATGAGCAGCCTGATCTGGTAATCCTCGATCTGATGTTGCCTGGCGAGGATGGCCTGAGCATCTGTCGCAAGGTACGCGAGCGTTATGCCGGGGTGATACTGATGCTCACCGCTCGCAGCGACGATCTCGATCAGGTGCAGGGCCTGGACCTGGGGGCCGACGATTATGTGGTCAAGCCCGTACGCCCGCGCCTGTTGTTGGCGAGGATCAATGCCCTGTTGCGTCGCAGTGATGTGCCGAGTGGCGAGCGTCAGGCATTGGCGTTCGGCCCGTTGCGTGTCGATAACACGCTGCGCGAAGCCTGGTTGCGGGGTGCGAGCATTGAGTTGACTAGCGCCGAGTTCGATCTCCTCTGGCTATTGGTGAGCAATGCCGGGCGTGTGTTGTCTCGCGAAGAAATCTTCACCTCGTTGCGTGGTGTGGGCTATGACGGCCAGGACCGCTCTATCGATGTGCGTATTTCGCGCATACGCCCCAAAATCGGTGACGATCCGATCCAGCCGAAGATGATCAAGACCCTGCGTAGCAAAGGTTATCTGTTTGTAGCCGAGGCAGCGCAGGCCATGAGTCACGAGGCATGAACTCGATTTTCCTGCGCATCTATGGCGGTATGCTGGCTGCCTTGGTGCTGGTGGCGATGCTTGGTGCCTTGAGCCTGCACCTGCTTAACGAGGTGCGTGCGGATCAATACCGTGAGCGACTTGCCCACGGTACCTTTACCCTGATGGCTGACAGCCTGGTGCCGCTCAGTGAGGTCGAGCGCACACGGGCGCTGGCGATCTGGGAGCGCTTGCTGGGCATTCCGTTGACGCTGCAGTCGCTGGCCCACACCGGGCTTGATGGGCGCCAACGCAGCGTGTTGCAGCGTGGCCAGGTACTGGTAGAGAAGACTGGGCCTCATGCGGCCAGGGTGATGCGTCAGGTGGGTGACCAGCCGTTTTTGCTCATGGGTGAAGTCAAGCAGATCAGTGAGCAGTTGGCCCGCGCCACGATTTACCTGCTGGCCGATGAGTTGGTGCGTTATCCGGTTGCGGAGCAGCCTCGACGGCTTGAGGAATTGAGGGAAGCCAAGGGGTTTGGCTTTGATCTGCGTCTGCTGTCGATGACCAAGGCTGACCTGGATGAAGACCAGCGCCGACGGGTCGAGGAAGGCGACACGGTGATGGCGTTGGGCAAGGATGGTGATTCGATTCGTGTGTTCTCCGGCCTTGCCGGTACGCCCTGGGTACTGGAGCTTGGCCCGTTGTACCAGATGAATGCCTACCCACCGCAGTTGCTGGTGATGATTGCCGTGCTCGGGCTGTGTCTGATCGGTTTGATTGTCTATTTGCTGGTGCGCCAGCTAGAGCGTCGGCTATCGACCCTTGAGGTTGCTGCGACACGTATCGCGCAGGGTAGCCTGGAGACCCGTGTGGCTGCCGATGACGACGACTCGGTCGGTCGGCTGGCTGCGGCTTTCAATGGCATGGCTGAGCATTTGCAGCGCTCATTGAGCATCCAGCGTGAGCTGGTGCGTGCCGTGTCCCATGAACTGCGTACGCCGGTAGCCCGTTTACGGTTCGGCCTGGAGATGATCGCCGCAGCCAGCAACGATCAAGCTCGGGAAAAGTACCTGGATGGCATGGATGGTGACATTCAGGACCTCGACAAGCTGGTAGACGAAATGCTCACCTATGCGCGCCTGGAGCAGGGCTCGCCGGCGTTGCAGTTCCAGCAGATCGACCTGGACGCTCTGCTCGATCAAGTGATAGCCGAACTGGCGCCCTTGCGTCGCGAGGTGACGGTGGTACGTGGACCGTGCCAGGCGGGAGAGGAGGCCAAGGGGGCCTGGGTAGAGGCTGAGCCGCGCTACCTGCACCGGGCCCTGCAGAACCTGGTGAGCAACGCCATGCGCCATGCGGAGTCACAGGTCAGCCTGAGTTATCAGTTGGGCGCGCAGCGTTGCCGGATTGATGTGGAGGATGATGGGCCGGGCGTCCCTGAGCATGTCTGGGACCGGATCTTTACCCCCTTTACCCGTCTTGATGACAGCCGCACCCGGGCTTCCGGTGGGCACGGTCTGGGCTTGTCCATCGTACGCAGGATTATCTATTGGCATGCAGGGCGTGCCTCGGTCAGCCGTAGCGAGCGCCTGGGCGGGGCGTGTTTCAGCCTGAGCTGGCCGCGAAGCCAGGCCTCTGGTGCATCATGACGCAGACCGTGAGGCTGAGTGAGCTACTGCGTCCGGCGTACTTTCACAGGCTGCTGCTGGCGCTCTATGGGGCTGATTTGATGCCAGCCCAGTTGCCTGTACTGGTGTCGCAGTGGTCCAAGTACTATTTCTCGATGTTCTGGCGCGAGGCCGTGTCAGCTCGGTGTGCCGGGCGAGGGCTGGCGCTGCCAGGCAATGTCGGTGTGAGCCTGGACGAGCGCGGTCTGCCGCTGGCGTTTGAACCAATGGACGCAGGCAGCGAGGATTTGCAGGGGCTGTTGGAACAACACCTGGCGCCACTGATCCAGCAACTGGCCGCCTTGGGCTCGGTGCCGGTCGCCGTGCTCTGGGGTAATGCTGGCGATTGCCTGGAACAGTGCCTGCAGGCGCTTGAGGTCGACCTTGTCGAGGCGCGCGACCTACTGGATCGCCCTGGTGGCCCGTTGTTTGCGGCGGTCAGCTATGACGCGAACGGTCTGCGGCGTCGGCGAACCTGTTGTTTGAGTTACAAGGTGGCGTGGGTGGGGCACTGTGCGCATTGCCCGCTTAACCCCTGACTCAGACGCTGACCAAGGTCAGGATTTGGTCATTTTGTACGCTGAACTGACTTTCCAGTTCGTGGCCCTGACGCCAGTCGGTCGAGAGGTCTTTCAACAGGCGTAGCCGCGCATGGCCATCGGTGGACCATTCCAGTACCTCCGCGTGTTCAAAGTAGAAGCGCTGTTGCACGATGGGGTAGAGGGCCTTGAACAGGCTTTCCTTCAGGGAAAACGTCAGGGTAACCGCCAGGGCGGCAAGGTCCGGGTCCATCCGTTGCAGTTCATCGACCGTGAGAATCTCTGCTGCCAGGCGCTGGGCGCGTTCGTGGCTGAGCAGGGTTTCCTGATCCAGGCCAATGCCTGCGCACTGGTTGTTATGGGCAACCACCGCAGCGGCCCAGCCGTGGCTGTGGGTGATGGATCCGCGGATATCGTTTGGCCAGACCGGCGCACGGTCTTCACCGGTACCGGGGATGTACTCCCGGCCATCCAGCGCTTGCAGCGCTGCACGGGCACAGACCCGACCCGCCAGGTACTCGGCCTGACGCTTGGCAACAGAGCGTTGCAGGCTGCTGGTGTATTCGACACCGGCATGGATGAAGTCATCGGCAGCCAGTTGAGCGGGGTCGAAAGGGCAACTGACCAACACTGCACCGGGTACTGCCCGAGGCAGAGGCCAGTGGTGCTGGAGTGGTGAGCAGCAAGATGGGAGTCTGTTCATGGTCATTATTGTGCCGTTCTCCATGACGTCCGGCCAGCGCCCATTCCAATCCGTTTTTTTCTGCCCAAGTGCCGCCCCGCAGGGCTTCAGTTCAGCTTGAACACCTTCTTCAAGAAAACCTGCAAGTCCGCCCAAGCGCTTTCGTCGGCGCTTTTGTTGTAGGCAATGTCCGGTCCACCGTGCTCGCCGTGGCTGAGTCGGTCAGCATCCGGGTTAGTGAAACCGTGTTTGGCGCCCTGGATGCTCACGAACTCATAGGACGCACCTGCTGCATTCATTTCGTCTTTGAATTTATCCACCTGCTCTTGGGGGACCATGCTGTCGGCTGCACCGTGCTCCACTAGAATCTTGCTCTTTACGCTGCCGGGGGTTGCCGGGCTGCTGGTTGCCAGCGGGCCATGGAAGCTGACGACTCCCGCCAGCGGCTCGCCTCGCCGTGCAGCATCAAGCACGACTTTTCCGCCGAAGCAGTAGCCGATGGCCGCAATCCGATTGTTATCGGTTTGCGGTTGGAGTTTCAGCAGTTCAACACCGGCATCGAAGCGTTTGGCCGCTGCGACAGGATCTTTCATGGCGGCTTGCATGAAGGACATGGCGTCTGCAGGGTGCTCGGTGTGCTTGCCGTCGCCGTACATGTCGATCGCGAGCGCGCTATAGCCCAGCCCCGCCAAATCACGTGCGCGACGTTTAGCGTAATCGTTCAGGCCCCACCACTCATGCACCACCACCACGCCGGGGCGCTTGTCGTCGACCGCATCATCATAGGCGTAGTAGCCAACCAGACGCTTGCCGTCGGCATCCTGATAGGCAATTTCACGGGTCTGTATGGCAGCCTGAGCCAGGCCTGTGGCGCCGATCAGGGCAAGGGCAAGCAGATAGCGCATGGAGGGTACTCCTTGTGTGAGTCGATGCATCTGTTCAGCCGCGGTGTGGGGCGGGCTCAGCGACGACAGGGGATGTCCTGCTTACTCTAGCTTCCAGGCTCCATCCTGCAACGAATTGAACACATACCTTGGCTAAGTGGGCGGATAACCGCCATTGGCGAAGTCTTTTGGCGGACCGCGTGCGGAAATCCGCCAATGCGCACCGTTCTTCGTGCCACCTCCTAGTGCATGCAGGCCCCGAAAACCGGGGGGTTGCACCCATAAAGCGCACATTGGCATCGGGCTTGCTAAATAGCCACCAGAGCCCTGCCAGGCCGCTCGACAAAACAAATCCCTCCAGTGCAGGAGGGTTCGCGCTTTTGGTACCGCCACATCCTGGGAAGGATGACGGTGGGTACGCTTGAGGAATTAGCCATGACGACGCGTCAGCCGCTGTACAAATCGTTGTATGTCCAGGTGATCATCGCGATCACCATCGGTATCCTGCTGGGTCACTTCTATCCTGAGACCGGCGTGGCACTCAAGCCACTGGGTGACGGGTTCGTGAAGCTGATCAAAATGGTCATCGCCCCCATCATCTTCTGCACCGTGGTCAGCGGCATTGCCGGTATGCAGAACATGAAGTCGGTCGGCAAGACCGGCGGCTACGCGCTGTTGTACTTCGAGATTGTCTCCACCATCGCACTGATCATTGGCCTGGTTGTGGTCAACGTGGTCAAGCCGGGTGCAGGCATGCACATTGACGTGTCGACCCTGAACGCCAGCAGCATCGCAGCTTATGCGGCGGCAGGCGCGCAGCAGACCACCGTTGGCTTCCTGCTCAACATCATCCCGAACACCGTCGTCGGTGCCTTCGCCAACGGCGACATCCTGCAAGTACTGATGTTCTCGGTGATCTTCGGTTTCGCCCTGCATCGCCTGGGTGCTTACGGCAAGCCACTGCTGGACCTGATCGACCGTTTTGCCCATGTGATGTTCAACATCATCAACATGATCATGAAGCTGGCACCGATCGGCGCCTTCGGTGCCATGGCCTTCACCATCGGCCAGTACGGCGTGGGCTCGCTGGTTCAACTGGGCCAGTTGATGATCTGCTTCTACATCACCTGTGTCGTGTTCATTCTGGTGGTACTTGGCGGTATCGCCCGTGCCCACGGCTTCAGCGTGGTCAAGCTGATCCGCTACATCCGTGAGGAACTGATGATCGTGTTGGGCACGTCGTCTTCCGAGTCGGCCCTGCCACGCATGCTGATCAAGATGGAGCGCCTGGGTGCGAAGAAGTCGGTTGTCGGACTGGTAATCCCGACCGGCTACTCGTTCAACCTCGACGGTACCTCGATCTACCTGACCATGGCCGCCGTGTTCATTGCTCAGGCCACCGACACCACCATGGACATCACCCACCAGATCACGCTGCTGCTGGTGCTGCTGGTGGCCTCCAAGGGGGCGGCTGGCGTGACGGGTAGTGGCTTCATTGTACTGGCTGCCACGCTATCGGCCGTTGGCCACCTGCCGGTTGCCGGTCTGGCGCTGATCCTGGGTATCGACCGCTTCATGTCTGAAGCTCGCGCCCTGACCAACCTGATCGGCAACGCTGTAGCGACCGTAGTGGTAGCCAAGTGGGTCAACGAACTGGACGAGGACAAGCTGCAGGCCGAGTTGGCGTCTGGCGGCACGTCGATCACCGACACCCGTCCAGTCGACGACCTGGGTGTAGCTGAAGGTGCTGCCCGCTAAGCATTCGGGGTGTACTTGATCGCCGGCAAGGTCGGCTCCTGCATCAGGAGTCGGTCTTGCCGGCGATGTCGTTTATTCCACCCGCGTTTCTCCGGTAAACACTAATGTTTGCCGGCAGCGTCTGCACAGGTAGCGCCGCCCTTGGCGCACCAGGCCATGACGCTGGGCAGAGAACGGGAAGTCGCTACCCGCACAGGGGCAGCGGTAGATATAGCGGGTCATGCTACGGCGCTTTACTGCGTAGTTATGGCAGCGGTTCGGTGGAAGTTCATACACCCCGCGCATGATCAGTTGCCACTCTTCGCCATGAGGTTGGATGCTACCGCCGAACAGTTGGTGGGCGATCAGGTGGGCCACCTCATGGGCGACAGTCTGCGTCAGGAAGTCTTCACGGTTTTCCATGTACAACTGCAGGTTGAAGCGCAGCAGGTTTTCATGCAGATGTGCCACGCCGGCCTTCTGCCCGCGCAGTTTGAAACTCACTTCGGGGCGTTGGAAGGGGCGTTTGAAAAAGGCTTCAGCCTGCTGGAAACAGCTTTCGACGCGGGATTTGAGCAGATCGGGCATATCGGGGAACACTCCTGACCGGCAATTATGCCGCAACCTTGGCATTACTGCCGAGGCCGCCGGTCCGCGTACGGCATCAGGCCGCCCTGCGGCGGCCTGATGTTTGTTGCACCTATGTTGTTGCAGTGTTTCTAATTTGTTAGTTGGTATAGACGGGCCCCACGCCCAGTCCCCAGACGATCACCGTGAAGGCCATGATGGCTACCAGCACCACCAGGCCCACCGCCAACACTGAACTCGAGAACAGGAAGCCCTCGTCCGAAGGTATGTTCATGAAGGTCGGCAGGCCGACATAGAGCAGGTAGACCGTGTAGCAGATGGCTGCCGTACCGACAATCATCCCCAGCCACAGGTGTGGGTAAAGCGCCGCCAGCCCTCCGACGAACAGTGGGGTGGCGGTATAGGTTGCAAACGCGATGCATTGCGCCAGGCTTGGGTTGGCATCATAGGTGCGGGCCATCCAGTGGATGAATGCGCCCATGACCGCAACGCCGCCGAGCATGGCCAGGTACGACATGATGCTCATCCAGAGCGCACTTTCCATGGTCAGCATGACGGGCGCGCGCTCGCCGATGACCCAGCCTACCTGGGTGGTGCCTATAAATGCCGATACGGCGGGAATGGCCGCCAATATCAGGGTGTGGGTCAGGTACATGTGGCTGATGCTTTCCTCTTCGCCACGAATTTCTCGCCATTCCTGATCGGGATGGGTAAACAGCCCCAGAACGTGATGGATCATGCCAGTCACTCCTTTCGTTGTTGCCATCGCCCCCCAGAGGAGCGCTTGCTGGCCCGAGGTCCGGACCATACGACCAGGTCACATACACGGTGGCCCTATGTCGCAGTATAGGAAGGAGTTCGCTGCATAAAACCTGGCTTTTTAGAGCAAATTGCGCTGTCAGGCGGTTGCTTAATCACGATGCAGTCTTTATCGGATTGGCCTACGCCGCCAGTCGGTTTATGCGTAAAATAGGCCGCTTTTGTCATACCTCGCGGATTCCAAGCGCTATGGGCACCCTTTCGGTCAATCAGAACAAACTGCAAAAACGCCTTCGCCGCCTCGCGGGTGAGGCTGTCACCGACTTCAACATGATCGAAGACGGTGACAAGGTCATGGTCTGCCTGTCGGGCGGCAAAGACAGCTACACCATGCTCGATGTTCTGCTGCACCTGCAGAAGGTGGCGCCGATCAAGTTCGAGATCGTCGCGGTGAATATGGACCAGAAACAACCGGGGTTCCCCGAGGACGTGCTGCCGGCCTACCTCAAGACCCTGGGCATCGAGTACCACATCGTCGAGAAGGACACCTATTCGGTGGTCAAGGAATTGATCCCGGAAGGCAAGACCACCTGCTCGCTGTGCTCGCGCCTGCGCCGTGGCACCCTGTACACCTTCGCCGATGAAATCGGCGCGACCAAGATGGCCCTGGGTCATCACCGTGATGACATCGTCGAGACCTTCTTCCTCAACATGTTCTTCAATGGCACGCTCAAGGCCATGCCGCCAAAACTGCTGGCCGACGATGGCCGCAACGTGGTCATCCGGCCATTGGCCTACTGCAGCGAGAAGGACATCCAGGCCTACTCGGACATGAAGGAATTCCCGATCATCCCGTGCAACCTCTGTGGCTCGCAGGAAAACCTGCAGCGTCAGGTGGTCAAGGACATGCTTCAGGAGTGGGAGCGCAAGTCGCCAGGGCGTACCGAGAGCATCTTCCGTGGTTTGCAGAACGTGGTTCCGTCGCAATTGGCCGACCGCAACCTGTTCGACTTCGTCAATCTGCGTATCGACGACACCGCGACACCGCGCTTCCTCGACGTGCTGAACATCTGACGAACTTTCTGGCAAGGAACCGCCATGCGCGACTATCAATGGCTGCATGAGTACTGCCTGAACCGCTTCGGCTCTGCCGCTGCGCTGGAGGCACATCTGCCGGTGCCGCGAACCCCGGCGCAGTTGCGCGCTATCAGTGATGACCGTTACCTGTCGACCCTGGCCCTGCGCGTGTTTCGCGCGGGGCTCAAGCACAGCCTGGTAGATGCCAAGTGGCCGGCGTTTGAGCAGGTGTTCTTCGGTTTCGATCCGGAAAAGGTCGTACTGATGGGGGCCGAGCATCTGGAGCGGCTGATGCAGGACACCCGCATCATCCGTCACCTGGGCAAGCTCAAGAGCGTGCCCCGTAATGCGCAGATGGTGTTGGATGTGGCGAAGGAGAAGGGCAGTTTCGGCGCCTTGATCGCCGATTGGCCAGTGACAGACATCGTCGGTTTGTGGAAATACCTGGCCAAGCATGGCAACCAGCTTGGTGGCTTGTCTGCACCACGCTTTCTGCGCATGGTCGGCAAGGATACGTTCATCCCCACGGATGACATGGTTGCGGCCTTGGTGGCTCAGGACATCATCGACAAGGCACCGACCAGCCAGCGCGACCTGGCGCTAGTGCAAGCGGCGTTCAATCAGTGGCACGCCGAAAGTGGGCGGCCACTGTGCCAGCTCTCGGTAATGCTGGCGCATACCGTCAACCATTGAGTTAAGTACTGGCACTGCTCGGCAAGTCGAGCAGTGTCACGCCGAGCCTTCACCCGCCAGTTTGCGGTCGTACTGGAATCGCCAGCGTACATACAGCAATGCGCTGATGAACAGTGACAGGCTCAGCAGTACCTCCAGCCAGCCAAACAGCGCCCGATCCGGGACGAAGGCTGCCTGTACACCGCTGATGAAGTACAGGTTCACCACGAAACAGGTCCAGGCATGAGCGCGGGCACTGCCCAGCAGCATGCCTGGCAGCAATATCAGCAACGGCACCAGTTCGACCCCAAGAATCACCCAGGAACGTGCACCATGCAGGTCGGCGACCAGCAGGGTGTTGAGGCTCAGCAGGGCGATCAGACCGAAGAATGTCGCCAGGCTCAAGGCCCGGCTGATACGTACACGTGGGGCCAGCCATTCCAGTGGGGGCAGGATTTTCGGCTTCTTAGCCACGGCCATTCTCCAGTAGCGTGGCGGTGCTCGCCAGACGTTGGCCGAGCGCCCGGCACAGGGCGATTTCGTCGGGATCCAGGGCGCGTTTGCCGTCGGCACCGGCGTGGTGGCTGGCGCCATAAGGGGTACCGCCGCCACGGGTTTCCAGCAGTGCCGACTCGCTGTAGGGCAGGCCCATGATCAACATGCCGTGGTGCATCAGCGGCAGCAGCATGGACAGCAGCGTCGACTCCTGGCCGCCGTGCAGGCTGGCGGTAGCGGTGAACACTGCTGCAGGCTTGCCGACCAGGCCACCGCTCAGCCAGAGGCTGCTGGTGCTGTCGATGAAGTACTTGAGCGGCGCGGCCATGTTGCCGAAGCGGGTCGGACTGCCGAGCGCGAGGCCGGCACAGTTGCGCAGGTCGTCAAGGCTGGCATACAGCGCACCGTTTTCCGGAATGGCCGGGGCGACGGCTTCACACTCGCTGGAAATGGCCGGTACGGTACGAATACGGGCCTCCAGGCCACCCAGTTCAACGCCACGGGCAATTTGCCGGGCCATTTCGCTGGTGGAACCATGGCGGCTGTAATACAGGATCAGGATATAGGGCGTGCTCACGAGAGGATCTCCAGCACCTTCTCGGGTGGCCGGCCAATGACGGCTTTGTCGCCAGCGACCAGAATCGGTCGTTCGATCAGTTTCGGGCAACTGACCATGGCGGCGATCAGTTCATCTTCGGACAGGGCAGGGTTTGCCAGGTCAAGGGTCTTGTACTCGTCTTCGCCGCTGCGCAGCAGTTCACGGGCCGTGATTCCCAGTTTACCGAGCAGGCTACGCAGCGTCGCGGCGTCCGGCGGCGTTTCCAGATAGCGTACTACGGTTGGCGCCAGGCCACGGGCCTCGAGCAGTTCCAGCGCGCCACGGGATTTGGAACAGCGTGGGTTATGGTAAAGCGTCAAGTCGGTCATGTTCGGGTCGCATTCAGCATGAAGTGGCGGCTATTCTAACCGCAGCGACTTTGCATTTTGCTTGAATATTCAATAAGGATTGACCCATGACAAGGCGATTGGCAGCAGTACTGGCGATCACTACGAGCCTGTTGCTCGGCGGTTGCGGCGCAGACTATGGGCTGGATCAGAATGGCCGCAAAGTGGCCGCAGAACAATTGGACGGGCGCTGGCTGGTGCTTAACTATTGGGCCGAATGGTGTGGCCCCTGCCGGACGGAAATTCCAGAGCTCAATGCCGCGGCCAAAGAGCTGCAGGCCAAAGGTGTGACGGTGCTCGGGGTGAACTTCGACGGCTTGCGCGGCGATGAGTTGAAAAAGGCCAGTGACGCGCTGGGGATCGGTTTCACCGTGCTTGCTGACGACCCTGCCGAGCGCTTTGAGCTACCGCGTAGTGAAGGCTTGCCGGTCACCTACATCATCGATGACAAGGGCAAGGTGCGCGAGCAGTTGCTGGGTGAACAGACCGCTGCGGGGATTACCGAGAAATTGACGGCACTCAAGGGCGCCTGATGCCCCGGCTGCGCCTCGCAGCGTACGTGAATTATGCGTTCCTGTAGGCGCCAGCAAGGCTGGCCCTACAGGAAACCAAACAGGGCGCGGGGCGTGGTTTAGCCTTCCTCAGGCCAGAACCGCAGTGGTTTGCCTTGTGCTGGCCAAAACCGCACCTGCTCGATTGGCGAGATGTCCCAGCGTTGCACATCCTCCAATGCTTGCAGGAAACGCTGCTCCTGTTCCATCAGCGCTGGTGCACAGCGCTTGCGGGTGCTACCAACCTTGCCGAAGCTCAGTTTGTCGCCGTCCAACTGATACGGTGCAAACCAGTGGTTGCAGCCTGCATTGCCATACGCCCGACCATCGGCCGCCAAGGTCAGCGTCAGGTGGCTGTAGTCCATCAATGGTCGTTCGCCAATCCATTCCAGTATGTAGCTTCGCTCCTGCTCCAGCTTCATGGGCTCGGCAGCACAGCCGACCAGGCCTGCGGCTACCAGTCCCGAAAACAGAAGGTGTTTCACTGCGCCTGCCCCCGGCATTTCGGACACGTGTGTTTGTCGCCTTGAGTGGTCCAGCCCAGTTCGGCGATACGCGCCACGGCGGCTGGCTGCTGGGCTTTGTTACCCAGTTTGGCGTCTACCGCGAACTCGAAATCAAGGTTGGCCTGGCAGCTGTCGCAGTTGACTTGCCACTGATGGATTGCCAGTTCGCCGAAGACCGGACCGCTGGCCACGGCGACCCATTGACCGGGCGGGTTGATCAGGTGGCGTACCTTTTCCACAGTCAGGCGCATTGACAGTGTCTTGCTGCCCTTGAGGGTTACCAGCAAGACGTCGTCATTGTGGATTGAGCCACCATTGCCGGTGACCTGGTAGCGACCTGGTGCCAGGGAGCGGCATTCGATCAGGGTGTGTTGCGGATTAAACAGGTTGTAGCGGAAATCGTGTTCGACCATGGGTCCTCCAAATCTGCCGCGTATCCTAGCATCAACCTTCGACCAGATTCTGCGGATTCCCGACCGCCCAGCGGGCAATGTTCTCCAACGTGGTCTCGGCGATGGCGGCGAGGGCCTCACGGGTAAGGAACGCCTGATGGGCGGTGATGATCACGTTGGGGTAGGTCAGCAGCCGCGCCAGCACATCATCTTGCAGCGGCTGGTCTGAGCGGTCTTCAAAGAACAGCTGTGCTTCCTCTTCATAGACGTCCAGGCCCAGGTAGCCGAGGTGGCCGCTTTTCAGGGCATCACTCAGTGCCGGGGTGTCTACCAGCGCGCCACGGCCGGTATTGATCAACATCGATCCGCGTTGCATCAATGCCAGGCTTTGTTGATTGATCAGGTGGTGGGTTTGCTCGGTCAATGGGCAGTGCAGGCTGACGATGTGAGCCTGAGCCAGCAGCTCCGGCAGCGGCAGGTAGCGCGCGCCAAGCGCCTGCATTTGAGGGCTAGGGAAGGGGTCGTAGGCCAGTAACTGGCAACCGAAGCCGGCCATGATCCGTGCAAACGCCAAGCCTATCTGGCCGGTACCGATCACCCCGACGGTTTTGCCGTAGAGGTCGAAACCGGTCAGACCATGCAGGCTGAAGTCGCCTTCTCGGGTGCGGTTATAGGCCCGGTGCAGACGTCGATTGAGGGCCAGAATCAATGCTACGGCATGTTCGGCGACGGCATGCGGTGAATAGGCCGGCACCCGTACCACGCTTAACCCCAGGCGTTGGGCGGCCTTGAGGTCAATGTGGTTGTAGCCCGCCGAGCGCAGGGCAATCAGCCGCGTACCACCTGCGGCCAGGCGCTCCAGCACCGGTGCTGACAATTCATCGTTGATGAAGGCGCAGACGACTTCATGGCCGGCCGCCAGCGTGGCGGTTGCTTCGGTCAGGCGTGCCGCCTGGAAGTTCAGGCTCAGGCCCTCCATGGCAGGCGCAGCGCGGAAACTTTCCTGGTCATACGTCTGGCTGCTGAAAAATAGTGCGCGCATGGCAAAGCTCCTTGGCATCGAATGCCACCAGTCTAAACAACTGCTACGCCACTGGCCTTGCCTCAGGTCAGGCGCTCAGCCGCGCTTGGGCACTGAGCCGTGCAAGTGCACGATCCAGTTCGTCGAGGGCCTGCTGGGCTTGCGGAGCATTTTGCTTGAGCAGGGTTTCGCAGCGCTGGCAGGCCGCGCGCAGCTGCGGCACCCCACAATAGCGAGTGGCGCCATTCAGGCGGTGAACCCGCTCGATCAGCGCATTGCGATCACTTGCATTGCGTGCGGCCCGGATGGCATCGCGGTCGGCGTCCAGTGAGGCCAGCAGCATTGCCAGCATGTCCGCCGCCAAGTCCGGCTTGCCTGCGGCCAGGCGCAGGCCCTCGTCCGGGTCGAGTATCTTCAGTTCGGCACTGTCGACCGGGCGCTCGTTGAAACGCTCTACAGGCGGCTCGGCCAGTGAGAGCCCCGTCCATTTCAGCAAGACCTGCGCCAATTGCCGCTCGCTGATCGGCTTGGTCAGGTAGTCGTCCATACCGCTATGCAACAACGCGAGTTTTTCGTTGGCCATTGCGTGGGCGGTCAGCGCCACGATCGGTAGTGCAGCACTGTCGTTTTCGGTTTCCCAGAGGCGTATTTGTTCGGTGCATTCGCGCCCATCCATGCCGGGCATTTGTACGTCCATCAGGACGAGATCAAAACAGTCTTCCTGCACCGCCTTGATTGCCGCGCTACCGCTGTCGACGGCCTGTACCGAGGCGCCAAGGTCTTCCAGCAGGGTTTGCACCAAGAGCAGGTTGGCAGGGTTGTCGTCGACACACAGCACTTTGGGTTGGCGCTGTCCTGGCACCAGGCGTGTCAGTTCAGCCTCGCTGCGTCGTGGTTCGGTCAAGTCCAACAGGGCTCGGCGAAGTTTGCGAGTACAGGTCGGCTTGACCTGCAGTTGGCTGTGCGGGTTCGGCAGGCAGGATTGGAACGCCCGTTGCTCGGTGGTCGGGCACAGCACCATGGCTTGGCAGTTAAGGTGCTCAAGCGTTTGCACATGCTGGCCAAGCCGCTCTGGAGAAAGGTTGGCAAGGCTTACGCCAAATACGGCCAGTTCAAATGGCTGGCCGGCCAAGCGAGCAGCATCCACGCCCTTGAGCAACTGATCGAGCGTGCTGAATACGGTAATACTCAACCCACAGTCCTGCAGCTGGTGCTGGAGTGCCTGGCACGCCAAGGGGTGCGGGTCGATCACGGCCGTACGGCGTCCCTGCAGCGACGATGGCGGCAAGTCTTCGGCATCATCCAGGGCTTTGGGCAGACGTAGGCTGACCCAGAACTGCGAGCCTTCGCCCGGAGTGCTATCGACACCAATTTCGCCGCCCATCTGTTCAATCAGGCGCTTGGAAATCACCAGGCCCAGGCCTGTTCCACCGGGCTGGCGCGAGAGTGAATTGTCGGCCTGGCTGAAGGCCTGGAACAGGGCGCGCACGTCTTGCGGCGACAGCCCGATGCCTGTGTCCTGAACACTGATGCGCAGGTGAACGCTGTCCTCATCATCGTCGTCATCCTCCAGCATGGCGCGAGCGACGATGGTGCCTTCACGGGTGAACTTGATGGCGTTGCTGACCAGGTTAGTGATGATCTGTTTCAGTCGCAGCGGGTCGCCGACCACTGACAAGGGGGTGTCGCGGTAAATCAGGCTGAGCAATTCAAGCTGCTTGGCGTGGGCGGACGGTGCGAGGATGGTCAGGGTTTCCTGAATGACGTCACGCAGGTTGAACGGGATACTGTCGAGCACCAGTTTCCCGGCCTCGATTTTCGAGAAATCGAGAATTTCATTGATGATGCCCAGCAGGTTGTCGGCAGACTTTTCAATGGTGCCCAGGTACTCAAGCTGGCGCGGGCTCAGCTCGCTTTTCTGCAGCAGGTGGGTAAAGCCGAGGATCCCGTTGAGTGGTGTACGGATCTCGTGGCTCATGTTGGCCAGAAACTCGGATTTGATCCGGCTGGCCTCCAGGGCCTCCTTGCGGGCCATGTCCAGTTCGATGTTCTGAATTTCGATGGTTTCCAGGTTCTGGCGGACATCCTCTGTGGCCTGGTCGATGCTGTGTTGCAGTTCTTCGTGGGCGTTTTGCAGGGTTTGGGCCATACGGTTGATACCGTCGGCCAACTCGTCCAGTTCATGGCTGCCCAGGGTGGGCAGGCGTTGTTCCAGATTGCCGTCCTTGAGCTGGTTCACCGTATGCTTGATTTGTCCGATAGGGCCATTGATGGCTCGGCTCATGCGCAGGGCAACCAAGGCGGTTACCGCCAGGCCAATGAAAATCAGCAACATGCTGGTGAAGAGGCTACGGTAGCCACGCAGCAGTGTGCCGTCGTGGGACAGTTCGACTTCCACCCAACCGAGCAGGCGGTGGGATTCACCGGGAATCAAATCACCCGCCAGATCGCGATGGCGACCGAACACCGGCAGCAGGTAGCGTGTTGCGTCACTGCCGCTGCGTTGCAGCAGTTGGCTGGTGTCGCCATTGGGTGCCTGGTTGAGCATGCTCGGCCCGGCATGGGCAAGGCTACTGCGGTCGGGAGCAAGAAAACTCACCGCACGCACATCGGCTTGTTCCAGCGCTTGGGCGGCAATGCGCTCCAGTTGTGCCGGGTTGTTGCTGACCAGTGCCGGGGCTACCAGAGGGGCCAGTTGCTCTGCGATCATCTTGCCGCGTTGCAGCAATTGAGACTGCAACTCGTTTTGCTGCAGCCAGGTGAAATAACCGCCCAGTACCAGCGCCATCAGGCTGGTCGGCAAGAGCGCGAGCAACAGCACACGGCTTCTGATACCCAATCTATTCAGCACGCCACTCTCCTGTGCTTAGGCAGTTGCTGTAAGGCGCCGTAAGATCCAAGTGGCGACCCAGGTCGGAAAATTACCGCGACTGTCAGCGCAATGCACTCATTTGTATCTACTTTTATCTTTTTGTAGGAAATCTCCTAGATGTTTGTCGGTAATTGGTTGCTTGGCGCGGATGGAATCTGAATAATCGCGCTATTGAGAATTAATAGCGTCTACCAATGAATTCCCCATCTACGCCTGTCCCCAACATTCTTGCGATCGAAGACGACCCGATCCTGGGTAGCTATCTGCATGAACAGATGCAACGCAGTGGTTTTCGGGTGACGTGGTGCCGGGATGGCTGCGAGGGGCTGGCGCTGGCAACACGCGAGCCTTTCGATGTCGTGTTGATGGACATCCTGTTGCCGGGGTTGAATGGCCTGGACGCCTTGTCGCAGTTGCGTGCTCGTAGTTCGACACCGGTCATTCTGATGTCTGCCCTGGGTGCGGAGGCTGATCGTATCAGTGGTTTTCAGCGAGGCGCAGATGATTACCTGCCCAAGCCCTTCAGCATGGCCGAATTGCAGGTGCGGGTCGAAGCGATCCTGCGACGTGTTGCGCTGGAGCGGCGTTACCAGCAACCCGAGCCCATGCTGTCGGGCGAGTTGCAGTTCGATGAACGGGCCACTGATGTGTGTTTTGAACAGCGTTGGGCAGGCCTGACGCCCAGCGAGTACCGTTTACTGGAAACCCTGCAACGCAGCGCCGAAGAGGTGCTGAGCAAGCCGTTCCTTTACCAGCAGGTGCTGCAGCGCGGTTACTCCCGGCACGACCGTAGTCTGGACATGCATGTGAGCCAGATCCGTCGAAAACTGAAGGGCATTGGCTATCTGGAGCGTCAGGTGCTGACGGTTTGGGGCAAGGGCTACCGACTCAGTGCTGTCGAGGCCGATTAAGTGCCCGGTCGTCATTCGTTGTTCTGGAAACTGGCCGTTCTGCTGGTGGGCTTCTGCCTGCTGATGATTGGATTGAGCTGGACATGGGGCCGCCAGATGGAAACCCGTACAGCCTTTCTCTCCAGTGACGCGCGGGCAGTGCTCGAAGGGTATGCTGAAGACGCCGAACAGGCCTGGCGACAGGGCGGGGAGGCGGCCGTCGACAACTGGTTGGCGGCGATGCGGGGCGGTGAGGGCGTCTGGGTCGGGCTTATTGGCCGTGATTTGCAATCCCTTGGCAGCGTGCCCTTGAGTGATGCCGAAACCCAGCACCTGACCACGTTGCGTGGCGCGGACTGGCCGATCAGTCGTCGTGCCACGCAGCCACCCTGGATCAAGCTGCCTTTTCCCCATGATGCCAGACAGGGCAGCCTGGTCATCGAGCTGCCGCAGCGACTGATGCCTCAACGCCATGTCACGTTGCTCTGGGCGTTGTTCATCAATGGGATTATTCCGGGTCTGTTGACGCTGCTGTTCTGTGTCGGGCTCTACCGCATGTTGATCATGCCCCTTAATCAACTGCGCCGACAGGCCAACGCCTGGCGGGCGAATCAGCTTTCTGCGCGAGTAGCCAGCGCGACCACCTGTCGACGTGATGAGCTGGGTGAGCTGGGGCGGGCATTTGATGATATGGCCCAACGGCTGCAACGTACCGTGATCCTGCAGCAGCAGTTGCTGCGAGACCTGTCCCATGAGTTGCGCACGCCGCTCAGCCGATTGCGTGTCGCATGTGACTCGGAGGTTGACGAAGGGTGTTTGCGCGAGCGCTTGAGCCGTGAGGTCGAGGGGATGCAGCGGCTGGTCGAGGACACGCTGCAACTGGCGTGGCTAGAGGCTGAGCAAAGTCCGTTGGTGCAAGAGCCGATTCAAGTGCAGGCATTGTGGGAGATGCTGGTTGATGATGCCTGCTTCGAAAGTGGCTGGTCTGCCGATCAGCTGCAGTGTGCGTTGGACAGCTCCTGTTGGGTGCTGGGTAACCTCAATAGCCTGGCCCAGGCTCTGGAGAACATTCTGCGCAATGCCATTCGGCACTCACCGGTCGGCGGTGTGATCCGGCTGGATGGGCGTCGTTCCGGCAGCTTATGGGTGCTCTGGATCGAAGATCAGGGCGGCGGCGTGGCCAAGGGCGCACTGGAGCGCATTTTTGAGCCCTTTGCCCGGTTGGATGGTTCGCGTCCCGGCGATGGCGGCTTTGGCCTGGGTTTGAGCATCGCCCGTAATGCGCTGATGCGCCAAGGCGGCCAGCTGTGGGCACACAATACGAGCGAAGGCCTACGGCTGTCGATGCAACTGCCCGCTGCAACCAATCTTATAGCTCAAGGCTATAAGGAGCATACATTGCGTGATATGGGCGCACGCCGTTTGCCGGTATGATGGAGGCTTCCCGCAGTCTGGATTGCGAATACGCCATGACCTTGCAGTACCCTACGATCGCCGATTGCGTCGGCAATACGCCTCTGGTTCGCCTGCAGCGCATCGCTGGCGACACAAGCAATACCCTCCTGCTCAAGCTTGAAGGCAACAACCCGGCAGGTTCGGTCAAGGACCGGCCAGCGTTGTCGATGATTACCCGTGCCGAGCTGCGTGGGCAGATCAAGCCGGGTGACACCCTGATCGAAGCAACTTCGGGTAATACCGGGATTGCCCTGGCCATGGCGGCAGCGATCAAGGGTTACAAGATGATTCTGATCATGCCGGACAACTCCAGCGCCGAGCGCAAGGCGGCCATGACCGCCTACGGCGCCGAGTTGATTCTGGTGAGCAAGGAAGAGGGCATGGAAGGTGCCCGCGATTTGGCCGGGCGACTGGAGGCTGAAGGCCGTGGCCAGGTGCTCGACCAGTTCGGCAATGGTGATAACCCTGAAGCCCACTACGTCAGTACCGGTCCGGAAATCTGGCGTCAGACCCAGGGCACCATTACCCATTTCATCAGCTCCATGGGTACCACCGGCACCATCATGGGCTGCTCGCGCTACCTCAAGGAGCAGAACCCGGCAATACAGATCGTCGGTTTGCAGCCGATGGAAGGCTCGGCGATCCCTGGCATTCGCCGCTGGCCGCATGAGTACCTGCCGAAGATCTTCGAGGCTGAGCGGGTTGATCGTGTGGTCGATATGTCCCAGGCCGAGGCCGAGGAGACCACTCGCCGCCTGGCCCGTGAAGAAGGTATTTTTTGTGGCGTGTCCTCCGGCGGTGCCGTGGCAGCCATGTTGCGCCTGTCTCGCGAGGTAGAGAACGCGGTCATGGTGGCGATCATTTGCGACCGTGGCGACCGTTACCTGTCGACCGGCATTTTTGACGCTGGTAACTGATGTCCAAGAACAAACGTAATAGCGGCCTGCGCTTTCAGCCGGCCGGCGGCAACCGTACGCCACAGGTTCCTGTTGGCAAAAAGCAGCGCCTGACACTCGAGCGTTTGTCCGGCGATGGCCGTGGCATTGCCTTTGTTGAAGGGCGTACCTGGTTTGTCAGCGGTGCGCTGGCAGGCGAAGAGGTCGAAGCACGGGTGCTTAGTGCCCACGGCAAGGTGGTCGAGGCACGCCTGGAGCGCGTGTTCAGCGCCAGCCCACTGCGTCGTGCGGCGCCGTGCGCGCATTTTGCCCGTTGCGGCGGTTGCAACCTGCAGCACGTTCCTCATGCCGAGCAGTTGGCGCTCAAGCAGCGTCTGCTCGCCGAGCAGTTGCAGCGTGTAGCGGGTGTTGTGCCTGAGCACTGGGCCCCCCCATTGAGCGGGCCGGAGTTCGGCTACCGTCGCCGCGCACGTGTGGCGGTACGTTGGGATGCCCGTGCCAAGCACCTTGATGTCGGATTTCGCGCCGAGGCCAGTCAGGACATTGTCGCGATCGACGAGTGCCCGGTACTGGTCGAGGCCCTTCAGCCGATCATGCGGCAGTTGCCTGCGTTACTGCGTGGCTTGCGCAAGCCACAGGTGGTCGGCCATGTCGAGTTGTTCAGTGGCACGGCGCTGGCGTTATTGCTGCGTCACACCGGGCCTCTGGCTGAGGGTGATCTACAGTACCTGCAGGCTTTTTGTAGCGAGGCTGGCGTGCAGCTCTGGCTACAGGGTGACGGTAAGCCAACGGCGGTCGATCAGACTCAGGCCCTGGGTTTTGTTCTCGAACCGTGGAACCTGGAGTTGGCCTACAGGCCCGGCGATTTCGTTCAGGTCAATGCCCAGGTCAATACGGCGATGATCGAGCAAGCCCTTGCGTGGCTCGCCCCGCAGAATGATGAGCGTGTGCTTGATCTGTTCTGTGGTTTGGGCAACTTCGCCCTGCCGCTCGCCCAGCAAGCCCGTGAAGTCGTGGCGGTGGAAGGGGTACAGACCATGGTCGAGCGTGCCGAGGACAATGCCCGTAGTAATAATCTGCATAATGTTCGCTTTTTTCAGGCCGATTTATCCCTGCCTTTGGCAGGCGTGGAATGGGCCAGCGAGGGCTTTTCTGCGGTACTCTTGGATCCACCACGTGACGGTGCTTTTGAGGTGGTCAGCAAAATCTCCGACTTGGGGGCCAAGCGCCTGGTCTATGTTTCGTGTAACCCGGCCACTCTGGCGCGCGATACCCAAGCGTTGCTTCGGCAGGGTTACCGGTTAAAGTGTGCCGGGATTCTCGACATGTTTCCTCAGACGGCCCATGTCGAGGCCATGGCGTTATTCGAGGCGGGTTAGCGCAGCAAACCCGTTCGGCGGTTGTCCCTTGGATCCGGCAGGGGCAACGCCTGTGATTTCAAGCGCATCACGTATGCGCGGTAGGGAAAGGTAAACAAAGATGGTACAGGTGAGAGTGCACCAGCCGGTCAACACAGACGGTAGTATCAATCTCGAGGCATGGTTGGATCATGTGGTCAGCGTCGATACGGCGCTGGACCGGGAAGCCCTCAAGGCCGCCTGTGAGTTCACCCAGGAGGTCGAGAAAAAGGGCAACCCGGCCAAACATTCCTGGGCCGACGGTACGTCGAGTTTCCAGGCCGGGCTTGAGATCGCGGAAATTCTCGCCGATCTGAAGCTTGATCAGGACTCTTTGGTGGCAGCGGTCATCTATCGCTCCGTGCGCGAAGGCAAGGTGACCCTGGCCGAAGTGGGCCAGCGTTTTGGTCAGGTCGTGTCCAAACTGATCGATGGTGTGCTGCGCATGGCGGCCATCACTGACAGCCTCAATCCGCGTCATTCGCTGGTGCTGGGTTCCCAGGCGCAGGTAGAAAACCTGCGCAAGATGCTGGTGGCCATGGTCGACGATGTGCGTGTGGCCCTGATCAAGCTGGCTGAGCGGACGTGTGCGATCCGCGCAGTGAAGAGCGCCGACGACGAGAAGCGCCACCGGGTCGCCCGTGAAGTGTTCGATATCTATGCGCCGTTGGCTCATCGCCTCGGTATCGGGCATATCAAATGGGAGCTGGAAGACCTGTCCTTCCGCTATCTGGAGCCCGAGCAGTACAAGCAGATCGCCAAGTTGCTGCACGAGCGTCGGCTGGATCGCGAGCGTTTCATTGCCGATGTCATGAGTCAGCTACAGAACGAGCTGCTGGCCACCGGGGTCAAGGCCGACATCAGCGGTCGTGCCAAGCATATCTATTCGATCTGGCGCAAAATGCAGCGCAAAGGCCTGGAGTTCAGCCAGATCTACGACGTGCGGGCCGTGCGCGTGCTGGTACCAGAGATGCGCGACTGTTATACCGCGCTGGGTATCGTGCATACCCTTTGGCGGCACATTCCCAAGGAGTTCGACGACTACATCGCCAACCCGAAGGAGAATGGTTACCGCTCGCTGCATACTGCGGTTATCGGCCCAGAGGGCAAGGTGCTGGAGGTTCAGATCCGTACTCATGCCATGCATGAAGAGGCCGAACTCGGCGTCTGTGCGCACTGGCGCTACAAGGGCACGGATGTCAAATCCAGCTCCAACCACTATGAAGAGAAGATTTCCTGGCTGCGTCAGGTTCTCGAGTGGCATGAAGAGCTGGGCGATATTGGCGGGCTGGCTGAACAGTTGCGGGTCGATATCGAGCCGGATCGTGTCTACGTCTTTACCCCGGACGGGCACGCCATTGACCTGCCCAAGGGCGCGACCCCGCTCGACTTCGCTTACCGCGTGCATACCGAGATCGGTCACAACTGCCGTGGCGCCAAGATCAATGGGCGGATCGTACCGCTCAACTACAGCCTGCAGACTGGCGAGCAGGTCGAAATCATCACCAGCAAGCACGGAAATCCGAGCCGCGACTGGCTGAATACGAACCTGGGCTATGTCACCACTTCGCGGGCGCGGGCCAAGATCGTTCACTGGTTCAAATTGCAGGCCCGTGATCAGAACGTTGCCGCAGGCAAGACCTTGCTTGAGCGTGAACTCACGCGGCTGGGCCTGCCTCAGGTGGACTTCGAGCGCCTGGCGGAAAAAGCCAACGTCAAGACCGCCGAGGACATGTTTGCCTCATTGGGTGCGGGCGACCTGCGCCTGGCTCACCTGGTCAACGCAGCGCAGCAACTGGTAGAACCGGAGCGCGTTGAGCAACTGGAGTTCATCACCCGCAAGGCTACCGGTATCAAGCCGGGCAAGCGTGGCGATATCCAGATCCAGGGTGTGGGTAACCTGCTGACGCAGATGGCGGGTTGCTGCCAGCCGCTGCCGGGCGATGCCATCGTTGGCTACATCACCCAAGGCCGTGGTGTGACCATTCACCGCCAGGACTGCGCTTCGGCGTTGCAATTGGCTGGGCGTGAGCCGGAACGGATCATCCAGGTCAGCTGGGGACCGGTACCGGTGCAGACGTATCCGGTGGATATCGTTATCCGCGCCTACGACCGTCCGGGCTTGCTGCGTGATGTCTCCCAGGTGCTGCTCAACGAGAAGATCAACGTGCTTGCGGTCAACACCCGCTCGAACAAGGAAGACAACACCGCGCTGATGTCGCTGACTATCGAAATCCCTGGGCTTGATGCACTTGGGCGTTTGCTGGGGCGCATTTCGCAGTTGCCGAACATCATCGAGACTCGGCGTAATCGTACTTCCTGAGGTGCTTTCGCCCGTACTGCCGGTTTCCCCGGGAACCGCAGTGCGGGTGATGATGCCAGGCCCTCCGACACAGAGAACCCATGATGCACACCCTAGATGACCTGCTCCATCTCATGGCTCGCCTGCGTGATCCGCAGTACGGCTGCCCGTGGGATCTCAAGCAGACCTACGCGACCATCGTTCCCTACACCCTTGAGGAAGCCTACGAGGTGGCTGATGCTATCGAGCGCAGTGACTTCGAGCACCTGCAGGGCGAGTTGGGCGACCTGCTGTTTCAGGTGGTGTATTACAGCCAGTTGGCTCGGGAGGAGGGGCGTTTCGAGTTTGATGGTGTGGTCGACAGCATCACCCGCAAACTGATCCGTCGCCATCCCCATGTGTTTCCGACGGGCGAGTTGTATGCCCCGCTGGATACGCCGCGCCTCGATGAAGCGCAGGTCAAGCAGCGCTGGGAAGAAATCAAGGCTCAGGAGCGTGCCGAGAAGGCCGAGCCCGAGCAGTTGTCGCTGCTTGATGACGTGCCGGCTGCATTGCCGGCCTTGTCTCGGGCGGCCAAGCTGCAAAAACGTGCGGCTCAGGTCGGCTTTGACTGGCCTGATGCCCTGCCCGTGTTGGACAAGGTTCGTGAGGAGCTCGATGAGGTGCTCCAGGCCATGGCCGACAATGACCCGGCGGCATTGGCCGACGAGGTGGGCGACTTGTTGTTTGCCGCCGTCAATCTGGCGCGGCATGTGAAGGTCGATCCGGAAACTGCGCTGCGTAGCGCCAACGCCAAGTTTGAAAGACGCTTCCGTTTTATCGAACAGGCATTGCGCGATACGGGCCGTCCGATCGAAGATTGCACCCTCGAAGACTTGGACGCGCTCTGGGGCGAGGCCAAACGTCAGGAAAAGAACCTGTCCAGCTGCGGCTGAACTGTTGCATAAGTGAGTAAGCACCCATGAGTCTTTCCCTTCGTGACCAATTGCTCAAGGCCGGTCTGGTCAACCAGAAGCAGGTCAAGCAGGTCACCAAAGAGCAGAAGAAGCAAAAACGCCTGGAGCACAAAGGCCAGGTAGAGGTTGATGACACCCAGCAGCGTCTGGCCAAGGAAGCCATGGCCGAGAAGGCCAAGCGCGACCAGGAGCTGAACCGTCAGCAACAGGAAAAAGCCGAGCAGAAGGCCCGTACCGCTCAGGTCAAGCAACTGATTGAAGTGTCGCGCTTGCCCAAGCTGAATACCGAGGACTACTACAACTTCGTCGATGACAAGAAGGTCAAGCGCCTGTCGGTCAACGCCCTGATGCGTAGCAAGCTGAGCAGTGGCTCATTGGCTATCGTGCATCACGGTGGTGGATACGAAGTGATTCCACGTGAAGCCGCGTTGAAGATTCAGGAACGAGATCCCAAGCGTATCGTCCTGCTCAATACTCAGGTTGAGGAGCCGGATGCCGATGATCCGTATGCGGCCTATCAGATCCCTGATGACCTGATGTGGTAAAGCAACAAACCCCGCTTCGGCGGGGTTTGTCGTTACTGGCGCTGAAACTGAAAACCCCGCACAAGGCGGGGTTTTTGGGCATGCTGTCGGGCTTCAGTTGCCTTTGACAGGTTTTCCGTCGACCGTACCGTCCTGCAGTATGATCACGTATTCCTTGCCGTCGGTTTCAACCTGGCGCAGTTGCACCAACAGGTAGTCCCAGTCCTTGGCGAACCACAGCTCAGTGATGCGCTTGCTCTGGCTTGGGTCGCGTACGCGCTCGACCTTGATGGCGTCAACCTGGCCAGCCTTGGTCGAAACTTTCTCGGTGCCCAGGACGCGGAAGTCGTAGGTGTCGATTTCGTCGCCATCAACCACTTGGTAGCTGAGGCTTTTCTTGCCGGCCGCAACGTCATGTTGCAGGGCAAGTTGATACGAGGATTTATCCAGCACGCCCCGGTTGAGTGGCAGCTTCACGGCATCACCGCGGTCGGTGCCGGTGATCATGTTGCTCGACCAGTCGAAGTCCAGGTCAACTTTCTTCGCCTTGCCCAGGCCGCCACGTTCGAAGTGGTAGGTCTGAGGCAACAAGGTGTCCTTGTCCATGCGCAAGGTGCTTTGCTCGGTCAGGCTGGCGATCATCATCGCGGCCTTGAAGTTGAGGCTCCAGGTACCGTTGGCATTCTTGACCAGGCTGCGCTCGGCGGTGCCGCTCATGGGCAGCTGTTTCCAGTCGGCGGTATAGCTGGCCGAGTAGGGCTTCAGCTCGGCTGCCTGAAGCGGTAACGCAAGCACGGCGAGGGCGAAAAGCAGGGCACGACGCATAAAATCTCCTAGGGTCGAATCAAGTGGCCGCTGGCCGCCAGAGGCTGGCCATCCATTAATGCACCGGTTTCGCCCAAGCGTAAACGACCTTCGGCGAACCAGCGAACTGCCAGCGGGTAAATCTGATGTTCCTGGCTGTGAACCCTTTGCGCCAGGCTTTCTGGCGTGTCGTCCAACTCTACCGGTATTACTGCTTGTACGACCAGTGGTCCGCCGTCGAGTTCCTCGGTGACGAAGTGGACACTGCAGCCATGCTCGCGATCGCCCGCTTCCAGCGCGCGCTGATGGGTGTGCAGGCCCTTGTACTTGGGCAGTAGGGAAGGGTGGATGTTCAGCAGCCGGCCCTGGTAGTGACGGACGAATCCGGCACTGAGAATACGCATGAAACCGGCCAGTACGACCAGTTGCGGTGAGTAGCTGTCGATCAGCTCGACCAGTGCCGCATCGAACGCCTCGCGGCCATCGAAGGCCTTGTGGTCGAGTACGGCAGTGTCGATGCCTGCATCGCGGGCGCGTTGCAGGCCGTAGGCATCGGCGCGGTTGGAAATCACCGCGCGGATGCGCACCGGGTTGCCCTCGGTGCGGGTGCTGTGGATCAGCGCTTGCAGGTTGCTGCCGGAACCCGACAGCAGTACCACTACATCACAGAGCGTGCTCGGCATTAGTGCGCCTTGAGGTTCTTCAGCTCGACCTGGGCAGCACCTTCGGCAGCGGTGGCGATCTGGCCGATCACCCATGGCTGCTCGCCGGCTTCGCGCAGCACGTTCAGTGCCTTCTGGACATCGTCCTGAGCCACGCAGATGACCATGCCAACGCCGCAGTTCAGCACGCGGTGCATTTCGGTTTCATTGACGTTGCCTTGCTCTTGCAGCCAGTTGAACACCGCTGGACGTTCCCAGCTGGCGACGTCGACTACCGCCTGGGCGCCTTTTGGCAGCACGCGCGGGATGTTGTCGAGCAGGCCACCACCGGTGATGTGGGCCATGGCCTTGACTGCGCCAGTTTCCTTGATCAGCTTGAGCAGCGGCTTGACGTAGATGCGCGTTGGGGCCATCAGCAGGTCGGTCAGCGGTTTGCCTTCGAGCTGGATGTTCTCGATGTCTGCGCCAGCGACTTCGATGATCTTGCGGATCAGCGAGTAACCGTTGGAGTGCGGGCCGGACGATGGCAGTGCGATCAGGGCGTCGCCGCTGGCAACACGGGAGCCATCGATGATATCGGCTTTCTCGACCACGCCGACGCAGAAACCTGCCAGGTCGTAGTCTTCGCCTTCGTACATGCCCGGCATTTCGGCGGTTTCACCACCGACCAGCGAGCAGCCAGCCAGTTCGCAACCGGCGCCGATACCGGTGACCACTTGGGCTGCGGTGTCGACGTTGAGCTTGCCGGTGGCATAGTAGTCAAGGAAGAACAGTGGCTCGGCGCCGCAGACCACCAGGTCGTTTACGCACATGGCGACCAGGTCGATGCCGATGCTGTCGTGCTTGTTCAGGTTCAGCGCCAGACGCAGCTTGGTGCCGACACCGTCGGTACCCGAGACCAGAACCGGCTGTTTGTAGCCGGCCGGGATTTCGCAGAGGGCGCCAAAACCGCCCAGGCCGCCCATGACTTCCGGGCGCGCCGTGCGCTTGGCCACGCCTTTGATGCGTTCGACCAATGCTTCACCGGCGTCGATGTCTACACCGGCGTCCTTGTAGCTCAGGGAGGGTTGCTTGCTCATGATCCAGGCCTTTAGGGGGAGGGATTCGGGGGAATCGACCGTGACCTGCCAGGCAAAGCGGAGGTTGTCCTGCTGCCTGACCGTCGCCGGTCTGCGAAGGCGCGCGATTTTATCAGGGTTACCGGGTAGCGGCCATCCTCAGGCCGACGGGTAGAGCCTCAAACGATAGAAAAATGATGATTAACCACCTGTGACTGGTTGCCGCGCCATGTGCTGTATAAGGTATAGCCATGGTGTAGTGATGAAAATCACCGCGACGATTGAATGTTTTATCGGGGCCAGCGGTCTGAACCCGGGCGCGTTCAAGCGGCGCTTCTATTTATATAGGGACGGGAACCTCACATGCGTTTGTGCTCATATCTGGTCGTCGGCTGTGTTGCGCTGTTTGGCCTGGCGGCTCAGGCTGAAACCCTCTCCGGTTTGTACCAGGTGCGTGAACCGGTCAGTGGCCAGGGCGCCGAGGCGCGTACCCAGGCCACCGAGCAGGCACTCAATACCCTCGTGCTGCGCCTGACCGGTGACAGCAAGGCTCTGCAGAATCCGGCTGTTGTGGCCTTGCGCAAAGACCCGCAACAGATCATCAGTCAGTTTGGCTACGAAGCCGGTCCGCCTGAAACCCTGTTGGTGGACTTCGATCCGGGCAGCACTGATCGGGCATTGCGTCAGGCGGGCCTGGCCCTGTGGGGTAACAACCGCCCCGCGATTCTCGGTTGGTGGTTGAACGACAGCCCTGACGGTTCAACCCTGGTTGGCGATGGTCAAGGCAGTGCCGTGACCTTGCGCCGTGCGGCCCAGCACCGAGGCTTGCCTCTGCGTTTGCCGCTGGGGGATCTCGGCGAGCAACTGGTCGCTACTGCGAAGAATCTGGAGGGCACAGACCCGGCGCCACTGCGAGACGCTTCCGAGCGTTACGGTGCCGACGCATTGTTGGCGGTGCATGCCACTGAAACCGACGGTAAATGGCAGGGCACCTGGCGCCTGTGGCAGGGCGAGCAGCGTGAGCAGGGCAAGGTCGAAGGTGCGGACCCTGCGGCCTTGGCCGATGCGGTCATGCTGGCCGTGAGCAGTCGTTTGGCGTCGCAATTTGTTGCGCGCCCGGGGGCTGGCAGTGCAATGCAGTTGCAGGTGCAAGGCGCCAACCTGGAGCGTTACGCAGAGTTGGGACGGGTGCTGGAGCCATTCGGTGCACACTTGATCAGTGCCGAAAAGGACATCCTGACGTACACGGTTACGGGGAGCAGTGAGCAGCTTCGCGCCCAGTTGGGCCTGGCCAAGTTGCAGGAAATCCCTGCCAATACGCCGGGTGCGACAGCATCGGCCAGCGCTGAGCCTGCGGCTGTCGGTACACAAGCCGCTGCACCGCAGCCGTTCAATGGCCTGCGTTTTCGCTGGTAAAGGGAGTGACTGATGACGGACATGCGCCGTTGGGTGTGGTTGGGCATGGGGTTGCTCTGTGCGGCCCTGGTGTACTGGTTGCATGCCATTCTTACGCCGTTCCTGGTGGGGATCATGCTGGCTTACCTGGCCGACCCGCTGGTCGATCGCCTGGAGCGAGCAGGGTTGTCGCGCACCTGGGGTGTGGTGGTGGTTTTCAGTCTGTTCGGCTTGGTGATGCTGGCGCTGCTGCTGGTGTTGATTCCGATGTTGGCCAGGCAACTGGTACGCCTCTATGAGCTGACGCCGCAGATGCTGGATTGGCTGCAGCATGTGGCACTGCCCTGGGTGCAGGCGCGCCTGGGGCTGGCAGAAGGTTTCTGGCGTTTTGACAAGGTCAAGGCTGCGATCAGCGCGCATATGGGGCAAACCAGCGACATTGTTGGTGTGGTGTTGTCGCAGGCGACTGCGTCGGGTCTGGCCTTGCTCGGCTGGTTGGCCAACCTGGTGTTGATCCCCGTGGTCGGCTTCTACCTGCTGCGCGATTGGGACCTGATGATGGCCAGGCTGCGCAGCCTGTTGCCACGCCAGCGTGAAGCGCAAGCGGTGGTGCTGGCTGGCGAGTGTCACGATGTGCTGGGGGCGTTCGTTCGCGGCCAGTTGCTGGTCATGCTGGCGCTTGGGGTGATCTATGCGGCCGGGTTGATGCTGGTCGGACTGGAGCTGGGTCTGTTGATCGGTGTGCTGGCTGGGCTGGCGGCCATCGTGCCTTACATGGGGTTTATCATTGGTATCGGGGCGGCAATGGTCGCCGGGCTGTTCCAGTTTGGGGGTGAGTTGTATCCGTTACTGGGTATCGCCGCCGTATTCATGGTCGGTCAGATGCTCGAAGGCATGGTGCTGACGCCCTGGCTGGTAGGCGATCGTATTGGCCTGCATCCCGTGGCGGTGATTTTCGCCATTCTTGCCGGTGGTGAGTTGTTCGGCTTTACCGGCGTGTTACTGGCCTTGCCTGTTGCAGCGGTGATCATGGTGTTGTTGCGGCATGTCCATGACCTTTATAAAGAATCGGACATTTACGCAGGGCAGGTTGATCCTGATCTCTAGGCTGATAGCAGTTGGCTTGCACCGGCGTCAGGTGTCGAATGCAAGCCTTTGATTTTGCTTATGGTCTTCTGCGATTGTGCGAGTGGCCTCACGGGTATAAACTTTGCAGACTTTTCAAGAAAGGCCCTTTGCGGCTTCCCAAGCCGCCCAGCCAGCATGAAACCGATCCAGTTGCCCCTGGGTGTGCGTCTGCGTGATGACGCCACCTTCATCAACTACTATCCGGGTGCCAACGCCGCAGCATTGGGCTACGTCGAGCGACTCTGCGAAGCCGACGCCGGCTGGACCGAAAGCCTTATCTACCTGTGGGGCAAGCAGGGTGTGGGCCGTACTCACCTGCTGCAGGCCGCCTGCCTGCGTTTTGAGCAGATGGGAGAGCCAGCCGTCTACCTGCCACTGGCGCAATTGCTCGACCGTGGCGTCGAGCTGCTGGATAACCTCGAACAGTACGAACTTGTCTGCCTTGACGACTTGCAGGCCATTGCCGGCAAGCCAGAATGGGAAGAGGCAATGTTTCACCTGTTCAACCGCTTGCGTGACAGCGGCCGGCGGTTGTTGATTGCAGCGTCCAGTTCGCCTCGCGAGCTGCCAATCAAGCTGGCTGACCTCAAATCGCGCCTGACCATGGCGTTGATCTTCCAAATGCGCGCCTTGTCCGACGAAGACAAGCTGCGTGCCCTGCAATTACGTGCTTCGCGCCGTGGCCTGCACCTGACCGATGAGGTTGGGCACTTCATTCTTACCCGTGGTACTCGCAGCATGAGTGCGCTGTTCGATCTGCTCGAACGTCTTGATCAGGCGTCGCTGCAAGCGCAACGCAAGCTGACGATTCCTTTTTTGAAGGAAACCTTGGGCTGGTAACGGCGAGCTAGAGCCTCAGCACATAAAAGTCACATTTTTTTCGATTGAATTTGCAAATCGACCCGATAGAAGGCATAGTTTCCCCCTCATTGAACTCTAGACACGGTCGTGCCCATGCTAAATCGCTTCGCACCCCTCGTGCCCCTCGCACTTGTAACCCTGCTTTTTGGCTGCGCGGCGCATAGCCCTGTATCGCAGCAGCAGGCGCAGCAATCCATCGCTGCTCATCACGCGTTCACCAAATCTTCTGGCACCTCGTCGGTGTTTGACGAGGAGCTGGCAACTGAAGAAGAGTTGAGCGAGTTTGGCAGCAGCAAGCCTTACCAGCTGCCAGCACTGGCCGATAACATTCTTGAGCGCGGCATGTCCCTGATCGGTACCCGTTACCGTTTCGGCGGCACCACCGAGGCTTCGGGCTTCGACTGCAGCGGTTTCATCGGTTATCTGTTTCGTGAGGAAGCTGGCATGAACCTGCCACGTTCGACCCGCGAGATGATCAACGTCAAGGCGCCTCAGGTTGCGCGTAACAACCTGAAACCGGGCGATTTGCTGTTCTTCAGCACCAATGGTCGCGGCCGCGTCAGCCATGCCGGTATCTACCTGGGTGACGATCAGTTCATTCACTCCAGCAGCCGTCGTAGCGGTGGCGTGCGAATCGACAGCCTTGGCGATCGCTACTGGAGCAAAACCTTCATCGAAGCCAAGCGTGCGCTGGCAATGGCGGGTCCGACCACCATTTCGCGCAACTAAGCCTCGATCAGGTTTGACACGGCGACGTAGCCCCAGGGCGCGTCGCCGTGCGTGTTTGTAGAAAGCGTCTAATCTTCACTACCACTATTTTCTGGCCAAGTGCCAGCCGGCTTCAGACAGGACGTTCTGACTATGTCGATGATGGCGCGTTTCGCTGTACTTGCCCTGGCAGCGCTGCTGGGCGCTTGCTCAAGCCAGGCTCCGGCCCCGCGTGTGGTTGAACCCGCTGCTGCGGCGCCGCAAGTCTATTTCTCCCCGGTTGCCGAAGATGTACTGTTCCGAGCCTTGGGCCTGGTAGGTACGCCGTACCGTTGGGGCGGTAACACCCCGGACTCCGGATTCGATTGCAGCGGCCTGATCGGCTATGTTTATCGTGATGCTGCAGGCATTTCCCTGCCGCGCTCTACCCGTGAAATGATCGGTATTCGTGCACCGACCATCGACCGTAATGCGTTGCAGTCTGGCGATCTGGTGTTTTTTGCCACCAATGGTGGTTCAGAGGTCAGCCATGCGGGCATCTATGTCGGCGAAGGGCGTTTCGTCCATGCGCCTCGTACCGGTGGTACGGTGCGCCTGGACTACCTGGCCAACAGCTATTGGCAAAAGGCTTACCTGAACGCCAAGCGTGTCCTGCCGTCACCGCAGCCGGACCTGGCGCGCAACCCCTGATCTTGAGCGAGGTAGGCGATGACCGGTCAGACGCTCTACCTCGACGATGCCCTCTACCACTACCTGCAAGGTGTTTCACTGCGTGAAACGCCGCTGCTGGCGCGCTTGCGTGCCGAGACCCAGGCCTTACCCGAAGCGCGTTGGCAGGTTGCGCCCGAGCAGGGGCAGTTGCTTGCGTTGCTGATACGGTTGATTGGTGCTCGTCGAGTCATCGAAGTGGGCACGTTTACCGGTTACAGCGCCTTGTGCATGGCGCAGGCCATGGAGGCAGGGCATCTACTGTGTTGCGACCTGCCTGGCGATTACAACGCCACCGCCCAGCGCTACTGGCACGATGCCGGTGTTGCCGAGCGTATTGAGCTGCGGTTGGGCCCGGCCTTGCAAACCCTGGCGACACTGAGCGCAGAATCGTTCGACATGATCTTCATTGATGCCGACAAGGCCAATTACCCACGTTACCTGGAGGAAGCCTTGCGCTTGCTGCGGCCGGGTGGCTTGGTGGCTTTCGACAACACCCTGTGGAGTGGGCGCGTGCTTCAGGTCGTGCCAGACAGCGAAGACACCCGAGCCATCCAGGCGCTGAATGCCGCGTTGAGGGATGATCAGCGGGTGGATGTGTCGTTGTTGCCGCTGGGGGATGGGTTGACCCTGTGCCGCAAGCGTTGAGACGGCCGACTAGAGTGTCCTGCACCGTATTGATCTGCGGCAGCATGACAGCATTCATTGACGCTCCTTGCCCAACCCTCTAACCTTCGCGACTTGTTTCAGGTGCTCTGCAGTCATAGTGGCTGGCAGGGTGAAACAGGGAAGCCGGTGGGCGCTTGCAGCGCGATTCCGGCGCTGCCCCCGCAACGGTAGGTGAGTCAAGGCTACGCAGGGCCACGGGGTCAACGACCCTGGAAGGCGCGTTGCCAGGGTGTTCATAGCCCCGCTCACAAGCCCGGAGACCGGCCTGTTACAGCCAACGGCATCACGGAGGGTGATGCGCGGTACGCCGGCCCCTGGCCGCAGCCCTGCGCGTTTTCCGTGTGCTTTGTCCATTCATCTGTCGCGCCGCCTGGTGGCCTTCCAAACCCCAGCCCTTGCCGGTCGTTGTTGCTGACGATGACCTGTGCTGCCCGGCCGACAGTTGCCTGCGGAGACTACCGATGACCGAATCCACCGAGCGCGACGAACGCCACTTGGCGCGCATGCTGCGTAAAAAGGCAGTGATCGACGAGCGCATTGCCAATTCCCCCAACGAGTGCGGTTTGCTGCTGGTCCTGGGCGGTAATGGCAAGGGCAAGAGCAGTTCGGCATTTGGCATGCTCGCTCGCGCCATGGGCCACGGCATGCAGTGCGGTGTGGTGCAGTTCATCAAGGGCCGTAACAGTACCGGCGAAGAGCTGTTTTTCCGGCGTTTCCCTGAACAGGTGCGTTACCACGTCATGGGCGAGGGCTTTACCTGGGAAACCCAGGACCGGCAGCGCGATATTGCGGCAGCTGAAGCGGCTTGGGCCGTGACGCGCGAGTTGTTGCAGGACCCAGGTATCAGCCTGGTGGTGCTCGACGAGCTGAACATCGCCCTCAAGCACGGCTACCTCGACCTGGATCAGGTGCTCACCGACCTGCAGGCCCGACCGCCGATGCAGCATGTGATCGTCACTGGTCGCGGCGCCAAGCCAGAGCTGATCGAGCTGGCCGATACCGTCACCGAAATGGGCATGATCAAGCATGCGTTCCAAGCGGGTATTCGTGCCCAGAAAGGCATTGAGCTATGAGTGAAACCCGGCATTGCCCGGCGGTATTGATTGCTGCGCCGGCGTCCGGTCAGGGCAAGACCACGGTCACTGCGGCGTTGGCGCGGCTGCACCGCAATCAGGGCCGAAAGGTGCGGGTGTTCAAATGTGGCCCGGACTTTCTCGATCCAATGATCCTGGAGCGAGCCAGTGGCGCCCCGGTCTACCAGTTGGACCTGTGGATGATCGGCGCCGAGCAGAGCCGCCGCTTGCTGTGGGAAGCCGCGGCTGAAGCCGACGTGATTCTCATCGAGGGCGTGATGGGCCTGTTTGACGGTACGCCATCGAGTGCCGATCTGGCCCGGCACTTTGGCGTGCCCGTGCTGGCCGTGATCGATGGTACGGCCATGGCGCAAACCTTCGGTGCTTTGGCGTTGGGCCTGGCGCGCTATCAGCCCGACCTGCCATTTGCTGGCGTACTGGCTAACCGCGTCGGCTCATTGCGCCACGCACAACTTCTGGAGGGTAGCCTCACCGAGGGGCTGCGTTGGTATGGTGGCCTGTCACGGGAAACCGCCATCGAGTTGCCAAGTCGGCACTTGGGGCTGGTCCAGGCCAGTGAATTGAATGACCTTGACTTGCGTCTTGATGCCGCCGCCCAGGCACTGGGAGGTAGCTGCGAGTCGGCGTTGCCACCGAGCGTGGCATTTGCTGCTCCGCAACCGTACACGGTTGACGCGTTGCTGGCCGGCGTGCGGATTGCCGTGGCCCGTGACGAGGCTTTTGCCTTTACCTATGGCGCCAACCTCGATCTGCTCCGGGAGATGGGAGCACAATTGAGCTTTTTCTCGCCGCTGCATGACGCCCAACTGCCGGAGGCCGACAGCCTGTATTTACCGGGTGGCTATCCCGAGCTGCACCATCGGGCCTTGGCGGCCAACCTGCCCATGCTGACGGCTATTCGCGCCCATCATCAATTGGGCAAGCCCGTGTTGGCTGAGTGCGGCGGTATGCTTTATCTGCTTGATGCTCTCACCGATGTGGCAGGTGAGCGGGCCGAGTTGCTGGGTCTGTTGCCGGGTGAGGCTGTGATGCAAAAGCGTCTGGCGGCACTGGCACTGCAAAGCGTGGCGTTGCCGGAAGGCACGCTGCGCGGACACACCTACCACCATTCGTTGACCCAGACCGAATTGACCCCGATTGCACGTGGACAGAGCCCTAACGGTGGTCGCGGGGCTGAAGCTGTCTACCGTGCCGGGCGGCTGACGGCCTCCTACGTACATTTCTATTTTCCTTCCAACCCACAAGCGTCGGCGGCGCTATTGGCACCATGAGCGAACAAGCTTTCAGCGCAGACGAACGGGCGGCGGTTTATCGTGCGATCGCCGAGCGCCGTGATATGCGTCATTTCATCGGCGGCAAGGTGGCACCTGAGCTCCTGGCGCGCCTGCTTCAGGCCGCACACCAGGCGCCCAGCGTTGGCTTGATGCAGCCTTGGCGTTTTATCCGCATCACTGACCGGGGCTTGCGTCAGCGTATCCAGGCTGTTGTGGAGCAGGAGCGGGTGCGCACCGCCGAAGCGCTTGGCGAGCGCGCCGATGATTTCATGAAGCTCAAGGTCGAAGGTATCAGCGACTGTGCCGAGGTGCTGGTGGCGGCGTTGATGGACAAGCGCGAGGGGCATATTTTCGGCCGCCGTACCTTGCCCGAAATGGACTTGGCGTCACTTTCCTGCGCTATCCAGAACCTCTGGTTGGCAGCACGGGCCGAAGGCCTGGGGATGGGCTGGGTATCCCTGTTCGAACCACAGGCCCTGGCTGATCTGCTGGGTATGCCCGAGGGCGCCAAGCCGCTGGCGGTGCTCTGCCTGGGCCCGGTGGCGGCATTCTACCCTGCACCAATGCTTGAGCTGGAAGGCTGGACCAAGGCGCGTCCACTCGACGACATGCTGTATGAAAACCAATGGGGGGAGCGTTGATGAGTGTGGCCTTGCTGAGCGTGGCCGGTGTGGCGCTGGATGCGCTGCTGGGGGAGCCCGAACGTCGGCATCCGCTGGTCGCTTTCGGGCGTTTCGCCTCGCGCCTGGAGCAGCGCTTCAATGCCGGCGGACGCGGCTGGCGTAGCCATGGTGTGACGGCCTGGTTTCTTGCCGTGGTGCCGCTGACCCTGCTGGCTACGCTGTTGTCCTGGCTGCCCTATATCGGATGGCTGGTGGAAATCCTCGCCCTTTACTGTGCGCTGGGGCTGCGTAGCCTCGGCGAGCATGTCATGCCCGTGGCCGATGCCTTGCGTCGAGGTGATCTTGAAGAAGCGCGACGGCGAGTCGGCTTCCTGGTCAGTCGGGAGACGCGGGAACTGGACGAGACAGCAGTCGCCCGAGCCGCTACCGAGTCGGTGCTGGAAAACGGCAGCGATGCGGTGTTTGCTGCCTTGTTCTGGTTTGTGATTGCCGGCGCGCCGGGTGTGGTGCTGTATCGCCTGAGCAATACCCTGGATGCGATGTGGGGCTACCGCAACGAGCGCTTCGAGCGCTTCGGTTGGGCCGCGGCACGAATTGACGATGTACTCAACTATGTTCCGGCGCGGTTGGTGGCCCTGACCTACGCCGTGCTGGGCAAGACGCGCCTGGCGCTGCGTTGCTGGCGCCGTCAGGCCCCGCAATGGGACAGCCCGAATGCCGGGCCGGTGATGGCGTCCGGGGCTGGGGCGCTGGGCGTCGAGCTGGGCGGTGCAGCGGTCTATCATGGCGAGCTGCATGAGCGTGCCCAGTTGGGCGAAGGTCCGGCGGCCGATGCCGACGCTATCGAGCGTGGTTGGCAACTGGTGTGCCGGGGTATCTGGTTGTGGTTGCTGGTGTTGTGCCTGGGAGCAGCATTCTATGCTTGAACACGGGGGGCGCCTGCAGCGTGCGATCCAGCAGTACGGTATTGCTCAGGAACACTGGCTCGATCTGTCCAGTGGTATTGCGCCCTGGCCGTTCAGTGTACCGCCCATTCCGTTACGCGCCTGGGCGCGGCTGCCGGAGACTGACGATGGCCTGGAGCAGGCCGCCGCCGAATACTATGGCGTGACGCACCTGTTGCCGGTGGCGGGTTCCCAAGCCGCGATTCAGGCGCTACCGCGCCTGCGCCGGACGGGCAAGGTCGGTGTGCTGTCGCCCTGTTACGCCGAGCATGCAGAGGGCTGGCGACGTGCCGGGCATCGGGTGCGCGAGCTGGACGAGACGCAGGTCGATCACTACCTCGACAGCCTTGATGTACTGGTTGTGGTCAACCCCAACAATCCGACCGGACGTGTCGTGTCGCCAGAGCAACTGCTGAGCTGGCATGCGCGACTGGCCCTGCACGGTGGCTGGTTACTGGTTGACGAAGCGTTCATGGACAACACCCCCGCGCAGAGCATTACCGCTCACGCCGATCGCCCTGGACTGATTGTGTTGCGTTCGTTCGGCAAGTTCTTCGGGCTTGCCGGTGTGCGTCTGGGCTTTGTCGTGGCTGAGCGGCAGTTGCTGCAACTGTTGGCGGAGCAGCTTGGGCCTTGGGCTATCAGTGGACCAACCCGTGTATTGGGGCAGGCCTGCCTGCAGGACCGGGTCGCCCATCAGTTGCAGATCGAGCGCTGTGCCGATGCGAGCCGACGCCTGGCTCGTCTGCTGGAGTCTGTTGGCTTGCCTCCCAGTGGTGGCTGCGACCTGTTCCAGTACCTGGTGACTGAGCACGCTGCCCACATCCATGAGTTCATGGCGCGGCGGGGTATTTTGTTGCGCCTGTTCGAGCAACCGGCCAGTTTGCGCTTTGGTTTGCCCGATACGGAAGGCGATTGGCAGCGCCTGGGCCTCGCGCTGAATGACTACCGCAAGGAGCAGCCATGACCACCCTGATGGTGCAAGGCACCACGTCGGATGCAGGCAAGAGCACCCTGGTGACCGCGTTATGCCGCTGGTTGGCCCGCCAAGGTGTGGGTGTCGTACCGTTCAAGCCGCAGAACATGGCGCTCAACAGCGCGGTAACCGCCGACGGAGGCGAGATTGGCCGAGCCCAGGCGGTGCAGGCCCAAGCCGCAGGCCTCGTGCCGCATACCGACATGAACCCGGTACTGCTCAAGCCGAACAGTGATACCGGTGCCCAGGTTATCGTGCATGGGCGTGCCGTCACCCATATGAATGCCGTGGCGTATCACGACTACAAGGCCATTGCCATGCAGGCGGTACTGGTGTCGCACCAGCGGCTCAGTGAGGCCTATCCGGTGGTGATGGTTGAAGGTGCGGGCTCGCCAGCGGAAATAAACTTGCGTGCCGGTGACATTGCCAACATGGGCTTTGCCGAAGCGGTGGACTGCCCGGTGATCCTGATTGCCGACATCAATCGCGGCGGTGTCTTTGCGCACCTGGTCGGTACCCTGGAACTGCTGTCGCCCACTGAGCAGGCGCGGGTCAAAGGCTTTGTGATCAACCGATTTCGCGGCGACATCGCCTTGCTTCAGCCGGGGCTCGACTGGCTGGAGGCGCGCACCGGCAAGCCGGTATTGGGCGTGTTGCCCTATGTGATGGACTTGCACCTGGAGGCCGAGGACGGTCTCGATCAGCGTCAGGGTGACAAAGCGGCACAGGTGCTCAAGGTGATTGTGCCGGTCTTGCCGCGTATCAGTAACCATACCGATTTCGACCCGTTGCGCCTGCATCCCCAGGTTGACCTGCAGTTCATTGGTCCGGGCCAGGCGATCCCGCCAGCCGACCTGATTATCCTGCCAGGCTCCAAGAGCGTGCGCGGCGACCTGGCGCAATTGCGTGAGCGCGGTTGGGAAACGGCTATCGCGCGACACCTGCGCTATGGCGGCAAGGTGCTGGGCATTTGTGGTGGCTTGCAGATGCTCGGTCAGCGAGTGGACGATCCGCTGGGCCTGGAAGGTGACGCTGGTTCCAGCCCAGGCTTGGGCCTGCTGGACTTTGTCACCGAACTGGAAGCTGAGAAACAGCTGCGCAACGTTGTCGGGCATTTGTCGCTGGAGGACGCCGCTATCAGCGGTTATGAAATCCATGCCGGGGTCAGCCGTGGCCCGGCACTGGAACAGCCTGCCGTGTACCTGAGCGACGGCCGCTGCGACGGTGCGATCAGTGCCGATGGGCAAATCCTCTGTACCTACCTGCATGGCCTGTTCGAGTCACCCGCTTCCTGTACCGCGCTGTTGCGCTGGGCAGGGCTGGAGGACGTTGAACAGGTCGATTATCACGCCCTGCGTGAACTGGACATCGAACGCTTGGCCGACCTGGTCGAGCAGCATCTGGATACCCCTCGGTTGCGACAATTGTGTGGGCTGGACTGACATGCTTAATCTGATCCTCGGCGGTGCCCGCTCTGGCAAGAGCCGTCTGGCTGAACAGCGGGCGCAGCAGAGCGCCTTGCCGGTTACCTACATTGCTACCAGCGAGCCGCTGGATGGCGAAATGAATGCTCGGGTGCAACTGCACCGCGAGCGCCGTCCCGCTGAGTGGGGGCTGATTGAAGAGCCTCTGGCACTGGCCCGAACCTTGATCGGCAACGCATCGCCTGGGCGCTGTCTGTTGGTGGACTGCCTGACGCTCTGGCTGACCAACCTGCTCATGCTGGAGGACCCGCAGCGCTTGAACGATGAGCGCAACGCGTTGCTTGACTGTCTGCCCGATCTGCCGGGCGAGATCATTCTGGTGAGTAATGAAACCGGCCTGGGGGTTGTGCCCATGGGCGAACTGACCCGCCGTTATGTCGATGAAGCGGGCTGGCTGCATCAAGCCATTGCCGAACGTTGCCAGCGCGTGGTGTTGACCGTCGCTGGCCTGCCCCTCGTTTTGAAAGGACCTGCACTATGAGTCAGAACTGGTGGCAGAACCCCTGCCAGGCGCCAGATGAAGCGATCTACCAGCAAGCACTGGAGCGACAGCAACAATTGACCAAGCCGGCGGGTTCGCTGGGCCGTCTGGAGGCGTTGGCAGTGCAACTGGCCAGCCTGCAAGGGCGGCTCAAGCCGGACCTGGCGCAGGTCTGGATCACGATCTTTGCGGGTGATCACGGCGTTGTGGCGGAAGGTATCTCTGCATATCCGCAGGCCGTCACCGCACAAATGCTGCAGAACTTCGTCAATGGCGGAGCCGCGATCAGCGTCCTGGCACGGCAGCTGGACGCGCGCCTGGAAGTTGTTGACCTCGGTACGGCCACGCTGCAAGACGACCTGCCCGGCGTGCGACATGTGCGCATTGGCGCGGGCACCGCCAACTTCGCCGAGGTGCCGGCAATGACGGTTGAGCAGGGGTTGCTGGCCTTGCAGGCTGGGCGCGAGAGCGTCTTGCGGGCCGCAGCGAATGGCGCGCAGCTGTTTATCGGTGGTGAAATGGGCATTGGCAATACCACTGCTGCCAGTGCCTTGGCGTGCGCGCTGCTCGGCTGTGCGGCCAGCGACCTCAGCGGCCCGGGTACTGGTCTGGATGCTGCGGGTGTGCGGCACAAGGCCGAGGTCATCGAGCGAGCCCTTAAGCAGCATGCCGTTTCCGGTGATGACCCTCTGCAGGTTCTGCTTTGCTTCGGCGGCTTTGAGATCGCCGCGCTGGTGGGCGCCTACCTGGCCTGTGCCCAGGAAGGTATCGCCGTGCTGGTTGACGGATTCATCTGCACGGTCGCCGCGTTGCTGGCGGTTCGTCTGAACCCGCAGTCTCAACGCTGGCTGCTGTTTGGGCACCGTGGTGCCGAGCCTGGCCATCGCCTGGTATTGGCGCAACTGGATGCCGAACCGGTGCTTGAACTTGGATTGCGGTTGGGAGAGGGCAGTGGTGCTGCGCTAGCGGTGCCGCTGTTGCGCCTGGCCTGTGAGCTGCACGGGCAGATGGCGACCTTTGCCGAGGCGGCTGTGGCGGATCGTCCTGCATGATCATTGATCTGTTGCGTCATGGCGAAACCGAACAGGGTGGAGGCTTGCGTGGCAGCCTTGATGATGCCCTGACCGATCAGGGGTGGGCACAGATGCGGGCGGCGACCGCTAGTCGTGCGCCGTGGAAGCGGCTGATCAGCTCGCCACTGCAGCGCTGTGCGCGCTTTGCCGAGATGCTCTCCGGGCAACTGGGCGTGCCGTTGCAGTTGGAGCCGGAGCTGCAGGAGCTGCACTTTGGTGAGTGGGAAGGGCGCAGTGCGGCTGCGTTGATGGAAACCCATGCGCAGGAACTGGGTCAGTTCTGGGCTGATCCCTATGCATTCACCCCGCCCGGTGGCGAACCCGTGGAGGCGTTTGAGGCGCGGGTGCTGCGTGCCTTGGCACGCTTGCAGCAGCGATATGTGGGTGAGCATCTGTTGCTGGTCACTCACGGTGGGGTGATGCGGCTGTTGCTGGCGCGGGCCCGGGGCTTGCCGCGTGAGCAACTGCTGCAGGTCGAGGTTGGGCATGGGGCGCTGGTGCGGCTGGTGCTGGATGTTGATGGGCAATGGCGAGAGCCACGCTGATGTTGCCGTTCTGGATTGCCTTGCAGTTCCTCAGCAGCCTGCCGGTGCGCTTGCCGGGTATGCCGACGGCTGAGCAAATGGGGCGTTCGTTGCTGTTCTACCCTTTGGTAGGGCTATTGTTCGGCGTGTTGCTGTGGGGGTGTGACAGTCTCTTGGGCGCAAGCCCGTTGCTGCTGCATGCGGCATTGTTGCTTGCGCTCTGGGTGTTGCTCAGTGGTGCGCTGCATCTGGACGGGTTGGCCGACAGTGCTGACGCATGGCTGGGAGGCTTTGGTGATCGTGAGCGAACCCTGACGATCATGAAGGACCCACGCAGCGGTCCAATTGCCGTGGTCACCCTGATTCTGGTGTTGCTGCTGAAGTTCACTGCGTTGTTGGCGCTGGTTCAGGCTGGACAGAGCATGGCGTTGCTGCTGGCACCACTGATCGGGCGAGCGGCCATGCTTGGGTTGTTCCTCTGTACGCCCTATGTACGTGCTGGCGGGCTGGGTCAGGCCTTGGCCCAACACCTGCCGCGACGTGCAGGGTGTATGGTCCTGGTGCTCAGTGGCCTGGCCTGCGTGCTGCTGGCAGGCAAGCAGGGTGCGCTGGCATTGTTGCTGGCAGCTGTCGTGTTTTTTTGGCTGCGCGGCTTGATGGTGCGCCGATTGGGCGGCACCACGGGCGACACGGCTGGCGCCTTGCTGGAACTGTTGGAGCTGGCGGTACTGGTCGGCCTGGCGTTGTAGCGATTGGGACCTGCCATTGGCAGGTGATCGCGCCATGTTCTGCATTAATGCTTGTGTTGAAGAAGATGCGGGTATATACACGTACCATGTTGACCAGCCAATGCCTCTGTACCCATTTGCGTCGCGCTGCCCGTGGGGTGAGCCGACGTTACGACGAAGCCCTTGAAGGCTTCGGCATCAACGTTGCCCAGTTTTCCTTGCTTCGCCATTTGCAACGCCTCGACCGTCCGAGCATCTCCAGCCTGGCTGAAGCCATGGGGCTTGATCGCAGCACGTTGGGGCGCAACCTGCGTGTGCTGGAGGCCGATGGTTTGGTGGCACTGGCTGAAGGCGATGACTTGCGTAACCGTCTTGTGCTGCTGACCGAGCAGGGTAAGGCGCGTCTTTCTGCTGCAGAACCTGCCTGGGAGCAGGCTCAGTTGAAGATGGTGACGGCGTTGGGTGAAGCGCAGCGCGACGAATTGGTGCGCTTGCTGAAGCAATTGGCATGAAACATTACCCCAAACGCGGGTATATACCCGTGTAACCTTGCGGCAGTCAGGAGACAATAATAATGACCACGGTATGGCGAACGAGCGGCTGGATACTCTTGGGCGCAGCCCTGATCTTGGCGTTATCGCTGGGTATACGGCACGGTTTTGGCCTGTTCCTGGCGCCAATGAGCGCCGAGTTCGGGTGGGGGCGTGAGGTTTTTGCGTTTGCCATCGCCCTGCAGAACCTTATCTGGGGCCTGGCCCAGCCCTTTGCGGGTGCCTTGGCTGACCGCCTGGGTGCCGCCCGGGTAGTGATGATCGGCGGCATCCTCTATGCCGTTGGCCTGCTCATGATGGGTATGGCCGATTCGCCCCTGTCGCTGTCTCTCAGCGCTGGCCTGTTGATTGGCATTGGCCTCTCAGGTACCTCGTTCTCCGTGATCCTCGGGGTGGTGGGGCGTGCGGTGCCGGCAGAAAAGCGCAGTGTTGCCATGGGTATTGCCAGTGCTGCAGGCTCGTTTGGTCAGTTTGCGATGCTGCCCGGTACGCTGAGCCTGATTGGCTGGCTCGGCTGGTCAGCGGCACTGCTGGTACTGGGGCTGCTGGTCGCGTTGATCGTGCCGCTGGTGGGCATGCTGCGCGACCGCCCATTGCCGAGTCACGCAGATGAGCAGACCTTGGGCGAAGCCTTGCGCGAGGCCTGTTCCCACTCGGGGTTCTGGTTGCTGGCCCTGGGCTTTTTTGTCTGCGGTTTTCAGGTGGTGTTCATCGGCGTGCACTTGCCGGCCTACCTGGTTGACCAGCACCTGCCTGCCACCATCGGTACCACGGTGCTGGCGCTGGTGGGCTTGTTCAATATTTTCGGTACCTACACGGCGGGTTGGCTTGGTGGGCGGATGTCCAAGCCGCGCTTGTTGACCGCGCTCTACCTGTTGCGTGCGGTTGTGATCGTGTTGTTCCTTTGGGCGCCGGTCTCGGCGGTCAGTGCCTATCTGTTTGGTATCGCCATGGGCGTGCTCTGGTTGTCCACCGTTCCCTTGACCAATGGCACTGTCGCCACCTTGTTCGGTGTGCGAAATCTGTCGATGCTGGGTGGAATTGTTTTCCTCTTCCATCAGTTAGGCGCGTTCTTGGGTGGCTGGCTGGGCGGGGTGGTGTATGACCGCACGGGTAACTACGACCTGGTCTGGCAGATCGCGATTCTTCTCAGTGTGCTGGCCGCGGCGCTCAATTGGCCTGTGCGCGAGCGTCCGGTCGCGCGGTTGCAAGCGCAGGTGGGTGCGGCGTGAGTGGCCAGGCGTTGCGCTGGCTTGCGTTGGCGGGAGGCCTGCTGGTGCTTGGGTTGGCGTGGTGGGGCTGGCATCGGGGTGGGCTGGCGCTGATGCAATTGGGCATGGGCGTTTGCTAGGCGTATTCTGATCGTCTGGAGTCTATTCATGGGAGAGGCATGATGCGCACACGCTGGTTGTGGATTCCGCTGTTGACGCTTGTTTCCGGTGCAGCTGCCGTTGCCGGCCAATGCCCTGACTTGTTGCAAGGTGAACTGCCCAAGTTGCGCGCCAAGGAGCAGATCAACCTCTGTGAACAGTTTGCCGGGAAGCCGCTGGTGGTGGTCAATACCGCCAGCTATTGCGGCTTCGCGCCGCAATTTGAAGGCCTTGAGGCGGTTTACAAGGCGTATCACGAGCAAGGTCTGGAAATGCTCGGTGTGCCCTCCAATGATTTCAAGCAGGAAGCTGCCAATAGCGTCGAGACAGCCAAGGTGTGTTACGCCAACTACGGCGTGACCTTCACCATGACCGAACCGCAGGCCGTGCGTGGTGATGACGCTACGCACCTGTTTCGGGAGCTGGCGCGTCAGAGCAGTGCGCCGAAGTGGAACTTCTACAAATATGTTGTGGACCGTCAGGGGCATGTCGTGGCCAGTTTCTCCAGCCTCACCAAGCCGGATGACCCGCAATTCAAGGCGGCCATCGACAAGGCCATCGCTTCACCGCCCTGAGCGCTTCAGTGCGGGGCATGCACTGTCAGGGCCACCAGCTTGATCACAATCGGGCGTACGACGAGTACGCAGGCAAATGCCACGGGCATTGCCAGTTGGTAGGCCTTGAGCACGTGGCCGAGGTAATCGTCATGAATGCCGCTGTTGGCGGCGGTAATGACGAAGCACATCAGCAGGGCCATGATGCCTGACATGTAGAACGCAAATACATAAGGGGTGGCGCGCACGCCGAGCTTCAGGCGGCGCTGGGTGTTCGTTGTGCTCATGTTGGCTCCTTGAAAGGTATGGGTGACAGCCTAACAAGCTTGGGTAGGGGGAGGTAGACGGCGCCTGCTTAGGTCTTTATAAAGAAAAAATTACGAATAGCGGACGCAAGCATGAACCTGCTGGGCTCAATCAGGAGCTTTATCAAAGTGGTCGAAGCGGGCAGCATCGCTGCGGGTGCCCGTACCTTGGGGCTCAGTGCTGCTGCAGTCAGCCAGAACATTGCTCGGTTGGAAAAACACTTGCAGGTGCGCCTGTTGTCGCGCACCACGCGCAGTATGGTCTTGACTGCAGCCGGAAGTATTTATTACGAGAAGGTCAAACACATCGAGCGTGATCTTGAGCATGCTCAGGTGGCAATCACTGCGCCGGATGCCGAGCCGCACGGGCGGCTGTGCATTGCCTCGTCGTCGGCCTTTGCCCGCCATGTGCTAGCGCGTCTGATTCCGGCGTTCAGTGCCCGTTACCCCAGGCTGTCGATAGAAATCGTGACCAGTGACAGGCGTGTCAATCATGCTCAGGAAGGGGTGGATGTCAGTGTCCGCATCACCCCGCAGCTGGAAGACGGTCTGCTCGCACGGCACATCGCCCAAGTGCCCTTCATCTGTTGTGCGTCACCGGCTTACCTGGCAACTGCCGGGTGGCCGGCAGCACCGGAAGAACTCAAGCAGCACCGCTGTCTGGTATTTCGCTATCCGGTCGAAGGGCGCTTTCTGCCTTGGGGGTTTGTGCGTGAGGGGCTGCGTTTCGATGTCGAGTTCGGCAACGTGTTGATCAGTGACGACATTGATGTGCTGGCTCAGATGGCCGCGCAGGGAGGCGGTATCACACGTTTGGCCGAGTTTGTGGCGCGCCCCTACCTGGCGCGTGGCGAGTTGGTGCCGTTGTTCAAGTATTCCCAAGCGAGTCGGGCCTACGCTCAAACCGAGCCGATGGATGTCTACCTGTGTGTAGCTGACCGCTTTGCCCTGACACCCAAGGTGCGTGCCTTCATGGATTATGTGCAGCAGGCCCTGGACGACTACCGGGTGCCGGCAGGGCAAGCCTAGAAACGCAAACGCCCCGAACCGGTCGGGGCGTTTGCGTTGCGTGGGCGGCATACCCCGCATGCATGAGATCAGAAACGGTAGGTGAGGGATGCACCAACACCGTGTGCGCTGTTCTCGTACTTGGCGTTGTAGGTGCCTTTGAAGTGCGCAGGGTCCAAGCTGGACTGATTGACTGTGGTGTCTTCTTCCATCAGGTAGGAGTAGGCGACGTCGATGGTCATGTCGTCGCTTGGGCTCCAGCCTGCGCCAAGGCTGAACACCCGGCGGTCGCCGGTGGGAATGCGTGGCGAACGGTTGACGTTGTTGGTTGGCGACTGGTCAACGGTGAAACCTGCGCGCAGGGTCCATTCCTTGTTCACTTTGTAGGCCGCACCGATGGCATATGCCCACGTGTCGTGCCAGTTCTGTTCTTCGCTGATCTGCCCCAGGCTTGGCGCCAGGGGAGCCGGAACGCCTTCGTTGTTGGCGGTGATGGCTTCCAGGCGGCTCCAGCGGGTCCAGGTGCTGCCCGCGTAGAGGGTCCAATTGTCGTCCAGTTCGTGGGTGAGCGAGAAGTCCACCGATTCTGGCGTCTTGATTTTCAGCGAAGCGTCGTACTTGCTGCCGCTGAACGGGCCGAATCCGGTACCGTTGATCTCGGTGTCGCCTTTGAGCTTGTAATCGACCATCGAGTGGTAAGTCAGGCCAAGACGGGTGCGGTCGGTAGCCTGAACCAGGATGCCGATGTTGTAGCCTACGGCGGTGTCGTCGCCAGAGATTTTTACCCTGCCGTCGTTGGTGCCGGGGCTTGCGCGGTTCACCGTAGCAGACTCCAGGGTGCCATCAATGCGGTTGATGGTCGGGCCAAAACCGATGGAAACCTTGTCGTTGAAGGCATAGCTGACCGTCGGCTGCAGGGTGATGACCCGTACTTCGCTCTTGCTGCCGAAGTAGCGGCCGGCAAAGCTGTTTTCATAGTCGGTGAGCAGGCCGAAAGGTACGTACATGCCCAGGCCGAATGCCCAGTGTTCGTCGATAGGTTTGACGTAATAGCCCATGGGCACGCCAACTACCGGGACCATGTCTCCGTTGCTGGTGCCGCCAAAGGTACCTGTGCCTTCGATATCGGACCGTGCGATGACGGCTGCGCCGCCAACGGTCACTTGTTCGCGCTTGAGGCGCGACATGCCGGCAGGGTTGCCAAATACGGTGCTGGCATCATCGGCAGAAGAAGAGCGACCCGCAAAACCAGTTCCCATGCTGCTGATGCTTTGTTCGTTAAGAGCAAAGCCGCTGGCGAACAGTTGAGTGGACGCGAGCGTGACAGCGAGACCTAGCGACTTTTTGAGTATTGCTTTTTTCATTATTAGAACTCCTTGGGATCACCGGTTCGCAAATTACCAACATTTTGTCCGTCGCGCTACAGGGTATATCAAGGGAGATCGCGCGTTTTTGTAGGACAATCTGACCAAAATTCCTTTTTTTCGTTGCGAGGGCAAGGGGCTCTCAGCAGGCTTGAAGGTGCTCCGGATCGATGCAGATGTGCCACGCCTGAGTGAAGTCGCGCAGGCGGCCTTGAGGTTGGAAGATCTGGCGCCAGATGCGCGCCAGGCCGAGTACGTCGTCGGCGGCTGGCAATTGCGGGCTTTGTTCTTCGATCAACATCCAGGCGATGGCGGTGGCGTAGCGCAAGTTGACGGTCAGTTCCAGGTGAGGGCCGGCGAGGAATGCGTGCTGGCTGGCTAGGCCGCGGATCAGGCTGGCCAGTTCGGGGTCGCGGGCGAGGAAACGATCCCAGAGCGATTGATGGCGTGGCTCGGAAATTCGATACAGGCCATGGCCGCGACGATCGTGAAGGGCGTCGCCAAGCCTGGATTGACTGGCCGCTATGCCCAGTAACAGTGCTTCTGCGCTGGCGCAATGGCGATTCAGGTAGAGCAGCGTGGGGCGGATCACGTGCTGGCTTAATTCGCTCGCGGCGATACCCATAATGCCCTCGTGCTTGAAGGTGGCCGGCGGGGCGCTGGAGCTTGGCAGCTGGAGAGTCGGTCAGGCCCGCCGGAAGCGGTCCGTGCCGCTTGAGTTGAAGTGTAGTGTCATATTCGTGGTGTAAAGAGCTGTTTTTAAATCATTTCTGGTTCGTGGTTATAGCGTATATGCACTTGGGTGCTTAGCGGGTGTGCGTGTAGAGGGCAAAAAAAAGCCCCGCGGCAAGGGCGGGGCTTGGGGCGCATTGCGTAACGTCGTGTTACGCAACCATCGACTGGCGTGCGCGGTCAATGACCGCTTGCAGCGGTTCGGCGCCGGTGTACTGATCTGGGTACAGCCGTTCGCTGTGTTGAGCGATACCGTGTTCATCGACCAGGGTGAAGCTGAAGCTGCCCTTGCGCGAAGCGAGGATCAAGCAGTTCAGGGGGGCAAATGCCTGGCTTAGGGTGCGAATCGCAGCCTGAGTATGGGTGCTATGTTTCATCATTATTGGAAGTTCCTGCAAAAGACACGGCAACGGAGCCGTGTACGCTTTAAACGTTCCAGTAACGCCTGGCTTTAGGCCGGTGCGAAGAACCTGACTGGAACAGGGCAGCCAGTTTGTAGCGCATTATCATGTGGCGCTTGGGCTGACTGGTAGGTACTTAGAAGGCAGGCAACACGCCAGGGTCAAGGTTCTTGGACGCTGGGTGAGAGAAATACTGCTCAATCTGCAGGTTGGTTCATGCAAACAAGGAAACTTGTGGGCGAACCATCGAGTGGCCGGTCCTGGTTTCAGCAGGGCGCTCTATCTATTGAAGTGAGCTATGCCTGCAAGGACCACTTTGGCCTGAATTGACTTTCAGCTTGGTACTAACGGTTGCAAGACTACCGTGCCAAATGCTGTTTGGCAAGCGTTGTTGTCTTCTTTCTGGCTAGCCGCACAGTATCTCTGCTTTTTGGCCCTCTGTGAAGCCTGTAAACCGGGGGTGAGCTAAATCTGTGCAAGGGGTTGCCATTCTTTGGGGCGGTTGTACACACATCGAGCGGGCGCTGTCACGGTGTTGCAACAGGTGTTCGGTGGCCAGCCAATGACTCGCTCTCTGAGACAAGTCAATGAAAAAAAACACTTTTTTTAGCTGGTGAAAAAATCGACAGTTTGACTGAAGCCCACATTCCATGGGGCTTTGCGGGGAGTGAAGGGGGGTTGTCCACCGAGTTATCCACAGCTTCTGTGGATTGTCCCGAGCGCTTGCTCTAGGACGGGCGTTCCAGCTTTTTGTCCTTTTTCGACAATCCGGGCTGGTGGTGGATCGTGTGAAATATTCCCACAAATGCGTCAAGAAAAAATGTGCGTATCGGGCGAAAAAAAACGCTCGGTCCGGTTGCTCCATTGCTGAAGAAAAGGAGTAGAGTGGCGCGCCTTTCGAGTTGCCTCCATCGTTTTTATGAAGTTTCGCAGTAAAGTCCCCGCGTCCAGCCTTGTCCAAATGCCTCTTCCCGAACCACGGCGACTGTCGTTGAAGGTTGCCCTGTGGTTGCTCGACAGCCCGCGCCTTGGTGATAACCGCAACATCAAGCACATTGCGGGTCGCCTGCTCAAGCAACCCGCTCGCCAGGGCGTCGTGGTTGCTCAAAGTCGCTTGGGGCAAATGCTTTGCCGCGACTGTGGCAATGCGCGTGATCGGCGAATCGGTCACGCGCTTTTGCGCCAGGCAGCCCGTGCCGGTGACCGCCACGCACAGCTGGAGTATGGCCGGCTCTGCGCCCAGCCCCGGTTCAACGAGCCTGAACAGGCCCGCTACTGGCTGGAGCAGGCGGCTGGCCAAGGCTCGCAGGAGGCCGCGCGCTTGCTCAAGCAATTGCTGGAACGCTAAGTACAGCGTGCTGCCGGGGCTGTTAAGCTGGGGCGGTTTTTCCTTGGGAGATGGCTATGGCGGTGGATCTGACCAGTATTCTGTTGGGCGTATTGGCGGCTGCGCTGCCATGTTTGGGCCTGGTTCTGCAGATGCAGCGGCGTTTGGCTGTTCGTCAGGCCGAAAGTGCACTGCTTGAGGAGCGACTGGCCAATGCTCAATTGGCCCAAGAGGGATTGGTCGCGCAGTTGGATGCTTGCCGTGATGAGGTCAGCGACTTGGGGCAGGCCAATGCGGCCAAGCAGGCGACCCTGGCCGCGCAGGCGCGTGAACTCGAACTGTTGCAGATCGAGCGTGACAACGCCAACGATGCGGCCCATGCCTGGCAGCTTGAGCGGGCTTCCAAGGAGGCTGAGCTACGCCGGCTGGATGCCCACAGTGCCGCGCTGGCGGCCGAATTGCGTGAGCAGCAGGACAGTCATCAGCAGCGCCTGCAAGACTTGCAGGGCTCGCGTGACGAGCTGCGTGCGCAGTTTGCCGAGATGGCCACGAAAATCTTCGATGAGCGTGAGCAGCGTTTTGCACAGACCAGCCAACAGCACCTGGGGCAACTGCTCGATCCGCTCAAGGAGCGTATCCAGGCGTTTGAGAAGCGCGTTGAGGACAGCTACCAGCAGGAAGCCCGCGAACGCTTTTCCCTGGCGAAAGAGCTGGAACGCCTGCAGCAACTGAACCTGCGTTTGAGTGATGAGGCTACCAACCTGACGCAGGCGCTCAAAGGGCAGAAAACCCAGGGTAATTGGGGGGAACTGATTCTTGAGCGGGTACTTGAACACGCAGGGTTGGAAAAGGGGCGCGAGTACCAGACCCAAGTCAGCCTGAAGAGTGCTGACGGCGAACGCTTCCAGCCCGACGTGCTGATCATGCTGCCGGGCGACAAACAGGTGGTAGTCGACTCCAAGGTCAGCCTCACGGCTTACCAGCAATATGTGGCAGCGGCTGACAACGAGATCGCTCAGGCTGCGCTCAAGCAGCATGTGCTGTCGTTGCGCAACCACGTGAAAGGCTTGTCCGGAAAGGACTACAACCGCCTTGAGGGGTTGCACAGTCTCGATTTTGTCTTGCTGTTCGTGCCGATTGAAGCGGCGTTTTCGGCGGCGCTGCAGGCCGAACCCAATTTGTTCCAGGAAGCCTTTGATCGGCAGATCGTGATTGTCAGCCCGACCACGTTGCTGGCTACCTTGCGGGTAATCGACAGCCTCTGGAAGCAGGAGCGGCAAAGCCAGAACGCAAGGGAAATCGCCGAGCGTGCGGGCTGGCTGTACGACAAGTTTGTACTGTTCATCCAGGATCTGGACGAACTCGGTAGTCGTTTGCAGCAGGTCGACAAGGCTTATGCGGCGGCGCGCAACAAGTTGTGCGAAGGGCGCGGGAACCTGATCAGTCGCAGCGAACAGCTGAAACTGCTCGGTGCCCGGGCCAGCAAGAGCCTACCCGCCGACCTGCTTGAGCGGGCGCTGAGCGATAGCGATGGCCTGGCTGCCGAAGTGCTTACTGGACCAGGCTCAGATGCCGATTGAGCAAGGCGCGCAACGCTGCCGGCTTGACTGGCTTGGCCAGGTAGTCGAGGCCGGCAGCATGCACTTGGGCGACCATTTCGGTACGTCCGTCGGCGCTGATGACTACGCCCGGTACAGGTTCGCCGAGGCGTGTACGTAACCAGGCCATCAGTTCGGTACCGGTTTCGCCATCATCCAGGTGGTAGTCCACCAGTGCCAGATGCGGACGTAGCCCTTTGGCCAGCAGTGCTTCGCATTCGTCCCGGTTGCGTGCGGTCCAGACCTGGCAACCCCAGCGGCTGAGCAGGCTGTTCATGCCGATGAGGATGCTGTCCTCATTGTCGACACACAGCACCTGCATCCCTGCCAGGGCTTGTCCGGCTTGTTCGGCAACCGGCGCGGGCGGGGCTACTGGCGCGGTAGCCAATGGCACGCAGACTCGAAACACGCTGCCCTTGCCGGGCCACGAGTGCACTTGCAACGGATGACCCAGTACCCGGCACAGGCCGTCAGCAATCGCCAAGCCCAGACCCAGGCCTTTTTCTGCGCGGGTCTGGTGGCTGTCCAGGCGTTTGAATTCCTCGAAAATGACTTGCAGCTTGTCGTTGGCGATGCCCGGGCCGCGGTCCCAGACCTCCAGCCACAAGTTGTCCTGGCTACGCCGTACGCCAAGCAGGATTGGGCTCTTGCCGTAGCGGAAGGCATTGGTCAGGAAGTTCTGCAGAATACGTCGTAGCAGTTTCATGTCGCTGTGCACACGCAAACGGCTACTGCGCACGCGGAAGTCCAGGCCCTGTTCCCGGGCCAGTACCTTGAACTCGGCGCCCAGGGTGTCGAACAGTTCGCTCAGGGCAAACGGCTTGGCGTCCGGGGTGATCTTGCCGTTTTCCAGGCGGGAGATGTCCAGCAGGTCGCTGATCAACTCTTCCGCGGAGCGCAGCGAGCTGTCCAGGTGTTGAACCAGTTGCTGTGCCTCGGTAGACAGCCCGTCGCCTTGATGGGAGAGCGCGGCGGAGAACAGTCGGGCAGCGTTCAGTGGCTGCATCAGGTCGTGGCTGACCGCCGCGAGGAAACGGGTCTTGGACTGGTTGGCGGCTTCGGCGTGGCTTTTCGCTTCGGTCAGGGCCAGGTTCAGTTGCGACAGTTCGTGGGTTCGCGCCGCAACCCGCTGCTCAAGCCCCTCGTTGGCATCCTTGAGGGCTTGTTCAGCTTCGCGGAACGGCGTGATGTCGGTAAAGCTCATGACAAACCCGCCACCCGGCATCGGGTTGCCAATCAGTTCGATGACCCGGCCATTGGGGAACAGTCGCTCAGAGGTGTGGGCGCGGCCTTGGCGCATCCAGTGCAGGCGCCGGGCAACATGGACCTGGGCTTCGCCGGGGCCGCACAGACCGCGTTCGGCGTTGTAGCGGATAATGTCGGCAATCGGTCGGCCGACACTGATCAAGCCGTCCGGATAATTGAACAGTTCCAGGTAACGACGGTTCCAGGCCACCAGGCGCAGTGACTGGTCGACCACACTGATGCCCTGGCTGATGTTCTCGATGGCGCCCTGCAAGAGTGCCCGGTTGAATTGCAGCACCTCGGAGGCCTCGTCGGCGATACGCACGACGTCTTCGAGTTGCATGTCGCGACCTTCGATGGCCGCCTTGACCACGGCCCGCGTCGAAGAGGTTCCGAGCACGCCTGCGAGCAGTCGTTCGGTATGCTCGATCCAGTCACCGTCGGCATTCTGATTAGGGTTGAAGCCCTTGCCCTGGCGGTAGGCGAAGCGGATGAAGCTCTGGCGCGCACGCTCTTCGCCGACAAAACGTGCGGCCAGGTTCAGCAGGTCGTTGATCTGTACTGCCAGCAGCGAGCGGTTGCTCGGTCGGGCGTTGGTTTCCTGGCCGATGAAGCGACCGGCCTGCCAGTGCTCCGATACCCGTGTGCGGGAGAGGATCGACACCCAGGCGAATAGCGTGAAGTTACCGGCCAGCGACAACACCACGCCTTGGGTCAGCGGGCTGATCGGCAGGTTCAGCGGGTTGCTGTGCAGCCACGTCAAGCCTGGGAGCAGGTTGAGTGACCAGCCTAGGCTATGCGCAGCGATGGGCAGCACCAAGGTGTAGAACCAGATGAAAATACCAGCTGCAAGGCCCGCAAACACACCGCGGCGGTTGGCCTGTTTCCAGTACAACGCACCCAGCATGGCGGGCGTCAGTTGGGTGATGGCAGCAAAAGCAATCTGGCCGATGGTTGCCAGGCTGGCCGTGGACCCGAGCAGGCGGTAGCTGACATAGGCCAGCAGCAGGATCGCAACAATCGACACCCGGCGCACCGAGAGCATCCAGTGGCGGAACACTTCAAAGGGGCGTTCGGCGTTGTTACGCCGTAACAGCCACGGCAGCAGCATGTCGTTGGAGACCATGGTCGACAGCGCCACGCTGGCGACGATTACCATGCCGGTAGCCGCCGAGGCGCCACCGATAAATGCCAGCAAGGCCAAGGCCGGGTGCGCTTCGGCCAGCGGCAGGCTGATCACGAATGAGTCGGGGATGACTGAGTTAGGCAGCATCATCTGCCCGGCCAGGGCAATCGGGACCACGAACAGTGCCGCAAGAATCAGGTAGGCCGGGAATACCCAGCGCGCCAGGCGCAAGTCCTGAGGTTCGATGTTTTCAACCACGGTGACGTGGAACTGTCGTGGCAGGCAGATGATCGCCATCATCGCCACACCGGTCTGAACCACCATCGAGGGCCAGTTGACGGTTTCCTGCCAATAGGTTTCCAGGCGAGGTGCCATTTGCGCCTGGCTGAACAGATCGTCGAAGCCATCGTAGAGATTGAAGGTGACGAAGGCGCCGACGGCCAGAAACGCCAGGAGTTTGACCAGCGACTCGAAGGCAATGGCCAGGACCATGCCACGGTGGTGCTCGGTGACATCCAGGCTGCGAGTACCGAAGACGATGGTGAACAGCGCCAGCACCAGCGAGACCACCAGGGCGGTGTCCTGTACCCGGCTACCAGTGGCATCTGCACCTGCACCAATCAGCAGGTTGACCCCCAATACGATGCCTTTGAGCTGCAAGGCGATATACGGCAGTACACCCACCAGACAGATCAGTGCAACCACCACGGCCAGCGTCTGCGACTTGCCGTAGCGGGCGGCGATGAAGTCGGCAATCGAGGTGATGTTTTCCTGCTTGCTGATCAAGACCATCTTCTGCAGCACCCAGGGTGCAAACAGCATCAGCAGCACTGGGCCTAGGTAGATAGGCAGGAATGCCCAGAGTTGTTCGGCGGCCTGGCCGACCGAGCCGAAGAATGTCCAGCTACTGCAGTACACGGCCAGCGAAAGGCTGTACACCCAGGCACGCAGGCGCGGGGGCAGCGGCTTGCTGCGGCGGTCGCCGTAGAAAGCGATGGCGAACATGATGGCCATATAGGCCAGGGCGACCACGGCGATCAGCCCACTGGACAGCGACATGACAACTCCGAAAAAAGGGGGAGTACACCTCCAGCCTAACGGTATACCTCGATCTATCAGTCTGGCACGCCGTTCGCGCTTAGTCAGCGCCGACCATGGTAGCAGTGGCGCAGCGTCGCAGGGGGATCACCGCAACGCCAGGATCTGAACACGCCACGGATTGTCAGTGCTTATCGGTCAAATAGATAACAGTTAGAGAAATTACCCGTTTTATAGATATTTAAGGTGCCTCTACCATGGGCTCTACCTCACCCGAGGACAGGAGTACACACCATGCCATGCCCGACCAGCAGCGCCGCGTCGCTGCGTCCGTTCCAGCAACTGACCCATCCCCGCGAAGTGATTCGCCAGTTCACGCCCAACTGGTTCGCCGTCACCATGGGGACCGGCGTTCTTGCCTTGGCACTCAAGCAGGCGCTGCCAGCGCTGAGTGGCGTGGCCGAGGCTTTGTGGCTGCTGACTATCGGCTTGTTCATTCTATTCAGCGCAATGTATGCGGCGCGCTGGTTGTTGTACTTCCATGAGGCGCGCAGGATCTTTGCCCACGCTACGGTTTCGATGTTCTTTGGAACGATTCCGATGGGCCTGGCAACGATTCTCAATGGTGCCCTGGTGTTCGGTCTTGAGCGCTGGGGGCAGGGCATCGTGCCCTGGATCGAGGTGCTGTGGTGGTTCGACGTGGTGCTGGCCGTGCTCTGCGGCGTGGTCATTCCGTACCTGATGTTCACCCGTCAGGAGCACAGCATCGATCAAATGACCGCCGTCTGGTTGTTGCCGGTGGTGGCTGCCGAAGTGGCGGCGGCCAGTGGCGGCCTGTTGGCGCCACATCTGGCGGATACGCATCAGCAATTCCAGGTGCTGATCGTCAGCTATGTATTGTGGGCGGTCTCGCTGCCGGTGGCGTTCAGTATCCTGACCATCCTCTTGTTGCGCATGGCCTTGCACAAGTTGCCTCACGCCAGCATGGCGGCCTCAAGTTGGCTGGCCTTGGGACCGATTGGCACTGGCGCCTTGGGTATGTTGCTGCTGGGCAGCGATGCACCTGCCGTATTTGCCGCCAATGGTCTGGGCGGGCTTGGCGAGATCGCCCGGGGTATTGGTCTGATTGCCGGCATCGTCTTGTGGGGGTGTGGCTTGTGGTGGTTGCTGACGGCAGTGCTTATTACCCTGCGATACATGCGCCACGGGATGCCGTTCAACCTTGGCTGGTGGGGTTTTACCTTTCCGTTGGGGGTGTACGCCTTGGCCACGCTGAAGCTCGCTGCCTGGCTTGAGTTGGGTTTCTTTCAGGTTATCGGCAGTGGGTTGGTGCTGGCGCTGATCGCGCTCTGGTTGCTGGTGGCCAGCCGCACACTGCGTGGTGCCTGGCGTGGTGAGCTGTTCGTGTCGCCCTGTATTGCGGATCTTCGGGCCTGACTTATCGATAGGTACTGGTCTTGCTGGTGGTTCGGTTGCGGGCAAGACCGGCTCCAGCAAGGGCGTTTGTGCTACAACTGTGGCTTTTACGGCACAGCTGGCCTCCAATAACAAAGCCCCACGCAGGTACACGGACGATGAGTCACCCCTCGCAATTCACATTGCTCGGCAAGCGGCGTTTTCTGCCGTTTTTCATTACCCAGTCGCTGGGTGCCTTCAATGACAACATCTTCAAGCAGTCGCTGATTCTCGCCATTCTCTACAAGCTCAGTATCGAGGGTGACCGTTCGATCTGGGTCAACCTGTGTGCGCTGCTGTTTATCCTGCCGTTCTTTCTATTTTCGGCACTGGCCGGGCAGTTTGGTGAGAAGTTCGCCAAGGACGCATTGATTCGTGTGATCAAGCTGGCCGAGATCGGCATCATGGCGGTTGGTGCCATTGGTTTTCTCACCAATCACCTGGCGCTGATGCTGTTGGCGTTGTTTGCCATGGGCACTCACTCAGCGTTGTTCGGCCCCGTCAAATACTCGATCTTGCCGCAGGCGCTGCATGAGGAAGAGTTGGTGGGCGGTAACGGCCTGGTTGAAATGGGCACCTTTCTCGCCATCCTGGCGGGCACCATTGGCGCCGGTGTGATGATGTCCAGTGGGCACTATGCCCCTGTGGTTGCGACCGCCGTGGTATCGGTGGCTGCACTGGGTTACCTGTCCAGCCAGTGGATTCCGCGTGCCGCCGCTGCTTCGCCACAGATGAAACTGGATTGGAATATCTTCACCCAGTCCTGGGCAACCCTGCGCCTGGGCTTGAATCAGACCCCGGCGGTGTCGCGTTCGATTGTCGGCAACTCCTGGTTCTGGTTTGTCGGGGCGATCTACCTCACTCAGATTCCTGCCTATGCCAAGGACTGGTTACATGGCGACGAGACCGTGGTCACCCTGGTATTGACCCTCTTCTCAGTGGGTATCGCGGTCGGTTCGCTGTTGTGCGAGCGCCTTAGCGGACGCAAGGTCGAGATCGGCCTGGTGCCATTTGGCTCGTTTGGCCTGACCCTGTTTGGCCTGTTGTGGTGGTGGCATTCGGGCGATGTCGTGGCGGGTGCGCAGCCCTACGACTGGCTGACCCTGCTGGGCATGAGCCAGGCCTGGTGGATCATGCTGTCGATCCTGGGGCTGGGCGTGTTTGGCGGCTTTTATATCGTACCGTTGTACGCGTTGATCCAGTCGCGTACCGCCGAAAACGAGCGGGCCCGGGTCATCGCTGCGAACAACATCCTCAATGCACTGTTCATGGTGGTCTCGGCCATTGTCACCATTGTGCTGTTGAGTGTGGTCGAACTGACCATTCCGCAACTGTTCCTGGTGGTCTCGCTGCTGAACATCGCGGTCAATACCTACATCTTCAAGATCGTTCCGGAATTCACCATGCGTTTCATGATCTGGCTGCTCAGCCATTCCATGTACCGTGTCGAGCACCGCGACCTTGAGCAGATTCCTGATGACGGTGCCGCGCTACTGGTGTGCAATCACGTGTCTTTTGTCGATGCACTGTTGATCGGTGGTGCGGTGCGGCGACCTATCCGTTTCGTGATGTATTACAAAATCTACCGTCTGCCGGTGCTCAACTTCATTTTCCGCACCGCCGGGGCCATCCCGATTGCCGGGCGCAAGGAGGACCCGCAAACCTACGAGCGGGCTTTCCAGAAAATTGCCGAGTACCTGCGTCAGGGTGAATTGGTGTGCATCTTTCCGGAAGGCAAACTGACCTCGGACGGTGAAATCGATGAGTTTAAAGGCGGCGTGCGCCTGATTATCGAGCAGACACCGGTGCCGGTGATCCCGATGGCCTTGCAGGGCTTGTGGGGGAGTTTTTTCAGCCGGGACCCGGCCAAGGGCTTCTTCCGTCGCTTGTGGTCACGGGTGACCCTGGTGGCCGGGACCGCCGTCCCGGTTGAGGCGGCAGAACCGGCACTGTTGCGCGAGCGGGTCAGCGCATTGCGTGGAACCTTGCGCTGACCGGGGTAGGGCAGGTCAGCTGGCGCTGACCTTCAGCCCGACCAGGCCGGTGACGATCAGGGCGACGCTGGCCAGGCGCATCAAGGCCATGGACTCGCCGAACAGGATAACCCCGGCGATGACCGTGCCCACTGCACCGACGCCGGTCCAGATGGCATAGGCCGTGCCGAGCGGCAGTTCCTTCATCGCCAGGCCAAGCAGGCCCAGGCTGACCAGCATGGCAGCAATGGTCAGCAGGGTTGGCAGTGGACGGGTAAAGCCATCGGTGTACTTCAGGCCGACAGCCCAGCCGACTTCGAACAGGCCGGCACAAAACAGGATGATCCAGGACATGCAGTGTCTCCATCAGGTGATGGGGCCGTCCCCGGATTGGTCACGCGATGCGTCGTGAGGCCGTCCTCACTGTGGGCAATATAGTGCACAACATCGAGTGGCAGGGCAATACGTCGGCCTGTACCGTGAAGGGCCGGGGACGCCATGCGTTTTGACTAGCCGTGCCTGCGATGGCATCGGTGGGGTTTCAGTGAGTTCGCGGTGCCTCTATCGCTGGCAAGGCCAGCCTCCCACACGGTCGTGTGCAGGTGAGCTGGCTTGCCTGCGATGCAGGCGCAACGCTTAGATTCCCTGCGGAATCTCTTCGCCACCCAGCGCTTCAAACAGCGCCGGCAGGAACTCGCCGAAGGTCAGCATCATCAGGGTGAAGCTGGCATCGAGTTGGCCCAGGGCCTCATCACCGCCGTCTTCTTCGGCCTGATCCTGCAGCAGTTCCTCGAACTTCAGGCGCTTGATCACCATCTTGTCGTCGAGCACGAAGGACAGCTTGTCCTGCCAGGCCAGTGACAATTGGGTGACTTGCTTGCCGGTGCCCAGGTGCATCTGGATCTCGTCGCTGGTCAGGTCCTGACGCTTGCAGCGAACGATACCGCCGTCTTCATGGGTGTCACGCAGTTCGCACTCGTCCAGAACATAGAAGTCCGGGGCGGCTTGCTGGGTTTTCACCCACTCGGTCATGGTCGCGCTTGGGGCGATCTTCACGCTCAGTGGTCGTACGGGGAGCGAGCCCATTACCTCACGGAGGGTGGAGAGCAGGTCTTCGGCACGCTTGGCACTGGAGGCGTTGACCAGAATCAGGCCTTGCTTGGGGGCGATGGCGGCGAAGGTTGCCGAGCGGCGGATAAAGGCACGAGGCAGGAACGCCTGGATGATTTCATCCTTGATCTGATCGCGTTCCTTTTTGTAGACCTTGCGCATTTGCTCGGCCTCGATCTCGTCGATCTTCTCTTTAACCGCATCGCGCACGACACTGCCAGGCAGGATACGTTCTTCTTTACGTGCGGCGATCAGCAGGAAGTCCTGGCTGACATGCACCAGTGGAGCGTCCTCACCCTTGCCAAATGGTGCGACGAAACCGTAGGTGGTCAATTCCTGGCTGGCACAAGGGCGCGCTGGCTTGCTGGCCAGAGCGGTTTCCAGCGCCTCGGGGTCAAACGGGATGTCCTGGGTCAGGCGATAGATCAGCAGGTTTTTGAACCACATGGGGTGCATCTCTCCTTAACACATAAGGAGGGCATTATTCTCCGAGCAGCCGCCTCAGGCCAAGTCTGCTAAGTCGTTGGAAGGCTTGAAAAAAATTTTTAAAAAAGTGCTTGCCAGACTCTAAGGTGCTCCGTAGAATGCGCCCCACACCGAGACGATGGGTGATTAGCTCAGCCGGGAGAGCATCTGCCTTACAAGCAGAGGGTCGGCGGTTCGATCCCGTCATCACCCACCACTTCTCAGTGTTAGCGCAGCGGTAGTTCAGTCGGTTAGAATACCGGCCTGTCACGCCGGGGGTCGCGGGTTCGAGTCCCGTCCGCTGCGCCATATCCGCCTCGAGGCCCTTGAACTCCTCGAAGCAACAAAGAAAGCGACCTTAGGGTCGCTTTTTTTGTTGTGCGCCAGGCATGGCGCGTTGCGCGTTAGCGCAACCCGTTTGGCTGTGGTGGCTGAATG
>NZ_BMQU01000023.1 GCF_014648275.1 Pseudomonas laurentiana
CACGCCTTCGCTCGGAATCGTGCACTGGAAGGCAGATACGCCAAGTCTGGCGTTAAGGAAGTTACGCAGGGTATCCCGCTGCGCTTCCGTTAGGAGCGACCACTTGACTGACCAGCTGCGCCGGAATGATTGAAGGCCAGATGCCCGGCGCAACTCATAGCTGTCGCCAAAGCTTGCTACATCCCGCGCAAAGGTGCCTGCCGCAGTCAGCCCGTAATCAGGGTTTCTGCCAATATCAGGTAGCGTTTCCATGGGTTTCCTTATGCGAGCATGCCGCCAGGACGCTGCTCGTCCTGTATGACTTGCCGAACAATGTCGCGGACGCCTTCGCCAGCTTGCTGACCCTGACGCCGAGCCTCCGTATCGCTCATGCCAGGCTGGGCCTGGATGTTGACGGCAATGGGGATGCTGACATGGCCGCCACTTGTCAATCGGCTATTGGTGCCGCCACTGCTTGCTGGCGAGGCAGAGCGCGCCGAACTGATCGGCGTTACATTGCCAGTGCGCAAGCTCTCAACCGCAGCAACGCCGCCGAAGCGACGAATGTCCGCCTGCGACCAGACTACTTCGCCTTTGTGGACGATGCCGGCCGGGTCATTGACACCGCCAGGGCCGGTGTAGCCGCCACTTGAGAATCCAATACCAGCGATAGCTGCGACGTTGGCAGCTGCAGCAACTCCAGCGGAAATAGCTAGTGCAACGCCAAGCGGGTACGGCTGTACAGCGAGAGCATTCTGAACTGCGACATAACCTTGGATGGTCGCCTGAGCAATGGCGGCCGCCTTGCCAATGGCCATAAGCTTCGAGTTCTCCGACTGACTTAGAGCAGACAAATTCCCGAAGAAGTCAGCACTTGAGCTGAGGATCGCAGAGTTTTTTGCCTGCTCGATCTTGGCCCTGTTCTCTGCGGCCTGGTTGTTGATGTTGGCCACGCGCTCGGCGTAGATCTCTTCATTGATGGCTTTGAGGTCCAGGTAGGCTTTTTGCTTCTCAAGTTCGATGGCTCGCCACTGATCCAGCCTGGCCGACTCATCATTCAGCCGAGTGATCTCGCTGTTAGCGCCGCCTATGGACGGATCAAGCCCGGTAGTGGTCGGAGCCTTGCTGACGCCCTCGACGGTGCCAGGCTTCTGCGCCGCATTCAGGTTGATATCACGGATCTTTATCAGTGTTTCCAGGCGCTTGGCGGCCTCGGTGTTGCCCTGCCGCTCGTACTCAGCCATTTGCGCGGCATCGTCAAGGCTGGACTTCAGATTGTTCGCTTCGCGCAGCTGACCGGTTAGGGTCAGCAGCTTTACCTGGTCGTCGTTCGCCTGCTTGATGCCCTTCTGAATCTCGGCCTCTCGCTCTAGTGCAGCGTTGCGCTTCAGCTGGGCAGTGATCAGGTCCTGATTGGCCAGCAGCGACTTCTGGTCGGCGGTCAGAGTCTGTTTGGCCTTGATGTCGGCAAGTTGCTGCTCCCACTTGACCAAGGCTTGCGCCTGGGTGCCGATCTTCTCGACCGCGATGCCCTGGCCATTGATCGAGGCTAATTGCTGGGTCAGCACGGCATTGGTCTGCCGAGCCGAATCCAGCATCCTAATGCCGGCATCTTCGGTGTAGGCCTTTGGTGCTGCTGGTTTCTTCTCCTTATCGGCGTACTCTTTGCGGATGTCCGCGATGCGCCTCTCGATCTCGGCCTCTGAGACTTTCGCCTCAAGACCCTTGGTGCGCGCCTTGGTGATCTCGTCTTCCATTTTCTGCTGGTTGCTGCGGTACTTCAGGCCATCCTCGTTCCACTGCTTGTCAGCGGCGATGGCGGCCTTGCGCGCCTGCTGCTCAGCTGAGGCGGCTTCACTCTTCTGTCGTTGCGCATCGACGGCTGCCTGCGCCAGCGCCACTTGCTGCTCAAGACCGGCAATCAATGCCTTGTCGCCGATCTGCTGGGCGTCTTGCAGTTGACCTTGTAGGTGCTGCAGCTTGAACAGCTCGGGACTGGCGGCCAGGCGATCTTTCAGCTCGCTCCACACGCCAGCGACGCTGATTTTCACGTCATCCCAAGCCTTAGCCAGGCCGCGCGTGGATTCGACCATTTCCTTGTTGCGCGCACCCATCTCGTCGGCCACGGCGCCGGACAAGACCTTGATTGCCTCCATCCGGTCGCCTTGCTGCTCCAGCGAACGGATCTGGTCGAACACTGCCTGGGTGATGACGCCGTATTTGTCGCTGTACTCGGCGGCCAAGTCAGTCACGCTGCCCTTGGTGCTGGACAACTGATCAGCGATCTCGGCAGAGCTCTTTCCGGTGGCCACGGACATCTCGGTGGCTGCGCGCGCTACTTGAGTGAACACCTCTCCAGTCAGCCGGCCATTGCTGGCCAGTGCCAGTACCGCCTGGCTGGCTTGATCGAAGTTGCGCCCGCCAGCAATGGCATTGGACATAGCGATCAGGTCGTCAGCAGTCTTGCCCGCCGCATCGCCGGTCAGCGTGAGCGCCTTTCGGTACTGCTCGGATTGTTCGTATCCCTTGTACGCCGCTAGGGTGAAACCGGCGATGGCCGCGCCGGCCAGGGTGAACGGGTTGATCAGACCGGCGACATAGCCTCCCAGCGCCTTGGCGGCCGGCCCGACGCCACCGAACATATCCTTCAACTGGCCACCCTGCTGCAGGAAGACGGTCAGCGGTGCCTGACCGCCCTGGAGCGACGTAGCGATATCGGTGAATTGCGCCGGCACACCGCGCAGAGCCGCTGCCGTCTGCTTGGCCGACATGCCGGTCTTGTTCAGGTCGCCACTAAAGCCAGTCAGCGATTCGCGGGTAGCGTTGATCTTGGCCAGGTACTCGTCGTAGGTGGACTTGTCCAGCGTGGTTCCGGCCGCCTTTCGATGCTTGTTCAGCGCCTGCTCTTGCTTGTCCAGCTCGCCCAGCTTGCGGGTGACAGGATCAATGCTGCCCAGCAGGCGCTCCAGCTCTTCGCGCTGACCTTCGACAGAGTCCTTTGACTTCTCCGTGCTCTTGGACAGCCCTTCAAGGCCTGCTCCAGCCTTGTCCATGGCCGGCTTGATGCGCAGGCCGGCCGACTCCATGCCCTCAAGCGCCTTTTGGACATCGACCGCCTTCTGCTCGGCATTCCGGCTATCGATCTCGATGGACAGGCGCGAGGTCTGGTTCATTACGTTTCTCCGGGCAATAAAAAACCCGCCGGAGCGGGTTTTAAAGGATTCTTTGGGATTACTTCATGCAGGACTCAAGCTCGTCCACAACGCCACCAAGAGATGCAAGTGCCGTTTCAACACCAGTACCGGTCATAGCGGCAATCTTGTGGTAACCATAACCGTTAGTTGTCCCAGCTTGCTCAATACCGGTAAATTTATAAATCCGAGAGCCTGCTGTCTGATTGACGTTAACCGTGTAACGCAGTGATCGCTCAACAAGGGATGTAGTGAATCTAGTCTCCCCGCGCGCGACTATCTCAGAGCCATCTGCCGCCACATATTGCGCGACCGACCCTCCGCCAACCTCTCGACTGCTGGATGCCTGATAATAATTGCCGGTGTATGACCCAGCATAGCCGCCAGACTGCGTCATCGTTACTGAATCGTTCCTGATCGTGATCGCAACGCACTTCGGAAGGCTGCCTGACTTTACTGGTCCGTCGCGATTGACGGTGAGAGATTTAACGTTCTGCGACTCAAGCTCAACATCCCCATACCTGGCAAGGTCTGACGGGCTAGTTGCGCATCCAGAAATCATAATTGCAAGCAAAGTTACTGCGGCTGAGCGCATAAACCACCACCTATTCCCTGATGAAGTCAGCAATCTACCACCATCATCAGGAAGCGCAAAAACCCCGCGCAGGCGGGGTTCGGTTTCGTATGTAGGGTTACCGCGAAAGACCGTGCGCGACGACCTCAGGAATTTCGGCCTGCAGCTTCTCAGCGAGACGCTTCAGCGGATTGGCCACCGACTCCTTCCAGAGGACTTGCTGAACCGGCTTGCCGTCGCTGTGCTTCTTGCCTGTATCGGTGATGACAGCGAACTCCTTGCCATCCGGCGTAACCTCCCAGCGCTTCTTGCCAGGCTTGTACGTCACGTGATGCTGCAGGCCGCACTGCGCCAGTAGCTTGTTCATGCTGTTACCGCTCATTCCGAACTTCGCGCCAAGCTCGGTCGGCAGATAGTTGAGCTCCTGGGCTTCGTTGACCAAACGCTTCACGCCAGCCATCTCCATGAGATCGATGCCGATGGCCGAGCGGACCATACTGTTGGCGCTCAGCAGAGCCTGATTACCTTCCAGACCAAAACTTTCCGCAATGCGCTTGGCTGCATCCAGATTATCGGCGGCAATCGGAAGTCGCTTTTCCTGTGGGATAACCGCGTCATTGGCAGATGCCGAGTCAAATGAGCGGATCACATGCAAGCTGAACGTAGGGCTGACCCACATGGCGTAGGCATACACCAGCTCCTTGCAAGCGTAGGTTCCAGGCGACCGACCACCACGGACAATCCTCAAAGCGGGAATTCCCGCTTTGCCAATCTCGTCAACCAGCTCCTGGGCTTGGCCAACCCGCATCCATTCGCTCGGCTTGTGCCGCGCCTCGCCACCGGCTGCTTTATGGAAGTCATTCAGGCTGAAGCGCCCGTCATGGTCCTGATGGATCTCAATGCCTGCGATCATCAGCGTACTCATGCTGCAGCCCTCCCATCGGACACCTCAACCGCATAACGTGTCGGTTGCTGCATCGCAGCCCCCAACCCCGTCAGAAACGAATTCAGCTGATGCAACCTGTTGCGCAGGCTACGAACTTCGAACCAGGCTCCATCGATCTCGTAACCGGCATCGCGCAGTTCGCACAGGATCTTCTCGCACAACGACAGGTCCTGAGGGCGTGCACAGATGTCGCCCATGCTCACGTCAAGCCAAGCCTGGCCCATGCCGCGATGCTCAAGCATTTCCGGGCGGCGCTGGACTAGCGCCTCAAGTGGGTAATGAATGTCCAACTGTGGCTTGGCTTGCTCCGGGCCGAGGTACTCACCCTCAATCGCGTAGCTCGCGACGAAGTTGACGGCGGCTTGGAACTGGGCAGCGGGAATCAGCTCGACGCGCGGCACCCCGAAACAGGCATGCAAAGCGGAAGCGAGCTTCGCAGTTGCGCTACGCTGATGCTCCGAGCTCATTTTGGCTACCCGGCAACGTATGACGTTGCTGAGCCGCAAAGCACCAGTCTTGCCGAGGATGTCCTCGACCATCGGTACCATGACGTTTTTGGAGTCTTCGTAGCGCCCATGCTTTCGGATCGCAGGCAGGACTTCGGCGGTCACCCATTTCTTGAAGCACTTGGCCTCAGCCTTACGGCTACGCAGGATGGCCGAGTACAGCCCAGATTCGTTGATGACCAGCATTTCTTGCTCACCACCAAGGGTCTGCACAATTGACAGACCCTTTTCATCTTCATCCAGGTGGCGAGTCATCGCCGATGCTTCGCTATACAAAAGCGCTGCGGACACGTCGCTGGCGACAAACCAAGGTTGGTCACCTACCAGCATCGTGCGGACCTGCTGCTTTCCGAAATTGAACGGGATTACGTTTGTGCTATGATTCGCCATGACGTTGTTTTCCTGATCGTTAACTGCGTTGATCTCCGAAGCCTCAGTGTTCCCGCACTGGGGCTTCTTCGTTTTTAGGCTGCCGCCTGTTCCTGCCGCCGCTTTTCCTCTGAAATCAAATAAACCAGCTCTGCTGTCTGAGAGCGATGGTTTTTCTGTGCCTGAATTTCCACCCACTGCTTCAGATCCTCTGGTAACCGCAGATTGAACTGCGGATCTTTTCTGGCCATGCGCCCCTCCTGATGCATCACCGTTGTGCATAATTTAAATGTAGAACGGTGATGCATTGATGTCAATACCACCGTGATGCATCCTTTTGATCAATATTCCGTAAAATCGAGTTTTACGAAAAACCACATGAGCCGCACCGACCCCCAATTCAATCTTCGTATTCCTGAATCCTTGCGTGACCAAGTCATGGCCGCCGCCAAGGAAAACGGGCGCTCAGCTACCGCCGAAATACTCGCGCGGCTTGAGCTGAGCTTTATTGGTGAAGCTCCGCAGCAGGAATTGATTCCTGCGGCTAAAGCAAAGGAAATGTCGTCCATTGCTAGACAGAGCATCCCTGCCGTAGTGAAGAAGCGAGTGCTTGATGGCTTGAATCAGGCTGTTTCGATGGGCCATGCCTCGGCACTGATTGAATTAGGCGACCTAGAAATTGAAGCCATGCCTGAAGCCGATATGAACGGTTTGATGGACGCTTTCACAGAATGGCTAGAGGCAGCGGGATACAACGTCGAGTGGGATGGCCCTGACCATCTCTCTGTCAGATTTGACGAGTGGTAACCCCAAGCCCGGCCCAGCGCCTGGCTTTTTCATGCCTCAATCTTCATCCTCAGCCAGGCACAGCGCGTCAAGGGTGAACACGACTTCGTCAATCTCTGCCCTCGCCATTGCCGGAGGGTACGCCTCCAGCCAATCGGATATCTCGCGAGCTGACAAGGGCAACGGGAATGCCCCAGCCATCGTCGTCAGGAAGCGCCGGCCACGGGTGATGTTGCGGAACGTGCTCAGCAGGTAGGCGGTGACAGGATCGTTTTCCGGCTCATCCGGAACGGCCATGCCAAGGCGCTGGTAAATTACTTGGCGCTTTTCGCCACCGCCGCCCCACTCCTTTTCCCACTCGAACCGGGCGACGACTTTCCCACCGTCTCCGCCATGGCTTCTTGCGCCTCCAGGGTCGATGCGGAGGCTTCACGCAGTACGAACAGGAAGAACTCCACGTTGCTATCGAGCATCTGCTCGCCTACCTCTGGACTGTAGGGCAGCGGGTTGCCGTCCTCATCCTGCACGCCGGACCAGTCCAGCACAATGAACTGGCTCAGCAGCTTGCACTGGGTCTGGTGCTCGGTGGTCTCACCAGGAACGATACCCACCACACCGGTAGCAAACTGGGCGTCAGTGTTGCGCAGCTTGCGCCGCTCGCGCTCCAGGGCGACCGCGTAATGCGGGTTGTCGATGCGCGCCAGGCGCACCTTGGTGTCGGCGTCGTAATCGACCCACTTGGTTTCCGAGGTGTTCTGCTCGTTCTTGGTCAGTCGCAAAGCCATACTTGAATTCCTTACGCCACGCCAGAAAAGGACCGCACCGAGTGGCGTTGTGCCCGGTGCGGCCAAAAGAGCGATGCGGTGTTACGACACGGTGATGGTCGAGGTGCCAAGCTTGGCACCGTCCCATTTGCTGGTCGCGGTAATGGTTGCCGAGCCAGAGGCCACGCCGGTGACCAGACCGGTGCTGCTGACCGTCGCCTTGCTTGGTGCAGAGCTGGTCCAGATAACATCCTGCGGGGCGCCAGCCGGCGACACGGTGGCGGTGAGCTGCTGGGTGCCGGCCACGGCGATGGTCGCGGTAGCTGGCGCCACGGCCACGCTGGTCGGTGCCACGTACGGCGCGCGGGTGATGGTCGGCGCCACCTTTGCCACGGTGTAGTTCAAGGTGACTTCGATCAAATCACGCTTGCCGCCGTTCGGCAGGTCGCCATCCACTTCAATCGAAGGGAGATTGAGGGTGTAGCGGTTGCCGGCGCTGTCGATGATCGGGAACTCAACGGCAATAGTCTTGCGCGTGAAGGTGTTCTTCCAGATTGACCAGGACTTGTTCGACCAGGCCATGGTGAGGCTGCCAGTGATGGCCGCTTCGGTGGCGATCTGCGCGCCAGGCCCGAGCTTGTCAGTGCCGATGCAGCGCTGCGCTTGCAGGCTATTGTCGAGGCTCATGCTGATTGCCGACACGCAGGCGATGCCTTCCATCGACTCGCCGTCGATCTTGAGCGTGCCAACGTTGATGTTCGACATGAACGGCGTGGTGGTCGGCGGATTGGTGGTACCAACCGAGTTTACCGCGCTGTCAGCATAATCCAGGCCGGCCAGGGTGAACGTGGCAGTGACCTTACCGTCGGACGGGATGTCGAGCGCGAAGGTCGAGACGTGCATGCCCTTGAACAGGGTGTACACGCCAACGTCAGCGAAGTTCTTAGCGATGGTGAAGGTCTTGCGGGCCGAACCCACAGTCAGCACGTTGGCTGCCCAGTCGCCGTAGAAACCAGCCTCCAGCAGCTTGTCGAATGTGCCGTAGGACAACTCGCCCACCAGGTCGCCAGCGATCTCGACGCCAGTGGCGACCGAGCCCTGACTGATGCGCGATTCGGTGATCTCATCGCTGACCTGGGTGCTGACTGTCGGCGACAGGGTGTTGCTGGTCAGACGCAGGGTGTCCCACGCTCCGCTGGTGGGCGTTACGCCCGGCGTCACTTCCGGGATCAAGTACGATGTTTGCTGGGCGCCAGAACTCATTTGAGTCTCCTTTCTGCGGGCATAAAAAACCCGCTCGCGGCGGGGTACGGGTGAATCTGGTTTAAAAGTGTGGAAGTCCCGCTTTCTAAGCGTATTTAGTGCAGCGGCAGCGAAGGTTGAATCTGGTCGGAAAGCTGGCTCAACTTGGCTTCCAGCGGCGGCTTCTGGCTTTGCCATTGGCGAAGCCCTTTACCGCAAAGGCTGGCCAGCGCTTGCTTCCCGCTGTACTCAAGCAGTGTGCGCTGAAATTCGGCGCTCAGCGTCTCGCCCTGGCGAACTTGATCGTCGAGGACATCCAGCACGGCGCGCCGGAAAGCCTTGGCTCGATCGGTCCGGGCGAACATGCCCAGCAGGTGAGCGCCGCGAAGGCTGAAAACCCGTACCTCCTGCTCGCCGCCCCTGGTCTTCATCTTGACCAGGGCAGTCATTGTTGGGGTGAACTCGTCAGCGTGCCGGCGGTAAAGGTCTCGCACTCGCGTCTCAAAGGGGGTCGCACTTCCGTCACCCCCTTTGCCATAAAGGGCAGTCGCAACCTCGGCCAATGTCAGGCATGGCTGACCGCCGTGATCAACCACGCTAAGTTCGGTGTCGCCGATTATCAGTTTGTCCATGGTGCATCCCCTGCAATAGCCCTGAAAATAGATCGGCCACAGCAACGCCCCAGGGAAGGCGCTTTCGGGTGCCCCCTAGCTGTAGCCTGAAAAAGAACGCAGCCGGGGCGGACGGATGAACGAACATCCACCGTTCGGCTGTACGGGCCTAGGCTGCGTGTTTGGTTGCCTTGCGGCAGAAAATTGTCAGCCGGCGCGGAACCGGGTGTTTACGTTGATCTGGTAGAAGCCTTCGTACTCGCCAGTATCGATCTGGCTGGCCTCCAGGCACTCCAGCTCGCCACTGCTCCAGTAGGCGAAGTGTGCCTCCAGGGCGTCGGCAAGCTTGTTCAGTTCGCTGATTCCAGTCTGGGCGCGGGCAAAGCATTGCACAGTGATGATGCCGGGCTTGCGGGTGTATGGCTGATCTGCCATTCCAGCCATAAAGGCAGTGGCGTGGCCGATATTCAGCCGACACCACAGGCCGGCGGCTGGCGGCTTGAAGACGCCCGAGGTGTCGAGGTTCTGCGCCGGCACCTGGGCGTTCGGGTAGAAGATCCGGTCCTGCGCAATGCCGGTGAAGGCTTTCATGCGACTGACAATGGCCTGCCTTATCTGTTCGTAGGTCATTAGCGGTACGCCTCGGCCACGGACGCAAAGGCCAGCCCGTAGACGCCATCAGGGGCTTGGGTCGAGTGACCCGATTCTAAACGCTGTCCGTAAATGAGATTGTTTTGTATGTAGATCGTCGAGTACGGCGGCGCGGCATAGATGGTCGCGGACCCGGCCTGAATGGTGGCCGAGCCTGACGGGTCGACCCGGCTGACTTCGTAGTAGCCAGGCTCATCGATGGTGACGAAGTTGTTACCCCGGAACCGGCCGCCGACGTAGCCTTGCCCGGCTGCCCTGGCGCCGACGAAGTAGTTTTCCTTGCGCTCGCGCTTGGTCAGCTTCTTCCGCCCCGCCTCGGCCGCTCGGGCGTCGTAGGCATCGGCCAGGGCGGTGTTCTTGGCCTTCAGCTCGATGTTGGCCTTCCACAGGTCAGGGTTGCCGACAGGCGAGCGCTCCACGACCTCGCTGAGGATGGCCAGCGCCATCTCCCGCGCCCGTTTGCCCACGGCATCGTCAATGGTTTCCTTGAAGCTGGTGGGTGGTGTGCTCCATCCGCTTTTGCTGGCCATCACGACCTCCTGAGTTGAAGCTCGATATGCGCCTGCGCGGCGTCGGCGTTGACGGATTCGACGCGGTAGGTCACCTGCTCGCCCGTCACCAGGTCAGGCGCGGTGATCTGGTGTCCAACCATGGGGGTGTCAGTCACTTCATTGGTCAAGGCGATCAGCTTCACGTCGCCCACCTTGATGTTGACGTTGTCGATGCGCTTGCTGTCGTAGCCGGCGAGGACGCCGCGCCCGGTGTAGGTCACCGGCTGGGCAGTGCTGGTTTCAGTGATCGGATCGTACTCACCTGGCCCGATGTAGGTACCAGTGAAGGCATTCACTGCGTCCGCCAGCTTGCCGTCGAAAGCCTTGCCGAGCTTGGTTTGAATCTTGTCGCGCAGGCCCATGTCAGCCCCTCACCATCGGGATGGCGTTATTGCCGGTCATCCACGGATAGAGCAGCGCCAGGGCGAAGTTCTCGCCAGCAGACAGCGCGACAGATCCCTGCACGTAGGTTTCACTCACCGACGTGCCAGAGGTAGCGGATACCGTCTCACTCACCGTCTCGCGCTCGGTAGCCTTGTAAAGAGCGCCCGTCGAGGCGACCTTTGCCACTTGGGCGCCGGCCTGTTTGATCTCGGCCGGCACCGGATCGGGCACCGGACGCTTAATCTTGCTGGTCAGCCAGGCGTTGGCCTGCATCACAGAAAGGGCCGGATCACCGGCCCCGGCCCAGCCCGACCCCAGCAGCGCGTCCACGTCGGCAACAGTGATGAAGTCGGTCATGGGTTATTCCTGGGCAGACTTGTCGAGCAATTCAGCGAGTGCAGGTCGTTCAGCCCCTGCGTCGAATTGGATGCCTTTCTCGGTCAGCTTCGCCTTGATCTCGTCGACCTTCAGGCCCTTGGACGGCTTATCACCGCGAACCTTGATCGGCTCGGGGTGCTCGTAGCCTTCCGGCGCGAACTGAGCGTCGATGATCTTGTAGCCCTTCTGGCGCAGCTCAGCCTTGCGCTCAGCTGTGACTGGGTGTTTCTCGTAAACGACTTTCTCGGACATGGTTATCTCCAGAAACGAAAAAGGCCGACGCAATGGCCGGCCTTTCGTGGATTTCAGTGGTTATCCGGCGTGATAAAACTCGCCGTATTGCTTGATCGCTGCATTCTCTCTGGCTATAGAGGCCTGCCCTATAGTGTCGAACAGGCCAACATGAACCATTTTCCCAGCGACAACGATGAAGGCGCGCCATCTTCCTGTTTGAGCATGGAACCCAACACCCGTAAAGCCGCTTGAGTTATTGGATCTCAGTCCGATGTTCTGCATGTTTTTGGATTTGCCAGCAACTCGCAGATTCGACCATCTATTGTCCAGCTTGATGCAATTGACATGATCAACCTGATCGGATGGCCACTCGCCTGTCATATAGAGCCAAGCAAGGCGGTGAGCGTATTGCCTTTTACCCAATACGCCGATAACGACATACCCGATAGGCCCTACGGTATCGCACACGGCGCCGACCCTCACCCTGTTGGATGTAGGCTTTAGCCAGGTGAATACGCCCGATTCCGGGTCATAGTGGAGCAATTCTTTCAGACGAGATTGATCAAGCATGGCGGCCTCCGATAAGGCTAGAAATGAGTGTCAGTAATCCGGCTTATCGGAGCCGAAAACCCCTTGCAATGGGCTGTCCTGACACGATCATTTTACGCCTTACTTGGTGGCGTCGCCAATGGTAAGAACGCCTGCGGTCATCTTGATGGTGTTTGCCACCAGATCCCAGTTCGAGCCAGTTGCGATCTCGGCGCTAGTCGGGGATTTGCCGCCGCCAGCAACGTCCCATGTAAACCCTTTGAGGCCCAGGCCAAACGAATAATCGCTTTGCATGGTGGTCTCGATGCGCTCCTTGCCGTTCGAGGTCTGGATGTTAGTGATCAGGTCGGAACCATCCATCACCATCGCGGCGCCGTCAGCTAGGCTCAGCACCTTCTGCTTGTTCGGGGTGCCAGCCTCGTACAGTGCCGCGGCGTCAGTGATGATCACCGCCTTGCCCAGGATGTCGACCACCTGCACACCGGTGAAGCTGAACAGCTTCTCGGCGTTGGCCAGGTTCTGGCCGATCAGCTTGTGGTACATGGCGCCGGTCATTACCTGCGCAATGAGGCGCTGCGAGGCATCGCCGAACAGCGCGTGCGCGTTGTTGATGGCGATGTAGTTCACGCCGGCAGTGGCAGAAACATCGTTGGTGGCGGATGGCTGGTTGCCGATGGCTGCCACCAGAGCCGCGATGGCGGTGTTCAGCTGATCCGACATGATGGCTTCGGACAGGTTGCGGCTGATCACTTCCAGCGCTTCTTCCGGATTCTTCTGCACCCAGGACAGCTGCGACGGCTCCCACAGAATCGGCCCGAAGCCGCCTGCGATCTTCACCGAGTCGTACTGCTTCTGAGTCAGCGGGGTTGCAGCCTGCGCGCCGTTGGCGGCATAGCGGTCAACACGACGCTGAGCACTGTGCAGGCCAGCCCAGAAGGATTCCTGCAGGAAGTCACCGTCGATGCCCTGAGTGGTGAGGCGAATCGACCCGGCCGAGGCAGCGTTGAACTTCTCGACGTCCTGCTGCAGGGTCTCGATGGTGGTTTGTTTGAGGTATTCGTTGAATACCTTCATGTTAGACAGAGACATAGGCGCTCCTAGATTAGGTGTTCGCGGTCATTGCTTTGATGGCCGCGACGCGATCTGCTTTGCTGCCGCCAAAGTTGCCCTTGGCGCCGTTGGGGTTGCCACTGTCCCGTGCACCGCCGCCATTGGCATCGGAGCTTTTCAGGATGTGGTCGCGGTGGGGGTACTGAGAAACAAGGGTCTCAAGCGCTTCATCGAAGTCGGCCAGCTCGCCCGGGCGGGAACGGCTGAAGATCTTCTGGCCTTGGCCGTCATAGGCGACGACCTTGCCCTCTTCGATCTTCAGGTTGCGGCCGAACGTGGCTTGCACCATGTCCGCCGGTACCGCCAGCTTGTCAGCGATGAACTTGGAGCGGGCGAAGTTGCCGCCGATCATCTCGGCGTACAGCTGCTGCTCGAAGGTCGTTGCCTTGCCGTTGGCTTCGTCCAGCTGGGCTTGGAAGGCCTTGCTGATTTCGCCCTTCACCTTCTCGATCTCACCCGCATCCACGAGTTTCTTGGCGTCGAGATTGGCGACGGTTTCCAGCGCCTTGCGTGCCGCACCAGCGTCCTCGATGCCTTCGAACGCCTTGGCGATCTTCTCGGCATTCTCGGCGCGCTCGCGGTGGCTCTTGGCCTCGGCGTTCAGGCGGGTGATGGTGTTGCGCGTGCCTACCGCGTCGAAAGCGACTTCTTTGCCATCGTCCTCGATGTAGACCGGCTTACCATCCTGGATCTCAGCGTACTGCTTGCCATCCACTTCAACTGTCTTGATCTTCATTGCTTCTCCTTGCAGGCCATCCGGCCCAGTGCGCCCCGCTCATCCGAACAGACAGGCAGTAAAAAGCCCCGGCGATTGCCGAGGCTGATGATTTGGTGATTACAGGCCAGCGCGGCTAAAGGCGGCGGCGTCACGCTCTCGCAACTGGTCGAGCGAGAGGTATTTCCCACGGTCGTTGTAGAACGAATCGATGCTTAGCCCGCCATCGCGGAACAGCTTCCCGCGCACCGGCCCGAGGACTTCATCCTGCCGCGCCGCGCTCTGCGCCTTGAGCCAGGCGCCATAGGTGGTGGACTGAGGCACTTGGCCGTCCATGCTGGCGCGGGTGCTTTCGGGAAGGCCCTTGGCCAGGCGCAACTCTTCGTATGACCTGACAATCGGCAATGATGTGCTGCGGCAGCACCAATGCAGGCGCCCAGGGCCCGCGCCCCACGGCACCTTGTGACCTACCGGAGCATGGTTGGCGTCGTTGGTGTAGACGAGACGGTCGCGAAGCCGACACGGCGCCGAGGTGCGATTATCCAGCGTACTGAGCCAGCGCACCTCGCCAACAATGTCATCGTTTTCCTTGTAGAACGCATCGCGTGCGCCCTGGGCTGTGTGACTGATCGCCGTGCGGACCATTGAGTCAATGTCCTGGCGGCTTCGCTCCAGCAGACCATCCTTGTAGCCATCGGCCTTGATGCCCATCACCCGGCGCACGATCTGGTCGGTGGTCTGACCCTCGACCATGCCCATGCGGATGCCGTCGCGGATACGGGCTGCGCGGTTGTCCTCCAGCCCGGTCAGCCACTCCTTGAGCAAGCGCCCCTGGAACGGCCTGGCTAGCGCAATCTCGCGCACCTGACTGGCGCTCACTGAGGCCAGGTCGACCTGCACGATTACCTGCTCGGGGATGACCTGACGGAACAGCGCCTCCTGATAGCCAACTTCGTAATGGCCGATGTCCAGCACCGATTGCGTCAGTGCCTCACCAATGGTGGCGTAGACCTCTTTGTTCAGCGCCAGCACCGAGGACAGCACCGTGTTGAGGTGCCGGGCGGTGTACGATTCTGCGCCCAGGCGCTCGATGGCGGCGATCAGCTGCGCCCGCAGGTCAGAGTCGACACTGTTGAGCAGCTTGATGATCTTGCGCGCCTCGGCGTTACTCAGGTGCTGCAGGTCGACCGCATGACTGATCGCGGCTGCCTGTAGCTGCTCGTTGACCGTTGGCATATCAGATAGCTCCTAATGCCGGCCCCTGCTCTTCCAGGCGGGCGCGCTCCTGCTCCCAGTTGAGCTCGTCGCTGATGACGCCACGGCGCTGCATTTCCGAGTACAGGGTTTCGTCGCTGATCTTGCCTGCGTTGGCCATGCTGATGAGGTTCGGCAGCGATACCTCTGGCGCGAAGTCAGAGTCGAAGTTGCCGCGCATCTCGACGTGCCCGCCCTCAGACTGACCTTGGTAGTCGGCGATGATTTGCAGCAGCTGCGCCAGGCAGTCAGCGAACTGGCCAGCCAGGCGCGCCAGCGGGGACAGCTCCTGCGCCGCCTCTTCATTGGCCTGCGCCGCCGTCTTGGTTTGCTGCTTGTCTTTCTGCAGCAGCTTGGCCCCGGCCATGCGCATGTCTTCGACCAGGTCGTTGAGCGAGTCGCGGCCGGCAGTGATGGCCGCCCCGGTGTGCTCGACGTACTTGGCGTCGCCATCTTTCGGCATCCGGGTCGCGCTGGCGGAACTGATGGTCAGCTGGAACTCGTCGTTGTCGGTGAACACGAACAGCAGCGGCACCCGGGCTACGTGCAGCAGGTTGTCTTGGTCGCTCTGGCTCTGCCAGTGCTTGACGTTCAGGTGCGCCAGCTCCAGCAGTGGCGGCTTGGCCGTCAGCGGGCCGGTGCGTCCGGTGTAGAACGTCACAAGCGGGATGTAGGTCAGGCTGGTGGCGCCTTGATAATTCTGCACCCACTCGCCGCCACCATCGGGCTTGCGGTAGGTGCGCCAGCGGCCAGGCTCAAGAACGCGGATCTGTTCGACGCACTTGACGCCAAACTCACCGTCCTCTTCCTCAACCATCTCGGAGTAGCGGAACTGAACCAGCTTGCTTCCAGCGAAGCGCCAGCCGCGCACCTGGCCCGGCTTGATGATCACCGCATACGGGCGAACCCCGGCAGCGGCCTCCTCTGCCACGGTCTTGTACAGCTTGTTGCCTTCGGCATCACGGGTTGGCTGGTGCTCGATCAGGGCATGGCACAGACCTTTCGCCAATGCCTCGCGGAACCACTCGACCGACCACGAGTTCAGGTCGTTGCCGCCCAAGTCGATGTCAGAGCAAAGGGCCTTTATCTGCTCCGGCACGTCCTCGCCCAGCTGTAACGGCTCGGCAAATACGCGGGAAGTATTGTTACCCACCGTCTCGGCGTAGGCAGGGAGCAGCGTGGACAGCTTCAGGCGCTCGGCGTATGTATCGTCCTTCTCTGCCGGATACTGCGGCAGCAAGGCCTTGCCAGCCGCTCGCATGGCCTGAGTGCCGCCCATCAGCGGGTCGACAATAGCCCAGTGCTCGCGCATGCGGTCGACTGCCGGTAGCGTGATGGCAGGGTTGTCGTTGCTCATACGGGTCAGATTCTCAGGTCTTGGGTTTGGGTTGGGGTCGGCTTGACGATCGGATACAGGAAGGCCAGCGGGTAGCCAGCGGCGTCATTCAAGTGGTCAACGCCGCTCGACTTATCCGGCATGCCGTTCTTGTCGTAGGCCTGCTGCTCAAGGCCGTCGGTGAGGTGCGGGCACCTGTTGGTGTTGATCTTCAACCGTCTCTCACCCTGTCCATTCAGGATCAGCGCGTTCACGGCATTCACTCGGTCGGCAATGGCCGGGTTGCGGCTGTTCACGCGAATCGAGAATCCGGCCTGCTTGAGAATGCTCAGGTCAGACTCGCTGGCGTTCTTGCTGCTGGAGTTGGCGCCCGAGGCATCCGGGAATATCTGGATTGGGTGGCCTTTGTCGGCGTACTGCTGCTTGAGCAGGTTGGCCATGTAGGGCGTATCGCGCCCATCGGTGATCTCAGCCACCGCCACCGGCACGCCTTCGCGCTGGACATACACCACCGCACTCATCTTCAGCCGGTTGAAGTCCATGCCGATCAGCAGCGGCTCGCGCTCGCGCTCCACCTCATCGGTATGGTTCAGCTTGCGGCAAAAGTCCGGGTACACGCTGCCGCTGTTCAAGTTGGTGAACTTGCCTTCGATGTAGGCGGCGATCAGCGCAGGCGGGTAGCTATCCCTCAGCGAATCGACGTAGTCGTCAGGCAGAAACGGGTTGGTATAGGTCGCAGCCTGGATCATCCGATAACCCGGCTTCGGGTTGCGGCCCCAAGTGTCGTACACAAAGCGGAAGCCTTCAGGCGTCGTATAGGCCGATACCCGGTTCAGCGGGTCAGCACCGGCAGGCTGCTGGCGGTTACGGGCGATGATCTTCTGCCACGCCAGCCGCGCTTGATCCTTCTTCAAGGTGTCGATCTCGTCGACGTGCGCCCGGTACGACTGATAGCCGACGATCCGCGCCGGATTCTCAAGGGTGCGCAGGACGAAGTCGCCGCACTGCCCGGAGCTGGTGTAGATGATGTTCTCTTGCTTGTTGTACTTGTAGCGAATGCCCAGGTCGCTCAGCTTCTCTTCCATGCGCGGGGCAAGGATGAGGCGAACGAGGTCGTATGTGGGCTCATATAAGGCGATCAGCGCGCTGGAGGACTCCAAGGCGTCGCGGACGGCGCAGTTGGCCAGCGTCTCGGTCTTGCCAGTACCAAACCCGCCGACGAAGGCCGGGTACTTGTCCGTCAGCTCATAGAACTCATACTGCGGCTCGGTCATCGTGAGCGCTAGGGTTCTGCCTTCCACGGACTACCTCGATCTTGATCTTGGCGACAGGCTCCTGCTCAGGCGGGTTCGCCTTCAGCAGGTCGGCGCGGGTGCGCTCCAGGCTCTCAATGCGAGCAGTCAGGCGATCGATCAGGCCGGCATAGTCGCGCACCTTGCTGGTGGTCGTGACGCCGCCCTGCTCGCCTGTCTCTTCCTTTTCACTCTCAACCTCAAGCGTGTTGCCGAACTCGTTTTCACGGGCCAGGGCGCGCATCAGGCGAATTCGGGTCAGCCGAAGCTCGTCGTCAACCTTGCCCAGCTCAATGCTGGCGAGCAGGTCGTTCTCTTCATCGGTCAGGAACTGGCTATAGATCGAACCTGGCTTAGCGGCGTGCTTGTTGCCCTTGTTGGCTTTGGCAGCGCCGCCACCGTGTAACTTGCACCGCGAGGAACCCGGAACAGCGTGTCTCTTGCATGGTTCCCCGCCGCGCGTCTTAGCGCCGCACTGGGCCATGGGCGGACCTCATTCATGGGGTGTTTTCGCAGAACGACTCATTCAACATCGTTCGAACGTCATTCGATGCGCCTCCGATTGGCTGTAGCCCTTGTTGCGCAAGGCTTCCAATAGGGTTTCGAATGACGATTAGGTATCTCGTCAGCGCACTCAAGGAATGCGCTCAGGGGATACGGTCATGCTTTGATGGTCATCGTGCGAATCGTGCCGCCCGTGTAGATGTCCCGCTTCATAGCGGCGCGCACCGCGCCCTCTGCGCTTGCACCCATATCCATTGCAGCCAGGGCATAGGCTGAGCCACTGCCAATGGCGTCAGGGTTGGCCGGGTCGAGCTCCTGCTTCCAGATGCCCGTCTTGTCGTCGTAGCCGACCATCAGCAGCTTTCCGCCATCGACGGCGTAACCCGAGCATTCGACAGGCGCCGCCGATGGCGTACCGAAGTAGGCGGCGATCAGTGCCTTTTCATCGCATACGGCACCGGACAGGAAGAAGCTGACGCCATCCACGACGGTTAGCTTTTGGCAGTCATCGGAAACGATGGAGCCGCTGCGGGTCTGGCGGGAGTCGTAGGCGATTACGCCGTCCTTGTATGCGATGGTCGTCATTCACCCTGCTCCAGTCGCTGGCCAGAGATAACCTCGCCCATGCTCAGCCCGTGGCGGGTGCGGATGGACTCAATGCCGTCAGCTTGATCCCTTGCCACCATCGCGTCAGCAACCAGGTCGGCCTGCTGGCCACTGGCGAACTCGCCGATTGCGGAAGAGGACGCGCCACAGCATCCGCCTTCCGATACTTGCTCGGTCGCGAATCGAGTGACGATGTAACGGGTGACTGGACGAACTCGGTACTCGGTCTTCATGGGTTATCTCCGGCCTGCGCACAGGCTGAGTGATGACGCGCCACAGGTCGGCGCATTGGGAACTTGTGGCGCCCTACCCCGGCTGGAACACATGGCCGCGCCTGGCGACCGCGTACAGGACGATCCCCAGCTTGAGGATCACACCGTACAGGGTGGGCACATGGCCGTTCATGGCCAGGACGAAGGCGCCGAACGCACCGATGGCCACCAGGTAGAACGCGACGGCCAGCAGTGGCGCATCCATCGGCTTGATCCGCCGCAGGTAGTCGCACGCAGCGATCACCACCAGCACGCTCAGGAAGGCATTGGCGCCGATCAGGACTGAAATCAGGGTCGAGCTCATCAGGTAGCTCCTTTGGCTCCGAACGACCCAACCAGCGACTTCAGCACCGGGATGATGTTCATTGCCAGAAGGCCTATCAGAAAGGCCACGCCGTATTGGGTTTCTCCGCCTGCCTCAAGCTTGAAGAAGCTGATTGCGAGCGGGGTGCAGAACACTGCGGAGGTGAAGCCGGTGAAGAAGGCGGCGACTGCCTGCCCTCGGGTGAGCCCGCGCAGAAAAGTCAGAGAGAGGATCGCTCCTGCGAAGCCGCCAATGATCACGCCGTACTTCACCAGCAGGACGCCGGCAGTCGTGCTTGCTGGTTCGGCCATGAGTGGTTCCTAGAAGAAAAGGCCCGGAGGGGAGGCCCTATTGAGGGACCGGGCAGAGGTGCGGAGCAGCACATAACGAATATGGAGCGGATACAGGGACTCGAACCCTGAGCCTCCGACTTGGAAGGACGGCGCTCTAACCGATTGAGCTACATCCGCTGATTTGCGTGTCTTCCCACGCCGCCCACCGAAGACCATTGCAGCGCTGGCACCCCAATGCACCAGTATCGCCGATCCAGTCACGCGCCACCCTGGAAGCATATGAGGTCAGGGTGCGCGGGCTGCCGGTGTTTTTCCGTAGCACTGCACTACCGGCTTATCAGTGTCCAGGCCTCCCCGAAGGCTGCCCTGGCTGCAGTGAATTTTTCTGCAGGCAATAAAAAACTCGGCGCGCTGGCCGGGTTCTTTTTGTGATGTTCGCCAAAGGCGAAATTATCACGATGGCGAAATCATGCCACCAGCCGAGCGGGAACGCAATAGGCCCTCAAGCGGCCTCCTTCATTTCGTAGATTGCGGCCGCCACAGGCCCGAGCGCCATCTTGTCTACGTCCTCGCAGCAGTCAAAGGCCAGACGTACATAGCCGCCCCACTCACGCTCCCAGCGGACCGATTCCAGCTTGATCCCGTAGTGAGCATTCAGCCAGGCACGAAAGGTCTCCGGCGACTCCAGCGGGTCAGCGTTGGCCGATTGCCCGCCCTGGTGCATGTAGCGGTACCGGGTCATAACCCCCTTCACCACGTACTCGAGTTTTTCGCGCTTGGCGGCGGTCATGCGCGGTGACTTGCTCTGCACCAGGTTAAAGATCACCTCCTCGGCAGTCTCGCGGGTGTCGTCATCCAGTCGCGGGCTGTACATGAAGTCCCCGAAGGCGCGGACCTGACCATGCAGCTTGCCGATCGCCGACTGCACCCTCCCGGCCAGCGCCTGGTGAACTGCATGGCTCGCACTGCGCTGCTTGTCAGTGGTTTGCACCATCGCACCCAGCAAGCCGAGTTGCTCGATAAATGCGCCTTGGCTGTCCCAGGCGGTATAGGTGCAGTCGTGCCAGACTTGGCGTGCGCTGTTCAGTTGCATACTGCCTGCTCCTTCAGTTCCTTGATCTTTGCCCGGTACTCGGCCTTGATGGCCTTCAGGTCGTAACTCATCGCGCTAGGCCCTCAGGTGCGGCAGGTTATTGGCGTCGATGTAGTCGTTTCTCGCCTTGACCGCCTCCTGGATGTCATCGAACCTTCCCAGGTGGATCTGCTTCCGGCGCCACTGCACCTTCGAGACCCACTTGCGCCCATCCCAAGAAACGCCAACGTGCCCACTGGTGTTTTTGTCTGTGATCCGTCGATTCGCCGCTTGAACGTTGTAATCGGTGTACCTGCAATTGCTCGGCTCATACCCCCTGCTCGAATCAATGCGGTCAAGGGTCAGATGGTCGGTGTATCCATTTTTCAGCGACCACTCCATAAATGGCTCGAACGCCATCCACTCATCGCAAACGGTGACCCCAGCATATTTCTCAACTTCACTGCCCTTGGGCCTTAGGCATCGGCGCTTCATGTTTGACCAGGTCACATGCAACCGGCTGTTCGAGTTGTTGTGGCCGTGCGTCACGCGCTTACGTGCGGCTGCCTTGTTTGCGCAAGCTTTACAAAGCCCAGTCATGACCTTCGCCCGCTCCATCCTTGACTCGAACTCGGTCTCGCATTCAGGGCACCGGAACACGCCAATCGACCTTCTAGCCCCGGATCGCTCTGAGATCGACTTGCGGACCAAAATCACACGGCCACCCATGACTGCACCCCCTCAATTCTTTTCTCAATACGACTGGCCTTCTTGGTGAAGATCGCCTTCACCCTTTTCAGGTACGGAATGTCATGGCGCAGCAAGCCGTTGCTGCACTCCAGCCAATCGACCTTGTCTTGGCCGATCTTCTCGATTAGCGCTGGCCGGTAGGCCATGATGTTTCCGCTGAGAAAGTTGTTGCAGGCGCTACAGGACTTGTTCATGTTCCATAGGTTGAAGCGCAGGTGCGGCGCTGCGCCGACGCTACGGAAATGCGAGCAGTGCCATTGGCCCTGCCAGGACGCTGGCTTGTCGCAGCTGATGCAGCCGAGATGGGCGTCCCGGAGGCGCACGTAGCGATTGATCGCCGCCTGCGCCTCCTTCGCGTAGTCAGCCCGCCCCTTGAGCTTATCCTTCCGCACCTTGATCTCACGGCGCTCGCGTTGAGCGATGGCCTTGCGGGCTTTGTCCTGGTTCACGTCCTTGATGGCCAGGCCGCAAGCGGGACTGCAAACGGCTTGGCCGAGGCGCCGAGGCGAGAAACTGATGCCGCATGCTGGGTTATTGCACGTCTTCGGTCGGGGTTGCTTGGTGATCATGCAGCCTCCTGGCTCAGCAAGTCATCGAAGAAAACACCCTTGGCCGAGAACTCAGCCACGATGCGGTCGGTGTAAGCGATGCCCTGGGCGCGATTGAACAAGCTGGTCACTGGGAACCCGTCCGGGCCGAACAGCTTGCAATCGCCCATCATGGCCAGCTTTTCCTCATACGGCAGGTGGCGCATTACTCGGTACCAGGCCGCCTGAAAGTCAGGGTCGCTGTTCAGCAGGATCTGCACGCCAAAATGGAGCTTGCAGTACTTGCGGGCGTCCGCCGGGTCGCCGATCTGAGTCATCTCCGCGATACGCTTGTAGAACGCGAACCATAGTGCGTTCTGGTCGAGCGTGCGGTCTTTGCCCGGACGAAGGCTGACGACCACGAACTTCTTGTCACGGAACATCGAGGTCAGTTTGCTGATGGCCTCAGAGAGCTTGGTGGTGCTGTTGACGCTGATCTTCTCGGTCATGGCCTGATCTCCCCGTGTCGCAAGGTATACCGGCTCCTCAGCTCATAGCCTTTGCGCGCGCATGCGGCTTCGAAGATGGTGGTGAATCGGCCCAGGTACTCCTTGGGCGACCCTCCGCCATAGACAATCCAGCCACTACCGTTCCTCGACACGCCTGGTACACCGCTTGTGTTGTGGCGCGCTAATCGGCGGTTGCGGCCATTGACTGATCTTGTTGCAGGTCGAAGATTGGAAATCCTGTTGTTCAGCGTATTTCCATCGAAGTGATCAACCATCTCAGGCCAGTCGCCGTGGTAGATCGCGTAGGCAAGGCGGTGCGCCTCAATGGTCTTTGAGCCAAATGGCCCGGAAATGCACACCTTGCGATAGTCGGCTCCTGCGGATTTCTTGAAAGAAACTGACCCCGCCTCCTTCCCTGCAAACTGCGAATTGAAAACAGACGCTGACCTACTGGAGCCAAAATGACCGAGAGGGCGAGACCTCCAGGTCAACTGGCCGCTCAGTGGGTCGTAATCGAGGCACTCAGCCAGGTATTCGATAGAGATCATTTGCATTTCACTCCCTGGGCCTCGATCGCCTTGCGTACGTCGCGGATATAGGCCGCCTCATTGAAGCTGCCGCCCTCGACATCGTCGAAGTACTCGCGGTAGGCTTCGCTCGCACGACTTGGCATCTCCACAACCACTGCCTCGCGGGAGGCCTGCCAGGCCCACCATGCAGATTGGACGGATGGGATGACGTACTCGCCGTCATCACCACGAGTAAGCACTGCCGGGTAGAAGCGGCCATTCCGGGCCGTGCTTTTGGCTGCATATGCCACCTCGAACTGCTCGCGCATCTTGTTGGTGTCCATCAGTGCTTCTCCCCGGCCAGAAAGTCCGATACCGATTTCCCGGTCGCGATGTGTTCAAGGTTTCCCTGGGCGTTGGTGCAGAACTCGCCTTTCGGCAGGTACAGGCGATCGAACTCGCCGTGCCATTCGTGGATGCTTGGATCGCATGCGGAGCACAGCATCCAAGGCTGGCTTGGCAGGCCGCGCCACTGCCCTTCCATGCGGACCCAGAAATTGCTGGTGGCCGTGTTCTCTCGGCAGCCACAGGCGTAACACTGGAATAGGCTCACACCCCCTCCCCGGCCGGCTGCCCGGCGCGCTTGATGTTCAACTTGGCCAGCAGGTGTGCACGGCACGCGGCGGCACCCGACGGGATCTGCTGAATCTCCAGCAGGCGGGCTTGGCGGTGGCTGGCGTATTCGTTCGCCAGGTCAATCTCGCCCTTCTGGCCGTCATACCCGATGCCTGCCGCGATATCGCCTAGAGGCTCGCCGGCGACCATCATCCGGATCGTGATGTCGTAGGCCCGGGCGAAGACCTTCTCGGCGCGCTCTGGCTCCATGTAGCCCAGGTTATGCCCTTCACACTGCAAGGCAGCGTGCCGGATGGCCTGATGCGACCAGACACGCGAACCCGCACGACTGGGGTGGAAGTTCTCCAGCGCTTCTGCCAGGGCCCTCGCAAGCGGCGGAATACCCATCTCTTCCGGGGTCGGCTGGCACAGCTTGATGAACTTGCCGCTGCTCGGGGCGAAGTCGGTACCCAGCACCCGGCACTTTTGGATGCCGAAGCGGATCTGCTCGAGCGTGTTGATGCCCGCTGCGACGAAGGACTTGATCCAGCTGCGCTTGGCAGCCTTCAGCGACTCGTCGTCCGGCCATGCCTGCTTCCACGCCGGGAAGATGGCCTGCAGCTCCTTGAACAGGGCGTTGACCACTTCGGTGGTGCCTGGGTCGAGTTGCTTGGCAGGGGCCTGTACCTCGGATGGCAGGTTGGCGGCCTTGGCCATGATCTGCGTGACGCTTCTCAGCTTTGGTTGCGCGCTCATAAACCCCCCAGGTCATCAGCCCAGCTGGTGTCGTTGAAGTCAGGGCCATTGGCCTGGCGCTTCACTGGGAACGGGCGAACATTGCTCGCAGTAGCCATGTCTCGCTTCACCCACTTGACCAGCAGGCTCACCCAGGACGCCTGAGTCTCGCAGCGACCAGATGCCGAGTAGTGGCAGACGAACGCGGCGGTGGCTTCATCGGTGAACAGGTCAACAGAGATACCCATGCGTGCGGCGTAGGCCTTCAGGAGCTTCTGGTCGGGAACCCACTCAAGGGTCATTTCGCAGGGCGCCTTTGGGTCGCCGGAATTTGCCTGCTCCGTGCGTTGAGTGTTGTGTTGATCTTCTTCAGGAATCAGTGAATCAGGAATCGGAGAATCAGGAATCAGGGCGTTAGTGGACGGTGGGTTAACAGTCTCTAACGGTGGGTTAACGTTAAACTCCTGTTCTTTCACGTGAACCTTGCGTTGCTTGCCGGGTAAAACAACGTTCTTCTTCCGTTCGTTAACGGTGAGAAAACCGTCTTGATCCGGCAGGACGCTGTCCTTTTCAGAGCCATGTGGATTCTGGTGCTTCTGGAAATTCACGATCTCGATGACCGTGAAGCCCTCCACCTGGTAACGATTGACGAAGCCAGCCTTGGCGAGGCTGTTCAGCCCCTCGTCCACGTCGTAGGTGTCGCAAGGGAACAATTCCATCTTGATACGCTTGGGACGATCCTCAAGGCGCCCTTCCCGATCAGCAAGACACCACATGCCGATGAACAGCAGGCGGTCGAAGGCAGGGAGTTCGGCCAGCAGCTCGTTACTGAACAAGCCAGGCTTGATGTTGCGTGCGCGGGCCATTACGCGGTCCTCTGGATTCGAGGAGCGTTCAGCGATGGCAGGCCTTTGCGGCGCGCTGAATCTGTTCGCCCATGGTTTGGGTGGAATCCATAAAGAAGCTCAGCGGCTTTTCTCGCTGCAGTAGCTTCTTCCAGAGTTTTAAAGCGCCCCAGGTGCAATCGCTTGCCGTTCGCACGGATCTTTGCGGTCCAGCCACCACGATCTGAAAGCACGCCGGTAACACCTGAAGTGTTGTCGACACGCATATGCTGGTTCTGCTGATTTCCCGTGACGCTTACTGCACGCAGGTTTTCAATACGGTTATCGTCACGAACACCGTTAATGTGGTCGATCTGCCCTTCAGGCCATTGGCCATAAGTGATGAGCCAGATAACGCGGTGTACCCGGAAAGCGACGTTGTTGATTTTTACGCGAAGATAACCGTCATTGTTTTCAGACCCAGCAAACATGCCGGGCATAGCCCGACTGCCACGCCTGACAAGATTTACAAGCCTTCCATCCTGAATCTTGAATAGCTCACGCGCTTGATCGGCGGTAAGAAGTCGCTCAATATTTTCCAGCGCCATGTTTTCATTACTCGCGTTTCGTGGCGCGGGATTTTTGAGGGCCTGTACATCATTGTGATGGGTGTGCATAATCGACCTCACAGTGTTGTAACGAATGCAGTTGAAAAAGCCGACCTTGCCCGTCGGTTTTTTTGTGCCTGCGATTTGGTGATTTAGTTGAGGTCTTCATCAGTCCCGCCTTTTTCAGGGACTATTGAGTCCGAACCTCGCTTTGGCACCGGTAGATTCCGGATTTTTCCGGCACCTTTTGGCCTGGTCTTCTCGAAAAAACGCTCTGCTCCAAGCTGTGCGGCGTACTGTTCAGGCGAGACGCCCGCCTTATTTGCCAACCGCTCAAGCTTCTCGTAGAGGCGTCCATCGATCCCGTGGCAGATCGTGGTTTCGGGCACGTAGGCCTCCTTCCGGGCCTTCAGGCCATCTGGCTTTTGTCGGTAACATCGCTCTCGATGATGCTTTCCAGCTTCTCCTCGACGCACATACGCACGAATACAGCCAGCTGCAGCTTGTGGAGTCGCGCCACGGCCTTCAGCGCCTCGTAGGTTTCCTCGTCGTAGCGCGACTTAATCTCCCGGTCTTTCAGGTGACTTTGGTCGTGATATGCCATGCGATATTGCTCCTTGCTGTTGAAAGGGTTAGGCGGCTGCTTTTTCTGGTGGAAAGGCGTCGTCCAAAGCGCACTTGGCGCCGAGTTCGTTGAGTGCCTCTACAATCTGGCGCGCCTCTTGGAGGCCTGGATTTCTCAGGCCTGATTCGTAGTTGGCCAATCGAGACTGGTTCCAGCCGAGCTGACGTCGCAGCGCTGCCTGGGTAACGCCAGCCCTTTCGCGAATCGTTCGGACTTGGTTCATGCGGTCTTCCTCCATTGATTACCGAAGGATAAACACGCATCGTGTTAATTGCAAACACAATAAGTGAAAGCCGGGTATTTCAATTCGTGATGAAATCCCGCGAATGAACGAATCACTAGCTCAGCGCTTGAAGCGCTTACGGAAGACGTCCGGGATGTCGCAGGCTTCTCTTGCTGAAGCTTGCGGATGGTCGCAGTCGCGCGTCGGCAACTACGAGGCAGGTACTCGTGAGCCGAGCCTGGCCGACATCGCAACCATGGCAGCAGCCATGAAAGTGGACCAATCGGAACTGCTACTCAATGCTCCGATAGGCGTCGCCTCCGAAAATCAGCCCGCATCTGCCGCCGATGTGGTGCGCGAGATGCTCGCGAAGTCTGGCAAGAACCTGTCGGCTGAAGCGCGCCACAGGCTTCTAGCGGCCGCAGAAGAGTCAGATGATACCAATGTGATCACCGGGGACTTCTCGCGACCAGGCCTGGTTGGTGACGAGGTATGGATTGCTCACTATGACGTGAGAGCCGCCATGGGTGGCGGGCAGAGTGCACACGACTTCCCTGAGATGCTTAAGGACATTCGTGTCAGCCCAAGCCACCTGCGCGAGCTCGGGGTTGAGTTTGAAGAGCACTATCACCTGAAGATGGTGACCGGCTGGGGTCAGTCAATGGAGCCCACCATCAAGCACCGCGATCCGTTGATAGTGAACATCAACATCCGCGAGTTCGTGGGCGACGGGATCTACCTCTTCTACTGGGATGACCACATCTACATCAAGCGCCTGCAGGTCGCTGATGAGGACCATTTCGAGATGATTTCGGATAACACCAGGCACAAGGATCGGCTGATTCGCCGGGATATGACTTATATCCAGGCCCGCGTCCTTCTGGTCTGGAATGCTCACCTGGTGTAGCCATGCCCCTCACCAAACCCAACCAAGATCTACGCCGCGACCTCCAAGGCCTTGCATCTGACCTGAAGTGGTCAGCGGTTGAGCTGCTAAGGATCGCCGAGCGACTAAGCCTGGCCGGGAATGATGCTGATGCCCAAGCCGTTCTGAGGATGTGCCGTATCTTTCAGGATGGCGAGGAAAGGCTTACCGGATATGCAGAGGAAACGCACCTAGGCCTCATTGTCCGGGTCAAGACACCTTGCGCCGAAATGGAGCTGTCTGACGATGGGAGAGGATTGGGTAGAGAGGACTGAGTAGGCAGATGTGACCTGATGGCAAGCTACTCGTCTAAAGTTTATTGATCGTGCTGTAGTGAAAGCCCAAAATTGGATTTTAGGTTTAACCCACGGACAAGGGAGGGGCAAATGAAAAAAGTAGACTCGCCAAGCCGCCTCATTGGGGTGGGCCTGTACACAGCTGGAGAGGCATCTCTTTATACTGGTATCTCGGCAAAAGACATCAGGCGCTGGATGTTCGGTTACAGCGCTCATGGCGTAGACCACCCGGGGCTTTGGACTCCAGAGCTATCCTTCTTGGATGAGAAGTTGCTTGGCTTCCATGACTTGTTAGAGATTCGCTTTGTGCATGCATTTAGGCAGCACGGCGTCAGTCTTCAAGCTATTCGAAGCGCTTCCCGGCAGGCTAGAGAGCTTTTTGACCAACAGTACCCATTCACTTGTAAGCGATTCCAAACTGATGGGCGCGACATTTTCGCTACCGTTTTAGACGAGACTGGTGACGAGGCACTTCTCGACCTAGTGAAGAGGCAATACGCCTTCAAGCAGGTAATCAAACCTTCACTTTACGAAGGCATCGACTACACCGGTGAGGGGGCAGCCCAACGATGGTATCCGATAAAACGAAGCAAAGCAGTTGTGCTAGACCCAGCCAGAAATTTTGGGAAGCCGGTCCTATCTTCTGCGGGTATTGATACAGCTGCCATCTACCATACTTATCAAGCAGAAGGTCAAGACTCCAAACGCGTGGCAATGATCTTCGAAATATCGACTGCGGCAGTGGATGCAGCAGTAACCTTTGAGCATAGGATTGCTGCTTGAATTTTCTGATTGATAACAATCTACCACCAGCAATCGCCAGAGCCCTTCACGAGCTATCCAAGAGTGAGGGGCATCTAGTAATCCCCCTCAAAGACAAATTCCCCTCAAACGCAACAGATATCTATTGGATCTCTGAGCTTAAGGCCGAAGGCGGGTGGGCGGTAGTGTCACAGGACAAATTTTCTAAAGGTGACGCCGAGAGGCTGGCATTTAGGGAGTGCGGCCTGCCGATTTTCTGTCTGGCGAAGCAATGGGGCCAGATGACTTACTGGAACAAAGCAGAAAATCTCGTGCGGTGGTGGCCAGCCATAACCCAGCAAGCTGGATTGATCAGTGGCGGCGCTGCATTCCGAGTCCCATGGAGATTTACTGCTCCAGGAAAATTCGAGCAGATCAAAATTTAGGTTAGAACTGTACAGAGGCAACAACACTCCCTCGTGCAGGCACGCCTCGGCAGGCATCTTTGATGCCCTGTCATCCGCTCGTCACACCGCCAGAACACAATGAGCTCAGCCAAAGGGATTTGGCCCCGCCTACAGAGAGCCTGGCCAAGTGCCGGGTTTTTTTATGCCTGCTACGCTTTCCTTGCCACATGGAGGATCGCGTCATGCCAACCAACGACCTCATTCCCTCTCTCATCTTCAAGCTCAACGAGAACCAGCTCGCCATCGCCGAAGCCGTCGAAGAGCTTTCAAAATGGATCGAGCAGATTCATGGGCCCGCCGACGGGTCGATCAAGATTCGTCAATCACTGGCGAAGCTGGACGACAATCTGGAGTTCATCACGCGCGGCGTTGCGACGCTGATGAACGATTGATGGGTCGTTCATCTCGGGCTTTTTCATGCCTGTCACACTCCCTTCACGCATCAGGATCATCACTAGGCCAAAGGGATTTGGCCCCGTCAACAGAAAGTCCGGCCTAGCGTTGGTCTTTTTCATGCCTGCGTGATGGCTGATGGCCAGAGTGATAGGATGGCGGATCTATTTTGGGAGGGATACCTATGCGGGGATTTGGAATTCTGGCGATCATCGTCGGCGTGATCGTTGTCTTCGGAGCAATGGCAATGGACGTGTCCGTATCAACTGGAATGGGGGGCAGGGTCAACAATATTGGGCTGATGGCTCAACAGCAGAACTTCATTATCGTCGGCGGACTGATTACCCTTGGCGGGATTCTCTTGATGCTTTTCGGCAGCAAGAAGCAAGTCAGCACTCAGCAACTGGCGAGCACCTGGGAAGCGAAAGACTCTCGACCATGCCCATTCTGCGCAGAGCCAATCAAGCACGCCGCCATAAAGTGCAAGCACTGCGGAGCGGATGTTGATGCAGTCGAGAGGGAGACTCCTGCATTTGGCTGGACAGTTCGACTACCTTGCCGACCTGGCGACGAGTTTGAGGCGACCCGCACTCTGGCCGAGAAAGACTCTCTTCCGCTTGCCAATCCTGACGGAAGCGTCGTGGTTATTGGCCCGTACCAGGAGAAAGAAGAAGCTGTAGAGGTGCTTCGACACCTGAGAACACGGCACTCTATCTTTGGCGAGCTTCTCTATGATGATGGTCGGTAGCAGCCTTTAGTCTCGCATGCCACGTCAAGGAGCCCGCCGCTGAGCGGGCTTTTTTATGCTTGTCAGAACGGCGCCTCTTCCTCCAGCAACCCCTCCTCCCAATCCTTCTCAACGATCAAGTCGTCGCGATCCTCGGCGTTCTGCTGTTCCCACCGCACTGTCACGCTCTCGTCATCGTTGAACGTCAGGTCCAGCTCCGGCGTTTCAGCAAGCAGCCCCATCACCTCCTCCCAATCCGCATCGCCATCCGTGTCTAGCCGATGGATCGTCACCCATCGCTGAGACTGAGCAATTGGGTGGTTGATCATCGAAGAGACCCGTAGCCCGAGTCGCTCTAGTCCGGTCATCTCCTGGCGAGCTTGTGGTGCCGCCTTCCTCTGCTTGGCCATAACTCAACCTCCTTTACTGTATATCCATCCAGCATTAAGCACGAGGATACATCACGCCTCGTGAAACGTGAACCCGCCTCGTAGGGAAAATCTTTAACACACCCATGGAAAAATAAATCACGATGCGTGTTGACATTAAAAACACGATGCGTGATATTTACTTCACGCAGTCACCCAACAGGGACCGCGCAGGCCCTCAAGGCCAACCGCTCTTTAACAACCAGATGGACGCCGAGCTGGCCGATGCATAGCCAGCGGACGTACCGCGCAACGGTACGCAGCGATTCGACCTCATGTCGGCGCTGGGCATAGGAGACCTCATTCGGAGGGCGTAGCTGGTAAAGCTGCGTGGTGATTAGTACGGCGGCTTGGCCCTAACGGGCGCCCTGAAAATCACGGACGGGAAAGCGACCGTCGGCCTATGCAAGAGAAAGAGATTACCGGCCTGCCGAGTGTAGGCCGGATGCTCTCCAGGTGACCCTATCCCAGGGTCACGCGGAGAGCAAACCATGAGCAAAGAAACTCTATCGATCGAAGTAAAGCTTCCGCAGCCTGGCGATGAAGCGTTTGAAGCGCTTGTTGATCAGATTGCAGAGGCCGTTTACCGGAAGGTCACCCGCCGGCTATCCGAACCAGAGGATGCCGAATCAGGTGATCTTGAAAGCCCCGCTCTTACCTAGGGTGTTCTTGATCATGTCCTGAACCTCCTGCTCTGCCTTGGCTCGCAGGGCATCCATTACTTCCTGTTTATCGCCTACATCGATTCCGCACTCTGCGCAGCGGACCATCTGGTCTGCTTCGCCTTCATCGGGAACCATAAAGCTCTTGCTGCCGCATGCCTTGCAAGTTGCTGAAACTTCCATTTTTTCACCTATTCGCAGGTTGGTTGTTGGCACTTCCATCCTATCGCGGATCGCGTCACCTGCGCAGTGGTGAGCAGCCGGGGCTGACCGGCACCTGATTTCCTCGATGCCCTTCTCACGAGGGGTATCAGGGAAATCACAAAGGATCAGCAGCATGAGAATCACTTCAAAACAGAAGAAGTTTTGGATACCGCTTGCGGGATTCATCGCCTCTTTCATCGCCTGGGCAGCCGCACTGGGAACCATCTGGGGGATCGTTCTTCCCCTGCCTATGGCGCTGTGTGCCGGAGTGTTCCTGGCTTGCAACATAGAGCCTGTCATCAAGTCGACGAAGGCCTGGCTTGATCGAGACGGCTGGAAGTAACCGGACGAACCTGGAGAGAGCCATGAAAACGAGAACGGTCAAGATCAAGGCTGACGCACCGGAACTGGCAGAGTTGAGTGATGCCATTGGCAGGGCTCAAGGAAACCAAATCCTGGAGGCTGCGCTTAGCCAGTATGTGAGTCGGCTGGTTGTAGCAACCATGGCTGATCCCCGATTCCGGAAAAGCCTCTCTGAAGGTGCTGAAGTGGCGAAGGCCAGGGCGAAACAAGAGCGTATCGAAAATCTCCGCGTTGAACTCGCGAAGCTGGAAGCCGAGTAATCCAAATCGACCGTCCTGGAGGGCGCGGCAATGCCTAAAAAGGCCTATGAGTGCGGCTCCTGCAACGAAGTGCATGAGTTTCACCACGAAGCAGAAATGTGCTGCCAGCCGGAAGTCAACGACGTCTGGCTGTGCGATGCGTGCGACGAAGCACACGACGAGAAGGAAGACGCCGTGAATTGCTGCGCCGGCAAGATCAAGGCCCGCGGCGCAGAAACCGTCCGGTGCCCATCATGCTACCGCGACCAAGGCCTGGTTCTGCACGCTGCAGAAATCGAGGTTGCCGGGCACTGCTCTGAGTGCAACCCGCATTACTCAATCGACGACACATTCAAGATTGGCGATTTGGTTGAACAACGAATCGCCGAGGTAATGAATCCCTGACAGCCGGAAAGACGGCCCGATGCCCTGCTACCCATCGCAGGCTGCATCGGAGTGTGATCTGAATGCGCAGGCTGATGCGCAAACCTAGTCTCGTTGGCGAGCTACTGAGACATCACAGAGTTAGGCCGCCAAGCCGGAGAGAACGCAGCACCGGCCAGATCACACCCCGATGCAGAGAAGCGCCCAGCTCCGGGCGCGGTTACCGAAGTACCTGTGGACGTCCCTTCCCTCGCACTGGGGGTAAACGAATTGCGCCGCTGGATGGGTCCACGCCAAGCCAGCTGCTGGGGTAGTGCCCAGTCTCTGTATCCCCTTCCCTTAAATACGACCCAAGGAGACGCAAATGCTGACGCATGAGCGCCTGCGTGAGCTGTTGGCGTATGACCCGGAAAGCGGGGTCTTCACCTGGCTCCAATCGAAAGGAACACGCGTAGCTGGCAAGCCTGCCGGTTACATCTGCTTGGACAAGGGCATGTACGTGACCATCGACAAGAAGGGTTACCGCGCCCATCGGCTCGCCTGGTTCTATATGACCAAAAAATGGCCGGCCGATCAGGTAGACCACATCGATCGAAACCCCAATAACAACGCTTGGGCGAACCTGCGCGAAGCCACTGCATCGCAGAACAGCCAGAACACCAGCAGATCCTACCGCAGCGTCAGCGGCGTGAAGGGGGTCACCTGGGACAAGCATGAGGGTATGTGGCGCGCAGCCATTACCTGCAACAAGGTGGTTCACGTCCTTGGTCATTTCACTGACGTGCAAGCCGCGGCGCTTGAGGTTGCAACGGCGCGCGACAGGCTCCACGGCGAGTTCGCTTGCCACCTTTAACCCTTTCCAACAATCGACCGCATTAGGCAGGTGCCAGGCCAGTCTCACGGCTGGGTTTGGTCACCCATGCTTGGTATCTGGCCAATGCGGTTGCACTGTACCGCCACTCTGGAGGCGACCATGGACCACGAACTCTACGCAGACAGCGCTCAGGCCCGAGCTCTGGACCGGCGCATGTCCAGTGATGACGACCTTCACTGGTCGCAAGGCATCACTCCAGAGGAAGCTGCAGAGAACAACCGCGCTTGGTTGGAAAGACTGCGCATACAGAACGAATCAAGGGCAGCAAGCGCGAAGAAGGTTCGCCTCGCGGCTCTCGCCAAGATGGAAGCCATGTGCGGACGCAGCGCTGCCGCAAGGGGGATCTGATGAATCAGCAAGATCGCCTTCACCTGAAGGCCGTCGGCCTGATCGACACCGCAATCAAAACGCTGGCCAACTCCAAGCCTGAGATGCACCTGGTCCACTCAAGCGCAGCGCACACCGCAGTAAGCGTTAGCCATGAGCTGAAGGCAATCAATGGCTCTGAGTACCTGCACTACTGCGAACGCATTCGGACGATAGACGCCCGCTTCATGGGTATCACTGAGCAGAGGGTTACAGCATGAGCACCGCACCGGTTAAATCCCTGATCGACGAACAGCTCGAACAGATCGAGCGCACCCTGGCAGTGATCAGTTTCGGCATCCCCTTCAATGAGGTCGTTGGCCTTCCTCGGGAAACCCCGGTAACCAGCCTTACTCGGCGCCTTGCCCCGACGATGAAGGGACGACGGATCGCCATTCGGGTGCGCCCATGACCAGCTACCGAAGAGCCAAGCGCATTGCCTGCTGTCGCGGATCAGCCATCACCCTCCTGCTTTGCACCACCTGGATGCTAGCTAGCGCGTACGCCGACACCCTCACCCACTGAGGCTCCCATGTACACAGCACCCCGCCTGGCCGCCCAGTACGACTGGATGACGGCCGGATCGTTCACGCCTGAGCAGTACTCAGGCAATGAGCGCAAAGAGTACGAAGACGAGGCCGCCCGGATCGAGCGGCAGTGGGACAACCAACCGAACTGAGGTAACACACGATGTTCAAGAAAGCCGAACGCAAGCAGGCCAAGCTACGGCTGGCACTTGCCGGGCCATCTGGATCAGGTAAGACCTTCTCCGCGTTGCTCATGGCCAAGGGCCTTGGCGGTCGTATCGCGGTAATCGACACCGAACACGGCAGCGCGTCGCTGTACGCCGATATCGCTGACTTCGACGTGCTTGAGCTACACGCGCCTTACTCGCCTGAGCGATATGCCGAGGCGATCACCGCCGCCGAGCAGGCCGGCTATGGCGTTCTGATCATTGATAGCTACTCGCATGAGTGGACGGGTTCCGGAGGATGCCTGGAGGCCAACGAGAAGCTGGCCCACCAGAAATTCAAGGGCAACACCTGGGCGGCCTGGAACGAAACCACGCCGCGTCACCGCAAGCTCACCGACAAGATCCTGACCAGCCCGTTGCACATCATCTGCACCATGCGCAGCAAGACGGAGACGGTCCAGGGTGAAGGCAAAAAGGTGATCAAGCTCGGCATGAAGTCAGAGCAGCGCGACGGGACGGACTACGAGTTCACCGTGGTGATGGATCTCTCGCACGACGACCACAGCGCTATCGCCAGCAAGGATCGCACAAAGCTGTTTTCGGGCCCTGAGCTGATCAGCGAAGAAACGGGGCGGATGCTGCTGAACTGGCTGAACTCCGGCGTAAACCCGGAGCAACGAGCCAAAGAGCTTCTCGTCGACTCTATCGCTGACATCGCCAAGGCTCCGAACATGGCAGACCTTCAGGCAGCTTTCAACGCTGCCAAATCCATTGCCATGGGCTTCGACGACCTAATTGCCCAGGTCATAGCCGCAAAAGACAAACGCAAGCACGAACTCACCCCTCAGGAGCAATCGGCATGAATGCCTGCATCTTCGACAGCGAAACCACTGGCCTGAACGACCCTCAACTGGTCGAGGCTGCGTACCTGCAACTGGCTGCCATTCCTGATCTGCCGGTGGCCACCGAGTTCCTTCAACGCTACAAGCCGGGCAAGCCGATCGAGCTCGGCGCCCTGGCCACCAGCCACATCCTCGACGAGGAATTGGCGGACTGCCCGGACCACACTGAATTCCAACTGCCTGCCGAGATCGAGTACCTGATCGGGCACAACGTCGACTACGACTGGGGAGTCATCGGTCGACCAGAGATCAAGCGGATCTGTACTGCGGCTCTGAGCCGTCGTCTTTGGCCAGACGCCGACACCCACACGCAGTCGGCAATGATCTATCTGCACTACCGCAGTGAGGCTCCTGGACTGCTGCGCAACGCCCACGCCGCGCTGGACGACGTGAAAAACTGCCGACTGCTGCTGATCAAAATCCTCGAAGCCCTCGCGGCTGAGCTTGGTCGACCCGTTGCTGACTGGGAAGAGCTCTGGACCATCTCCGAAGATGCGCGAATCCCCACTGTTATCGGCTTCGGCAAACACCGCGGCGCCAAGTTCGCTGAATTGCCAGTCGACTATCGCCGCTGGCTGTTGAATCAGCCTGACCTTGACCCATTCGTCCGAAAAGCACTGATGCGCTGACGCGTTAAGCCAAGGAGATCACATGGACTACCTAACCCAGTCCTATGCAGAACGCCAGGCGCAACTGGAGGCAGCGAAAGCTGCCTTCTTCGCATCTGGAGGTCGGGCAGTCAAGCTGGCTGGATTCACCTACAAGCCGCTTCCCTTCCGGCGGCACCCAGAGCCAGCCCAGAAGATCCCGAAAGGCGTTCAGCACGGCGCCCGGCAACAGCGTTCAAAAGAGCGTGCAGCCTTGATCGCCGAAATGGCCAAAACGATGACCTGCCGGGAAGTCTCCCAGAAGCTAGGCATCCCACAGAACACCCTGTGGACGATGTCGCAGCGGGAAGACTTCACGTTTGCCCCGGGCTGCCAGGGTAAGCGGAAGACGCCATACACCGACGCGGCGGCAGACGCGAAGCTGGCAGAACGAATCACCGCCCTTCGGGATGCCGGCCTGACTCGCCACCAGGTGGAGAAGAAGATCGGGATCGGCAACGGGACACTGGTTCGAATCCTCAAAGAGTTCGACACCGATTTCCCGAAGCGGGGTGAACGACGTGAAGCCTCCAGTCGAGAATCATCATGAAGGCTCGACGGTTTCGCCTCATCTATCCCACGGCCTATTACCAAGGCCGGGCCTGCCGCCAAGATGGGAAGTGCCGCCTCTCCCAGCCCTACGGCAATATGACCGTAGACGGCGGGTGGTGGCTCGCGGGCTGGCACGACACTGATATGGAGCTATCCCATGAAACTCAAACGAATGGCCCTGCAGCGCCACCAGCGCCGGGCACAGGTTCACTTGCCGCCTAGCGGATTTAAGGGGGTTCCGAATGGCGATGACGCAAACACAGCGCGACGAGCGCCGCCGCTTGAAGGCCGCCAAGCTTCAGGAAGAAGACCTGCGCTTGAAGGTTCGACCAGGGACTAAGCAGGCCCTGCTGGAACTGATGGAGTGGGCCGGGATCGAGGAACAGGGCGAGGCGATGACGCTGATGATTCATCACCTACATGGGTTAGGCCCGGGCGCTGCTGTTCCGCTGCTGACACCTCCGCGCCACGAAATCACGGTGTCACCGGCTGTGGTGCGGAAGCTTGAGAATTTCCGGGCGCGTGAAGCGCTGCGGATTGGAAGCGAATCCTAATTAGATCTTCCAGATCGTCTCCAGATGCTCCAGATAAGTATGGGACGCAGCCTTGTGCTCAGTGCCGCTGGAATTTTTCTCACCCATTACCGAAGACTTGGCATCAGCAAAGAGTTCGGCGGTGGTAAGGCTGGATCGATTCTTCTTGATCAGCGTAAACACCAGGTGCTCCAGAGCGTCAATTTGTGCCTGTTGACTCATATTTTCCTCCTTGTATCCGGCCCCATGCCGGTCACCCGTAATACCCCATCCCAAACCAAATTGCCACCATGCCCAATCCGGCCACGGAGGGCGGCGCATGCATGGAGAAAGCCATGAGCGATACCGAAGCCAGCCAGAGCCTGGCAACAGGCCACCCTTTATCAGCCGACACCTGGTCTGACTTTGTGGCCCGACTTCGTCACCACTGCAACGGCCAGGGTGTGAAATGGCACCACACGGCGTGCGCCCTGTTCACCGTGGAGCAGAAACGAATCGACTACGGCTTCGAGCCTGACTACGCCGAGGGATTGGTGGTCTGCCTGGAAGACCGGTCGTGGCTCAGCCCAGATGAGTACTGGGCGGATCTCGATGAGGATGAGCGGGAGGAAATAAACCGAACAATCCAGGACAGGAACGAGTGTGATTTTCTTGAGCTTGATGCCGATGACCAGTGGGAATTCCTGGCCGAGCTAGACGACCACACCGTCACTGGCTGGAACAAGAGATGGGAAATCGTGAACAGTCACTTCACCAAGGAAGCGGCCGAAGCGTTCATTCGCCGCAAGCAGCATGACTACCCAGAGCTGAGGGTCTACGTCGAGTCCCAGTACTACGCCTGGGAGTTTGAAGCGATCAAGGCAGCCATTCTCGACGGCACGCTGATCTACCAGCCAAAGCCAGCAGCTGACAACGCCGAAGCTGCCTGACCATCCAGTGCTGCCCGCCAGCCCATCACGACCTCAAAGAATCAAAGCGGCGAAACCATCCGCTCAGTCTTCCTGCCGAGCGTCAGCCATCGCAGGAGCCCGCTTAAAAATCAGCGTGAAGCTACCGGTAAGCCGTTGACGGAGTCCCCTCGGCATCTCGAACGCGAAATGGATCAGCCATGAGCCGTCCCCTAACAGGAACGTATCGCCACGATATCGCTCAACTTCAAGCTCATCTATTCCGATTGCAAGTGCAATTTCTCTGTTTGTTGGCGCGCCGCGCATCGGTATAGCTCCCTTCGGCACAGTTCCATAACGAATACGAATAGCCCACTTCAACGAATCACGCCACCCCGGCGAGGGCGGCGCCTGCACGCAAGGACCACAACATGACCTGTATGACCTCCCTCGCCCTGCCCTTCGAAAAAGAGCTGGTTGTCGATCTATTCGCCGGCGGCGGCGGCGCCAGCAGCGGCATCGCCGAGGCATACCGCGAGCCAGACGTGGCGGTAAACCACAATCCCATCGCTCTGGCCGTGCACCGCGCGAACCACCCGAACACCGAGCACTACGTGGCCGACGTGTTTGAGGTCGACCCAATCCTAGCCACGAAGGGTCAGCCAGTCGGAATCCTGTGGGCATCGCCCGACTGCCGCCACCACAGCAAGGCCAAAGGCGGCAAGCCACGCAACCGCAAGATTCGCGGATTGGCCTGGGTCATCATCCGCTGGGCTTACCAGACCAGGCCGCGCCTGATCTTCCTTGAGAACGTTGAAGAGTTCGCCGACTGGGGGCCGCTCGACGATGAGGGCAAGCCGGTCAAGGCCGAAAAGGGCCGTACCTTCAAGGCTTTCGTCAACGTTCTGGGCAGCGGCATCCCGGAGGATCACCCAGACCTGCCAGAGATCTTGGCCGAGATCGGCGAGCACGTACCGAAGGAAGCGCTGGTTCGCGGCCTACGCTACAACTTCGATCACCAGGTACGGGTAGCTGCAGATCAGGGCGCCCCAACCATCCGCAAGCGCCTGTACGGTATCGCCCGGCGCGACAGCAAGCCAATCGTCTGGCCGTCGCCGAAATACCACAAGAATCCAGCCAAGGGCCAGAAAGCCTGGCGTTCTGCCGCCGAGTGCATCGACTGGGAGCTGGAGGGCCGCACGATCTTCCGCGAAGACGCCTTGGTGGAGAACACCATGAACCGTATCGCCAAGGGCCTGTGGCGCCACACGCTGGCCTGCAACGATCCATTCATTGTCCCGCTGCGCGGCACCTCGAAATCACACACCAGCACGCACAGCGTCGAGGATCCCGTATCGACCATCAGCGGCGGCGGCACCCACCACGCGTTGGTACAGTCAACAATGGCTGTGGCCGGTTGCCTGACCGAGCATGCTAACGGCTCAACACAGCGCACCTTCGACGCCGAGGAGCCGCTTCGGACGCAAGTGGCCCAGATCAAGGGCGGACACTTTGCGCTGATCACCGCCAGCTTAGTCACCTTGCGCAGCGGTTGCGTCGGGGCTCCAATGGCCAACCCGGTCGGCTGTATCACCCAGAGCGGTGGGCACCACGCCATCGCCTCAGCCCACCTCGAGCAGGCGAACGGCGGGTTCTACAAGGGCGACGGGCGGAGCGCTGTGGATCCCTTCTCGACGATCCTGGGCAAAGGGTCCAACCAGCGGCTGGTCACTGCCTATCTGGTCAAGTACTACGGCGCGGAGAAAGACGGCATCTCCATGCGAGAGCCAATGCACACCATCCCGTCTAAGGACCGGATGGCGGTCGTCCAGGTCGTCCAGTTACACAGCCATACGCTGTCGGACGATCAACTGGCAGGCGCCCGCCAGTGCGCAGCCTTCTTGCGCAAGTATCTGCCACAGCACTTCACCGAGCACGCCGACGTGGTGATGGTCGGCGACTACGTGATGGTCGACATCACTCTACGAATGCTCAAGCCGCAAGAGCTGAAGCGTGCGCAAGGCTTCAGGGCTGACTACATCATTGATCGCGGACTGTTCCTCGATGAGGAAACTGGCCAGCTGTACTGGAAAGGAATCTCAGGCGCCAACCAGGTAAAGCTGCTGGGCAACAGCGTCTGCAAGGACGAAGCCCGGGCGCTGGTTGAGGCCAACGCATCGGACCTCATCAAGCTCTATCAGCGCCTGGCCGCCTGACTCGCTTCTAAGGCTAAGCCAAAAAACGGCCGCCTAGTCCCAGATGGTGATCGGCCCCAGAAGATCGTGTAACACAGTCTCTAATCTGGTGATAGTCGGGGCTCTCCCGTCTACGCGCTCAGATTCCAAATACGTCCGTGTTCGTTCAACGTTGAAACTTCGCCCATCTTCAACAAGGGCTCGAAGAATATCTTCGTTGATCGCGTAATTGCGGCAGTCCTGGCAGTCGAACTCGACAAAGTTCGCCACTGGAAGCATCCGATGTGCAGGCGCGCCACAGATAACACATTTGTCTTTACCCATACCTACCTCCTTGTGAGTGTTCGTTCAACTGTAGCTAACAGTTTGAGATATACCCATGCCCACAGAAAACCGATACAGCAACACCGAGGTGGCCGGCGGGCCCCGCGAGCACGAGCTGAAGATTCACACGGTCCCGCTCAATGACCTGCTCAGCGGGGCCAAAACTGGAGAAATCCGTGACTGCTACGACCGGGATTTCGCCGTGGGCGACACCGTCCTGCTTCGTGAGGTCGCCGAGGACCGCTCCTATACCGGTAGGACCGCACGACGAACCATCACCCATGTCCAAAAACACTATGGACTGCCTGATCACCTGTGCGTGCTGAGTTATGGGAAGCCAGCCGAGCAGCACCAGGGCGAGCCGGTGGCGCTTCCATCATGCAAAGCCAAGTTGAGCATGTCTCACGACTGGGATCAGGGGCACTCCGATGGCTGGAAAGACTGCCTCGAAGAAATTTCCAAACTCGGACCGCTCTACACCCACGCCGATTCTGATTCTCTCCAGCGCTCTTGGCAGGCGGGCTATGACACTGCGTGGTATGCGAAAAACCCAGCTGAGAAACGAACATCGGTGAATCCCGCCGATGCTGGCGAGCTGGAGCTTGCTCGCAAGATGCTGCGTAGTGTTCGGCGGCGCGAGGAAAAGTGGGCGCTCCTCTGCGGAGGGCGCAACAACCAGATCGCCACCCTGCGCGCCAAACTGGCCGAGCAGGAGCACTCGGCGCGAGAGCTGCTGCGGATCATCGGCATGAGCGTGCAGGGTTCAGCTGCATACAATCGAGCAGTGGTTGCTTTCCATGACTCCCTGAACGCCGACACCAAGCCAAATTGACCAAAGAGTACATTTGTACTCCAACGCGAAATACCCCTCTCCCCTCTATTGAATAGCCGCGATATGGCGGCCTTGCGTGACGCTAATGGCAAGCTACCGGTGCTCGGCGCTGCTCTTTAGTCCACATGTCCTGATCTTTATACGATCCCTTCCTCCATGTCTCGGTAACTTGATTGCAGTTTCCATTGATGTTTTCGATAAAAGTCCTTGGATAACCCTTCGGCTCGTCACCAATTCTGAGCCAGTCAGGATTGGTTGAGGTCACTTTCGAATCATGTGAACTGCAGGCTGAAAGGGCCGCTAGCACAAGCATCAACATAGCTTTTTTCATACGTTTCCTAGATCGCTCGGCAAGTGCGCCGAGGCTCTATCTTGCCACTTTCCCAATTTATTGACATCCCGGCAGGACTGTCGGGCAAGGATAAAGTCATGCCTCAGAAAAAGTACCAATTAGAGGTTCAGAGCGTCGGCAGCGACACCTACATCGCAATGAGCAAGGGTCACCACGACCTCGAAGAGTTCATGGTCGCGGCCGTGAGGGAATGCCCGGGTTGGTTCCTGGGCGGCCCGCAGCACAAATGGTGCAAGACAGTACCGGACCGGTCAGGTGAATTTGATTGCCGGTATGTGTTCGTCGATGAAGGGACGCCAGGCGCCTGGCCGGCCACTTACTGCTGGGAGTTCGGCGAGGACTACAAACGCTACAACGCCGAGGCGCAGCGATGACCCGCCTAACCCTCTGCCTCCTGCTGCTGGCCACCGGCGCCAGCGCAACCGAGAACGTCATCGATGTGCAGCACGACAGCCAGCGCGGTGTGACCTGCTACCTGCTGAATGGGGTCGGCATTAGCTGCATCCCCGACAGCCAGCTACAGGCCGGCAACGAGCGCCAGTTTTCCCCGCACGAACAAGACACCCCTACCCCTACACAGGCGCCTGCGCTCTGGAATGAAGAGAGGTATTCGCTGTGAGCAAGCCAGATTGGAAGGACGCCCCGCAATGGGCGGAATGGTTGGCCAGGGACAGCTTCGGCGAGTGGTATTGGTTCCAGGCGTTTCCGGACTGCCGACAAGTTCTGTGGCTCGCGGACTACGACACCGAGCATACCCTGGCCGGCAAAAGCGCCTCTGGTGTCGACTGGAAGGATTCTCTGGAGAAGCGGCCATGACAGACCTGATCGAAGTGAAGACAGCCGACCTGACTGGGGCGGCACTGGACTGGATGGTCGCCCAGGTTGAAGCAGTACCCGTTGCCATCGCTGCTCTCCACTATGGAACCGACTGGCGGGTCTACAAACCTGACTTTGGCGGGAAGTACTCGCCGTCAACAGATTGGGCAGTGGGTGGCCCGCTGATCGAGAAGCATCACATCCAGACCAGCTTTAACGGCAAAGGCTTCCGTACCGCGTCCGGAGAGTATTGGTGTGCCTATGTCTGCAGCGATGCCGGCAAAGAGCAGTTGCCGAGCGGTGGAGGCGGCACGCCGCTGATCGCCGCATGCCGTGCAATCGTCGCTGCAAAATTTGTCGACATCGCCAAGGTACCGAGGGAGTTGCTGCCATGAGCGCTGTAGCCAAAGTCCTCGACCCTTGCAGCGCCAGCCGCATGATGTGGTTCGACAAGCAGGACCAGCGCGCACTGTTCGGCGACATCCGCGATGAAGAGCACCTGCTCTGCGACGGCCGAGTATTGAAGGTTGAGCCCGATGTGCTGATGGACTTCCGGCATTTGCCGTTCGAGGCCTCGACCTTCCGCTTGGTGGTGTTCGACCCGCCTCACCTAACCCGCGCCGGCGTCGACAGCTGGATGCGGGCCAAGTACGGGGTGCTCACCTCCGACTGGCGAGAAGATATTCGCCAAGGCTTCGCCGAGTGCTTCAGGGTGCTGGAGCCGGAGGGAATCCTAATCTTCAAGTGGAATGAAACACAGGTGCTGGTAAGCGAACTGCTCGCCCTGACCGATGAAAAGCCGCTGTTTGGCCACAAGTCCGGTAAGCGCGAGAAAACGCACTGGATCACCTTCATGAAGCACCGCGCCTAACCCCTCCCCCTACAACAACTCAAGCCTGCCGGTAGGCGGGCGAGGATGAGTCATGCCCAATTTCCTGACCCGCCTGTTTCGCCGCAAGGCAAAGCCAAAGCGCCAGGCACCCTCTGCGCCCGCATCAACCGGTTACGCCGCTGGCCGCAGCACGGCTGCCGGAAGACCAGACCCAATGCTTGACCCGCTCAACCCCCTGAGCCCGTTCAGTCCTCTGAACCCGGTCAACCAGATCGACAGCTACGAGCCACCCCGATCCCATAGCAGTTGCTCAAGCCACAGTTCTGGCGGGCATGACAGCGGCAGCAGCTATTCGTCGAGCGACAGCTGCAGCTCATCCAGTTCGAGCGATAGCAGTTCAAGCTCCAGCACCGACTACTAACCCTCCCCACCTCTGCCGCCATGCGCGGCGTGGAGATATGCACCCATGGCAAACGCAAGTGCAGCCAGGGTTTCCGCCATCGCCCCGCGATTCATCCGGTTCGGCGAAGCCCCTGGCTACCTCGGCATGTGCCGAGACGAATTCAACAAAACAGTAAGACCCCACGTACAGGAGTTTCCAATTGGAAAACAGGGCGTTGCCTTCGACCGGTTAGAGCTGGACGAGTGGGCAGACGCCTATGTGCAGGCAAAGTCGATTGAAAAAGCATCGGTTCAGGACAACAATCGGCCCCGCAGCGAGCGCCGAGGAGACACCATATGGCGCGAAAAACGATCACCGGTCTCTACGAGAAAGGCGGTGTCTGGCAAATCGACAAAGTCTACAGGGGGGAGCGAATTCGAGAGAGCACTGGCACTGGTGACCGGGAAGAAGCAGAGCAGTACCTGATTCACAAGCTGGAGCAGCTTCGGCAGCAGAAGGTTTATGGGGTTCGTCAGGTCAGAACTTGGGAGGAAGCGGCTACGCGCTACCTCCTGGAGTCAAAGGACCAGCCATCCATTCACCTGACAGCGCTGTGCATGAAACAGCTTCACCCATTCATCGGGCATCTGCCGCTCACCCATATCGATGATCAGGCGCTTGAACCGTTCATCAAGGATCGGCAGACGGCGAAGGTCTTGGATGATGGGCGCGTGCAGAAGCCAGTGAGCAACCGGACGATCAACATCGCGATCGAGCGAGCAGTCAGGGTGTTGACCCTGTGTGCTCGAAAGTGGCGGGATGATGATCGTCGGCCGTGGCTGGATAGCGTGCCAATGCTGAAAAAGCTGGAGGAGAAGAAGTCGAGCCGAAAGCCCTACCCAATGTCATGGGAAGAGCAGTCGATTCTATTTGGTGAGCTTCCAGGCCACCTGCAGACCATGGCCCTGTTCAAGGTGAACACTGGGTGTCGGGAGCAGGAGGTATGCAAACTGAGGTGGGATTGGGAGATATCAGTGCCGGAACTGGGTACCAGTGTTTTCCTGATACCTGCTGACTTCGGCGGGAGGCACGCCCGGTCGGGCGTAAAGAATGGCGACGAACGCCTGGTGGTATTGAACAGCGTGGCCAAGTCGATCATTGAGAAGCAGCGCGGAATCAGCCGGGAGTGGGTTTTCCCATACAACGGCACCGCAATGCACCGCATGAACGACTCGGCCTGGCGAAAAGCAAGATTGCGCGCGGCAAAGAAATGGCAGGAAGAGAACTTGAGGCCCGCGCACCCTGGATTCGCATCATTCAGGGTTCACGACCTCAAGATGACCTTCGGGCGAAGGCTGCGGGCAGCAGGTGTGAGCCATGAAGATCGTCAGTCACTTCTCGGTCACAAGAGCGGGAATGTGACAACCCACTACTCGGGGGCCGAGCTCAAGCAACTGATTGATGCAGCCAACCTTGTCGCTAATGTTGGGCGCAGTACGCCAACGCTTACGATTTTGAGGCATAGAGCATGAAAGATAGCTACGTGATTTTCGATATCGGCACCGCAGCCTATCCCGACGCCAAATGCAAGATTGACCATGCAGACCTTGAACTGGTTTCGGGGTACAAGTGGGGTATCGCATACATGGGCGGCGCTGGATATAAGCTGGCATATGCGAGGACTCGAGTCGGTGGGCGCAAAAATGCTCGCTACCTTCGAATGCATCGCCTCATCATGGGAGCTGAGGCGGGAACCGAGGTCGACCACATCAATGGCGACACCTTGGACAACCGGCGCTGCAACCTACGGGTTGCGACTCGACTTGAACAGAGTCGAAATACTGGCATGCGGAAGAACAACTCCACCGGATTCAAAGGAGTCAGCTACATAGGTAAATTGGGGAAATTCAGAGCCTACATCGTAGTGAATCGAAAGCAGATCCACTTGGGGTTGTTTCAGAAGGCCGAGGAAGCATCTGCCGCTTACGAGAAATCGGCAGCGGAGCTTTTTGGGGAGTTCCACCGGAAAATCGGATGATGTCCCGAAAAAGTCCCCACGCATGAAAAAGCCCAACCTGTGAAGATTGGGCTAAGTCATTGAATTATATGGTCGGGACGGAGTGATTCGAACACTCGACCCCTTGCACCCCATGCAAGTGCGCTACCGGGCTGCGCTACGCCCCGACTGGGCTTGAAACCCGTTCTCGATGTTGCTGAGAACGTTGAAGAATTTACCTTAAGCTTTTGAATTTTGGAAGTATTATTTTCCTGATCCTTCGCCGGGCTATTTCTTCAAAACCACCAGTACATCTTCCAACTCGACAATCATCTGCCGAATCAGTTGTTTGTACTGGGTGGTGTCATCCTTGGCTTCATCACCCGACAAGCGCAGGCGCGCGCCGCCGATGGTGAAACCCTGGTCGTACAACAAGGCGCGAATCTGCCGGATCATCAGCACGTCTTGGCGCTGATAATACCGGCGATTTCCGCGGCGTTTGACTGGGTTGAGTTGAGGAAATTCCTGCTCCCAATAACGAAGCACGTGCGGTTTTACGGCACACAGCTCGCTGACTTCACCAATGGTGAAGTAGCGTTTGCCAGGAATCGGCGGAAGCTCGTCGTTATGACTTGGTTCCAGCATATGCCTCAACTCGGGCTTTCAACTTCTGCCCTGGACGAAAGGTGACGACGCGACGTGCCGTGATCGGGATCTCTTCACCCGTTTTCGGGTTTCGGCCCGGTCGCTGGCGCTTGTCACGCAGGTCAAAATTGCCGAAACCGGACAATTTGACCTGCTCGTTGTCTTCAAGAGCGTGCCTGATTTCCTCGAAAAACAGTTCGACCAATTCCTTGGCTTCACGTTTGTTCAGGCCCAGCTCCTCGTACAGACGTTCGGCCATTTCAGCTTTCGTCAGAGCACCCATACGCTATTTCCTTAACGTGGTGTTCAACCTTTGTTCGAGCGAGGTGAGGATGTTTTGAGTCGCAGCGTTCACCTCATCGTCATTAAGAGTGCGCGATGGATGCTGCCAGGTCAAGCCGACGGCCAGGCTTTTTCTATCGGGATCAATGCCTTTACCCTGATAGACGTCAAACAGCCTGAGGTCTGTGAGCCATTCACCTGCATTTTCACGGATTACCTCGAGCACTGCGCTCGAAGCCACATCACGTCCTGCGATTAAAGCCAGGTCACGACGCACTTCCGGGAATTTCGACAGTTCATGGAACTTCGGCAGACGACCTTCGACCACATCACCCAGCACCAGCTCGAAGACAAACACCGGACGATCCAGACCCAGGTTTTTTGCAAGCTCTGGGTGAATGGCACCCAGGTAGCCCACTTCACGCCCATCACGCTCAATGCGTGCGGTCTGCCCTGGATGCAGTGCCGGGTGCTTGCCAGCCGCAAAGGTGAAATCACCCAGCGAGCCGGAGAAGCCCAACAGCGCTTCAACGTCAGCCTTCACGTCGAAGAAGTCGATGCTGTCACGACCATTGGCCCAACCTTCAGGCATGCGGCTACCGCAGACCACACCGGCAAGCATGGGTTGCTGCTGAAGGCCTTCAAGCTGACCAACGAAACGCTGGCCGCTTTCGAACAGGCGTACGCGATCCTGCTGTCGGTTAAGGTTGTGCTGCAAAGCCTTGACCAGGCCCGGCCACAGGGAGGCACGCATGGCCGCCATGTCGCTGGAGATCGGGTTGGCCAGCAGCAGAGGCTCGACGCCAGGGCTGAACAGTTCGAACAGTTTCGGGTCGATAAAGCTGTAGGTGATCGCTTCCTGATAACCACGGGCGACCAGCAGGCGACGCAGGGCCGGCAACTCGCCACGCGCCTCGGCACGGGCTTGCGGCGCCAGGCGCGCTTGCGGGTAACGGACCGGCAAGCGGTTGTAACCGTACAGGCGGGCCAGTTCTTCGATCAGATCGACTTCCAGGCTGATGTCGAAACGGTGGCTAGGCACTTCGACCTGCCACTGCCCTGCTCCGCCAACGGTTTTCAGACCCAAGGCGTTGAGAAGGCGCTCGACTTCTGCGCTGTCCATCTCCATGCCCAACATCTGGTCGATGCGCTCGGCACGCAGGGTGATCGGCGCAACGTTCGGCAGGTGTTGCTCGCTGACCGCTTCGATGACCGGACCCGCTTCGCCACCAACGATCTCCAGCAGCAGGCCAGTAGCCCGTTCAATGGCTTCCTTGGCCAGTTGCGAGTCAACGCCACGCTCGTAGCGGTGCGAAGCGTCGGTGTGCAGGCCGTAGGAACGAGCCTTGCCAGCGACCGAAATGGGCTCGAAGAAGGCGCTTTCGAGGAAGATGTCACGGGTCGTTGCCGATACACCGCTATGTTCGCCACCCATCACGCCAGCGATGGCCAGGGCGCGATTATGGTCGGCGATGACCAGGGTATCGCTACGCAGTGCCACTTCCTGACCGTCCAGGAGGACCAGCTTCTCGCCTTCCTCAGCCATACGCACACGAATGCCGCCATTGATCTCAGCCAGATCGAATGCGTGCAGCGGCTGGCCCAGTTCGAGCATTACGTAGTTGGTGATGTCGACCGCAGCGTCGATGCTGCGGACGTCGGCCCGGCGCAGACGCTCAACCATCCACAACGGGGTCGGACGCGACAGGTCAACGTTACGGATAACACGACCCAGGTAACGCGGACAGGCCGCCGGGGCCAGCACTTCAACCGAACGCACGTCATCGTGGGCCGGAGCCACTGCAGGCACGGCTGGACGGGTGACAGGCGCGTCATACAGGGCGCCGACTTCGCGGGCCAGGCCGGCCAGGGACAGGCAGTCACCACGGTTCGGAGTCAGGTCGACCTCGATGCTGGCGTCGTCCAGGTCCAGGTATTCACGAATGTCCTGGCCAACCGGTGCGTCGGCAGCCAGCTCCAACAGGCCATCGTTTTCTTCGCTGATCTGCAGCTCGGCTGCCGAACACAACATGCCGTTGGACTCGACGCCACGCAGCTTGGCTTTCTTGATCTTGAAGTCGCCTGGCAGTTCGGCACCGATCATGGCGAATGGGATCTTCAGGCCTGGGCGCACGTTTGGTGCACCGCACACGACCTGGAAGGTCTCGCTACCGTTGCTGACCTGACACACGCGCAGTTTGTCGGCATCCGGGTGTTGCTCGGTGCTCAGCACTTCGCCTACGACGATACCGCTGAACTGGCCGGCGGCCGGGGTGACGCTGTCGACCTCGAGGCCCGCCATCGACAGACGAGCAACCAGCTCGTCACGGGATACCTGCGGGTTTACCCAACCGCGCAGCCACTTTTCACTGAATTTCATTCTGCTCTCCTGAAAGATTCGTTACGGGTGCGCGACCTAGCGAAATTGCGCAAGGAACCGCAAATCGTTGTCGAAGAACAGACGTAAATCGTTGACGCCGTAACGGAGCATGGCCAAGCGCTCGGCACCCATGCCGAAGGCGAAGCCCTGATACTCTTCAGGGTCGATGCCAGACATGCGCAGCACGTTCGGGTGAACCATGCCGCAGCCCATGACTTCCAGCCAGCCGGTCTGCTTGCAGACACGGCAGCCTTTGCCGCTGCACATCACACACTGAATATCGACTTCAGCCGAAGGCTCGGTGAAGGGGAAGAACGATGGACGGAAACGCACCGCCAGCTCTTTCTCGAAGAACACCCGCAGGAACTCTTCGATGGTGCCTTTGAGATCGGCAAAATTGATCCCGCGATCAACCAGCAGGCCTTCGACCTGGTGGAACATCGGCGAGTGGGTCAGGTCCGAGTCGCAGCGATAGACGCGACCTGGGCAGACAATGCGGATAGGCGGCTGAGTGGACTCCATGGTCCGCACCTGCACCGGCGAGGTGTGGGTACGCAGCAGCATGTTCGCGTTGAAATAGAAGGTGTCATGCATTGCCCGCGCCGGGTGATGGCCAGGAATGTTGAGCGCTTCAAAGTTATGGTAGTCGTCTTCGACCTCAGGGCCTTCGGCAATGCCGTAACCGATATGGGTGAAGAACTGCTCGATCCGCTCCAGAGTACGGGTGATCGGGTGCAAGCCACCGGAAGTCTGGCCACGGCCCGGCAGGGTCACGTCAATGCATTCGGCTGCCAGGCGAGCACTGAGCTCAGCCTCTTCAAAGGCGACCTTACGGGCATTGAGCACCTCGGTAACACGTTCCTTGGCGTCATTGATCAGCGCACCGACTTTCGGCCGCTCTTCGGCTGGCAGGTTGCCCAGGGTCTTCATCACCTGAGTCAGCTCGCCCTTCTTGCCAAGGAATTGAACCCGGATCTGCTCCAGGGCATTGATGTCTTCAGCGCGCTCCACAGCATCCAGGGCTTGGGAGACCAGCGCATCCAGGTTTTCCATGTACAGACTCCAGATACGAAATAGGGGAAGAGCTTACAGGCTCTTCCCCTATTTATGACGTTTAACATTCGCCGCCAACGTCGACGGCGAATGATTGTCGTGGGTACTTAAGCCAGAACGGCTTTAGCCTTCTCGACAATCGCAGCAAACGCCGCTTTTTCGTTCACTGCCAGATCAGCCAGAACCTTACGGTCGATCTCGATGGACGCTTTTTTCAGACCAGCGATCAAACGGCTGTAAGACAGACCGTTGTTACGAGCACCAGCGTTGATACGAGCGATCCACAGAGCGCGGAACTGACGTTTTTTCTGACGACGGTCGCGGTAGGCGTATTGGCCTGCCTTGATGACCGCTTGCTTGGCAACACGGAATACGCGCGAGCGAGCGCCGTAGTAGCCTTTAGCCAGTTTCAGAATTTTCTTGTGACGCTTACGAGCGATGACGCCACGCTTTACACGAGCCATGAGTAACTTCCTCTATCTTTGACCGAAATTAACGTACGCGCAGCATGCGCTCGACTTTTGCAACGTCAGACGGGTGCAGCAGGCTGCTACCACGCAGTTGACGCTTACGCTTGGTCGACATTTTGGTCAGGATGTGGCTCTTAAAAGCGTGCTTGTGCTTGAAGCCGGAAGCGGTTTTCAGGAAACGCTTCGCGGCACCGCTTTTGGTTTTCATTTTTGGCATGTTCGGATACTCCGCATTCAGTGGATAAACATAACCGCAAGGCCTGCCGTGCCCTGGTGGTTATTTCTTTTTCTTGGGGGCGATGACCATCAAAAGCTGGCGTCCTTCCATCTTAGGATGCTGTTCGACGGTTCCGTATTCCACGAGATCAGCTTCGATCCGCTTCAACAGTTCCATACCCAGCTCCTGGTGGGCCATCTCACGACCACGGAATCTCAGAGAGATCTTGGTCTTGTCCCCATCAGTAAGGAAACGTACCAGGTTGCGTAGTTTTACCTGGTAATCCCCTTCCTCCGTCCCTGGACGAAACTTGATTTCTTTAATCTGGATGATCTTCTGGTTTTTCTTGGCGGCAGCCTGCTGCTTTTTCTTCTCGAAAAGGCTCTTGCCGTAGTCCATGACTCGGCAGACAGGCGGGACTGCGTCGGCAGAAATTTCTACCAGATCCAGCTTCGCTTCTTCAGCGATACGAAGCGCTTCATCAATCGAGACGATGCCAATCTGCTCGCCGTCAGCGCCAATTAACCGAACCTCGCGTGCCGAGATATTCTCGTTGATCGGGGCCTTCGGTGCAGTTCGTTTATCTTGTCTCATATCACGCTTAATAATGATTACTCCGATTCTTGGCGACCACGCCGGGACACCGCTTGTGCGAGGAATTCAGCGAATTGCGCGACAGGCATCGAGCCCAGGTCAGCACCTTCACGTGTACGCACTGCGACGGTTTGTGTTTCGACTTCCCGGTCCCCAATAACCAAAAGGTAGGGAACCTTGAGCAACGTATGCTCGCGGATTTTAAAGCCGATCTTCTCATTTCTCAAGTCGGACTTGGCACGGAATCCGCTTTCATTGAGGGTTTTTTCAACATCCAGCGCAAATTCTGCCTGTTTGTCGGTGATATTCATGACCACCGCCTGCATTGGCGCCAGCCAGGCAGGGAATGCACCTTCATAGTGCTCGATCAGAATACCGACGAAACGCTCGAACGAACCGAGAATGGCGCGGTGCAGCATGACAGGATGCTTGCGGCCGTTATCTTCGGATACGTACTCGGCGCCCAGACGGATCGGCAGGTTGAAATCGAGCTGCAGGGTACCACACTGCCAGACACGACCGAGGCAATCTTTCAGCGAGAACTCGATCTTCGGCCCGTAGAAGGCACCTTCACCCGGTTGCAGGTCGTAGGCCAGCCCAGCGCTATCCAGTGCAGAGGCCAGTGCGCCCTCGGCGCGATCCCACAGCTCGTCGGAACCGACACGCTTTTCAGGGCGCGTGGAGAGCTTGAGCTCGATGTCCTTGAAGCCGAAGTCGGCGTACACATCCAGGGTCAGCTTGATGAACGCGGCAGCTTCGGCCTGCATCTGTTCTTCGGTGCAGAAGATATGGGCGTCGTCCTGGGTGAAAGCGCGCACGCGCATGATGCCGTGCAGTGCACCGGACGGCTCGTTACGGTGGCAAGCACCGAACTCGGCCAGGCGCAGCGGCAGCTCACGGTAGCTCTTCAGGCCCTGGTTGAACACCTGCACGTGGCATGGGCAGTTCATCGGCTTGATCGCGTAATCGCGGCTTTCCGACTCGGTGGTAAACATGTTTTCGGCGTAGTTGGCCCAGTGCCCGGATTTCTCCCACAGGGTGCGATCGACCACTTGCGGGGTCTTGATCTCCAGGTAACCGTTGTCACGCTGCACCTTGCGCATGTATTGCTCAAGCACCTGGTACAGGGTCCAGCCATTCGGGTGCCAGAACACCATGCCCGGGGCTTCTTCCTGGGTATGGAACAGGCCCAGGCGCTTGCCAAGCTTGCGATGGTCGCGCTTTTCAGCTTCTTCGATGCGCTGGATGTAGGCTGCCAGCTGCTTCTTGTCCGCCCACGCCGTGCCATAGACACGTTGCAGCTGCTCGTTCTTGGCATCGCCGCGCCAGTAGGCGCCGGACAGCTTGGTCAGCTTGAATGACTTGAGGAAACGGGTGTTCGGCACGTGCGGGCCGCGGCACATGTCGACGTATTCTTCGTGATAGTACAGGCCCATGGCCTGTTCGTTCGGCATGTCCTCGACCAGGCGCAGCTTGTAGTCTTCACCACGCGCCTTGAACACCTCGATGACCTCGGCCCGCGGGGTAACCTTCTTGATGACATCGTATTCCGTGTCGATCAGCTGCTGCATGCGCTGCTCGATCGCAGCCATGTCGTCAGGCGTGAAAGGACGCTCATAGGCGATGTCGTAATAGAAGCCTTCATCAATGACCGGGCCGATCACCATCTTGGCGGTCGGGTACAGCTGCTTGACGGCGTGACCGACCAAGTGAGCGCACGAGTGACGGATGATCTCCAGCCCCTCTTCGTCCTTGGGGGTAATGATCTGCAGGCGAGCGTCGTTTTCGATCAGATCGCACGCATCGACCAGCTTACCGTCGACCTTGCCGGCAACGGTGGCTTTGGCCAGACCTGCGCCAATGGATGCTGCGACCTGGGCGACGGTAACCGCCTGGTCGAACGAGCGTTGACTGCCATCGGGAAGAGTAATAATGGGCATGGCGCCTCCTCTCCTAGTGGTGACCCCTACCAAAGGTCACGTGGGTTGGGATGAGCCAGTACGCGATCCGCCCCTGTCTTTCAAAAAGAAAGCCTGTCTCACAGTGACAGAAGCCAACGGCCTGCCAGGGAACGAACCAGAGTGACTGGAGGTAAAAATCTATAGGTCGCCGATCCTAACACAAAGCGTTTAGCGGATCGCAGGCAAGCTGCCGCAACAGGCAGAAATAATTCGGTTTCTACAGAAGAAATTAACCTGGGCGTATTTTTCCTCTCAGAGCCCAGAGAAGCGTCCTACTCTTGAATGACCTGATCAAATAGGAGTGTCCGGCATGCGAATTCAGTCTCTACTGGCCCTGGCCATCGCAGGCGCCTTGCTGTTACCCCTCAGCGCCCAGGCAGGCTCCTGGCCGGCCGGCAAGAAAGGCGATTACCTGGATCAATGCATCACCGCCGCCGCCGCCCAACCGGGCATGACCATGACCACAGCCAAAAAACACTGCGATTGCGGCGCAAGCGCCATCGAGAAAAATTTCACCACCCAGGAAATCGAACAACTGGACAGCAGAACCGGGGTGGATGCGGCCCTCGTGAAGCGGGCCCAGGACGCGGTCAGGGCCGCCTGCGCCCCGAAAAAATAGGCTCAAAACAGCATTTCCGACAATAAACTTGCCTCAGATCAGCATTATGCAAAGGTAAAAGCCGCCACGGACGCATATTTAGACTATGATACCCCCGTGCACCTTGTTGGCCTCGGCAACACAGCACTATTGAAAATCATGTTTCCTGGAGATACACCCATGTCCAATCGCCAAACCGGCACCGTAAAGTGGTTCAACGATGAGAAAGGCTTCGGCTTCATCACTCCTCAAGGTGGCGGCGACGACCTGTTCGTTCATTTCAAGGCCATCGAATCTGACGGCTTCAAGAGCCTGAAAGAAGGCCAGACCGTTTCCTTCGTTGCCGAGAAAGGCCAGAAGGGCATGCAGGCTGCACAAGTTCGCCCTGAGTAATCAGTACGAATAAAAAAAACCCGTCCTGGTGACGGGTTTTTTTGTACCTGAAATTTGAGCGTGTCAGCCGCAGTTGACTCGGGTAACGACACCCCGCTCATCGGTATTGAGATTCAATCGCTCCGAACGGTACTCCAGCGTCATGATGTCATGTGGCGAGAGCACACGCGCCACTTGCGAGCCACTGGCCTTGCGCGCTTGCTCCAATAGCTGGGCGGAAGCCTGCTTGCCGACAGCAAATTCAGCAGCACTGGCCTGGCAGCGACCATCGCCGCCCACTGGCGCAGCCACTTCAGGCGCCTTCGTTGAAGAGCCGGTGGCACTGCAACCCGCCAGAACGACAGCAGCCAACAGACTGGCCAAAGATGCACGAATGCGGAACATGAATTCTCCTTTTAAAACCGGATCCTGCCCAAGCAGGCAGCTTTCATCACTTTTTGTTTCAAAGCGCACACAGTCTGCCTGAGCCACCCGCCATGGGAAACCTGCAATCGTGACCGAATTTTGCACGTTTAATACAGATCGATGTAATCAGATGAAGGGGTCGGCCAATTGTCTCGCAGCACATTGAATACCTGCCGCACCCAGCGCTCATCAACAGCGGCCTGCGCCCCGACACAACCAGAACCGGCAGCCCAGGTTTCCAGACGAAAGGCCAGCCCTTCGAGTTCGCGCCCACCCACTACCGGTGACAACCAGGCCTGCCCCGCCCTGCTCACCCGCAATTGATTGTGTATACGGCCATCACCGGACGCGAGCAGCTCGCGAACGGCCTCAAGGGTAAATTGCTCAGGGTTGTTCAGATCGATGCGCACGGAGGTCACCAGGAAACCAAATCACCAATAGTTTGCCACGCCGCGATTCTTATTCCTAAGTCGCAGCGCCATGAAATCAGCCGCGTGATTTACTCACAGCATTGGCGGAGCGCAATCGAACCTCCCCTTCGAACGCCAGGGTGCGGCATTCGAACCCTCAGCACCTGCACACTCGTCCCGAGACATCCATGGCAAGCCACTACATAGACGCCGACATAAAGGTCAGATGGCCCGACGGTCAAAGCGCCTACAGCCCAGGCACCCCCGAAGAACTAACCCTTATTGCCATCGACCTGCTGGTCAAGGAGCTGGGCAGCGATGCCGCTCACGCCTTCATTGAGCAAGTCTTTGGACGCTATGCGCCCGAACATGGAGACACACTCAACACCGGGCATCCGCAGCCGACGCGCTAGCGAACCAAGCGACTTCAGTCACAGCGACTCCAGTTCATAAAGATGCGGAATGGAAGCCTGAGCCCCCGCACGCGTTACCGACAACGCGGCAGCGCGCTGACCGAACGCGATGGCCTGGTGCTCATCACACCCAGCAACCAATGCAGCAGCGAAGCCGCCGACAAACGTATCACCTGCTGCCGTGGTGTCGACAGGCTGCACCTTAGGCGCAGGAAAGTGCTTCACACCCCGGTTATCGGCAAACACAGCACCTTCGTCGCCCAGCGTAATGATGACCTTGCCCGCACCCAGCGCCCGCAGCGTCAACGCCGCAACCTCGGCAGACTCACGAGAAACCACCGGCAACCCCGTCAGCGCCTCAGCTTCACCCTCGTTGGGAATCAGGTAATCGACCAACGCCAACCAATCCGCAGGCAACGGCCCCGTCACCGGCGCTGGATTGAGGATGACCACCTTGCCCAGTGCACGACCGCGAGCCAACGCATGGAACACTGTCGCGACAGGCACCTCCAACTGACAAATGATCAGATCAGCCGCCTGCAGCAACGCATCAAAACGCTGCACCGACTCAGGTGACAACTGCCCATTACTGCCCGCCACAATGACGATCGCATTCTGACTGGCTGCAGCCACCACAATCAGCGCGACACCACTGGTGGTGTCGTCATTGACACTGACAGCCTGACAATCGATACCTTCATCGACCAACGCCTGACGCAATCGCACACCGTAAACGTCATCCCCAACACAGCCAATCATCGCAACCTGAGCACCGAGCCGCGCAGCAGCTACCGCCTGGTTCGCCCCCTTCCCACCTGGGGCAGCAACAAAAGACTCACCCATCAGGGTTTCACCGGCACCGGGCAAGCGTTCGGCCCGCGCAACCAGATCCATATTAAGGCTACCGATCACCACGATGTTCGCCCGCATGGCTTCAACGCCCTCAGCACTCATCTGCAAACAGATCCGGGCGCGGCGCGGTCGACTCACGCACCACGATACTCGGTGTCACAATGCGCTGCTCGACAGCACCACCCGTCGACCCACTAATACGATGCAGCAAGCGTTCAACCGCGATCTCGCCCAACTCGCGGATCGACTGGCCGACCGTTGTCAGTGCAGGATAGACGTACTGGCTCAGTTGAATGTCATCGAAACCGATCACCGACAGCTCGCTGGGCACACAGATACTGCGCTCGGCAGCGGCCCGCAAGACACCGATGCCGATCATGTCGTTGGCCGCGAAAATTGCGCTTGGCCGGTTGCCGCCCAGCAGCTTTGCTGCGGCGCCATAACCACCGAAACCGGTGAAGTCACTGTCGACCACCCGATTCTCACCCACACTGACCCCCGCCTCCGCCAGCGCACGCGTGAAGCCCGCCAGGCGCATCCGCGCAACACTGGTATCGGCAGGTCCGTTGATGCAGGCAATGTCTCGATGCCCCAGCTCAAGCAGATGACGCGTGGCCATGTACGCCCCCTGTTCGTGGTCGATACGCACCAGGTCGGCCTCAACCCCCTCAAGGGCGCGATCGACAATCACCATTGGCGTGCACACCGTCGACAAACTTTCCAGCAGGTCGCCATCCTCACCAACTGACGCGACGATCAAGCCGTCGATTCTTTTTTCCAGCAACACCCGCAGGTAGTTGCGCTGCTTCTTCGGGTTGTCATCAGAGTTGCACAGGATGACGCAATAGCCATTGCGCTCACAGGCATCCTCAATCCCCCGGGCCAGCTCGGCGAAATAGGGGTTGACGCTGTTGGGCACCAGCAGGCCAATCGTTGCAGTACTGCGTGCCTTGAGCGAGCGCGCTACCGCGCTAGGCACATAGTTGAGCTCGGTAATTGCGGCCTCGACCCTCAGCCGTACCTGCTCGCTGACTGGCCGGGTCTTGTTCAATACGTGGGACACCGTTGTATAGGAAATCCCTGCCAAGGCTGCCACATCTTTAATCGTTGCCATTTTCTAATTCCGCCTGCGTGTACGCTGGCTGCGATAAGTGTCGAGAACCACAGCGATGACAATCACCGCTCCGGTGATGATGCGTTTACTTGGCTCCGATACACCCAGCTGCGCCAGCCCGGCAGCCAGCACGGAAATGATCAGCACGCCGAAAAAGGTACTGATGACGGAACCACGGCCCCCCATCAGGCTGGTGCCGCCAATCACTACAGCGGCAATGACTTGCAACTCGAGCCCTGAGCCCGCATTGGGGTCCGCCGCTTCCAGTCGGGAAATCTGAAACAATGCCGCCACCCCGGCAAACAGCCCCATCAACGAGAACACCAACACCTTGTAAGGGCGCGGATTGATGCCAGCCAGTCGCACGGCCTCTTCGTTGGTACCAATGGCGATCAGGTAACGACCGAAAACGGTACGCACAAGTACCAGTTGAGCGACCACAATCACCAGCAAGGCGATGACAAAGGATGGCGCGACACCGAATGCCAATGGCTCGGACAACCAGGTAAACGCATCACCGATGTAAGCCGTGCGCGAATCGGTCATCTGGTAAGCCAGGCCACGGGCAACCTCCAGCACACCCAGCGAAACAATGAAGGAGGGCATTCGCCAGGCGACAGTAATCATGCCTGTGGCCGTCCCAACCAACGCAGCACAGGCTACGCCGAGCAACGCCGCAGGCAGCACACCCCAACCCCATCCAAGGATCGCAACACTGATCATCGATCCGGCAAGGGCCAGCACCGAACCGACCGACAGATCAATGCCACCGATAATCAAGACAAAGGTCATCCCGACGGCCAGCACCATCAGATCAGGCATTTGGTTAGCGAGGATGCTGAAGGTCGCGTAGGAAAGAAAGTGGCTACTCAACAGTGAAAACAGCGCAATCAATACCATGAGCGCACTTGCAAGGCCCAGATAGGCACCCAAGCCCTGGACCCACCTGCCACACGTGCCGATAACCGTGGCAGAGGCGCGAATCGGCGTGGTACTCATGAAAGGCTCCCTGGCACCGCATCAAGCAGCTGCGCGTCATACCCTTGATAGCCAGCGAAGGCAGCCGTCAGGAGCTGGTCCTGATGCCACGTGTCACGCTCAAAGGTGTCGATCAACCGCCCGGCCGAGAGCACGCCAATACGGTCACAGATCCGCATCAATTCACGCAGGTCACTGGAGACCACTACCAGCGCCCTGCCCTGGCGAGCGAGATCGGCGAGCAGACCATAAATATCGAATTTTGCCCCCACATCAATACCCCGGGTCGGCTCGTCAAACAGCAGCACCGAGCAATCGCGCTCCAGCCAACGACCGATCACCACTTTCTGCTGATTGCCACCGGACAACTCACTCACGACCTGATCGACGCCGGCACAGCGTATACGCAGCGTTTCAATCTGCCGCTGCGCCAGCGCTCGCAGCGCATCACGATCGACGACACCCGCACGGGACACTGTCGGCATGTTGCCCAGTGCAACGTTCGCCGCAATGGATTGCGACAGCAGTAACCCCTCACCCTTTCGATCTTCGCTGATCAGCACGATACCCTCACGCACAGCATCCGCCGGTGACCCAAGGCGCACCGGCTTCGGCGGATTTCCCAGGGCGACACGCCCCTGATCCGCGGGGTCGGCACCGGACATCAATCGCAGAAGCTCAGTGCGCCCAGCACCCATCAACCCGTAGATTCCGAAAAGCTCGCCACTGCGAACCTCGAAAGACACGTCACGCACCTTGCCTCGCCGCCCCAACCCCTCCACCTTGAGAATGGACTCACCGATGCAGCGCTCGCCAAGGTCGACAGGCCTACCCCGATCACGCCCCACCATCAGGCTGACTAATTGTTCACTGCTGTAACGCTGCATGGATTCGACACCCACCAACTGGCCGTCACGCAACACAGCAATACGCTCGGCAATGCACTTGAGCTCTTCCAGTCGGTGGGAAATATAGACAATCGCCACCCCTCGACAGCGCAAACGTTCGATCTGAGCGAACAACAACGTCACTTCGCGTGCCGTCAGCATGGCCGTTGGTTCATCCAGGATCAGTACGCCGCAGTCACCGATCAGGTTGCGAGCGATTTCAACCATTTGCTGGTGACCGACTCCCAACTCACCCACCGGCATGTCCGGATCGATCATTTCAAGGCCGACCTGTGCCATAGCCGTCTCAGCCAGCCCTCTCAAACGCTTACGGTCAACCCAGCCGAAACGGCTGGGCAGCCTGCCCAGAAAGAGGTTTTCAGCCACCGAGAGGGACGGCAGCAGGTTCAACTCCTGCATCACCATACGCACCCCCAGTCGCTCGGCCATCGCTCGACTGCCGGGCAGGTAGGGCTCGCCGTACAACTGCATCTGACCGACAGTGGGCGACTCCAGGCCAGCAATGATCTTGGACAGGGTGCTTTTACCCGCACCGTTCTCCCCCGCCAGAGCCAAGACCTCTCCGCGCCGCAAGACCAGGTCAATGTCACTCAGTACCGGCTGAGCGTAGGTCTTGCCAAGCGCGCTGACCGACAACGCGACATCCTTGGTGGCAGTCATACACGGCACTCTTTGAACATGAGGGTTACGGCACCGTGACCAATTCAACCGGTGTCTGGATGACATTTTCAGCATCCGCCTCAAGGGCCTCCCCCTTGAGCATTCTCAGCGCCGCCTCAATACCGAACACAGCCTGCCTGGCGGCGAACTGGTCAGCACTGGCCAGCACTCGGCCATCACCGAGCATGGGCTTGATTGCATTGATGTTGTCGTAGCCCACCACCTGTACCTTGCCCGCCTTGCCGGCCGCCCGCACAGCCGAGACCGCACCCAGCGCCATGCTGTCGTTGCCGGCCAGCAAGGCCTTGATATCGGGGTACTCGTTGAGCATGGCCAAGGCTACGGAACGCCCCTTGTCGATCTCCCAGTGACCTGACTGCACCGAGACAATCGTTATCTGCGCCGCGTCCATTGCATCCTTGAAGCCCGCCGTGCGCTGCTGAGCATTGGTGGTAGTCGATATACCCTCAATGATGCCGACCTGATCACCCGCGGAAAGCCTGGCGGCCAGGTAGTCACCCACCAGACGAGCGCCCTTTCGGTTATCTGGCCCCACGAACGGCACACTGAGGTTCTTGCTTTTGAGTACGGCAGGATCAAGGCGGTTATCAATATTGACCACCGCGATTCCGGCCTCCATGGCCTTCTTGATCACCGGCACCAGCGCCTTGGAGTCTGCCGGCGCAATCACCAGCGCATCGACCTGGGAAACGATCATCTGTTCGACGATACGAATCTGGCTGCTGGTATCGGACTCATCCTTGATGCCATTGGAGAGCAGATCGAAATCACCCGCATGAGCTTTCTGGTAGGCCTTGGCACCGTCTTCCATCGTCAGGAAGAACTCGTTGGCCAGGGACTTCATGACCAAGGCAACCCTAGGCTTCTCTACCGTAGGTTCGACGGCCTGGGCAAAGGAAAGCAAAGCCCCCAGCGCGGTCAGCACAGCGCCCGCCAGCAGGCGCCCAGTAAGCGGCAACGTCATGCAAGCACTCCGATAATTATTGTTATTGAACGGCAAACGTTTGCGTTACCTCACTATGGAAACGACTGCCGCTTTTGTCAAATCGCCCCCAACAACCACCTGACAGGGGCTCCAATCGCGAGAATTATCCCTCAAAAGGATCGGAAAACCGAACAGCCCAATACAGATAAATTCGGTAAGCCGACCTGACCTGTGCCAGAGACGATGCGGAAAATCCAAATAAAACCCAATAAAAACAATACGTTAAAACAACCAAGATGAACTGGTACGCTTTCTGCTGTTCTTTGCTTGGCAACACCGCACTTCAACCAATAAGCGAGAACAAAAATGAAAGCTGCGTTCCACTCCTTTGTACCGAGTGCCTTGGCCCTGCTGCTGCTCCTGCCCGCAGGCGTCAACGCCAAGGACCTCGAGAATCAACAGAAACTGGCCAACGTGGTCATCCTGGCCACAGGCGGAACCATCGCCGGTGCGGGCGCAAGCGCCGCCAACAGCGCGACCTACCAAGCCGCCAAGGTTGGTGTCGACAAGTTGATCGCAGGCGTGCCAGAGCTGGCCAACCTGGCCAACGTGCGTGGCGAACAGGTCATGCAGATCGCCTCGGAAAGCATCACCAATGAAAACCTGCTGCAGTTGGGCAAACGCGTCGCCGAACTGGCCGACAGCAAGGATGTCGATGGCATCGTCATCACCCACGGCACCGACACCCTCGAAGAAACCGCCTATTTCCTGAACCTGGTCGAGAAGACCGACAAACCTATCGTGGTAGTCGGCTCGATGCGCCCGGGCACCGCAATGTCCGCCGACGGCATGCTCAACTTGTACAACGCCGTAGCGGTCGCGGGCAGCAAGGACGCCCGCGGCAAGGGCGTGCTGGTCACGATGAATGATGAGATTCAGTCGGGCCGCGATGTCAGCAAGACCATCAACATCAAGACCGAAGCCTTCAAGAGCCCATGGGGCCCTCTAGGCATGGTCGTGGAAGGCAAATCCTACTGGTTCCGCCTTCCCGCCAAACGCCACACCCAAGACTCGGAATTCGACATCAAGACCATCAGCAGCCTGCCTGCCGTGGACATCGCCTACGGTTACGGCAACGTCAGCGACACCGCCTACAAAGCACTGGCTCAGAATGGGGCCAAAGCCATCATCCACGCCGGCACGGGTAACGGCTCTGTTTCATCCCGCGTAGTCCCTGCCCTGCAGGAGTTGCGTAAAAATGGCGTACAAATCATTCGTTCATCCCACGTCAACGGTGGCGGCTTTGTACTGCGCAACGCTGAACAGCCGGACGACAAAAATGATTGGGTTGTCGCTCACGACCTGAACCCACAGAAAGCCCGCATTCTGGCAATGGTTGCCCTGACCAAAACCCAGGACAGCAAAGAGCTGCAACGGATCTTCTGGGAATACTAAACCCTGCCCCGGGATGCCTGCCGCTCTAGAGCGGGCATCCCGGCACAAAAAAATATTCATTGGTGTGCAGCAAATCGCCGCACACACTGTCTGAAGCGCTCCTGCACCCACAAGGTGTTGCGAAATGGCCTACAGTAAAATACTGTATGCACATACAGCAAAAACAAGGAACGCTCCATGGCAACCACCTCCTCAGCATCAACCCCCGCCAGCAGCTACGAACAACTCGGCCTGCGCATCCAGAAAGTCATCAATTCGCCGACCGCACAGAAAGCACGGTCAGCACTGATCTTTCGCCTGGAACATGAATCCCCCGACGACTGGGAAACCCTGCTCGAAGAAATCGCCGAGAACGATAACGTCACGCTCGCGCATCGCGATGATGGCGGCGTTCAGATTTTCTGGGTTGTACCGAAGGAAGATTGAGCACGCATGAGATTCAAGATTTTTGCAGTGCTCTGCCTGCTGCTCAGTTTCGCCGCCCACGCCGACGCCCCCCGCACGTTCAGCGAAGCCAAAAAAGTGGCCTGGAAGCTGTACGCCCCGCAATCGACCGAGTTCTATTGCGGCTGCAAATACAAGGGCAACCGTGTCGACCTCGAAGCGTGCGGTTATGTGCCGCGCAAAAACGCCAGCCGTGCCGCACGGATCGAATGGGAGCACATTGTGCCAGCCTGGCAAATTGGCCATCAGCGCCAGTGCTGGCAGGACGGCGGACGCAAGAACTGCTCGCGCAATGACCAGGTCTATCAGCGCGCCGAAGCCGACCTGCACAACCTGGTACCGAGCATCGGCGAGGTCAACGGTGACCGCAGCAACTTCAGCTTTGGCTGGCTACCCGAGCAGAGCGGACAATACGGCTCGTGCCTGACCCAGATCGACTTCAAGGCGAAGAAGGTGATGCCGCGCCCATCCATTCGAGGCATGATCGCGCGCACCTACTTCTATATGAGCAAACAGTACAACCTGCGCCTGTCAAAACAGGATCGCCAGCTGTACGAGGCCTGGAACAAAACCTACCCACCCCAGGCCTGGGAACTTCAGCGCAACCAGCGGGTGGCGTGCGTCATGGGCCACGGCAATGAGTTTGTCGGACCGGTAAACATGAAGGCCTGCGGTTGACGCGCCGGGCAGCGCCTGCAGGCAAGCGCTGCCCGACATTCACCAGCAACCGACGCGACTATCGCGGCGCGTCGTGCTGGATCACCACCGAATCGATACCCAGCCGCGCCATGACATCGGCTTTCTGCGTCAAGGCGGCAGCCTTGTCCGCGTAGGGGCCAAGCAGCACTACCGGCTTACCCTCGCGGTAAATCACTGACGACGGGATGCCACGCTCAATCAGCCGCGCTGTCATGTCCGTCAGCGCGCCCATGTTCGCCCCCTGAATGATTTCGACATCCCAGCCCTGAGCAGCCGGCTGGTCGGCCAGCGCCTCGGCCTTGCGCTGCAGGTCAGCACCGCCGCAGATTTCGCGCAGACGCAGGCTGTTGCCTTCCTGGTCGATGATCACTTCGTACTCGGCGCCCTGCTTGATCGCCACGTAGCTGCGATAGGCTTCCACCACGCCCGCCGCGTCCTTGCCGCGAACCTGACCGCAGATATCACCTTGCTCATTAATACGAACATTGGCGAACTTGGCCGTTTTCGGGTTTTGTAAATGCTCGGCGACCTTGTTGTGAGCGCGTTCTACATCATTCTCACAGCCGGCCAATGCCAGCATCGCCATTACCACCGCCACTTTGCGCACGCGCCTATCTCCTGATTCCCAGCGGCGGATTTTAGCACCTGCAGGGCAACGGCAGTTACAGCGCATCATCCTCGCAAGGACGCAAATCGAGTAGGAGGCGAGTTCACACCCGCCGTCCTCTCACACCACCGTGCGTACGGTTCCGTAC
>NZ_BMQU01000024.1 GCF_014648275.1 Pseudomonas laurentiana
CCCGGCGCTGAGGCCGACGTCTTCAACTGCCAGGGTATTGAGCGGAACGACCGCGATCTGCGGTTCGCGAGGGGGTGGCGTGGAGGTGGGACCGGTCATGAGGTGAGCTCATCCTGAGGCAGATTGCGGGCGGGTTTGACGTTTGTGATACCCGTTGAGAGTCCATTGGCAGTAAGGGGCAACACCCCATCAATGAACGGTTTGAGCACACCGTTCTCCAGTGTTGGCAGTACCGGATCGAGCAGCCCCTGTACATCCGTCAACAACGACTCGAGTTCCGGTAGCGCCTGCGTCCACTGCGGCTTTTCAACAATGCTGGGGTCTAACCAACTGCTCGACGGGTCTGGGCCGAACCGCACGCCTCCGGGACCTGCAGACGCTCCCGAAGCACCCATGAACCCCATCTCATCAAGGCATCCCTTCAGCGGTTTACCCATCGCATCGGCCACCTCGAACCCGCCTGCCTTGATGCCTTGAAGGCTGGCATAGCGGTTGAAAAGCTCGAGGCTGCCTGGAGCCGATACGGGCGCCCCAGGGAACGCAGCAACATTGGTTTTGGGGCTGATGAGGGCAAAGTTGCTGGCATGAGCGGCGTACTGGCCGTTGGTGGTATGGGTGATACCCGCAGCGCTATAGGTGGTGGCACTGCCTCCCCCCTGAATCACCAGCTCAGTCTTGGCCTTCAGGGTGATGCGCTCAGCGGTTGCAGTGACATTGAGCTTTGCCAACAGGTTGATGCTGTCCTTCAGGGCTCGTACATCGATATCACCGGAGGCAGCAACCAGGCGCCAACCGAGGCTTTGCACGAACAGGCGCATACCTCGACTGGCACTGACCAGCAGGCGCTTGCCGATCGCCAGACTGGTGTGCTCCGTACTGCTGAGTGCCAGGTGCTCGCCTGCGGCCAAGTGCATGGAGCCCGGTGTGGTCAGCGCGATGCCGGCAGGGCTGGCCAGCACCAGGTGCGGCTCGACAAACTCTGGAAATAGCTCACTGCCCTGAGTGGCTGCACCTCGCCCGGATACGCCTTGGTGCTGCCGCTGCAACGCCTTGGCGACTTCGTCCTGATCGCCATGTTCCTGCGCCTGCACATCGCGGGCTTGATCGGCAAAGCCATCCTGCTGGTCGCTGGCGGTGACCAGGCGCTCTACCGTCTCCGGCAGGTCGTTGTGGTGTTTGCTTTCATGTGGTCGCGGCTCCGTGGTCAGCAACAAGCCTGCGGCGGCGCGGACGGCACCGTGGCGATCAGTACGCAGCTCAAAGCCTTCCCCCCGCGGCTTACCGCCCGAGGGCCGGGGATGGGTGAGGTAGCCCAGGTTCAGCGCACTGGCACCGTGGTCACTGCGCAGCGCAATACTGATTTCTCGGGTAGTGTCATCAATACGCAGCTCGTTGCTGCGGCTCCCCTTGTGCTCCTTGCTCTTGACCGTTGCGACGGTCTTGAAGTCAGGCAGCCGGTAAGGCGGCAGATGAACACCATGAAACAGACAACCGGTAACCAGCGGCCGATCAGGATCCCCCTCCTGGAAGCTGATCAATACTTCCATGCCAATGCGTGGCAACGAGATAGCCCCGAAACTCTGGCTGGCCCAGTTGGAGGCCACACGCATCCAGCAACTGGTGCGCTCGTTGGCCTGGCCTTCACGGTCCCAGAAAAACTGCACCTTCACTCGGCCATAAGCATCGCAATAGATCTCTTCACCTTCGGGACCGGTAACGACTGCGCTCTGCGTACCGAGCAACCTCGGTTTGGGATGTTCAAGCGGTGGACGGAACGGGGCTTCCCAAGGCGTGGCGACGAAGTGATTACGGTAGCCCTGATGAAAACCGTCGGGCTCGGCCTCAAAATCACTGGCGATGGCTTCTTCAAGCACCTGAGGCTGACGGCCTTCATGGGTGACTTCGGTCAACAGCCATAAGTCGTTCCAGGCCGGATTGCCATGCTTAGCCAGGCGCAGAAAGTGCCCGCAGGCCAACGAGGGCTGATCACTGTCGCCGTGCGCTTGCTGGTAATCACTGCGATGACGCTCCAGGGCACGCTTGGCCAACAGGGCGCCCTGCTTGTCCTGGTCGAACCGCCCTGGGTAGCCGTAGTCCTCGAGGTCCGGTCTGGCCTCGCTTTCGGCCTTGCCCCCACGTTCAAGGCGCGGTGTCTTGAAGTCGTAGTCACGCCGTGTGACGCGGCTGGTACGGGTTTCTACCTGCAGGCCAAAGTGTTTGATGACGGGTTCGGCTGCAACCATGCCTGTATCAGGCTGGTAGGCCACAGGTGCAATAACCGGAAATACGGTCTGATCATCACCAAACACCAGCATGTGCGCCTCGACGCTGTGCTGGAAGTGATAGTGCAAGCCAACCTCTTCACTCAAACGCTGGATGAAATGCAGGTCAGACTCGGCGTACTGAACGCAGTACTCGCGCTCGGGGTACACCGCACTCAGGTGAAACCGATAGGTGTTGCTGAAGATACCGTGCTCTTCAAGCACCTGGGCAATGATTTGCGGCACCGTCAGGTGCTGAAAAATGCGTTGGTTGATGCGGTGTGCCAAATAGGACAGTCGCGGTCGGAGGGTGATCTGATAGCGAGTCAGACGCTTGCCAGCATCACCCACGGCAACACGATAGATCTGCCCATGTATGCCATGCCCACTGGGTGAGTACTGCAAAAAGGCAAGTTTGTGCAACAGGCCCTCCAGATCGAGCGAGGGTCGTTCACTGACCAGTTCAAGCTCGAATTGGAAGGGCCGACTGATAGCCTCCTGCCCCTTGAAGGACAGCACCTGAAGGTCATGTTCCAGGCCCTCGATGGTCAGGCGGAAATGCGTTTGATTGGCCGGTGCGAACATCCAATGTTCCTCCGTCAGCGGTATCGGCAGCGCCAGGCAGTGCGCAACGAACGGCCTGGGGGCCGCCCGCTGCGCAGTAAGATCAATCAGCCTTAGCCAGCAACCGGCACGCGCCAATCATCAGAACCGGAGGTACCCGAAACCTCATGCGTCCAAGTGATCTTGCGGTAGGTGAAATGCACGTCTTGCAGATGCGTGAAATGCGCGTTGCCCGGGTCCTGGCAGTTGTGCATGTAGTCCTTGATGTCGACGATGATCGCGTCTTCCAGGGTGGTGGTGTAGTAGTGCTCCTGGGTGCCGGCCGCCGAGGTGCGGTACCACTTGACCTCGACCTTTCTGAGCACTTCGCCGGACGTCAGAGCGGCCAGCAGCAGCGGCGAAGCCTTATCGAACACTTTGGTGACGACCGCCGGCTTGTGCACGCGCTGACCTGTAGGTTGGCCAGATTGCGGGTCACGGGGAATGATCACTTCGTGCTGGAAGCCCTGAACCATGACCTCATGCTCATGACCTTCCTGGTAGGTGTTGCCGACGGAGTCTGCGGTAAAGGCACTGTCAGTGATCAAGCCTTGTTTGGTGCCCACGACGGACATGTATGCAGGAGTAGCCATTGGTATTTTCCTTGCTAAAAAGTCATTAAAACCGGGAGCAAAATCCGCCCCGCGGCGAAATAACTACTGACAAGGATCGTGCCAATTATTTTAAGTTATTCAAAATCAAACACTTACAGCTCAACCAACTAAAAACGATCATTTTTTATACAGGAAAACAGGAAAAAGTGCGCAAGAAGTTGCGCAGTGCTGCGCAACTTCTTGCGCACTCCTCTGTACACCAAGAAATACGTGGCTCATATAAATATATACACAGGGTTATCCACATTTCAGTGCGCAACTTCTTGCGCACAATAGCCTAAAGCCATCACGCAAAAAATGGGATTAACAGGTCGTCATCTATCCGAGAAAAACATCGCCTGATGACCACACGGTTTGCAGCAATCAGGTCGTAGGAATTAACCCCGGCCACGCACGGAACGCGTAAAATGCCCGGCATCTTTGACACCGTGCCAAAGCGTCACCCGTAGGAACCCGCAATGAAAATCGACAAGACCACCGCTATTGCCCGCCGCAACCAGCAATTGGGCACACCGGTGCTGAGCGCCGACAACTGCCTGTTTGCCGTGCTCGATCACAAGCGCAACATCTGGTGGTTTGATGTACCGGTGAAGCGCCTGCACACCGGCCTGGGTGACTGGATCAACCTGTTGCTGCACACCCCGGAAAGCGATCAGCTGCAGCACCTGAAAGTGCCCACCAGCTTCCTGCGCACACGCCTGGAGGAAATGGAGGTGCGCAATGCGCACAAGCGCCGCACGACTATCAGCCTGGCACTGAGCGCGGACCGCGATGCGTGGCTGCAGGATCAGCGTCCGGGCGGCAACAATGTCAGTTTCGCCCGGTTCCTGCAGAGCTGATCAGACCCGTTCGATACGGTCGGCGTGAATCACGATCAGGCCGTCCTTGTACAAGGCACCAATGGCCTTCTTGAAGTTGCCTTTGCTGACCCCGAACAGATCACTGATGAGTTGCGGGTCGCTCTTGTCGCTGACCGGCAACACGCCATTGGCCGCCTTGAGCTTGTCGAGGATCAGGTCGTGCAGGCTGTTAACAGCCTGCTGACCTATTGGCTGCAGGCTGAGGGCGATCTTGCCGTCGCTGCGCAGTTCCTTGATGTAGCCCTTCTCCTGCTTGCCGGAACGCAGGAACTTGAACACTTCGTTCTTGTGGATAAGGCCCCAGTGCTTGTTGTCGATGATCGCCTTGAAGCCCATGGGCGTCTCGCCGGCGACCAACAGATCGACCTGCTGCCCCACCTTGTAGTTGGCCGGCACCTTGTCCAGGTAACGGTCCAGGCGTGAAGTCGCTGTAATACGGCGGGTGCGTTTATCCAAGTAGACATGCACCACGCAGTAATCGCCGGCGCGTAGCGGATGCTTTTCCTCGGAGTACGGCATCAACAGGTCCTTGGGCAGGCCCCAGTCGAGGAAAATGCCAATGCTGTTGATCTCGACCACCTTCAGGCTGGCGAACTCGCCAACCTGTACCTTGGGCTTCTCGGTGGTGGCGATCAGCTTGTCTTCACTGTCCAGATAGACGAAGACGTTGAGCCAATCTTCAACTTCAGTGGGCGTGTCCTTGGGGATGTAGCGATTGGGCAAGAGGATCTCGCCGTCTGCTCCACCGTCCAGGTACAGACCGAAGTCCGTATGCTTTACCACTTGCAAACTGTTGTAACGCCCAACTAAAGCCATGTCCGAAAATCCTCGTTGCGAGGCCGGTATTCTACACCTGAACCAGAGGCTCCGCCCGGTCACTGAAGGCCTCTTTCAACCGTTCGTACCCGCGAGCTCCGCAAGAGGGCCTGCCTGTTCTATAAAGAAATGGCACGCCCTTGCAAGGATCTGCTCATGTACGCCCATTTGTCCAAGTACCTGCGCGCGCTCCTGCTGCCAGTACTCTGTGGTGTGTTGCTGGTAGCCTGCAACCGTATTGATCTGGCCTACCGCAACCTCGATATCCTCGTGCCCTGGTCGCTGAACGACTACCTGGACATGAGCCGTGAACAGAAAGCCTGGCTTAAACAGCGCCTCAAGACTCACTTGAGCTGGCACTGCCGCACTCAGTTGCCGGGTTACCTTGAATGGCTTGATCGAGTAAAGACGATGGTGGCCAGCAATCAGGTGTCCGAGGTGCAATTGCAGGCTCGGACCAATGAAATCAAGCATGCCATCAACGATGTGGCCAAGCAGATTACGCCCTCGGCCGTAGAGTTGCTGCGCGCACTGGATGATGAACAGGTACGCGCCATGCGTGAGACGTTCGCCGAAGATATCCGCGAAAAACAGCAAATCTATGCCAGCACGCCATTCGATAAACAGGTCGCTCAACGGACCCGACGCATGGAAAAGCGCCTGACGCCCTGGCTGGGTGAACTCAACTCACAACAGCAGTTGCGGGTCATGCAGTGGGCGAATTCACTGGGCGCACGAGGTAACGCCTGGATCACCAACCGCGCGCAATGGCAGGCGCAATTCAGTGCAGCCGTGGAACAACGCCGGTCAGCAACCTTTCCAGAGCACCTGGAGCGCTTGCTGATCGACCGGGAAAGCGTCTGGACACCCGAGTACCGCCAGGCCTACCAACAGAACGAAGCCGCGACCCGCAGCCTGTTGGTCGACCTGATGGCTCAAAGCAGCCCCTATCAGCGGCAGCACCTGGAGAAAAAGCTGGCGCAGGTGCAACAGGATTTCAGCCAGCTCAAATGCCTGAAAGCAGGCGCCTGACTCACGCTTCGCGGCATTTGCGGCGGTACGGGAAGACGTCGATCACTTTGCCCGCACGGATCGCTTCCTGCAGGCCTTTCCAGTAATCGGCATCATAGAGTTCGCCATGCAGTTGGCTGAACAGGCGACGCTGGGCACTGTCGGCAAACAGGAACGGCGGAAACTCTTCAGGGAATACATCCAGCGGACCAATGGAATACCAGGGCTCAGAGGCCATCTCATCCTCAGGGAAGCGCGGCGGCGGGATGTAACGGAAATTGACCTCGGTCAGAAAGCAGATTTCATCGTAGTCGTAGAACACCACCCGGCCATGACGCGTCACGCCAAAGTTTTTCAGCAGCATGTCACCCGGAAAAATGTTCGCCGCCGCCAACTGCTTGATGGCCAGACCGTAATCCTCCAACGCTTCACGCACCTGGGCATCGTTGGCATTTTCCAGGTAGAGGTTGAGCGGGGTCATGCGTCGCTCAGTCCAGCAGTGGCGAATCAGTACGGTATCCCCATGCACCTCGACGGTAGACGGCGCCACCTCCAGCAGTTCAGCCAGGCACTCGGGCTCGAATTTACTCAGTGGGAAGCGAAAATCGGCAAACTCCTGGGTGTCGGCCATGCGCCCGACACGATCGACACTCTTCACCAGGCGGTACTTCTCGATCACCGTGGCCCGATCGACACTCTTGGAGGGCGAGAATCGGTCCTTGATGATCTTGAACACCGTATTGAAGCCCGGCAGGGTAAACACGCTCATCACCATGCCACGCACCCCTGGCGCCATGATAAAGCGGTCGTCGGTGCTGGCCAGATGGTTGATCAGTGCCCGGTAGAACTCCGACTTTCCATGCTTGTAAAAGCCAATCGAGGTGTACAACTCAGCGATGTGCTTGCCCGGAAGAATACGTTTGAGAAAGCCCACGAACTCGGCGGGTACCGGTACATCCACCATGAAATATGAACGGGTAAAGGAGAAGATGATCGAAACGTCTGCCTCATCGGTGATCAATGCATCGATCTCGATACCATGACCTTCACGGTGCAGCAGCGGGATCACCAAGGGCCATTGCTCATCCTGGGTAAAAATCCGTCCAACCAGATAAGCGCCCTTGTTGCGGTAGAGCACCGAGGAAAACAGCTCGACCTGAAGCTGCGGGTCCTTGCACACCCAATCCGGCAGGTTTTCACGCAGTTGCGCTTCAAGCCGCGCCAGATCGCCCCCCAGGTCTGCATAGGGCACGTCAAACGAGTACTCGGCAAAGATACGCGCAAGCATGTCCGCCAAATGCCCCTCAGGGCGGTAGATACGCGTTTGCGCTGCCCGCTCGTGACTACGCAGCGACGGTCGGGTGGTATGGATGAACATGCAACCATCGCTGATCAGGTCGTGGCTGAACAAGCTGCAGAAGATCGAGTTGTACCAGGTTTCGGAGAGCTCATCGTCCAATCGTGGGTCAATCAGGTTGATGTAGGCACTTTTGACCAATGGCCAATAGCCGACATCCAGTAGCACCTCATCGGTAAACGCCTGGTGCAGGCGCTGGCTGACCTCACTGACCTTGTCTTCGTAAAGGTTGATCCGTGCCGCCGAAGCGCTTTGCGTTTGCTGCCACTGGGCCTGTTCAAAACGACTGCGGGCACCGTCGGTAATACAACGGAAATGCTCACGGTAGTCGTCGAAACCTTCGAGGATCATCCGGGCAATATCAGCGGCCGGCCATGGCTGGGGCATACAAGAACCTCGGTGTGATGGATAAAGCCTGAGCTTAGGTCAGTCTCCTGCAGGACGAAAAGACTCCTCGCCCCGATACTTCGGCCAAAAGGTAGCAAATAGACCTGAAGCGGTACGCCTGTGTACGGCCTATGCCAACGCATTACCACGTGGCGGACCACGCTACTGCACCCGGCACGCGCGAACGACATGATCCGTTCCGAAATACAGCGCAAGAAACAGAGCGAGACCATTGACCATTTACCGTAAACTCGCGGCCCGCACCAAGGACCGGAGACCCTCGTGAGCCCTATCGCCCTGACCCGCCTGCTGACCCTCGCTGCCGTGTGGGGGGCCAGCTTTCTGTTCATGCGCATTATCGCGCCAGTACTGGGCACTGTGCCCACGGCGTTCCTCCGTGTTTCGATTGCCTGTGCCGGCCTGCTGATGATCCTTGCAGTGCTGCGGGTGGACTGGAACTTTCACGGCAAGTTCAAGGCTTGCCTTGTGTTGGGCATGGTGAACTCAGGCATTCCGGCAACCCTGTACTCCATCGCGGCGCAGGCGCTGCCAGCTGGATATTCGGCCATATTCAATGCCACCACGCCCCTGATGGGCGTATTGATCGGTGCATTGTTCTTTCGCGAGCCCATGACACCGAGCAAACTCGCCGGTATTTTTCTGGGCCTGTTCGGCGTAGGCGTTCTCAGTGGCGCCGGACCGGTAGCCTTCGATCTGAACCTGCTGCAAGGTGCCCTCTCCTGCCTGGCGGCAACCACCTGCTACGGCTTCGCGGGTTTTCTCGCCCGACGCTGGCTCGATCAACAAGGCGGGTTGGACAGCCGCCTTTCAGCGCTGGGCAGCATGCTCGGCGCCACGCTGCTGCTGTTGCCCCTGTTCGGCTACAGCGTCATGACCCAGCCACCGGCCAACTGGGGCGGCTGGGAGGTCTGGTTATCGCTGCTGGGCCTGGGGCTGGTCTGCACCGCCTTTGCCTACATCGTGTACTTCCGCCTGCTCAGCGAGATCGGCCCAGTCAAGTCGTCAACCGTGACCTTCATGATTCCCGCGTTTGGCGTACTCTGGGGAGCCTGGTTACTGGACGAACCATTGTCTGCCGCACACCTGTATGGTGGCGCATTGATTGCGCTGGCCTTGTGGCTGGTGCTCAAGCCCAGCGTGATCAGGTAAAGACCTGTACCCAGTCGTTGAGTGCATTGCCAAGCGCGGCGTACTGCTGCTGCCTGTACGCCGCGCCAAACATCAGTTGCCGCTAGGCCTCTTCAACCCTGCCTGACTGAGGCGCATGGGCCGGTTTGCGGAAGACGAACAGCAAGCCGATAACGATCAGTCCCATGCCCAGTACGCTCAGCAATGCCAGTCGGTTACCAAAGATCAGGTAATCCATGATGGCGGTCACCGCCGGTACCAGATAGAACAAACTGGTGACATTCACCAGATTCCCCCCGGCGATCAACCGGTAGAGCAGCAAGGTGGCAAACACCGAAACCACTAATCCCATCCACAGCACCGACAGCAACAAGTCACTGCCCGGATCGATATGCAGCGGCTGGAAGGGGGCGAACACCGCGCACAGCAGCAACCCCGCCAGGTACTGCAGCGGCAATGTCCCCAATGGATTAGCGGTGATACGTTTTTGCATGATCGTTCCCAAGGTCATGCTCGCCAGCGCCAGCAGCGCAAAACACATGCCGGCAAGCGACACGCCTCCCAGGCCTATGCCCTGATAAACCACCATTACCAGCCCGACCAAGCCCAGGCACAGGCCGAACAGCCGGTTCCAGGAGCGCTGACGCTCCATCAGCACGATGGTGAGAATCGGCTGTACGCCCATGACAGTGGCCATGACACCGGGCGTAACGTGACCGTCCAGGGCCAACAGGTAGAAAATCTGATAAGCGCCAAGCAGCACGCAACCCGTTGCAATCGCCTGCAACCATGCGCGCCGGCCTTGCGGCCAACGTAATTTCAACAAAGGACCAAGCAGCAGTAAGCCTGCCAGGGCGATGACAAAACGGATCAGCAGAAAGGCAAAGGGGCTTGCGTGGGCCAGCCCCCACTTGGAAACAATCGCGCCACTGCTCCAGAGCAGGACGAACAGGCTGGTAGTGGCCGCCGCGGCCACGGATTCTTTCGAGATAACAGACATGAATTGCCACCTGTATTCGGGCAAGTAAGCCGAACGGTGCCGCCGCAAAGGGACAGCTAACCGGTTTCAGTAGTGTTCAGGCGTAATCGGGGATGTCGCAGCACGCGCTGCTCAGCCCACTACGACAACCACGCCTGGAGGTGCTACGAGGCACCCTGGAACGCCACTGACAGGTGGTGGGTAATGACTGATCATGGCCGGCTGCTGCACGCCACGCACGACAACTACCGCGTCGTGCGCGGCAGCGTATGCAATGGCTGGACAAGAAGTGGGCATGATCAGTTCTTCAATAGGGGGATAAAGGAAGACACACGGCCTTACCGGGCCTGACTATAGTCAGCACCCGGTGACCGCGCAAGGGGTCAGAACAACCAGCGGTACAACAGGTAGGCAACGACTACCGCCAGCACCGGGCGCATGACCCGATAGGCTTTTGGATTGGCCCGCTTGAACTGCTTGACCTTGCCGCTGATGACGTTACTGAAACGCTTGCTCCAGGCATAGGCCTGGTTGATACCGCCCACACGCTCGTCATCGGTGTTCTGCGGGGCAGTCGCACGGCCCAGAAACGCGCTGACACTGCGATTGATACGGGTCATCAATGGGCTGCTGAGCGGCCGCTCGATATCACAGAACAGGATCACTCGCGTGGTATCGGTTTCGTTTTTCACCCAGTGCACATAGGTCTCATCGAACATCACGTCTTCACCGTCGCGCCAGGCATATGCCTGACCATCGACGTAGATCCGGCAGTCGTCCGAATTGGGCGTCGACAGGCCCAGGTGATAACGCAGGGAACCGGCAAAGGGGTCACGGTGCGGGTTCAGGTGGCTGCCACCGGGCAGCAGGGCAAACATGGCGCCCTTGACGTTGGGAATGCTGCTGACCAGTTCAACGGTCTTCGGGCACAGTGCATTGGCTGACGGCAGCGGCTTGTCGTACCACTTCAGGTAGAAACGCTTCCAGCCTTTCTTGAAGAACGAGCCGAAACCAGCGTCGTTGTCTTTCTCGGCTGCGCGAATGTACCCCTCGTCGAAGAGGTGCATGGCCTCCTCGCGGATCACTTCCCAGTTGTCCTTGAGCACATCCAGCTCCGGGAAACGGTTGCGGTCCAGGTAGGGCTTGGACGGCACCCCGGAAAACAGGTACATCAAGGCGTTATAAGGGGCGAACAACGCCGAATGGTTAACGAACTGACGCAACAGCGGCAAACGCGCCTTGCCACGCAAATGTACATAGAGCGTGCTGCCGAAAAACAGCAGCAGTACACCTGCCTTGGCAACAAAGGAAAAGGTCATGCAACACTCCTTGGAATTTCGATCAGGCCATCGCTGCCGATTAATCGGCCATGATAAACCGATCCGGCCCTGGTAAAAACAACCAGAGCCGGACAATCACTGTTAAGGATTGTGCAACAAAGCGCGACAGCGAATATTGCCGCGGATCAGGCAAACCGGTACTGACAGCCGTATTACTGCTGGTTTTCCTGATCGGTGAACAGGTCACTGAAGAGCATGCTCGACAGGTAACGCTCACCGGAGTCAGGCAGGATGACTACGATGGTCTTGCCCTGCATTTCCGGCTTTTCGGCCAGGCGCACCGCCGCCGCCATCGCGGCACCACAGGAAATACCGCACAGGATCCCCTCCTCCTGCATCAAGCGCCGGGCCATGGTCTTGGACTCTTCATCACTGACCAGCTCAACCTGGTCGACCATCGACAGATCAAGGTTCTTCGGCACGAAGCCTGCGCCTATACCCTGGATTTTATGCGGGCTGGGCTTGATCTCTTCACCGGCCAGCGCCTGAGTGATGACCGGCGACACGATGGGCTCCACCGCCACCGACAGAATCGCCTTGCCCTTGGTTTTCTTGATGTACCTCGACACGCCGGTGATCGTACCGCCCGTACCGACACCTGCTACCAGGACATCCACGGCGCCATCGGTATCGTTCCAGATCTCCGGACCGGTGGTCTTCTCGTGGATCGCCGGGTTTGCCGGGTTATCGAACTGCTGTGGCATAAAGTACAGGGCAGGATCGCTGGCAACAATTTCGTTGGCCTTCTCAATGGCGCCTTTCATGCCCTTGGCAGGTTCGGTCAACACCAGCTCGGCACCCAATGCCTTAAGCACCTTGCGACGCTCGATGCTCATCGATGCCGGCATGGTCAGCACCAGTTTGTAGCCACGGGCCGCGGCAACAAAGGCCAGGCCGATACCGGTGTTACCGGAGGTCGGCTCTACAATGGTCATGCCTGGCTTGAGCTTTCCGCTGCCTTCAGCATCCCAAATCATGTTCGCGCCAATTCGGCATTTGACCGAATAGCCAGGGTTACGCCCTTCGATCTTGGCCAGAACGGTCACTCCGCGTGGGGCGATGCGATTGATCTGCACCAACGGTGTATTACCGATGGAATGCGCGTTGTCAGCAAAAATGCGGCTCATGGCGGGGTCCTTTTGGCACCGTGCGAAAACTTCAAGGGTAAGCCTGCCCCTGATGGGCGTCCAGCCCCACACACGCCCTGCGCAAGACAAATTCCCCTGGGCAAGTCACCAGCTGACGGAGCATTCAGAGACTGAATGCTCCGTCTGCGTTCCCAGCCACGCGGGCAGCGCGTTATAGTCGGGGATAACCATTTTTCCACCAGGGGCCATGCACCTCTGGGGCTACGTTAGAGGATCGCTACATGAAGTTCGAAGGCACCAGCGCTTATGTCGCCACAGACGACCTGAAACTGGCGGTCAACGCGGCGATTACCCTGGAACGCCCGTTGTTGGTAAAGGGTGAGCCCGGCACCGGCAAGACCATGCTCGCCGAACAACTGGCCCAGTCCTTTGGCGCCAAACTGATCACCTGGCACATCAAGTCCACCACCAAAGCCCATCAGGGGCTGTATGAGTACGATGCGGTCAGCCGTCTGCGCGACTCGCAACTGGGTGTGGACAAGGTCCACGACGTTCGCAACTACCTGAAGAAGGGCAAGCTCTGGGAGGCTTTCGAGTCTGAAGAGCGGGTGATTCTGCTGATCGACGAAATCGACAAGGCTGACATCGAGTTCCCCAACGACCTGTTGCAGGAACTCGACAAGATGGAGTTCTACGTTTACGAGACCGACGAGACGATCAAGGCCAAGCAGCGCCCGATCATCATCATTACCTCGAACAACGAGAAGGAGCTGCCTGATGCCTTCCTGCGTCGCTGCTTCTTCCACTACATCGCCTTCCCTGATCGCGACACCCTGCAACAGATCGTCGATGTGCACTACCCCAACATCAAGAAGGACCTGGTCAGTGAAGCACTCGATGTATTTTTCGACGTGCGCAAGGTACCAGGCCTGAAGAAAAAACCGTCTACGTCTGAACTGGTCGACTGGCTCAAGCTGCTGATGGCCGACAACATCGGTGAAGCGGTGCTGCGCGAGCGCGATCCGACCAAGGCCATTCCGCCGCTGGCAGGCGCCCTGGTCAAGAACGAGCAGGACGTGCAACTGCTGGAGCGCCTGGCGTTCATGAGCCGTCGCGGCAATCGCTGATCTGCCACAGACCAATCAGGGGCGACCGCCATGCTGCTCAACCTGTTCAATGAAATGCGCGCGGCAAAGGTACCGGTATCGGTACGCGAGCTGCTTGATTTGCTCAACGCACTCAAGCAGGGCGTGACCTTTGCCGACATGGACGAGTTCTACTACCTGTCACGGGCGATACTGGTCAAGGATGAACGCCACTTCGACAAGTTCGACCGCGCCTTCTCGGCCTACTTCAAGGGCCTGGAAAACCTCGATCAGCACCTGGAAGCGCTGATTCCGGAAGACTGGCTGCGCAAGGAATTCGAGCGCTCGCTCAGCGACGAAGAACGCGCTCAGATCCAGTCCCTTGGCGGGCTGGACAAGCTGATCGAGGAATTCAAGAAGCGCCTGGAAGAACAGAAGGAACGCCATGCCGGCGGCAACAAATGGATTGGCACAGGCGGCACCAGCCCATTCGGCTCCGGTGGCTTCAACCCCGAAGGCATCCGCATTGGCGACGCAGGCAAACGTCAGGGCAAAGCGGTCAAGGTCTGGGACCAGCGCGAATACAGGAACCTCGACGACCAGGTCGAACTGGGCACGCGCAACATCAAGCTGGCCCTGCGCCGGCTGCGCAAGTTCGCTCGCCAGGGGGCAGCCGACGAACTGGACATCGACGGCACCATCGACCATACCGCTCGTGATGCCGGCCTGCTGAACATCCAGATGCGCCCAGAACGCCGCAACAGCGTAAAACTGCTGTTGCTGTTCGATATTGGCGGCTCCATGGACGCCCATGTGAAGATCTGCGAGGAACTGTTCTCGGCCTGCAAGACCGAGTTCAAACACCTTGAGTATTACTACTTCCACAACTTCATCTACGAATCCGTGTGGAAGAACAACCTGCGCCGTACCTCCGAACGCACTGCCACCATGGACCTGCTGCACAAGTACGGTGCCGACTACAAGGTGGTGTTCGTCGGTGACGCGGCCATGGCTCCTTACGAGATCACCCAGCCCGGTGGCAGCGTCGAGCACTGGAACGAAGAAGCGGGCTACGTCTGGATGCAACGCTTCATGGAAAAGTACAAGAAGCTCATCTGGATCAACCCATACCCCAAGAACACCTGGGGCTATACGGCCTCGACCAACATTGTGCGTGAGTTGATCGAGGACCGCATGTTTCCACTGACCTTGCGCGGGCTTGAGGAAGGGATGCGGTTTCTGTCCAAGTAAGTCAGGGCTGCCCGGCCCCGCACCTGGCGACGGGCATTGACTCGAACTGACGCAGAAACGCCACCTGCTGCTCGTATGCCTGTACCTGCAGCACCGGCCTGAAGGTGACGACGTTTCCCGGCACGCACTGTGCCAGTCGCGCCAACGCCAAGGGCGTCAGCGCCCCCAGGCGCGGATAGCCGCCAATGGTCTGCCGATCATTGAGCAGCACAATGGGCTGACCGTCCGGCGGTACCTGCACCGCGCCCAAGGGAATGCCCTCGGAAATCATTGGTTCGCCCTGGTACTGCAAGGCGGGGCCAAGCAGACGAATGCCCATCCGGTCTGCACGACGGTCAAGAACCCACGCCGCATTGAATGCATCGAACAGGCTCTGGCCACTGAAACTGCCGATCTGTGCGCCCAGCACCATATCCAGCGGTGCATTGCTGCGCAGGTCCGGGCGTTGTTGAACAGAAACTTCCCGCAGGCCTGGCGCCACGCCTGTATAGGTCAGGTACTCGCCCTCGACCAAGGGAGTCCCAAAACCGTCCAGGCCACCCAACCCTTCACGTACCACGCAAGCACAGCTTCCCAACACCAATGGCGCGACAAAGCCGGCTGGTGCTGCCAGGTAAGCCCGCGCCCCCGACAATGGCTGGTTAAAGCGTAAGCGCTGCCCCTTTCTCATCATGAAGCTGCGCCATGGCGTCAGCGGTTGGCCGTCCAGCCGCGCATCCAGGTCAGCCCCCGCCAACGCCAGGCAAGCGTCCTGTTCAGCAATCAGGCTGAACCCACCCAAGGTGATTTCAACCACCGGGGCATCAACGGCATTACCCAGTAGCCAGTTGGCCCAGCGCATCGAGACCCAATCCAGCGCACCGCCCTGAGTGACGCCCAAATGGCGCATGCCAAAGCGCCCGGCATCCTGCAATAGACACAACGGCGTGCTGGCCTCAATGATCAATCGGCTCATACCTGCGCCTCCAATGGCGTGTCGTCACCACCCAGGCGCATGAATGTCCCATGGTCGACAGGCACAAAACGCACCCGATCCCCAGGCTGCAACAGGCTGTAGCCATCGCGATCACGGTCAAACAGCGCGCTTGGCGTACGCCCGATCAGGTTCCAGCCACCTGGCGATACGGCCGGATAGGCCGCAGTCTGGCGCTCGGCGATCCCCACACTGCCGGCGGCCACGCGCTTGCGCGGGGTTGCCAGACGCGGGGCCGCCAGGCACTCATCGACCAACCCCATAAACGCAAAACCCGGTGCAAAGCCCAACGCGAACACCTGATACTCACGCTCGCTGTGAAGGCGAATCACCTCGGCCAGTGACTTGCCACTGCGCTGCGCCAGCAATGCCAACTCCGGACCGACACTGGGGTCATACCACACCGGTATTTCATGGCGCCGACCAGCGCCGCCATTGTCAGGCTGTACATCCGCCAGTGCCTGCTCAATACAGCTACGCGCCTCAGTGGGGGACATTTGCAGCAGGTCAAATTGCACCATCAACGTGGTATAGGACGGCACCAGATCGACAAGACGCCCGCCAAAGGCGGCCTGCAATCGCTGGCGTGCTGCCAGCATCCAGGGCATGTTGGCTTCGTCAATGACATCGAACAACCGCACCATCAGACTGTCGACTGCGACCACTTCGACCCGCAGTTTCATGCCACCACCAGCGCATCGAGGGCCTGACGGATCTGCCGTACGGCCGCCACCGAGCTGTCATTATCCCCATGCACGCAAAGGGTCTGGGCCTTGAGCAGCACCTGGCTGCCATCACTGGCCGTCAGTGCCTCGCCACGCGCCAGGCGCAACGCCTGCTCGACAATCCGCGCAGGATCATGATGCACAGCACCCGGCAAACGCCGCGACACCAGTCGACCGCTTGGGTCGTAAGCCCGGTCAGCAAATGCCTCGAACCACACCGTCACACCACACTCGCGGCCCAACGCCTGGGCCTCGCTGTCATCGGCAGTGGCCATCAGCATCAGGGGCAATTGCCGATCGTAGGCCGCGACAGCCTCCAGCACCGCACGCAACGTCAGCGGATCGGCCATCATGTCGTTGTAGAGCGCCCCATGGGGCTTGACGTAAGCCACCCGGGTGCCCTGCGCCCGGCAAATCCCCTCCAGCGCACCGATCTGGTAGTGCAACAGATCGCGAACTTCCTCGGCACTGCATGCCATAGAGCGGCGACCGAAACCGACCAGATCCGGATACGCCGGGTGGGCACCGATGGTCACGCCATGGGCTACGGCCAAGGCTACAGTCTTGCGCATGATTCCTGGGTCGCCGGCGTGAAAACCACAGGCAATGTTGGCGCAGTCGATAAAGGGCATGACCTCGGCATCCAGGCCCATGGTCCAGCTACCAAAGCTTTCACCCATGTCGCAATTGAGTAACAGGCGGCTCACACGCGTTGCTCCTTCGTCCATCTCTTCTGGCCCCTACCTTGACGCGCTTCAGGCTCTTTGCCGCGCGTTTCTGGCAGGCTCAATGCTGCCAGGATCACTACGCCATGAGACATTGCGGCAAATGCGCGACGGGTGGATGAAGTCATCGCCCTGTGCCGCAACGTACTGGAGCGTTACGCAAGCCACGCCGGAGCGCTGCACACCGTGAGGGTTTAACGCCAGCTTGGCTGCACCGGCTTGCGCCGACCACCCAACAACACCCAGCCGAGCAACAACAGGAAACTCTCCAGCAGCAATGCTGGCAACAACGCGCAACCCAGGCCCCAGGCAATCGCCTCGGGTACCAGCAAGACCTGATAGCTGTAGCCCTTCAGGGTTTCGTCACGTAATTGAGCATCGGCAGCCACCAGCACATGCCAGGTACGGGTCAGCCACGGCCCCTGCAGGATCTGCCATTCGCCCTCAAGCAGGCGGTTGCGACCGAGCAGACTGTCGATACTGTCTGCATCACTGTGGAAAACCGGGTCGTCACTGGCCCGGTAATGCCGCACCAAGGCCTGCAGATCGCCATTGAAGAAACGCTGTGCGGTCTGTTCAAAGCCCTTTAGCCCTTCACGCGACTCCAACAGGTGCGCCTGCACCCGCTGGCTGTAGTCATTGATCAAACCGGGTACCTGTACACCCAGCAGCAAACCACAGGTAAACAACAATAGCCGCAAGTAGCTCCTGAGCATGATGATCCTTATTCCGTCCGGCCTTGAGCGATACATTCTCCACGCCGCCAGAGCCCCCACTGCCCGGGTTCGTAACGGTGCCAGGTTTCATTCTCGGTGAGCGCTTCGGTGGCGATGACCGTAACAACGTCATTGGGCGTCGTTTCAGCCTGAAAATCGACAATCATGTCGACATCTTTCAACCGAGCGGGACCAAAAGGTGCGCGCCGGGTGATGTGCACCAGTTTGGTCGAGCAATAGCAGAACAGCCAGTCACCATCACTGAGCAAGCCATTGAAAACGCCTTTGCTGCGGTACTCGTCGCAGGCGGCCACCAGCACCGGCAGCAGTTGCTCGACCTCGACCGGCTCGGGGAACGCCTCGCGCACGCGGTTCAGCACATCGCAGAACGCCGCCTCGCTGTCAGTATCACCCACCGGGCGGTAGAAGGTGGTCAAGGCCTGGAAACCCGCCAACTGGCCGTTGTGGGCAAAACACCAGTTGCGCCCCCACAACTCACGAACGAACGGGTGGGTATTGGACAGGCAGACCTTACCGACGTTGGCCTGGCGAATATGCCCGATGACCACTTCGCTCTTGATCGGGTAGCGCTGCACGAGGTTGGCCACTTCCGACTCACAACTTGCCGCAGGGTCCTGAAACAGGCGCAAGCCACGCCCCTCGTAAAAGCCGATACCCCAGCCATCGCGGTGAGGGCCAGTGCGGCCACCGCGCTGCATCAGCCCGGTGAAGCTGAAAACGATATCAGTCGGCACATTGGCGCTCATGCCCAACAATTCACACATGCTCGGTTCTCGCTTCTGAGGCAGGCGTTAGAGGCGTGGTTCAACCCGGAGCGGGCCACTGCTGGCAGGTGGGTCGTTGCGGTAACGGCCTGGGTCGGGGCTGGCGAACGGTTCGTCCTGCTCTTCAAGTGCCTTGGCACGCTGCTGGGCAGCCGCTTCGGCAGCTTCACGGCGAGCACGGGCGCTGCGCTCAAGCGGCCAGCGCACCAGTACGAACAGCAGATAGGCGACAAAGGCAAACATGCCGTACATGGCCAGGTCAGACGCGGCGCGCAGCACATTGCTGCCGACCTTGAAAGCCAGGTCCAGGGCACTGATGGCAATTGCCGGGGCGAACAGGTCGCGCCCTGGGTCGACAATGGTCGGGGTGAACAGCAACACCGCGACGACCACCCGCAGTGGCTCGCGCAACCAGCGCCACATCCAGCGGGTCAGGCGAAACCAAACCAACAGGCAGCCCAAGGCAGCGAAGGCATAAAGGCCCCAGGCGAGCAGATAATCGTTCTCGGTCATGGCGTCCGTGGCAAGCTAGGCAAATAGACGCTTATGATAACGATTTTTCCGCGTGCCGGCGCCCCCTGTCTAAACCGGCCTCGCTGCCGATCTGCCAAGAGAACTCCCGATGCCCACCGTTTCCCCTGTTTCCAACGCCCCCGTGGCTCACAAAGCTGTCGGCAGCGACCCTTACGCCTGGCTGCAGGAACGTGACACGCCCGAGGTCATGGCCTACCTGGAAGCCGAGAATACCTACCAGCAAGCACAACTCGCTGACCAGGCTGAACTGCGCGAGCAACTGTTCCTGGAGATCAAGGGCCGGATCAAGGAAACCGATCTGTCGCTGGCCTCACCTTGGGGGCCGTACCTTTACTACACCCGTACCACCGCCGGCGACGAGTACCCACGCCACTATCGCTGCCCACGCCCGGCTGACGACTCGCCGACCGTAGACGAAAGCCGCGAAGAACTCCTGCTCGACCCCAACAGCCTGGCCAATGGCGGCTTCCTGTCACTGGGTGCGTTCAATGTCAGCCCCGACCACCAGCGCCTGGCCTACAGCCTGGATACCAGCGGCGATGAGGTTTATACCCTGTACGTCAAAGAGCTGAGCAATGGCGCAGTCCAGGCGCTGCCGTTCGACGACTGCGACGGCAGCATGACCTGGGCCAACGACAGTCAGACGCTGTTCTTTGCCGAACTGGACGAGACCCACCGCCCCTACAAACTGCTGCGTCATCGCCTGGGCAGCAATCAGGCCGAAACGGTGTTCGAGGAAGCTGACGGGCGCTTCTTTCTGAACTGCTACCGTTCAAGCTCCGAACGCCAACTGGTCCTGCTGCTCAACAGCAAGACCACCAGCGAAGCCTGGGTGCTGGATGCCGAACATCCTGAAGCGAGCTTCACATGCCTGGCGCCACGCGTCGAAAACCATGAGTACTACCCTGACCACGGCCAACTCGACGGCGAATGGCACTGGTTTATCCGCAGTAACCAGCACGGCATCAACTTTGCGTTGTTCCACGCAGCGGCCGACAGCATACCCACACGCGACCAGTGGCAAGTGCTGATCCCTCATCGCGACCACGTGATGCTTGAAGGCTTTACCCTCAATGCCAGCGCCCTCACCCTGAGCCTGCGTGAAGGCGGCCTGCCCATCATCGAAGTACAGCCGCAAGGGCTTGCCACCTACCGCGTCGAATTGCCCGATGCCGCCTACAGCCTGTATGTGCAGGACAGCCTGGAGTTCACCAGCACACGCATCCGCCTGCGCTACGAGGCACTCAATCGGCCGGCACAGGTCAGACAGCTGGAACTGGCAAACGGTGCGCAGCAGGTTCTCAAGCAAACCCCCGTACTGGGCCCGTTCGATGCCGACGACTATGTCAGCCAGCGCCTGTGGGCCACTGCCGCCGACGGCACGCGCGTGCCGATCAGCCTGGTTCAACGCCGCCAGGACGTCGGCAAACCCGTACCGTTGTATCTGTATGGTTATGGCGCCTACGGTGAAAGCCTCGACCCCTGGTTCTCTCACGCTCGCCTGAGCCTGCTTGAACGCGGCGTGGCTTTTGCCATTGCCCATGTACGCGGCGGCGGCGAGTTGGGCGAAGCCTGGTACCGTGCGGGCAAGCAGGAACACAAAGGCAATACGTTCAGTGATTTCATCGCCTGCGCCGAACACCTGATTGCCAGCAACGTCACGCACGCCGAGCAACTGGTCATCAGCGGTGGTAGTGCTGGCGGCCTGCTGATCGGGGCGGTGCTCAACCAGCGCCCGGACCTGTTCAAGGCCGCCATTGCCGAAGTGCCGTTCGTCGATGTGCTCAACACCATGCTTGACCCGGATCTGCCATTGACCGTTACCGAGTACGACGAGTGGGGCAACCCTGAAGACCCCGATGTCTACGCGCGAATCAAGGCCTACGCCCCCTATGAGAACATCAAGGCTCAGGCCTACCCCGCCCTGCTGGTGATTGCCGGCTACAACGACAGTCGCGTGCAGTACTGGGAAGCCGCCAAATGGGTGGCGAAGCTGCGGGCGACCAAGACCGACGACAACCTGCTGCTGCTCAAGACGGAGTTGGGCGCAGGCCATGGCGGCATGAGTGGTCGCTACCAAGGGCTGCGCGATGTAGCGCTGGAGTACGGTTTTGTCTTCAAGGTACTAGGCCTGGCGTAAGGCCGCTTTTACTGACGCCCCCGCGAATAGAGCCGCCCAGGACCTAATCCTGAGGCGGCTTGTCGGCATCCGGCGCTGGGGTCAGCCCCGGTAACGGTTGATCTTTCGGCGGGTTCGGCAATGGCATCGGTGGCAACAAGGGCGAACCGCTACGGCTATCGCCAGCCTTGGGAATACTCGGTGGCGCCACCTGCGGGTACGGGGTCGGCGTGGGCGTTCCCGGCGCCCCCGGAACGGGTGCAATGGGCCGTGGTTGCAGGTCCTGGGCCGAAACTGATCCCAGGGAAGCCAGGACCATTACTGCTGCAATCAGATAGCGCATCTCAGTGCTCCTTCGGGCCGTTTGTCTAAAGGCTACGCCTAAGACAGCAAATGCGCCTGCCCGATTCCCTTGGCAAACAGCTAAACTCAGGGCATAACCGTAACAAGCCCGATAAAAAGGTACCTCCATGAGCTCGGCAACACCCTCCTCCGCCACCGCACGCCTGGACCGCATCCTCGCCGATGCCAAACGCGACCGTGAAATGGGCTATCGCGACAAGGCCCTGAAGATGTACCCGCACGTCTGCGGGCGCTGTGCCCGTGAGTTCTCCGGCAAGCGCTTGAGCGAGCTAACCGTGCATCACCGCGACCATAACCATGACAACAACCCCCAGGACGGCTCGAACTGGGAGCTGCTGTGCCTGTTCTGCCACGACAACGAACACGCACGCTATACCGACCAGCAATACTTCAGCGAGGGCTCGACCAGCAGCCCGACAATCGCCAAGGCGACCCACAACCCGTTCGCCGGGCTTGCGAGCTTGCTGAAAAAAGACTGATCGTCCCCGCCTGTGCCGGCAAGCCCGTATAATCGTGTTTTTTCTCAAGGGCCCCGGCACGTGGCGAACAAACGGTACAGCTGCATAGGACTGTTCAACCCCAAATCCGCAGAGAACGTCGGCTCGGTCATGCGTGCGGCGGGCTGCTATGGCGTCAATTCGGTGTTTTACACCGGCAAGCGCTATGAGCGTGCGCGCGACTTTGTCACTGACACCAAGCGCGTGCATTACGACATTCCACTGATCGGTATCGACGATCTGCAGAAAATCATTCCCCTGGGCTGCACCCCCGTTGCGGTGGAACTGGTCGAAGGTGCGCGCCCGCTGCCGACCTACACCCACCCGGACCGGGCAATCTACATTTTCGGCCCTGAAGACGGCTCGCTCGACCAAAGCGTGCGCGACTGGTGCGAAGAAACCATCTACATACCGACCGAGGGCTGCATGAACCTGGCAGCCACCGTGAACGTGGTGCTTTACGACCGCATGGCCAAAGGCAACAACACCCGTTCCGGGCCGAAATTCAAATAGCCACTATTCCAGCAATTTGGTTTGCAGCACCTTCGACGAGCCGCCCAGTACGCTTTCGCTGAGCTGAACGAACTCCTGGGTGCTGACGCTGTTCAAGCGCATCATGGCTCGGGTCACGTCATCCAGCGAACGCTGGTTGTGGGTTTGCAAACGAATTTCCCGGTCCAGTGCCTGCAACAGCAGCACCGCGCGCGCAATGGTCGGCCCATCGACCTGGGTACCGCGCAGGCTGGTGACCTTGGCTGAGGCCTTGGTCAAGCTGTCCTGCAGCACTTGATAACGGTCATCGGCCACCCCGCCGGAGCGGCGCAGCAATTCAATGCTGTAGTACTCGGCCAGCCCCTCGCCTATCCAGTCACTGTTCTGGGTATCGTTGATCTGCGCAAAGGCTCGCACCAGCTCGCGCAACAAGGGGCTGCTGCCGTTCTCGCCCACCAATGGCCGACTGCTGTGTGTATAGATCGAATCATTTGCCGCTCGCGTACCTCGCCAGAGCTGGTCATGACCACCGACGATCAGCAGTTTTGGCGGATTACGCGGAAACACCGCCTGCAACTGCGGCCACACGAACGTCAGCAACGTCAGGGTATCAAGGCGACGCATACCCTGCCCCTTCGGCGCTGCTACTGTGATCTCAGTGTCTCCAAGACGGCTGCGACGACTACCGATGTTGCCCGCCAGCATCCAACCCGTAGGGCGGTCGAACAACCGGGACACGTTGTCGATGCGGAAGCGATTCTTGCCAATCCGCGGCCAGGCGGTTTCGACACTCTTCCAGCCAGCGGGCAGCTCGAAGGTCAGGCGCGCCACCAATTCGGTACCGTCCTGTTGATCCAGACGCGCGGAAGGCACCAGATCATCGCCACGAAACAGCGCCCAGTTCGGGGTAATTCGACTGTCATACATGCCGCCCTTGAGCCGGTGATCCAACTGCACCTTGTAGGTCAGGCTGGATTTGCCCGCAGCAGGCTGCCACAGGCCGCGCCGGCCGTTATCCTTGAGCTGCCACTGACCGTCGCCCTTGAACTCGCTGTAGTTACCCTGCGTGCCCAGGTCAAAATCCAGGCTACGCACTGCAGCACCATCGGCCAAGCTCAAGCTGACCAGCGCCAGACCACTCTGCGGCAACAACTGCACGTGATAATCCAGATCGACTTTCTTGGCCCAGACGGGCGCACTCGACAGCAACAGAACCACGACCCACAGGTAACGCACACGCATAACGACTCCTTGCAACGACACCATGCCACGCCCCAGCGTTTGTGCGCCTTAACTGGCGCGAAAGATCAGATAGTCTTCCCAATCATCCTCAGCCACCGTCGTTTCGCTGAGCATCCGGCCGGATTGGGAAATGCGCTGCGTGTGCACCTGTTCACGATCACCACACACCAGGTAGTGCCACGACGGCAAGTCCTGGCCCTCACTGACCAAGCGATACGCACAGGTGGGCGGTAACCATCTGAACTGATCAGCCTTGCCCGGTGTGAGTTGAATGCAATCCGGCACGTGCTCAAAGCGATTCGGATAGTCGCGGCACTGGCAGCTCTTCAGGTCCAGCAGTTTGCAGGCAATGCGCGTGTAGTAGACGCTATTGTCGTCTTCATCCTCGAGCTTTTGCAGGCAACACAGGCCACACCCGTCACACAGCGATTCCCACTCCTGCTGATCAAGTTGCTCGAGAGTTTTGCGCATCCAGAAGGGGTCGGCGTTAACAGCCATCGTGTCAGGTTCCTGTTTCAATTCATGTGCAGCGGCGCGGCGGCGCCAGTCTAGGTCGTGTCATCGTTCATTGCCAGACCGCTTGTCAGCGCTGACTCGGCACAGTAGTTTGAGCCAACTTGTCGTTTCTCAATCCCGTCAGGAACTCCACCATGAGCGCCAATCCCCGTGTTGCCGACTACGCCATCAACGATCAGTTCATCCAGCGCTGGTCGCCACGCGCCTTCACCGCCGAGCCAATCAGCGAAGAAACCCTGCTGAGCTTCCTTGAAGCGGCTCGCTGGGCGCCGTCGGCCTACAACTCACAACCCTGGCGGTTCCTTTACGCGCGTCGTGATACGCCAAACTGGGAGCGCTACCTGGGCCTGCTCAACGAATTCAACCGCAGCTGGGCGCAACACGCGTCGGCCTTGGTAATCATTGCCTCCAAGACCACCTTCACCGCCCCTGGCGCCAGCGAAGAAACCCCGGCGCTGTGGCATACCTTCGACACAGGCTCGGCCTGGGGCCACCTGGCACTGCAAGCCAGCTTGAGCGGCTGGTACACCCATGGCATGGCCGGTTTTGACCAGGCCCTGACCCGCAAAGAGCTTAAAATCCCTGAAGGCTATGACCTGCATGCCGCCGTGGCGATCGGCAAGCTGGGCGACAAGGCCAGCCTGGCCGAGGGCCTGCAAGCCCGTGAAGTACCCAGCCCGCGCCGCCCATTGAGCGAGCTGGCTGCCGAAGGCGACTTCAACCTGTAAACACCGCTCTTGCAGGGTGCTGGGTGAGCCTTCGGCCCAGCACCTGCGGGACGATCCGTCAGTAGCCGCGGTTGAAATCCACCTCACCGCGCAACGCATCACCGGCTCGATAAGCCATCAGGTTCTCGACGAACAACCGCACCATTGCTTCAGGTGAAGTAGGCGCCGAGCTGTGCCCTGTCAGCAGCAAACCCAGCGCGGTCCAGAAGGGATGACGTTGCGGCAGTGGCTCCTGGCGACAGACATCAATGACCGCCCCCGCCAGATGCCCATTCTCCAACGCCTTGACCAGATCGGCATCCACCACTGCCACACCACGCCCGGCATTGATGAACAATGCGTCCGGATTGAACCGGGCAAACAACGCGGCATCGTACACGTCATGGGTAGCCGGCGTATCTGGCAACAGGTTGATCACATAGTCAGCCTCACCGACCAGGCGACCAAGATCAGCCAACCCCGCCACCTCGATAAACGGCGCCTGTTCACGTGCCTGGCTGGCGATGCCATACAGCTTGACGCCAAAGGGCGACAGAAACGCCGCAACCTGTTGACCGATATCGCCAGTACCGACGATCAATACCCGCCGACCTTCCAGCGTACGCCCCGGGCGACCATCCCATTTACGCTCTACCTGGCTGACCAGCCGAGCCAACACCTCACGTTCATGGACGAGCATGTAAGTCAGCACATACTCCGCCATGACCTGACCGAAAATCCCGACCGCCCGCGTCAGGCGGTAATGGCGAGGAAGCTCCTTGGCCAACAGCGGCGTGATACCCGCCCAGGTCGACTGCAGCCATTGAGGCCGGTGCCCTTGGCGTAGCAGGCTCGCGAGCAAGTCAGGTTGCCCCAGCCACACGGGGCAATCTGCAGCCTGACAGGCCAGCTCGGCGGAATCACCACTGGTCAGAACCTCCAGGTCCGGGGCCCTCTCGCGCAACAGACGAGCGTAAAGGGCATGATCCTGTTCGGCGATCAGAACGCGCATGTTTTATACAACCTTGCAGAAGCGGTGAATGCGGCCTCGCACGATAGCGCAGGCCGCATTCAGGGGATATTCAGGGGCGTAATCAGACAGGGTCGTTGCGACGCAACAACTCTTCAGGCAGGTGCTCGATGTACTCATCCTCTGCGGGCGGCATTTGCAGGTGATAACCCTGTTGATCGAGGTTCTCCAGCACCTTGGTGATGTCCTCACGGGCCAACTTGCGCTCAGGTGTCAGCACCAGATCGAAGGCATGCAAGGGTGTTCCAAAAAACGGCAACAAGCCTTCAGGCACACGCTCAAGGCCATCAGCCTTGAGTACGTAGAGATACATTTCGTTCTTGCGTGGGCTTTTGTAGATCGAACAGATTCGTTTCATCGTTGTTCTCCGGCGCCAGCAAGGCAGTCAAGCAGCGCCTGGCCCATCCGCTCGCGGCGCCAGCCGCGCAGGGAGTCAGGCAGTTGATAAGGACCATTGGGGAAGCCACTCTTGAGCAGCGCTTCCAGGGTTTTCTTGCGCAACATCAGCTCAGGGGCAATGCCCAAGCGCTCAGCCTCGGCTTGGCCGATGGCACGCAGTTGCTTAAGCACTCCCGAGGCTTCGATCGGCAACGGCTCAGGCAAGACCGGTGGCCAATCGGCGGGCGCAGTGCTCGCAGCCTGCTTGATCAGGCCGAGCAGGAACTCACCATCCTGACGAATGGTCCGGGGGTGCATATCCTCGATTTTCGCCAACGCCGAAAGGTTATCAGGCTGGGTCCGGGCAAGCGGCCACAGAGAGGCCTCGCGCAGAATGCGGTTGCGCGGCAAATCACGCGCTCGCGCCTCACGTTCTCGCCAGGCACACAGCTCACGCATAACCGCCAGTTGCTGGCGGGACAGCTTCCAGGCCAGCTTGGCTTCGCGGTACAACTCGTACGGGTCGGTTTCGCGACGCATCTGCGCAACCAGCTCCGCACCATCGTCCAGGACCCAGGCGTATTTGTCATCCGATAGCCGCGGACGCAGGCGCTCGTAAAGTTCGGCGAGGTGCACGGCATCTTCAGCGGCATAGCTGACCTGGGTTTCCGACAATGGGCGCTGCAGCCAGTCGGAGCGGGTTTCACCCTTGGGCAGGTCAATGCCCAGCACCTCCTGAACCAACCGCGAATAGCCCATGGAGAACCCCAGGTTCAGATAACCTGCAGCCAACTGGGTGTCGAACAAGGGGGCGGGCAGGCTGCCCGTCAGGCGCAGCAACACTTCAAGGTCTTCGCTGCAGGCGTGCAGCACCTTGGTCACCTGCGGGTTCTCAAGCAGGCGAGCCAGTGGTTGCCAGTCACCAATATGCAGGGGGTCGATCAAGAAAGCCCGCGCCCCATCACCAACCTGGATCAAACCGGCTTTGGGATAAAAGGTATCAACCCGCATGAACTCGGTATCGAGTGCCACAAAGGGCAGTTGCTGCCACTGCAGGCAGTGCTCGGCCAGGCTGCGGTCGTCGCAAATCCAGTGAATATCGATGGCCACAAGGCTCTCCCACAAACAATGGCCCGCAGTATATACAACGCGGGCCACCGTCGGGAAACGGTACGACCGTCAGCGGCTCGTCACCTGACGGCAACCGGCAAACAGATCAAGATCAGGCTTGTACACGCCACTTTGAACCTGCAGCAAACCAAGCATCGAATGGAACAGGTTGTCCTGGCTCAGCGGCTGGCTGCTGTTCTTGGCCAGGCATGCGCTATCGACGGCAAAACTCTGTTGATAACCCTCGGAGAACCACGCCAGCATCGGCACATGTTTCTGTTGCTCCGGCGCCAGCATGTAAGGGGTGCCATGCAGGAACAGGTTGTACTCACCCAGCGATTCACCATGATCGGACAGATAAATCATGGCGGTATCCACTTTGTCTGACTTGCTGCGCAGGATATCGATCAGCGACGCCAGGACATGGTCGGTGTAGACCAACGTGTTGTCATAGGCATTGGTGATGCTTTCACGGCTGCAGGTGTTCAGGGCATTGCTCTGGCACACAGGCGTAAAGCGCTCATAGGCCTTTGGATAACGCTTGTAGTACTCAGGACCGTGGCTGCCCATCTGGTGCAGCACCAGTACGGTGTCCTGCTGCAGGTTGTCGAGGGAAGCTTCCAGCCCCTTGAGCAGGATCTCGTCATGGCATTCGCTGTCGGCACACAACGCCGGGTCCTGGAAGTTGCTGACATCCTCGAACACCACCCGATCACAGGTGCCTTTACACCCTGACTGGTTGTCACGCCAGTGCACGGCAAGCCCGGCACGCTGAAGCACATCCAGCAGCCCTTCACGGCTCTTGGCCTCACTGGCCGAGTAATCCTTGCGGGTCATTCCCGAGAACATGCAGGGCACCGACACCGCGGTCTCGGTACCACAAGAGGTTACATTGTTGAATGCAATCAGGCCGGCCTCACGGCTCAACTGCGGGGTAGTGTCGCGCCCATAGCCCAAAAGACCGAAGTCTTCTGCTCGCGCACTCTCCCCCACCACCAGTACGGTCAACGACTTGCGTGGATGCTGCTGCCAGGACGATGCCAGATGCGCATCTTCACCATACTTCTGGAATGGCTTGACCGCAGAACCGGCGCGCTCACTCAGCAAACCGACCGACGCCCCCACGTAATTGCTGGGCACAATCATCAGGCGCAGCTCATGGTGATTTCGGAACAGCGAGGCAAGGCCCTGATAATTGAGCAACGCAACACCACCCAGCGCGGCAACACAGCCCACACTGACGACCAGCTTGCTGAGTAGCTCACGGTGCCAGGCACGGTACTGAATCGGCGTCTTGAGCAGCAGGAAGGACGGTACTCCACCCAACAGCAGGACATACGCAAGCCACTTCAGCGACAGCAGATCGCGCACCTCTGTTGCATTGGTCTCAACGGCATTGCGCAGCATGCCCACGTCGATCAGCACGCCGTACTGATTCATGAAGTAAGCAACGCTGGCGCTGATCATGAACAAGGTGATCAGCACAGGCTTCAACACGGCCTTGAAGGCCAGAAACGTCAGGATCAGGTTGAACGCACACAGCAGCATCAATGCGAAGGCCATGCGCAACAGCATGCCTTGTCCGCCGCCCTGAATGATCGTGAACAAATGCTGCCAGAGGGTAAAGTTGAATCCACACAGCAGATACAAACTAGCGATCAGTGTGACCCATTCTGGACGCAGCGGCTTTACCTTAAACATTAGACTTCGCTTGAAAAATAATTCGGAGGGAGATTTGGCACAGCATGAAAATTGCCGGAACTTTAGGCGTCGCCACATAAAACTTTTGTGAAAACGATGGTAACAATGGTCTTGATGCCGCTTTGCCACCCTGCATGCGGTGCGCTGCCCCCCTGCCAAGACAGCACATTACGGGGCTCCAGCATTGCGAACGGTAGCGACAGACCACCCCAGCCACAGAACCTGGCAAAGACGACTATCCTCATAGCTCAAGCCCTTACTCAGTAGCCCGCAGAGGTGGAGACATGCCGGTTAAGCACGATTTGCTCGCAGACCTTAATCTGACCAAGGAAGCGTTCGAAGCCCTCAAGAAAACCGACTCACAGCTCGGCCTGCTGCATGAAAGGTACAATGCCAAGGACGCCGAAGTCGTCGTGGCGGAGGGCAATGGCGCCTCGGATGACCAGGTTACCAAGCTTCGCAAGGAGCGCCTGAAACTCAAGGACGACATTGTCGCCCACGTGCACAGAGGCAAATCCAGCTGAGCGCACAAACACGGCTGACTGCACGCCAGAACAACAGAAAGCCCCACTGCCGAACGGTGGGGCTTTCTATTGGATCAGGTCCAACGCCCCCGGACCACCAGGCCCAACAACTCCCGATGCCCACTGACACCCACTTTCCGATAGAGCCGCTTGAGGTAGGTCGCTGCGCTTGAAACCTGAATCCCCATCAGCGGCGCGATGTCTTCAGCGCGCAAGCCACTCAATACATGCCGGAGCAATTCACGGTCGCGGCGCGTCAGCTCCGGGTAGAGTTGCTCAACGCGCTGGCTCAACAAGACCGCCATCTGGTTGGCTTCGATGAAAGCACGGTAATGCAATCGCGTCACTTGGATCAGCAAGGGGGCAATTGACTCAATGAATGCGATCTCCTCTCGATTGAAATCGCCATGTTCACGACCTCGATAGAAATTGATCGACAGCCAGCCACCCCCTTCGTGCTGATGGTTGAGTAACGCCATGCGCTGCGAAATCTGTGGCTGTTCATAGCAGATTCGCCGGTAATCGCGGTGAGTGATGTCTCCAGCCGACTGCAGTTGCGCCAGGGTTCGCGCGCCGCCCTGTTTTGGCTTATGACCAAGCATCACCTGGCGGTTGCCATCCAGACTGTAAAAACGCTCGATGTAATCCCGGGAGATACGCGATATCTGCACCAGCCGAGACTGATCGGAGCACGACAGCACGTGCGGCCCCTGATCGTCGGGGTAAGCAAAAATGGTGCACTGGGCCAATGGCATGGCACCCCGTACCAGCGTCAGTAACTCGGTGGCCAGCCAGGTACGGCAATCCTCGCCAACCCGTGCCAACAGATGGGCAATCTGCCCGGTTGTCACGGGTGGCTGTCCATGCGGGGTGTTCAGCGGCCAATAGTTCATAACGGAATCAGCTCGCACGAAGAAGACCTGAGAGTAACGGGCTGGCGCAAGGTTTTACAGATCCTGCAAGGCACACTCGATCAGTTCATCGAAGCGCCCGCTATCATTCAGTGCGTCAGCTGCCAACAGCGCCAGCTTGACCAGGAACAACTGACTTCGCTCAGGACCGCAGGCGTCTATTGCCTCAGCAAGTCGATCATAGGCCTGTTCCAGATCGGCCACGTTTATCGTCTGATTCATGCGTCATGACTCCCGTTATACCCACAGGCTCGATTCAACCCTGCGCGCAGGCGCAAGGCACTCAGGTGCAGCCAGCGAGCGCAGACGTGTTGATCCGGGCGCGCCAGATAGGCCGCGCCTGCCTGCGGTACGCCATAACGCGCACTGAACAGGCCATCGACATCGGTCAAGGTCAGGTCTGCCCCGACCACTTGATCGGCGCCCGGCAGGGCAACCGCAATCACCTGGACCGGCAGTCCTTGGCTACGCACGGCCTGAACCTCGTCAAGAAGAGCGGCATCCAGCCCACCGACACCGGTAAAGCAGATCAAGTGATAGGCCGCCTCAAGATCGTCGAACAGGTAATGCTGTGCCGCCAGGCGAACATTGAGCAGAGGCGCACCGTTACTCGGCCCCGTGTGGAACAGCATGTTGTCGTCATCCTCTGCGTTAAGGCACGAGTCGGCGTAGTTGTGAGGCCTTGAGGTTCGCCAGTGATACAACGGGCGCACGAACGCCTGGCTCAATGACAATGACAGTACGGCATCGCGCAGCAGGCGATAGCCACGACTGGGTGGCGCCATGAAGCGGGTACTCTTGCCCGCCTCCTCGATGATTTCCCAGGCTGCCTTGACCCGTTCTTCACTGTAACTGGCCAACACCTTCTCACCCACAACGCCCTTGAGGTGCAGTGCCAGCTTCCAGCCCAAATCATGACAGTCCTGAAAGCCCGTATTAGCACCACGCACACCGAAAATTGGCAGTAGATGTGCGGCATCACCGGCAAAGATCACCCGACCGTGAACATACTCCGCCAAGGTCAGTGCCCGCGCCGAGTACACCGAACTCCAATCCAGCTCCCAGGTCAGGTGTTCGAGCCCCAGCATCGCCAGTTGCGCATCGATACGCGGGTACAGTGAATCCGGGTGCAACGCCTGTTCAGGTGTCTCATGGGCAGGCAACTGATAGTCGATACGCCAGATATCACCGGGTTCGCGGTGCATCAACACGGTGTTCCCCGGATTCCACGGTGGATCGAAAAATGCCAGGCGCTCTGTTGGCAAGTCGAGCGTGATACGGATGTCGGCAATGACAAACTTCCCCTCATAGGAGGCCCCATCCAGCTTTAGCCCAAGCATTGAGCGCAGCCCCGAACGGGCGCCATCGGCAGCGACCACCCAATCAGCCTCAAGGGCATAGGGCCCGACCGGGGTATCGACCTGCAAACAGGCACCCTCGACGCCCTGCTCAATGTCGATGACCTTGTTCCCCCAACGCAGCTCGATCAATGGCTGCGCCTGTGCGGCCTCAACCAGATACTGCTCGAGAAACTGTTGCTGCAGGTTGGTCATCGGCGCAAAACGGTCGTGCTCATCGACCGGTGCCTCCATGCGAAAAACGCGCTGACCGCGGTAATACGAATTGCCGAAACGCCACGGCAAGCCCCGCTCGGTCACCGCATCGGACACCCCGACCTGCTGGAGTATCTCCATGGAGCGGCGCGTGAACACAATCGCACGACTGCCTTCACACACCTGTTGCTGCGACGCCAGAACAGTACTTCTGACGCCGTAACGCGCCAACTCAAGGGCCAGCGTCAGGCCAATCGGGCCGGCGCCAACGATAACGACAGGCGAACGCGTGAGCGCCGCCGAAGAAGGCAGGTACGCCGGATAAACCTGATAAGGGAAGTACAACGATCGATGAGGAACAGCGAGGGCTTGATGCATGGTCCGGTGGCTCCCGGTTTATTGTTATCGGGTTGAACCACTCTAAGGCCATGCGCGGTCAGCGATGTCCCCTGACGGGGACATCTTGCGAGCGCATGGTGGACACTACTGACAATGAACAGGCACCCTGAACCCTCTTAACTACAGAGGTGCTGCAGCACCACCTCCAAAGGATGTCGCAGGGTACGATCGGCCATGCGTTTGACCTGGCTCCGGCAGGAATAGCCCGTCGCCAACGCCTCACCCTGCTTGTCCAGCTTACCGGCCCAGGACTGCTCAAAGATGGTTCGTGACGTTTCCTGGTTACGTGCTTCGTGTCCGTAAGTACCCGACATGCCGCAGCAACCCGTCGCCTCGGTAACCAGCTTCAGCCCCAGACGAGCAAACACCTGCTCCCACTGCCGGGTACTGGCCGGAACGTTGGTCTTTTCAGTGCAGTGAGCCATCAAGCGGAAAGTCTCTGGGTTGGAAACGGCACGTTCGGGCAGCACGTCAATCAACCATTCCTGTGGCAGCGCAACTTTCGGGCATTCACTCAAGCCCGGTACTTTCTGATATTCCTGCCGATAAACCAGCGTCATGGCCGGGTCCAGACCGATCAAAGGCACGCCGCAGTCGGCCAGAACCTTGAGTTGGCTGGCATTGCGAATCGCCGCCTTGGCGAACGCGCCGAGAAAGCCCTGGACGTGCAATGGCTTGCCATTGGCACTGTAAGGAGCCAGGAATACCCGGTAACCCAGCCGATGAGCCAGCTCGATGAACGACGCCAGCAACGGCGTTTCAAAGTAACGGGTGAAGGCATCCTGCACCAGGACGATGCTGCGCTCACGTTGTGCCGGCGTCAGCTCGCGCAGCGCCGGAACGCTGGCCGACTGGACATTGCAGCGGGTCAATGTCGACTGCAGGTTGTAGCGGCTGATCAGCGGGCTGTCGAGCATGCCGACATGACGTTCCAACAGGCGGCTGACCCACTGCGAACCCATCACCCGGTTGTACAGCCCCGGCGCATAGGCCATGTACGGAATCGTGAACTCCAATGAGCCAATCAGATAATCACGCAGTGGCCGCTGGTAGCGACCATGGTAAAGCTCAAGGAAACGCGAGCGAAACTCTGGCACGTTGACCTTGACCGGGCACTGCCCCGCGCAGGATTTGCACGCCAGGCAACCGGCCATGGCGTCGTAGACCTCATGAGAGAAGTCCGCCTCGCCTCGCTGGCGCGCCCGGTTGTTGCGCAGCCGTGCGGGCAGCGCCTTGAGCCAGGAGGTTTTTTCTTTCGCCGCCGCCAACACATCGATGTTGGCCGCGCCCTGCAGGCGCAACCACTCACGGATCAGCGAAGCACGGCCCTTGGGCGAGTGCTGACGCTCGCGAGTGGCCTTCCAGGACGGGCACATGGCGTCGTTGGGGTCAAAGTTGTAGCAGGCGCCATTGCCGTTGCAGTGCATGGCGCTGTCGAAGCTCTGCCAGACCCGTTCGTCAATCTGTCGATCCAGGTCACCGCGCAGCGTCACCTCGTTGACCTTGAGCAAGCCCTCATCGCTGTCAGGCGGCGTGCAGATCTTGCCGGGGTTGAGTTGGTTGTAAGGGTCAAATGCGCCTTTGAGCGCCTGAAGCGCCGGGTACAACTCGCCAAAGAAGCTCGGCACGTACTCCGAGCGCAAGCCCTTGCCGTGCTCTCCCCAAAGCAAGCCGCCATAACGCTGGGTCAGCGCCGCCACGGCATCGGAAATCGGCTTGACCAACGCTGCCTGAGCGGGGTCTTTCATGTCCAGCGCCGGTCGAACGTGCAGCACGCCAGCATCGACATGCCCGAACATGCCATAGGCCAGACCGTAGCTGTCCAGCAAGGCACGGAACTCGGCGATGTAATCGGCCAATTGCTCTGGCGGCACTGCGGTGTCTTCGACAAACGGCTGCGGGCGGACTTCGCCTTCAACGTTGCCCAGCAAGCCCACTGAGCGCTTGCGCATGGTGTAGACACGGGTCACCGCTTCGGCACCTTCAGCCAGGGTATGACCCAAACGCTCGATACCGGTGTCAGCCTGCAGATGTTTGACGAATGCCTGCACCCTGGCGTTCACTTCGGCCGGTTCATCGCCACTGAACTCCACCAGGTTGATCCCCAGCGTCGGGCGCTCAGGGTCAGCAGGAAAGTACTCGGCAACGCTGTGCCAGACGATATCTTTCATCGCCAACAGCAACACCTTCGAGTCAACCGTCTCGATGGACAACGGTTTGTGGCTCAGCAACGCATTAGCGTCGCGCAAGGCGTCCATGAAGCTGCTGTAACGCACGTTGACCAACACCGAATACTTGGGAATCGGCAACACGTTCAGCTTGGCCTCGACCACGTAGCCCAAGGAGCCTTCGGCGCCGCAGAGCACGCTGTTGAGGTTGAAACGTCCCTGCTCGTCGCGCAGGTGCGCCAGGTCGTAGCCCGTCAGGCAACGATTGAGCTTGGGGAAGATCGACTCGATCAGTTCAGCCTGGGTTTCTTGGATCTGTCGGGCCATACGGTAAACCTCACCGCTGCGCCCGGCCTGCGCACAGGCCTGATCCAACGCCTCATCATCAATGGGCCTGGTGTGCAAGGGCTCGCCGCCCAATAGCACGCTGTGCAGCTCAAGCACGTGATCGCGGGTCTTGCCATAGGTACAACTGCCCTGCCCGCTGGCATCCGTGTTGATCATGCCGCCAACGGTGGCGCGGTTGGAGGTGGACAGCTCTGGCGCGAAAAACAGCCCGTGTGGCTTCAGGGCGGCATTGAGCTGGTCCTTGACCACACCGGCCTGAACCCGCACCCAACGCTCCTCGACATTGATTTCGAGAATGTTGTTCATATGCCGCGATACGTCGACAACGATGCCGTCGGTCAGCGACTGGCCGTTGGTGCCGGTGCCACCACCGCGTGGCGTCAGCTTGACCTGCCGAAAGCGCGACTCGGCCATCAACGCAGCGATGCGCGTCACGTCCTCGGCATCCTGCGGGAACACCGCCGCCTGGGGCAGACGCTGATAGATCGAGTTGTCGGTTGCCAGTACCGTACGGGTGGCGTAGTCCGCACTGATCTGGCCACGGAAGCCGGCAGCGCGCAACGCATCAAGGAAATCGGTATACAGAGTGGCCGGCGTGACACCAGTCAATTGGGCGATCATTGGGGATGGCCTCATTTATATCGGTTTAATCATGAATACCTGCTAAAACGGTATGGCTGGCACACCATCAGGTAGGGGATGATGACCATGATCCCTGAGCTTTGGGCCAGGCACAAACAGATACTCACGCAGCCTTCGATGACTTTTACGAATGAATTACCGCAACCTCACCCCTTCCATGTCCTTGCTGCTGGCCTTTGAGGCTGCTGCACGGCATGAGAGCTACACCCGCGCAGCCGCAGAACTGTCCCTGACCCAGAGTGCCGTCAGCCGTCAGGTCCAGATCCTGGAACGTCAACTGGGGGTGACGCTGTTCCGTCGAGAGGGCCGCGCCGTCCAACTCACCGATGTCGGACGCCTGTACCAGCGAGAGATCAGCGAAGCATTGGGCCGCGTGCGCAGCGCCACCTTGCACGCCATTGCCCATCAGGCAGGCGGCGGCAGCCTGCGCCTGGCGACCCTGCCGACCTTTGGCTCCAAATGGCTGCTTCCGCGCCTGCATGAGTTCTACCGCAGCCACCCCGAGGTACTGGTGCACATCAATTCACGGATCGAACCGATCGACTTCGCGACCAGCGGCATCGACGCCGCCATCGTAGTCGCGGCCAGCGACCTGCCGGGGCTGATCTGCCACCGCCTGCATGCCGAAGAGCTGATGGTCATCCTTTCACCAAGCCTGGCCGCCTCACGGCCCTGCTGGACGCCCGAGGACATCAGCAAACAGGTGCTGCTCAGCGTCGCAAACAATCTCAACGCCTGGGGCGAATGGTTCATCCACCACGGCCTGACCCACCAGGCCATGCGCCTGGGACCGAGCTTCGAACTGACCTCGCACCTTATCCAGGCCGTGCGGGCCGACATCGGTATTGGCCTGGTACCCAGGATCCTGATCACCGACGAACTGGCCCGTGGCGAGCTGAGCAGCCCTGCCCTGCCCTATGCCAGTCCGCGCAGCTACTACCTGGTATACCCACCCCGCAACAAGGCCTTGCCAGCACTGCAGGCATTTCGGGATTGGTTGCTGGATAACGCTGACATGCAGGTTCAATAGAGCGCGGGCAACTCGTCACCCAGAGCCTTGTTAGCTTCAGCTATTTGGACACTCATCGCCTGCAACGGGTGACTCGGGCGTATATCAACCTGTCCCAAGAACAGCAGTAGATTGACCATTGCTGACGAATGAGGACGCGAAGGGCGCGAGGCTCAGGTGAACGAGCAGATCCTGACACAAACACTGGCCACCTTCGTCATCGGCATCATCGAAAGCGCCAAGAACAATTCCAATATGGCTTGAACGACATGCACCCGCAAAGAAAGACCCTGCACAATGAGTTGCACGCCCGCCCCTCCCTGTATTTCGACGCGCCGGCGAATGTCTATCACTTGGCATTCCTCACCCACGAGGTTCCGTGCAACACCCTCCTGAGCAGCTTCTGCCACGACCCCATCGATCCCGATACCGTTCAGGGCATCACCCAGCTGGATGGCCACGCATTGAAATGGGAGCGGCATGCAGAGTTCCTGACCCTTACCGTGGTGGTCACGTCGTCCAACCCCGAGCCTGGCTGGAGCCCACCTCCAAAAGCCCTCATGGACCGGGTTGCGCCTTATTTGCAGCACATGATCAACGCCGTACAGATTGTGGTACGCGCCGATACGTCCTTTAACGGCGACCTTTCCAGCTTCGGATTCAAAGACCCCTGCGGCTCTTGCATAGGTGGAGGCGATGCGGTGGTGTGGAGCGATTTCCGCTTGAGCGAAGACGGCACCAATCGCTTTCTATTCGTAAACAAGCGCCTGAATGCCTACCGCCAAGGACGCATGATCCGGCGCCTGCTGGAAATCGAAACCTACCGCATGATGGCCTCGCTTTCGCTCACCACCGCGAAAACCTTGAGCACTCAGCTCAATACCTTCGACAGAACGCTGGTCAACCTCTCGGAGCGCAACGCCGGCGCCGAGACCGGCGATGCCAAGGCACTACTGGCCGACATCGCCAACCTGTCGGCACAAGTGGTCAGCAGTACCGCGAAAACCCGACACCGCTTCAGCGCGACACAAGCCTATGCCCAACTGGTATTTGAACGCCTGAGCGAACTACGGGAAAGCCACGTCGGGGACTGCCAGCGGCTCGGTATTTTCATCGAAAGACGATTCAAGCCCACCGTCAGGTATTGCGCCGTCACCGAACAACGCCTGGATCAGTTGGCCAAAAGCGTAGCCAACCTTGGCGACCTGCTGCAGGCACGCGTACAAGTCGAAATGGAGGAACAGAACGCGGAAATCCTCAAGAGCCTGAGCAATCGGGCTGATACCCAAATAAAAATCCAACGCGCAGTAGAAGGCCTGTCGATTATCGCCATTACCTACTACCTGCTGAATCTGCTCAAGCTGCTCTACTCAGGCGCACACACCCTGGGGCTGGAGATGTCGCCGAAAGAAGCAATGCTGGCCATGAGCCCGCTGGCCATCAGCATTCTCATGCTTATCCTGATCAGGATAAAAAGAGCGAAGAGCGAGCATTGAAACCGCAGAAGGCCGCTGCACTGTAGCGGCCTGAAAAGCCAACACCCCAAAGCACAAAACCCCTGAAAGCGTTAACACTTTCAGGGGTTTCGCGTACTTCATGTATGGCGGAGAGATAGGGATTTGAACCCTAGGTACTGTTGCCAGTACAACGGATTTCGAATCCGTCCCGTTCGGCCACTCCGGCATCTCTCCAGTGGCGCGCATGATACCAGCAGATTGCCAAAAGGCAAAGCGCCTTGCGAAAAAAATTCGCGTGGTATCAGGCGCTTGCGTTAAAACGCCAGCTTACAGCGGTACGCCCAGGCGCTTGGCCACTTCTTCGTAGGCTTCGATGACGTCACCGAGGCCCTGACGGAAGCGGTCCTTGTCCATCTTCTTGCGGGTTTCCTTGTCCCACAGGCGGCAACCATCCGGGCTGAACTCGTCGCCCAGCACGATTTCGCCGTGGAATACACCGAACTCCAGCTTGAAGTCCACCAGCAGCAGGCCAGCGTCGTCGAAGAGCTTGGTCAGCACTTCATTGACCTTCAGCGACAGCGCTTTCATCTTCGCCAGTTGCTCGGAAGTACCCCAGCCGAACGCAACAACGTGGGATTCGTTGATGAACGGATCGCCCTTCTCGTCGTTTTTCAGGAACAGTTCGAAGGTCGAAGGCTCCAGCTTGATGCCTTCCTCAACGCCCAGACGCTTGACCAGGCTGCCAGCAGCATAGTTGCGCACGACGCACTCGACCGGAATCATGTCGAGCTTCTTGACCAGGCACTCGTTGTCACCCAGCAGTTTGTCGAATTGAGTCGGGATGCCCGCCTCTTCGAGTTTCTGCATGATGAAGGCGTTGAACTTGTTGTTCACCATGCCTTTGCGGTCGAGCTGTTCGATACGCTTGCCGTCGAACGCCGAAGTGTCGTTGCGAAACAGCAGGATCAAGCGGTCAGCGTCATCGGTCTTGTAAACCGACTTGGCTTTGCCGCGGTAGAGTTCTTCACGTTTTTCCATGATGGGCTCCGCTTGCTAAGTTAGATGGGCCGGGCGATTTCGCGCCAGTCGAGCCCTGAATCCTGATTGGCCACCTGTAGCCAGCCCGGGTCGCACCCCAAGGCGTCGACAAAACACTGCCGGGCCAGCTGTGGCTGGTTGTTCTTGCTACTGAGGTGGGCCAGCACCAGATGCTGCAGCTTGTGCCAACCCAACTCGGCCACCAGGCGCGCGGCCTGATGGTTGTTCAAATGTCCTAGATCACCCCCCACCCGCTGCTTGAGGAAATAGGGGTAATGCCCTCTCGCCAGCAGATCACGGCAGTGATTGGCCTCGATCAACAAGGCGTCCAGATCCTGATAGTGAGCCAACAGCCGATCATCATACGAACCCAGGTCGGTCAGTACACCCAACCGCCGATGACCGTCACTGAACACATACTGCAGCGGCTCCTGCGCATCGTGCGCAACAGCAACCGCGGTAATACTCAAGCTTCCCACCTGCAACCGTTCGTCACCTGCCAGGAAGCCTGCGGCCTCGACAGGCTTGCGCATCCCGCGCAGCGTCCCGCGACTGAGGTAGACCGGTAGATTGTAGCGCCGCGCCAGCAAACCAACCCCATGAACATGATCCGCATGCTCATGGGTAACGACGATGGCGTTCAATTGACCTGGCGCTACACCAAGCAGCGCCAGGCGCCGCTCGGTTTCCCGCAGGGAAAAGCCACAATCGACCAGCACACAGGTATCGTCACTGGCGATCAGCGTACCATTGCCCTGGCTACCGCTTCCTAGTACGGCGAAGCGCACTTAACCCAGGTTGTCCTGAATGACACTCAACACACGGCGAGCGACATCGGCTGGCGCGACGGTGTTGATGTTTTTCTCGACCGTTACCTGGACACTGTCACCCACCTTGCTCAGGCGAACCTGATAACGCTCGGCACGGGCTTCGCGCTCTTCCTTGCTCGGTTCACTGCCGAACAGCTTGCCGAAGAAGCCAGGCTCCTGGTCATGCTTTTCAGCCTTCTCGGCCAGGTTGATGTAGTAAAGACCCAGGCTGCGGTTGATGTCCTCGACACGCCACTCGCCGTGCTCCAAGGCACGACCTACGCTGGACCAGGCGCGATCGAGATCGGCACCCAGGTTCAACACCGGGTTGCCGCTGCCATCTTCGCTCAGGCTGACACGGCTAGGTGCATCGAAGTCACGAGCAGCAAGCAACGAGACGGAACCGCCCTTCTCGGCGCTACGGGTCATGCTGGCGAGCATTTCATCGACCAGCAGGGCATCGGCGGCGGTATTGACGGAACGCGCCGGGAAATCAACCTCGGCGGTGCTGCCGGCCGGACGCTCAGCAGTCACCACATAGACTTCACTGGTGCCCCGCTGTACACCCGGCTCGATGCGGACACGCGCACGCATTTCACTGTCACTGCTGGTGGCGGTGCTTGCCAGGCGCTTGGCCATTGAGGCCGACAGCTCGTCGGAACGCTGCCAGGTGGTCGTGAACTCACCGGTTTGCGGACGCTCTTCGGCAATACGGAAACCGTTGTCTTCAAAGAACTGACGAGCCACTGGCCAGACTTCAGCCGGTGCACGCTGGGCCAGTACCCAACGCGAGTTGCCACTCTTCTGCAGGCTGAAATCGCTGGCTTCACCCGCCGTCGACAACGGCAGCGGACGCGGCACTTCGAACTCGCCCTTGGCACTGCCGTCCGCGACATTACGCGGGATCGGCAGCAGCGGGTCGAGACGCTTGGCACTGCTGATATCCGGTGGCAGTTGCATCGGCGGCTTCTGGGTAGCCTCCAGATAATCGCTGCCACGGTCACGGAAGTAACCGTCTTCGCCCCACAGCCAGCCGCACCCGCTGGTACTGGAGATAATCAAGGCAAGGGCGGAAAGACCAGCCAATCGCTTCATGCGGTGTACTTCCTCAGTTAAACCAGTACGCCGGACTGGCGCATGGCCTGCCGCAGCGTTTCATGACAAGGTTCGCTCAGCCAGGTCAGCGGCAGGCGAATGCCTTTGTGCATCAGGCCCATTTCCACCAACGCCCACTTCACCGGGATCGGGTTGGCTTCGATGAACAGGTCTCTGTGCAGCGGCATCAGTTTTTCGTTGATGGCACGGGCCGTTTCGGCATCGCCTTTGAGGGCGGCTTCACACAGGTCGGCCATTTCGCGCGGTGCAACGTTGGCGGTTACCGAAATATTGCCTTTGCCGCCCATCAGGATCAGCTCAACGGCCGTTGGATCATCGCCGGACAGGACGATGAAGTCCTTGCTGACGCCATCCAGGATGGCCTTGGCGCGCTTCAGGTCGCCTGTGGCTTCCTTGATGCCGATGATGTTCGGTACGGTCGACAGGCGAATGACGGTCTCGGCCTGCATGTCGCAGGACGTGCGGCCTGGCACGTTGTAGAGAATCTGCGGGATGTCTACGGCTTCAGCGATATGCTTGAAGTGCTGGTACAAGCCTTCCTGGGTCGGCTTGTTGTAGTACGGCACCACCAGCAGGCAGGCATCAGCGCCTGCGTTCTTGGCGTTGCGTGTCAGCTCGACCGCTTCACGCGTCGAGTTGGCGCCGGTGCCAGCGATCACCGGGATACGCCCGTTGACCTGTTTGACCACAGCCTCAATCACTTTGATGTGTTCTTCGACATCAAGGGTCGCAGACTCGCCGGTGGTACCGACGGCAACGATGGCATGAGTACCGTTTTTCAGGTGAAAGTCCACGAGTTTGCTGAGGCTGTCCCAGTCAAGACGCCCTTGTGCATCCATGGGTGTGACCAATGCCACCATACTGCCCGCAATCATGAAACTGCTCCTGCCGGAAAAAGAGAGCGGTAATGGTACTGGCGCCATCGGGCTTGCACAAGCGAAGCAGGTAGGCGGAGCATTCCCCTCGGCAGCAGTTTTCGCTACCCTTCCCTCTTTGATCGGTACGCAGCAGCCCCCTGGCTTGCTGATGATGCACCTCGGCTGCGCCCTGACCCTCGATTCTGAGCGGTGGAACTGTAATAAAGCACAGCCTCTTGCCACGTCACGTACCGACCGCTCATCGCTTTAGGAATGCTGCATGTCCACCCCCACTGTTCGCGAACAATTCCTTGTCATCAGCGCCCTGGGCCCAAATCCCATGGAACTGACCAACATCCTGTGCCGTACCAGCAACGACAACCGTTGCTCCGTCGTAACCTCGCGCCTGACACGCCACGGGGAATGCAGCGCACTGGTGCTCCAGGTATCGGGCAGCTGGGACGCGCTGGCGCGACTCGAGGCTGCACTTCCAAGCCTGGCCAAGAAGCACAGCTTCACGGTCAATGTCGTGCGCAGCGCGGGCCTGGAGGTTCGTCCACTGTCCCTGCCGTATGTCGCCTACATCAGTGCCGCCTATCGCCCCGATATCATCAATGAGCTGTGCCAGTTCTTCATCGACCACCGGGTCGAACTGGAGAACCTGACCTGCGATACCTATCAGGCACCGCAAACCGGCGGCACCATGCTCAACGCCACGTTCACCGTGACGCTGCCTGCCGGTACACAGATCAGCTGGCTGCGCGATCAGTTCCTGGACTTCGCCGACGCACTCAACCTGGATGCGCTGATCGAACCCTGGCGCCCACAAAACCCCATGTAAGGAATGCACCATGGCTGTTGAACTCGATCAATCGGTCCCCGCTTTCCAGGCCGAGGCCACCAGCGGCAAGCAGATCAGCCTGGAAGCCCTCAAAGGCCGCCAGGTCGTGCTGTACTTCTACCCCAAGGACAGCACCCCTGGCTGCACCACCGAAGGCCAGGGTTTTCGGGATCACTATGCGGCCTTCCAGGCGACCGACACCGAGGTGTTTGGCGTTTCCCGCGACAGCTTGAAATCGCACGAGAACTTCAAGTGCAAGCAGGCGTTCCCGTTTGAGCTGATCAGCGACAAGGACGAGGCGTTGTGCCAACTGTTCGACGTGATCAAGCTGAAAAAGCTCTATGGCAAGGAATACCTGGGCGTAGACCGCAGTACCTTCCTGATCGACAAGGACGGTGTACTGCGCCAGGCGTGGCGTGGCGTGAAAGTACCGGGCCACGTTGAAGCCGTGTTGGCCCAAGCGCAGGCGTTGAGCAAGGCCTGACCGCTATCGTCGGCAAGGGCGGCTCCTGGTGGAGCTCGCCTTGCCGGTGATCACCCCGCCGGACGCTACAGCAATGGCGCCACAGGCGGTTCCCGACGAGGCCAGGCATCCAGTACTGCCTTGAACAGGGTCGCCAACGGAATGGCAAAGAAGATCCCCCAGAACCCCCACAGGCCACCGAACAGCAGCACGGCGCAGATGATTGCCACCGGGTGCAGGCTGACCGCTTCGGAGAACAGCAACGGCACCAACACGTTGCCGTCCAGCGCCTGAATGATCGCGTACACCGCCATCAGGTAAATGAACTGGTCTCCCCAGCCCCACTGGAACAAGGCGATCAAGGTCACCGGTACGGTTACCACCACCGCCCCGACATAGGGCACTACCACCGATAGACCGACCAGCAGCGCCAACAGCGCCGCATAGTTCAGCCCAAGGGCGACAAACGCGATGTAGGTCGCGACACCACAAATCAGGATCTCGATACCTTTACCGCGAATGTAGTTGGCGATCTGCCGATTCATGTCCTCCGCCACCCGAGTCATCAGGGCGCGCTCACGCGGCAGGTAGCCACTGACCCAGCGCGCAATCAGCTCACGGTCCTTGAGGAAAAAGAACACCAGGATTGGCACCAGCACCAGGTAGATCATGATATTGACCAGCAACGGCAGGCTGGACAACGAGAAGGTCAGCGCCCACTGACCGAACTTGCCGATCTCGCCACGCATGACTTCAATGGCCTGCAGCACCTGCTCGTCCGAGACCAGGTGCGGATAACGCTCTGGCAGCAGCAGCAACAACGACTGCCATTTGCCAAGCATGCCGGGCAGTTCGTTGAACAAGGTGATCAACTGATGCCACAGCAACGGCACCAGCACCAGCAGGAACACCGCCAGCGCCCCCATGAACAACGTAAACACCAGCGCCACGGCAATCTTGCTGGGGACCTTGAAGCGCTCCAGGGCATTGACCAGGCCCTGCATGAGAAACGCCAGGACCATGCCAGCCAACACGGGCGCGAGCATCCCGCCAAGGGTCAATATCGCGGCAAACGCCAGGAACAGCAGCACCGCCAGCACCACTGCCTCCTCATCGGAGAAATAGCGCTGCATCCAGTCGCGAAGCACTTTGAACATCGACAATCCTTAAATACGGGGAAAACTCAGGCTTTCTTCAACCAGTAGCTGAAAACCCCGGCCTCGGCCTTTTCGAGTAGCAGTGTGTGACCCGCCAATTGCGCAAAAGTGCGAAAATCACGTTGCGACCCCGCATCGGTGGCAATCACCTTGAGTACTTCGCCACTGGCCAGCCGATTCAGCTCCAGCTTGGCCTTGAGCAGCGGCAGCGGGCAGTTCAGGCCGCTGGCATCGAGCTCGGCATCACAGGGCAGGCTATCGGTCATCGGTTCTCTCCAGGCGGGTGCCCGGCAAAGGGCAACGATACAAACAAGCCCGGTAGAATACCGCCTCTGGTCGCAGACGTGCGAGCGGGCTACAGTAAGGTCTTTGTCGACCAGAGCTTAGTGCATGAATTTTTTGCGCCCTACCTTGCTGACGTTGGCCTGCCTGTTGGCGCTGCCGAGCCATGCTGACGACCTTCCGTCACTCGGCGACGCCAGCTCGGCCATCGTCTCACCGCAACAGGAACACCAACTGGGCCGCGCCTGGCTCAGCCTGCTGCGAGGCAATGTCGGCCAACTGTCCGACCCTCAGCTCAAGGACTACGTCGAAACCAGCGTCTACCGACTAGCCGAAACCAGCCAACTGCAGGACCGGCGCCTGGAGTTCATCCTGATCGACAGCAAGGAACTGAACGCCTTTGCTGCACCCGGCGGCATTGTCGGGGTCAACGGAGGCTTGTTCCTCAACGCCCAGAACGAAGGCGAATATGCCTCGGTACTTGCCCACGAACTGGCGCACTTGTCGCAGCGCCACTTTGCCCGTGGTGTTGAAGCCCAACAACGCATGCAACTGCCCATGATGGCCGCACTGCTGGCCGGGATCGTGGTTGCCGCTTCCGGTGCCGGGGACGCCGGTATTGCCGCCATCGCCGGTTCCCAGGCCGCAGCGATCCAGGAGCAGCGGCGCTTCTCCCGGCAGAACGAGCAAGAAGCTGACCGTATCGGCATCATCAACCTGGAAAAGGCTGGTTACGACCCACGGAACATGCCGAGCATGTTCGAGCGCCTGATGCGCCAGTACCGTTTCGACGCCAAGCCACCCGAGTTCCTGCTGACTCACCCGGTGACCGAGTCGCGTATTGCCGACACCCGAAACCGTGCCGAACAGGCACCTGCCGGCGGTACCGAGGACAGCCTGCGCTACCAACTGATGCGTTCCCGGGTGCAACTGACCTACGAGGGCACCCCAGGCCTTGCCGCCAAGCGCTTTCGCGCCATGCTTGAGGAAAACCCCAAGCTCGATGCCGCACGCTATGGCCTGGCCATCGCCCAGACCAAGGGTGGCCAACTGAACGAAGCCCGAGAAAACCTCAAGCCTCTGCTGGCCAAGGCGCCAAACGACATCACCTATAACCTGGCGCAAATCGACCTGGACATCACCAACAACCGACTGGCCGATGCAGAACAACGGGTGACGAAAATGCTCACCCTCTACCCTGGCAGCTACCCACTGCAGCAGGCACGGGCCGATGTACTGCTCAAGCTGAATCGTCCTGCCGACGCGGAAAAAGCGCTGGATGGCTTGCTGAAGAACCGTCCGGACGACCCGGATGTCTGGTATGAAGTGGCTGAAGCTCGGGGCCTGTCAGGCAACACGATTGGCCTGCACCAGGCCCGCGCAGAGTACTTTGCCCTGGTCGGTGACTACGACCAGGCTATCCAGCAGCTGGATTACGCCAAACGCCGTGCCGGCAATAACTTCCAGCTGGCATCGCGCCTCGATGCCCGGCAACGGGAAATGCTTGAGCAGCAACGGATGGTCAAGGAAATGATGCGCTAACCCGTGCTCGCCAGTAACAGGCGCCTACACCAGGTAGGCGCCGAGGTTACTGGCGATCAGCTCAAGCGCGTATCAGGCGTTGCCGGACAGTTTCATCCGTGCCGCCTGGGTGAAGTCCAGCATGCGCTTGAGCGGGCGAATGGCCTGCGGTATCAACGCGGCATCGACAAAAACCTCGTTAGTACCCTCACGCAAACACTGCAAGGTACGCTCCAGTGTGTTCATGGCCATCCATGGGCAGTGAGCGCAACTACGGCATGCCGCGCCATTACCGGCAGTAGGCGCCTCGATAAAGACCTTGTCCGGGCACAACTGCTGCATCTTGTAGAAGATGCCGCGATCGGTGGCGACGATAAAGGTTTTATTCGGCATGGACTGCGCGGCGGCGATCAGTTGGCTGGTGGAGCCAACTGCATCGGCGAGCTCGATCACAGCCTCAGGGGATTCAGGGTGAACCAGAATCGCTGCATCGGGGTACAGCGCTTTCATGTCCGCCAGTTGCCGCGACTTGAACTCTTCGTGAACGATGCAGGCACCGTCCCAGAGCAACATGTCGGCGCCGGTTTGCTTCTGGATGTAACGGCCTAGATGCTTGTCCGGGCCCCAGATGATGGTCTCGCCGTTATCCATGAGGCTTTCGACGATTTCCAGCGCACAACTGGACGTCACCACCCAGTCGGCCCGCGCCTTGACCGCAGCCGACGTATTGGCATAAACCACTACGGTACGTTCAGGGTGCTTGTCACAGAAGGCCGAGAACTCATCCACCGGGCAACCCAGATCAAGCGAACAGGTCGCTTCGAGGGTTGGCATCAGCACACGTTTCTCAGGGTTGAGAATCTTGGCCGTTTCGCCCATGAAGCGAACACCGGCAACGACGACCGTCTTGGCCGGGTGCTTGGTACCAAAGCGGGCCATTTCCAGCGAGTCAGAGACACAACCGCCCGTTTCTTCGGCGAGCGCCTGGATGACCGGGTCACAGTAGTAGTGAGCGACCAGGACCGCATCCTGTGCCTTGAGCTCAGCAGCGATGGCTGCACGGTAATGGGCTTCTTCTTCAGGTGTCAGTGGCTTGGATTGCTTGGCATCCAAGTGAGCTTGAACCAGAAGGCGTTCGGATATTTGCGTCATGTTCGGCAAGACCTGCAGGCGCTGATACGCGTAAGTCGAGTGTATCACCGAGCCCTGGCAAATCGGCTAAGGTTCCGTCAGCAAGTGCCCGAACGGCAGTTGCGGCAGGACCGGAGAGCCTCTGCGGCCTCGGCTTTATAGGATGCCGAAGGCTACAGATAATCGGATGAATTCTAAAGGTTTTTTTGGCCGCTAAAGGCCAAGGGCAGGCAGCCATAGCGTTGGCTACCCGCCCCTTGCATCACATCAACCGCCGATTTGCCCCATCGCACCGAGGTTGGCCATGACCAGCCCGGCGAACTCTTCGAGGGTCATTTTCTGCCCATTGAACTCCACCTGGCCATCGACATAGTTCAGGTTGGCAACAACATCACTGCCCTGGAGCTTGGCCAACTGCGTCTGCAGCGCCATCTGCCCGACCATTTCACTGGTCATCGACGCCTGCTGGGCAATCGCCTGGGTGTCGGTTTCACCCTGGAAAGCTGCCTGCAGAACAGCCAGATCAGCAATCATGGGCTTGGACACAGTCAGATTGCTCTTGAGCTGGGAGACCAATTGGCGACCCAACTGATCTGGTGGCAGTTCCAACGAGGTCGGCTTGTTCAACTCAACCGCCAGGCTGAAACGGCTCTCACCGTTAGCGGTCTTGAACGACAGGTCTTCCAACGCAACCTGTGGCTTGGCCGCGAGCATCTTCAGAACATCCTCGCGTACCTTCGCTTCTTCTTCAGGGCTCATCGCCAACTGAGGCATGGACTGCCCCTCGGCAGCGGCCTGCTGAATCTCAGGCAGATGGCTTTCATACCAGCTCATCAGCGACTGCAGCGCAGGAATGTCCAGGCTCTTCACACTCATGACCATCTGAGCACTGCCGACCGACTTGCCTTCGTAGCTGATGTCACCCACCTTGTAGGTCAGTCGGCCGGACATTTTGTCGCCTTCAGCGCGGTAATCGTTGCGCTGCTCAAGTGCCTTGAGCAACAACGTCGACTGCTGATCGCCGAACACGAACTGACTGCTGGCCAGCCCGAAGTCAACCTGGCCGACATAGAAGCCATAGGTGGTCTTGGTCAGGTCGCCCGTAATGTTCATGCCATTGAGGTCGATCTTGACCGGTGCAGTGTCGGGCGACACCAGCGTCATGGCGAGGCTGCCCATGGTGCCATTGACCTTGACCTTCTCGGCATCGGCACTGCTGTCGACATCCAGGTTAAAGCCAGAGAATTTCACCACCGAGCCGTCGTCACCGGTAACGTCCAGTGGCAACAGCTTCATGCTGCCCTGAACCGAACGGTCATAACCCAGGCTGACCTGGCCCTGCAGCGGCGCGACATCCTTGGCCGCAGCAAACCATTTGGCCGTACCTTCAGTTTTCTCCAGCGCATAGTTGCTGGTTGCCATGACCGGCATCAGTTTGAAGGCTTTCAAACGCGACCATGGCAGCGGACCGTGCTCGATGCGATCAACGAAATTCAACTCAAGGCTCACCGACTCGTCGCCGGCATCCAGGTTTGCAACCTTCACACGGTAACGGGCGGTACTGGTGTAAAAGTGCTGCTCCAACGAAACCAACTCGATGCTGGCACTGGCGCCAGTGCCAAGCAATGCCTTCTGGGCCTGCTCGTTACTTTGCGCAATAGAGGCCTTCAAGGCGTCAGGCAACTGCTTGCCGGTGTACCAGGTACCTGCGCTAGTCAAGGCCGCGAGTACCGCAAGACCGGAAAGTACGCCTACTGATTTCTTCATGAACTGACCCGAACGATATCCATAATTGGGGAGGTATGACTGTTCAGCCAAACCCGCGTGTCGCAATGACACGCGTTGACCGAAGGTGCGAAGAATATCACTTCGCTCGCCCTTTCCCCCAGTACTTCACCCGGCGCATGAAGCGCTTCACACTATTCGGGGTTCGTACTGTTCAAGACGCCCTTGCGGCCATCCGGGCTTTCCACAAGCCACTGCTCAAGTAAACCGCTCAGGTTCATGCCGTTGCCCTCGGCCTGATGAGTGATGTAGTTGAAACCACTGTCAATCCATCCCTGCAGCTGGCTCACATAGGTATCGGGGTACTGCGCCTGCTCAATAGCCGGTAGTCCCTCATAATGCTCAAGGACGTCCATGAAAAACCCGGTAAGTTTGCCGGTGCTGTTGTACTCAACATCCGATTTTGCCAGCACCATCCGGCGCCAAGCTTCCTCCTGCTCATGAGCCTCATAAAATGCGGCAAGCCGCTCATTGACCGTGAAAGCACCACTGTCGTCATAGGTAATCAAAGCCAACTGATCTCGTGACATGCCCGCAAAAGGATTGGTGCCGGTACGGGAACCATATATCCGCCCATTGACGAAGTCAGTCGCATCTTTGGCCCGCGTCAGTAACTCCGGGTCGTCACTGCCTGGCAGCTCCGCGTCATGCTTCGCCTTGTTAAAGAGATAACTGTCACCCAAAATTTCATTCAACCGCGTTTTCGCGACCTCGCCTAGCGCCTTGCGATCAAGTTCGGCATCACGCGCCTCGGCACGAGCAGCCGCCTCGCTGAGCTGCCGAGCCAGAGTAGACACCGTACTTGCATCACTCGCTGCTGGGATGACCGCAGCCGAGCAGGTTATGTCGTCGGTGCTAATAGGCAGGCTTGGACTGGCCCGGGCAAGCACACTTGTACCGAAAAAGGATGTATACCCTGTAACGCCGACCATGACGGTCCTCCCTTGACTGACAAATAGGTCTTGCAAGAAAAATGGCCCGCTAATACAGCACCGGCCATGGAGATGACTACTTCATTGCAAACTCTACCGACCACTCATGACTTGTGAAATTGGTAGAGGTGATAGTCGCAGTACACGTGGCGCCACCACTGGGGGTGGACGTTTTATTCCAGGACGGCACCTTGATACCGCTTGAGTTGTACGTATTTACATACGTCGTGGTAAACGCACAGGTCTTACCGCCAATTTTGTAGCGGACAGCAGCGAAATTTGTATCAGGAGAAATATTGCTTTGAACCGTATAACTGCTAGCCCCTCCGGCAGGCACTATAGCGATCGGTTTTGGTGATGCATTTACATTGGTACTGGCTTCATTTGAAGTCTCGATAGTGTATGAGGCATTAGCAGTCGCGTTATTTTTAAAGGTCACCATGACCTTAGGCCCAGCATGCGCCGAACCTGCGGCGAACAGTGCAACAACAGAACACAGGACAAGCAGTGTTTTATGTATAGTCATAACTTACGTCTTCCATGGGATTGAACAGGCATAATTAAATTGCAGCAACACCCCTTGGATGCACTCCAAATAGCAATGCAGGGCTTACGGTTTTTCGATAAACCTGACTGACGGCGCCTGATTGCGCTGTGCACTCAACTGCGTTTGCTCGCAGCCTCATCACCCGCTCTAGCGGACAGGTAATCCGTTGCATCATTTTGTTGTGAGGACGCGGAAGTCATCCATTCGTCGAGCAACCCGACCAAGGTCGTGCCCTTGCCCTCCGCCTGGTGAGTGATGTAGTTGAAACCGCTGTCAATCCATCCCTGCAGCTGGCTCACATAATTGCCAGGGTATTGTGCCTGCTCGATAGCCGGCAGCCCTTCATAGTGCTCAAGTACCTCCGTGAAAAAATCGGTGAGCTTGCCGGTACTGTTATATTCAGCGTCACCTTTTGCCAGCACCATCCGGCGCCATTCGTACTCCTGCTCCTGGGTTTCGTACAGTGCTGCGCGTCGCTCATTGACCGTGAAAGCACCGCTATCGTCATAGGCAATCAGAGCCAGTTGATCTCGTGACATGCCCTCGAAAGGATTCTTGCCAACGATGTTGGAGCCTGGGTAACGACTGTTGACGAAATCGGTTGCCTGCCTGGCCCGTTCCAGCAGTTCTGGGTCATCACTGTTCGGCAGTTCCGCATCGTGCCGAGCCTTGTTGAGTGTGTAGCTCACACCCGATATTTGATTCAACAGTACTTTCGCCGCCTCACCCAGTGCCTTGTAATCAAGCCCAGCATCGCGCGCCTCGGCACGAACAGCCGCCTCGCTGAGCTGCCGAGCCAGAGTAGACACCGTACTTGCATCACTGGCGGCCGGGATGACCGCAACGGAACGGGTTGTGTCGTCGGTGCCAACGGGCTGGCTCGGGCTCGCCCGGTTCAGCACACTGGTACTGGAAAAAGATGTATACCCTGTAACGCCAACCATGGCGGCCCTCCATGCGTATTTATTTAACGCGAAGCGATCCATCGACACAGACATGCCATCGGTTTATCACACGTGCACACGCACAATAAGCCTTGAAATAAACCAACCACATTCAAACGCTGCTTTATGGCGCCATTCACAGCCGTGAAGAACCTTGTCGCACCTGCTATTTTCGGTGTAACCGACGGCAATTCTTAGTCGGCACGACAAATAACGTCAACCCTTTTTCACGAACAACACCCGTCCATACCCAAAGCAAATTTTCGAACATCAGAATATTCATACAAACAACAAGGTGCACAATAAACACCGAACACCCAGCAAAATCGAGACACCACATATAAGCAGTTAAAACCGTGCTAACTTTTGAACAACTCCAATCACCACCCTTCAACACTTCGTTTATTGCCTGCCCCCTAAGAGCCATAGAAAAATAGGCTCACTCGATGGAGCTGGCCGTGCCAAACACAGGAAACAACCACACAACCGCCTTGCCTGGGGATAACCTTCTACAACTGGAAGGTATCAGCCACACCTACCCCACAACGGTGGGGAGCCGATCCACGCTTCACAACGTGTCGCTGTCCGTCATGCGAGGACAAAGCTGCGCAATTGTCGGCGCTTCCGGTTCAGGGAAAAGCACACTGCTCAATATCATTGGCCTGCTTGACCAACCAACGTCCGGTCGCCTTTTACTCGACGGCCAGGACATGACCCGCGCCACGGCGCACATCCGTGCCCAAACACGCAACCAGCGCATCGGGTTTGTGTTCCAGAGCTTCAACCTGCTCCCGCGCCTCAGCGCACTGGAAAACGTGGCACTGCCCCTGCTCTATCGGGGGTATGGGCACACAGAGGCACAGCGTCTCGCCTTACAGGAAGTCACGCGTGTCGGCCTGGTCAATCGCGCCCATCATCGCCCGGCCGAACTGTCCGGCGGACAACGCCAGCGTATAGCGATCGCTCGGGCCTTGGTCGGCCACCCCGATCTGATTCTGGCCGACGAACCCACTGGCAACCTCGACAGCAACACCGCCGGGGAAGTGCTCGCGCTGTTACAGGCCTTGAATCGAGAACAGGGCGTCACCCTCGTGATCGTCACCCACGACGAATCACTGGCCCAGACACTGCAGCGCTGCCTACTGGTCAAAGACGGGCATCTGCTTGAACGGTATCCGAACCCAGTACATGCCTGACGCACAGCCACACCGCTACGGGCCATCACTGCGCCAAACACTGAGCGACCCCCTGAGCAGCCTGCGCCTGCTTGGGCGTCGCGCACTGCTGGCCCTGCTAGGGATCGCGGCAGGTTGCGCCGCCGTCGTCGCGCTGCTGAACATAGGCCACAACGCGGCCCACGAAGCCATCCGCACATTCAAGGGCCTGGGTAGCGAGGTAATGGTAGGCAGCTTCACCGCCACACCTGGTACGGTCACGCGTCCTGCACCTGCCACATTGGACACCCAGCACGTAAAACAAGCCGTCCCGGGCCTTCGTGAAATCGCGCCAGCCATCCTCTACTCGGCGACTGTCCGCGCAGCCGGCCAAGCCTATCCCTTGAGCGTCATCGGAACCTCCCACGAACTGGAAGGTGTATTAGGCCTCCGGCTCCGTCACGGCAGATTCCTCTCCCCTTACGATCAGCAGAGCACCTACGCGGTCCTGGGCGCACAGGCAGCCAGAGCCCTGAACGTAGGCAGCGTGAGCAATCAGGGTCCCGTAGCGATTGAGGGCTACCTGTTTGAGATCATCGGCATCCTGGCCGACCATGGGCACAACCCACTGATCCCCATTCCCGTGGACGAGGCGATCCTACTGCCTATCGAGGGGATGAGACGGATCACTCCAACGCCCGAGATCACCAGCATCATCGCCAGGGGGCGGCAGAGTGAGCGCCTGGCTGAAGATGCCGAGACGCTGCGTGATTACCTGGCGCCCAAGGCGCCAGGCCACACCGTACAAGTGCAAATTCCCCAGCAGTTGCTGGACGGGCTGGAGCGCCAAGCCCGGACGTTTTCCTACCTGCTCCTCGGGCTGGCCAGCATTTCACTACTAGTCGGTGGTGTGGGCATCATGAACGTGATGGTCATGAACGTGTCCGAACGGCGGCAAGAGATCGGCATACGCATGGCAATCGGCGCCCGACCACGCGATATCGCCAGCCTCTTCCTACTGGAGGCCATGGCATTGGCCGTGGTCGGCGCGTTGGCTGGCGCCCTGCTCGGCGTGGCCGCAGCCTGGATGTTTGTGAGGCTATCGGGGTGGTCGTTTTCGCTCTCAATGACCTCGCTGCCGCTGGGCATCGCCAGCTCGCTATTGAGCACACTGTTCTTCGGCCTCCATCCAGCACGGAGTGCGGCCAACCTGCAACCGGTGACGGCGCTGCGTGATGACTGATCCATGCGCACGTCCCAACGCTGCGACCCGTTATCTGTTGATTGGCATGATCTACCTGCTGCTGGTCACGACAAACGCGTGCGCCGAACGCCTGACACCCGCCCAGGCCAGCCGCCCCGGCAAGAGCCTGTTTGCGAATGAACACACGGTAGCGCTGGCCTTGAGCGATGCGGTGCTGCTAGGTCTGCGTAACAATCACGCCATCCGTAGCGCGTACTTCGAGCGCATCGTGCAGAAATTCGACTTGCGCGTGGAAAAAGACCGCTTCACGCCAAAACTGGTGCTAAGCAGCCGCCACCTGGCCACGCGCAACCAGGATGACCACTACCGGCAAAACGAAGTCACCCCGTCAACCACAATGCTTGGCGAATATGGGACACAGTTCAGCCTGTCATGGCGTCATCACCTTACCCAGGCGAACCATGCTGGCCGCACACACAACGATGGCGCAACGCTCAGCGTCATCCAGCCCCTGCTCCGCGGCGCAGGGCGCGACGTAGCAACCGCCCCCATACGCTTGGCCGAACTGGCCGAGCAGGTCAATCGCCTCAACCTGAAAGCAACCGTCTCAAGCACAGTCACCCAGATCATCACCGCTTACCGCGAACTGCTGCGTGCACAAGAACAGTTGCGCATCGCCCGCGAAGCACTGGCGCGCTCACGCCAGCTACTGGATGCCAACAAGGTCATGATCGCCGCCGGGCGCATGGCCGAATTCGAACTCGTGCAGACCGAAGCGGATGTGGCGACACAGGAACTCGCGGTCGAAGAAGCCTCCAACCAACTCGACTCAAGCCGCCTTGAATTACTGCACCTGCTTGCGCTCGATCTGCAAACACCGGTACAGGCCATTGAACGCCTTGACGTGACACGCACGGAATTCGGGCTGGCCGACGCACTCGCGGTTGCACAGAACCGACAACCCGCCTACCTCGTCCAACGGATTGCAATCGAGCAAGCAGCTATCAACCTCACGGTGGCCCGAAACGAACGACGATGGGACCTATCGCTCATTGGTGCCGCCACCCAGGCCCGTAGCCACTACCCAGGAGAGCACGGCCATGAATCCCACCATACCTGGGAGGGCTATGCCGGTCTCCAGATCGAGATCCCCATTGGGGACCTGAGCCGACGCCAAGCTGAAATGCGTGCCCGAGTCAACGTCGAGACCCAGGACATTCGCCTCAGCGAGACGCGCCAGTTGCTCGAACGCGATGTCGGTGACGCCGTGCGCAACCTCGGCACCCGCTGGCGCCAGTATGAAATTGCCCAACGTGCGCGTGAGCTGTCACGCCGGAAACTCGACATCGAACGAGAGAAGCTGCAAGCCGGTCGCTCCAGTAATTTTCAGGTATTGAGTTTTGAAGCGGATCTGCGGACAGCAGAAAGCACACGCCTCAATGCCCTGATCGCCTATCTCAACACACAGGCCCAACTGGATCAGACATTGGGCACAACCTTGGAGAGCTGGGAAATTGCCCTCAATGACTAAGCACGCCCTGGTTCCCCGCACACATCAGACGCGGTACTGGCTGATCAGCGTATTGACCCTGCTCGCGCTGGCAGTCATGTTCGTGTACCCGGCCCGCCCCACAAGCACATCGCCTACACATGACTGGCTGCACGTTGAGCCAGGCACGCTCGAAAACCGACTCGGCCTTGTCGGGCGCCTGGAAGCTGCGACGACGTCGACACTTGCCGCGCCCTTTGATGGGTTAGTAAAAACAGTTTCCGTTACCGACGGCCAGCGTGTCGAATACAACCAGCGCCTGCTGACCCTCGACAGCTCACAACTGGACATTCAGTTACGCGAAGCGCTTGCCGCACAGCTCAAGGCTCAGCGCGCTCTCGAAGAGATACAGCATTGGCCACACAGCGGAGAAGTGGCCCGCGCTCAACGAACCGTGACCAATGCCCAATTGAGCCTGAACGACACACAGAACAAGCTCACCGATACCCGCCGCCTGTTCGATCGGGGCATTGTGGCCCGGATGGAAGTGGAAGCCCTCGAGCAACAAGCGCGCATGCAAACGCTCGACCTGGCAGCGTCACAGGCTGAACTGCGCGCCACACTCGAAAAGGGTAAAGGCGAACATCGACAGATCGCCGAAATGGAATGTGCCAACGCCCGATCACGCTATCAGGCGCTGGTTGCACTGCACGCTCAACGCGAGATCCGTGCACCATTCGCTGGGATCATCCTGCGCCCACGCAAGCAGGACGAAAACGCCACCACCACGATCCAGCAAGGCATGCGTGCCACTCAGGGCATGCCCTTGTTCGAGTTGGTGAGCCTTGAACACATTAACGCCGTGACCCGAATTGAAGAAGCAGACCTGCACCAGTTGAACGAAGGCATGCGTGTGCAGATCACGGGTGATGGTTTTCTCGGCATGACGCTGACAGGCAAGATTTCGGCCATCAGTGCACAGCGCCTGCCGTCCGAGATGCATGGAGCCGGCGCGAGCTACGGGGTCGTCGCGACCCTCGACCCACTGACTCAAGACCAACAGCAACGCGTGCGTCTCGGCATGAGTGCGCGACTGGCAATCGTGACCTATCACGCTGAAAACGCCATGGCGATACCGGTCTCAGCACTTGACCGTGATCATGAAGGGCGGACATTCGTACGCTACCAACAGCATCGTGAACAGATACCGCAGAAGGTTTTTGTCACCACCGGACGTGCTGTTCCTCAAGGCGTCGAAGTCTTTGGCCTTGCACCGGGCTACATTGGAATGCCCATAAGCCAGAACGGCACAGAGCACTAAAGTGCTACAGGCGAAGGAGGCGGCAGATACAGACACGGACGACCAACCTGTTCGGGGCCTCCTTGATTCAAACCCTATTCAACTGCTGACTTGGCGTTACTGGCCTCATCGTTTTTTTCACATCCGTTTCACTGATCCCCCACCTGCTACTTCCTACATTCCCGTCGCACGTTGGCCAACCGCAACTTAGCCAAGCAACGTTTTTTGCTCTAAGGAAATCCTGAAGAAGACTTCCCGAATCTGGTGAAATACGCCGATCCCGTTGCCCGAGTTTTC
>NZ_BMQU01000025.1 GCF_014648275.1 Pseudomonas laurentiana
AATTTCGGAATTAGCGCGCTCCGATTTTTTAACTAGCTGTTGCACTTGCTCCTTGAGGCCGCCCTTCTTTTTAGTTCGTACCGCGATGCGGTGAACCGAAAGGATACTAAAACGGCGCCGATTGTCACTGGCTGATGTCGCACATGACTCTAGACTTAAATCAGGCTCCACGTCGTATGCCGTGGTCATATCCGATAAACAAGGAAGCGTTATCGTGAACAGCCCTCAACATTTCGGCAGCTTTTCCGAGTTCTATCCCTACTATCTGGGGGAGCATAGCAACCCCACCTGTCGGCGCCTGCACTTTGTCGGCACCAGCCTGGTCATCGCACTGTCAGCCTACACCGTGGCCAGCGCCAACTGGGCACTGCTGCTGACATTACCCGTTGCAGGTTATGGATTCGCCTGGATAGGGCATTTCTTTTTTGAAAAAAACCGTCCAGCCACGTTCGACTACCCCCTCTATAGCCTGATTGGCGACTTTGCGATGTACCGTGACATGCTGCGTGGCAAGATCACCTTCTAGCCCCAGGTCCACCGCACACTCGATTGCCCTGTTGAAAAGCGTGCCAGCCCCCAGAGATGTAAACTGCGCTCCTGCACGTCGAGGAAGCATCGAAGAGCGCCGGCTCGATACTCACCCCGCCTCACTCGAACAACAAGGATTTCCATGAATCACCGCACTGCCCTGGGTGCCCTGCATATTGGCGCATTGTTTTTCGGCCTGACGGGCGTGTTTGGCAAGCTTGCCAGCGCCACCCCGTCGATCATCGTCTTCGGTCGTGCGGTGTTCGCGGTATTGGCACTGGCTGCATTCACGGCCCTCAGCCAACAAGGCTGGATGCGCCTGCAGCGTCAGGACTGGCGCCGTCTGGCACTCGGCGGGATACTGCTGGCAGGGCACTGGGTCAGCTTCTTCATCGCCGTAAAGGTGGCAGGCGTGGCCATCGCGACCTTGGGCTTTGCCAGTTTTCCGGCCTTTACCATCATGCTTGAAGGCCTGTTGTTTCGCGAACGCATCCGCGCCAATGAGATGCTTCTGGTACTGCTGGTCAGTGTTGGCCTGGTTCTGGTCACCCCTGACTTCAACCTCGCCAGCGAAGCCACCGGTGGCCTGCTATGGGCGCTGCTCTCCGGCTTGCTGTTCTCATTACTCTCATTGATCAACCGTGCAAGCTCAGGACGCATCCCGGCAGTCCAGGCTGCCCTGTGCCAAAACGCAGTCGTCGCCCTGTGCCTGCTGCCCTTGGCGGCACCGGGAGTCGGTGAGGTACCCGCACTGGACTGGCTTTGGATTGGTCTGCTCGGCGTGTTCTGCACAGGCGTTGCTCACAGCCTGTTCGTCGCCAGCCTCGCAGTGATCAAGGCGCGCACTGCCGCTGTAGTCTTCGCCATGGAGCCGGTCTATGGCATTGCCATGGCCTGGGTGATCTTCGCCGAAACGCCCACACCGCGCATGTTCATGGGCGGTGTGCTGATCATTCTAGCAATCGTCGTTTCCAGTCGCCTGAGCACAGGCAGCCAAGGCAAGAAGCTCAAGACTGCAGAAAGCGCCTGATCAAGGTCGGTCGTTGTGACCCAGGTCGCGCTGAGGATCGATCTGGTCGCGCACGCGCTGCTTGAGCACTTTGGCTTCAGGAAAGCCGCCATCGGCCTTACGCTCCCAGATTTGCACACCGTCGCAGGTAATGCGAAAAGTGCCACCCGTGGCGGGCTCAAGCGCCACCCGCGACAGGTCATCACTGAAGGTACTGAGCAGCTCCTGAGCCAGCCAGGCAGCACGAAGCAGCCACTGACACTGAGTGCAGTAGGTGATGACGATTTCAGGCTTGTGCAAGGTCATGCGGGTACTGCCTCCTGACCGGTGACTAGGACTTCTCCAGGTTCGCCAGAATGCGCGCATGTACACGCATGCAGATGCTCAACTCTTCTTCGTCGACACCCGTGAACAGCTCGGCGCGCAAGGCATTGGCGATGGTTTCGATCTGCTCGATCAAGGGTTTGGCGGGTGGGCAGAGCAGAATTTTCTTCGCACGACGATCCTCAAGGACCGCCTGACGGCGCACCAGGCCCTGAGCCTCCAGGCTGTCCAGCAAGCGGGCCAGCGTCGGCCCCTCAACGCCAACACTCTGCGCCAGCTCGCGCTGAGTAGGCGCCTCCTCGAAACGGGCCAAGTGCAACAGCACCAGCCAGCGCGCTTGCGAGAGGTTCAATCCAGCCAGGCGGCGATCCAGTTCGGCGCGCCAGCCACGGGACATCTGCGCCAGCTGCATCCCAAAGCGGTGGTGATCGGTTAACGGCATAACACACTCATCATCAAAAACAATTATTAGTCAGCTAACCATGCCCGCGCCCCTTAGGCAAGGCTCAAGCACCGGGCATTTTGTCCAACAATCGTTATAAATGATGACATTACCGATTTTTTACATCTCAAATTCAGCGGCCAAAGCCGCCCGAACGCAGTACAACACCCCTTCGGGGACCCGTGCTCCAAACTGCCCGACAATCACCGAGACTGGCGGTAACTCCCCCTCGCCATCGAGGAAGGCGTCCTGCAGTTCAAGCAACAGGTCTTCCGGCAAATCCAGCGCCTGTTCCAGTGACAGCTCCTGACGGCCAATGGCTTCAGCCAGCAGGCTGTAGACATTTTTTTCACTGCATTGCAGTTGACCGGCGATCTGGATCGGCGTCATGCCGGCGCGGGCCAGGGTAACCAACTCGTGACGCAGATCGACCACGACCTTGGGCGTTTCAGCTTCGCCACCGAGCACCTCAAGGAAGGCCTGACCGTAGCGCTCCAGCTTGCGCGCCCCCACGCCGCTGACCCGCGCCATTTCACTCAGGCTGCTCGGTTGGCTGCGCAACATTTCGAGCAACGTCGAATCAGGGAAGATCACATAAGGCGGTACGCCATGCTCTTCGGCCAACTTGCGCCGCAGCGCACGCAGGGCCTCCCATTGCTCGCGCTCTTCGCCACGCACCAGTTGGCTCGCCGGGCTGCCGGAGCTGCCCGTGCCTTTACTGATCTGCGGCTTGAGGTCCCGACGCAGCTCCAGGTTGACCTCGCCACGCAACAGCGGGCGACAACTGTCGGAAAGGCGCAGGCCGCCATACCCTTCAAGGTCGATATCAGCCAGGCCACGGGCAACCAGTTGACGGAACAGCGAGCGCCACTCCCCTTCCTGGCGGGCCTTGCCGACACCAAACACCGACAACTGTTGATGGCCAAAACTACGTACTTTTTCGTTATCACGACCAAGCAATACGTCGATCAAATGGCCGACGCCATAGCGCTGCCCCGTGCGATAGATGGCCGAAAGGGCCTGGCGTGCCGGCTCGGTCGCATCCCAGGTCTGAACGCTGTCAACGCAGTTGTCGCAATGACCACATGGCTGCAAGAGTTCTTCGTCAAAGTAATTCAGCAGTATCTGACGCCGGCAGCGGGTTTCCTCGCACAAAGCCAGCATGGCGTCGAGCTTGTGCTGTTCGATGCGCTTGTGGCGCTCGTCGCCCTCGGAGTTCTGCAGCATCTGCTTGAGCATCACCATGTCCTGCAAGCCGTAGGCCATCCAGGCATCGGCAGGCAGCCCGTCACGGCCCGCACGTCCGGTTTCCTGGTAATAGGCTTCCAGGGATTTGGGCAGGTCGAGGTGAGCGACAAAGCGGACGTTGGGCTTGTCGATCCCCATGCCAAACGCAATGGTCGCAACCATGATCAGGCCCTCCTCGTTGAGGAAGCGCCGCTGGTTGCTGGCACGGGTCTCGGCAGGAAGGCCGGCATGGTAGGGCAAGGCCGGAAAACCCTGATCACAGAGGAAGGCGGCAACATCGTCGACTTTCTTCCGCGACAGGCAGTAGACAATCCCGGCATCGCCACGGCGCTCGCTCAGGAACGCCATCAACTGCTTGCGCGGCTGCTCCTTGGGCACAATGCGATAGAAAATGTTCGGTCGATCGAAGCTCGACAGAAAGCGCTCGGCATTCTGCAAATGCAGGCGGGTAACGATTTCCTCTCGGGTCCGCATATCGGCCGTCGCCGTCAGGGCGATACGCGGCACCGTTGGAAACAGTTCAGCCAACTGCCCCAGTTGCAGGTACTCCGGGCGGAAGTCATGACCCCATTGTGAAACGCAGTGCGCCTCGTCAATGGCGAACAAGGCGATCTCAAGGCCGCGCAGGAAGTCCAGCATGCGCGGTTGAACCAGGCGCTCAGGCGCCAGGTAGAGCATCTTGATTTCACCGCGACGGATCTTTCCGGCCAGCTCGCGCTGCTGCTCGGCGCTCAGGGTCGAGTTCAGCGATGCGGCCGCCACCCCCAGCTCGTCAAGGGTTGCAACCTGGTCTTCCATCAGGGCGATCAGGGGCGAAACAACCACTGCCAGGCCATTGCGCAGCAACCCCGGTACTTGATAGCAGAGCGACTTGCCGCCGCCGGTAGGCATCAGCACCAAGGCATCACCGCCCTTGGCTACACATTCGATGATCGCACCCTGGCGACCACGGAAACTGTCGTAGCCGAAGATATCCTTGAGGACGCGCTGAGCCTGTTCGAGCATAGAAACTCCAAAAATCGCAGAACCATCCTCGCCACAGGCTGGATGAAAAACCGATCCGCCTCATCCGAAAATGCGTAAGCGGCTTTTACCCGGGGACCGCCACGCTGGGCACCCGACACAAAAGCCGAGCATTATACCCGAGCGCCCGCCCCCACAGGTGGCTCTACGATAGAGCGTCTTCCTTTGCATCGTTTGCTCCGCAAGGTGCTAGAATTCATTATCGTTTATTCCCAAGGTAGCCCTGTAATGTCCTTCGCTGAGCAATTGAACCGCCTGCAAGCCTTCCTCGACGCCGACGAATTGCATGAGGAAGCGCTGGACTACGTTGCCGCACACGGCTACCTGACTGCGCTGTCGATTTGCGCCGAAGCCGTGCCCGAGCGTGAATGGATCGACGCCCTGTTCTCCGAAGAGCCGCACTACAAGGACGACGCCCAGCGTACCGAGATCGAAACAACGCTGATCAAGCTCCGTGAACACATCGCTCGCCAACTGGCCAGCGACGAGGAGTTCGAGCTGCCCTGCGACCTGGACCTTGGCGACGAACCGGACGACTCCGAGCTGCGCGGCTGGTGCATCGGTTTCATGGAAGGCGTATTCCTGCGTGAGGAAGCCTGGTTCGAGACCGCAGAAGAAGAAGTCAGCGAAATGCTGTTGCCGATCATGGTGGGTTCCGGCCTGTTCGACGAGCAGCCTGAATTTGCCGACATCGCCAGCGATGCCAACCTGATGGACGACATGATCGTGCAGATCCCCGAGGCGCTGACTGCGCTTTATCTGCTCTGCCATGCGCCAGACGAAAAGCCAGCGCTGCTCAAGCCTCGCCACCACTGAGTTCTTGCAGATGCGCTACCTGCTGCTGGCCATCGGCTGGCTCAGCGTTGCGTTGGGGGTGATCGGCATCTTCCTGCCGGTACTGCCGACCACCCCGTTTCTGCTGCTGGCTGCCGCCTGCTTTGCACGCAGCTCGCCACGCTTTCACGATTGGCTGATCAACCACCCCCAACTGGGCCCGTGGATCCGTGACTACCTCAACGGTGAAGGGATTCCCCTGAAAGGCAAGGTCTACGCCATCGGCCTGATGTGGACAAGCATCAGCCTGTCCTGCTACCTCGTACCGCTGCCTTGGGCCCGTGGCTTCATGCTGGCCAGTGCCGTGCTGGTCAGCGTCTACATCCTGCGCCAGAAAACCCTGTACAAACATTGACGCCAGCGGGTACTGGCAGGAACCGCTGTGCGCTCTGCCGAGCCGTCAACGCACATGGTTGCGTGTATAGGTCTCACTGCCCATCGCTGCAATCTGCCCCTCGATCAGGGCATCGAACGGCTTGAGCAACCCATCAAACACCTCTGGCGCCTCCAGCACATTCAACGCCTGCACCACCGCTTCCAGCGTCGACAACGCGCCTGGCTCCGGCGCCTTGCGCAATCGGTAACGTGACGGTTGAACGGTCGCCAGGCTGACCCTGGGCAACTCAGCCAGCAATGGATTCAGGTGCAGCAACTTGCGAGCCTTGCGCCAGGTACCGTCAGGCACCACCAATAACCAGGGGCGCGAGTCCTGGCCATTACTGTAGGGTTCAAGCACCTGAGCCTGTTCTGCGGGAAACAGCACCGCGACCCGGTAACCGGGGGTAGCGATCAGTTCAGGCAGATCATCAAACACCTCGCCCACCCGCAATTCGGCATTGCGCAGGCCCAATGCCGCCAGGCGTGCGGTGTTCAGCGCATGCCGGACTTCACTCGGGTGCTGCAAAAGCACGATGCGGGTGCGGCTTGCAAGGCTGGGAATCAAGGGGCAAAGGCAGTGGTTTTGCGGTCGCAAGCAGCGCTCGCAGTTGATTCTGGACATCGGGTTCTCCTGAATGCACAAGTGTGCCATAACAGGCCCGAAAAGCTTACCCACATCCCTGTGGGTAAAAGGAACTAACGATTGAAGCGTTCTGCGAGGCTATACAAGTAATCTGCCATGTGTTCGAGATCCTGGCTGATCTCTGCCCCCTGCTTGGCTTGACCGGCACTGTGGTCGCAAAGCTGGGCAATACGGGTGATCTGCTGGTTGATATCCTCAGCCACATGGCTTTGTTGCTCGGAAGCCGTGGCCATCTGTTGGCTCATGCCCGTAATACGGCTGACCGCCTGGCTGATACCCACCAATGCCGACTGTACCGCCTCAACCCGTTGCACGCTGTCACGGGAAATCTGTTCGCCCTTGGTTGCGGTGCTCACGGCCCGCTCCGCGCCAGAACGCAACGAGGCAATAATCTGGTGGATTTCCTCGGTGGACGCACGGGTACGCTGGGCCAGTGAACGCACTTCATCAGCCACGACCGCAAAACCCCGCCCCTGCTCCCCCGCCCTGGCCGCCTCAATTGCCGCATTCAGCGCCAGCAGGTTGGTCTGCTCGGCAATCGACGTAATCACATCCACGACACTGCCAATCGACTGGGTCTGGTCGGCCAAGGCATGCACCGCCACACCTATGTCGTTGACCGCATCACTCATACTGCTCATCGCTTGCAAACTCTGCTGAGCCAGATCACTGCCCTGCTGAGCCAATTGATCTGCATCGGACGCAGCGTTGGCGGTGTTCTGAACGTTATGGGTCACCTCCTGAATCGTCGCGGCCATTTGTGCAATGGCCGTGGCGGACTGGTCAGTCTCATTACGTTGGCGATCGAGCATCTGCGCCTGGGAGCCGGACAAATCGGACGACTGGGCCGCCCGAGCCTTGACCCCGACACCCGCGTCGACCAGCCGGGTGAGTGCGGTCTGCAGCCGCGCTTCCTCACTGATAATGGCCAGCTCCAACTGCCCCAACAACCCCGGATTGTCACTGTAGGTCAGCGCAACCAGCGGGCTGGTGAAAGCTTTGGGGTGCTCAGCCAGCGTGCGTTCAATCGCGCGGTTCTGTCGCGACTCAGTCAGGTACCAGGCACCGAGCAGGCTGACCGCCAGCACACTCAGCGCCGCGTATTGTGGCAACCATAGGTACCCTGCTGCCGACACCCCTCCCGCAACCAGCAAAGGCCAACCATGAGCGAGCTGGGTACCCAGCCGCGCAGCGAACGGGAGTGCCGAACGCCCTTGGCGCAAGCGCGCATAGAGTGCGGAGGCGCGGCGAATCTGCTCCCGAGTCGGCACTGAACGTACCGACTCATAACCGCTGACGCGGCCATTTTCATAAATCGCTGTTACGTAGGCACTTACCCAGTAAAAATCGCCGTTCTTGGCCCTGTTCTTGACGACCCCCATCCAGGGCTTGCCTTGCTTTATGGTCTCCCACATATGTGCAAACACTGCGGGCGGCATGTCTGGATGGCGTACCAGGTTGTGCGTCTGGCCAACCAGTTCCTCATTGGTAAAGCCACTGATCGAGATGAAGGCGTCGTTGCAGTAGGTAATGCGGCTATTCAGGTCGGTGGTAGAGATAAGCCGCTGTTCATTGGGGAAGGTTCTTTCATGCTCAGTGACTGGCAAATTCATGCGCATCTGGGCGTTCCCTGCTTGGAGGACAATGATGTAAAAATCATCAAGCAGAGACAGGTTTAGCAGAGCCCTTGCCGGAGTGATGGCGAAAAGCCCCAGAAATTCACCGAATTTCGAAAAAAATTTATTGGAAACTCCATTCAGGCTGGCATGAGCTGTGCCCTGAGTAAATCACGAAAAGTCTGGATCAATGGTTCACGGCTGCGTCCTCGGCGGATGATCATGGAGAACGGCGCCTGGTAGCCAAAGGTCGCCGGGGACAAAACCCGCAAATCGCCCTTGTCCACCCACGCCTGGGCATAGTGCTCGGGCAAGTAACCAATGTAGGCACCGGACAACACCAGTATCAGTTGCGCCTCCATGCTCTCCACCGTTGCCGCACTGTGCTTGAAACCATGGCGAGCCAGTTCCGCCTGGCTCCAATAACCGCGCCCAACCATGCGCTGCTGGGTAATCACCTGCTCGGGGATACGCCGCTGCAGGTAGAGCGGATGGCGATTGCTGCAGTACAACCAATGTTGCTCACGGTACAGCGGCTGATACAGCAAGCCACTCATGCGTGTGGAAAACGCGCCAATCGCCAGATCCAGGCGGTTGTCCTGCACGCCCAACTGCAGCTCGTAAGGGCTGGAAACCGACAAGTGCAGATGCACCGCCGGGTGTTCCTGACTGTATGCACCAATGGCCTCTGCCAACGGCAAGGCCCGGTCACCGACCGTAGAATCGATTACCCCCAGGTTCAGCGTCCCACGCAACTCGCCCTTGAGTGCTGCAGCGTACTGCTCGAAGCCCTCCATTTCCGCCAGTAAACGCAACGTTTCCTGATGGAACAACTCGCCCTTGCTGGTCAGGCTGAAGCCGCCACGCCCTCGATGGCACAGCACAATACCGAGTGCGGACTCCAACTGGCTCATGTAAGTGCTGATGGCTGAGGTCGACAGATTCAACTCTTGCTGGGCATTGGCGAACCCTTGATGACGCACGACGCTGACGAAGATGCGCAACAGTTTCAGGTCGGGCAAGGCATTGGCCATGTTCAGGTGATCCACAGTGAAAGCGGTCTGCAAAGTCTAACCAGCACACAGGCATTAGTTTAAGAAAATCTGAAGTAAGTATTTGGCTGTAGCGATTCTTTTCAACCACTACGTTTTGCAGACTCCGCCACAACACAGCCTGTGTGCGGCATTTCAGTTGCGTTCCCGCGATAGCCCGACAGGTTTCAACAACTAGAACAATCGAATCGAAGAGGCCCGACCGTGGACAAGATTCTTCATCAACCGCTGGGCGGCAACGAAATGCCGCGCTTCGGCGGTATCGCCACCATGCTCCGTCTCCCCCACCTGCAAAGCGCTGCCGGCCTTGATGCCGCTTTTATCGGTATTCCACTGGATATTGGCACCTCATTGCGCTCAGGCACTCGCTTCGGACCGCGAGAGATACGCGCCGAATCCGTAATGATCCGCCCCTACAACATGGCAACCGGCGCCGCCCCGTTTGACTCACTGTCGGTGGCCGACATTGGCGATGTGGCAATCAACACCTTCAACCTGCTCGACGCCGTGCGGATCATTGAAGAAGCCTACGACCAGATCCTGGAACACAATGTGATTCCGCTGACCATGGGTGGCGACCATACCGTTACGTTGCCAATCCTGCGTGCCATCCATAAAAAACACGGCAAGGTCGGGCTGGTGCATATCGATGCCCACGCCGACGTCAACGATCACATGTTCGGTGAAAAAATCGCCCACGGCACCACCTTCCGCCGCGCGGTCGAAGAAGGCTTGCTGGACTGCGATCGCGTGGTTCAGATCGGTTTGCGCGCACAAGGCTATACCGCAGAAGACTTCAACTGGAGCCGCAAACAGGGCTTCCGGGTTGTTCAAGCCGAGGAGTGCTGGCACAAGTCGCTGGAGCCACTGATGGCCGAAGTTCGCGAGAAAGTCGGTGGTGGTCCGGTCTACCTGAGCTTCGATATCGACGGCATCGATCCTGCGTGGGCACCTGGCACCGGCACCCCGGAAATCGGTGGCCTGACCACCATACAGGCCATGGAAATCGTCCGTGGCTGCCAGGGCCTGGACCTGATCGGCTGCGACCTGGTGGAAGTTTCCCCGCCCTATGACACCACCGGCAACACCTCGTTGCTGGGCGCCAATCTGCTCTACGAAATGCTGTGCGTATTGCCAGGCGTGGCACGCCGATAGGACTGCACCACCAGGACAACCGCCACGGCAGGAAGCCATGACGGCGTTACCGGCGCCACCGGTCCGCCGTACTGAAGAATGAACCCCGGGCGGCCATGGTCGCCCGAGAGGTCGCTCTGACCATAATAAAGACAATCGGAGAACCCATGGCCCTGGATATTTTCGTTGTACTGATTTATGCCGCCAGCATGCTCACGCTCGGCTGGTATGGGATGCGCCGAGCCAAGACCCACGAAGATTATCTGGTCGCTGGTCGCAACCTCGGCCCGACCCTGTACATGGGCACCATGGCCACGACCGTACTGGGCGGTGCGTCAACCGTTGGTTCCGTACGCCTTGGCTATGTACATGGCATTTCCGGTTTCTGGCTTTGTGCCGCATTGGGCATGGGCATCATCGCCCTGAACCTGTTCCTGGCCAAACCGCTGTTGCGTCTGCGTATCTTCACGGTGACCCAGGTACTTGAGCGCCGCTACAACCCCTTGGCCCGCCAAGCCAGTGCCGCGATCATGCTGGCTTATGCACTGATGATTGGGGTTACCTCTGTCCTTGCCATCGGCACCGTCCTGGAAGTCCTGCTTGAACTGCCGTTCTGGCTGGCCATTGTGCTCGGCGGGGGCGTGGTCGTGACCTATTCGACCATCGGTGGCATGTGGTCACTGACCCTGACAGACATCGTCCAGTTCGTGATCAAGACCGTAGGCCTGATGTTCATCCTGCTACCGGTGTGCCTGTACAAGGTCGGAGGCTGGGATGAGCTGGTAAACACGCTGCCCGCAACCCGTTTCAGCCTTACCACGATAGGCTGGGACACCATCATCACCTACTTCCTGATCTACTTCTTCGGCATTCTGATCGGTCAGGATATCTGGCAACGGGTGTTCACCGCGCGCGACGAAAAGGTGGCTCAATATGCCGGTACTACCGCGGGGGTCTACTGCGTGATCTATGGCCTGGCCTGCGCCCTGATTGGCATGGCGGCCCATGTGCTGATGCCTGACCTGAGCAATCCCAACAACGCCTTCGCCGCAGTGATCAAGGGCACCCTGCCCGATGGTATCCGCGGGCTGCTGATGGCCGCCGCCCTCGCCGCGATGATGTCCACCGCCAGTGCTGGTCTGCTGGCAGCCTCCACCACCCTCACCGAAGACCTCCTGCCGCGACTGCGCAGCGGCAAGCAGTCGAGCCTGGGCGTCAGCCGCCTGTTCACCTGCCTGACCGGTATCGTGGTGCTGGGCATTGCGCTGGTGGTCAACGACGTGATCAGCGCGCTGACCCTGGCCTATAACCTGCTGGTGGGCGGTATGCTGATTCCGCTGATCGGAGCGATCTACTGGAAGCGTGCAACTACTGCCGGCGCCATTACCAGCATGGCACTGGGCTTTGGCACCGCACTGGTATTCATGATCAAGGATGGCCTGGAGGCCAATACCCCCATCTACTACAGTCTGGCGATCGGCTTGATCAGCTTCATTCTGGTCAGCCTGATGTCCCGCCAACCCGTGGAAGCGACAACATTGACGTAACCTGAACAAACCGTCGCATGCGTCATGATGCGGCGGTTTTCAGGTCGGCACTGCGCCCGCCTACTTGCGCGGCTGGCGTTTGCGTTGCTCCTCATCACTGGGGATCGGAACCGGTTGCAGCGGTGGCGGAATCAGGCCAAGCGCAACAGCCAGGTCATGTAGCCAGTTATACAGCGCATTTTTCATGACATCCCCCTTACGGGTTATCTGGCGTGGCAAAGAAGTCCTGCGACGCTTCATAGAGATCATAGCCCGATGTCCCTCACTGCGCATCGCTGAATCTGACAAAGAAAACATGGCTTGACCTCGATCAAGCGCTGACCACACGGCGTTGCGCAGGTTCAAGTCGCGCGCCCTGCTGCAATTCCACCCAGGCACTGAGGTTCGCGCCCAGCATGCCCTTGCGCCACATCAACCAGGTGGTCGCCTCGTCGAACGGCGATTGCAAACGGTGAACCGCCACGCTCTCACGCCCCGGCAGACTTTCCAGCATGGAGTGTGACATCAGTGCGACACCGGCACCGCCAATGACGCAAGCCAGCATGCTGGGGTAGGACTCAATTTCCATCACCCGCCCCATGCTCGCATGATCATGGGCATACCAGGCCTCGAGTCGCATCCGATACGAGCAGCCCTGACGAAAGGTGAATACCGCACGCCCTGCCACGTCGCGGGCGCTGCGTACCGGGGGATGATCAGCCTCGGTGATCAACACCAGGGTTTCATCACACAGCGGCACACCATCCAGGCCCGCCAGGCTCAACGGACCATCGACCAGCGCGGCGTCCAGACGCCCGCTGAGCAAGCCCTCGAGCAGTTCACCGCTGGGCGCCGCCTGCACCTGCAAATTAACTGCCGGATAGGCCCGGTGATAACGTGCCAACAAGGCAGGCAAATGAATGGCCGCCGTGCTGTACATGGTGCCGAGCACAAAATCCCCGGCCGGTTGACCACCCTGTACCGCCGCAAAGGCCTCATCGTGCAAGGCCAGCAGGCGCCCGGCGTAATCCAGCAGCACCTTTCCTGCCGGCGACAACTGCAAGCGCTGCCGTTCGCGACGAAACAGCTCTACGCCCAATTGTTCCTCAAGTTGACGCAGGCGCGTCGACAGGTTGGACGGCACCCGATGCAACTGCTCGGCAGCCCGGGTAACCGATCCCGTCTCGGCAACCGCCTGAAAGATTCTCAGCTGACTGAGCTCCATAGCCATTCTCTAAAAAAGAACAAGTTCCTCATAATTATTCAATTTCACTGAAAGTCAATGCGCACTAGCCTGACGGTCATCGAACCCTGTACTGGAGACCCGTCATGTCCCCGACTCTGCGCCTGCTTGCCAGTTTCATTGCCTTGATGATGGCGATGGGCATTGGCCGTTTTGCCCTGACCCCGCAACTGCCACACCTGATCAGCGAAGGTCAGCTGGGCCTGAGTGCTGCCGGCCTGGTGGCCGCATCCAATTACCTGGGATACTTCGTGGGTGCATTGGACGGCATGTTTGCGCGCCGCCCCGGACAGGTCCGGCTGCGCTTGCTGGCCGGGCTGTGGCTGTGTGTACTGCTGACGCTGGCGTCGTTCTGGGCGAACGGCTTCTGGGCGCATATGCTGCTGCGCTTTGGCACCGGTGTGGCCAGTGCCTGGGTGCTGGTCATGATCACCAGCTTAAGCCAACAGCTGGCCGCGCAGAGCAATCGCCCGCAACTGGGCGCCTTGGTCTTCGCAGGCCCTGGCATGGGCATCTGCCTCACCGGCCTACTGGCACTGTATTCAAACCTGCAGGGACTCGGTTCAGCACCGCTGTGGTTGATCTACGCCGCCACCGCCCTGCTGATGCTACTCGCCATCCTGCCGCTGCTGCCGCAGCCAACAACCGCTGCAAACGCAGCGCTCAGCCCGGCCGGCAGCACACCGGGAATTGCCCGTCTGAGCGTCATCTATGCGCTGTACGGCACCGGCTACATCATCCCGGCGACCTTCATGTCACAAATGGCCAATACGCACTTCCACGGCCAGTGGCTGGCCGATCTGTTCTGGCCCGGCTTCGGCCTGGCGGCGGCACTCGGTGTGGTGCTGGTCAGCCGGCGTCGGCCCGGACAAGGCAGCACGTCACGGTGGTTGATGGTAACGCTATGGCTACAGGCCACCGGGGTGTTTGCCTGCCTGCTGGGGAACGGCCCCGGTCTGGCGCTGGGCGTAGTGCTCTGCGGTACGCCATTCCTGGCCTGTATGCAGTTGGTGATGCAGCGCTCTCGGGAACTGGCCCCACACGCAACCCAGCGCAACGCGGGTCTGCTGACCGCCTGTTTTGCCCTTGGCCAACTGAGCGGCCCTTTGCTGGCTGCCCTGAGCAATCAGTTTGCAGCCAGCCTTGAACCCGCATTGATCATCGCCGGCACCGGCCTGTTGCTGGCCGGCGTGCTGTTGCTCTACCCCATTACTGGCCGAGCAGGCTGCGCAAACGTCGACGCACCCACTGCTCTGCACTCACCATCGTGACCCCGAGCAACACAAAGACGGCCCCCAGAACGAAGTTCAGACTGAGCGGCTCGCCCAACAGCAGTACGCCAAATGTCACCCCGAACAACGGGGTGACAAAGGAAAACACTGCCAGGTTCGATGCCAGGTAACGGCGCAATAACCAGAACCAGGTCAAATAACTGAAGAACGACACCACCAAGCCCTGGAACAACAGGCTGCCTACCGATACCGGGGTAAACGTAACGTGGCCGACCTGGCCACTGACCGCGGCAATCAGCAACAACCCGACAAACCCCACCAGCAACTGGTAGAACAGCGTCAGCGTCGCCGGGGCCTCGGACAACCGCGAGCCCCGCACCACGACAGTGGTCGCACCCCACGCCATGCCCGCCAGCACACCAAAGGCGTCCCCCAGCAGCATGCGCCCGTCCAGATGTTCCAGCGAAATGCCACCGGCAAATGCTACGGCAATACCGCCAAAGGCCAGCGCGATACCCAACCATTGCAATGGCCGCAGCCGTTCGCTGGGCAGCAGCCAATGCAAGCCCAGCGCGGTAAATATCGGTGCGGTATAGAGGAACACCGACATATGCGCCGCCGAGGTCAGTTGCAGGCCTTCGGCAATGAACAGGAACTCCAGGCCAAATAGCCCGCCAGCCAGCAAGCCGCCGCGCCAGGTACTGCTGACATGCTCCCAGCCACCACGCCAACAGATCAGCAACCCGACCATCAGCGCCGCAATACCGGAGCGCCCGGCAGCCTGCATCACCGGCACGATGTCAGCGGCAGCCCATTTGATCATGACCTGTTGCATGCCCCAGATCAGGCACAACACCAACATGATTTGCAGGGCAAACGCGTCGGTTGCGCGGCGGGTGGTGCTCATGGCAGGCACCCTGTCAGCAAAAACGGCATGGGAAACTCTCGGCAACAGTGAATTCAGCGCCGATTATCAACGGGCAGTGATGTGCATTGCCAGCGAACGCTCCACATTTGAACAGAGCAGGGACTGGCCGGGAGGGGATCACTGGCAAGCCCAGCACCTGCACAACGTGCTTTCAGGCGCTGGCCTTGCCGGCGATAGAGGGCCGACTTACTCGGCAGCAGGCGCTGGCTTGCGACGCTTCAGTGGTGCCAGGCCATCCTGGCTTACCAGCGGTGCGCTGGCTTTCGGCCGGTTGGCAGGCTTTTTCTTGGCGGCCACTTTTTTGTCACCTTTCTTATCGGTCTTTTTCTTCTTGACCCCTACTGCCTTGCCCGATGCCTTGACCTTCTTCGGACCGCTGTAGGTGCCCTTGACCTCCTTGATGACCCGGCGCTCGAAGCTCTGTTTCAGGTAGCGTTCGATGCTGGACATCAGGTTCCAGTCGCCATGGCAGATCAGCGAGATGGCCAGGCCTTCGTTACCGGCACGACCGGTACGGCCAATGCGGTGAACATACTCGTCACCACTGCGCGGCATGTCGAAGTTGATTACCAGGTCCAGGCCATCAACGTCCAGGCCACGGGCCGCAACGTCAGTGGCAACCAGTACCTTGGCTCCACCCTGCTTGAGGCGTTCGATGGCCAGCTTGCGGTCTTTCTGATCCTTGTCGCCGTGCAGGACGAAGGCTTTGAAGTCCTTGGCGACCAGGTGTCCGTAGATACGGTCGGCCATGACCCGGGTGTTGGTGAAAATAATGGCCTTCTGATAGGTCTCGTTGGCCAGCAACCACTGAACGATCTCTTCTTTATGCTGGTTGTGGTCGGCAGTAATGATCTGCTGGCGAGTACCTTCGCTGAGCTGGCTGACGTTGTTGAGCATCAGGTGCTCAGGGGTCTTCAGCACTTTGCCGATCATTTCACGCAGGCCTGCACCGCCGGTAGTGGCAGAGAACAGCAAGGTCTGTTCGCGGTTAGGGCACTCGTTGCACAACCGCTCGACGTCATCGGAAAAGCCCATGTCGAGCATGCGGTCGGCTTCATCAAGCACAACAACCTGCACATGCTCCAGCTTCAGGTTGCCGGCATTGAGCTGTTCAAGCATACGCCCTGGGGTGCCGACCAGAATATCAGGCACCTTGCGCAGCATGGCGGCCTGTTCCTTGAAGTCCTCACCGCCGGTGATCATGCCGGCCTTGATGAAGGTGAACTGAGCGAAACGCTCGATTTCCTTGAGGGTTTGCTGGGCCAGCTCACGGGTTGGCAACAGTATCAGGGCGCGGATCTCGACACGCTTTTGTTTCAGGTCGACCAGGCGGTTAAGCACAGGCAGCACAAAGGCTGCTGTCTTGCCGCTGCCGGTTTGTGCCGTCACCCGCAGGTCACGCCCTTGCAGCGCCAGGGGAATGGCCGCTGCCTGCACCGGCGTCGGCTCGACAAAGTTCAGCTCGGCCACAGCTTTAAGCAGGCGTTCGTGCAGGGCGAATTGGGAAAACACGGGTGTACCTCGGGCAAGTGCAGAAATTCAGTTGCATAGGGTAACGTTTTCCACGGCCGGAGCCGAATTTCTTTTGGCACTGAACGAGAAATACGGGCTCTAATGACCCGTCTTTCATTTACAGAACCTTTCAAACGGTATGGATATCTACGCTTGGTGGCAAAACGCCCTTGACCTCTGGGGCACGCTGGATCAACACCCGCTGCTGCATGCCAGCCTTGGCCTGGGCGTGTTGCTGACCCTTGCCCTGCTGCTCGGCCGGGTGGCGCGCTTTCTGATCCTCCACACGGTCAAGTTGCTGGGCCGCCAACCAGCCTTGCTCTGGCTCAACGACCTGCTGCGAAACAAGGTGTTCCAGCGCCTGGCACAAACCACCCCGTCACTGCTGGTGCAATTCGGCCTCAAGTTGGTACCGGAACTGAGCGCCACCACCCAGCACTTCCTCGGTAACCTGGCGCTGGCCTTTACCATCCTGTTTGTAACCCTCGCCGTCAGTGCCCTGCTCGACGCCCTGCTGGCGATCTACGCCCGCACTGAACATGCTCGTACCCGCTCGATCAAAGGCTACGTGCAACTGGCCAAGATGGTGCTGTTCGTATTCGGCGCGATCATCATCGTCGCCACCCTGATCGACCGTTCGCCGCTGTTGCTGTTGTCCGGCCTGGGGGCGATGTCGGCGGTGATCCTGTTGGTCTACAAGGACACCCTGCTATCGTTCGTCGCCAGCGTCCAGCTCACGAGTAACGACATGCTGCGGGTCGGTGACTGGATCGAAATGCCGCAAGTGGGCGCCGATGGCGACGTGGTCGATATCACGCTGCATACCGTCAAAGTGCAGAATTTCGACAAGACAATCGTCTCGATCCCCACCTGGCGCTTGATGTCTGAATCCTTCAAGAACTGGCGCGGCATGCAACAGGCCGGAGGCCGACGGATCAAGCGCAGCCTGTTCATCGACGCTGGCGGTGTGCGTTTCCTGCAGCCCCACGAAGAGCAACGCCTGGCCGATATCCGCCTGCTTTCAGACTACATCGCACACAAGCGTCACGAGCTGCATAGCTGGAATGAGGCGCAAGGCCCGGTTGCCGAGCTGTCAGCCAACCGCAGGCGCCTGACCAACATCGGCACCTTCCGTGCGTTTGCCCTGGCTTACCTGAAGAGCCACCCGGACATTCAGCCGAACATGACCTGTATGGTCCGGCAGATGCAGACCACCGCGCAGGGCGTGCCGCTGGAAATCTATTGCTTCACCCGTACCACGGCGTGGGCCGACTATGAGCGTATCCAGGGCGATATCTTCGACTACCTGCTGGCAGTGCTGCCGGAGTTTGGCCTGAGCCTGTACCAGCAACCGAGCGGCAATGACCTGCGGGCCGGGTTGTTACCCTCGTCCCTGGCTGGCGAGCAACGGGCGCTGAACACCGAGGCGACTAAGCCATAGCGAGGCGAGTATCACCGCACCGCCGAGGAACAAACGCCCCAGTGGCTCATGCTGGTTCCAGATCAGCAGGTTGAGCAAGAGCCCTACGGGTACATGCAGGTTGTTCATCACTGCCAAGGTGCCGCCTGAAACCAGGCAGGCGCCCTTGTTCCACCAGTACAGGCCCAACGCGGTCGGGCATACCCCGAGAAACAGCAGCACCAGCCATTGCACCTCGGTACTCGGCAGGTGCTGCACGTTGCCAAACAGCAAGAAGGCTGGCAACACCACGATCAAGGCGCCCAGATAGAAATAGCCAAAACGCCGGTAGTGCGGCAAATCGCTGGGATAACGCGCCACCAGATGCTTGTACAGCACCTGCCCGGCGGCATAGGTGAAGTTGGCCACTTGCAGCAGCAGAAAGCCCATGAAGAAATCCGGATTGATCCGATCAAAACGAATCACTGCCGCCCCGCCCACCGCCACCACGGCAGCCAGCAGCGCCCAGGGGTTGAAACGCCGGTTCAGGGCGTCCTCGATCAGCGTCACATGCAGGGGCGTGAGGATGGTGAACAGCAAGACTTCCGGTACCGTCAACACCCGAAAGCTCAGGTACAGGCAAACGTAGGTGACGCCAAACTGCAGCGCGCCGATACCGAGCATTGCGCCCATGAAGCGCGGCTCGACCTGACGCCAGCGGGTCAGCGGCAAAAACACCAGCAACGCCAGCAACACACGCGCCAGTACAGCAAAATAGCTGTCGACATGCCCAGCGAGGTACTCGCCGATCAAGCTGAAGGAAAATGCCTGGATCAGCGCGACAATTAATAGATAGCCCATGTTTACCCCATGCAGTGCAGCCCGCGACCTTAGCGGTTCGGCGCCGGGCGAGCAATACAGTCAAACGCAGGCAGTGCCTTGCCGCACGGGATCGTACCGGGCCAGAACCAGCCGCCCACAAAAAACCCGATCAAGCACAGGGCATTGATCGGGCAGGTACACCCAAAGGAGCAACAGGTGTCAGGCGGGAAAGTCGATTGAAGCCTCAGGCCACCGCAGCCAGTTTTGCCTTGGCCTGGTTCAGGCCCTTGTCATGGAAGTCCCCCCCCATGTTCAAGCCCTCGGCATGGATGAAGGTCACATCGTGAATACCGATGAAGGCCATCACCTGACGCAGGTAGGGTTCCTGATGGTCGCTGGCAGCGCCGGCATGGATACCACCGCGCGCGGTCAGCACATAGGCACGCTTGCCTGTCAGCAGCCCCTGAGGACCGGTTTCGGTGTACTTGAAGGTAATCCCGGCACGCAGTACATGGTCCAGCCAGGCCTTCAGCGTGCTGGGGATGGTGAAGTTGTACATCGGCGCAGCCATCACCAGAACATCGGCGGCCAGCAGCTCATCGGTCAATTCGTTTGAGCGCTGCAGTGCCTTCAGCTCTTCGGCATTACGCTGCTCTTCAGGCTTCATCCAGCCACCGAGCAAGGTTTCGTCCAGATGCGGCACCGGGTTGGCAGCCAGATCGCGTACCGTGATCGCGTCAGTCGGATGGGCTGACTGCCACTGCGCGATAAAGTCACGGGTCAATTGACGCGAGACCGAATCGTGTTGGCGGGCGCTGCTTTCGATGATCAGTACACGGGACATGGTTGCCTCCATTCGGCAAGGTCGCTAAGTCGATGGAGGCAAGATTAAGCAGCAGCTTATCGATTAAAAAGCGCAAAAACTGGGTGCAATATATCGATTAATTTGTTTTATTTGGTCGATGCTCTACCCTGAAAGGTAGAGCATCGGGTTTTACTGGGGTTTGCAGCTGAGGGCTATGCGCAACTTGATGATCTTGCGATTGAACTTGGCGTTGACGTCAACGCTTTGCTTGGCAGGCACCTGCACACGGCGTACACGAGGCGCTTCCGGGCCATTGCGGAAGGTCACCTTGCACTGGGCCGCCACGTCACCGTAGTTGTTCAGGGTGATCGCGCCCATGTCGTAGTCCGTATCGTAGGTGGTGTAGTCGAGCTTGACGCCCTCCACGTCCTTTTCCACATCGATGGGATAGGCCAGGGCTGTAAGCGGCAGCAGGGCCAGCAGTGCAACACAACATTTTTTCATTCGGCGCTCTCCATGACAGTGCGCCAGCTTAGGACAACAGGAGCCCTTGATGAAAGCGCCGCGCGTTACCCTGGATCAGTGGCGAACCCTGCAAGCGGTCGTTGACCACGGCGGCTTCGCCCAGGCCGCCGATGCCCTGCACCGCTCACAATCTTCGGTCAGTTACACCGTGGCGCGCATGCAAGAACAGTTGGGCATACCGCTGCTACGCATCGACGGGCGCAAGGCAGTGTTGACCGAAGCCGGCGGCGTGCTGTTGCGACGCTCGCGGCAACTGGTCAAGCAGGCCAGCCAACTGGAAGACCTCGCCCACCATATGGAACAGGGCTGGGAGGCCGAAGTGCGGTTGGTGGTGGACGCTGCCTACCCCAACGCACGTCTGGTTCGGGCATTGAGCGCCTTCATGCCGCAAAGCCGCGGCTGTCGAGTACGGCTGCGGGAAGAGGTACTGTCCGGGGTCGAGGAAGTCCTGCACGAAGGTATCGCTGACCTTGCCATCAGCGGCTTCAACATCCCCGGCTACCTGGGCACCGAATTGAGCTCCGTGGAGTTCATGGCCGTGGCCCATCCCGAACATGCCCTGCATCGCCTGCAACGTGAGCTGAGCTTCCAGGACCTGGAAAGTCAGCTACAAGTAGTGATTCGCGATTCAGGTCGTTCGCAACCTCGCGATGTCGGCTGGCTGGGCGCCGAACAACGCTGGACCGTAGGCAGCCTGGCCACCGCATCAAGCTTCGTGTGCAGCGGCCTGGGCTTCGCCTGGCTACCTCGGCACCTGATCGAACGCGAACTGCGCGAAGGGCTGCTCAAGCCATTACCCCTGGACCAGGGTGGCAGTCGCCACCCTCTGTTCTACCTTTACTCGAACAAGGACAAACCGCTGGGCCCGGCCACACAAATCCTCATCGAGCTGTTGCGCAACTTCGACACCGCGCCGCTGGACGTGCCCTTCGCCGCCCCCGCCCAAGCCTGACAGGAATCGCGCCCATGGCCTACTTCGAACATGAAGGTTGCTCGCTGCACTACGAGATCTATGGCCAGGGCGAACCCTTGGTGTTGCTGCACGGCTTGGGCTCCAGCTGCGAAGACTGGGAATCTCAGGTGCCTGAACTGGCCCGTCACTACCGGGTTATCCTGATGGACATCCGCGGCCATGGGCGCTCGGACAAACCCCGTGAGCGCTACACCATCCCGGGCTTCAGTGCCGACCTGCTGGCACTGCTTGAACACCTGCAACCTGGCCCCGTGCACCTGGTCGGCCTGTCGATGGGCGGCATGATCGGCTTCCAGTTCGCCGTCGATCACCCTGAATGGCTACGCAGCCTGTGCATCGTCAACAGTGCCCCTGAGGTCAAAATACGCAACCGAACTGACTGGCTGTGGTGGTTCAAGCGTTGGAGCCTGGCCCGCCTGCTCAGCACCGAGGCTGTCGGGAAGGGCCTGGCAGCCAAGCTGTTTCCAAAACCGGAACACGCCGGCCTGCGGCGCACGATGACACAGCGCTGGGCACGCAACGACAAGCGCGCCTACCTGAGCAGCTTCGACGCCATCGTCGGCTGGGGGGTGCAGGAACGCCTGGGACAGATCCGCTGTCCTACGCTGGTGATCAGCGCCGATCAGGATTACACGCCAGTCGCGCTGAAAGAGCGCTACGTTGACCTGATCCCTCAGGCTCGACTGGCGGTTATCGCCGATTCACGGCACGCTACACCACTGGATCAACCACAACTGTTCAACCAGACCCTGCTGCAGTTTCTCGCTGCCGCTTCAACTACCGCTCAAGGATCATTGAGTCCATGCTGAAAAAAATTCTTCTGGCCGCCTGCGCTACCGTGTTCGCTACCAGCCTGATGGCTGCCGACAAACAACCCCACGTGCTGCTGACCACCAGCTTCGGTGATATCGAAGTTGAACTGGACGCAGAAAAGGCACCGATCAGCACCCAGAACTTTCTGGGCTATGTCGACAGCGGCTTCTACAACAACACCATTTTCCACCGTGTGATCCCGGGGTTCATGGTTCAAGGTGGTGGCTTCACCAAGGACATGGGGCTGAAGGAGACCAAGGAGCCGATCAAGAACGAAGCGGACAACGGCCTGCGTAACACGCGTGGCACCCTGGCCATGGCCCGTACGGCGGCGGTGAACTCGGCCACCAGCCAGTTCTTCATCAACCACAAGGACAACAACTTCCTTGACCATGGCGGTCGTGATTTCGGCTATGCGGTGTTCGGCAAGGTGGTCAAGGGTATGGATGTGGTCGACCAGATCGCCAATGTGAAAACCACCACAAAATCCGGCATGGGCGATGTCCCGGCAGATCCTGTGATGATCATCAAGGCTAAACGCCTCGACTGAATCCGGGTTCACAAGGACGTGACCTGCGCTCAGCCGGGCCGAAACAACAGGAGTTGACCCTTTCATGCTGTACCGCCGTTTCGAGCAGTTGATCGATATCTTCCGTGATGCGCCGACGGCGGCACCGCCTGGCAAAGTCCTGCCGTTCTACCTCTACTACCTGCGCCAGGTCTGGCCCAGTTTCGCCGTACTGTTGGTGGTAGGGCTGATCGGGGCGCTGATTGAAGTTGCGCTGTTCAGCTACCTGAGCCGGATCATCGATCTGGCTCAGGGTACGCCCAATGCAAACTTCTTCAGTGAACACGCCGGCGAGCTGATCTGGATGCTGGTGGTGGCCCTGATTTTGCGGCCCATCTTCGTCGGCCTGCATGATCTGCTGGTGCACCAGACCATCAGCCCTGGCATGACCAGCATGATCCGCTGGCAAAACCATGCCTATGTGCTCAAGCAAAGCCTGAATTTCTTTCAGAACGATTTCGCCGGACGCATCGCTCAACGCATCATGCAGACCGGCAATTCGCTACGCGATTCCGCCGTGCAAGCCGTCGACGCGTTATGGCATGTGCTGATCTACGCCCTCAGTGCCCTGGTGCTGTTCGCCGAAGCCGATTGGCGCCTGATGCTGCCACTGATTACCTGGATTGCCTGCTATGTCGGTGCGCTCTTCTACTTCGTGCCCCGGGTAAAGGCACGCGCCGTGATTTCCTCCGATGCCCGCTCCAAACTCATGGGCCGGATTGTCGACGGCTACACCAACATCGCAACCCTGAAACTGTTTGCCCACACCGACTTTGAACAACAATATGCTCGGGAGGCGATTCGCGAGCAGACCGAGAAAACCCAACTGGCCAGCCGCGTCATCACCAGCATGGACGTGGTCATCACCAGCCTGAACGGCCTGCTGATTGTCACCACCACGGCGCTTGCCCTGTGGCTATGGACCCAGTCGCTGATCAGTGTCGGGGCCATTGCCCTGGCCACCGGCCTGGTGATCCGTATCGTCAACATGTCGGGCTGGATCATGTGGGTGGTCAACGGCATCTTCGAGAACATCGGCATGGTGCAAGACGGCCTGCAGACCATCGCCCAGCCGGTGAGCGTTACCGACCAGCCCAACGCACCGACACTGAACGTGAGCCATGGCGCAGTGCGTTTCGAGCATGTCGATTTCCACTATGGCAAGGGCAGCCGAATCATCGAAGACCTGAATCTGGACATCCGCCCAGGCGAGAAAATCGGCCTGATCGGCCCGTCCGGGGCAGGCAAGTCCACCTTGGTGAACCTGCTGCTGCGACTCTACGACCTGGAAGGCGGACGCATCCTGATCGATGGCCAAGACATTGCCACGATCACCCAGGAAAGCCTGCGCGCACAGATCGGCATGATTACCCAGGACACCTCGTTGCTACACCGTTCGATCCGCGACAACCTGCTGTATGGCAAGCCAGATGCTACCGATGACGAGCTCTGGGAAGCGGTGTGCCGCGCCCGGGCCGATGAGTTCATCCCGCAACTGTCCGATGCCCAAGGGCGTACCGGTTTCGATGCCCATGTCGGTGAGCGCGGCGTCAAACTGTCCGGTGGCCAACGCCAGCGCATCGCCATTGCCCGCGTACTGCTGAAAAACGCGCCGATCCTGATCATGGATGAAGCAACATCTGCGCTGGACTCGGAGGTCGAGTCAGCCATTCAGGACAGCCTGGAAACCCTGATGCAGGGCAAGACCGTCATCGCTATTGCCCATCGCCTGTCGACCATTGCGCGAATGGACCGCCTGGTAGTGCTGGAAAAAGGTCGCATCGCCGAACTGGGCAGCCATGCCGAACTGCTTGCGCACCAAGGCCTGTATGCGCGGTTATGGCAGCACCAGACCGGTGGCTTTGTCGGAATCGATTGAAGCCTGGATCGCTCACACCTGACGATATGGCAAGGCCGTTTTGGCCTCTTCGGCATAAGCACGCACGCCGGCCCGCTCCTGTTCAAGAAACGCGCTGACGGCTGCCCGTAACCCTGGGTGCCGCAAGTAATGCCAAGAGCGGGTCAGCACCGGTTCAAACCCGCGAATCAGCTTGTGCTCACCCTGCGCTCCGGCGTCAAACCGTTGCAGCCCTTGGGCAATAGCGAAGTCCATGCCCTGGTAGAAGCAGGTTTCAAAGTGCAGTCGATCAAACTCGGCCAGGCATCCCCAGTAGCGGCCGTAGAGGCTGTCACCCCCAACCAGGCTAAAGGCCATTGCCACATCGCGCCCGGACTGGCGCGCCATGACCACGCGGATCGCCGACGGCATGCGCTCGGCCAACAGACTGAAGAAGTTACGGGTCAAATACGGCGAACGTCGGCGTACAAGGTAGGTATTGGCATAACAGGCATAGACAAAATCCCACTGTGCCTCACTCACCTGTTCACCGCCGAACCACTGGAATTCGATACCTTGCCCTGCAACCTGCTCGCGCTCTTTGCGCATCTGCTTGCGCTTGCGCGAGCTGAGGCTATCAAGGAAGTCCTGGAAATCACGGTAGCCACGGTTATGCCAGTGAAACTGACACCCCAGACGCTCCAGCCAGCCAGGCTGCGTTCTCACGCTCCTGTCCAACGCCGCATCCGTGAAGTTCAAGTGCGCACCTGACAGTGCTTCACCGGACAGGTAGTCGGGAATAGCCTGCAGCAATGTCAGGCCATCGGTCTCAGCGGCAGCCAACAGGCGCGGTCCGGCCACCGGGCTGAACGGTACCGCCGCCAATAGTTTGGGGTAGTAATCAATACCGGCCCGCTGGCAGGCATCCGCCCAGCCCTGATCAAAGACGTACTCGCCAAAGGAGTGCCACTTGCGGTAGGCCGGCAACGCCGCACGGCATTGGCCATCCCGCATCAACACCAGGTGCTCGCTGGACCAGCCCGAACCTGGCCCCACGCTGCCACTGTCTTCCAGCGCACTCAGGAACGCATGCCTCAGGAAGGGCTGACCTTCAGGCACCAGCGCATCCCATGCATCCGGCGCGATGTCTCGCAGGCTGGCAATGATCTGGAGGGTCATGACGAACGACTCAGGGCAAATGAAACCCTAGTGTTCCAGAAAACAACACGACTGCCCACCAGGCCCTGAACCCATCACGTAACACGAGAGAAATCAAAGAGACATCATTCTGTCATTAGCCCTCGCAATACTTGCGCCTGTTTTTCGGAACCCAAGACGCTGTCTAGCCAGGCGCTTTCCGAGGACATGCCAATACGGGGTGGGCAGCTGCCTCCCCATTTTTTTCAAATAGGGAGAACCTTATGCGTCTTGTTTCTACACTAACCGGAGCGAGCCTTTGCACAGGCATGATGCTGGCTCTGAGTGCTCCGGCCAGTGCTGCAGTCGACGCCAAGCTGCTCGAAATGCTCAAGGCCAACGGCTCGATCAACCAAGCGCAGTACTCTGAGCTGCAAACCGATCTGGCCAAGGAAGCCAAGGACGAGGCCGACCAGAAAGCCAAGACGGATCGTTTGAGCTCGTTTGAACAAAAACTGGCATGGGCTGCCAAGACCCAGATCAAAGGTGATGTGCGTGTGCGTTATGAGGACGTCAACGTCAACGGCCCGACTAACAACAAGAGCACCAACCAGGACCGCGAACGCATTCGTGCGCGCTTCGGTATCTACAGCGAAATCAACCCGCAAGTAGACACTGGTATCCGTGTAGCGACTGGCAGCAGCAGTGACGCCCGCTCCACCAACCAGAGCATGGACAACTACTTCGACAAGAAGCAGCTGTGGCTGGACCAGGCCTATATCGACTTCCACCCTGACGCGATCAAGGACCTGCACCTGATCGGCGGCAAGATGAACCAGCCTTGGGTGAGCATGGGTGACGTCATCTGGGACAACGACATCAACCCAGAAGGCTTCGCGGCCACCTACAAGCACTCGCTGGGCGGCGCCGAACTGTTCGGTAGCGCCGGTTACTTCAACCTCAAGGACAACGTCGACGGCGAAGGCGTACAGTTCCGTCACGACCTGCGCCTGTACAGCGGCCAGTTGGGTGCGCGCTTTGCACCGACCGACGGCATGAAAGTAACCTTGGGTGGCAGCATCTACACCTACGACAACGACAAGAACAGTGCCGCCCTGGCGGTCAACGGCAATACCACCAACGAGTTCACCCTGTACGAGGGCTTTGGCCAGATCGACCTGACCAACCTGCCGATTCCACTCTCGGCGTATGGTCAGTATGTGGTCAACAGCGAAACCAAGAGCTCTGAAGACACTGCCTGGTTGACCGGTGTGAAAACCAAACTGGGTTCATGGAGCCTCGACTACAACTACCGCGATGTACAGCGTGATGCAGTGGTCGGTGCATTCACTGACTCCGACTTCGCCAACGGTTTCACCGGTTCGCGTGGTCACAAGGTCAAGGTCGGCTACGAGATCGACAAGAACTTCTCCCTGGGCGCCGCCTACTACATGGCAAAGTCTGACACGTCCAACGCGCCGACTCGCGATGCCAACGTAGACACCCTGCAAGTCGACCTGGAAGCCAAGTTCTAATCGCCTTGCACTGAGTTACACAGGCGGAAAATGCTGACCCCATCCAGCATTTTCCGCCTTTTTCATTTCCGCACCGAAAACCTCAAACCGCTATGCCCGTCTGGTCACCTCACATCACTCAGCGCTTGTCCTGAGCCCTGCGCTGCGCTGCCAGATCTTTGGCCAGCGCATCGGCATCCGGCACGGGTGCCTCTGGCAGTGCACGCACGGCTGCCTGGGCAAGGCGCATCTGTTTGATGAAGCGCCTGCAATTACGGCAAAACAGCAGGTGCTGACGCGCCAGCAGACGTCCACCCAGCGTAAGCTCACCATCCAGGTAGTCGCTACTACGCGCCACCATTTCCTTGCAGGTCAACATTGTCCTGTCTCCTCAAAATGCTCCAGGGTCGCGAAGACCTTGAGCCGTGCCCGATGCAACAGCACGCGCACATTGGAGAGGGAAATCTCGAGCAGATTACAGATTTCCTCCAACTCCAGGCCTTGGCGCTCCCGCAGGATCAGGACACTGCTCTGAAACTGCGGAAGGCTTAACAGTGTGTGCTCCAGGCACTGACGCAACTCGTCCTCGCTGAGCAGTGCTTCAGGGGTGTCTTCATGCCAGGCAAACGGCGCAACGCGCCAATGCCCATCGGCCGCGAAGCGGTCATCGCCAATGCTGCCATGTGGCGACGGCAGGTCGTCGAGCAGCACTTCGCGTCGATTTTGCTTGTAGCGGTTTTTGGCCGCGTTGGCGGTGATGGTCAGTAACCAGGTCTTGAGGCTGGAACGGCGCTGAAATCCGGGCAGGCTGCGGACAACTGCCAGCCAGGCATCCTGCACGGCCTCGTCGGCCTGCCGGCTACCAACAATCGCGTAGGCTACCGCACGCATGGCGCTTTGATAGGTGTCGACCAGCTCCTTGAACGCCTGCTGCTCTCCGGCGAGCAAGCGTTCAAGAAACTCTGTCTCATGGGTACCGGTCATGGTGATTTTCCCTGAAAGTCGAGTAGGGACTTCGATAGAGGGAATTTGTTACAGCGACACAAGCACCTAAAGCACTGGAACGGCGTCCGGGTGCCGGAAAGGCTGCCTTGTCGACACAGGCAGCCTCCAGATACGCCCTGAAGCGCTTAGCGTTTGCGCAGAATCACACTGCCGATAGAGTAGCCCGCGCCAAACGAACTGAGCACACCCAGTGCGCCCTTGGGCAAATCGTCCTGATGCGTATGCAAGGCAATCACCGAGCCTGCAGAGCTGGTATTGGCATAGCGGTCCAGAATCACCGGGGCCTCTTCGACAGTCGCGTCACGGCCCAGGAGCTTCTTGACGATCAGGTGGTTCATGCTCAGGTTGGCCTGGTGCAACCAGAAACGCTTGATGTCGCTGACATTGATATCGTTTTCGGCAAGGTGCTGGCCGATCAGTTCGGCGACCATCGGGCACACCTCACGGAAGACCTTGCGCCCCTCTTGAACGAACAGTTTGTCCGGCGCACCGATGCCCTCTTCCGCTGCACGGTTGAGGAAACCAAAGTTGTTGCGAATGTTGTTGGAGAACTGGGTCAGCAGTTTGGTGCTGACGATATCGAACTGATGGGCCGAGGTAGCAAGGTCGGCACGCTCGACCAGCACAGCCGTAGCGGCATCGCCAAAGATAAAATGACTGTCACGGTCACGGAAATTCAAATGACCGGTACAGACCTCAGGGCTGATCACCAGCACGGCGCGGGCCTGACCGACCTGCACGCTGTTGCAGGCGGTCTGGATACCGAAGGTGGCCGACGAACAGGCCACGTTCATGTCGAAACCAAAACCGTTGATGCCCAGGGCTTGCTGCACTTCAATGGCAATGGCCGGATAAGGCCGCTGCAGGTTGGAACAGGCAACGATGACTGCATCGACATCGGCCGCAGTACGACCTGCGCGGGCAAGCGCCTGTTCAGCGGCGGCAACGGCCATCTGGCAAAGAATCGACGGTTCGTCGTTGCTGCGCTCAGGCAAGCGCGGCGCCATGCGTTGCGGATCGAGGATGCCGTCCTTGTCCATGACGAAGCGGCTCTTGATGCCCGAGGCCTTTTCGATGAACGCAGCGCTGGACTCAGCCAAGGCCTGAACCTCGCCGCGCTCGATGGCTTGAGCATTATCGGCATTGAACTGGTTGACATAGGCATTGAACGCCTCCACCAGTTCGTCGTTGGAAATGCTGTTGGCCGGGGTGTACAGGCCGGTGCCGCTGATCACGACGTTATGCACGGTCGTTCCTCTGTTCGGGGCCGGTGCCGGCAAGGCAACGGCCTGTTGGTCGGTCTTATTGGCACGAATGTACCAACTTAAGCGCGCAATGCCCTTGTCAGGCGCAAGCACTGCGCGGTCATGCAATCGGGTGGCCGCTGATGTCACCGGGGCAGGTCACATCAACGGCATACGTCGGCGAAGTGTGCCACATTTCCAGGCTGTTAGGCTTCCACCTGCCCCCACTGCTTGCTCAATCGCTTGTCGGAAATCGGCACCTTGGTTCCCAGTTGCTGGGCAAACAGTGAAACCCGGTACTCTTCGATCCACCAGCGGTACAGAATCAACTGCTCGTCACGCTTGCCCTCTTGGGCATGCTTGTCGGCGCGTGCCTTGAACTGTGCCCACAGGCTGCTGAGCTCACCACTCCAGACACGGTCTTTCTGCACCTGCCCAGGCAGTTTTTCCAGACGCAGCTCAATCGCCTTGAGGTAGCGCGGCAGCTCCTTGAGCCAGAGCGACGGGGTTTCCCGAACAAACCCCGGGTACACCAAGTTGGCCGTTTGCTGCTTGATGTCGTTCAACGCCACTGCCTGGGCCAGGTCAATCTTGCCCTTGAAGCGCTTCTGCAGGCCATGCCAGAGCTTGAGGATCTCCAGTGTCAGGCGCGCCAGGCGCTCTGCATGCTCGGCCCAGTGACCACGTTTGCGCTCGGCCAGTGAGGCCAATGCCGCGCCATCACGTGGCAGGCTGGCTTCGCCTTCCAGGATACAGCTGTCGAGACTGGCCAGCAGAATGTCTTCCACCAGTGCTTCGATCCGTCCCAGTTCGCGGTACAGCAGCCCGAGCTCGGTCAACCCCGGCAATTTGCCGCGCAGGTACTTGGCTGGCTCGGCCAACTGTTGCAGCAACAGGCGCTGCAAACCGCGACGGTGCTGGTATTCCGCCTCGGCGGCCGTCGAGAAACGCCCCTCCTTGACCGTCCCGCCCTCTTCCACCAGCGCCGGATACACCGTCAACGAAAGGCCGGCAATCTTTTGCTGGGCACTTTGCGCAACCTTGGCAAAGCCCTTGGCCTCCACCGGCTGCTGACTCTGTGCCGTCTGTGGTACGGCCAGCGCCGCCTGGCTTGCGGCGACGAAACGCGAGGTCAGCTCCGCCAGATCGCGGCCTTCGCCCAGGAACTTACCTTGGGCATCGACCACCTCCAGGTTCATTTTCAAGTGGCTGTCCACTTGCTCGGCAGCTTCACGCCAGGCCTCATCGCTGACCCGCGCACCGGTCATGCGCAACAACTCTGCCCCCAGCGCCTGAGGCAACGAGCCGACACCGAAACTCATGCGCTGCAAGGCGGCCTTGACGAAGTCCGGTACGGGCACGAAGTTCTTGCGGGTTGCCTTGGGCAGGTTGCGCACCAGCACAATGCACTTGGCTTCCAGTAACCCGGGGACCAGCCACTCCAGGCGTTCGCCCGGCAGGTTCGGCAGCAGCGGCGCCGGTAAGCGCAGGGTGACGCCATCGCGCGGGTGGTTCGGCTCGAAGTGGTAACTCAATGCCAGGCTCAGGTCTCCCAGGCGCAGGGTATCGGGGTACTGCGCGGCGGTCACTTCACTCGCTTCACGGGCCAGCACATCCTCTTCGCGCATGATCAACAACTGCGGGTCTTTCTGGCTGTTGACCCGGTACCAGCTGTCGAACGTTGCCGTCTGATGAATTTCAGCAGGCAGACGCGCTTCATAGAAGGCGTAAAGGGTTTCTTCATCGGCAAGGATGTCACGTCGACGCGCCTTGGCTTCCAGCTCGTCGAGCTGTTCAAGCAAGCGCGTATTGGCCGTCAGGCACTTGGCCCGCGACTGAATTTCACCGCCCACCAGCGCTTCACGGATGAACAGTTCGCGGGACATCAGCGGATCGATCGGACCGAAATGCACAGGACGTCGCCCTACGATAATCAACCCGTACAGGGTGATCTGTTCATAGGCTACAACCTGACCACGTTTCTTTTCCCAGTGCGGCTCGAAGTGGTTCTTCTTGACCAGATGCCCGGCCAGCGGTTCGATCCAGTCCGGTTCGATCTTGGCAACCATCCGCGCATAGAGCTTGGTGGTTTCCACCAGTTCGGCAGTCATCAGCCATTGCGGGCGCTTCTTGCCCAGGCCAGAGGACGGGTGCACCCAGAAGCGCCGCTGGCGAGCACCAAGGTAGTCGCCGTCCTCGGTTTTCTGCCCGATCTGGCTGAGCAGGCCGGAAAGCACTGCCTTGTGCAGTTTCGGGTAGTCGGCAGGCTCCTTGTTGATGCTCAACTGCAGGTCACGGCAAATCAACCCCAACTGCCGGTGCGCATCACGCCACTCTCGCAAGCGCAGGTAATTGAGGAAATTTTTCCGGCACCAGTTGCGCAATGGGCTGGCGGTCAGCGCTTGACGCTGTTCCTCGAAACCACGCCAGAGATTGACCAGTGCCGCAAAGTCGGAATCGACATCCTTCCACTGGGCGTGAGCCTGATCGGCAGCCTGCTGACGCTCCGGCGGACGCTCGCGCGGGTCCTGCACCGACAGTGCACTGGCAACAATCAGCACTTCCTGCAGGCTACCCTGCTTCGCACCTTCGAGCAGCATGCGGCCCAGCCGTGGGTCGACCGGAAGTCGCGCCAGTTGCCGCCCCAGCGGCGTCAGCTGGTTCTCGCGGTTCACCGCAGAGAGCTCTTGCAACAGGTTGAAGCCGTCGCTGATGGCCTTGCCATCGGGCGGTTCAATGAACGGGAATGCGTCAATCGCGCCCAAACGCAAATGCAGCATCTGCAAGATCACTGCGGCAAGGTTGGTGCGCAGGATCTCGGGATCGGTAAATGCGGGCCGGGCGTTGAAATCCTCTTCGCTGTAAAGACGCACACAAATGCCTGGCTCGACCCGACCGCAGCGACCTTTACGCTGGTTGGCGCTGGCCTGCGACACGGCCTCGATCGGCAGCCGCTGAACCTTGGCCCGGTAACTGTAACGGCTGATCCGCGCCGTACCGCTGTCGATCACATAGCGAATGCCCGGCACCGTCAGTGAGGTTTCTGCCACGTTGGTTGCCAGCACCACCCGTCGCCCTGGGTGGGACTGGAAAATACGTTGCTGTTCGGCCGGCGAAAGCCTGGCGTACAACGGCAGGATTTCGGTGTGCTTGAGCTGGGCCTTGCGCAGCATTTCGGCCGCGTCGCGGATTTCCCGCTCACCGGGCAGGAACACCAGCACGTCACCAGGGTGCTTGCCTTCGCTGCGCTCATGGGCGGCAATTTCATCGAGGGTGGCGAGAATCGCCTGATCCACGGTCAGGTCATCTTCAACCCGATTGCCTTCTTCATCCTGTTCGCTGGTCAGCGGTCGATACCAGGTTTCCACCGGGTAGGTACGCCCCGAAACCTCGATGATCGGTGCATCGTTGAAGTGCTTGGAGAAGCGCTCCAGGTCGATGGTCGCCGAGGTGATGATCAGCTTCAGGTCAGGACGCCGAGGCAGCAGGGTCTTGAGGTAACCGAGCAGGAAGTCGATGTTCAGGCTGCGTTCGTGCGCTTCGTCGACAATGATCGTGTCGTAGCGCTCAAGAAAACGGTCGTGCTGGGTTTCGGCCAGCAGGATACCGTCAGTCATCAGCTTGACCAGGGTGTTGGCATCGCTCTGGTCTTCAAAACGCACCTGGTAGCCCACCAGTGCACCCAGTGGCGTACCCAGTTCTTCGGCAACCCGCGTCGCAACACTGCGGGCAGCGATCCGGCGTGGCTGGGTATGGGCGATCAGGCCATGCTGGCCGCGACCCAGCTCCAGGCAGATCTTCGGCAATTGGGTGGTCTTGCCCGACCCCGTCTCGCCCGCAATGATCAGCACCTGATGCTCGGCCAGGACCTTCTTGATCTCATCGCGCTTGGCGGCAATCGGCAGGCTGTCGTCATAACGAATGAACGGTACGCTTTGTTTGCGCGCCGTCACTCGGGCACAGGATGCCTGCACCCTCTCGACCCATTGGGCGAGTTTGGCTTCGTCAGGGTGCTTGCGCAGTTCGTGCAATTGCCGGCGCAGTCGATGACGCTCGGCGATCATGGCGTGATCAAGGTTTTTCAACAGTTGATCGATGGCGGAATTCTGGTCTGTCATGGAGTCTTTTTAGTCATGCAGGTGAGCCTGCTGTCGCATGATCGGCATATGATCGGCATAGGTAAGGGTTGCGATTGTCGCAGATTTGCCCCCGCTCGGCACGGATACAGGGTCTCACTGCTTTGTTTAGCCAATGCATATCTGAAGGTATAAAAACGCTGATTTAATGAACCTTACTGGCCATGGGAGTATCGGAGCATGACTTCACCTGTGCGCCTGTCCTGCCCTGCATCACGTCCTTCGTTCCCGAAGGTCAGGGCCCGTTCCGGTGAAAACCCGCTGGTTCACATCATTCTCGCCTTCTGGGCCTTGTGGCACTGCCGCCATGCTCGCCCACCAGACACCCTCGCGCTGATCTGACTCCCTACATCGTCAATCACCGGCTGACCTGCACTGCAGGCGGCACTGTGCGCCTATGGGCGCAAGCGAGACCTTCATGCACTTTGCTCACCCCGAGCAGGCCCGGGTATTCCTGGCTGCCAACCCCGATATCGAAATGATCGAGCTGTTCATCCTCGACGCCAACGGCGTACCGCGCGGCAAGCTGCTGCACCGCGAGGAACTGCTGGCGGTTTATGACAGCGGCCGCCCGCTGCCCAGCACCATTCTGGGCTTGACCCTCAACGGCGAAGACGTTGAAAACTCAGGGCTGGTCTGGGACGTCGGCGATATCGACTGCCGCGCCTATCCGCTTGAAGGCAGCCTGGTGCGCCTGCCATGGCGACAGATCCCCACCGCTGCGGTACAGGTCAGCATGCACCCGACTGAAGGCCAACCGGCTGCCATCGCCGACCCTCGGCATGTCCTGATCACGGTGATCGACGCCCTCAAGGCCGAGGGTTACCACCCGGTCATGGCCTGTGAACTGGAGTTTTACCTGCTCGACCAGCAGCGCGATGCAGCAGGCCGCCCGCAACCCGCACGCGACGCCGACGGCGGTCGACCGCGAGGCACCCAGGTCTATGGTCTGCGTGAACTGGAACAGATCGAACCCTTCCTGGCAGACCTGTACGCAGCGTGCAAAGCCCAGGGTATTCCTGCACGTACGGCGATTTCCGAGTACGCCCCCGGGCAGGTGGAAATCACCCTGGAACACGGCGATGCCCTCGAAGCCATGGATCAAGCCGTTCGCTACAAGCGCCTGGTCAAAGGCGTGGCGCACAAACACGGCATGCAAGCCTGCTTCATGGCCAAACCGTTCGATCACCTGGCCGGTACCGGCATGCACATGCACGTCAGCCTCGCCGACCACGTGGGCAACAACCTCTATGCCAGTGAAGACAAGGCAGGCACCCCCCTGTTACGCCAGTCGGTCGCCGGCATGCTCGATGTGTTGCTCGATTCGCTGCTGCTGTTTTGCCCGAATGCCAACTCTTACCGGCGCTTCCAGGCCAATAGCTATGCACCGCTGGCACCGACCTGGGGCGTGGACAATCGCACGGTGAGCTTGCGCGTACCGGGCGGCCCTGCCCACACCCGGCATATCGAGCACCGCATTTGTGGCGCCGATGCCAACCCCTATCTGGCCGCTGCTGCCATTCTCGCCGGCCTGCATCACGGCATTCGCCAGCAACTCGACCCAGGTGCACCGGTTGAAGGTAACGGCTATGCACAAGCCAAGACACTGCTGCCAACCGACTGGTTGACTTCACTCAATGCCCTGCAAGGTTCGTCCTGGGCCCATGAAGCATTCGGCGCGGCGTTCCTCGGTGTCTACATGGCGGTCAAACGCGCGGAATACCGACAGTTCATGGCCGAAGTCGGCGACCAGGACTGGCGCTGGTACCTGACCCAAGCCTGACCGCTCACTTTTTTCGCAAGGATTACCCCATGAACGCAGCACTTAACCACGGCCCGGCCCCGCGCAGCGCCTCCTATTACAGCGCCAGCCTCAATGACTTCACCGAGTACCCACGCCTGAACGGCAACGTGAGTGTCGATGTAGTGGTCATTGGTGGCGGCTTCACCGGTGTCGCCAGCGCCGTTGAACTGGCCGAGCGCGGCCTGAAAGTTGCCATTGTCGAAACCCATCGGATCGGCTGGGGAGCCAGCGGCCGCAACGGTGGCCAGGTCACCGGCAGCCTGTCGGGCGACGAAGCCATGCGCAAGCAGATGCGTACGCGCCTCGGCGATGAGGTCGACGACTTTATCTGGCACCTGCGCTGGCGCGGTCACCAGATCATCGAACAGCGGGTGGAGCGCTACGGCATTGACTGTGACCTCAAGCGTGGCCACCTGCATGCGGCGATGAAGCCATCGCATCTGGACGAACTTCAGGCGTCCTATGATGAAGCGCTAACCCGCGGCATGGGTGATCAGGTCGAGTTGCTGGACCGCCAGGGTGTACGCGAACACCTGGACAGCCCCTTGTACATCGGCGCGCTGAAAAACCGCCGCAACCTGCATGTGCACCCACTCAACCTGTGCCTGGGTGAAGCCCGCGCCGCCCAGCAACTGGGCGCACTGATCTTTGAGAACTCCGAGGTGCTGGAAATCGTCCACGGCCCTCGCCCGGCGGTGGTCACCGCCCATGGGCGGATCGACGCACGTCAGGTGCTGCTGGCAGGCGATGTGTACCACAAACTGGAAAAACTCCAGCTCAAAGGCAAGATCTTTCCAGCCATGGGCGGCATCGTCACAACCGCCCCGCTGGGCGAGCTGGCACGCCAGATCAATCCGCAAGACCTGGCGGTCTACGACTGCCGCTTCGTACTCGACTATTACCGCATGACCGCCGATGGTCGCCTGCTGTTCGGCGGCGGCGCCAACTACTCCGGGCGTGACTCACGGGATATCGCCGGAGAACTGCGCCCGTGTATCGAGCGCACCTTTCCGGCCCTCAAGGGCATTCCGATCGAGTTCCAATGGAGCTGCGCCATGGGCATCGTGGTCAACCGCATCCCGCAACTGGGCAAGCTGTCGGAACATGTCTGGTACTGCCAGGGGTATTCCGGCCACGGCATCGCCACCAGCCATATCATGGGCGAAATCATGGCTGAGGCCATGACCGGAACACTGGAAAAATTCGATACGTTTGCCGGTTGCAAGCACATCAAGGTGCCAATGGGCGATGTGCTGGGCAATCCGTTGTTGGCGGCTGGGATGTGGTACTACCAGATGCTTGAAAAACTGCGCTAAACCCGTTGCGGGTCAAGGCCGGCTCCGTCAGGAGCCGGCGCGTGTGCCTCAGGCAATCTTCTTCAGGCCCAGTTTCTTCAGTTCTTCATCGCGCAGTTCGCGGCGCAGGATCTTGCCAACGTTGGTGGTCGGCAGTGCATCACGAAACTCGATGAAGCGCGGCACCTTGTAACCCGTGACATTGGCGCGCATGTGCTCCATGACCTGCTCCTTGGTCAGCGTGACACCAGGACGGGCAACGATGAACAGCTTGATCACTTCACCGGACTTTTCATCCGGTACGCCGATTGCCGCACACTGCAGCACACCCGGCAGTGCAGCCAGTACATCCTCAAGCTCATTCGGATAGACGTTGAAGCCGGACACCAGAATCATGTCTTTCTTGCGGTCGACGATGCGCATGTAACCGTCCGCCTGAATCACGGCGATGTCGCCAGTCTTGAGCCAGCCATCGGCATCGAGGATCTCGGCCGTCGCGTCCTCACGCTGCCAGTAGCCCTTCATGACTTGCGGGCCCTTGATGCACAGCTCGCCCACTTCGCCCAGCGCCAGCTCACGTCCGTCATCATCGATCACTTTGCAGAGTGTCGAAGGCACCGGAATGCCGATGGTACCGATCTGGTTGCGCTCAGCCGGGTTGACGGCAGCTACCGGGCTGGTTTCGGTCATGCCATAACCTTCACAGATGGCACAGCCTGTGACGTCTCTCCAGCGTTCGGCAACCGACATCTGCAACGCCATGCCTCCTGACAGGGTGATCTTCAGCGCCGAGAAATCCAGCTTGCGGAAGTCGGCGTTGTTGCACAGGGCCACGAACAGGGTGTTCAAACCGACAAAGCCGCTGAACTTCCACTTCGACAGCTCCTTGACCATGGCCGGCAAGTCACGCGGGTTGCTGATCAGGATGTTGTGGCTGCCAATCAGCATCATCGCCATGCAATGGAAGGTGAAGGCATAGATGTGATAAAGCGGCAGCGGCGTAATCAGGATCTCGCAGCCTTCATTGAGGTTGGAGCCCATCAGCGCCCGGCACTGCAGCATGTTGGCCACCAGGTTGCGGTGGGTGAGCATGGCGCCCTTGGCCACCCCGGTGGTGCCGCCGGTGTACTGCAGTACCGCAACATCGGAGCTGGCCGGATTGGCTTCCTTGATCGGCTGACCACGGCCCTTGCTCAAGACATCATTGAACTTGACCGCCTTGGGCAGGTGATATGCCGGCACCATCTTTTTCACATACTTGATGACGCTGTTGATCAGCAAGCGCTTGAGCGGTGGCAACAGATCGGCAACTTCGGTGACAATTACGTGTTTGACCTGAGTCTTGGGCACTACCTTTTCCGCCAGGTGCGCCATGTTGGCCAAACAGACCAGCGCCTTGGCGCCGGAATCATTGAACTGATGTTCCATTTCCCGCGCGGTGTACAACGGGTTGGTATTGACCACGATCAGGCCGGCCCGCATGGCACCGAACACTGCAACGGGGTACTGCAATACGTTGGGCAACTGCACCGCGATACGATCGCCGGGCTGCAAATCAGTGTGCTGCTGCAACCAGGCGGCAAAAGCCCCGGAGAGTTCGTACAACTCACCGTAGGTCAAGGTTTTGCCCAAGTTGCTAAAGGCCGGTTTATCAGCGAAACGTTGGCAGGACTGCTTCAATACCGCCTGGATATTCGGGTACTCATCCGGATTGATCTGCGCGGCAATCCCGGTTGGGTACTTATCCTTCCAAAAGTTCTCGATCATGGAAGCCCACTCCTCCAGCACCAGCGAATTCTTCACCGCAGTCGATGCGATTATTATTGATATTAAGTTCGGGTTTATTGCAAACCGAATGCTCTGAAGCGCGCCGAGAGTAGCAGCTTTGCCAAGGCCCGCCTAGGGCTAAAGCAGCCCAAACAGTCACAAAAGTGACTTATATACTTTCAATAGTCACTTTTAGAGTAATTAGTCTACGACTGCGGTTTTGTTCCTGTCACATCGTCGGCACGCATCGCTTGCAAGAGGCTTGCATTGCCGACGATGTTCATCACGTCACGCGATGTCACGCAGTTCGCGGCGCAGGATCTTGCCCACCGCCGTCATCGGTAACGACTCGCGCAACACGATGTGCTTGGGCACCTTGTAACCCGTGAAGTTGGCCTTGCAGTAGGCCTTGAGCTCTTCCAGGCTGATGCCCTGTTCGCGCGGCACCACGAACAGCTTTACGGCCTCGCCGGAACGCTCGTCCGGTACGCCAATGGCTGCGCAGTTGGCCACCTTCGGATGCGCCATGACCACATCTTCGATTTCGTTTGGGTACACATTGAAGCCAGAGACAATGATCATGTCTTTCTTGCGATCGACGATCCGGGTGAAGCCATCCGGGTCGATCACTGCGATATCCCCCGTCTTCAGCCATCCCTCGGCATCCAGCGTTTCAGCCGTAGCCTCTGGATGCTGCCAATAGCCTTTCATGACCTGCGGCCCCTTGATACACAGCTCGCCACGCTCGCCCAACGGCATCTCATGACCATCGTCATCGATCACCTTGAAGGCCGTTCCCGGCACCGGAATACCCACAGTCCCCAGGCGTGCCTGCTGACCGTAAGGGTTGGTACTGGCCACCGGTGAGGTTTCGGTCAAGCCGTAACCTTCGACGATGCGGCAGCCCGTCAGGCTCTCCCAGCGCTCCGCCGTGGCCTTGACCAAGGCCGTACCGCCCGAGTTGGTGACCTTCAATGCAGAGAAATCGAGCGTCTTGAACGCCGGGTGCTCCATCAGTGCAACGAACAGCGTGTTAAGCCCCAGCAAACCAGAGAAGCGCCACTTCTTCAGTTCGTTGATAAAACCGCCAATATCACGCGGATTGGTGATCAACACGTTATGGTTGCCAGTCACCATCATGCACATGCAATTCGCGGTGAATGCATAGATGTGATAAAGCGGCAACGGCGCGATCATCACCTCCTGGCCATCCTTGATCATCTTCTGGCCATCCGGGCCAAGCTGGGAAAAACACGCCAGCACCTGCAGCATGTTCGCCACCAGGTTGCCATGGGTCAGCATCGCGCCCTTGGCCAGGCCCGTGGTACCACCGGTGTATTGCAGCACGGCAACATCGTCCAGGCCCAATGACACAGGCTTCAAGGCATGACCCTGGCCCTGCCTCATGGCGCGTTTGAACGGCACAGCTTGCGGCAATTGGTACGGCGGGACCATTTTCTTGACCGTGGAGACAATCGTGTTGACCAGCCACCCCTTGGCCGTCGGCAACAGGTCGCCCATCTTCGCTTCGATCAGAAACTCGATCTCTGTATCGGGCAGCACCTCCTGAACCAATTTACCGAACATGTTCAGGTAGACCAGGGCACGGGCACCTGAGTCCTTGAACTGATGGCGCATTTCGCGGGCGGTGTACAGCGGGTTGGTATTGACCACGATCAGCCCTGCACGCAGGGCACCAAATACCGCAATGGGGTACTGCAGCACGTTGGGCATCTGTACCGCGATGCGATCACCGGGGACCAGGTCGGTATGCTGTTGCAAGTAGGCAGCAAAGGCTGCCGAGTGGCGATCAAGCTCGGCGTAGGTCAACGTCACCCCGAGGTTGCTGAATGCCGGGCGGTCAGCAAATCGCTTGCATGAGCGCTCGAACACCTCAATGACCGATTTGTAGGCACTCATGTCGATGTGCGAGGGAACCCCCGCAGGGCGTTTGTCATTCCAGAAATCAGCTTGCATTTATTCTTGTCCTCATACCTGAGCCGTTCCGGACCGTCTCGTCTCCAGACAACGGTGCTTTGCCGACGTTAGCAGGTATGCCCCTGACGGCAAACACGCCACAGGCGGCATATCTGACAAGCTCTGTAACTAAGGATGTGAATCCTGCGGCCCGTGGCCAATCGCCCCTCCGGTTGGGATATACACTGAGCAGATCACGCGATAAGCGTAAAAGGAACCGCCATGCCCCATGACGCCTTCTGGCTACCGGCCAGCGATCACTGCAGCCTCTATGTTTACCAGTGGCTGCCGAAAGGCCCAGCCAAGGCAGTGGTGATGCTGGCCCATGGCATGGCTGAGCATGCTGGCCGCTACCAGCGCCTGGGCGAGGCGCTGAGCGCCGCCGGCTTCGCCCTCTACGCCCATGACCAACGCGGGCACGGACGAACGGCTGAGCTGGGTACGCGGGGGCTGTTCTCGCAACACGACGGTTGGAGCAAGGTGGTCAATGACCTCGGGCTGCTCAATCAGCACATTGGCCAACAGTACCCCGGCACACCGGTGTTTCTGCTCGGTCACAGCATGGGCAGCTACATCGCCCAAGCCTATCTGCTGCACCACAGTGCAAGCCTGCAGGGGGCGATTCTCAGTGGTTCCAACTTCCATCCACCAGCGCTGTACCGTGCAGCCTGCCTGATCGCGCGCTTTGAGTCCTGGCGCCAAGGCCCGGTTGGCCGTAGCGCGCTGATCGAATGGCTGTCATTCGGCACCTTCAACAACGCCTTTAAGCCCAATCGTACCGCCTTCGACTGGCTTAGCCGCGACCCTGTAGAGGTCGACAAGTACCTCGCCGACCCGTTGTGCGGCTTTCGCTGCAGCAATCGTCTGTGGATCGACCTGCTCATGGGGTTGGAGCAGATCAGCCAGTTGAACAACCTCGCCCAGATCGATCCGAACCTGCCAATTCTGATCATGGGTGGCGAATGTGATCCGGTCAGTGCCGGCAAGCGTCTCAAAGATCTGGCAGGTGCTTTGCGTCTGGCCGGCAACCAGCACGTGCAGCTGCAACTGTATCCGCAAGCCCGGCATGAGCTGTTCAACGAAACCAACCGCGATGAGGTTACAGCTACAGTTATTGACTGGCTCGAGCGGGCCCTGGCCCTTGGCCGCCCCCCTCGCTGTGAATAACCGCTACCTTGTCGAACCTGAAGGAATCACCCTTAATGACCCAGGTCACCAACACGCCTTACGAAGCCCTCGAAGTCGGCCAGACCGCCAGCTTCAGCAAGACCGTCGAAGAACGTGATATCCAGCTGTTCGCCGCCATGTCCGGCGATCACAACCCGGTGCATCTGGATGCAGCGTTCGCCGCCAAGAGCATGTTCAAGGAACGTATTGCCCACGGCATGTTCAGTGGCGCACTGATCAGCGCTGCTGTCGCCTGCGAGTTGCCCGGCCCGGGTACGATTTACCTGGGTCAACAGATGACCTTCCAGAAACCGGTGAAGTTTGGCGATACCTTGACCGTTCGCCTGGAAATTCTCGAGAAGTTGCCGAAGTTCAAGGTGCGCATCGCCACCCGCGTATTCAACCAGAACGAAGAACTGGTGGTGGACGGTGTGGCGGAAATCCTCGCACCACGCAAACAGCAGACCGTGGACCTGGTGAGCCCGCCACCAATCACCATCGGTTAAGCGTTGTACACTCGTCAGGGCGGTGCGCGGTAATGCGCCGTTCTGGCGGGCGGGGTTAATCCGGCATCTGTTCGGTCACCAGCGCCACCAGGCGTTCGACACTTTCTCCCCACCCCCGATGAAACCCCATGTCGTCATGGGCCTGACAATCTGCAGCCGTCCAGTGCCACGCACGGGCCGTGTACAGCGTCCTGCCGTGGAGGTCATCAAAGGTCACCACCGCCGTCATGAACGCCTTGGCCGATGGCACCCAAGCAGGGCCAAAGGCATCGGTAAAGACAATCCGCTCGGGCGCAACGATCTCCAGGAACACCCCTTGGCTGGGATACTCCATGCCATCCGGGGTACACATGACCGTGCGAAACAGACCACCGGGCCACAGCTGCATCTCACACAGCGGTGTGGTCATGCCATGCGGCCCCCACCACTGACTCAACAATGCAGGCTCCGTCCAGGCACGGAACACCTTGGTACGCGGCGCATCGATCAGGCGTGTCAGCGACAGCTCGTGCTGCACCCTGCCCGGATCAGGTGTGAGGGGGCTCATCGTGTTGTTCTCCTCAGCAATCAAGGTTGAAACTCACGTGCTGAACAGACGGCCATGCGGGCCACCCATTCAGCGAAAATGCCCCCCAGAACGCGTCGATTACCGGGTTTTCAGTGGTAGCCAGATTTCAACCACACTGTTATTGCTGTCCGGATCGAAATCCTTGCCGTAACGCTCGAACCCCGGTGCATCGGCAGCCTCCTCGCCCGAACCTGGCAACCACTCCTTCCAGATCCGCTCGAACGTCCGGCCGATACCGGATATCGCCCCCCGGTGCTCAAATACCGCATAGTGCTGTGGTGCCAAGGTGTGCCAGCAAAAAGGCTGCGTCAGCGCCCCGGTACTCGTCACTTCGACCCCGGCGATGTACTCGAAACCACCCTCACTATCAGGATTGCAGCATAGGCCATAGGTGTCGTGCCCGACCTGCCCGGGCACCTTGCCGATATGGCTGGCAAAGCGTTGCCACAGTGCCGGAATGTTCTGCAAGGTCTGCTGGGTGTACCGCTCACCAAACCCGGCAATGGTGAACGCACGACCATTTTCATAGCGCGCCGGTGCGAACCCGGCATCCTTCAGGGTCGACATACAGGTCCCTCGATACAGGATGAGCATTGCAGGCGATGGCCGCTGCCCTCTGTTGCAGCGGGCCATGCCTCTTGGCTAGCGTAGCCCGATTGTCCGTTCCGGGAAACCAGCCCCAGTACCTGTTGGCTGGCTCACAGGCCAGTTGTCGGCATCGCCAGGATAAACTCGCGGTAACCGGAAACGATCACATACACGGCGAAGTAGCAGAAGATCCCTGCCGAGGCCAGGTAAGACCAGGTCAGCAAACGGTCGCCAAGCAAGCGCCCACCGTGGCTGGCGACCAGGCACAACGACAAGCTCCAAAGCACCCCGGCAGCGAAGAACCCGGCAAGGAAAACACCGGCTTGCAGCAAGCTGCCACCGCCAGAGCGCGAGATGAGCACACCCCCTACCGCAGCGAACCAGAGAATCGCGCTGGGTGAGGACATGGCCAGGAATACACCGCGCATGAACTCACGCCACGGTGACTCCACGATCACCTCATCACTGGTATTCAAGTGCGCGTCACCGCGCAGGGCAGTGATCAGCATCCGAACGGCAAACCACACCAGCAACAGCGAACCACCCACCCACAACACCCAACGTACCGCCGTGTACTGCAACAGTACCGTCATGCCCGCCAGCGCGGCCACGGCGTACAACAGATCGCCGATACAGGTTCCCAGCCCCAGGCAGAACCCCTGAAAAAATCCACGGCGCATGGCCAGGGTGATCATGGCGATGTTGGCCACACCGATGTCCAGACACAACGACAAACTCAAAAGAAATCCATTGGAAAAAGGCATGAACCGTCCCTGATAGGCTTCGCAAACAAACGCTCATTAAACCCTTTTGTATGGATTGCGTGTTGGGAGAAATTACCTGCCCAGGGACGTCGCGGGAACACCCACTTAACCTGCCAGCACCTGCGCATAGCGTTCACGGTCGACATTCGCACCACTGAGAATCACTGCCACCTTGCGTCCTTGCTGCCGCTCCCGCTCCTGCACCAACGCCGCAAGGCCTGCGGCCCCGGCGCCTTCGGCCGTATTGTGCGTGTCCTCATGGAAAACCCGCATCGCCGCGGCAATTTCCTCGTCGCTGACCCGCACAATGCGTGCAGCACCCGCACGCACAATTTCAAACGCTTCGGGCTGCGGCATACGACAAGCCATGCCATCGGCGAACGTATCCGCGCGCTCAGTGGTAACGATACGGCCTTGCTCGAAGCTCTGGGCAAAGGCATCGGCACGCGTTGACACCACACCGACAATCTCGGTTCGCAAGCCCAGCAGATCGCGGGTACGAATCAACGCACAAATCCCCGACCCCATGCCGATGGGGACATAGACACAATCCAGTTCACCCACGCCCTCAAACAGCTCCAGCGCATAGGTGGCGACACCGCGAATCAGCTCTGGATGAAACGCCGGCACCAACTCATGACCTTGTACCTTTGCCAGCCTGGCCGCCTCACTACGGGCCTGATCGAAGTCCTGGCCGAACTCGATCAACTGGGCACCCAAGGCACGCATCGCAGCGTTCTTTTCCCGCGAGTTACCCTCCGGTACGACGATAGTGATCGGCAGTCCGGCCTGACGTGCAGCCAGCGCCAGGCTTTGCCCATGATTACCACGGGTGGCCGTGACCAACCCCCGAACATGAGGAGAAGCCGCCAACAGTGACTGGACGTAAAGCAGGCCACCCCGAACCTTGAATGCCCCTGTCGGCGCATGGTTCTCATGCTTGACCCACACCTCACAGCCCAAGCGCTCGGCCAGACGAGGCCAGGCATACTGAGGCGTGGCAGGAATGCTGGCGCGAACCAAACGAGCGGCATCGCGCAGGGCCGGTAAATCAAACATGACAGTCACCTTCTCGGGTTCAGGGTTTGACCCGATCTTAGGCATCACGCATTGTATGGGTAAAACCTTATATTGCATGGCCAACAATAAATGTGGACACCGCTTCTGCCCCATTCCGCTCAACCGCGCTACCTCGCCTTGGTCGACGCCATTGCCGAAGCTATCGAACGCGGAGAACTCAAAGTCGGAGAGCGCCTGCCACCACAACGGCGGCTGGCCTGGGCGTTGGGCCTCAACCCCAGCACGACCCAACAGGCGTATCGCGAAGCAGCCGCCCGCCATCTGGTCAGTGGCGAGGTTGGCCGCGGCACGTACGTATTGGCTGGCAGCAAGGAGGCCACGCTGTTTTGCCTGAAGCAGGGCAAACCGGCACGCATCGACCTGTCGACCAACGTGCCGGCCATCGATATACACAACCGCGACGTCGATACTGCACTGCAGGCTCTGATCAACAACAATCAGGCCCGCCGTCTGGAACACTACCTGACCGCCGATGAACTTCAGTTGGGGCGCGCACTGGGCGCTACCTGGCTAAGAAACCGCGGTTTAAACCTCTCGCCGCAACAGGTGCTGCTCTGCGCTGGGGCCCAACAAGGCTTGTTCAGCCTGCTGCTGTCGCTGTGCCAGGCCGGCGACCCCGTGTTGGTCGAAGCCCTTACGGCCCCCGGTATCAAGGCGGCTTGTCGCCAGTTGCGCCTTCCTTTGCACGGTGTTGCGCTGGACCTGCACGGTATCCGCCCGGACGATCTGGAACGCATGGCGCGTGCCACCGGTGCCCGCGTGCTGGTGTTGACACCGACCCTGCACAACCCCACCGGCAGTTGTCCATCCGCAGAGCGGCAACGTGAGATCGCAGCCGTGGTCAGGCAACATGGGCTGTTGGTGATTGAAGACGATGTCTACGGTGCGCTCACAGATAACCCGCCGCTTTTCCCCTTGCTGGGCCAACAGGGTGTATTGGTGACCAGCCTGTCAAAGACCGTCGGCGCCGGGCTGCGCCTGGGCTGGATTGCGGCCGATGCCGCACTGCTGCAACGGATAGACCCCCATACCCAAGCAACCCACTGGTCTGTATCGCCACTCACTGTGCAGATTGCCAACCGCTGGATAACCGACGGTACCGCCGAACGGCGTCTAGCCTGGCAGCGCAAGGAAATCACACAGCGTTGGCGCCTGGCCCGCAAGATCCTCGGCACAGCACTGCAAGAGGGCTGCCCCCCTTCACCCCATCTATGGCTCACCGGGCAACGCCCTGGTGCAGTGCTCGCGGCAGCCTGTCGTGCCGAAGCCGTGGACGTTGTGCCAGCAGAAGTCTTTGCGGTCAAACAGGGGGATCTACCGGCTATTCGTGTCAGCCTTTCGGCAGCGGCTGACCGGGCAGAACTCAAACAGGCACTGGAACGTATTGCACAGGTGCTGGCGCACCCCGCGCAAGCCGCCAGTCAATTAGCCCACGCCCAGTAATAACCCCACAAAAGAATGGTGTACTGACTGAGCACGCGCTTAATTAAAAAAGCGGATCAAACATCCTGGCCCAACAGTACCCGCACGGTTATTTATACCCCTGATAAAACAAAACCCCCGCTGCTGCGGGGGTTTGAAAACATCTAAACCCGTATATTAACCGTTGCTGCAACCATCGCCCATGGCGCGGTATTCGATGGTGTGACGCTGGCCTTGATGGTCTTCATAGGTCATGGTTGCTGGAACCACTTCACACACATTAGGCAGGGTCGACAGGCTGATAACCTTAGCAATATCGAGGTTTTGCGAGTAGTCATACTGCGCGGCAACAGGTTGTGCGGCTGCGGTTTCAACCTCATCGGCCAGAGCAATTGTAGAAAAACCGATCAGGGCGAATGCAAGTAATTTTTTCATGTTAGTTGGCCTGCAAAGCAATCAAACGAACAGATTCACTTCATGCGCCGGACTGGCGGGGAGAAGTTGCTACATCACGCGTTGATGTAACACGAAGTACCGATCCCGATTAACTATTCTGTTTGGGATATGCTTAGTTTACAGCGCAACTTCAGTCGTTAAATCACGAAGCCGTACAATCACTATTACCGTTTCCGTAACAATAATGGCCCTTTGCAAGGCTCGACGGACCGCCCACGCTGGTGTAAAACCGCGAGATAGAGCCTTGCGTGGAAGCCCATCGTGCCTCAGATCCACTACTGCCTGCTGCCACCCCTCGAGCAGCCACTGCTAAATAAATTCTATAAAAGCCAGGGTTCATCAATGCGTGCAGCGCCCGGAGGACAGCACTGGGTAGCGCGCGCACCTCAGATCATCGCCGCGCTTAACCTCACGGAAGTCCCCGGTGGCAGTTGGTTAACCGGATTACTGGTAGATGAGCAATCGCGTGCACAGGGCATTGCACGATGCCTTATAGCAACGGCAATCCGCCACGAGGAAGGCTGCGTCTGGCTGTTCTGTCATCCTGACCTGCAGGCGTTCTACAGCCGACTGGGGTTTGCGTCAGCCAGCACACTGCCTGCCACGCTGGCTGATCGCCTGGCGCGCTATCAACGCAGCAAACCCTTGCTGGCGATGGTTAGGCCTCAATCGTCCTGATCGACCAGGCCTGGAAACAACACCTCGGTGTAACCGAACTTGGCGAAGTCGTGAATACGTGAGGGATACAGCCGACCAATCAGGTGGTCACACTCGTGCTGTACCACGCGGGCATGGAAACCCTCAGCCACTCGCTGGATCGGTATGCCCTGAGGGTCAACCCCTTCATAACTGATGCGCGTGTAACGCGGTACCACGCCCCGCAGCCCCGGCACCGACAGACAGCCTTCCCAGCCATCCTCGACTTCTGTACCCAACGGCGTAATCACCGGGTTGAGCAGAATGGTCTGCGGCACGGCTTCGGCATCCGGGTAGCGCTCGCTGCGCTCGAAGCCAAAGATGACCAACTGCAGGTCAACACCGATCTGTGGAGCGGCCAGACCGACACCGCCAACATGGTGCATGGTCTCGAACATGTCAGCGATCAACTGCTCCAGCTCAACACTGCCATACAGGTGGGATGGCACGGGTGGCGCAATACGCAACAGGCGCTCATCGCCCATTTTCAGGATTTCACGAATCATGGGACGTTCGACTCAACGGTTCGGGATCGGATTCGGGCTGGAGCGAATGATCGCGCCCAAGTCCGGAAACATGCTTCTTATCATGGCTGTGATCGTCATTGCTAAACGCCTTTCTGCCAAGTGCACTTCGCTCCTCGCACATATGGTCGATCACCGCGTTCATCTCCGCCCCCAACAGCAACACCGCCGCCGAGATATAGAAGTACAGCAACAACACAATGATCGCACCGATACTGCCGTACATGGCGTTGTAGTCGGCAAAGGTCTTGACGTAGTAGCCAAAGCCCAAGGAGGCAACAATCCACACCACCACCGCCAGCACCGATCCTGGAGTGATAAGGCGGAACGTCTGCTTCACATCCGGCATGACGAAATAGATCAACGCCACCGCCACCATCAACAAAATGACAATGGCCGGCCAGCGCAGCACCATCCAGAGCGTGACGATGAAGTCCTCCATCCCCACCTGCGACGCAACCCAGGCCATCACCTGCGGCCCCAGCACCATGAAGGCTGCCGCAGCCAGCAACATACCGGCAATGCCCACGGTATAGATGATCGACAACGGAAAACGCTTCCAGATCGGCCGTTGCTCAACCACATCATAGGCCGCGTTCATCGCACTCATCATCAACCGCACACCGGCCGATGCCGTCCACAGCGCAACAACAATACCAATGGAGAGCAAGCCCCCCTTGGACTGCTGCAACTGGTCTATCACCGGGTTGACCTGCTCCAGCGCCTGCGGCGGCAGCACCAGCTCAGACTGCAGGCGCAACCAGGAGAAAAAGTCCGGCAGATGCAGGAAACCGATCAATGCAATCAGGAACAGCAGAAACGGGAACAGCGAAAACAGCATCTGGTAAGCCAGTGCCGACGCATAGGTGGACATCTCGTCATTGAGAAACTCACGGACCGTTCGCACCAGTACCTGGTGAAGCGGCAAGCCGCGCAAGTCGGGAAATATCATGGTGTCTCCTGTCACTGCTCGACAGTCATCGGCAGGATCCTTGTGCGCGGTAACAGTGATCAACTCACGTTAGTCTAAATGAGCAACGGGCAGGCAGCACAACGCAACTGCAAAGAGATCAATCGCCCCATTGACCCACACTGCGCCCTCAACGTTCCATTTTTTCTTGCCGTGCGCTCTCTGTGGGACGCAGGCTTGCCTGTCATGGCGTCGATACGGGTGTCATTGAGTACGCGGCGCCTGCATCGTTGGCAAGCCCACAAGGACCTGCCTCAAGCAGCCCGGTCTATGGGCCGGGCGACACGCGGAAGATGTGGAAGCTGCGCCTCGAAAAAGACCAGCAAATGATCAAGCTCGCGGCGTTTGGCAAACAACGGCGCGGTACTTAAAGAGTCTTTATTCATATAGTTGTCATACCAACCAAACTCCAAGCCGACCAACGCCTGCTTCTTATCGAACACCACCAACGTAAACCTAGACCACTCATAGGTCCTGTGATGAAACTCTGTCTGCAAGTCGCGATAGGCTTTCGAGCTCATTGAGGCGCGCAACAGCATCATTTTCGCGGGTGCGATCACGGCATAGATCAGAAAGCCAGCGTCGCGGTAGAGGCTTGCCATACAGGCAAAGAGAATCGCCGAAACAATCGCGAGACACGTCAAGAACCTCAGCGTCCACTCTGGAAAGTTTTTCCACTCACAGAATTCAGCGCCAGATGCTGTAAAGCGGTAGGCGAAATTCATGCGCTGATGGGTCATGCATACTGCGGGCGTCGATATAAAAAAGAAAAACAAAACATAAATCAATACTTTCGAAAAGCCCGGCTCGAACACTGACGTGTGATACTGGTAAAGTGCAAGCCCCAAAACTATCGCCAACATCAAGACCAGCAGGGCATTTGCTATGGTCGTATTATAGTTTCGCGCCTTGATCCTCCATCCCAGCAGCTCTGGTTCGCTTGCATACTTCCACGCCAGTTGTGGCGGGAGTTTTCGTGGCGTGGCCAAGTGATTCAACAAGGACTTCACGCCAGACGAACCTTCTAAAACCTTCATTTCGCCATCCTCTCTGGCATCGAAATCCTATGCCCTTTCAACTGACTGGAGGCTACGTGGTAGTTCTGGAAGCTGCTTTTCAAAAAATGC
>NZ_BMQU01000026.1 GCF_014648275.1 Pseudomonas laurentiana
CATTCAGCCACCACAGCCAAACGGGTTGCGCTAACGCGCAACGCGCCATGCCTGGCGCACAACGAAAAAGCCCGCTCCTTTGCAGGAAGCGGGCTTCTCGTGCCTGAAATATCAAACCCTAAAATGGGTTACATATCTGTGTTATTGATTAGAGTGCTTGCAACTTCATGCCGCTTTCTAAACTTCACACATCAGGCTGTATGTGGTGGGTCGTGTAGGATTCGAACCTACGACCAATTGGTTAAAAGCCAACTGCTCTACCAACTGAGCTAACGACCCGTTGGATGAGGCGTATAATACTGATTTCTAACGAGAAATCAACACCTCATGTTAAAAAAATCAAAAATAATGCGTTGGATCCGCCACACCGGCAGCCTTGAAGCCTTCAGCACGCAAACGGCAGCTGTCACACTTGCCACAAGCCCGCCCCTGCTCATCCGCTTGATAGCAGGAGACGGTAAGGCTGTAGTCGACACCCCGGGCAATGCCCGCCTGGACGATCTGCGCCTTGCTCATATTCTGTAGCGGTGCCTGAATTCGGAAACCCTGACCTTCTACGCCGGCCTTGGTCGCCAGGTTAGCCATGCGCTCGAATGCCTCGATAAACTCGGGCCGGCAATCCGGGTAGCCGGAGTAATCCACCGCGTTGACGCCAATGAAGATATCCCGCGCCTCCAACACCTCGGCCCAACCCAGCGCAAGCGACAAGAATACGGTATTGCGCGCCGGCACATAGGTCACCGGAATACCTTCACTCGGCGCCTCAGGCACGTCGATAGTGCTGTCGGTCAGCGCCGAGCCACCAATGCCGTTGAGGTTCAGGCCGATCACCTTGTGCTCGACCACTCCCAGGTCACGGGCAACCCGTGCCGCTGCATCCAGCTCGGCGCGATGGCGCTGGCCGTAGTCGAAACTCATGGTGTAGCAGCTGTAACCTTCGGCCTTGGCCATCGCGACCACCGTTGCAGAGTCCAGGCCGCCGGACAATAGAATTACCGCACGCTTCTCAGTCATTGCATTGTTCCCCTATCAGCGTCCCGGCTCGTCATTCCAGAGCAGTTTGTGCAACTGCAACTGAAGGCGCACCGGTAGATTGTCAGCCACGATCCAGTCGGCCAGATCAGTTGCTCGTACCTGGTGATGGCTTGGCGAAAACAGCACCTCACCCGCCCGCTGATCGAGGCCGTACTGAATCAGCTTGGAGACCGCCCAGTCGTAATCTTCGCGAGAGCAGATCACAAACTTGACCTGATCATTGGCCGTCAGCAATTCGATGTTCTCGTAGCGGTTGCGCGCCACCTCCATTGAGCCTGGCGTTTTCAGGTCAAGGACGCGACTCACCCGCGGATCGACAGCCGAAATATCCAACGCACCACTGGTCTCCAGCGAGACCTCATAGCCAGCGTCACACAGCTGTTGAAGCAACGGAATGGCGTTAGGCTGAGCCAATGGCTCACCGCCGGTAACGCAGACGTAACGCGGGCGAAAGCTGGCAACCTGCTCCAGAATGGAGTCCAGGGTACGCAAAGTACCGCCGCTGAAAGCATAGGCGCTGTCACAGTACTGACAGCGCAGAGGGCAGCCGGTGAGGCGCACAAATACCGTGGGCAAGCCAGCGGTTCGCGTTTCACCCTGCAACGAGTAAAAAACTTCGGTAATACGTAATGTGTCTTGCATAGTCGCCACGGGCGTAACAGCTAAACAGGCTGTCCGCCTCCGTCAGGCACCGCAACGAACCCGGCATCGCGTAGTTCGCAGCAGCGTATTCAAATAAAGGGCGCAAATTCTAACGAAAAAACCCGCGACAAGCGCGGGTTTTCTTTTGAGCCGTTAACTTAGAGCTTCTGCAGGTCACGCTGGGCCAGCTGTGCGGCCGAGGTACCAGGGTATTGGTTAACCACTTGCTGCAGAATACCCTTGACGCGATCAGTATGCCCCAGGCGACGCTCTACGTCGGCCAGTTTATACAGTGAGTCCGGCACCTTGTTGTGCTTCGGATACAGCTGGCTGACCTTGGCAAAGGCTTGGCCTGCGCCCTGCAGGTCACCCTTGGCCAGGTTGACTTCACCCAACCAGTACTGGGCATTGCCAGCATACTGGCTATTCGGGTACTTGCGCAGGAAGGCATTGAATGCCTGGCTGGCCTTGTCGAAGTCCTTGGCCTTGATCAGGTCAAAGGCGGCATCGTAGTACAGCTTCTCTTTCGCCGGATCACCCGGCTCGGAGCTCGCAGCAGGCTGAGTGGCCGGCGCTGCGCTATTGTCGACGGCGGCGCTGGCGCCACCGGCGGCAGAATTCTCAGGAGTGGCGGCAGGTGCAGCACTGCTTCCAATACGTCGATCCAGGTCCTGATAACGCTCCAGGCCTTCCTGTTTCAAACGCGCAACTTCGTTTTGCAGAATCTCGATACTGTTCTGCTGACGCTCTATCTGCTCCTGCATCTGCTGCAGTTGCATGAAGAGCTGACCCTGTGCCGAGGCAGGGGCCGAAACCCCTCCCCCGGCATAGGCGCCGTTCGTACCATAACCCGCGGGCGGATAACTGCTTGCGCCGTTATAGCCAGCGTTGTCATCAACAACAGGAACCTCACCCCAGGCCAACAAAGGCAGGGAGAGAGCCAGGACGGTTACAGCACGACGGCACGTACGCATATCGAATTACTTACGCAGTTCGACGCGACGGTTTTGAGCCCAGGACTGCTCGTCGTTGCCGGTGGCAACTGGACGCTCTTCGCCGTAGGAAACCAGTTCCAGTTGAGCTGGGGAAACGCCTTGCAGTACCAGGTAGCGCTGAACGGCTTTCGCACGACGCTCGCCCAGGGCCATGTTGTATTCGCGAGTACCACGCTCGTCGGTGTTGCCTTCCAGAACGACGCGAGCGCCGTTGCCTTTCAGGTCTTTGGCATGAACGTCCAGAGCGCGCATGGCTTCTGGCTTCAGGTCCGAGCTGTCGTATTCGAAGTAGAAGGTGGTGATTGCGCGCAGAGCAGCTTCTTCGCTCAGGCTGCCGTCAACAGCACCAGTGTTGGCACCGTAGCCAGCGTTTGGATCGACAGCGCCTTCGCCAGCGTTGTCGCCGCCTTTCGAGGAGCAACCTACAGCTACGGCCATGGCCAGAGCCAGCGCAGCAAACTTACCAAACTTCAACATTTCCATCGTGAAACTCCTAATGAACCCCAATGTGTTAAGTACAACGTAAAGCGCCGCGTCAGTTCAGGTAAGGGGACCAGGACGGTTCTCTAACTTCGCCTTGAGCGGTAGGAAGCGGGAGCCTCACGCGGCCATTTAGCGACACGAGCATCAAGACTCCCCGGCCCTGCTGGCGGGTGGCGTAGATTAGCATGGTGCCGTTAGGCGCGACAGTAGGAGACTCATCAAGACTGGTCTCTGAGAGGATTTTTACGCTACCGCGCTGCAAATCCTGGGCCGCCACCTTGAAATTGGTGAAGCCGTCTTGACGATGAATCATCACCAATGTCTTTTCATCAGCCGACAACTTAGGGTTGGCGTTGTAGTTACCGATGAATGTCACACGCTCGGCGCCACCGCTGCCGATAGAGGTTTTATAGATCTGTGGCTTGCCGCCACGATCAGAGGTGAAGTACAGGGTCGAGCCGTCTTTACCGAAGAAAGGTTCGGTATCGATGGCCGGGCTGTTGGTTACACGGGTCAGCTGACGCGAACCCAGGTTCATTACATAGATCTCCGGGTTGCCATCACGCGACAACACGAAGGCCAGGCGAGAGCCATCAGGCGACCAGGCGGGCGCACCATTGAGACCTTCGAAGTTGGTGATCTGCTCACGACGACCCGTGTCGATGTGCTGAACGAAGATGCGCGGACGCTTCTGCTCGAACGACACATAGGCAATGCGCTTGCCATCTGGCGCGAAACGCGGCGACAGGATCGGCTCACGGGATTGCAACAGGGTCACCGCACGAGCACCGTCGTAGTCCGAACGCTGCAAGGTGTAGCGCGTGTTGTCGGTCGAGAAGCGCTCGGCAGTCACGTAGAGCATCCGCGTCGAGAAAGCACCCTTGATGCCGGTGAGTTTCTCGAACGACTGGTCTGCGATGTAGTGCGACATGTCACGCAACTGGTCGACGCTGCCCGAAACGCTGCCGGTCAGCACTTGCTGCTCGGTGGCGACGTTGAACAGCGCGTACTGCACCTGCAAACGACCACCTGACGGCACGATGCTACCGACCATGATGTACTGGGCACCCAGCGCCTTCCAGTCACGGTAGATCACTTCACCGGCCTGAGTCGGCAGGCTGATCATGTTCTGACGCGGAATCGGCGAGTAGTAGCCGGAGTTGCGCAGGTCATTGCCAATGATGTCAGCCATGTCCTCGGGCAGCACACTGCCGCCCTGCAGACCGAACGGTACGACGGCGATTGGCGTGGCACGGTCGCTGCCACTGGTGACCATGATGTTCTTTTCCTCTGCAACGGCCATTCCCGCCGCACAGCAGAGAACGACCAGCAGTCCTCTAAGAAGGTTAATCACAAGGCTAGATCCTCAGGTGTGAATGTCATCTTGAATGAACGATAGGGATTGAATTCGCTCGGTTTCAAGCCCTGCATTTCGGTTAAGCGACCAATGTTCTTGACCGCTGCCACAGCGGAGTTATCGAAAGGCGCATCGCCACTGGAACGAGAAACGCTCACAGAGGTGATGGTACCGTCCGGCAACATGCCGATCTGCAGGACCACCGTCATGTTCTTGCGAGCAGAAGGCGGACGCGCCCATCCCTCGGCCGCGCGGGCACGGATCAGGTCATCGAAACTACCGGCTACCTGGTCACCCTGCTCATCGGCCAGCGCCTGCTGCCGCTCGGTGGTATCGGACAACAACTCGGCCAATGCCTGAGCCTTCTTGTCCTCTGCCGCCTTGCGAGCTGCTTCCACTGCTTTCTTCTTGGCCGCATCAGCTGCGGCTTTCTTTTTGGCCTCTTCAGCTGCCTTTTTCTTCGCCTCTTCGGCGGCAGCGGTTTTCTTCGCGTCTTCGGCAGCCTTTTTCTTGGCGTCCTCAGCCGCTTTTTTCTTGGCCTCTTCAGCCGCCTGTTTCTTCGCCTCTTCTTCAGCCTTTTTCTTGGCTTCTTCTTCGGCTTTCTTCTTGGCGACATCGGCCAGCTGTTTCTCTTCGGCTTTTTTCGCCTCGGCGGCCTTCTTGGCCTCATCGGCTTTCTTTGACTCGGCCGCCTTTGCAGCTTCCTCGGCTTTCTTCGCCTCGGCAGCCTCGCGGGCCGCTTCAGCCTTCTGAGCAGCTTCTTCTTTCTTTTGTTCCGCAGCCTTCACCGCTTCCTGCTTTTGCTGCTCGACCTTTTTCTGCTCCATCTGCTCGACTTCGGTCTGGCGCGAAGCAGTCTTCTTCGCTTCCCCGGCAATCTTCTGATTGGTCTGGGTGGTCGCCTGACTCTTGGACTTCAGTTGGTACAGGGTTGCCTGGACGATAGGCTTGGCCGGCGGCAGCTCCGGGGTCATGGCAAAACTGACGAACAGCATGCCGAACACCAGAACGTGCAGCGCGATGGCCCATACACTGGGCCAGAAATAGCTTTCCGAGGCGGATGGCTCTCGCTGTTGCATCAGGGCGCCTCGGTAATCAGGCCAACGTTACCGACACCCGCTTTCTGCAACCCGCCCATGGCGCCCATGACCGCGCCGTAGTCGACGGACTTGTCGCCACGGATGAAGACCTGGGTCTGTTTACCCTGGTCACGCCCGGCGGCGATGATCTTGGTCACCGCGTCGGTCATTTGCGGCAAGGTCATTGCCTTGTCCATCTGCTTGTCGGTGTCGACTTCGCTGCCAAGGTTCCAGTAATAGGTCTTGTCAGCCTTGATCGATATGGTCAGGATCTGGACATTGTTGTCCTGCGGCAAGGCTTCACTGGAAACCTTGGGCAGATCGACCTTCACGCCCTGGTTGAGCATCGGTGCGGTGACCATGAAGATGACCAACAGTACCAACATCACGTCGATGTAAGGCACCACGTTCATCTCGGCGACCGGCTTGCGTTTATGACGAACTCGGGCCATTGGCTTTTACCTGATCACTCTTCGCTGGTATGCACTTTACGGTGCAGGATGGCCTGGAACTCGTCGGCAAATGTGTAGTAACGACCGATCAAGACTTCGCTGCGCGCAGCGAAACGGTTGTAGGCGATAACCGCCGGAATCGCAGCAAACAGGCCGATCGCGGTTGCGATCAGCGCTTCGGCGATACCTGGCGCAACGGTTGCCAGCGTAGCTTGCTGAGCAGACGCCAGGCCGCGGAACGAGTTCATGATCCCCCAGACCGTACCAAACAGACCGACATAAGGACTGGTGGAACCTACGGTTGCAAGGAATGGCAGGCTTTGCTCAAGCTTTTCCTCTTCACGGGAGATGGCGACGCGCATGGCACGACCAACACCTTCCATGACGGCATCAGGATCGACGCCCGGCTGCTGACGCAGACGCGAGAACTCTTTGAAGCCGGCACGGAAAACCTGCTCTACGCCGGAGTCCGGATCCGGGTTGCTGCCGGCCTGGCGGTACAGTTTGGACAGGTCGATACCTGACCAGAAGCGCTCCTCGAAGTTTTCCAGCGCACGGCGACCGGCACGCAGCATGGTGCTGCGTTGAAAAATCATGATCCATGAGGTTACCGATGCGGCCACCAAAGCCAGCATGACCAGCTGTACAACGACGCTGGCATTGCTGACCAGGCTCCACATGGAGGTATGGTCGACGACGTTAGCTTCCACGCTTAATCTCCTGCATTTGAATGTGTACCCGGGCCGCCCGCTTCGACAAATGCCGCTCGCAGCTCGGAGGGAATGGCCCTGGGTTTGAACGTATCGGCGCGCACACAGGCCACCAGGAACTGCCCTTCGCAGAGCAGCGTATTATCGTTTTCGCGCCAGACTTGCTGCACGAAGCGCAGGCTGGCTCGATTCAGCTCGAGCACCTGCGCGGTCACCCGCAGTTCGTCATCCAGACGCGCGGGCGCGTGGTAACGCGCCTCGCTGGAATGCACGACAAACAACATGTTCTGTGTCGCCAACTCCGACTGGGCAAACCCCAGGTCGCGCAACCGCTCCGTGCGGGCACGCTCCATGAACTTCAGATAATTGACGTAATACACCACGCCACCCGCATCGGTATCCTCGTAATAGACGCGACAGCGATGTGCGAATGGCTCAACCCCATTTTGCGCGCGCATACTCTAGTGCTTACTCCTGTACTTGCCAATCCGCGCCGGCAACTGTTTTTCATCGAATATGTCGTATTGCCAGCTCAACCCTTCCATGCCTGCCAATAGGACCACGAAATCACGAGATAAATCTGTCATTCATCAGTCGGCCCGGAAAAACCTTCCTCACGACTCACTTCCCCCGCACGTGCTGGGATGTTGAGGCCAAAGTGAAGGTACGCATGCCGGGTTACCACCCGCCCACGCGGGGTACGCATGATATAGCCCTGCTGGATCAGGTAAGGCTCGAGGACATCCTCAATGGTATGCCGTTCTTCACTGATGGCCGCCGCAAGGCTGTCGACACCCACCGGCCCGCCGTCAAACTTTTCGATCATGGTCAGCAGTAGCCGGCGATCCTGGTGGTCAAACCCGCGCTCGTCGACATCCAGCAGGTTCAACGCCATATCTGCAACAGGTTTGGTGATATGCCCCTTGCCACGTACTTCGGCGTAATCACGCACCCGGCGTAACAACCGGTTGGCGATCCGCGGAGTGCCGCGCGCACGGCGAGCGATCTCAAATGCGCCTTCATCCTCGATCGGTAAACCAAGAATGCCCCCGGAACGACTGACGATGGTCGCCAGATCCTCCGTACTGTAGAACTCCAGACGCTGCACAATACCGAAACGGTCACGTAACGGATTGGTCAACATGCCTGCGCGGGTGGTGGCACCGACCAGCGTGAACGGCGGCAGGTCCAGCTTGATCGAGCGCGCTGCCGGCCCCTCGCCGATCATGATATCCAACTGGAAGTCCTCCATCGCTGGATACAGCACCTCCTCTACGATCGGCGACAACCGATGAATTTCATCGATAAACAGCACATCATGCGGCTCAAGATTGGTAAGCAGCGCCGCCAGATCCCCCGGACGTTCCAGAATCGGCCCGGAGGTGCTCTTGATCGAAACCCCCATTTCCTGGGCAATGATGTTGGCCAGCGTGGTCTTGCCCAGCCCAGGCGGGCCGAATATCAGGGTATGGTCCAGCGACTCATTTCGTCCGCGAGCGGCTTGAATGAACAGGGCCATCTGCTCGCGCACAACCGGCTGACCGATGTACTCGGCCAGACGCAATGGACGGATAGCCCGATCCTGAACTTCTTCGCGGTCACGTCCGGTGGCTGCGATCAAACGGTCTGCTTCGATCACTTAGATCATTCCCTTAAGGCTGCGACGGATCAGTTCTTCGCTACTCAGCCCCTTCGCATCAACGGCAGCCACCGCTCGACTGGCTTCCTGAGGCTTGTAGCCCAAGGAAATCAGCGCACTGACGGCATCCGACTCAGCACTGGAGACTGGCGCAACAGGCAACGGCCCATTGGGTACCAAGGCGAACAGGCTTGGCGCGGTTTCCCAAGCCTTGAAACGGTCTTTCAACTCCACCAGCAATCGTTCGGCCGTTTTTTTGCCAACCCCGGGGACTTTTACCAGCGCCGAGGCATCCTGAGCCTGAACACAGCGCACCAGGTCATCGACCTCCAACCCCGACATCAGCGCCAGCGCCAGCTTGGGGCCAACGCCGTTGAGCCGGATAAGCTCACGAAACAACTCACGCTCACGCTTCTCGTGGAACCCATAAAGCAGGTGAGCGTCCTCCCGCACCACCAGGTGCGTGTGCAATGTCACCGCTTCACCCACCTTGGGCAGGCGATACAAGGTCGTCATCGGCACCTCCAGCTCGTAGCCAAGGCCGTTGACGTCAACAATCAAGTGCGGCGGCTGCTTTTCAGCCAGCGTCCCGCGCAAACGTCCAATCACGTTTCGATCCTTTCCAAGAGTGACAGCAACACGCCGCTCACCTTACCAGCAGATGCAGCAACCCCAGTCACCACACCCGCAAATCAACCTGAACAACCAAGGCAATCAGAGCCGCAAGCGCCCACCACGACTTCGCGCACTACTCAACCCGTGCGGCACCAGACTGGAACGGGTATGTGCATGGCAAAGGGCAATCGCCAAGGCATCGGACGCGTCGATCTGTGGTTTCTGAGTCAGCTTGAGCAAGTGCATCACCATCATCTGCACCTGCTCCTTGTTCGCCCCGCCGGTGCCGGCAACCGCCTGCTTGACCTGGGTCGCCGTGTACTCGGCAATCTCAAGGCCCTCCTCGGCCGCGGCAACAATGGCCGCCCCGCGCGCCTGACCCAACTTGAGCGCCGAGTCAGCATTGCGCGCCATGAACACACGCTCAATACCCATCGTCACCGGTCCATGGGCCTGGATAATCTCACGTACACCGCGATAAACAATGTGCAAGCGCTCATGCAGCTCTCCGCTGCCAGTGCGAATGCAACCCGAGGCGACATACTCGCAACCACGCCCGGTATGCCGCACCACACCATAGCCCGTAATCCGCGAGCCTGGGTCGATACCAAGAATCAGAGTCATAACGCCCGCATGCACAATGACGCCTTGATGCGCCAGTCGAAAGACAGAAGCCGGACAGCAGCCAGTGCAAAGCATTGGCTGGCGATCCGGCTTCGAACACAGCTCGTAGCAAAAGACTCAGGCGAGCTGTTCCATGATCTCATCAGGGATTTCAGCGTTGGAGTAGACGTTCTGCACGTCATCCAGGTCTTCCAGCATATCAATCAGCTTCAGCACCTTCTGCGCGCCATCCAGGTCCAGTTCGGCACTGGTGGTTGGCTGCATCACGATTTCCGCATCTGCAGCCTTGAAGCCCGCCGCCTCAAGTGCACTGCGTACCGCATAGAAGCTGCCGAAGGAGGTAAAGACATCGAAGGAACCATCACCGTTGTCGACCACATCATCGGCGTCTGCCTCCATGGCCGCGTCCATCAGCGCATCTTCATCGACGCCGGCAGCGAAGGATATCTGCCCTTTGCGCTCAAACAGGTAGGCCACCGAACCGTCAGTACCCAGGTTGCCACCGCACTTGCTGAATGCATGACGCACCGCAGCAGCCGTACGGTTACGGTTGTCGGTCATGGCTTCGACCATGATCGCCACGCCGCCCGGGCCATAACCTTCGTAGCTGAGCTCCTCAACGTTGTCCGCCTCAGTGGCACCAGCACCCCGCGCAATGGCGCGATCAATGATGTCACGGCTCATGTTAGCACCCAGCGCCTTGTCCAGCGCCAGACGCAGACGCGGATTGGAAGCCGGATCACCACCACCTTGCTTGGCAGCGACCGTCAGCTCACGAATCCACTTGGTGAAAATCTTGCCTCTCTTGGCATCCTGGCGCTCTTTGCGGTGCTTGATGTTCGCCCACTTGGAATGACCTGCCATAACGCAACTCCGAATTCTGCTTGAAACACTTACCGGGCATACCCGGCAGCTTTGTGACCTCTGAAACGCAAGGGCGCATCCGAAGATGCGCCCTGTTTTCGCCTTACTCAGCCTTCTGCTGTTCGCGCAGTCGGATGTGCAGTTCACGCAGGGCCTTGGCATCCACCAAGCCTGGCGCCTGAGTCATGACGCAGGCTGCACTCTGGGTTTTCGGGAAAGCGATCACTTCACGAATCGACTGGGCGCCGGTCATCAGCATCACCAGACGGTCCAGACCAAAGGCCAGACCACCGTGTGGTGGTGCACCGAACTTCAGCGCATCGAGCAGGAAGCCAAACTTCTCTTCCTGTTCCGCCGCTTCGATACCCAGCAGACGGAATACCGCCTGCTGCATTTCTTTACGGTGGATACGAATCGAACCGCCGCCCAGCTCGGTGCCGTTAAGGACCATGTCATAGGCACGCGACAGCGCGGTCGCCGGGTTCGCTTCGAGCTCCTCAGGGGTGCATTTCGGCGCGGTGAACGGGTGGTGCAGCGCGCTGAAGCTACCGTCGTCGTTTTCCTCGAACATCGGGAAGTCGACAACCCACATAGGTGCCCACTCGCAGGTGTGCAGGCTGAAATCGTTGCCAACGCGGATCCGCAGTGCACCCAATGCTTCGCTGACGACCTTGGCCTTGTCTGCGCCGAAGAAGACGATGTCGCCGTCTACCGCACCGACGCGATCGAGGATCACGTTCAGGTTGGCCTCTGGGATGTTCTTGACGATCGGCGATTGCAGCCCCTCAACACCTTTGGCGCGCTCGTTGACCTTGATGTAGGCCAGGCCCTTGGCGCCGTAGATACCGACGAACTTGGTGTATTCGTCGATACGGCTACGCGGCATGCTTGCGCCGCCAGGAACGCGCAGTGCGGCAACACGACTCTTCGGATCGTTGGCCGGGCCACTGAACACCTTGAAGTCAACGTCCTTGAGCTGATCGGCAACATCGACCAGTTCCAGCGGAATACGCAGGTCTGGCTTGTCCGAACCATAGCGACGCATGGCTTCTTCGAAGGTCATGTGCGGGAATTCACCGAACTCCAGGTCCAGCACTTCCTTGAACAGCTTGCGGATCATGCTTTCGGTCAGGCCCATGATCTCGGACTCATCGAGGAAGCTGGTCTCGATGTCGATCTGGGTGAATTCCGGCTGGCGATCAGCACGCAGGTCTTCGTCACGGAAGCACTTGGCGATCTGGTAGTAGCGGTCGAAGCCGGCGACCATCAGCAGTTGCTTGAACAGCTGTGGCGATTGCGGCAGGGCAAAGAAGCTGCCCGCGTGCGTACGGCTTGGCACCAGGTAGTCACGTGCACCTTCAGGGGTGGCACGGGTCAGGATTGGCGTTTCGACATCAAGGAAACCGTTTTCATCGAGGAAACGGCGAATGCTGGACGTAATACGCGAGCGCAGACGCAGCTTGTCGGCCATTTCCGGACGACGCAGGTCGATGAAGCGATAACGCAGGCGCGTCTCTTCACCCACGTCAGAGTATTCATTGAGTGGGAACGGCGGGGTTTCCGCTTCGTTCAGCACAGTCAGCTCGTAACCCAGGACTTCGATGGCGCCGGACGCCATGTTCGGGTTGACCGCACCGGCCGGACGCGGACGCACCTTGCCGGTAATCTGCACCACGTACTCGCTGCGCACGCGATCGGCGGCAGCAAAGCTGTCTGCGCGATCCGGGTCGAACACGACCTGGGCCATGCCTTCGCGATCACGGATATCGAGGAAAATCACCCCGCCGTGGTCGCGGCGACGATGGACCCAGCCGCAAAGGGTAATTTCCTGACCTTCCAGGCTCTCGTTCAGTTGGCCGCAATAATGGCTGCGCATCATGATGGTGGTTTCGCTTCTCGTCATTCGAAAATTCAGTGGAGGTCTTGGCGCCGCAAGGGGCTAATAGTGCAAGACCCTGCCGGTGCAGTTCAACTCAGTCAGCCTTGTCGCCGCCTGCAAGGTTCTTTTTTGCGCCGGTCTTGAAATCGGTTTCGTACCAACCGGTACCGCTCAGGCGAAAGCCTGGCACGGACAGCAGCTTCTTCAGCGCTGGCGCCTGGCAGGCCGGGCAGTCGGTCAGTGGCGCAGCGCTGATCTTCTGAAGCACTTCCATCTGGTGATTGCAGGAAGCGCATTGATAGTCGTACAGGGGCATGAGGACGTCTCGCTAACTACGCTGCGGGCCTGCGCCTCGCAGTAAAAAGCGCGATTATATATGGTTAAGGAAGGCTGTGCAGCCCGCCAATACCCCACTGGGCGAATGATTCTAGGTGTCGACAGCCTGGCCGAGCAGGTAGACCACACAAATGACACGCACCAAGCCACTGAAATTTTTCACGCCGCCATGGCGCAGATGCACCTCCCGGTCCACATAGGAGAGCACGCAGTTGACCGTACAGCCATTGGCAGCGGCTATGCGCTCAAGAATCTTCCAGTAAACCTCCTCCAGCCGCAGGCAGGTCGCAAAACCATTCAAGCGCACCGAACGAGACAGCGGCTGCGCCAGGTTCATATTAAAGTCCGCTTCGAACGGATCAACGGTCACGGCGTGAAAGCCAAGTGCTCCTCGAGCATCGCGATTCAACAGTCGAGACATATCAGTACCACGCTTTATAAATAAGAGAATACATAGGCGTCCAACGCCACACACCCTCTTATAAAGCGCTCAACATGATTTTCATTCTAGAAGAACAAAATGCTATTGCCGTAGGAGCAATCCGCCGGACACTAGATAAAAATGCTACTGACGAAATACTTCCCCGCGCACTTATAACACCCTTACACATAAAAAAGCCTGACCCCCTCGGGAATCAGGCTTTTAGTCAGACAAGGAAACCTTGCCTATTTAACACCCACACTATTTATCCAATAGCACACGCAGCATCCAGGCGGTCTTTTCATGCACCTGCATGCGCTGCGTCAGCAGGTCCGCGGTCGGCTCATCACTGACCTTGTCGAGCAGCGGAAAGATGCCACGCGCGGTGCGCACGACCGCCTCTTGCCCCGCCACCAACTGACGAATCATTTCTTCAGCGGGCGGCACCCCCTCCTCTTCCTTGATAGAAGAAAGGCGCGCATAGGTGGAATACGTTCCCGGCGCAGGAAAACCCAGCGCGCGAATACGCTCGGCAATCAAGTCCACGGCCAAGGCCAATTCGTTATACTGCTCTTCAAACATCAGGTGCAACGTACGAAACATTGGCCCACTGACATTCCAATGAAAGTTATGAGTTTTTAGATACAGGACATATGTATCCGACAACAGGCGGGACAAGCCTTCCACGATAGATTTGCGGTCTTCTTCACTGATACCGATATCAATTGCCATGTCGTTCCCCTTCCTATGGTGTTTGCTCATCAAGCAGGTACTTTTTCCACTCTACCAAGACTTGCCCGCACCTGCAGCCTCCACGGCAGGACTGCGACATCTTGCAGCGGCAGAATCGGCCAAACCTCGCGCCATATGAGCCGCCGCAGGCCGCCGATTTGAGAACCCCCCGGCTTTGCTGTTAAATAGGTAGCGTGTTGTCATTACCAATCATCCGGGCGATGACGCATAGGCTGCTCCTCCATGTTTTTGCGCCCTAATGTGCACCTGCGCGCCATGAAGCCAGCTCTTCCTGTGATCCTCCTTATACAATGTGAGCCAACCACCATGTTCAAGATCGTCCACATCCTGACGGGCGCAGCCGCTTTGCTGCTGTCCTTCATACCCAGCCTGAGAGCCGACGCCGCACCTTTTCTGCAGCAACCGGATGCCATCTACCTGGCGCTCTTCGGCCTGCTTAACCTGACCCTGGCCCCTGTGGCATCCCTGCCGCGTCCTCGTCAGCACCTGCAACAACTGGCAAGCGCACTGCTGGTACTGACAGTGGTCCTGCAGACAATCACCCTGCTTGCCCGCCAGGATATGGGCAGCCTGCCGGCCTTGGTCTGTGCAGTGCTTGCAGTCATTGCCCACCTGGTCGCAAACCTGGTGAAAACCAGTCCGACACACCATCAAGCCCCTGCTACCGGCAGCTACGACATGAGCAACCGCGACACAGGCACCGTGAAGTGGTTCAACACCTCAAAAGGCTTCGGCTTCATTTCCCGCGACTCCGGAGATGACATTTTCGTTCACTTTCGCGCAATCCGCGGCGAGGGCCACCGCGTACTGGTCGAAGGCCAGCGCGTTGAGTTCTCGGTCATGAACCGAGACAAGGGCCTTCAGGCAGAGGACGTGATTGCCGCACCACGCCGCTGATCGCACCTCAAAAAAAACCGCGACAGCCAGGCTGGTCGCGGTTTTTTTGTACCCGGTAAACGGTATTTTCAATAATGCGGAGGCGGCGCTTCCTCTTCGGCACTCTGGTACTGCCCCACCATCTCCTCATAACGCTTGAGCAACGCCGACATCTGTAACTGCAGGCGTTCAACCACACGCTGCTGTTCGACCAGCACATCATTCAATGCCTGAACGGTGTCATCCTGAAATGCCAGGCGGCTCTCCAGCTCCATGATTCTTAACTCAAGGGACATGGCTTAACCCTCCAAAACTTGAAAATCATCATCCAGCGCCATCTTCAGGCGCTGGCGAATTTCGGCAAGCTGCTCTGCCGCGTACTGACTGGCAGGCGAATGCCCCCACACCGGCGAAGGCCAGGCCAGATCACTCCGACGCCGAACAATCACATGCATATGCAACTGGCTGACCACATTTCCAAGCGTTGCCACATTCATCTTGTCAGCGGCAAAGCTGTCCTTGAGGGTTTCAGCCAGCTCGGTTGTTTCCTTCCAGAGCTGCTGCTGATCACCACCATCAAGCTGAAACAACTCGCTGACATCAGCACGGCGAGGCACCAGGATAAACCAGGGGTAGTTTGCATCCTTGCTCAACAACAGACGGCAGAGCGGAAAATCCCCCAGCACATAAGTATCCTGTTCAAGGCGCGGATCCAGAACAAACACGGCACATCTCCAGACAATCGATAACCCGTCTCACTTGCACACGTGCCAAGCAGACCACTACGTGAAGAATACCGCTGTTCGTCCAACAGAGCACGACCGATCACGACGCACAAGTATCAGCAACGCCACTAGATCAAGCCGAGGTCGCACACATAGTTACATAGCTAACAATCTAACGGTAACAGCAGCGCTACTTTTCGCACCAAAATGACGCCACCCGCTCCAGTCGAATGCAGCGAATATCCGAAATTTACCCAATGCACGCCTCAACCACGGTAACGCTCGACCCTGAAGTTGAAAAAAGCCTTATGCCATTCGTACAGAATCGATAAAACCAAGCGATCTTAGCCCCCCGCGTTTTCGGCACTTGCAGGCGTTATCGTAAAAAAAGGTGAAAAATTTGTGAGTCGGCCAGCGTTTTGTGCACGCTTGTTGCATTCCCTCCTGACCATAGTCGACACACCCCACGCTTGCACACGGTGAGTGCGACAAATAACAACAGCTGCACGGGTAACCAGGGAGTTGCTGGCGCTAGGGTTAGATTATTTTTACCTATCCTTAAGCCGCCCAAAACAGCGCTGGAGTTCTACGCCCCGTAAAACCGGGACGTGATTTGCGACAGGGACAACACTGTTTGCGACATGACCGCAAAGTTACCGAAAGGTTCATTTCGCAAGTATCGCCAACAAGCGTCAGCGTGATATACATTCCGCCGACGTAAAAAAAGAAAGAGCCGCCCTGCATAAAAAAACCAGTTGGGCTGGCAGCAACTCTTCCTAAAAACCAAAGGAGCAAGTCACGATGCGCGTGATGAAGTGGAGCATTATCGCCCTGGCCGTAGCCGCGGGTACCTCACAACTGGCAATGGCATCTTCCCAGGATGATTCCAAGGGTTTTGTTGAAGACAGCGCACTGAAAGTCAAGCTGCGCAACCTGTATTTCAGCCGTGACTTCCGCAATAACGACACTGGCCAGAGCCGCCGCGAAGAATGGGGCCAAGGCTTCATCGGCACCTTTGAATCGGGCTTCACCCAAGGCACCATCGGCGTGGGCGTCGACGCTATCGGCCTGCTGGGCCTGAAACTGGACAGCGGCAAGGGCACTGCAGGTACTGACCTGTTCCCACTCGGCTCGGACGGCCGCGCACAGGATGATTACTCCAAGGGTGGCGCAGCGGTTAAATTCCGCATCTCCGATACCGTGCTGAAGGTTGGCGACCAGTTCACCGCACTGCCAGTGTTCGCCACCGATGACAGCCGCCTGCTGCCAGAGATCGCTCAAGGCGCTCTGATCACCAGCAAAGACATCAAGAACCTGACCCTGCACGCCGGCCGCTTCACCAGCCTGGTCAACCAGCAAGAAACCAACCACGACAGCGCGCACCTGACCTCAGCCGATGTGTTCGGTGGCACCTACGCGTTTACCGATACCCTGAGCACCAGCCTGTACTACTCGAAAGTCGAAGACTACTGGCGCAAGTACTACGCCAACCTGAACTGGGCGCTGCCAATCAGCGACAATCAAGGCCTGGTGTTCGACCTCAACTTCTATGACACCAAAAGCGACGGTCGTGGTCTGCAGCGCGCAGAAAATGACGGCACCACCAAGCTCGACAACAAGGCATACAGCCTCTCTGCTGCCTACAACCTGGGCGCCCACACCTTCACCCTGGCTTACCAGGCTGTGACTGGAGACGGCGACTACGGCTACGGCGTAGACGGCGGTGGCACCATCTTCCTGGCCAACTCCGTACAGCGTTCCGACTTCAACGCTGAAGACGAAAAATCCTGGCAGGCACGCTACGACCTGAACATGGCCACCTACGGTGTTCCAGGCCTGAGCTTCATGGCCCGTTACATCACTGGTGATGACGCCAACACTGCCACCACCAGCAACGGCAAAGAGTGGGAACGCAACATCGAAGCCAAGTACGTCCTGCAGGAAGGCCCAGCGAAAGACCTGAGCTTCCGTATCCGTCAGGCAACTTACCGCTCCGCAGACGGCGTTTACTACGGTTCGCCATCCATCGACGAAGTACGCGTGATCGTCGAGTACCCGCTGAGCATCCTGTAAGCCCTTCGGCTACCGGTAACCAGTACGAAAAAGCCCGGCATTGCCGGGCTTTTTCTTTTATTGCAAACCGATGGCAGCAGTTTCAGCCACCACCATCCTGTACGTCACCGAATCCCGCCCGTACAATGCGGGTCATTTCAGTTAAGCAACCGACAACGGCCTACCATGCGCACCAGTCAATATTTGCTCGCCACCCAGAAAGAAACCCCTTCCGATGCAGTCGTCATCAGCCACCAACTGATGCTGCGTGCAGGCATGATCCGCAAGCTTGCATCCGGCCTTTACACCTGGCTGCCGATGGGCCTGCGAGTCATGCGCAAGGTCGAAGCCGTGGTGCGCGAGGAAATGAACGCTGCCGGCGCCCTGGAAGTGCTGATGCCCAGCATCCAGCCTGCCGAACTGTGGCAAGAGTCTGGCCGCTGGGAGCAATACGGCCCAGAACTGCTGCGCCTGAAGGATCGACACAACCGTGAGTTCTGCGTCGGCCCAACCCACGAAGAAGTCATCACCGATCTGGCCCGCAACGAGCTGAACAGCTATAAGCAGCTGCCAATCAACCTGTACCAGATCCAGACCAAGTTCCGTGACGAAATCCGTCCGCGCTTCGGCCTGATGCGCGGCCGCGAGTTCATCATGAAGGACGCCTACTCCTTCCATGCGGACCAGGCCTCCCTGCAGCAAACCTATGACCGCATGCACCTGGCCTACAGCAACATCTTTACTCGCCTGGGCCTGAATTTCCGCCCGGTACAAGCTGATACCGGCTCCATCGGCGGCTCCTACTCCCATGAATTCCACGTGCTGGCCGAGTCGGGCGAAGACGATGTGATCTTCAGCGACAGCTCCGACTACGCCGCCAACATCGAGAAAGCCGAAGCGATTCCACGGGAAACCATTCGCCCCGCGCCAACCGAGGCGCTGCGCCTGGTCGATACACCGGATGCCAAGACCATCGCCCAATTGGTCGAGGGCTATAACCTGCCGATTGAGCGCACCATCAAGACCCTGATCGTCCACGCAGCTGAAGCAGGCAAGCTGATTGCCCTGATCGTCCGCGGCGACCACGAACTGAACGAAATCAAGGCAGCCAACCTGGAGCAGGTCGCCAGCCCTCTGGTCATGGCCAGCGACGCTGAACTGCGTGACGCCATTGGCGCCGGTGCCGGCTCCCTCGGCCCGCTCAACCTGCCGCTGCCCTGCATCATCGACCGCTCGGTCGCTTTCATGAGCGACTTCGCCATCGGCGCCAACATCGACGACAAGCACTACTTTGGCGTGAACTGGGAGCGTGATCTGCCGGTACCGGAAATCGCCGACCTGCGTAATGTTGTCGAAGGCGACCCAAGCCCGGACGGCAAAGGCACCCTGGTGATCAAGCGCGGCATCGAAGTCGGGCATATCTTCCAGCTCGGCACCAAGTACAGCGAAGCCCTGAAGTGCCAGGTGCTGGGCGAGAATGGCAAGCCTGTGACCCTGAGCATGGGCTGCTACGGCATTGGCGTATCCCGTGTCGTTGCCGCGGCCATCGAGCAGAACTATGACGAGAATGGCATTATCTGGAGCGATACCCTGGCACCGTTCCAGATCGCCCTGGTGCCGCTGCGCTACGAGACCGAGCAGGTTCGCGAAGCGACCGACAAGCTGTATGCCGACCTGACTGCTGCCGGTTTTGAAGTACTGCTGGATGATCGCGACAAGAAAACCAGCCCTGGCATCAAGTTTGCCGATATGGAACTCATTGGCATCCCGCACCGGATCGTCATCAGTGATCGCGGCCTGGCCGAAGGCAACCTGGAGTACAAGCACCGTACCGAACGCGAGGCTCAGCCTCTGGCACTGGCCGATGCAGTGTCGTTCCTGCAAGCTCGTATCCGTCGCTGACCGCTAACGCAAGAGTAATCATGTTCAAGCGAAGTACCTTTACCCTGGGGGGCACCGCACTATGCGGTGCCCTGCTCCTCAGCGGTTGCGCCAATAAGATGTCCCAGCGCAGCGAGCACGAGGAGCGCATCGAGCGCAAACTGCTCGAACACAGCCTGCAGATCGATGTCGGGGAGCCCAAGGTACTTGAGCTGCCGCAACGTCGCGTACGCATTCATGAGCAGAAGAACTTCGAAGTCACCGAATTCGAAGTGACGCGCCGTTACGATCGCTACACCCCCTACCAGCCCTGGCGGGAAATCTATGAGATTCCACTGGGCGCCGTCGCGGTGGTAGCGGGTGTCGGCGCGAACATCGTCAACGTGTTCACATTGGGCAACCTTCCCGACAGCGTCACCCATGACTGGCTCAGCTATGGCTTCGCCGGCCTGAACCCGTTCATGAACACACAATCCAACGGTCGTGCCCAACAGAACCTCGCCGGTATAGATGAGGTTCAAAAGGACAAGCGCCAGGAACACACCAGCCTTCCCTGGAGCGAGCGCCCCGTATCAGTCAAGGCAGGCAAGCTAACCCACGAGTTGACCACCGACCGTGACGGCATCCTGCGCCTGAACCTGCTTGATGACCCCTTTACCGACCAGAACCTCAGCCATATCGGCACCTTGCACCTGCAAGCGACCGATGAAGAAAATAACGTCCGTGCTGACGCCAGCCTGCTGCTCAGCAGTAGCCTGCGTGGCAAATTGGTAGAAGCACATGACCTGATTTTCGACGACCTGGAAGACGATGAGGTCAGCCAGTGGGTTCATCGGGTCAAACGCCTTTCAGAACTGGGCCTGGAAGAGGAAGCGAGCGAGCTGGAGCAAAGCCTGATCGAGTTGACCCGCAATGACCCGGAACTGCAACAGGAGTTCCTCAAGTCACTGACCACGGACGCCGGTCGCCTGGTTGCCGATCCTGGCACTCATTGATGGGTCCTTCCGTCTGCGCCCCTGAATAGCGGGTACGTTCCAAACGTACCCTGCTTCAATCCTGGGCAAACAGCTCCAACTGCTCATGCGCCCCGCGCAAATCCTGCAAGCGCACACCGACCCCCAACAGCCTGACCGGCTTGCCGCCACGGGCAAACGCCTGGCTCATCAAGTGCTGGTAGCTTTCCAGATCACGGCTTGCCCCCGCCTGCTCCAGCGTGGTCTGGGTAAAGTCATGGAACTTGACCTTGACGAACGGTTTACCTGGCCGATAGCTGCTGTCGATACGTGCCATACGACCCGCCAGCTCATCCAGCAACGCGGGTAACTTCTCCAGACAACTTGCCAGATCAGGCAAATCGGCATCATAGGTGTTCTCAACACTGACCGACTGACGCCGACTGTCATTCTGCACGGCGCGTTCATCAATGCCCCGCGCCAGGTTAAACAGTCGCTCCCCAAAACTGCCAAACTCGCGCACCAGCGCCAAGCGGCTCCAGTCGCGCAACTCGAGGCAATTGACAACGCCCAGCCGACCAAGCTTGTCTGCGGTCACCTTGCCGACACCATGCAGCTTGCTCACCGGCAACACCGCGACAAATTCCTCAACCTGCGCAGGCGTAATCACAAACAAACCGTTGGGCTTGCGCCAGTCACTGGCGATCTTGGCCAAAAACTTGTTGGGCGCCACTCCCGCCGAGACCGTAATGTGCAAACGCTGGGAAACCCGCCGGCGAATATCTTCAGCAATGCGCGTGGCACTACCGGAAAAATGCGGGCTGTCTGACACATCCAGGTAGGCCTCATCCAGAGACAGGGGCTCGATGAGGTCGGTGTAGTCGCGAAAGATATTTTGTATCTCACGCGATGCTTCTTTATAGGCATCCATGCGCGGCTTGACGATCAACAGGTCCGGGCAGAGCTTTAGGGCATGCCGCGAAGACATTGCAGAGCGCACCCCAAAGGCCCGCGCCTCATAGTTGCAGGTCGCAATGACCCCGCGTCGGTCAGCAGAGCCGCCCACCGCCATGGGCCTGCCAGCCAGGCGGGGGTCATCGCGCATTTCGATGGCGGCATAGAAGCAATCGCAGTCGATATGGATGATCTTGCGTTGAGGCATGATTGGCCAGGCAACCGGTAAAGAGAGTACGGGCAGTATCTCACCCAGTTACCAACCCGTGCACCCGACAAAGGGAAAACCCTGCGCAAGCCATAGCCAGCCTATCTCGCAGGGCATTACTGAAATGCTAAATAGTTGAACGAAAAGGTTTTTTTCCAGACGGCTATTGACAGCATCACACAAAACTGTAGAATCTCGTTCCACAGGCGCGGGATGGAGCAGCCTGGTAGCTCGTCGGGCTCATAACCCGAAGGTCGTCGGTTCAAATCCGGCTCCCGCAACCAGATTCAAGAAAGGCCACTCGAAAGAGTGGCCTTTTTATTTGCCCCGAAGAAAGCCCCACAGGGTTTTCCATTGAAATTCAATAATTAAGCATTGACAGCATTAGCCAACACTGTAGAATCCGCCCCACAGACGCGGGATGGAGCAGCCTGGTAGCTCGTCGGGCTCATAACCCGAAGGTCGTCGGTTCAAATCCGGCTCCCGCAACCAAACGTCTGAAAAAGGCCACTTTGAAAAAAGTGGCCTTTTTTTTTGCCTTTGTCATACGCATCGCCTCCTCTCCGCCCTACTCTAGGGCAGCATGAAACTTCTTTAACCAACCCGGTGCAACGCATAAGCTTTGTCACAGGGTAATATTCTGTAAATCTATTCCACAGGGATTGGTAACTTGACTGGGTACTTCCATCCTGTCGCGCACAATCCAATAGGTGATTGATGCGCACTCAAACCACTGACGTCGATACTTCCGTAACTGCCGCACAGCCAATTGCGCCACAGCGCCTGCGCTGGCTTGAGCTGGTCAGCAAGTACCGTCAGCCCATTGGCCTGACCGTAACCTTGCTGCTGTTCGGCATTGCGCTGGTGGCTTGCCGGCACATGCTCAACGAGCTGGATATCTATGCACTGCACGACTCACTGCTGAGCGTTCCACTGCCATCCTTGGGCGGTGCGCTGCTGGCGACCCTGGTCGGCTTTATTATCCTGCTCGGTTATGAGTGGTCGGCCAGTCGCTACGCCAATGTAACGCTTGCACCTCAGACCCTGGCGCTGGGCGGCTTCACGGCATTCGCCATTGGCAACGCCATTGGCCTTTCACTGCTTTCCGGCGGCTCAGTGCGTTATCGCCTCTATGCCCGCCATGGTCTAGGCGCATCGGAAGTGGCGCGCATGACCCTGTTCGCAAGCCTCTCCCTGGGATGTGCTCTCCCGCCACTGGCAGCGCTCGCCACCCTTAGCGACCTGCACGCAGCGTCCGCAGCACTGCGCCTGCCAGCAGGCCTGCTGGCAGGCCTCGCAGTACTGGTTCTTGCGTTAAGCACACTTCTCGCGCTTGGCTTGTACCGTCGACGGCTGCCCGAACAACCCTTGGCAGATAACCTGCTGGTCCAGATAGGTCGACGTACCTTGCGCCTGCCAGGGGTTCGGCTGACCGTATTGCAACTGGTCATCACGGCACTGGATGTCGCCGCAGCAGCGACAGTGCTTTATCTGTTGTTACCTGAAGCGCCGCCCTTTGGTGCATTCCTGCTGGTATACCTCATCGCGCTGGCAGCAGGCGTACTGAGCCATGTTCCCGGCGGTGTTGGAGTGTTTGAAGCCATTCTGCTGGCTGCCTTCGCCAACCAATTGGGTGCCGCACCGCTGGCTGCGGCATTGCTGCTTTACCGACTGATTTATGTCGTGCTTCCACTGCTGTTGGCGTGCGTAGCCCTGCTGGCGACTGAGGCGCGGCGCTTTCTCTTTGCCCGCCAAGCCATGCGGGCAGCCTCCGGCCTTGCAGCCCCGGTACTGGCGGTGCTGGTGTTCCTGTCCGGCGTGGTTCTGCTGTTTTCCGGAGCCACCCCCGAGATAGACACCCGCCTGGAGCACATGGGTTTTCTGGTACCGCATCGGCTAATCGATGCCTCGCACTTCGGCGCCAGCCTGGTTGGCGTACTCTGCCTGCTGCTGGCCCAAGGGTTGCGCCGGCGTCTTTCGGCGGCCTGGATGCTGACCACCATCCTGCTGCTGGTGGGCGCCTTGCTGTCGCTGCTCAAAGGCTTCGACTGGGAAGAAGCCAGCATTCTGATCTCTACCGCATGCCTGCTGGCACTGTTTAGGCGTTCGTTCTATCGCCCCAGCCGACTGCTGGAGTTACCGTTTTCACCGGTCTACGTCGTTGCCAGTGCCTGCGTACTGGGGGCCTCGATCTGGTTGCTGCTGTTTGCCTATCAGGACGTCCCCTACAGCCATCAACTGTGGTGGCAATTCACACTCGACGCTGATGCACCACGAGGCTTGCGCTCAGCACTGGGCAGCGCAGTGCTGCTAGTGATTGTGGCGCTGACCTGGCTACTGCGCACGGCCAGGCCCGTCATTCACCTGCCAAACGACGAAGAACTGCAGCGTGCCCATCGCATCTTGCTTGCCTCGGACCAACCTGACGGTGGCCTGGCCTTGACCGGCGATAAAGCCCTGCTGTTCCACCCCGATGACAATGCGTTCCTGATGTATGCCCGTCGCGGTCGCAGCCTGGTCGCCTTGTATGACCCCATTGGCCCAGCTCAACAACGTGCCGAGATGATCTGGCAGTTCCGCGACCTCTGTGATGTTCACCACGCCCGTCCGGTGTTCTATCAGGTACGTGCCGAGAACCTGCCGTTCTATATGGACATCGGCCTGACCGCACTCAAGCTGGGTGAAGAAGCACGTGTCGACCTCAAGCGCTTTGACCTTGAAGCCAAGGGCAAGGAGATGAAGGACCTACGCTACACCTGGAACCGCGGTGGGCGAGACGGCCTGACCCTGGAAATTCATGAACCAGGAGAGGCACCTCTTGAAGAACTGAAGGTCATATCCGATGCCTGGCTAACCGGCAAGAACGTGCGCGAGAAAGGCTTCTCACTGGGTCGCTTCAGCGCTGACTACCTTCAGCACTTTCGCATTGCCTTGATCCGGTTCGAGGGCCGCCCAGTGGCGTTCGCAAACCTGTTGGAAACCCACAGCCATGAACTGGCCAGCCTTGACCTGATGCGCGCACACCCGGAAGCACCGAAGCTGACCATGGAATTCATGATGATCGGCCTGATCCAACACTACAAAAAACACGACTACGCTCGTTTCAGCCTGGGCATGGTGCCCTTGTCCGGGCTGCAACCACGGCGTGGTGCACCACTGACCCAACGATTGGGCTCAATGGTTTTTCAGCGCGGCGAACAACTCTACAACTTCCAGGGACTTCGCCGCTTCAAAGACAAGTTCCAGCCCGACTGGGAACCCCGTTACATGGCCGTACCTGCAGGACTTGATCCGCTGGTAGCACTGGCCGACACTGCCGCCCTCATCGCAGGTGGCTTGACTGGATTGGTGAAACGCTGATGATTCGACGCTATTGGCTGTACGCACTGGTAACCCTGCTGGCAGCCCTTACGGCCGCCGCACTGGGCTTCTGGCTCTGGACACGACCCGCGCCACAGGCACAACTGGAACACCTGACACTACCAAACGGCAGCCCCCTGACCCGTACGACACCTGGCACACAAGCCAAGGCCAGGGTGCTCGTAGCCGTCCCTCAGGACCAAACCCTGAGTGATAAACAACTGCTCGACCTGAGCCAAAGTGGTAGCGCCCAATTGGTTCAAGTGACCCTGCCACCCACCGACTGCACTCAACAGCAGCAGGTAGTGCAGGAGGCGCTCAAGCATCTTCAGGGCGACGCCACCCTGGTCGCAGGTATCGGCCCTGGCGCCGCACAAGCATGGCGCTGGCTGTCCGAGCAGACAAACGACAAGGCCCAGGCGATTTCGGTCGGTTTCACCCTGGAACAGGCTGGTTGCCCTGCAGCACTGCCAAAATCTGCCGCACACGGCCACTGGAGCGTGGCCTGGAACGACAATCCGGATGACGCCAGCGCGGCCTTCGTACGTGATCAGCAAAATGCTGAAACCAGCATCAGTGACTATGACGTCCACCTGCCCCAGGTACTCAAAGCCCAACTGACCCAGGCCCTGATCGGCAAAGACGGCAATGCCATGAGCATCCCGGTTGTTGAAGTACCTGCCGGTCAGACCGCCGATACCGTCACACTGTTCCTTTCCGGTGACGGTGGTTGGCGCGACCTGGACCGCGACGTAGCGGGTGAAATGGCCAAGCTCGGCTACCCGGTGGTGGGCATCGATACGCTGCGTTACTACTGGCAGCACAAAACACCGGAGCAAAGTGCCGTCGACCTCTCAGAGCTGATGCAGCACTATCGCCAGAAGTGGGGCACCAAGCGTTTCGTGGTGGCCGGCTATTCCTTCGGCGCAGACGTGCTGCCAGCGATCTACAACCGACTGTCCAGCGAAGATCAGAAACGCATCGATGCAGTGATTCTGCTGGCCTTTGCCCGCAGCGGCAGCTTTGAAATCGAAGTGGAAGGCTGGCTTGGCAATGCTGGCAAGGAAGCACCAACCGGCCCGGAAATGGCCAAGTTGCCAGCGGCCAAGGTGCTCTGTGTCTATGGCTTGGAGGAAACGGACGAAAGCGGCTGTACTGAAAGCACGGCGGTAGGCGAGCGCCTCAAGCTGCCGGGTGGCCATCACTTCGACGAAGACTACCCGGCCTTGGCCAAACGCCTGATCGACGGCATCGAAAGCCGCCAGGGTAAAACCAACGTCGCCGAGCAACAGTAAGTCGGCTGCAAAAACGGGCTCCCAGCGGAGCCCGTTTTTTTTGCCCCTTACATTTCCACCTGGGTGCCCAGTTCAATCACACGATTGAGCGGCAGGTTGAAGAAGCGCAAGTTGCTATTGGCATTCTTCAGCAGAAACGCGAACACTGTTGCGCGCCACCGCGCCATGCCCACAAGACGCGAAGCAATCACGGTCTCCCGACTGAGGAAATAAGTGGTGCGCATTGGACTGAAGTCCAACTCCTCAAGGTGACACAGCTTCAGTGCTGCAGGCACATCTGGCTCATCCATGAAGCCGAAGTGCAGAATTACCCGGTAGAAACCCTCTCCGTAGGCCTCGACCTCAAATCGCTGCTGGGTAGGCACCCGCGGTGCATCCTCGTTGACAACGGTCAGCAGCACGACTTGTTTGTGCAACACCTGGTTGTGCAACATATTGTGCAGCAGCGCATGAGGCACGGCATCCGCCCGTGCAGTAAGGAACACCGCAGTACCCTCAACCCGATGGGGCGGCTGCACACGGATACTGCCAATAAAGATCGGCAGCGGCAGGCTCCCTTCGTCCAGCCGTTCGACCAGAATCTGTTTGCCACGCTTCCATGTGGTCATCAACATGAACAGGACAATGCCCGCCAAGACCGGAAACGCACCACCCTGGACGATTTTCGGCACGTTGGCGGCAAAGAACAGCCCATCGACCAGGAGAAAGCCAACCAGTACCGGTACGGCCAGAACCGGTGGCCACTTCCACAAGAGCAACATGACAGCAGAAACCAGCAGCGTCGTGATCAGCATGGTCCCGGTCACGGCTACACCGTAGGCGGAGGCCAGGGCCCCCGACGACTCGAAGCCGAGCACCAGCAAAATCACGCCGACCATCAGCGACCAGTTGACCGCGCCGATATAGATCTGCCCCTGCTCATCACTGGACGTGTGCTGGATGTGCATTCGCGGCACGTAGCCAAGCTGGATCGCCTGGCGAGTCAGAGAGAAAGCACCCGAGATCACCGCCTGGGAGGCAATGACCGTTGCCAGCGTCGCCAAACCCACCAGAGGTATCAGTGCCCAGTCCGGGGCCAACAGGTAGAACGGATTGCGTGCGGCGTCCGGCGTCTCCAGGATCAAAGCACCCTGGCCAAAGTAGTTGAGCACCAGGGCCGGCAACACCAGGGCAAACCAGGCCCGCGCAATGGGCTTGCGGCCAAAATGGCCCATGTCGGCATACAGCGCTTCAGCGCCAGTCAACGCCAACACCACTGCCCCAAGAATCGCTACCCCCATACCGGGATGCACAATGAAGAAGCGTACAGCCCACAGGGGGTTGAGTGCCTGTAGCACTTCCGGCCGCTGAACAATGCCATGCACGCCCAGCGCCGCCAGCACCAGAAACCAGGCGACCATCACCGGACCGAACAAAATACCGATCCGGGCCGTGCCATGCCGCTGAATAAGGAAAAGCCCCACCAGAACGATCAGCGCCACCGGAATGACCCAATGACCGATTCCCTCGAAGGCCAACTCCATCCCTTCGACAGCCGACAGTACCGAGATCGCTGGAGTGATCATGCTGTCGCCGTAGAACAGCGCTGCACCGAACAAGCCAAACACCACCAGTAACGTACGCAGTTTCGGATACGGAGACGCCGCTCGTCGGGCCAGCGCCGTCAGCGCCATGATGCCGCCTTCCCCCTGGTTGTCAGCCCTCAGGATGAACAGCACATATTTGATAGAGACAACCCAAATCAGCGACCAGAAGATCAATGACAGGATACCCAGCACCCCATCATGGTTGACCGGTACCCCATAGCCACCGGAAAAGACTTCCTTGAGGGTATACAAGGGGCTGGTCCCGATATCGCCGTAGACCACCCCGACCGCTGCCACCAGCAGGCTTAGCGGTTTTGCCGCCGACTGCCCGGTATCGGCATGACTGCTTGCCTGAACCATCAACCACTCCCGCAACCAAGACCCTAAGCCTGAGAAATTCGTGCCAGATGCTAGCATTTACACAATCCGCGAACGCTGACCCGCAGCAGCTAACATCAACGCTGGCACAACGCCGCGAAGCATAGCGCAGCGTTCGTCGTATTTCTGCTGGTCAAGTGGGATTACGCTCGCTAGAATTGCGCACTTTTTGATCAGAGGCGCCCAAACGCCCGCCAAGGTTGCCGCGCCATTCGGCCTCGCAACCTCTTCAACACCGAGGTTAGTCATGTCCACCACCCCTACGCCCACCACGCCCAAGGTTGGCTTTGTTTCCCTGGGTTGCCCAAAGGCCCTGGTCGATTCCGAGCGCATCCTGACCCAACTGCGCATGGAAGGCTACGAAGTCGTGCCCACCTATCAGGATGCCGATGTGGTAGTGGTCAACACCTGTGGTTTCATCGACTCGGCCAAGGCCGAGTCGCTGGAAGTGATCGGTGAAGCCATCGCCGAAAACGGCAAGGTCATCGTCACCGGCTGCATGGGTGTCGAAGAAGGCGCCATTCGCGACGTACACCCAAGCGTACTGGCCGTGACCGGCCCGCAGCAATATGAACAAGTGGTCAACGCCGTCCACGAGGTGATTCCACCCAAGCAGGATCACAACCCGTTGATCGACCTGGTGCCACCACAAGGCATCAAACTGACCCCCCGTCACTATGCCTACCTGAAGATTTCCGAAGGCTGCAACCACAGCTGCAGCTTCTGCATCATCCCGTCGATGCGTGGCAAGCTGGTCAGCCGCCCGGTAGGCGAAGTGCTGAGCGAGGCCGAGCGTCTGGTCAAGGCCGGCGTCAAAGAGCTGCTGGTGATCTCCCAGGACACCAGCGCCTACGGCGTCGACGTCAAGTACAAGACCGACTTCTGGAACGGCCGCCCGGTCAAGACCCGCATGCTCGAACTGTGCGAAGCGCTGAGCAGCCTGGGTGTCTGGGTGCGTTTGCACTACGTCTACCCGTATCCAAACGTCGACGACGTGATCCCGCTGATGGCCGAGGGCAAGATCCTGCCGTACCTGGACATTCCGTTCCAGCACGCCAGCCCGAAAGTGCTCAAATCGATGAAGCGTCCCGCCTTCGAAGACAAGACCCTGGCACGCATCAAGAAATGGCGCGAGCAGTGCCCGGAACTGATTATCCGCTCGACCTTCATCGTCGGCTTCCCTGGTGAAACCGAGGAAGACTTCCAGTACCTGCTCGACTGGCTCAGCGAGGCCCAGCTTGACCGTGTCGGCTGCTTCCAGTACTCGCCCGTCGAAGGCGCACCGGCTAATGACCTGGGCCTTGAAGTCGTACCAGACGACATCAAGCAGGAGCGCTGGGACCGCTTTATGGCACATCAACAGCAGATCAGTGCCGCGCGCTTGCAACTGCGGGTTGGCAAGGAAATCGAGGTGCTCATCGATGAAGTCGACGAGCAAGGTGCCATTGGCCGCAGTTTCTTCGATGCGCCAGAAATCGACGGTGTGGTCTACGTCGAAAGTGACCGCGACCTCAAGCCTGGCGACAAAGTGCTGTGCCGCGTGACCGAAGCAGACGAATACGATCTGTGGGCCGAAACCCTCTGATCAACCGTGTCTGAAATAGCCCTGCCAGCGATGGTGGGGCTTTTTTACGACTATGGTTTCCTCATCCCACAGAGGAGAACCTTGAAATGCCGCAGCTTCATCGGGTTCAAACCCCCAGTTTCAACGACTACCCTGAACTGATCCGCGTCTGGGAAGCCTCGGTGCGCGCCACCCACGACTTTCTGCCGAATGACTATATCTGCCTGCTGCGCGAGCAGATGCGCAAACAGTATCTGGACGCCGTCATGCTGATCTGCTGCAAAGACCGCCAGCAACGTATCAGCGGCTTTGCTGGCGTGGCCGCCGGTCGAGTGGAAATGCTTTTCGTTGACCCAAGCTACCGTGGCCAGGGGGTGGGCAAGCAACTTTTGCATTACGCCATTGAACAACTGAATGCCGAACAACTGGATGTCAATGAACAGAACCCCCAAGCGCTTGGCTTCTACCTCAAGCAAGGCTTTGAAGTCATTGGCCGCTCAGAAACCGATGGCATGGGGCAACCCTACCCCCTACTCCATTTAAGGCTGATTCATACACAACCCTTAACTGCAGACTGACAGTCGATGTAGTACCGCTCCGAAATAGGGCAAAACCGCGCTATCGACGAATGTTGCCGGGATTAACCCGAGCCAGCCGGGTACAATGGTTGCCTTTCCCTGTGCCACGGCTGTCGTCATGTCTGAACCCATTCGTCTTTCCAAACGCCTTATCGAAATCGTCGGCTGCTCCCGACGCGAGGCAGAGCTGTTCATCGAGGGTGGCTGGGTCACAGTGGACGGCCAGATCGTCGACGAACCACAACACAAGGTCGGCAGCGAGCAGGTTGAGCTGTTGCCCGGTGCCAAGGCCGAAGCACTGGAACCTGTCACCCTGTTGCTCAATCAACAGCCCGAAGACACCCTCGACAGTGCGTTGGCCAGTATCAATGCGCTCAGCCTGTCCGAGCTGCACCGTTATGGTAAGCGCCCACTCAAGGGCCACTTCAGCCGCCTGACGAGTGCCGCCCTGCTCCAGGACGGCGCCAGCGGGTTGCAGGTGTTCAGCCAGGATTGGCGCGTACTGCGCAAGCTCACCCAGGACATTGCCAAGCTTGAGCAGGAGTATGTCGTCGAGATCAGTGGCGAGATCATCGCCCACGGCCTTGAACGACTGAACCGCGGGGTGATCTGGCAAGGCAATGCCCTGCCACCGGTCAAGGCCAGCTGGCAGAACGAAACACGCCTGCGCATTGCACTGAAAAACCCGGCGCCCGGCGTCATCGTGCAACTGTGCAAAAGTGTCGGCCTGAGCGTTGTCAGCATGCGCAGGCTTCGCCTCGGCGGCGTCGCCATGGGCAAGCTACCTCTGGGCCAATGGCGCTATCTGGCGGCTCAGGAAAAGTTCTAGCACCACAGGCGCTACCACTCGGGTAGCGCCCCCGATCAGGATTGTTCTCATGATTCACAACGATGTACTGCGCAGCCTGCGCTACCTGCTGGAAATCAACGACGCGAAGCTGATTGAACTCATCAAGCTGGGCGGGTTGGACGTCAGCAAGGCCGACATCGCCACCTACCTGAAAAAAGAGGATGAAGAAGGTTTCGTCCGCTGCCCGGATGAAGTCCTGGCGCATTGCCTTGACGGCCTGGTGTACTTCAAGCGCGGCAAAGACGAGAGCCGCCCGGCCCTGCCGATCGAGCTTCCGGTGACCAACAACATCGTCATGAAGAAACTGCGTGTCGCCTTTGAACTCAAGGAAGAAGACCTGCACGCGATTCTCAAGGCCGTCGATTTTCCGGTCTCCAAGCCAGAGCTCAGCGCGCTCTTCCGCAAGGTCGGGCACAGTAACTACCGCCCCTGTGGCGACCAGTTGCTGCGCAATTTCCTCAAGGGCCTGACCCTGCGGGTTCGTGGTTGAGGCGCTGATGAACCATAGTGTCGCCCCAGTTGGCATCCTGCGCTCCTGCTTCAAGGAAAAGTTTGCCATCCCGCGTCAACCCCAACTGGCGCCAGCCGCGCGCGGGGTGCTCGAACTGCTGCCGCCGTTCGATCAGGGCGATGCAGTAGCCGGCCTTGAGCAGGTCAGCCACGTCTGGCTGCTGTTCCTGTTCCATCAGGCATTGGAGGACAAACCTCGACTGAAGGTGCGTCCGCCACGCCTGGGGGGCAACAAGTCCATGGGGGTGTTCGCAACGCGCGCCACTCACCGCCCCAATGGCATCGGTCAGTCGGTGGTCAGGCTGGATAAGGTTGAACCGGGCCGCTTGTTCCTCTCCGGCATCGACCTGCTGGACGGAACCCCCGTGCTGGATATCAAGCCGTACGTCCCCTATGCCGACAGCATTGGCGATGCGGTCAATGAGATGGCCAGCGCCCCACCCGCCCCGATCCCGGTGCAGTGGGGCGAACAGGCATTGCTACAAGCCCGAGAGCACGCCTTGCGCCTCGGCGAGCCACTGGCTGAGCTGATCGAGCAATGCCTGGCACAAGACCCACGCCCGGCGTACCAGATTCCACCCGTGGAACGCATCTACGGTGTGAAGTTCTGGGATGTACAGGTGCGCTGGCACTATCCGCACCCGGACATGATCCGGGTACTGGAAGTCGTGCACGAGCCATAGGCCCGTATCAGCACAGTGTTAAAACGAAAAAAGCAGGCCGAAGCCTGCTTTTTTTCGTTCAAACTGCCGGATTACTTCTCGACGAATGCACGCTCAATCAGATAATCGCCAGGTTCACGCATACGTGGCGAGACCTTCAGACCAAAGCTGTCGAGCACTTCACTGGTTTCGTCGAGCATGCTCGGGCTACCGCAGATCATTGCACGGTCATCTTCCGGATTGATCGGCGGCAGACCAATGTCGCTGAACAGCTTGCCGCTGCGCATCAGGTCAGTCAGACGCCCCTGGTTCTCGAACGGCTCACGGGTTACGGTTGGGTAATAGATCAGCTTGTCACGCAACGCCTCACCAAAGAACTCATTCTGAGGCAGGTGCTCGGTGATGAACTCGCGGTAGGCGACTTCGTTCACATAGCGCACACCATGAACCAGAATGACTTTCTCGAAGCGTTCGTAGGTTTCAGGGTCCTGGATAACGCTCATGAACGGCGCCAGACCAGTACCCGTGCTCAGCAGGTACAAGTGCTTGCCCGGCTTCAGGTCGTCAAGGACCAGCGTACCTGTAGGCTTCTTGCTGATGATGATCTCATCGCCTTCCTTGAGGTGCTGCAACTGCGAGGTCAGCGGGCCGTCCGGCACCTTGATGCTGAAGAACTCCAGATGCTCTTCCCAGTTCGGGCTGGCAATCGAGTAGGCGCGCATGAGCGGACGGCCATTAGGTTGTTGCAGGCCGATCATCACGAACTGACCGTTCTCGAAGCGCAGGCCCGGGTCGCGGGTGCACTTGAAGCTGAACAGGGTGTCGTTCCAGTGATGGACACTGAGAACACGTTCGTGGTTCATGTTGCTCATGTATAGGGCTCCTGAAGAAAAACGCGGCGCTAACCGTGAGCGCGATTGCGCAATAGTTTAGTGGCAGCGACAATATCTGTTAAATGAATTATTAAGATATGTCTTATCGGTTATATAGATATGCGATTTACGCTTCGTCAGCTTCAAGTATTCGTCGCCGTAGCCCAGTACCAGAGCGTCTCACGCGCGGCTGGCATACTGGCGTTGTCGCAATCCGCCGCCAGCACGTCAATCACCGAGCTTGAGCGCCAATCCAGCTGCCAACTGTTCGACCGTGCCGGCAAGCGCCTGAGCCTCAATGCGCTGGGTCAACAGCTGCTGCCCCAGGCGGTAGCATTACTTGATCAGGCCAAGGAGATCGAAGACCTGCTCAATGGAAAGTCCGGGTTTGGCTCATTGGCTGTCGGCGCCACGCTGACTATCGGGAACTACCTGGCAACGCTGCTGATCGGCAGCTTCATGCAGGTTCACCCTGAAAGCCAGGTCAAACTGCATGTGCAGAACACCGCGCATATCGTGCATCAGGTAGCGCATTACGAAATTGATCTGGGTCTAATCGAAGGTGACTGCAACCACCCGGACCTGGAAGTCCAACCGTGGGTCGAGGATGAGCTGGTCGTGTTCTGCGCGCCCCAGCACCCATTGGCGCAGCGCGGTCAGGCCAGCCTTGAAGAACTGACACGGGAGGCATGGATTCTACGTGAACAAGGCTCCGGGACGCGCCTGACCTTCGATCAGGCGATGCGTCACCACCGTTCGACACTGAATATCCGTCTTGAGCTGGAGCATACCGAAGCAATCAAGCGCGCCGTGGAATCGGGGCTGGGCATCGGCTGCATTTCACGCTTGGCCCTGCGCGACGCTTTTCGCCGAGGGAGCCTGGTAGCCCTGGAAACGCCAGAGCTAGACCTCGCCCGGCAGTTCTACTTCATCTGGCATAAACAGAAATACCAGACCTCGGCAATGCGCGAATTCCTGGAGCTGTGCAGAACCTTCACGGCGGGTGTGCAGCGCAGCGATGAAATCGTACTGCCCCGCATTCCTTAAAGCAGGATTACCGCCCAGACCAGGCCCACCATGCTCAAGGCCACCAACTGTGCAGCGCTGCCCATGTCCTTGGCATTCTTCGACAGTGGGTGGCGCTCCAGCGAGATACGGTCAATTGCCGCTTCCACCGCCGAGTTCAGCAACTCGACGATCAGGCCAAGCAAACAGACGGCGATCAGGATAGCCCGTTCGGCGCGACTCACATGTAGCAAGAAGGCCAATGGGATCAGTACAACGTTGAGCAGCACCAATTGGCGAAAGGCAGCTTCACCTGTGAAGGCCGCTCGCAAACCATCGAACGAATAGCCAGCAGCATTGAAAATGCGTTTGAGGCCGGTCTGGCCCTTGAATGGCGACATAAAAAACTACTTCATCCTTAAAAACGCCGAAGGCTAGTTCAGCGCGGGTCAAAAAAGCGTGAAGGCAGTCGGCGTTAACTGCCTGAAACAGATTCAAGTTGTTGCAGCAGCAAGGCAGCCTGGGTACGGGTACGGACGCCCAATTTACGGAAGATTGCCGTGACGTGAGCCTTGATGGTTGCTTCAGAAACACTCAGCTCATAGGCGATCTGCTTGTTCAGCAGGCCTTCACAGACCATGGTCAGCACCCGGAACTGCTGCGGCGTCAAGCTGGCAAGCCCTTCACTGGCAGCTTTGGCTTCAGCTGAAACATCAACCTTCTCGAACGCTTGTGGCGGCCACCAGACATCACCGTCGAGCACCTTGCGTACTGCATCCTGAATCGTTTCCAGCGGGCTGGACTTCGGAATGAATCCACTGGCACCGAACTCACGGGACTTCACTACCACCGATGCTTCTTCCTGGGCAGAGACCATCACCACGGGAATCTGCGGGTACTGACCGCGCAACAGTACCAGGCCGGAAAATCCGTAGGCGCCCGGCATATTGAGGTCAAGCAACACCAGGTCCCAGTCCGCCTTTTCAGTTAATCGGGTTTCCAGTTCAGCGATGCTCGCCACTTCCACCAACCGTACGTCCGGGCCAAGGCCCAACGTTACGGCCTGGCGCATCGCACTGCGAAAAAGTGGGTGGTCATCGGCAATCAGGATTTCGTACGTGGCCATCGATCTAATGATCCTGTTCTGTGCAGGCGCGCTAAAGACCGGACGCCTGGCGGGGAGCAACTGAAGGCTTGGGAGGCAGTACCACATGCCAAAATGGCGTAACGAAGCCACAAAAGTGTTTCAAGCTTCGTCACGGCCGAATCGGCGCCAAGGATGCCGAGGTCAGACCGGGTGGTCAAGTTCGGCACCTTGCGGCCCTGCCAGCGTGCTCATTATGAACCGAACACGCCATGGATGCCCTTGTACTATAGGAAGGGCTGCAGCCGTTGATGCACGTCATCCTGCTCATCGACAGGGCGATGGAACTTGGCCCCCAGATAGTGGGCACTGAAGACATCCAGATAGGCATCGAGCGCCTCGGCGGCCCGCTGATCGGCGGCCAACTCCAGGCACATGGCGGCCACTTCGGCGGTACAGAAATGATCGTCGCGCTTGGACCGACGCAGACGATAGCGCGACAGCTGCTCAGGTTGCAGGCTCAGTACAGGGAAGCGATCCAGATACGGGCTCTTGCGGAACATTTTTCGCGCTTCGGTCCAGGTCGCATCCAGCAAGATGAAAAGTGGCCGCTTGCCCGGCTCGCGAACAACCTCGGTCACCACCCGTTGAGGCTCGACAAACTCGCCAGGGAATACAATGTAAGGCTGCCAGTGAGGCTGCTCCAACAGCGCCAACAACTGCTCATCCACCGAAGTACGCTGCCAGCCAAACGCTGTCGTATCGGCAATGATGTCAGCGATCAACCAGCCCGTGTTGGTCGGTTTTAGCGGCTCGGTATCATGCATCAACAAGCACATGGCCGACTCGGCAGCCACCCGCGGCTTCCACGCACACAGGCAATGGCTATCAATGACCCGACAGCCTGGGCAACGAGGCGCACGCGAACCGCGTGCAACAAACGGTTTGACGCTGCGGGCCAAGCGATCGGCGCGCAGACGGGAGACAGCATGGGTCATAGAGGGCACAACGAAGGCAGGAGACAATCGCCGCAGTTTACCAGAGGTCACCAGCCACCGAGTGTTTTGCCGTGGAGCCGGACCCCGCGCTCCCTTATAATCGCCACCCTATCGATACGCGCTGGCGTAAATAGGCCTGCCAGGGGCGGAACGCAACGCCTGAGCGCAGGTCCAACCGCCAGTTACCGAACCAGGAGAAATTCATGCTGCGTTTTATCGCCCCAACCCTCGGCCTTTTGCTGGCTCTGCCTATGGCTGCACATGCAGCCTCGCTGCAGGACTATGAGCTTGGCAAGATGCTCGACAAGGTTGCCAAGGAAAGCAGTGTCGGCACCCCTCGGGCGATCAACGAGGACATTCTCGACCAAGGTTACACCGTCGATGGCAAGGAGCTGATCAACCACCTCAGCGTACGTGAAAGCCATGCGCAGCAAATGCGTGCCAATCCAGACATGGTTCGTGGTCAATTGGGCGCCAGCGTTTGTCGCAATACTGGCTACCGTCAGCTACTGGCCCGCGGTGCGGTTCTGCGTTACGAGTTTACCGAGTACAAAACCAATCGTCCGGTGGCAGTACAACGCTTCAACGCCGCCGACTGCGGTCTGAACCAGAAAAAGAAATAATCAGGTTATCCCGTCACTGGCGCGCCGCTGTTCTTCATCGGCGCGCAACTCGGACACAAGTGCCTGGATGTAACGCGAATGACACTCTGACTCTTCGAGGCGTCGCAGGCACTCCTGTTCCAGGCTCAGGTTACCGGCCCGCGCTGCACGTTGTAGCGACGCGTACAGCTGTGTATCCACCTCCAGAACCAATCGTCCCATACCCTATGCCTCCCTGCGCTCAAACACTGTGGTCGTGCTTGAAGTTAATCAGATTGTTCCATTAATTGGATCCGATCAGATGAGCGGTCGAAACGGGCACCTGAAATGGTGCGTCCACACACGCTAGAGGCAGTGAGGCACAGAGAACAGGTCAGCATGAAGACCCGGCAGGGTCTAGATTAATAAGCAACAACCATCATTGTTTCGGGCAAAACGAGGATGATCCCGCTCAGGTACACTACTGCCCTGAAGACAATAACAGCCATACCGATGATCAATGCTGCTGGCAGGCTCTGACAGCCTGTCACGGTGCCGGACATCACGCGTCGGGCACGAAGCAGCCAGCAACACATGAGTGTTGCAGCCAGGTCGAAGTACTCGCCTTGGCCAGCAGTTTTGCTGCAAAAGGAGAAGTTGAATGCCTAACAAACCGAATGAGCTGCTTGCAAACTACTTCAAGAACAACGGAATCAACCTCGACAACGTCGACGAACAACTAAAGCTGGTTGCCCCCAACAGCCCAAACCTGTCGCTCTACCGGGATATGATGTTGACCGTGCTGCGAATGGCACATGACGACAGCAACCGCTGGAATGCGAAGATTACCCTGCAGGCCCTGCGCGAACTGGATCATGCCTTCCGCGTACTGGAACAATACAAAGGCCAGCGCAAGGTAACAGTCTTCGGCTCCGCCCGAACCCCCATCGAGCACCCCATGTATGGCTTGGCAAAAGAGCTGGGGGCTACCCTTGCCCGCGCGGACATGATGGTCATCACGGGTGCAGGTGGCGGCATCATGGCTGCTGCTCATGAAGGCGCAGGCGTGGAACACAGCCTGGGTTTCAATATCACCCTGCCATTTGAGCAACATGCCAACGCAACAGTCGAGGGCACAGACAAGCTGCTGCCGTTCCACTTTTTCTTCATTCGCAAGTTGTTCTTCGTGAAGGAGGCCGACGCATTGGTGCTATGCCCTGGTGGCTTTGGCACGCTGGATGAAGCGCTGGAAGTCCTGACGTTGATCCAGACAGGCAAGAGCCCACTCGTACCAGTGGTGCTGCTGGATGCTCCAGGCGGCTCATTCTGGCAAGACGCCCTCAAGTTCATTACCCATCAGCTGGAAGAAAACCGCTATATCCTGCCGAGCGACATGAAGCTGCTGCGCCTGGTACACAGCGCAGAGGAAGCGGTCGAAGAGATCAACCAGTTCTATAGCAACTACCACTCCAGCCGCTGGATGAAGAGCCAATTCATCATTCGCATGCACCATCGCCTCAGCGACGCAGCCATGCTCGATATCGCAGAGATGTTTGCAGATCTACGCCAGCATGGTCATTTCCATCAACACGCTCAAAGCTGCGTAGAACTTGACGACCCACAGTTCAGCCACCTGCATCGACTGGCATTCGCCTTCAATGGTCGAGATTATGGTCGCCTGCGCGAACTGGTGGACTTCATCAACCATCCAGAAAACCGGGCCAAGCCCCAACCCATGCATACCACACAGCATGCACGGGAAGCGCTAAAGGTCACTTGATACCCAGTGATCGAGGCTAAATACCCAGAACGTCAGTCATCCAGACCTCGGCCGCTCAGCAAGCGGCCGATCAAGTCCATGGGGAAGCCTCGGTAAACCAGAAAACGGGTTTGCTGCGCACGACTGCGAGGATCACATGGCAATTGCCCTGCAAACTTGCGCTGCCATACCTCAAGCAATTGCGCCTGCCAGTCTACCCCCGACTCACGCAGAGCCTGGTCGATATCCGAACGTTGTAAACCGCGCACGCCCAGTTCCTCACGTATGCGCGCAGGGCCATAGCCGGAGCGAGAGCGATAACTGATGAAGCTTTCAAGATAGCGGGCCTCACTGAGCAAACCCTCATCCGTCAAACGGTCGAGTTCCTGTTCGATCATCTCGGGAGAAGCACCGCGCTGACGCAACTTGCGCGTCAGCTCGACACGACCGTGCTCGCGGCGCGCGAGCAGGTCCATGGCTGTCCGCCTTACGGCGACGGGGGTATCGAGTACGACGGACATGGGCAGGATCAGAAGTCAGCGTCAGCGTCGACCAGATCGTCTTCAGGAGCAGCATCGGCGATCGCAGCCTTGCCAGCAGCCTCAACGGCACCCGGGTTCAAAAGCTTGTCGCGGATCTGCTTCTCGAGAGTGGCAGCGATCTCCGGATTGTCCTGGAGGAACTTGGCCGAGTTGGCCTTACCTTGACCAATCTTGCTGCCCTGATAGCTATACCAGGCACCCGATTTTTCCAGCAGACCGTGCTGTACACCCAGGTCGATGATTTCGCCGTTGAGGTAGATGCCCTTTCCGTAAAGGATCTGGAACTCGGCCTGACGGAATGGTGGAGCCACTTTGTTCTTGACGATCTTGACGCGGGTTTCGCTACCAACCACTTCGTCGCCTTCCTTCACCGCGCCGGTACGGCGGATATCCAGGCGAACCGAACCAGGCAGTTGGCGTTCTTGATGTTGCCAGTAATTTTACGCAACGCCTGGGACATCAGGCGAGCCTGCAGGCCCACGTGCATGTCACCCATTTCACCTTCAATTTCAGCCTTTGGTACCAATGCAGCAACGGAGTCGACGATGATCACGTCAACCGCATTGGAACGCACCAGCATGTCGGTGATTTCCAGTGCTTGCTCACCTGTATCTGGCTGCGAGACCAGCAGGTCGTCGACATTGACGCCCAGCTTGCCGGCGTACTCTGGGTCCAGTGCGTGTTCGGCATCGACGAAGGCGCAGGTAGCCCCCATTTTCTGGGCCTGAGCGATCACCGACAGGGTCAGTGTGGTTTTACCGGACGACTCAGGGCCGTAGATCTCGACGATACGGCCTTTTGGCAGACCGCCAATGCCCAGGGCAATGTCCAGCCCCAGCGAGCCAGTAGAAATGGCCGGGATCGCCTGGCGCTCATGGTCACCCATGCGCATGACCGCGCCTTTACCGAATTGACGTTCGATTTGACCCAGGGCCGCAGCCAAGGCACGCTTCTTGTTGTCGTCCATTGAAGTCCTCACGTAATCGATAGGCCCTGACGGCCAGAACACCTGTATAAGTAGCCAGTATTATTCCACAGGGTTTTGTTTCCGCCTACCCCCGAATCGCGATTTACTCCGCGCCAAGCTGTAACAAGCCGTCTAGCGCGGCGATTACCGTTTGTCGGCGTACCGATTCGCGGTCTCCGTCGAAGTACCGGCGCTCGGTCGTCACGTGCTCGCCGTCAGCCCATGCCAGCCAGACAGTCCCCACTGGCTTGGCAACAGAACCTCCATCCGGCCCGGCCACACCGCTGACCGCCACGGCAAAACGCGCCCCGCTGGCAGCCTGTGCACCGCGCACCATGGCCTCGACAACCTCCTGACTGACCGCCCCTACCTGGCCGAACAACGCCTCGGGAACCCCCAGTTGACGGGTTTTCTGTGCATTGGAATACGTCACGTAACCGGCCTCGAACCACGCCGAGCTGCCAGGTATGCGGGTAATCGCCTCGGCAATGCCGCCCCCCGTACAGGACTCGGCGGTAGCCACATGAGCATTGAAACGGCGCAGACGCTCACCCAGCCGGGCAGCAAGAACGGTAATCGGGTCCATGGCAGGCTCCTTGAAAGTCTTGCGCCCTACCCTACACCAAGCACTGCCTGGCAGAAATGCTCAAGAACAGCCGGTCACCAGTGGATCGAGGTCAGAACCATGGGCCCTTATCACCCCCAACAACCCCTTACCGACCGCACGTTCGCAGAGGCTCTCTGCCTGCCTTGGACGGCGATTGAAGCGCTGCTAGTCTGTCGATTACCGGTGGTCGGAAAGGTGGCTGCCGTCGCAATGTCTCTGACGACCGTTGTGTTGTAACCCACTGTTGTAGCTAACCGTTGTAACTGACCTGAGGTGATGAGCGGAGCCTTCACCCAGCTTACAAAATCTAATAAGAGCAACATAAATGCCACTAGCGAAAGCCATCATTCGTACCCAGCGCGACACCTTCGCCCATGAGGTCCCCTCTAGCCGCAGGAGCACACCAAAGCCATGAAGATGCACGCTTCACGCCTCGGTCTGGTACTGCTCTGGGCTTTGCTGACACTGGTCTCGTTGTGGGCCCGTCCGCTGATTCCGATCGACGAAACCCGCTACGCAGCGGTCGCCTGGGAGATGTGGTTACGTGGTGACTGGCTGGTACCTCACATCAACGGCGAACCCTATAGCCACAAGCCGCCACTGCTCTTCTGGCTGATAAATCTCGGTTGGGCTGTGCTCGGCACGGGCGATTGGGTGCCGCGCCTGGTTACTGCGCTGGTGACCCTGGGCGACCTGTTACTCCTTGGCGCACTGGCTCGGCGCTTGTGGCCGCACGATACCCGGACATCCCTTATAGCCCCTTGGCTGTTCTACGGTTCCCTGAGTATTGCCCTGTTCAGCACGACCTTGATGTTTGACCTGCTGATGACTGCGGCGGTACTGGTCGGCCTGCTCGGTTTGACCGGCGCTTGGCAGCGCGGCAGTTGGCATGACTGGGGACTGTACGGGCTGGGCATCGGCCTCGGCATTCTCAGCAAGGGACCGGCGATCCTTGTCTACCTCCTACCTGTCGCACTGCTGGCGCCCTGGTGGATGACCACCGGCTACCCTGGTGGATGGAAGCGCTGGTACAGCAATACCGCCTTGGCACTACTCGCTGGGGCCTGCCTGGCGCTGCTATGGGCAATTCCGGCGGCCATCCAGGGAGGCGAGGCCTACCGCGAAATGATCCTGTGGGGCCAGACAACCGGGCGGATGGTCCAATCCTTCGCCCACGCGCGGCCCTGGTGGTGGTACCTGCCAATTCTGCCGATCCTTCTGCTCCCCTGGTCGTTGTGGCTACCGCTTTGGCGTGGACTCCCGGGGTTACGAGCGCACGCTGGCGCGGCAGAGCGCTTTTGCCTGGCCTGGTTTGTGCCCGGACTGCTGGCTTTCTCCGCAATCAGCGGCAAACAGGTGCATTACCTGTTACCACTGCTCCCGGCACTGATCCTGCTGGGCGCACGAGCGCTAGAGGCTCGCGCAGATACGCCATCACCCGGTCGCCTGGCTATCGCGCTGGCGCTGGCCCCGTTTGCCTTCATTGCACTGGCCCTTACGATTGCGCCCTTCCTGGCCACGCAGCGCCAATGGCCGACCTGGGTCGCCGAGCTGTCACCGGGCTGGGGGTTGACCCTGCTCGCGTTGACGCTACTTTGGGCACTCATCCTGCATCGACTCGAGGCCAACCGCTGGCTCGCAGCGTTTCCCGTTGCCTTTCTCGCCGGACTGCACATCGGTGTACTCCGCATCGCGGCGCCCGCCTTTGAAATGCCACAGCTCAGCGCGACCCTGGCAACGTTGCAGGCCCAGGGTACGGTCGTGGCAGCTTCAGCCCAGTATCGCGATCAGTATCCCTTCTCGCTGCGTTTGACCAAGCCCTTGCAATTGATCCCTGAAGGCGACGAGCTGGCGTGGGCACAAGCCAATCCGACTGGCGTACTGTTGGTGAACCATAAGGCAATGAGCGCCGAACAGCGGCAAGCGGCACTGATTACCCAGACCTTCCGAGGTAGCGATGCCGCACTCTGGCCGGCGACAACACTGACCCGCCATCCAGACTACCTCAGCAACGAACGCGTGGAGGATGCCAATGCAACCGAATGAGCCTGCGTAGGCCAGCACCACGGGGTGGGGCAACTCACTGCCCCCCTGTAATAGACATCAGCCAGCGCCAGCAATACAGAATAAATCCCTGTAGTATTAGGCCATTCGAAATTGTCTAAAAGACTGCTCGCTGTAAGGCCTTGAATGTCTGATCTTTCCGCACACACCCCGATTGTGCTGGAGTATTAACGAAAAAAGGCGCCAAAGCCCAACAACATAAGGGCTTCGGCGCCTTTTTGCATATGCGCAAGCGTGCATGAATTGGCGTGAATTGGCATAGTTGGGCGTTCGGTTTGCCCCATTTTTGCCCCATCGATCACGTCTTAGGTACAGCTCACTCGCCAAAGCTGATCAAGCCGTGTCGTGTAACTCCTACTCATCATCTCTCGACGCATCCCCCAGTCAGGATCCACCGGCACGCTAGCAGATCGAAGCGTTCCCCTGCCCCATCGTTCGTTGATCTGATCAAGCACCATCATCACCCGACTCGCTTCAGCTGGCTGAGCCGCTGCGAACAGGTCGCCTGTATATTGGCCTCGCTGGCTGAGGTTCATTAGCAGGACTTCAGCCTTGCTGTAATTGAAGCCAGGACGGAACACGCGCTCAAGCGCATCGACCGCAGCCTTCGTCAGCAACCGTACATCATCAGTAGGGTACGGCAACTCGACGAGCACCCCGTTGGCGTACTTGGCTTCCTCAGGGTTGAACATGCCAGTTCGAATGCTCACCCTGATCTTCTTGCATACAGAGCCTTGCGCCCGCAGCTTTTCCGAGGCGCGCATCATGTAGGTGGCCACCGCCTCTTTTATTGGCGCCAATGCCTGCAGGCGCTTGCCGAACATCCGGCTGCAGCAGATCTCCTGCTTTGGCGGATCCGGTTCATCGAGCTCCAGGCAAGGGGTACCGGCCAGCTCGCGAGCGGTTTTCTCGACCACCACACTGAACTTTTTGCGCAGCATCCACGGATCAGCCTTGGCCAGATCCATAGCGGTCTTGATGCCCATGCCTTCAAAGTGAGTGCTCAAACGACGGCCAACACCCCACACCTCCGAAACCGCCGTGTTCCTCAGCACCCAATCGCGCTTAAAGGGATCGCAGATGTTAACCACACCACCGGTCTGAGCCTGGAGGCGCTTGGCCGTATGGTTCGCCAGCTTGGCCAGGGTCTTGGTACCAGCAATACCGACGCCGACCGGAATGCCAGTGCAACGCAGCACCTGGCTGCGAATGCGTCGGCCGAGCTGGTCCAGGTCAGCAATACCGGTCAGATCGGCAAACGCTTCATCAATGCTGTAGACCTCGACCGCTGGAACCATGGATTCGATCAGGGTCATGACCCGCTCGCTCATGTCACCGTACAGGGCATAGTTGGACGAGAACGCCACGATGCCATGCTGCTTGAGCTTGTGCTTGATCTGAAAATACGGCTCCCCCATCTTCACAAAGGGCTTCGCGTCGTAGCTGCGCGCAATGACACAGCCGTCGTTATTGCTCAGTACGACGATCGGCACCTTGGCCAAGTCCGGTCGAAACACCCTCTCGCACGATGCGTAGAACGAGTTGCAATCGATCAATGCAAACACGGGCGCTTTAGACATGGCTGCGCACGCTGCCGGTGATCACGCCCCAAATCGACAGCTCGTCCCCTTCTAGAACGTAGCGCGGCGGGTACTTGGGGTTTTCGGACAGCAGGATCACGTCCTTGCCTCGAATGCACAGCCGCTTGCACACCGGGTCATTGTTCAGCAACGCAACAACAATATGCCCGTGCGCAGGCTCAAGCGAGCGGTCGACCACCGCAAGGTCTCCATCAAAGATCCCAGCGCCCTGCATGCTCTCACCTGTGATTGATACAAGGTACACATGAGGTGCCCGGATGTTGAGCACTTCATCCAGGGAGATGTGCGCCTCGATGTGATCAGCCGCTGGCGAGGGGAACCCAGCTGGCACTTGGAACAGGCACAGGGGCAGCTTCAGACCGCCCTCGGCGATTGGGCCTATGATGGAATAGCTCATGACGCACGACTCCAAAAAATACTGTACGAATATACAGTTAACGATTTACGAGCCTTGCGGTCAATTTTTATGTGGGAGATTTCTGATAGGCGGGAGTCAAAATGTGCGGACGGTTGAGCCAGTACCACGGTATCCACGACTTCGTGGACGCCCTGAGCATGCCCTACCCGCTAGTAAACAGCATTGGGGACCAACCGCTGGAGCACTACAACGTAGCGCCAACGACGCGTGTAGCCCTGCTGCGACTGGCTGAAGAGAAGCTGCACGCGGATCTGGTGCGCTGGGGATGGCGGCCGCACTGGGCCAGGGATCGAGCAGCACCAATCAATGCCCGAGTGGAAAAAGTTGCACACAGCCCGTTCTTTCGGGCGATCTGGCCGCACAGGGCTATCGCTCCAATCGACAACTGGTTTGAGTGGGTCGATGAAGGTGGGCCGAAAAAGCAGCCGTACCTGATCAGGCGCCGCGATGGGCGCCCAGCACTATGCGCCGCAATCGGCCAGTTCAGCGCCGAACCGAATGAGCATGACGGCTTCGTAATCATTACCGCTGACAGCGCAGGCGGAATGATAGACGTGCATGATCGCCGCCCTGTTGTTCTGGCACCAGAGTTAGCCAGGGAATGGCTCACCCCTACTACATCGAATCAGCAGGCCGAACATATGGCCCTGAATCTGGGTGAACCCTCGGAGGCATTCGAGTGGTTTCGGGTTGGAGCGTCCGTAGGCAACGCGAGGAACCAAGGTCCGAGTCTAATTGAACAGTTAGCAAAGTAGTGCATCCCCAACACATAATACGTACGTAAGCATGTAAGTACTTAGTTAAATAGCGAATTAACGAATTGACGAACACCCTCCAGACATAAAAACACAAAAGCACATATGTTCAAAAACACAAAAATGCTATTACACAAAAAACACAATCTCACTACTGCACAAGCCAGACGGCACGGGGCCTAGAGGCTTTTTTGAGCCTTTTTAAAATCGGACCTTGACGCGCCCCTAAGTTTACTTATTTAATCTCGCACTACATCAACGCACCATCCCCCCCGGCGCAAAAAATTACGCCAGGGCGGCCCAACTCAGCCTGGAGAATTATATGACCATTAAACTTATCCTCATCTTGGCAATCGAAATCATCAGATTGATCCAGATGATGGTCATTGGTTAAAACAGGCTGCCAAGTGCAGACGGCGTCCAGTTCATGATGACTAGCTCACCCGTTACCTCAGCTTTGCCTTGCCGCTGGTTGGTCGTCGTGTACCTAATATCCACAGTCTCGAAATGGAAGCCGTCGAAAACACGCCGGATGTCCGGGTGGTCGTTGATGCTGACCATCACCTTGCCCTTACAGCACCGCATGAACGCGGCCATGCGCTCGTAATTTTCAAAGGGGAAATCGAGGCCATACCCAGCGGTCTGCCAGTACGGCGGGTCCATGTAATGGAACGTGTGTGCCCGGTCGTAGCGCTCGGCGCATTCCAACCAGGACAGGTTCTCGACGTAGGTGCCGGCGAGGCGCTGCCAAGCGGCTGAGAGGTTTTCCTCAATGCGCAGCAGGTTGATGGCCGGGCCGGTGGTTGCGGTACCAAAGGTCTGCCCAGTGACCTTGCCACCGAACGCATGCTGCTGCAGATAGAAGAACCGGGCGGCACGCTGGATGTCCGTCAGCGTCTCGGGCCGGGTCATCTTCTGCCACTCGAAAATTTGGCGCGAGCTTAGCGCCCATTTGAACTGGCGGACGAATTCCTCCAGGTGGTTCTGCACCACCCGATAGAGCGTAACCAGGTCACCATTGAGATCGTTGAGCACCTCCACCGGCGCGGGCTGCGGACGCATAAAGAACAGCGCAGCACCACCGGCGAAGACCTCGACGTAGCATTCATGAGGGGGAAAGAGAGGGATCAAGCGGTCGGCCAGACGGCGTTTGCCGCCCATCCAGGGAATGATTGGAGTCGTCATTTGAGAGCAAGTCTTTACTGTATGGATAAACAGGTGTTAGGCTCGCCGCGCTTTGTGCACGGAGCAGGAGCCTCGGCTGGACTTGCAGGAAGGGTCTGCGGGTTCGGCGAGCTGAGCGGATGTTGACGCATCCACTCGGCTCGCTCCTTTCATTTCAATGCACGATCTCGCGCACATAGGCCTGACAGGCCTGCAGAGCGATCAATCCGTCGTCACCGTCACTGGTGATGGCGACAATTCGTTGAGCATGCGCTGGGTCAAGTTCGGCTCGCGTGCCTCCATGAACCACGCTGCTGGAGCCGGAGGCTTCTCGCACCCCACCGCTACCACTCGAAGCGGGGGCGGCGAGTAAGACTGACAGCCGCAAATCAGCAGTAGCGAGGCGGTCACGCAAGCGATCCTGAAGTTGTTGCGCATCGAGCAGTTCCTTGTAGTGGGTTTCGTCATTTACCTGCAGGCGGTCTTCAAGCGCTCGGCGCTTTTCCTGTTCGTCCTCCTGCCAGTCGAGGACGGCAACAGAGGCTTGGTTGCGCTCTCGCTGGAAGTCTTCGTACTGCTTGGCCAACTGCTTGTCGTAGCTATTGGCCTGCCATTTCCACGCGGCCAAACCACCCAACGCAAGCCCCAATAACAAGGCCAGCAGAGTGATGGGCAGAACAACACGTAGCCCCAGCGACTTCATGGCAGCACCTTTAGCGCAGTGGCATACAAGGCTTCGCGGTCAGCCAGACCGTTGGTACCGCCATTGATGCGTTTGGTGATCAGCAGAAAGTCGCCCTTGTCAGCCAAGGTGTTCAGGCCTGCTCGATGCCAGAACCAGCCAGCCGACAAAGCCGCGTAAACCGGGTGTTCCAGCAGCTCCGGCGTATTAAGTAAACGGCTATCGCCAAACAACGCCTCGCTGCAGGCCCCATAATTGTCATGCCCTGTGATCTGAATCAGCCCCCTGCCCCGGTACTTTTGACCGTCACCATCAGGCGCAGGTGTGTTGCCCAAGGCCTTGGCCAGCTTGCCGGTGTCGTACTTGGCCAGGTAGCTATCGCCACCCAGTTCGCGCACATAGCGCAGTTGCCCGGACTCGTGACCGATCTGCGCCACGAAGGCCGCGATCCGTAGCCGGGTGACGATGCCGTACTTGCCCATGGCGGCGTTGAGGGCAGGATCGAGTAGGAGGCGAGTTCACACCCGCCGTCCTCTCACACCACCGTGCGTACGGTTCCGTAC
>NZ_BMQU01000027.1 GCF_014648275.1 Pseudomonas laurentiana
GGGACTCGAACCCCTGTTACCGCCGTGAAAGGGCGGTGTCCTAGGCCACTAGACGAAGGGGACGCAACCCTTCTACCAATCGATCAGACTTCATCCTGATCGTATCCGCAGTTAAACAAAAACTACGAACCTGGAAATTGGTGGAGCTAAGCGGGATCGAACCGCTGACCTCCTGCATGCCATGCAGGCGCTCTCCCAGCTGAGCTATAGCCCCACAAGTCGCTTTGAACTGAATCGCTTGGCTAGGTGCTTCGCGCTTCGTTTCGTTCATCGCTGTGGACGGGGCGCATATTAAGATCGGATCACAGACCTGTCAAATAAATTTTTAACAAAATCCAAAGTTTTTTTCCGAGATAACAAACACTTACCGCCCTCAGCGAGAAAACACCCGGTAATTCAGGGGTGTACGCCCCCATGAGGCCGAAGTTGCCGGCGCCACAGGGGCGTTGTGCAAGGCAGCACGCTTACGCGATGGACGCGAACAGCTTCTCCCACTCCTTGTTCTCTTTCTTCGACACACCACCCAGCAGGTCCAGCGCCTGACGCAGGCGGTAGCGGGTCAGGTCCGGGCCAAGGATTTCCATGGCGTCGAGCACTGAGACCGAACTGGCCTGGCCGGTAATCGCGGCGAACATCAGCGGCATGGCATCGCGCAGTTTAAGCGCCAATGCCTCGACCACAGACTGAATGCAGCCAGTGATGCGATCCTTTTCCCACTGACGCAGGCTTTCCAGCTTCCACAGGATCAACTGCATCAGTTGACGGACCTGATCAGCGGACAATTTCTTGTGCTCGAACAGCGTCGCATCGAGCTTCAGGCCACCTTCAAAGAAGAACCCGCCCAGTGGCGCGATCTGGCTGAAGGTTTCCACCCTGCCCTGCACGTGCGGTGCGATCTTCATCATGTAGTCGCTGTTGAACGCCCACTGCTGAACACGCGCGGCAAATTCCTCGACCGGCAGATCGCGCAACCACTGGCCATTGAGCCAGGACAGCTTCTCGATATCGAAGATCGGCCCGCCCAGGGAAACCCGCGACAGATCGAAATGCTCGACCATCTCGGCCAGGGAGAACTTCTCACGCTCATCCGGCATCGACCAGCCCATGCGCCCCAGGTAGTTGAGCATGGCCTCGGGCATGAAGCCCATACGCTCGTAGAAGGTCACCGAGGTCGGGTTCTTGCGCTTGGACAGCTTGCTCTTGTCCGGGTTACGCAGCAGCGGCATGTAGCACAGGACCGGCTGTTCCCAACCGAAGTACTCGTAGAGCTTGATCAGCTTCGGTGCCGATGGCAGCCATTCTTCACCGCGCAACACATGGGTGATGCCCATCAGGTGGTCATCGACGACGTTGGCCAGGAAGTAGGTCGGCAGGCCATCGGTCTTCATCAAGACCTGCATGTCCATGCGATCCCACGGGATTTCGACGTCGCCACGGAGCATGTCCGGCACCACACAGACACCTTCGGTCGGTACCTTCATGCGGATAACGTGAGGCTCGCCCGCAGCCAGGCGACGCTGAACTTCCTCAGGCGAGAGCAGCAAGGCACGACCGTCATAACGCGGCGTCTCGCCACGTGCGATCTGCTCGGCACGCATCTGGTCCAGTTCTTCGGCGGTGCAGAAGCACGGGAAGGCGTGCCCCATGTCGACCAGTTGTTGAGCATACTGCTTGTAGATGTCACCACGCTCGCTCTGCCGGTACGGGCCGTGCGGGCCACCGACGTCCGGCCCTTCGCTCCACTCGATACCGAGCCAGCGCAGGGCGTCGAAGATCTGCTGCTCGGACTCACGGGTCGATCGCAGTTGGTCGGTATCTTCGATACGCAGGATGAACTCACCGCCATGCTGCTTGGCAAAGCAGTAGTTGAACAGGGCGATGTAAGCGGTGCCGACATGGGGATCGCCAGTCGGCGATGGCGCGATTCGCGTGCGAACGGTGGTCATTGAGAGTCTCGAACAAGAGATGAAACAAAGGCTGGATGTTAACAGGGAGCGGGCACTCGGCTCCAGCAATGGGCGCGATCGTCACTTGTGCCAGCGGATCCAAACGCTGTTAAATCTGCTTACATTTTTAGAACGATCGTACTCATGCCTGCCCAACTCAAACGTCGCCTGCTGATTTTCTTCACGCTGGCCCTGCTTGTCGCACTCGCCTTCCTGGCGCACTGGTACTTCAAGGGACGCTTCTACGAAACCACCGACAACGCCTATGTTCAAGGTGAAATCACGCGCATTTCCAGCCAACTTGGTGCACGTATCGATGCCGTACTGGTCGAGGACAACCAGCGCGTGGAGAAAGGCCAGGTACTGGTTCGCCTGGAGCAGGACGACTTCAACCTGGCGGTGGAACACGCACGAGCCAACCTCGCGACCCGAGAGGCCGAGCGCTTGCAAGCCGAAAGCCGCCTGACCCAACAAGCGAGCCTGATTGCCGCAGGACAAGCACAAGTGGCTGCCAGTGAAGCCACACTCGGGCGCACGCAGTTGGACCTCAATCGAGCACAGACACTGCGTAAACCCGGTTTTGTTTCAGAAGAGCGCGTGACCACCCTGTCAGCGGAAAGCCACGTCGCACGCTCCCAGGTGAGCAAGGCCCAGGCCGACCTGCAGGGACAGCGCCAACAGGTCAACGCCCTCAGCGCCGAGATCAAACGCCTCGACGCACAGATCGCCAGCGCTCGCGCCGAGCTGGCCCAGGCCGAACTGAACCTGACCCGCAGCGAAATCCATGCACCGATCAGCGGCTTTATCGGGCAACGTGCCGCACGCAATGGCCAGTATGTGCAGGCCGGTGCCTACCTGTTGTCGATCGTTCCAGACCAGGACATCTGGGTTCAGGCGAACTTCAAGGAAACCCAGATCGGCAAGATGCAGCCCGGCCAGCGCGCCGAGCTGACCTTCGACAGCTACCCGGACACGCCGATTGAGGCCCGGGTCGACAGCCTGTTCGCAGCGTCTGGCGCCCAGTTCAGCCTGCTGCCACCGGACAATGCCACCGGCAACTTCACCAAAGTGGTTCAGCGTATTCCGGTAAAACTGACCTTTGCCCCGAACAATGCGCTACAAGGCAGGATTCGTCCGGGCATGTCCGTCACTGCCACGGTAGACCTGCGCACCGCTGGCAGCCCTGACAATGGCCGGTGATGCCTTGATCCGTCCCATCGGCGAACCAAGCCGACGGGACTGGATTGCTGTGATGAGCGCGATGCTCGGTGCATTCATGGCCGTGCTGGATATCCAGATCACCAACGCTTCGCTCAAGGATATCCAGGGTGCGCTGTCTGCAACCCTGGAAGAAGGCTCCTGGATTTCCACTTCATACCTGGTCGCGGAAATCATCATGATTCCGCTCACCGCGTGGCTGGTGCAGCTGCTTTCGGCTCGGCGCTTGGCGACATGGGTATCGCTGGGCTTTCTGGGGTCATCCTTGCTGTGTTCAATGGCCTGGAACCTGGAAAGCATGATCATCTTTCGTGCGATGCAAGGCTTCACCGGCGGCGCCCTTATTCCGCTGGCCTTCAGCCTCACCCTGATCAAGCTACCGGAACACCACCGCGCCAAGGGCATGGCCATGTTTGCCATGACCGCCACCTTCGCGCCATCCATCGGCCCGACGCTGGGCGGCTGGCTGACCGAAAACTGGGGCTGGGAGTACATCTTCTATATCAATATCCCGCCCGGGCTGCTGATGATCGCGGGCATGCTCTATGGCCTGGAGAAAAAGGCATCGCACTGGGAGCTACTGAAGAGCACCGACTACGCGGGCATCGTCAGCCTGGGTATCGGCCTGGGCTGCCTGCAAGTGTTCCTTGAGGAAGGTCACCGCAAAGACTGGCTTGAATCGAGCCTGATTGTCGGCCTGTTCAGCATTGCCCTGTTCAGCCTGATCACCTTTGTCATCCTGCAACTTTCCAAACCCAACCCACTGATCAATCTGCGCATCCTCGGCAACCGCAATTTCGGCCTGTGCAGTATTTCCAGCCTCGGCATGGGTTTTGGTCTGTACGGCTCGGTCTACCTGCTCCCCCTGTACCTGGCGCAGATTCAGAACTACAACGCCCTGCAGATCGGTGAAGTGATCATGTGGATGGGCATACCCCAGTTGTTCTTGATCCCGCTGGTTCCGCAATTGATGAAAGTGATTTCGCCCAAGATCCTCTGCACCCTGGGCTTTGCCCTGTTCGGCATCGCCAGTTTCGGCTCCGGTGCACTAAACCCAGACTTTGCCGGCAGCCAGTTCAACCAGATCCAGATCATCCGCGCCCTCGGCCAACCGATGATCATGGTGACCATTTCGCTGATTGCCACCGCTTACATCCAGCCCCAGGATGCCGGCTCGGCGTCGAGCCTGTTCAACATCCTGCGCAACCTGGGTGGTGCCATCGGCATTGCCCTGCTGGCAACGCTGCTGGATGCGCGCACCAAGGTCTACTTCGACTATTTGCGTGAGTCACTGGTGCCTAGTAATCCGCAGGTCGCCGAACGCCTGGCATTACTCACGGAGAAGCTTGGCAGTGAAACCGCAGCACTGGGCAAGCTCAGCGAGATCACCCACCAGCAGGCGCAGATCATGGCCTACAACGATGCGTTCCACTGGGTCGGGCTTGGGCTGGCCATCAGCATGCTGGCGGTCCTGCTGACCCGTCAATTGCCAGCAGGGCTCAAAGCCGGGGAAGCACACTGACACACGCCATCAGGCCGTCAACAAGCGCTCACGCAAGGCCGCGATCTCGTCACGCAACTGTGCCGCGGCCTCGAACTCCAGGTCTCGGGCCAACTGGTACATTTTCTCTTCAAGCTGCTTGATGCGCTTGCTGATCTCGGCCGGTGAACGCAGTTCGGCTTCGTAACGCGCGCTCTCCTCTGCCGCCTTGGCCATGCCTTTGCGCTTCTTGCTGCGCGAACCCGGAACAGTGGCCCCTTCCATGATGTCGGTGATGTCCTTGACCACCCCCTTGGGCACGATGCCATTGGCCTCGTTGAAAGCGACCTGCTTTTCCCGACGGCGCTCGGTTTCATCAATGGCGCGCTGCATCGAGCCGGTCATCCGGTCGGCGTAGAGAATCGCCCGGCCATTGAGGTTCCGCGCGGCTCGGCCAATGGTCTGGATCAGCGAGCGCTCCGAACGCAGGAAGCCCTCCTTGTCGGCATCGAGAATGGCCACCAGCGACACTTCCGGCATGTCCAGGCCTTCCCGCAACAAGTTGATGCCGACCAGCACGTCGAAGGTTCCCAACCGCAGGTCGCGGATAATCTCGACCCGCTCCACCGTGTCGATATCAGAATGCAGGTAACGCACCCGGACATCATGATCGGCAAGGTAATCGGTCAGGTCCTCTGCCATGCGCTTGGTCAGTGTGGTCACCAGCACACGTTCTTCGACGGCGACACGCTTGCGGATTTCCGAAAGCAGATCGTCCACCTGCGTGGTTGCCGGGCGTATCTCGACCTGTGGATCAACCAGCCCTGTCGGCCGCACCACTTGCTCGACCACCCGTCCCGCATGCTCGGCCTCGTAAGGCCCCGGGGTTGCCGAAACAAAAATGGTCTGGGGGCTGACGCTTTCCCATTCATCAAAACGCATTGGCCGGTTATCCAGTGCCGACGGCAGACGAAAACCGTACTCGACCAGGGTTTCCTTACGCGAGCGGTCGCCTTTGTACATGGCGCCGACCTGAGGAACACTGACATGGGACTCGTCGATGACCAGCAGGGCGTCATCGGGCAGGTAGTCGTACAACGTCGGCGGCGGCGCACCGGCAGGACGCCCCGAGAGGTAGCGCGAGTAGTTTTCGATGCCGTTGCAGTAGCCCAGCTCGAGGATCATCTCCAGGTCGAAACGGGTGCGCTGCTCAAGACGCTGCGCCTCGACCAGCTTGTTCGCCTTGTGCAGGTACTCCAGGCGCTCCTTGAGCTCTTCCTTGATGCCCTCCACCGCCTCCAGCAAGGTTTCACGCGGAGTGACGTAGTGGCTCTTCGGGTAAAAGGTGAAGCGCGGCAGCTTGCGAATCACCTCGCCAGTCAGGGGATCGAAAGCGGCGATGTTCTCCACTTCGTCATCGAACAGCTCGATGCGGATGGCCTCCAGGTCCGATTCGGCCGGAAACACATCGATCACATCGCCCCGCACGCGAAAGGTGGCACGGGCAAAATCCATTTCATTGCGGGTGTACTGCAGGTCGGCCAGACGACGCAGCAAGGCACGCTGGTCGAGTTTGTCGCCACGGTCCACGTGCAGCACCATTTTCAGGTAGGTTTCCGGGCTACCCAAGCCATAGATACAGGACACGGTAGTCACGATGATCGCGTCGCGTCGCTCCAGCAACGCCTTGGTCGCCGAGAGCCGCATCTGCTCGATATGGTCGTTGATCGACGCATCTTTCTCAATGAAGGTGTCAGACGACGGTACATAGGCCTCAGGCTGGTAGTAGTCGTAGTACGAAACGAAGTACTCCACTGCGTTGTTCGGGAAAAACGCCTTGAATTCGCCGTACAACTGCGCCGCAAGGGTCTTGTTCGGCGCCAGCACCAACGTTGGCCGCTGAACCTGAGCGATGACATTGGCAATGCTGAACGTCTTGCCAGAGCCGGTCACGCCAAGCAGGGTCTGATGTGCAAGCCCGGCCTCAATGCCTTCGACCATCAGGCGGATGGCTTCAGGCTGATCACCAGCCGGCTGGAAACGGGTGACGAGTTGAAACTCGGACATGACAAACCCCTGAGATGTACGGATACAGGCAACTGTATTTATAGACAGTATTTATACCGAATGAAGGGCACCTAACGCCAGTTTCAACCTGACATGGGGCGTATTTCCTGCTTTCAACCCGGTAAATCGACTAACGGTAAAAAAATAATCGGTCAAACTGCAGGAAAAGCTGCGTCGGACTGTCGCCGTGACCGATGGGTATCACTATACTGACTCCCCGTTTATGCACCGCTCTAGTGCATCCGACTGGAGCGTGCGACCTCTTTCACCCTCCATTCAGAGCCAAGGTAATAATGAGCCTGTTTTCCGCTGTCGAGCTGGCACCACGCGATCCCATTCTGGGCCTCAACGAAGCATTCAACGCCGATACCCGCACCAACAAGGTCAACTTGGGTGTAGGGGTCTACTGCAACGAAGAGGGGCGCATCCCACTGCTGCGCGCGGTCATCGAAGCCGAAACCCAACGCGCCGCCCTGCACGCCTCCCGCGGCTACCTGCCAATCGATGGCATTGTTGCCTACGATCAGGCCGTCCAGAAGCTGCTGTTCGGTGCCGAGTCGCCACTGCTGGCCGCTGGCCGCGTGATCACCACCCAGGCCGTCGGTGGTACCGGCGCACTGAAGATCGGTGCCGACTTCCTCAAGCAACTGTCGCCAAACGCTGTCGTCGCCATCAGTGACCCAAGCTGGGAAAACCACCGCGCGCTGTTTGAAGCCGCTGGCTTCCCGGTACAGAACTACCGTTACTACGACGCCGCCAGCAACGACGTGAACCGCGTCGGCATGCTTGAAGACCTGAACGCCCTGCCGTCGGGCTCCATCATCGTCCTGCACGCCTGCTGCCACAACCCGACTGGCGTCGACCTGAGCCCAGAGGACTGGAAAAACGTCCTGGACGTCATCAAGGCCAAGGGTCACGTGCCATTCCTCGACATGGCCTACCAGGGCTTTGGCGACGGCATCACCGAAGACGCCGCCGCTGTACGCCTGTTCGCCGAATCGGGCCTGAGCTTCTTCGTTTCCAGCTCGTTCTCCAAATCGTTCTCGCTGTACGGTGAGCGTGTTGGCGCACTGTCCATCGTGACCGAGTCGAAGGAAGAAAGCGCACGGGTGCTGTCGCAGGTCAAACGCGTTATCCGTACCAACTACTCCAACCCACCGACTCACGGTGCAAGCATCGTCGCCGCCGTGCTCAACAGCCCGGAACTGCGTGCCATGTGGGAAGCCGAGCTGGGTGAAATGCGCCAGCGTATCCACGGCATGCGCAAGCAGATGGTCGAACTGCTGGCCGAGTACGGCGCCAAGCGCGACTTCAGCTTCGTCGGTCGCCAGCGCGGGATGTTCTCCTACTCCGGCCTGACGGTCGAACAGGTTGCCCGCCTGAAGAGCGAATTCGGTATCTATGCCCTGGATACCGGCCGCATTTGCGTCGCCACGCTGAACCAGAGCAACATTCACGTGGTAACCAAGGCAATCGTCGAGGTGCTGTAAGCTGTTTTTTGCCAAGGGGAGGCTAGCAAAAGCTTGACTTCCCCTTAGCAATCAGTAAGATACGCCACAGATTCCGCGATAGCTCAGTCGGTAGAGCAAATGACTGTTAATCATTGGGTCCCTGGTTCGAGTCCAGGTCGCGGAGCCAAACATATGAAAAACCTCCAGTTGCGCAAGCACTGGAGGTTTTTTCGTTTCAGCCTACTGACAATGCGCTGACGACCCAGGCACCACCTCCCGAATCATCTGCACACCCCGCCACTCACGCGACCCGGAACGACACCCTATCAGGCTCGACCGATAGGAAAGAAACGGCCACCACTCCACACCCCCAGCCAGTCCTCCTCGTCAATCCGCCGATGCACTGCCAGTTCCACCAACTGGTAGAACACATTGCGATGAATCAGCGCTTCGAGGTTGCTGCGGATGTGTACGTAGGGCGAAGGCTCCTGGGTTAACGGGTCAATTTCAAAACGCAGCGGGTGTTCAGCACCGGCATCAACCTGCTCATCGACGTTGCTGGTAAAACGCAGCAGTTGCTGCTCACCACTCCCCTGCACCTCCAGGCTGACGGCGACGAAAGGCGCATCGTCAACCGTGATCCCCACCTTCTCTACCGGCGTAATCAGGAAGTAGTCATCGCCATCTCGGCGGATAATGGTCGAGAACAACCGAACCATCGGCTTTCGACCGATTGGGGACCCCATGTAGTACCAGGTGCCATCGCGGGCGATACGCATGTCGATATCGCCACAGAAGTCAGGATTCCACAGATGCACCGGAGGCAGCCCCTTTTCTGCTTTGGGGATCTGCGCCAATAAATCGTTAGCCTTGCCGGTACTGTCCATCATCCACCCCTCAAAGACTCATGCCCAACAGGCTGCGAGCGTAGTCTTCCAGCGGCTGGGCAAGCAAATCTTCCGGCTTGTTGTCGTGAAACGTCAGCAAACCGCCGCGACTCTTGATCCGTGCGGTATCGATCAAATAACGGGTATTGGTCTCAATCAACATCAACTGAATCACACCCGTATCGATTCCCAGGCGATCGACCGCCTGCTGGTCATACCACTCGTCACCATTCCCAATACGGTCATCGGCTTTGGCAAAGCGTGCATACAGCAGGTAGTGGGCCCCGACTGACCGCGCCTCGTTAAGCGCGTCTTCCAGCCCCAATGGCCCGCGAGCACGACGCACCATTGGGAAGTACTCGATGAAGCCCTTGAACGCCTCTTCGGCCACAACGTTAGGGCGCGGGTAAGCACCGCCAGGCGGTACGAACGCCCCCTGGCCAATATAGATAAACGAGTCGGGTTGCAGCCGCAACGACATCGAACGCCGGGTCTCACTGTGATCGAGCAAGCCGGCATCGCTCAAATGGTAACGGGCACCCTCGCCCATATCGCTGACATTCATGCAGCCACTCAGCGCCGTCAGCGCCAGCAGCACAACCAGACTACGCATCTTTCCTCCAATGGCCGGCGACGGAAAACCGGCGAATAGTGGGCAGATGCAGATTTTGCGCCAGCTCGCCAACGGCCCGCTTAGCCACCGATGATTTTCATCACGGTTGCACCACCGGAAAAGGCCACGGGTTGCTTGTCGGCCAATGCCTTGACCAACAGCCCCTGCAAGGCCGGCAGCGCCTGGTGGCGCGGCTTGTCCAGAAGGTCACCGACATAATGGCGGTTGCTGGAGGAGAGACAACCGTGCAGCCAGCCCGTGGACGACAGCCGCAAACGCGAACAGGTACGACAGAACGGCACGCTTTCATTGGCAATCACACCAAAGAAACCCTGACCGGGAATACTGTAGCGCAAGGCGGTCGCATCGACCGGCGCATCGGCCTGCAGGTACTCGTAACGCTCGCCAATCACCTGCAGCAGCTGTTGCAGGCCGACAAACTGCTGCAGGAACGCATTACTGTCGCGCGCCAGGTGCCCCATTCGCATCAATTCAATGAAGCGCAGTTCGTATCCACGCGCCAGGCAGTACTCCAGCAGCGGCAATACCTGGTCAAGGTTCTGGCCGTTCAACGGCACCATGTTGACCTTGATTTTCATCCCCGCAGCACTGGCTTGCTGCATGCCGTCGAGCACCGTCGCCAGGTCACCACCTCGCGCGATACTGCGAAAGGCTTCGGCATTCAGGGTATCGAGGGACACGTTGAGCCGAGCGATCCCGGCATCCAGCAGCAATGGCAGTTTGCGCGCCAACAACTGACCATTGGTGGTCAGACTGATTTCATCCAGGCCGAAACCGGCAACCGTCTTCAGAAAGGTCTCGAGCTTCGGACTGACCAGCGGCTCGCCGCCCGTAATGCGCAGGCGCTCGATACCCGCAGCCTCGATGAGATAGGCAACGCCACGCGCCATCGTCTCGGCCGACAACTCATCCTGAGCGGCGACCAGTCGCTTGCCGTCCGGCACACAATAGGTGCAGGCGTAATTGCAGGCGGCGGTAAGGCTGACACGCAAATTGCGAAAGCGTCTGCCTTGATGATCGACGATCATGATGACTCCGGCTCGAATGAATTTGGCTCGCAAAACCTGACTCAAAAATCAAGTTTTTGCAAGCCTCATCTCCGAGTATATTCCCGAGCGGCTCACGCCAGTAGCGTTACAGTACTGCCAAGCGGTTTAGTTACCGGAGACGTCGGGATCACGCTTGCGCTTGTTACCCATGCGCACGCCGATATCCATCAGGAACTGGAAAAAGCCTTCCTGATCTTCCAGCACATTGCTCCAGAACGGCGAGTGATAGAGCGCCACGGCACCGTGCACCAACGCCCAGGCTGCGCAGTAATGGAAGTATGGCGGGACATCCTCAAGCTTGCCTTCGCTGATGCGCCCCTTGATCAACAGGGTCAGACGGTCGAAGTTGGAGGCACGGATACTGTGCAGTTCCTCGACCATCTCCGGCACCTGGTTGCCCTTGACTACCTTTTCTTCCAGACGGTCGAACAACCGATAGCGCTGAGGATCACGCATCCTGAATTCAAAATAGGCACGCGACAGGGCTTCCTTATCGCGATCAACGTCGGCAGAGTGCAGCAATTGGTTCAAATCGCGCTCATAGTCGAGCATCAGGCGCAGGTAGATCTCCGCCTTGGACTTGAAGTGCTTGTAGATCGTGCCTTTGCCGATACCGACCGCATCAGCGATCATCTCGACGGTGACACTGTCTTCACCCTGTTCGAGAAACAGCTTGAGCGCGGTGTCGAGAATCTCTTGCTCACGGCGACGAAACTCACGGACCTTACGAGGTTCTTTCTGCATAAGAAGGACTGGATCAAAATCGAAGCCAGGTATTATGCCTAACTTGCGCCAAAATGCACGGATCATCCAACCATGTCTATGTTTCATGATGAGTTCCCACACGCTGACGGCCTCCGCTATCTGAACCATGCTGCCGTCGCACCCTGGCCGAAACGTGCAGCCGAGGCGGTCGCGCGCTTCGCCAAAGAGAACGTTTTGATCGGCGCCCGCGACTATCCAGACTGGATGGCCATGGAACAAAGACTTCGCGAACGCCTGAAGCGACTGACGAACGCACCGTCGACGGATGATATCGCGCTGGTCAAAAACACCTCGGAAGCACTCTCATTCGTCGCCTTCGGCCTGGACTGGCAGGTTGGCGATCAAATCGTTATCAGCGATGAGGAGTTCCCTTCCAACCGGGTGGTCTGGGAGGCCCTGGCCAACCAAGGCGTAAAGGTGCGCCAGGTCAGCCTCAAGGGGCAGGACCCGGAAGGCGCCCTGCTGGAGGCTTGTGACTCGCGCACACGACTGCTGGCGATCAGTGCCGTGCAGTTCGCCAGCGGTCTGCGCCTGGACCTCACCCGCCTGGGACGCGGCTGCCGCGAGCGCAACGTGTTGTTCTGCATCGATGCCATCCAGCAACTAGGCGCCCAGCCCTTTGACGTCCAGGCCTATGATTGCGACTTCGCCATGGCCGACGGCCACAAGTGGATGCTCGGCCCGGAGGGTCTAGGGGTGTTCTACTGCCGAGCCGAAATCCGACCACAGCTGGAACTCAGCGAGTATGGCTGGCATATGCTTGAGCACATGGGTGACTACAACCGCACCACATGGGAGCCAGCACGCAGTGCGCGGCGCTTCGAATGTGGCAGCCCGAACATGCTCGGTGCCGTGGCCCTGGAGGCCAGCCTGTCGTTGCTGGAAGAGGTGGGTATGGAACGCGTGGCTGCCGCCATTGAAGAACGCGTGCAATGGTTGAGCACCGGGCTTGCCGCCATCCCCAGTGTGCGCCTGCACAGCCCACTGGAGCCAATGCGCCGGGCCGGGATCGTTTCGTTCAGTATCGACGGCCAGGAACATGCGCAGGTGTACCAGTCTCTCAAGGCCGCACAGGTCGTCTGTATCCCCCGAGGACCAGGTATACGCTTTTCCCCACATTTTTATACGGATAAGCACGTAATCGACGAAACACTGGCCTTGGTACGCCAAATTGCAGAGCAATGAGTGCTCAATAACCCCAAACGTATTCCAAATCTGTTTAAAAATCGACCAACATGCAGTGGAATAGCGGCAATCCTGACCAATACTTGAACTGTTAGCGCGACATACCCCCCCCAAGTGTTGCGCTAATAAAGGTGCGAAAGGACTGCGTGCCTTTGTTTTACTCCTAATGGTCTTAACCCGGATTCACCCCCCAGAACCCGGGTTTTTTTTGCCTGCGATTCAGCTCGCAGCAACACGCGCCAAAGGAAACAGACGCTTGAAGTTGGCCGTGGTCTGCTCTGCAAGACGCTCATAGGTTTCACCGCGCAGCATGGCGACAAACTCCGCCACTTCCCGCACATACTGCGGCAGGTTTGGCTTTCCGCGATAGGGAATAGGTGCGAGGTACGGCGAGTCGGTTTCCACCAGCAAGCGATCCACCGGAACCTGGCGCGCCACATCGCGCAAGGCATCCGCATTACGGAAGGTGACGATGCCAGAAAGGGAAATATAGAAGCCCAGGTCCAATGCGGCCTTGGCCATGTCCCAGTCCTCGGTAAAGCAATGCAGGACACCAGCCTGCGGCAAAGCCGCCTCACGCAGCAGAGCCAGGGTATCGGCGCGCGCCGCACGGGTATGCACGATCACCGGCTTGCCCGTGATACGCGCGGCATCCAGGTGCAGACGAAAGGAGTCCTGCTGCAACTCGGCAGCCTCAGGCTCGTAGTGATAATCCAGGCCGGTTTCACCGATTGCCACGACATGCGGGTGATTCAGCTCCTGCAGCAACCAGTCCAGGGCTGGCTCGGCACCGGGTGCCAAGTCTAGCGGGTGCACCCCCACCGAACAGTCGACATCACCATAGCGCTCAGTGACCGCCTTCACCGCCGCAGCATTCTGCGCACTGACGCCAATGCACAGAAAGTGCCCGACGCCCCTCGCCCTGGCAGCATCCAGAGCGGCATCCAGCGAGCCCTGGCAGGCAGTAAGGTCGAGGCGATCAAGGTGACAATGGGAATCTACAAGCATGGGTGTCTTTTCACGGAAGTAATGGAAAAATCGGTGCTCAACGCTGAGCTGTAAGCATTGCCCATGAGACCAGCAAGGACTCAAGCAGCAACACGCGGTTAAGGTTGGCCTTGGCCAGCACTTTCTGGCGCTGCACAAGAATCCAGTCCTGAATCTCCAGCACCTTGCCCTGGCTGCTTTTCTGCGCGAGGTACTGCACCACCTTGCGCATGTCGGCAAGGCCAAGTCCTTCCTCGTCCTGGGTCAACTGGTAGCGCAGCACCAGGTTGGACCAGTCGCAAAACCAGTCAAACAACAACAGCAGCGGAACCGCGCTCCAGGCCTCGGCAAGCTGGCTGGGCGACGACTGCTGCTTGAGCAACTTCTTCACCCCGTCGACCACCAGCGCACGCTGCTCGCGCACGCCTTGTGCCTGCAGGCTGACAGCCGCCAGCGGCGAACCCGCAGCCAAGGTCAGCAACTCCAGGCGCTCTTGCTCGTCGCTGTCGGGCAACGCCTTGCCGAGCCAGGCCAGGCTCTGCTCAAAACCAGGCAATGGGCAGGCTTGCTGCAGGCAACGGCTCTTGATGGTCGGCAGCAACCGACTGGGTTGGTGACTCACCAGCAACAACACAGTATCGCCGGACGGTTCCTCAAGACTCTTGAGCAGGGCGTTGGCCGCATTGATGTTCATCGCCTCTACCGGTTCGATCAGCACCACCTTGCGGCCACCCAACTGAGCGGTCTGGACGATGAACGACACCAGGTCACGCACCTGATCGACCTTGATCGGCTTGTCGGTATCTTCCGGCTCCAGGACATAGTTGTCCGGATGGCTGCCAGCAGCCAGCAACAGGCACGACTTGCACTCACCGCAGGCCTCCAGCCCCTTGGGGCGCTGGCACAACAGCAAGGCCATCAGCCGCTCGGCCAATGCACGCTTGCCAATACCCTGAGGACCATGCAACAGGTAGGCGTGAGCATGCTGTGTACGCCCTGCCAGCTGTTGCCACAGCGCCTCCTGCCACGGGTAGGCCTCAGCCACGGCAACGCTCCAGGATTTCAGGCAGCAACGTATCAATGGCGCGCTGAACCTGTTCCAGCGGCAAGGCGGCATCGATCAGGCGATAACGTTCAGGCGTGGCTTCGGCACGCGCCAGATAGGCCTGACGGACGGCCTCGAAAAACGCCTGCCCCTCTTGCTCGAAGCGGTCGAGACGACCACGCGCGGCAGCGCGCGCGAGGCCGACTTCTACCGGTAGATCGAACACCAGGGTCAGGTCAGGGCGCAACTCACCCTGAACGAACTGCTCAAGCGTGGCAATACGTGCCACCGACAAACCCCGACCGCCCCCCTGATAGGCGTAGGTCGCATCCGTGAAGCGATCACAAAGCACAACGGTGCCCCGTGCCAATGCCGGGCGGATCACCTCGGCCAGGTGCTGGGCACGCGCAGCGAAGACCAGCAACAACTCGGTATCGGGGTGCATCAGCTCTTCACTGGGCGCCAGCAACAGCTCGCGAATACGCTCCGCAAGCGGCGTGCCGCCCGGCTCACGGGTCAACAGCACATCCACGCCCTGGCTGCGCAGGTGCTCGGCCAGGTACTCGCGGTTGGTGCTCTTGCCCGCACCTTCAGGGCCTTCCAGGGTAATAAACAAGCCGCTCACAGGCAGTCCTTAATTTTGATCAGTACGGGAGGACTCATCGACCACTGTCGAAGACTCGCTCGGTTCGACGACCATGTCATCAGGTGTCGACTGCTGGGCTTGTGGTGCCGGGCTGGACCGATAATCGGCACGACGCTTGAGCTGATACTCGCGTACCGCCGCATTGTGCGAGTCCAGATCATCAGAGAAGACATGACTACCGTCGCCACGCGCAACAAAATACAAGCTGCTGCCGGGCACAGGGTTCAACGCTGCATGAATTGCCTCACGGCCCACCATGGCGATTGGCGTCGGCGGCAAGCCCGCGTTCACATACGTATTGTAAGGGGTAGGCTCACGCAAGTCGGCACGTGTGATCTTGCCGTTGTAACGCTCGCCCATGCCATAAATAACCGTCGGGTCGGTCTGCAGCAGCATGCCGATTTGCATACGGCGCACAAACACGCCAGCGATCTGGCCGCGCTCTTGAGGAACGCCGGTTTCCTTTTCCACCAGCGAAGCCATGATCAATGCCTGGTAAGGGTCACGATAAGGCGTCTCAGGGGCACGTGCATTCCACTCTTGAGCCAGCACGTCTTCCAAACGCGCATAGGCTTGCTGCAGGAACTCGACATCGGTCATGCCCCGCACAAAGCGGTAGGTGTCCGGGAAAAAGCGCCCTTCCGGGAACACACCGGCATGCCCGAGCTTTTCCATGACCTCACTGTCGCTCAAACCGTTAAGCGTCTGTTCGATTTTTTCGTGCCTGGCCAATGCGGCACGCACTTGACGGAAGTTCCAGCCCTCAACCAGCGTCAGGTTGTACTGCACCACCTCGCCGCGACGCCACAGCTCGAAAAGCTCGCGCACACTCATGCCTGGGCTCAGGCGGTATTCGCCCGAGTGCAGCGGCACACCGACCATATTGAAACGCCAGTACACGCGTAACCAGAACGCATCGTTGAGCAGGCCGTCCGTCTGCATACGGTAGAACATGCGATTGGGCGTCGCACCGGTCGGCACATCGAGCAACTGCTCCTGGGTCACATGCAACGGTTGCTGCAGGGCCGAATTCAGCTTCCAGGCGGAGTACCCCAACAGAAGGCCACCCAGAATCAGACCGATCTCCAGCAGCACCAAGAATTTACGTCTCACAAATCAGGCATCCAGTAACGTACGGGCAATGGCCTGCAGTTTACGGGTGACCGGGCCCGGCGACCAGTTCATCGATGCACATGCGCGCACCGGCCAGATACCGTAAACACTGTTACAGAGAAAGACCTCATCGGACCGTGCAAGATCCTCAAGGCTCAGATCGCCGACACGAACGTCGATGCCCAGGCGCGCAGCCTCGACCATCAGCGCCGCCCGCATGACCCCGGCAACCCCGCAACGGCTCAGGTCGGCAGTCAACAGGACGCCATCCTTGACCAGAAACAGATTGCTGTAGACCCCTTCAACCACGCGACCGGCGGTGTCACGCATCAGCCCTTCGGCATAGTCGGGATCGTGCCACTCCGAGCGGGCCAGCACCTGCTCAAGACGATTAAGGTGCTTGAGCCCCGCCAACAGCGGCTGTTCCGCCAGACGGGTACGGCACTCGAAAAGCCTCACCCCGTGCTCGGCATTGCACGCGGGGTAAGCTGCTGGTGGATTGCCCTGCAAGATACGCCGCGGGGGCACGCCAACTGCGGGCGCATAGCCACGCTGACTGTCACCACGGGTCAGAATGAGCTTGAGCACACCCTCGCCCAGCACACTGGCGTAACGGCTCAACTCATCGCGAATCAGTGCCAGATCGGCGGTAATCGCGAGGCGCTGGCAACCCAGCGCCAAGCGTTCGAGGTGATACTCGAACAATGATGGCCTACCGGCCTTGACCGCAATGGTCTCAAACAGACCATCGCCGTAGGCCAACCCGCGGCTCTGCAGCCCCAGGGTATCGGCCGGCTGACCATCGACCCAGCTTTGCATCAACCCGCGAACCGGCGGAACACCAGCGAGCCGTTGGTACCGCCAAATCCGAAGGAGTTGGACAAGACCACATCAATCGGCATGCTGCGCGCCTCATGCGGTACGAAGTCCAGGTCACACCCCTCGTCCGGCTCATCAAGGTTGATGGTCGGCGGCGCTACCTGGCCGTTGATCGACAACACGCTGAAGATCGCTTCCACAGCACCAGCAGCGCCCAACAGGTGACCGGTCATGGACTTGGTGGAGCTGACGGCCAGCTTGTACGCATGCTCACCGAACACCGACTTGACCGCCGATGCTTCCGCCAGGTCACCGGCTGAAGTCGACGTGCCATGGGCGTTGATGTAGCTGACTTCGTTCGGGTTGAGGCCCGCATCACGCAGGGCGTTGGCCATGCAGCGTGCAGCACCGGCACCGGTTTCCGGAGGCGACGTCATGTGGTAAGCATCACCACTCATGCCGAAACCTACCAGCTCGGCATAAATGGTCGCACCACGGGCCTTGGCATGCTCCAGCTCTTCAAGCACCAGCGCACCGGCACCATCAGCCAGGACGAAGCCATCACGCCCCCTGTCCCAGGGACGACTGGCGCGGGTCGGCTCGTCATTGCGGGTCGACAGTGCACGAGAAGCGCCAAAGCCTCCCATGCCCAAGCCACACGCAGCCATTTCAGCGCCGCCGGCAATCATCACGTCGGCTTCGCCAAAGGCAATGTTGCGTGCCGCCATGCCAATACAATGGGTACCGGTCGTGCATGCTGTGGCAATAGCGTAGTTAGGCCCCTGTACACCCAGATGGATCGACAGGAAGCCGGAAATCATGTTGATGATCGAGCCTGGCACGAAGAACGGCGAAATACGCCGAGGCCCCTGCTCATGCAAGGTGCGGCTGGTTTCTTCGATATTGGTCAGGCCACCGATGCCCGAACCCATGGCCACGCCGATACGCTCACGGTTGGCATCGGTCACTTCCAGGCCGGCATTACGCACTGCCTGAAAACCGGCCGCCAGACCATACTGGATAAACAGGTCGAGCTTGCGAGCTTCCTTGACAGACAGGTACTGCTCAACCTCGAAGCCCTTTACCGAGCCGCCAAAACGGGTGGAGTAAGCAGAAAGGTCTGTATGTTCGATCAGACCGATGCCACTGCGGCCAGCCAGAATGCCCTGCCAACTGCTCGGCACATCCGTACCCAGTGGTGACAGCATACCCATACCGGTGACCACGACGCGTCTACGCGACACAGCACTCTCCTTTTTCTAAGGTCAACATCTCTTGCAAAGAAAAAACCGCACGCCAGTGAAGGCAGTGCGGTTTTTCCATGACAAGAAGCGACGACTACAACGTCTTAAGCCTGGTGGCTGGTGACGTAGTCGATAGCTGCTTGAACAGTAGTGATCTTCTCGGCTTCTTCGTCAGGGATTTCGGTCTCGAATTCCTCTTCCAGAGCCATCACCAGCTCAACGGTGTCAAGGGAATCGGCACCCAGATCTTCGACGAAGGAAGCAGTGTTCACTACTTCTTCTTCTTTAACGCCCAGTTGCTCGGCGACGATTTTCTTGACGCGTTCTTCGATGGTGCTCATACCTTGTTTTCACTCCTAATGGACATATGTCAGGCAGCTGGCCGGGGTGTAAGTGTATAGAAAGAGTTTGGCTTTTCAAGCGCCAAGCGCTTCTCGAACGTCACACCCAACCGCTGACTAGAATTTGGTTGCAGCTTTATAACGGATTTTACACGCCACGTATGACATTTTTTTGAAGCAATCCGTCACATTTGCCTTACATGTACATCCCGCCGTTGACCGGAATAGTTGCACCGGTGACATAACCTGCACCCTCGGACGCCAGGAAAGCCACGACTTTGGCGATTTCCTCGGCTTGTCCCAGGCGCCCCAGAGGAATCTGGGTCTGCAGGGCTTCGCGCTGCGCTTCTGGCAGCTCACGAGTCATGTCAGTGTCGATGAAACCAGGCGCCACCGAGTTGACGGTGATCGCACGGGAGCCCACTTCACGCGCCAGCGCACGGCTGAAGCCTTCCAGGCCCGCTTTGGCAGCGGCATAGTTGACCTGACCGACGTTACCCATGGCACCGACTACCGAACCGATGCTGATGATACGACCCCAGCGCGCCTTGGTCATGCCGCGCAACACACCCTTGGACAGACGGTACAGGCTGTTGAGGTTGGTATCGATCACGTCGAACCACTCGTCATCCTTCATGCGCAGCATCAGGTTGTCACGGGTGATACCGGCATTGTTGACCAGGATCGTCGGGGCACCGAATTGCTCCTGGATCGCGGCCAGGGTGGCGGTTACCGACTCATCGCTGGTGACGTTCAGCTCAAGGCCGGTACCTGCGATACCGTGCTCCTTGAGGGTAGCAGCGATACGCTCGGCGCCAGCGGCCGAGGTGGCAGTACCGATGACCGTAGCGCCCAGGCGACCCAACTCCAGGGCGATGGCTTGGCCAATCCCACGGCTGGCACCAGTCACCAGTGCAACTTTACCTTGCAGGCTCATGCAAGCTTCTCCTAATTTCAGGCCAGCGCCGCACGGGTGGCGGCGACAGCGTCTGGGGTATTGAGGTTATAGGTGGTCACACCGTCGGCGCAGCGCTTGTTCAAGCCAGCCAGGACCTTGCCCGGACCGCACTCGACCAGCGACGTAGCGCCTTGTGCCGCGAGGTACTGAACGCATTCAACCCAACGCACCGGCTTGAACAACTGCTCCAACAGGTCGCGCTTGAGCGTCTCCAGATCAGCAGAAACAGTCGCGTTGACGTTCTGCACGACCGGGATCTGCGGCGCCTGCCAATCGATGGCCGCAACCGATTCAGCGAACCGTTCGGCAGCCGGGCGCATCAGCTCGCAGTGCGACGGCACGCTGACGGGCAATGGCAAGGCGCGCTTGGCGCCACGCGCCTTGCACCCTTCGATGGCGCGCTCGACAGCCGCCTTGGAACCGGCGATCACGACTTGACCTGGAGAGTTGAAGTTGACTGCGCTAACGACTTCGCCCTGCGCCGCTTCCGCGCACACAGCGATGACATCCGCATCATCCAGACCCAACACCGCCGCCATGGCGCCCTGCCCGGCCGGCACGGCCTCCTGCATCAGCTGACCGCGACGTTCGACCAGTTTCACGGCATCGCCGAGGGTCAGGCTACCCGCGGCCACCAGGGCGCTGTATTCGCCCAGGCTGTGACCGGCGACAAATGCAGGACGCGCGCCACCCTCGGCCAGCCACAGGCGCCACAGGGCGATCGAGGCGGTCAGGATAGCCGGCTGGGTTTTGTCGGTTTGATTGAGTTGCTCTTCCGGGCCCTGCTGAGTCAGTGCCCAGAGATCATAGCCCAGAGCCTCGGAGGCCTCGCGGAAGGTATCGATGACCAGTGGGTACTGGGCGCCCAGCTCGGCCAACATGCCGAGGGACTGCGAACCTTGACCCGGAAAGACGAATGCGAGGGATGCAGACATTGAACAAGCCCCTAATGATCTTGTCGTCGGAAATTGAGCGAACAGCCGTAGGACTGATCGCAAGAAACTGAAAATTGGATGGTAACGAGAACCAAGCGGTCACATTTAACCACTTCCTTGTCGATATGCCTAAAGCAACAGATCTTCAAGACGCCCGTGCAGGCGCTGCGGCAGATCCTCCTGAATTTCGATCAGGGCACGCTGAATAGCACTCTGAAACCCCTGAACGCCAGCTGAACCATGGCTTTTGATGACAATCCCCTGCAACCCCAGAAAGCTCGCACCATTGTGTCGTGCCGGCGCAAGATCCGCCTGCAACCGCTTGAGCAACGGCATGGCCATGGCACCCGCCATACGAGCGAACACCCCCTGACGAAACAGCGCCTGAATCCGCGCACCGATCATGGTGGCCAGGCCTTCACTGGACTTGAGCAGGATATTGCCGACAAAACCGTCGCAGACCACGACATCGGCCTCACCACGGTACAAGCCATCACCCTCAACGAAACCGATGTAGTTCAAGCCCCTGGCATTCTGCAACAGACTGGCAGCCAGCTTGACCTGCTGATTACCCTTGATGTCTTCGGTACCGATATTGAGCAGCGCCACCCGCGGGCGATAGACACCCAGCGCCTGGGCAGCCACCGAGCCCATCACCGCAAACTGGTAGAGGTGCTCGGCGCTGCAATCGACGTTGGCCCCCAAATCCAGCAGCTGGCAGTAGCCTGTCTGGGTAGGAATAGCCGCCACCATTGCCGGCCGGTCGACGCCAGGCAGCGTCTTGAGCACGTAACGCGACAGCGCCATCAGCGCCCCCGTATTACCCGCACTCACGCAGGCCTGAGCCTTGCCATCACGCAATAATTCAAGGGCGACGCGCATGGACGAATCGGGCTTACCGCGCAACGCTTGCGAAGGCCGCTCGTCCATGCCGATCACTTCACTGGCCGCAACAACCTGCAGGCGCGAGCGATCCGCTGCCGACTGGCCAGCGATCAAATCTTCAAGGAGGGAGGGTTGACCAACGAGGGTCAGGTGCAGCGAGGGGGTAGCCGAAAGGCAAGCAATGCTAGCCTGAACAATGCTGCGGGGACCGAAGTCCCCGCCCATTGCGTCGATCGCGATGATCTGAGCGGACAAGGATTACTCGTCAGCGCCCTTGTCGATCACTTTACGACCACGGTATACGCCTTCTGGCGATACGTGGTGGCGCAGGTGAACTTCACCGGTGGTTTTTTCTACGGACAGAGCGCTGGCCTCGAGGGCGTCGTGCGAACGGCGCATGTCACGGGCAGAGCGGGATTTTTTGTTCTGCTGAACAGCCATAATTGATTAACTCCTAAACGTTTGGGTCACGCTTTAACTGCGCCAATACACTGAACGGGTTGGACCGCGTTACCTCGTCCTCGCTCGGCTCGGGCTCATCGGCGCCCGCCGGCTGCTGGCATTCTTCCGGATGATGAGCAGGCACAATGGGCAAGGCGAGCAAAAGCTCTTCCTCGATCAATGCCTGCAGATCCAATGGATCTTCGCCCAGTTCCAGCACGTCATAACCTTTCGGTAACGACTGGGTATTCGAACCCTCCTTCACCACAGCATAAGTACATTCGCTATGGATCGGCAGGGTAACCAGCTCAAGACAACGCTGGCAAACCATTTTGACTTCGACGTTGAGGTCAGTGTGTATAACCACTGTCTTCTGTTCGTCTCGTTCAAAATCGAATTTCGCCTGCACCATACCGACATTGTCGGAAAGCGGGTCGCAGAGTCTCTCCAAATCGGCTAGCAGCACTTTCCCTTCAAGGGAAACGCCACGATCGGCCAATTTGCGCGGGTCAACGTGAGGTGGAATCGGGTCATTCAACATAGGCGCAGCATTCTAGGGATGCCCCCCGCCCCTGTCAAAGGAAATTAGGCGCCATGGCTCATGTTAGAATCGACGCACACGCTCAGGAGTTCATCATGCTGCCTTTATTACTGGCTTCAAGCTCACCCTATCGGCGCGAATTGCTGGCGCGCCTGCAACTCCCCTTCGACTGGGCCGCCCCGGATATCGATGAGCGACGCCTGGACGAAGAGCCCGCCGTAGAGCTGGTAAAGCGCCTGGCACTGGAAAAAGCACAGGCCCTGGCCAGCACCCATAATTGTCACCTGATCATCGGTTCCGACCAGGTTGCCGTACTGGGCGAGCAGATTCTCGGCAAACCCCACACCTTCGACAAGGCCTGCGAACAATTGCTGGCGGCCAGCGGCAATCATGTCACCTTCCTGACCGGCCTCGCCCTGCTCAACAGCAGCACCGGCCAACACCAGGTCGACTGCGTCCCCTTCACCGTAAACATGCGCGAACTGGACCTGCCACGCATCGAGCGCTACCTGCACACAGAACAGCCCTACGATTGCGCCGGAAGCTTCAAGGCCGAAGGCCTGGGTGTCAGCCTGTTTCAAAGCACACACGGCGTCGACGCAACCAGCCTGGTGGGCTTGCCGCTGATTCGCCTGGTGGACATGCTGCTCAAGGAAGGCGTAGCCATTCCTTGAGGCGCAAAAAAGCCGACCCTCAGGTCGGCTTCAGCCCATGCACACAACACGGGCATGCAATCAGCGCAGCGTCGGCCCCTGGAACCCCATCCACATCGCCAGATGCTCGGCAACACTTGCACCCAGGCGCTTTGAAAAGCGATCGAATGGCGACTCTTCAATCGTGAAGTCCACCAGGTTTTTCTCCCCGATCACATCGCGCGCGACATAACTGGCACTACCAAGGCCATCCACCAGCCCCAGCTGCACGGCCTGTTCGCCCGACCAGATCAAGCCACTGAACAACTCGGGATGCTCTTTATCCTTGAGCCGCTCACCACGCCCTTGCTTGACGCTGGCAATGAACTGCCGATGAGTGGTCTCGAGCACACCCTGCCAGAACCTGGTTTCTTCAGGTTTTTGTGGCTGGAACGGATCCAGGAATGCCTTGTGCTCGCCTGCCGTGTAGGTACGGCGCTCGACACCCAGCTTCTCCATGGTCCCAACAAAGCCATAACCCGCCGCAGTCACGCCAATCGACCCCACGAGACTGGCCTTGTCGGCATAGATTTGATCGGCGGCACTGGCGATGTAGTAGGCACCGGAAGCCCCAAGATCAGTGATGACCGCGTACAGCTTGATTGCCGGGTACTGCGCACGCAGGCGGCGAATCTCGTCATAGATGTAACCAGACTGCACCGGACTGCCACCCGGGCTGTTAATGCGCAGGATCACACCCTTGGTCTTCGGATCTTCGAATGCCGCACGCAGGCTACCAACGATGTTATCGGCACTGGCAGGCTCCTGATCCGCAATCATGCCGCGCACTTCGATCAACGCGGTATGACTGGAGCCACGAGCAGCCGCCTTCTCGACATCCATCAACGGCGTGAACAGCATCAGCGCGCCAAACAGATAGGCGAAGGTCAACAACTTGAAAAAGATACCCCAGCGCCTGGCGCGCCGCTGCTCTTGCACACCAGCCAGCAGCGTCTTTTCGAGCAACTGCCAGCTCTTCTGCTCTTCATTCTTTTCAGCGCTGGGCGCTTTCCATTCATCAGCCATGCTCACCTACCCTGGGATACCGTCACAACTGACCGGCGCGCCAGCAAGGCCGAGCCAATCCTGCAACTGAGAAAAATGATCGATGGACAACCGAGGCTCATAGACACGCAACGCCTCAAGCGACATCGCACCATGACCGACCGCAACCGAATGCATACCCGCGTTACGCGCCATCAACAGATCAAACGCCGAATCCCCAACCATCAAGGCACGCGAGGGCTCGACACCGCAATGCGCAAGAATCTCTTCAAGCATCAACGGGTGGGGCTTGCCCCGGGTCTCGTCGGCGGCACGGGTAATATCGAAGTAATGCTCCCAACCATTGGCCTGAAGCACACGATCGAGGCCACGGCGCGCTTTTCCGGTCGCAACGGCCAGGCGATAACCATCGGCCCGAAACGCTTCGAGCGCCTCGACAACACCGTCATACAACGGCGAAGGCTGCTCGTCCAATGCCATGTAAACATCGGCATAGTGCTGCCGGAACGCCGCCACTGCCACCGCATCAAGCGACGGATACAAGGTACTGATCGCTTCAGGCAAGGCCAGACCGATAATCCCCTTGACCGCCTCGACCTCACTGCGCGGATGACCACTGCGATCTGCCGCCAGGTGCATCGCCTCGACAATGCGCCCGATCGAGTCGGCCAGCGTGCCGTCCCAATCGAAGATCAGCAGGTCGTACTCACGGCGCACTCAGACGCTCCACGGTCTTGGACCACATTTCGTCCACTGGCGCCTCGACCTTGAGCACGCCGCCATCAGGCAGCGGGACGCTCAAGGCATAGGCATGCAGGAACAGGCGCTTTCCGCCCAACTCACGAATCTCGCGGGTAAAGTCTTCATCGCCGTACTTGCTGTCGCCAGCAATGCAATGCCCGGCATGCAACGCATGCACACGAATCTGGTGAGTACGCCCTGTAACAGGACGCGCCTCGACCAAGGTGGCGAACTCCCCGAAACGACGCAGGACACGGAACAGGGTCAACGCCTCCTTGCCCTCGGGGTTCACCTCGACCATCCGTTCACCGGAACGCAGGTTGCTCTTGAGCAACGGCGCACTGACCTGTTTCTTGGCCGTAGCCCAATGGCCGCGCACCAGTGCCATGTAGCGCTTGTCTACACCATCACCGCGCAATGCCGCATGCAGGTGGCGCAGCATGCTGCGCTTCTTGGCGATCATCAGCAGACCCGAGGTATCCCGATCGAGGCGATGGACCAGCTCCAGCTCCTTGGCATCGGGACGCAACTGACGAAAGGCTTCGATCACACCAAAGCTCAGCCCGCTGCCACCATGCACGGCGATCCCGGCAGGCTTGTTCAGCACGATCAGCGCCTTGTCTTCGTAAACAATGGCCGCTTCCAGGCGCTGCAGCAAACCCTGGGCAACCGGAGCCGGCTCGTCGCGCTCAGGCAGGCGAACGGGTGGCACGCGCACCACGTCGCCGGCCTGCAATTTGTACTCAGGCTTGATCCGCCCCTTGTTAACGCGCACTTCGCCTTTACGCAAAATGCGGTAAATCAAGGTCTTGGGAACGCCCTTGAGTGCGGTGATAAGAAAATTGTCGATACGTTGGCCGGCAAGTTCCGGCGCGACCTCAATCAGCTGAACGCCGGGGGTCGGAGGGGTATTGGTCGTCATTTGCGCATCATAACAATTTTTTATGGATTTGAAGCACTTAATGATTGCTGCTATAGTCGCGAACGCCGCCAAAAGCGGCTGGCCAGCGGACCAATGGCTTTGAGCCGGCCCTGACCTACGCAATTCTCGAGGACGCGAGGCCGTCCGACGGGGTGTTTGCCAGTTTACAAAATGCCTGGATTAGCCACCAGCGCCGACGAGAGAAGACCGATAAAAAACAAAAAGAGCGGTGCATTACCCTCCCTTCACGTTTTTTTTCGATGCCGCCCGTCGGTGCAATCGCTTCCACGCAGGTGTGGTGAACGCTTCGGAAATACAAGCCTTAGCCATAAATGCGCGGGCTCCCGTACGGAGCCGGCGATAAATGCAACCCGTTGCGGATTCAGCGCGCGGCAGCACCCGAATTATCAGGGATACGTGTAGGGTGGAGATGCACAACCGTCGGACCGTGTAGTAATGCGTCCGGTCGACAGGCCTCTACGGGCCCGCTCGTCCAGACCCGTTCTTGATCAAGATGCCCCCGTGGCATCCATGGCCGAAGGCTGATTCCTCCTCCTGACTGAGTGCATTTGACACCACAGCTAGCAGGACGCGTCGTCGCGACTTCGGCAGCACTGGATTCCAGTCAGGCCGAATCTCGCTAGACACGGGAGTGGCCCGCCACCCCTGACGCACCCTGACACCGACCGTGAGAAGTCGTGTGTGCCGAACGCCGTTTCCGGCAGCCCGGAAACCGACGGTACTACATGAAAAGAATGCTGATTAACGCGACTCAACCCGAAGAGTTGCGTGTTGCTCTGGTGGACGGCCAACGTCTCTACGACCTGGATATCGAGTCCGGTGCTCGCGAGCAGAAAAAAGCCAACATCTACAAAGGCCGGATTACCCGGATCGAACCCAGCCTCGAAGCCGCATTCGTCGACTTCGGTTCTGAGCGCCACGGCTTCCTGCCGCTGAAAGAAATTTCCCGCGAATACTTCAAGAAGGCCCCAGAAGGCCGCGTCAACATCAAGGAAGTACTGAGCGAAGGCCAGGAAGTCATTGTCCAGGTCGAGAAAGAAGAGCGTGGCAACAAGGGCGCAGCCCTGACCACCTTCATCAGCCTGGCCGGTCGTTACCTGGTGCTGATGCCGAACAACCCGCGTGCTGGCGGCATCTCGCGCCGCATCGAAGGCGAAGAGCGCAACGAACTGCGCGAAGCCCTCAATGGCCTGGTCGCACCTGCCGACATGGGCCTGATCGTTCGCACCGCCGGCCTGGGCCGCAGCAGCGAAGAAATGCAATGGGACCTGGACTACCTGCTGCAGCTCTGGACTGCAATCAAGGAAGCCTCCCTGGACCGCGCCGCACCTTTCCTGATCTACCAGGAAAGCAACGTCATCATTCGCGCTATCCGCGACTACCTGCGCCAGGACATCGGCGAAGTACTGATCGACAGCATCGATGCCCAGGAAGAAGCCCTGACCTTCATCCGCCAGGTGATGCCGCAGTACGCCAGCAAGATCAAACTCTACGAAGACAGCGTTCCGCTGTTCAATCGTTTCCAGATCGAAAGCCAGATCGAAACCGCCTTCCAGCGCGTCGTCGAACTGCCATCGGGCGGCTCGATCGTCATCGACCCAACCGAAGCACTGGTCTCCATCGACATCAACTCGGCGCGCGCCACCAAAGGTAGCGACATCGAGGAAACCGCACTGCAGACCAACCTGGAAGCGGCCGAAGAAATCGCCCGCCAACTGCGCCTGCGCGACATTGGCGGTCTGATCGTCATCGACTTCATCGACATGACGCCGGCGAAGAACCAGCGCGCCGTCGAAGAAAAGGTCCGTGAATGCCTGGAAGCCGACCGCGCACGCGTTCAGGTTGGCCGCATCTCGCGCTTCGGCCTGCTGGAAATGTCCCGCCAGCGTCTGCGTCCATCCCTGGGCGAGAGCAGCGGCATCGTCTGCCCACGCTGCAGCGGCACCGGCATCATCCGTGACGTCGAGTCCCTGTCGCTGGCCATCCTGCGCCTGATCGAAGAAGAGGCCCTGAAGGACCGCACTGCTGAAGTCCGCGCCCAGGTGCCGATTCCAGTCGCAGCCTTCCTGCTCAATGAAAAACGCAACTCGATCACCAAGATCGAACTGCGTACCCGCGCACGCATCGTGATCCTGCCAAATGATCACCTTGAAACCCCGCACTTCGAAGTCCAGCGCCTGCGCGATGACAATCCAGAAGCGCTGAGCGGCCAGTCCAGCTACGAAATCGCCGCCACCGAGACCGAAGAAGTCCAGCCGGTTGCCGCAACGCGCACCCTGGTTCGCCAGGAAGCCGCAGTCAAGACTGCACCAGCCCGCGCCAATGCACCGGTACCTGCCGCACCAGAGCAGCCTGCCGCCCCCGTGCACGTCGCGCCCGAGCCAAGCCTGTTCAAAGGCCTGGTCAAGTCGCTGGTCAGCCTGTTCGCCAGCAAGGAAGCGCCTGCCGCCGCACCGGTCGTGACCGAGAAGCCAGCCGCCGAACGCCCACAGCGCAACGAAGAGCGCCGCAGCGGTCGCCAGCAGAGCCGCAGCCGCAACGGTCGTCGCGACGAAGAACGCAAGCCTCGTGAGGAACGTGCCGAGCGCGCCCCGCGCGAAGAGCGTCAACCTCGTGAAGCCCGCGAAGAGACTCAGGCCCGCGAAGAGCGTGCACCTCGTCAGCCTCGCGAAGAGCGTCAACCACGTGCCCCACGCGATGAGCGTCGCCGCGAAGAGCGCGTTCGCGAACTGCGCGAACCACTGGATGCCACTGCACCTGCCGCAGCCGCCGCTGCACCGGCTGCCGCACCAGCTGTACGCGAAGAACGCCCTGAGCGCGCACCACGCGAAGAACGCGCACCACGTGAAGAACGTGCGCCTCGTGAAGAGCGAGCGCCTCGCGAAGAGCGTGCACCACGCGAAGAACGTGCGCCGCGCGAAGAGCGCCAACCGCGTCCGCCACGTGAAGAACGCCAGCCACGCCCAGCCGAAGCGACCGCCGAAGCGACCGAAGAGCAACTGCCAAACGAAGAGTTGCTGCAAGAGGAAGCCGAAGGTGCCGATGGCGAGCGCCCACGTCGCCGCTCGCGCGGTCAGCGTCGCCGTAGCAACCGTCGCGAACGTCAACGTGATGCCAATGGCAACGTCGTTGAGGGCAGCGAAGAAGCCACTGAAGAGTCGGGTGCAGAACTGGCAGCGGGCCAGGTCATTGTTGCAGACGTAGCCGCCAGCAACATCGGCGCCGAAGTCGAAGCACAGGCCAACCCGCAAGCCGAAAGCGCTACCGTTGCTGTCGAAGCACCTGTAGCCGCTACCGAGGTCGCTGCACAGGCTGCCCCCGCAGTTGAAGCCGCACCGGTAGAAGCCGCACCTGCAGTCGTAGAAGCCGCTGTAGCCGACATCGCGCCAGTTGCCGAACAGCCTGCTGCGCCGGTAGAAGCCGTTGAAGCGGGTGCTGCTCCAGTCGTGGAAGTCACCCCGACTGTCGAGGCTGCGGTCGAAGCCCCTGTCGTCGCCAAGGAAGCCGAGCCTGTAGTCGAAGCACCTGCTCCAGTCGTGGTCGAAGCGCCCGCCGCCGAACCGGTAGCAGCTGCCGAAGCACCTGCCCTGCCGCTGCCAAGCAGTGGCCGTGCGCCAAACGACCCACGCGAAGTACGTCGTCGCAAGCGCGAAGCAGAGGCTGCAGCAGCCGCGGCGGCGGCTAAAGCCGTTGAGGCACCGGCGGCTGTCGAAGCGCCAGTAGAAGCCCCCGCAGAAGCCGAGCAACCGTCCACCGAAGCTGCCGTAGCAGCAGAAGTGACCGAGCAAAGCCCGAAAGCCCTGGAAACCACAGAAGAGCATAAACCGCTCGCCTGATTTCCAAGGCTGAAAAAAAGCCCCGCCAGTTGATGCTGGCGGGGCTTTTTATTGGCGGAAAACTCAACCTGAATAACTACCTGCGATGCCGCACACTGCGGCTTCGCGGCACTCAGTACAAATTAGGCTCCATCTCCAACTCGACACCAAAGCGCTCGAGGATATCGACCTGGATCTTTTGCGCCAGCCGATGAAGCTGCATGCCACTGGCCTGGCCGTAGTTGACCAGCACCAATGCCTGAAGGCGGTGTACGCCAGCATCGCCATCGCGATAACCTTTCCAGCCAGCCAGTTCGATCAACCAGCCGGCCGCCAACTTCACCTGACCATCCGCCTGAGGGTATGCCACAAGCCCCGGGTGAGCCTGGCGGATATGTTCGGCCAGCGCAGCAGGCACGACTGGGTTCTTGAAGAAACTCCCCGCATTCCCCAGCTCGGCTGGATCAGGTAGTTTTTCCCGCCGAATACTGCAAATAGCATCGCTGACATTCTGTGCGGTTGGCTGCTCGATACCCTGCTCGCTCAACCGCTGGCGCACCGGCCCATAGTCCAGGTGCAAATGCATGGCCCGGCTCAGTGCAAAGCGTACTCGTAGAATCAGCCAGCGCCCGGGGTTACGCTTGAACAGGCTGTCACGGTAGGCAAATGCACAGTCTTCAAGGGTGAACTCACGCAACTCACCCGTTTGGCGATCCAGTGCGGTCAGCCCGACAAATACATCCTTGATCTCGACGCCGTAAGCACCAATGTTCTGCATCGGCGCAGCACCGACCGTGCCCGGAATCAGACTGAGGTTTTCAAGCCCCGCCAATCCCTGCGCCAGCGTCCACTGGACAAACGCATGCCATGGCTCACCCGCCTCTGCTTCCACGATCACTCGCTGGCCGTCATCACTGAGCATCCGCACGCCGGTACTGGCCATGCGCAACACCAATGCCTCGACGTTGGCCGTGAGCAACAGGTTGCTACCGCCACCAATCACCAGCACCGGCCACTGCTGCGCAGCCGCATAGGCCAGCAGCTCCCGTACATCCGCGTCAGTGTGAGCCTCGGCAAAATGCGCTGCACGCACATCGATGCCGAAAGTGTTGTAAGGCTTGAGCGAAACATCTGACCGTACCTGTACGCTCATAGACGTCCCCTCAGCTCGATAACCAGCGCCCTACAGGCGTCCTCGATCAGATCAAGCACCCGCTCGAAACCCTGTTCACCGCCGTAGTAAGGGTCTGGAACTTCATCAACAGCCCCCTCGAAGCGACGCAGAAACAGGTCCAGCTCTGCCTTTGCCTGCGCTGGGCGCATCGCCTGCAGATGACCCAGGTTACTGTTGTCCATCGCCAGGATCAGGTCGTAACGCTCGAAATCCGCCGCACTCACCTGCTGCGCACGCTGCTGGGACAAATCATAGCCACGCAACTGAGCCGCACGCCGGGTACGGCTGTCTGGCGGGTTACCGACATGCCAGTCACCGGTTCCGGCCGATGCCACCTCGATCACCTCAGCCAGGCCCGCCTCCTTCAACTGATGGCGCAAAACACCTTCAGCGGTTGGCGAACGGCAGATATTGCCCAGGCAGACAAAAAGAACCCGCATCAGGCCTCCAGCAAGCGCCGTACGCGCTCAAGGTCTTCAGGGGTATCAACCCCAACCGGCGGGGCTTCCAGGGCATCGGCCACATGGATACGCACACCGTTCCAGAGTGCTCGCAACTGCTCAAGCGACTCGGTTTTTTCGAGCCAGCACGGCCCCCAACCAACAAAGTCCTGCAGGAAACCGGCGCGATAGGCGTACATGCCAATGTGCCGGCGATACGGCACACCCGACGGAAGCTGATCACGGCTCTGCGCAAAGGCATCACGGGCAAATGGCAACGGGGCACGACTGAAGGTCAGGGCCAGGCCGTTGCAATCGCTAACCACCTTGACCGCGTTAGGATTGAACAGGGCTTCGACGTCGCTAATCGGCTCGGCCAGGGTGGCGATACCTGCCTCTGGATGAGCGGCCAGGTTAGCCGCCACCTGATCAATGATCACCGGAGGAATCAGGGGTTCGTCACCTTGCACGTTGACCACGATCGCGTCGGCAGGCAGGCCCAACTGAGTCGCCACTTCGGCCAGACGATCGGTACCCGAATCGTGATCCTCACGGGTCATCAGCACTTCAGCGCCAAAGGCCTCACATACCTTGAAGATCTCGGCATCATCAGTGGCTACCACCACCCGTGCCGCACTGCTCTTGCGCGCCTGCTCCCAGACATGCTGGATCATCGGCTTGCCGGCGATCAGCAGCAGCGGTTTACCCGGCAGCCGGGTGGAACGCAAACGGGCCGGAATCACTACCGTGAACGCTTGGCTCATTTCTCCAGGCGCTCTTCGTCAGTCAAGGTGCGGGCTTCGCTCTCCAGCATGACCGGAATACCGTCGCGAATCGGGTACGCAAGGCCCGCACCCTTGCTGATCAGCTCGGTCTTGTCAGCGCTGAGCTTGAGCGGACCCTTGGTGATGGGGCAAGCAAGGATGTCGAGCAATTTGGTGTCCATGGAAATTCCTCAGGCCTGTGGCCGGAAAAAGAAAAGGTTCAGGGTTGCCGGTGACCGGGCAGCAAACGCGTCAGTTGGTCGTCGAACCAACGAGCAAAGGCCGGAGATGGCACGGCATCCACTGCAAGGTACCACCAGTCGGCGGCGGCGAAGGCACGGCATTTCACCGCATCCTTTTCGGTCATCAGCAGCGGCAAGGAAGGCGTAAAGCTCAAGGCTTCGGCGCTGTAAACCGCATGATCGGCAAAGGGATGAGGCTCTGGTCGCCAGTTTAGCCCCTCCAAGGTATTGAAGAAACGCTGCGGATTACCGATTCCGGCCACGGCATGCACAGCCTGACCGGGCGGAAAATGATCGACACCGCAGCGCTCGCCACTGCGCACATTGACCAGCGCAGCAGGCTCGAGCCGAAAGGCATAGCCTTCGTCGTTGTCGGCTGCAGCGCCATTGAACAGCACCGCATCGACCTCAAGCAGACGCTCGACCGGCTCGCGCAACGGACCGGCCGGCAGGCAGCGGCGATTACCCAGGCCCCGTGCGGCATCGATCAACACCAGCTCCAGGTCACGAGCCAAGCGGTAATGTTGCAAGCCGTCATCACTGAGGATCAGGTCCAGCGGCTCGGCGGCCAACAGCGCCTGGACCGCTCGCGACCGGTCGGGATCGATCATCAGCGGCACACCGCTACGCTGAACGATCAACAGCGGCTCATCGCCCGCCTGAGCGGCTGACTGCTCTGCGCGCACACGCCAAGGTAACTGCGGCGGCGTGGCACCATAACCGCGGCTGACCACACCGACACGCAGCCCCTGGCGGCGGCAGTGCTCGATCAGCCAAAGGATCAGGGGCGTCTTGCCAGTACCGCCGACGGTGATATTACCGACCACCACCACCGGTACCGGGGCACGGTAACTGCTGCTCTCACCAGCCAGAAAACGCTGGCGCTTTCGCAGCACCACACGCCGGTAGAGGGCTTCCAGCGGCCTCAACAGGGCCAGGGCCGGATGCCCTGCATACCAGGCCTTGAGCAAGTGATCGGCAAAGGCCATCAAGGATTCCCCGGCGCTGCCTCGACCGTGGTCATGCGCAACTGGCTGAAGCCCAGCTTGCCTGCAGCGTCCATTGCGGTAACCACCGCTTGATGCGGCGTCTTGCCATCAGCACTGATCGACAACGGCAACCGAGTATCACCACCCGACTCCTTTTGCAGGGCATCGGTCAGCGTTGCCAGGTCACTTTTGGGCAGCAGGTTATTGTTCAGCGAATACACCCCTTCAGCACTGATGGTGATCTCCAACTGCTTGAGCTCCGACTCCGGGGCAGGCGTGCCACTGGCGGCTTCCGGCAGTTCGACGCGCAACTGGGTTTCGCGGGTGAAGGTAGTGGTCACCACAAAGAACAGCAGGAGGATGAACACCACATCGATGAGTGAGGCCAGGTTGATGTCCACGGTCTCCCGTGGCTTGCGCCGGAATTTCACGCCTTGCCCTCAGCCAGGTCGACATCACGGTCACCCTGGACCACTTCGACCAGCTTGATTGCCTCCTGCTCCATGCCGACCACCAGTTCATCGATGCGCCGCTGCAGGAAACGGTGGAAGAAGACCGAAGGGATACCGACCATCAAGCCTGCTGCCGTGGTGATCAACGCCTTGGAAATACCGCCGGCCAGTACCGAGGCGTTAGCCGACATCCCCGTGCCCATGAACGAGCTGAAGATATCGATCATGCCCAACACCGTACCCAGCAGGCCAAGCAGTGGTGCCATGGCAGCAATGGTGCCCAGTGCATTGATATAGCGTTCCAGCTCGTGGATGACCCGGGCAGCGGCTTCTTCAATGCACTCTTTCATGATTTCGCGACCATGCCGCGAGTTCGCCAGGCCCGCTGCGAGGATCTCGCCCAGTGGCGAATCGGCACGCAGGGCCTTGAGTTTATCGCTGTTGAGTTGCTTGTCCTGAATCCAGCGCCAGACCTGACCCAGCAGGTGCGGCGGGGTGACACGGCTGGCGCGCAGGGTCCACAGGCGCTCGGCGACGATCGCCATGGCGGCGATGGAGCTCAGAATGATCGGCAGCATCATCCAACCGCCAGACTTGACCAATTCCCACACAGTAACGACCCCCTCGAAAAAGTCCGCCACTTTACCATAGGGCTTCCGCCGCTCGCAGGTCGTCATGTCGGCTAGCGCCAGAAGCGTTGCTGGCGACGCATCCCCTGAGGCTCGCCGAAACTCCCCAGGCGCCAATAGACCGCGCCTTCCAACGCACTGTCATAGGGGACAATACCCAAGTGTCTGTAGCGCGCCATCACCTCGGGATGGGGATGACCAAACGCGTTGTAACGGCCGCGTGAAATCAGGACGCCCCTGGGTGCCAACGCCTCAAGAAATGCCTGGCCAGAGGCGCTTCGACTGCCATGATGAGGGGCTTGCAACCAATCGACGCGGGGCTCTGCCGTTGCCTGCAGCCAAGCCCGCTCACCTTCCGCATCGATATCTCCGGTCAGCAACAATCGCTCCCCGGAAGCCTCGACCAATAACACGCATGAGCCTTGATTGCTGTCGCCTGCCTCGTGCCATTGCCACACAGAAAACCGTACCCCATCCCACTCCCAGTGTTCACCGGCAACACAGGGCTGGGCCTGCAAGGCCTGGGGCAACCTCTGCACCTCACCGGCCAGTACACGTGCAACCGGCAAACCACGCTTCACCGCCAGCGCGCCTCCGGCGTGGTCGGCATCCGCATGACTAAGCAGCATCAGGTCGAGTGTGCTTACACCCAGCTTCAGGAGCGTAGGCAGTACGATGCGCGCCCCCAGATCGACCTCTCCCATGGCCGGTCCCGCGTCATACAACAGGGCGCGGTGACGGGTACGCAGAATAAAGGCCTGCCCCTGCCCTACATCCAGCTGCCAGACCTCCAACTGCCCCTCCGGCACCTCATCACGCGGGGCAAAGACCGCCAGCAGCACAGCGGGCCAGCCTAATATCCGCATCGGCAACCCTTTGGGCAATAACACCAGGAACACCCCAAGGCAGACCAGCAGCCATGCCCATAACGGCAAGGCCGCCGGCACCCAGGCTGGCTGCCAATCAGCGACCTGCCCGAGCACGCGAAACAGTACATCCAGCAAACCACCCGCCAACCACAACAAGCATGCACCGAGTACCGGCACATCAAGCAGTAACGTCCCCGCCAAGGCGACCGGCAACACCAGCACGCTGATCCAGGGCACCGCCAACAGATTGGCCAGCGGCGCACTGAGGCTCACGGGCAATCCAAGCACCAGCAAGAACGGAAGCAACCCCAGGGCAATCATCCATTGCGCCCGGGTCCACGCCTGCCAGGCACGCCAGGCGCCCAGCCGCCCGCTGAATGTGAAGATCAGGATGGCTACCGCACCGAAGGACAACCAGAACCCTGGCTGCAGACTGGCCAGCGGTTCAATCAGCAGTACCGCATTGAGCGCCAGCAGCCACGGCAGCATGACCCCCAGATGACGAAAACGCAGACGCCAGAGCAACACCACCGCCAACATGATGCAGGCCCGACGCACCGGCACCTGAAACCCGGCGAGCATGCCGTACGCCAACGCCGCTGCGAGCGCCAGAACACACGCGGCAGGCAACCAGGGCACTGCGCGCGGCCAAAGCCCGAAACGCGCCAGCGCGGCTATCAGGGCATAGACCAGTCCCGCCAGCAGACCGATGTGCTGCCCTGAAATCACCAACAGGTGCACCGTGCCAGTCGCCTGCAACGCTTGCCAGTCCGCCCGTGTCAGGCCACTGCCATCGCCAAGTACCAGGGCAGCCAGCACGCCCTCGCGCCCTTGAGCATCGACCGCCATCAGCCGTTGCCGGATACCGTCACGCCAGACCATGTTCGCTGACGACAAGCGCTCACCAGCCTTGACGCTACCGGTGGCACCGATGCGGCGCGCCAACAGGGTCATTTCCTGATCGGCAATATGGGGGTTGAGCAGACCGAGCGGGCGCTTGAGGCTGACGGCAAGCCGCCAGCGCTCTCCACTGTTGATCGGTGGCCCGCCATACCAGCTCAGACGCAAGCGCTTCGGCAACTGGGCGCGGCGTGAGCTGGCCTCGGCAAACTCAAAGCGCACGAACTGAGCATGGTGCTCAGGTAAGCCAACCACCCGTCCCTCCACCCACAATGTGCGACCGTCCAGCGCTGGCGGCAAGCGATCATCCAGCGCGTCTTGCGCCGATAGACAGCCCCAGCAAAAACCCAGCAGGAAACACCCCAAGGGACGGGCCCGCGACGGCAGACAGCACAGCCCAAGCAGTATCAGCGCAAGCAACACCCCGACCGAAGGCAGCGCAGGAAGCCATCGCAGGCATAACAGCCCGAGCGCAAGCGCAACCATCCCTGTGCGCATGATCTGAAGCTCCTGAAAAAGAATCCCCCCAGAGGCTTAGATCAACGACGGCAAAGGTTCGCTTATTAATTGTCACAAAGTCTGAATTGGAGGCTTTTAGAATCCGTGCATACTGACGGATCAAGAACGCCGAGAACCCACATGCCGCGTCGAATTTTCAAACGCTACATGCCCGATCCGACCAGCATTCGGGAACACAAATCCTTACGCTTTCTCGGGCGACTGCTGCACGACCCCAACCTCTGGCACCTGAACCGTCATTCGGTGGCACGGGCCATGGCGGTCGGCCTGTTCGCCGCATTCATACCGATTCCGATGCAAATGTTGCTGGCCGCCAGCCTGGCGATCATGGCCAGGGGCAACATGCCGATTTCAGTCAGCCTGGTCTGGCTGACCAATCCGATCACCATGCCTCCGGTGTTCTTCTGCACCTATCAGATGGGTGCCTGGTTGATGCAGATCCCACCCCGCACCTTGCCCGATGAGTTGACCTGGGAATGGATCACCAATCAACTGTCGACACTGTGGCAACCCTTCCTGCTCGGGTCGGTGGTCTGCGGCCTGCTATTGGGTGGGCTGGCCTACTGCCTGACCATGCTCTATTGGCGTTGGTGGGTGGGCAGGCAGTGGCGCCAGCGCAAGGGAAAATCAGCTACGCATTCCTCGACCACTGACCAGTAGCCGAACGCAGCCGACGTACAACACGGCGGTCGCTACCAGCATGAAACTGATGGCCACGCCAATACGAATATCGGAAACCCCCAGGATGCCATAGCGGAACGAGTTGACCATGTGCAGAACCGGGTTGGCCAACGATACCGTCTGCCAGAACGGCGGCAGCAGGTTGATCGAATAGAACACGCCTCCCAGGTAGGTCAACGGCGTCAACACGAACGTCGGGATAATCGAAATATCGTCGAAGTTGCGCGCAAACACCGCATTGATGAAGCCCAGCAACGAAAAAATCGTTGCCGTAAGCAGCACGACCAGCACGGTTACGCCCAGGTGGTGTACCTGCAGGTGAGTAAAAAACAGTGACAGCAGGGTCACGATGACCCCGACCGCCAAGCCGCGCAATACGCCGCCCAAGGTGTAGCCAATAAGGATGGTGTGCGGCGAAACCGGCGAGACCATCAATTCCTCGATGGAGCGCTGGAACTTGCTGCCAAAAAAGCTGGAAACCACGTTGCCATAGGAGTTGGTGATCACTGACATCATGATCAGCCCCGGCACGATGTACTCCATATAGGTGAAGCCACCCATATCGCCGATCTGCCGACCGATCAGGTTACCGAAGATCACGAAATACAAGACCATGGTGATCGCCGGCGGCAGCAAGGTCTGCGGCCAGATTCGGGTGAAACGGCGCACTTCGCGGTAGACGATGGTGTTGAGGGCGACCAGATTGCCGCGCAGCTCCGAACTCATACCGCCACCTTCGCCAGGTTTTTCTCCACCAGGGACACAAACAGCTCCTCAAGACGGTTGGTTTTATTACGCAGGCTTTGCACTTCGATGTTCTGCAGGGCCAGTTGGCCGAACAGTGCAGTGATGCCCATGGCCTTGTCCACCTGGACTTCCAGGGTGTGCGGGCTGATCAGGCGGCAGGGGTAGCCGGTCAGTTGCGGCGCCTGCCGCAGCTCCTGCTTGAGATCGAGCAAGAAGGTTTCCACATGCAACGAGCCCAGCAGTTTGCGCATGCTGGTGTTCTCGACGATGGTGCCGTGATCGATGATGCCGATGTTGCGGCACAGTTGCTCAGCCTCTTCGAGGTAGTGCGTTGTCAGGATGATGGTGATGCCCTGCTCGTTCAGCTCAGTCAGGAAACTCCACATCGAACGCCGCAACTCGATATCCACACCGGCGGTTGGCTCATCGAGAATCAGCAAGCGCGGCTCATGAACCAGCGCCCGGGCAATCATCAGGCGGCGTTTCATGCCACCGGACAACGAACGCGATGGCACGTTGCGCTTGTCCCACAGCCCCAGCTGGGTCAAATACTGCTCGGCACGAGCCTTGGCCACCTTCGACGGAATGCCGTAGTAACCGGCCTGGGTCACGACGATGTCGAAGGTTTTCTCGAACTGGTTGAAGTTGAACTCCTGGGGCACCACGCCAAGGCAGCGCTTGAGCGCGGCCGGCTCGCGGTCCAGGTCATGGCCAAAGACCTTCACCGTACCGCTGGTCTTGTTCACCAGGGTAGAGAGGATGCCGATGGTGGTGGATTTGCCGGCGCCATTGGGGCCGAGCAAGGCGAAAAAGTCACCTTCGGCGACATCCAGGTCAATGCCCTTGAGGGCCTGGAAGCCGTTGCCGTAGGTCTTGGTTAGCTGCCTTATGGACAGAGCAGAACTCATAACGGGTCTATGCACCAGTGTGGAAGGGTTTATGAACAACAGGCTGAGTGGCCATGGTGAGGGGCGCGGCCACACAAGTACAGTCAAGTCTATCGATAATAACTATCAGGATAAGCGCTGCAATCAGGTCAGCGCTGTCATCACGGCCGCCTGATAGGCAGGGCGTTCTTTCAGCCGTTCATACCAGGCGCGCAGGTGACGCATCTCTGGACGCTCGATCGGCATCTCGAACCAGGCATAGGCGAAACAGCCCAGCGGCACATCACCAACGCCGAGTGCATCACCGCTGAGGTAGGGTTGCCGGGCCAGCGCCTGATCGGCAATCGACAAGACCTGGGCGCAGGTCTTGTGCGCCGCGTTGATGGCTACCCAATCACGCTGCTCTGCCGGTGTACGCAACATGCCCCAAAACAATGGGCGAAACGGCGTAGCCAGGGAAGACGTGACCCAATCCATCCATTTTTCCGCCTCGGCCCGCTGCCGAACGTCGCTCGGGTACCAGTTCGAATCCGGCGCGTGACGTGCCGCCAGATAACGCACGATGGTGTTGGACTCCCACAACACCAGGCCATCCTCTTCGATCATCGGCACAAGGCCATTCGGGTTCTTTGCCAGGTACTCCGGCTCCTGAACCACACCGAAGGCTCCACCCGCATCAATCGACTGGTAGTCGAGGCCGAGCTCCTCGGCACACCAGAGCACCTTCCTGACATTGGACGAGTTCTTTCGACCCCAAATCTTGAGCATGACGAATCCTTGAGCCATTTGTGGTGCCCTCAGTCTAACCCAGTCGATTGCTCAGGTAATCGTTCGGCACACTCGACAGTGAACACCTGCCCACCACCACGGTCACTGATCTGGGGCGGCCGTTTGGACGATGCCGTCTACGCTGTCTGGGACGACCTATTGCCCTGACGTTTCACGGAGGAAGACCTATGTTGCTGTTGTGGTTTGTGGTTCTTGTAGTAGGTTCAGCCTATTTGATGCATCGCCGCATGGCTGTACCGCCCATTCTGGGCATCGTTGCCGCCTATTTGCTGGCAATGGGCCTGTTCAGCAGCGCGCCAACCTGGTTGATGGCCTTGCTCTGGTTTGCGCTGATCATCAAGTCTTCCTTTTTTTTGCTGCCTGAAATGCGCAGAAAATGGATCAGCGCCCCCTTGTTTGCCTGGTTCCAGCGCACGCTCCCGCCACTCTCACAAACCGAGCGCGAAGCGATCGAAGCCGGTACGGTGTGGTGGGATGGTGAGCTGTTCAGCGGTCGCCCGAACTGGAACACACTGCTGGCATACCCTAAGGCGCAATTGAGCGAAGAAGAGCAGGCCTTCATCGATGGCCCGACCGAGCAGCTCTGTGCGATGGTCAGCGATTGGCAAATCAGCCAGGATCTCGACTTGCCTGCCGAGGCCTGGGCCTTTATCAAGGAACAAGGCTTCTTTGCCTTGATCATTCCCAAGGCATACGGCGGCAAGGGCTTTTCGGCCTACGCACACTCCCAGATCGCCATGAAACTGGCAACCCGAAGCGGCGACCTAGCGTCCACCGTCATGGTCCCCAACTCACTGGGCCCTGCCGAGCTACTGCTGCACTATGGCACCGAAGCGCAACGCAACCATTACCTGCCTCGCCTGGCGCGCGGCGAGGAAATCCCCTGCTTCGCGCTGACCGGCCCACTGGCCGGTTCCGACGCCGGTGCGATGCCTGACACCGGCATCGTTTGCAAGGGCCAATGGCAAGGTCAAGAAGTCCTCGGCCTGCGCCTGAATTGGGAAAAGCGCTACATCACCCTTGGCCCGGTCGCCACCTTGCTGGGCCTGGCTTTCAAAGCGTACGATCCTGAACACCTGCTGGGCGAAACAGAAGCACTCGGCATCAGCCTGGCACTGATTCCTACCGATACCCCCGGCGTAGAGATCGGCAAACGACATCTGCCGCTTGGCGCCGCGTTCATGAACGGCCCAAACAGCGGCAAGGACGTATTCATACCACTGGATTACCTCATCGGTGGCCAGGCCATGCTCGGCAAAGGCTGGATGATGCTGATGAACTGCCTCTCCGTGGGGCGCTCCATCTCACTGCCGGCTGTGGGTACAGGCGCAGCCAAATACACCAGCCTGGTGACCGGCCAATACGCACGAATCCGCGAGCAATTCAACGTCCCGCTGGCAGCCTTTGAGGGCATCCAGGAATCCCTTGCGCGTATCGGCGGCAACGCCTGGTTGATGGACAGCGCACGCCTGCTGACCGCCAAGGCTATCGACCTCGGGGAGAAGCCATCGGTCCTCTCTGCCATTCTCAAGTACCACCTGACCGAGCGCGGCCGCGAGTGCATTCAGCACGCCATGGACGTTCATGGCGGCAAGGGCATCATCATGGGGCCGAACAATTACCTGGGCCGCAACTGGCAAGGCGCGCCGATCTTCATCACCGTCGAAGGCGCCAATATCCTTTCGCGCAACCTGATGATTTTTGGTCAGGGGGCAATCCGCTGCCATCCCTTTGTACTCAAGGAAATGGCCTTGGCTGGGCGTGAGGACCACGATCAGGCGCTCAAGGCGTTCGACGCCCTTCTGCTGCGCCACATCGGTTTTGCCGTGGGCAATGCCGCCAGCACCCTGATACTCAGCCTTGGCCTGGGACATTTCGAGAAAGCGCCGGGTGACGCCCTCAGCCAAGGCTATTTCCGCGCCCTGAATCGCCAGGCGGCTGCTTTCGCCTTGCTGGCAGACCTGTGCATGATGCTACTGGGGGGCAGCCTGAAACGGCGCGAACGACTTTCGGCTCGTCTGGGCGATGTGCTCAGCCACCTCTACCTGAGTTCGGCAGCACTGAAACGCTACTACGACCTGGAATCCCCCGACCACCTGCAACCGTTGCTGCGCTGGGCCATGGAAGAAAACCTCGGCCAGGCTGAAAAAGCCCTGGACCAGTTGCTCGACAACCTCCCCAATCGCTTCCTCGGCTGCGCCCTGCGACTACTGGTGTTTCCTTTTGGACGCCGCCATACCGGCCCAAGCGATGCACTGGACACTGAAGTCGCAGCACTGATCTGCCGAGCGAAAGGCGACCCGGCGCTGGAGGAACTGTTGTCCGGTTGCTACCGCCCAGAGGATGCCGAAGACCCGGTTGGCGCCCTGCACCATGCCAGCCAACAACTCGCCGCCAGCGAACCGCTGCAACACACCTTGCACCAGGCGCTCAAAAGCGGTCAGGTCGTGCCCGCGCCCGGGCAGTCCCCCATTGACGCAGCCTTGCAGGCCGGTGTGCTTCAGACCAGCGAAGCCCTCACCCTGCACGCCGCAGAACAGGCACGACGACGGGTCATTGACGTGGACGCCTTCGACAAGGATGCGCTGCTGCCGGTCGCCGGCAGGGTGCGTTAAAGGCAATCGAACCGGGACATCGGGCGCCGGGAGCCGTATACTCCCGCGCCCGTTTTGCTCAAGAGGATCGCCAGCATGGCCAACGCGCATCTGGATTACCATCTCAACCTGCTCAACCACCTGCGCACCATCCTGGTTGCACTGGGCGAGGCCGAACAGGTACCGGAAGAGAGCCATGGCCTGTTCCTCGAACGCTTCGACGAACTGCTGACGCAACTTCCGCAAGACCCACTGGAGAGCCAGTACCTGGGTCAGGACCTGATGTGCCAGGTCATCCAGCGCTACCCACAGATTGCCCATCTGGTACCACGCGACCTGCTGTGGTTCTTCGGTGGGGACTGCCTGCATTTCATGCCAGACGATGAGCTGGACCTGTATCAGGCACTGGAAGAACGCCGCTACGAAGCGGAGCAGAATGACGAGCCGTTCGACTGGAACCAGGAAAAACAGTTGCTGAGTATGTCGAACGACAACAGCAAGCACTAAGACCGCGCGATGGACTCAGGCGGGGCTTCTTACAGGTGCCCTGCCTGAAAGCATCAAACTACGCAGGCCTGATTCAATCTCAGGAGCACTGAATAACAACCGTAGTTTTTCAGAGGCAAAAAAAAACGCCGTTCAATCGAACGGCGTTTTCTTTGAATTGGAGCGGGAAACGAGACTCGAACTCGCGACCCCGACCTTGGCAAGGTCGTGCTCTACCAACTGAGCTATTCCCGCAAAATGGCGTCCCCTAGGGGACTCGAACCCCTGTTACCGCCGTGAAAGGGCGGTGTCCTAGGCCACTAGACGAAGGGGACGCTGCCCAAAACATGCAACGCATGTTTCAGTGACCAGATCAGAATCTTAGACCCTAACCTGGATTTTCTTACCAGCCCTGCCCTTGAGCAAGACCGTTAAAACTGGAGCGGGAAACGAGACTCGAACTCGCGACCCCGACCTTGGCAAGGTCGTGCTCTACCAACTGAGCTATTCCCGCATTGGCGTCCCCTAGGGGACTCGAACCCCTGTTACCGCCGTGAAAGGGCGGTGTCCTAGGCCACTAGACGAAGGGGACGC
>NZ_BMQU01000028.1 GCF_014648275.1 Pseudomonas laurentiana
TGCAGCGCTCGACTGCACGGTGGCAATGGCGTTGCCGGCGTAGATCGGACGCTTGAAGGTGTCCGCCGACTCAACCGAGATGATCTCGGAGATCTGATCGACGTCCAGCAGCGCGGCGACCCGCGGCAGGATGTTCTTGCCGTTGGAGGTTGCAGGTGCCAGCACGTGGCTATAGCCCTTGCCGATCTCGGCAACCAGCAGTGCAACGTTCTCTGGCAACTGGTGCGCGTAAGCAGCGTTGTCGGCAATCAGCACCTTGCTGACGCCAGCGATGTTTGCAGCGGCTTGCGCTACCGCGCCAACGCCTTGGCCGGCAACCAGCACGTGGATATCACCACCGATTTTCGCGGCAGCGGCGACGGTGTTCAGGGTCGCCGGGGCAACGGCAGCGTTTTCCGGCCCCTGCAGGATTTCAGCAATAACCAGAATAGCCATCAGATCACCTTCGCTTCAGTTTTCAGTTTCTCGACCAGTTCAGCCACCGACTTGACCTTGATACCCGCGCTTCGGCTAGCGGGAGCTTCAACGCGCAGGATCTGTTGGGTAGAGGCAGTTGAAACGCCCAAGGCGCTCGGGGTAACGGTTTCAAGCGGCTTCTTCTTGGCCTTCATGATGTTCGGCAAGGACGCGTAGCGTGGCTCGTTCAGGCGCAGGTCGGTGGTGACGATAGCGGGCAGGTTCAGCGCAACGGTCTGCAGGCCACCGTCGATTTCACGGGTGACGTTGACCTTGTCACCGGCGACTTCAAGCTTGGACGCGAAAGTGCCCTGAGCGAACCCGCTCAGCGCAGCCAGCATCTGGCCGGTCTGGTTGTTGTCGCTGTCGATGGCCTGCTTGCCGAGGATCACCAGCTGAGGCTGTTCTTTATCGACAACGGCCTTGAGCAGTTTGGCCACGGCCAGGGCGTTGAGCGCTTCGTCGGCCTCGACCAGGACGGCGCGGTCGGCGCCCAGCGCCAGCGCGGTACGCAGTTGCTCCTGGGCCGTGCTCGGGCCGATGGTGACGACGACGATCTCGCTCGCCAGGCCTTTTTCCTTCAGGCGTACGGCTTCTTCCACGGCAATTTCGCAGAAGGGGTTCAGGGCCATTTTCACGTTAGTCAGGTCGACGCCGGAGTTGTCCGCCTTGACGCGAACCTTGACGTTGTAATCGACCACTCGTTTGACGCTTACCAGCACTTTCATAGCGCTCTCCAAAGGCGGTGCATCGTGATAGCGGGCAGTGACGGCTGCAGTGTGCCGCCCCGCGTGGATCGCGAATCAGATCGCGGTGGGTGGTGCCGACAGCATGAGTCGGGCAGGCGTTCGTTGATGTGTTTCAGGGCCGCAGCAGCACTGCCGTGGCGCCGTTTACGATACCGACGCCCCGGTTGTGTCCGAATCGTCCGTTCGGATCAGGTCAGGCCTTGTTTTCTGCGGCAATGCCGCCGCCAGCAGGTGGCGGCGTGGCCTGTTTCAGTGCCTTTTCAGTGAGGGTGCCCGCTTGCCGCGGCGCGTACTTCCTTGGCGGTGCAAGCGAAGCGCTGGCGGAAGCTGCGGGCAAATTGAGCCTGATCGCTGAAGCCCCAACGCATGGCCAGTTCGCCGATGGACAAGTGGCAATAGGGGTCGTGCAGGTCTCTGTGCACCGCTTCAAGACGGCGTAGACGGATCCATTCGCTGAGGCTGTAGGGGGTGGCCGTGAACAGTTTGTGCAGATAGCGCACCGACAGCTTGCAGGCGTCAGCGATCATCTGTGGGGCGAGGTCCGGGTTGCCCAGCTGTTGCTCAACGTAGTGTTCAATACGCTGCAAATGCAAGGCCGCCAGGCTTGAGCTTTCACTGTTGAGTACCCGCTGGTCATCGCGTAGTGCCATCAGCAAGGTTGAGAGCGCTTGCTCCAGCAGCATATGGCGGGCGGTATCGTCGCATTCATCGAAGCGTGCCGCACACATTGCCAGTTGGTCGACGAAGATCCTCCCCAGCCCGCGTTTGGCATCGAAGCACAGGCGGGTATAACGTTCGGCGCCGCGCAGTTGACCATGCAGGGCACGTTCGGGAAGCTTGAACACCCACAGGTCGTTGTCGCTGGCGTAGTGAAAGCGGTAGGGCGCATCACCGCGCTCGAAGATAAACCCGCCAGGCTGGCAGTGCAGTACGCGGCCGTCCTGTTCGAAGTGCACCTCACTGCGGCGCGGTACCGTGACCAGGTAGCACGCTTCGCGGTCTTCACTGACCTGGGCCTTGCTGCGCGAGTAACCCAGTTGGGTGGAGCGCAGCCGTGACAGGGTCAACGCGGTGCTCTGGGTTTCCCAGACTTGCAGGCTGCCACTGAAGCGTGCGCCAGGATCGAAATTCAGGGACAGCGGGAAGTAGGTGCTGCCAATCGCCGCTGCCCAACGTGCCTGGCGTTCGCTGTTGGGCCAATAGCGGCTGCTGAGTGTGATTGCCATGGCCGATCCTCGTGTCTTTTTTATTGTGAGGACGGTGCCGGGGGTAGGCCCCCGGCACCGTTGGTTTGCCATAATTTGCCAATGCTTACCTAAGGTCAATCACTGGGCGTCAGCCGGTAGGTTGCAGAAGGCGCCAGGGTGGCTTGCCAGCCCGGTGGCACGACGATGTTGGTCGTCGCTTCCTCGATCACACATGGGCCTTGGACCGTGTGCCCGGCTTGCAGCCGATCACCGTTGTACACAGGGGTTTCCTGCCAGGCGTCTTGCGCGTCGAAGAGCATGGCCCGGTGAGCGATCGGGCTGGCCGGATCAAGGTTGGCCTGCACCGGCAGTTCCGGCATCGGTGGCCGTTGCAGGCGGGCGATCACCGAGCACTCCAGGTTGACCAGCTCTGCCGGGCTGTCCGGTTCGCTGTAGGAGAAAAGTGCCTTGTGTCGCTCATGGAACGCCGTGCGCAAGGCCTGAAGGCGCTCAAGGTCCAGTTGATCGCAGTCCAGCTCGACACTGCATTCGTGGACCTGGCCCAGGTAGCGAATCTCCAGGTTGTACAGGCACTCGACCGCATTACCCGCACTGAAACCATCGTCGCGCAGGTTGTTCAGGCCGCGTTCGCGCAGGTTGCGCAGGGTTTGGTTGAGCAGTGGCAGGTTCACCAGGTCGTCATCCAGGCGCATCGGCAAGGTGCTCAGTTGGTCGTAGCGGATGTCCGAGAGGATCTGCCCGAATGCGCACAGGCCCGAGGCGACTTTAGGGATCAGTACCACTTTGCTGCCGATCTCTTCGGCCAGGCGCATGACGTGCATGCCCGCTGCGCCACCGGCGCCGATCAGGGCAAAGTCACGGGGGTCGTAACCGCGTTCGACCGATACCCGGCGAATGCCGCTGACCATGTTCAGGTTGACCAGGGTGATGATGCCGATGGCCGCCCGCTCGACGCTGATGCCCAGCGGTTCGGCGATCTTGTGGCGAATGGCATCAATCGCTGCTTGTCGGTTCAGGCGGATACTGCCGCCCAGCAGGGCACCATCGGCCAGATAGCCCAGCGCCAGGTTGGCGTCGGTGACGGTCGGTTCGACGCCACCTTTGCCATAACAGACCGGGCCAGGGTTGGCGCCGGCACTGCGTGGGCCAACCTGCAACATGCCAAAGTCGTCCAGGTACGCAATCGAACCGCCGCCGGCGCCGAGGGTTTCGACCTGGATCATCGGTACGCCAATACGGTAGCGCAGGAAGTCGGTGTCTTTGCTGAAGTTGGTTCGCCCGGACTTGCTCAGCGTGATATCGAACGAGGTGCCGCCCATGTCCACGGTGATCACGTTGTCGATGCCGAACGGCGCGGCCACGCACAGCCCGGCTTGTGGTGCGGACGCCGGGCCGGAGTTGATTGCATTGACCGCACGTTCGCGCATTACCACACCCGGCGCCAGGCCACCGTTGGACTGGAAGTAGCGGGTGGGTTGTTGCGCGCCGAGCTCTTCGAACAGCGCATCGATCCGTTCGATGTAGCGGCCCATGACCGGGCTCAGGTAGGCGTTGACCACGGTGGTCGAGGTCCGGGTGTACTCACGAATCTGTGGGAATACCTCGTTGCCGGTGCACACGAACACGTGGGGCAGGGCTTCACGGACCATGGCTGCGGCACGTTGCTCATGGCTGGGGTTGCGCACCGACCAGACGAACGAGATGGCCACGGCCTTGACGTCCTGCTCGCGGAAGTACTCGATGGCTTCACGGATGGCGTCTTCGTCAAGCGGGCTGTACTCGCTGCCATCACTGAGGATGCGGCCACCGACAGGGCGGCGTAGATGGCGCGGTACCAGCATGTGCGCCGGCGGGTAGCTGGCATCGTAGCGATGGCCATCCTCCTTGTGGCCCAGGCGGATCTCCAGGCTGTCTTCATGGCCGTCGGTGCACAGCAGGCCGACCTTGACGCCGGTTTTTTCGATCAGGGCATTGAGGGCCACGGTGGTGCCGTTGATGCACAGGTCGCAGTCGGCAATGATCTGTGCCGGCGTGCGGCCGATGGCGTCAGCGATTTGCGCCAGGCCATTACGGATGGCGAGGGTGCCGTCCTGTGGCGTCGAAGGGGCTTTGAACAACTGAACGTTGCCACTGCGGTCAGCGAGGATGAAGTCGGTGAAGGTGCCGCCGGCGTCGATGCCCAGGCGATATTGCTGCTTAGTCATGGTAAAAGTCTCTGCATTGCTCAAGGGGCGGGGCATCAATCACTGTGCGGCGCGGATGGCGTGTGTCGCGGCTTCGTCGAGGTTGCCGTTGCTGTCGAGCACCACGCCGTATTCCAGGCGGGCACCTTCAGGCGACACCAGGCCGTTCAGCACGTCGTTCAGTACCGTCGCGACAGGCCGGCGCATCGGGTTGCCGTAACCCCCTCCGCCTGGGTTGACGTTGATGACCCGTTCGCCCGGTTGGGCGGTCAGCAGTGCGTTGTAGGTAAAGTGCGCCTCTTCGCCGTCGACCTTGCGGTGGATCAGGCGGCCAAGTTTGGGTTCGAGCAAGACGTTGGTCGCACCGGCAGCACCTGCGGTTGGCAACTGTCGGCCTTCGCCGAAACCCACTACGGTCATGGCATGGTTCAGCGGCTCGATTTCGATGCGCGTGCCCGAGCCACCTCTGAATTCACCGGCGCCACCGCTGTCGGTCATCAGGCTGTAGCGATGGATCAACACCGGGTAGGAGTACTCCAGCAGCTCAATATCACCGGACATCAGCGCCCCGAAGCAGCACAGCGGGCCACAGGCCGGCCAGCCATCCATTTCCTTGTTTGCACCGGCGCCGGAAATGATCGAGGCCAGCACCATGGTCACGTACTCGTCGTTGCCGTTACGCGGGTCGTGCCCGGCAATGTTGATGCCGCTGGCGTGGCCCCAGGAGGCGGTGACGCGCTCCGGTGCGGCTTGCTCGAGCGCCTGACGCACGGCGTCGGCGAGGGTTTCCATGGGTGTGGTGGTGCTGTTGACGTGGGGGGCGGGTTCCTGCGCGTTGCACAGGGTGCCGGGTGGCCCGAGGTCGACGCTGACACAGCGGTAGAGCCCTTCGTTGTAGGGCGGTGGCACCTGGGCAAACATCATCAACCCCAGGTACACCCCGGAGACCGAGTTGCCGGCATAGGAGTTGATGAAGTAAGGCACCTGTGGCGGGCTTTCGATCAACACGTGGGCTTCGTCGCCGCGAATTTCCACCTGGGCGGTGATCGACAGCTGGCCCAGGCCATGGCCTGAGTCCTCAAGTACCGCCGTACCGCTGTAGACACCGTCAGGAACGTCACGCAGCAAGGCACGCATATGGCGGTCAGCCATGTCTTTCAACTCGGCGATACAGGCGCGGACCTGCTCCACGCCGTAACGGTCGAGCAGCTCGATCAAGTGCCGTTCGCCGACACTGCAGGCGCCGTATTGAGCATTCAGATCACCTTCCTGGTAAGCCCGGGCGCGCATGTTGGTCAGCAACAGGTTGATGACGTCTTCGCGGCGCTGGCCTTTGGACCACAGCTTCACGGGCGGAATGCGCAGGCCTTCGGCGTAGATCTCCTTGGCGTCCGGGTTGTAGCCGGCCGGCACCGGGCCACCGATGTCGGTCAGGTGGCCTTTGCAGACCGTCCAGAACACCAGTTCCCCTTTGTAGAAAACCGGCTTGTACATGCAGCAGTCGAGAATATGACTGCCGTTGTAGGCAGGGTCGTTGTGATAGATCACGTCGCCTTCGAGGATGTCATCGCCAAAGAAGCCGGCAACGCACTTCATCGCGGGGATCAGCGACCCCAGGTGTATGGGAATGTCCTGGCCTTGCAGGATCATTTCCGGCAGGTGGTCGAAGAGGGCGTTGGAATAGTCGTGTGCCAGGTTGAAAACACTCGAACGGCCGGTTTTTTCCAGCGTCAGGGTCATTTCCCGCTGCGCGGTTTCGAGTGCGCCTCGCACGACGGCCAGGGTGATCGGATCTACTGTACTCATGGGTCACCAAGAATCTTGTTGTTATCTGGGTGGGGTAGGACGGATGCCTGACCCACGACACAAAGCTACGCGTACCTTGAGGCGGCAAGCTTGTCGCCGCGTGCACTGTTTTTTGATACTGAGAGCACTGGTACGGGGGGGTTAGAAGTAGTAGCCGATGTTGGTGTAAAGCTGGTTCTCCCATTGATTGCTGCCGCCGGCGCCCAGGCTTTGGGTAAAGCTGCTGCCTCCGATGTACGGATCGTTCTTGCCGTGCAGCCACTCCACCGCTATCCAGAGGTCCTTGAGTGAGAACGACGTACCAAGGATGAAACGCTGGGAGTCATGGAATGCACTGTCGCGCTTATCGAAGAGGCTGTAGTTGCCGTACAGCTTGATGCCCGAAAACCAACCGTAGTTTCCAGCGATGTCATAGCTGAGGTCGGTCACATACAGGTCACCCTTTGCCGCAACGTTGAATGTCGCGTCATAGCTGCCGAACGTGACGTATTGATCGTTACCAGGGTTTCTCGGCGTCATGTCCTGTCGTGTGGCTTGCAGTTGAACGCCCCACGGACCGTTCTTGCCCAGGTAGTGCACAGCCACGGCGTTACGTCGACCGCTGTCATGGGTGTCGCGGTTCTCCAGCTCCGAGGTGAGTACCGATGCGCCGAGCTCAGACTGCCAGTTGCCGAGCTTCAGGTTGCGGGCCAGGCGCCCGACGAGAATGTTGCGCTCCTGGTTGTTGCTGCCGTCTGCCACATAGGCGTCGGTCTTGGCGACGCTGGTCGAGTAGGTACGTCCACCGCGGCTGGTGCCCTGGCCTTGATCAATCGGACGCAGGTAATAGCCGGCCTGCAGGTTCCAGTCCGGGGTGCTCTGGATGTACTTGATGCCCAGGTCCTGAATGTCCTCCAACCCGATCACATTGCCCAGCGACTCAAAGAAGGGGCTGCCAAAGTAGGGCTGCAAGCCAAACGGAATGTGGTTCAGGCCGACCTGGACCTGCTGCGAGTCGTTGAACTTGTAGCCCAGCCAGGCATATTCAGGGAAAGAGATGTCGCCGATGCTGTCTGTGTACGAAAAGGGATAGGCATCTCCGTAGAAGCGGTATTTCGCAGCGCCAATCCAACTGCTGGAGGTGTAGGTGGCCGTCAGGAAAAACGTATCGAAACTGATTTTTTCCAGGTCTTGATCCGGGTCGTAGTCAACGCGAGCACGGATGGCGCCGCCAATGTCCAGGTTTTCATTGATGGCCACGGCAAAGGCAGGAGCGCCGTACAGCGTCACCAGTTGTGCAAAAACTGCAGCCGTCACCGTGCGATAGTTCACTGAACGCATGTGTATGTCCTTGGGTCTTATTGTTGTTTTAGGCGCGTAAAAAAGCCGAACCGCAGTCATCCCGCGGCTCGGGGAGGTAAAGCGCTTTCAGGTGCTGAAAGGGGAAGGCGTGACGTGGCGGTCAGGAACAGTGCGGTCGCACGAACCAGCTACGCTTGGCACTGTTGAGCAACAGCCAATAGGCCGCAAAGGCACTGATGAACGTCACCGGTGCAGAGCAGGTGGAGAGCGTGGTGCTGCCCGAATTGAGCAAGAGAATCCCAATCCCGGCGGCGAAGAACCAGGCGCCAAGGCCGCATGGGTTGATGGCGCTGACACGTTCCAGTTCATACTCGATCTTACCGTCGAACAACTGGTGGTACTTGGGCGAGAAAATATGCGCCAGTGCAATCGCCACCCATGCCACGACAAAGATGCTCTGGTAGGCCAACGCCTGCAGGATGTAGTCGAACACGTTCAAGCGCATCAGTGCGTAGACCACTGCACCCACGGCGACGGCCCAGGCGATGTAAGGCACCCTGGCCAAGCCCAGGCGGCCAAAGAAGGCTTGCATGTTGGTCGCCGCCAGGAAGAAGTTGGCCGAGTTGATACGGGTTTGACTTACCCAGACGAAAATCAGGCCCCACACCCCCATCAGCTCGACGATCGCCTTCACCACCGAAACCTCTGTCAGCCCGCCTGGCGTGGGAATTGTTCCGGCAATAAAGATCCCTACCAGGCCGTTGATGAGAAAGGTAAAGGTGTAGAACGGCAGGCCGAAGTTGAATCGGCTGTGGAAGGAGGCATCCTGTTTACGACCGAACCGGGCATAGTCCCAGGTGTACATCATCAGGATCCACACGCCCATGAAGTAGCTGAAACACTGCCACCAGCCGTTTTCCACCGGGCCGCTTGCCGGCCCCATGTGCAACCATGCCGAGCTGTAGCCGTATTCGGCGATGGTCATGACGACCAGCGCAACCAGGCCGATCAGGTAAAACGGCAGCAGCACCCCGTTGAGCTTGTCCATCCAGTTCTGCACGCTGCCGAATATCAACGGCACGCTGTACAGCACCACCAGCAGGTAGGCCTGATTCAGTGACATCGACGACACGTAGTCATGGATGGCAATGGCAATGACCGAACCTTCGAAGACGCTGTAGTAGATTGCCGTGGCGAAGAAAATCAATGTGGCAAGGGTTGCACCGGTTCGCCCGAACAACACCCGGGAAAAGAGCGCTACCGAAAGCCCGGTCTTCATTGCATAGCGGGAAATGACGGCGTTGATCGCGGCATAGGTAATGACCGATAACACCAGACCGATAATGGCCTGTTGGGTGCCGAAGGTCATGGCCAGTGTGGCAGAGACCACTAGCCAGAACATTGCGCTGCAGATGCCCCACCAGGCCATCGTTAGCGAGAGCCTACTGAGGCGGTGCGTGTCGGGAACGGCAAAGGCTGTGCAGTCGGTACTGTCGACCTGTTTGGGGATGGGTGTGGCCATGGCTCTTCTCTTTATTGTTGTATGAAGAGTCGTGATTATAAAAAGGCTCATCCGCCCGATAATTGCGCGTGGCTGCACTGTCTTTTGTGGGGCCGTGCATTGAGACCCTGTGGAGCGTTGGCGTGGCGTATTCACTGACACCGAGTGGATGCTATCGCAGGCAAGCCAGCTCCCACAGAAAAGCGGTGTTCTGCGCTGATCCCCGTGGGAGTTGGCTTGCCAACGATTGCGGGCACCGCGCAGTTACTGGCACCGTGCCGATGCCATCGCAGGCAAGCCTGCTTCTACAGAACATGCAGTGTTCTGCGCGGGTCGCTGTGGGATTGAGCATCGAAAAACAAACCCCCGCTAAAAAGCGGGGGCTTGTCGTTCACGTGCCTTCCTGGCGTATGACAGTGACCTAGCGGTTGGCCTTGAACCAATGCTCGGTCTCGTCAAGCGAGCGGGCAAAGCGTTCGACGATCAGGCGGATTTCCGCTTCGCTGGAGATCAACGGCGGGCAGAAGGCAATCGCGTCACCCATATTGCGGGTGATCATGCCATGCGCCTGGGCGCGACCGGCGAGGAAACGTCCCAGTTTGCCGGTGACCTCGAACGGGGTCTTGTGCTCGCGGTCGGCAACCAGTTCGACCGCCGCAATCAGGCCACGGCCACGGATCTCGCCCACCCGTGGGTGGTCGGCGAATTGATTCAACCCCTCATGAAGAATCGCGCCCATGGCCGCAGCATGCTCGACCAGGTTTTCTTCTTCGATGATCTTCACGTTTTCCAGCGCAACTGCTGCTGCCACCGGATGGCCGCTGGCGGTAAAGCCATGGCCAAGGGTGCCCAGCGAATGGCTTTGGTCAGCAATGCCCTGGTACAGCGCATCGTTGATCAGGATCGCCGAGATCGGTTGGTAGGACGAAGACAGCTGCTTGGACAACACCATCACGTCCGGTTTGATGCCGAAGGTCTGGCTGCCGAACAGGTTGCCGGTACGACCGAACCCGCAGATCACCTCGTCTGCGACCACCAGCACGTCATATTTGCGGCAGACGGCCTGGATTTTTTCCCAGTAGGTGCGTGGCGGCACAATGACGCCGCCGGCACCCATCAAAGGCTCGCCATAGAAGGCTGCGACGGTTTCCGGGCCTTCACGCAGGATCAGGCTTTCCAGCTCGGCAGCGAGACGGTCGGCAAATTGCTCTTCGGTTTCACCTGGCAGCGCATGGCGATAATGATGCGGTGCACCGACGTGGAAGAAGCCCGGCAACGGCACATCGAAGCCGCGCTGGTTGGCTGGCAAGCCGGTCAGGCTGGCGCTGACGATGGTGATGCCGTGGTAGCCGTTGAGGCGGCTGATGAACTTCTTCTTGGCCGGTTTGCCAATGGCGTTGTTGCGATACCAGATCAGCTTGACCACGGTATCGTTGGCTTCGGAGCCCGAGTTGGTGAAGAACACCTTGCTCATGGGGACCGGCGCCATTTCGATCAGCTTGTCCGCCAGCTCGATGCTGGGGGCATGGGCCTTGTGGCTGAACAAGTGGTAGAACGGCAACGTGCGCAATTGTTGCTCGGCCGCCTTGATCAGGCGTTCGTTATTGAACCCCAGGGCAGCACTCCACAGGCCGGACATGGCCTCGATGTATTGCTTACCCTGGTCGTCATACACATAGATGCCTTCGCCGCGCTCAATGATCAGCGGGCCAAGCTCTTCGTGCATGCGGGCATCGGTGTAGGGGTGCAGTTGATGTTGGACATCTTTTTCAGCCAACGACAGCGCTTGCTTGCTCATTCGTCAACACTCATCAAATAGGTAAATGGAGCTGTCAGCGCCCAAGCGCGACAGGGATGCCACCTTGTGCGGTCGCCAAGGCCTTGGCTTTGGCATGGCGACGGCTGACCAGCAAGCCCGAGCAGACCACCAACAGGCTCAATACGCCGGTCGAGATGACTTCAAGCTGATGATCGGGACGGAACAGCATCACGATGAGCACGGCGCTGATGAACAGGATCACACCCCAGGTCAGCCACGGGAAAAGCCACATGCGGTAGTTGAGCGTCTTGCCTTCGGCGATCAGCTTCTTGCGCATACGCAGCTGCGAGATGGCGATGACCAGGTAGACCAGCAGGGCAATGGTGCCGGAGCTTGCCATCAGGAAGCCGAATACCTTGGACGGTACCAGGTAGTTGGCAATGACCGTCAGGAACGCCGCGCCGGTAGACAGCAACACGGCATAGATCGGTGTGCCGATGCTGTTGGTGTAACGGGCGCAGACCGGGGCTTCACCGCGTTTGCTGAGCGAGAAGAGCATGCGCGAGGCGGTGTACAGCGAGGAGTTCAGGCAACTGGTCACCGACGTCAGGACGACCACGTCGATCAGCAGCTTGGCGTGCGGAACACCCAGGATTTCCAGTACGGTGACGTAGGAGCCTTGGGAGGCCAGACGCGGATCGTTCCAGGGTACCAGGGCGACGACGATGAAGATCGAGAGGATATAGAACAGCGTAATCCGCCAGATCACCGAATTGGTGGCCCGGGAGATCTGCTTCTCGGCAGCGTCGGACTCGGCGGCAGCAATGGTAACCACCTCGGCGCCGAGGAACGAGAACATGGTGATCAGCATGGCACTGATGACTGCGCCAAAGCCGTTAGGCATGAAACCGCCATTGTCCCACAGGCGCGAAACGCCGCTGACCGGGGCATCGGGCAGCAGCCCGAAAATGGCGCAGGCGCCCAACGTGATGAAACCGACGATGGCGAGCACCTTGACCAGTGCCAGCCAGAACTCGAACTCACCATAGTTTTTCACGCTGGCCAGGTTGGTTGCGGTCAATACCAGGGTGATGATCAAGGACAGTACCCAGATGTCCCACTCGGGCATCCAGGTGTTAATGATGGTGGCGGCGATGTTGGCTTCGATCGGAATGATCAATACCCAGAACCACCAGTACAACCAGCCGATACTGAACCCCGCCCATTTGCCGATGGCGCGGTCTGCGTAGGTGGAAAACGAACCGGTATCCGGTGACGCAACGGCCATTTCGGCGAGCATGCGCATCACCAGCATGACCAGAATGCCGGCAAAGACATAGGCCAGGACGGCCCCTGGACCCGCCTCGGCAATCGCACGCCCAGAGCCGACGAACAGCCCGGCGCCAATCACCCCGGCAATCGAGAGCATGGTGACATGACGGGATTTAAGCCCGTGACTCAAGTTGTTCTTATGTTTGTTGTTCATGGTCTTACCTTTCTAACGCGATGTCGTTGCCCACGTGAACCCATGGCGCTCGCGGCACGCGTATTGCGGGCGCCATGGTGCTGCATGTTCACGAGGGCAACGACAGGAGGAGGTCTTACGCCAATTCGTTGAAGCACTCACCGATGATCGTCAGACCGCGGGCAAGGTCCTCGTCGCTGACGGTCAGTGGTACCAGGATGCGCAGGACGTTGTAGTAAGTACCGCACGACAGCAGGATCAGACCTTTCTCACGAGCGAGGGCAACGATCTTGCCGGTCAGTTCAGCGGCCGGCTTGTGTACGTCGCCACCTTCGCACAGCTCCACGGCAACCATGGCGCCGAGGGTCCGCACTTCAAGAATGCTGGCATGCTGCTCAGCGATCTTGCGCAGGCCGGTACCGAGGATCTCGCCCACGGCCTTGGCACGGTCAAGCAGGTGCTCTTGCTCGAAGGCTTCGATGACCGCCAGTGCTGCGGCGCACGACACCGGGCTGCCGGCATAGGTGCCGCCCAGGCCGCCCGGGGCAACGGCGTCCATGATTTCGGCTTTGCCCGCTACGCCCGCCAGTGGGAAACCACCGGCGATGGATTTGGCGAAGGTGGTCAGATCGGCGGCGACGCCCATCTGTTCCATGGCGAAGAAGGTACCGGTACGACCGGCCCCGGTTTGTACTTCGTCAGCGATCAGGACGATGCCGTGCTCGTCGCACAGGGCGCGCAGACGCTGCATGAAGGCTTTTGGCGCGACGTTGAAACCGCCTTCACCCTGTACCGGCTCCAGAATGATCGCGGCGATATCGCTCGGCTGGGCATCGTTCTTGAAGATGCGCTCGATGCTGGCGATGGCCTCGTCGGTAGAGATACCGTGCAGTTCATTCGGGTACTGAGCGCGGAAGATGCCGCCTGGCATCAGGCCCATGCCCGCGGAGTACGGCACGACCTTGCCGGTCAGCGACAGGGTGTAGTGGGTGCGGCCATGGTAGGCGCCGGTGAAGGCGATGACACCGGTACGGCCGGTGGCAGCACGGGCGATCTTGATGGCGTTTTCGACGGCTTCGGCACCGGTGGTGACCAGCAGGGTCTTCTTCGCGAAGTTGCCGGGAACCAGTGTGTTGAGCTTCTCGCACAGTTCAACGTACGGCTTGTAGGCGAACACGTGGAAGCAGGTGTGGGTCAGCTTGGCTTGCTGTGCTTGCACGGCAGCCATGACTTTCGGGTGCAGGTGGCCGGTGTTCAGAACGGCAATGCCGCCTGCGAAGTCGAGGTACTCACGGCCTTCGACATCCCAGACAGTGGCGTTTTCTGCGCGCTCGGCGAAGATCTGGTGGATCTGACCGACGCCACGTGGGATGGCGTCCAGACGACGTTGCTGCAGCGATTGGTTGGTGTCGCTCATTATTACCTCATGGACCGCAACGGGTTGCGGTCTTGTCCGATGTAGAAAGGAAAGGTTCAGATACCGATGCAGAGGTACTTGATTTCCAGGTAGTCCTCGATGCCGTACTTGGAACCTTCACGGCCCAACCCCGAAGCCTTGATGCCGCCGAACGGGGCCACTTCATTGGAGATGATGCCGGTGTTGATCCCGACGATGCCGTATTCCAGGGCTTCGCCCACACGGAACACTCGGCTCAGGTCGCGGGCATAGAAGTAGGAGGCCAGGCCGAACTCGGTATCGTTCGCCATGGCAATGACCTCGGCCTCATCCTTGAAGCGGAACAGCGGCGCCAGTGGGCCGAAGGTCTCTTCCTTGGCTACCGCGGCATTACGCGGTACGTCGACCAGAATGGTCGGTTCGAAGAAGGTGCCGCCCAGTGCATGGGGCTTGCCGCCTGCAACGACGCGAGCGCCTTTGCTCACGGCGTCGTCGATGTGTTCCTGGACTTTGGCCAGGGCCTTGGCGTCGATCAGCGGGCCAGTGGTGATGCCATTTTCCAGGCCGTTGCCGATGTTGAGCTTGGCGACGGCTGCCGTGAGTTTTTCAACGAAGGCATCGTAGACACCGTCCTGAATGTACAGGCGGTTGGCGCAGACGCAGGTCTGGCCGTTGTTGCGGTATTTGGAGATCAGCGCACCGTCGACAGCCGCGTCCAGGTCGGCATCGTCAAAGACGATGAAGGGCGCGTTGCCGCCCAGTTCCAGGGAGACTTTCTTGATGTCCTTGGCGCACTCGACCATCAGTTGGCGACCGATTTCAGTCGAACCGGTGAAGGTCACCTTGCGCACGATCGGGTTGCCGGTCAGCTCGCCGCCGACTTCACCCGCGCTGCCCGTCACGACACTGAACACGCCTTTCGGGATGCCGGCACGCTCGGCCAGTTCGGCCAGGGCCAGTGCCGAGTAGGGGGTCTGGGACGCAGGCTTGAGCACCATGGTGCAACCGGCGGCCAGTGCCGGGCCGGCTTTGCGGGTGATCATGGCGGAAGGGAAGTTCCACGGGGTGATCGCCGCCGTTACACCGATAGGCTGCTTGAGGACCATCAGGCGCTTGTCGACCTGATGCCCTGGGATCATATCGCCGTAGATACGCTTGGCTTCTTCGCCGAACCATTCCAGGAACGATGCGGCGTAGGCGATCTCGCCTTTCGATTCGGTCAGTGGTTTACCCTGTTCCAGGGTCATCAGGCGAGCCAGGTCTTCCTGGTTGGCCATCATCAATTCAAACCATTTACGCAACTTGACCGCACGTTCCTTGGCAGTCAATGCACGCCAGGCCGGCAGCGCACGGTCCGCGGCTTCGATGGCGCGACGGGTTTCGGCCGCGCCCATCTTCGGCACGGTACCGATCGTTTCGCCAGTGGCCGGGTTGGTGACCGTAATGGTCTGGCCGTTGTCGGCCTCGACCCAGGCACCGTCGATGTAGGCGTGTTGGCGAAACAGTTTCAAATCGTTGAGTTGCACGTTGAGTTCCTCGTTACTTGGTCGCGGCGGATGCCGCTGCCACGGCAGGCCGGGCGGTGGTGGCGGGCTTGACGAAGCTGGCGCCCTGACTGGCAAGCTGTTCACGTACCTTGTCGACGATATGGGCGCCGATAGGGATGGCCGAGGTCGCGGCAGGGGAAGGGGCGTTACACACGCTGATGCTGCGTTTGGTGTTGACGAACAGGAAGTCGTCGATCAACTTGCCATCCAGCGAAACGGCCTGCGCGCGCACACCGGCCGGGTAGGCGGTGAGGTCGCTCTTGACGATGCTCGGGCAGTACTTCTGTACTTCCTTCAGGTAACCACCCTTGAACATCGAGTTCTTCATCTCGATCAGGCCAGGGCGCAGGTTCTTCATCAGAACCTTGAGAATGCCCGGGGTCGTCAGGGTTTCGAACAGGTCGGAAATCGAGATGTCGGTCTTGCGATAACCTTCGCGTTTCATCGCCAGCACCGCGTTCGGCCCGACGGTAACGGTGCCATCGATCATGCGGGTCAGGTGGACGCCAAGGAACGGCATGGACGGATCCGGGATCGGATAGATCAGGTGATTGACGATCTGGTTGTGCTGCTTGGGCAGCAGGTAGTACTCACCACGGAACGGGCAGATGATGAAGTTCGGCTTGACCCCCAGCATGCGCACCACACGGTCAGCCATCAGGCCCGAGCAGGTGATCAGGAAGCGTCCGTGGTACTCGCGGTCACCTGTGCGTACCAGCACTTCATCGGCGCGCTCGTCGATGCCGTTCACTTCACTGTTGTAGCGAATTTCGCCACCGGCAGCTTCGAACTCGCGTCCCATGGCGGCGGTTACTTGTGCGTAGTTCACGATGCCGCTCGACGGTACGAAGATGCCGCCCAGGCCGACAATGTTCGGCTCGCGCTCGTGCAGTTCCTCAGCGCTCAGCCATTCGCGTTTCAAACCGTTGGCTTCGGTGCGGTCCCACAGTGCACTCATGCGCTGCATTTCCAGCTCGTTGGTTGCCACCAACAGCTTGCCGCACTCGTCATAGCGGATGCCGTGCTTGTCGCAGAACGCCTTGGTGGCCTTGTTACCTTCCAGGCAGAAACGTGCTTTCAGGCTGCCGGGGGTGTAATAGACGCCGGCATGAATCACGCCACTGTTATGGCCGGTCTGGTGTTTGGCCGGGCCGGATTCTTTTTCCAGCAACAGGATTTTTGCGTCGGGGTAAACCTGGATCAGTTGCATGGCCGTGGACATGCCCACGATGCCGCCACCGATGATAATGAAGTCGTACATAGCCATTAGCCTGCACCCACCTGAATAAGGTTGTTTTGAGATACGACGAAGGCCACCCAGTGGTGGCCTCGTCGCTTCAGCGTGTTGGGCGCATTACTGGCCGCGCTTGTACAGGGTTTTCTGATAGCTGATGTAGCCGCGCTGACGCATCAGCTCGCGACGCAGTTCCGGGTGCGGGGTGAAGCGATCACGACCGTGCAGCCAGAACATGTTGTTGACCAGCACGAAGCTGCCAACCGGTACCGGTACCGAAAGCTTCTTCTGGCTGCCTTCGATCGACTCGGACATGGCGTTCAGCCAGATACCTTCCTCGAAGTCCTGCGGCTGCACGAACTGGTCGATGTAGCGCATGGTTGGGCGGCCTTGGTCGTCATTGTCAAACACTGGGTGGAAGACATCTTCACGCACGTTTTTGCTCGGTGGTGCGGTGAAACGCATCTCACGGCGTGCCAGTGGGTGGGAGAAGTAGCTGTCGATTTCTTCCCAGTCGTCCAGGTGCAGCAGCAGGGTGTTGCCACCGACCATGTTCTGCTCGTCGATCTTCATCATCAGCACGTAGTCGGTGTGCTCTTTGACGAAGGTGCCGTCGTTGTGCAGTTCCATTACACGGTGAGGCTGACGCAGGTAGCTGTCGGAGTTGTCAGTGTTGACCACCACGAAGCGTGCATAGAACTGACCGCTCATGGCGTCGAAGTTCGAGCGACCGATCAGGTGCGCGATGGCCGAGGAGAATTTCACCATGTCGTCGGCCTGGGTCACGTCACACAGACCTTGTGGCGTTACCAGCATGCCGCCAGTAGCACGATCCAGAATGGTGTTCAGCAGTACGGGGCGCAGTGTGCCTTCACACAGTTCGTCGAGGATCTGGCCAACGCGGAAGCGCAGGAACGACTTGTACTCCAGCGCCTGTACCGGCCATTGGGCAACAGCGCTGACAAAGGCGTCGACGATTTCCTTGGTGAAGGTCAGTTCCAGCAGGCGCGGAGACTGCTTCGACGGGCTGACGGTAAAGCCCTTGGTCTCTACCGGAAGCGGCATAACGGGGTCTTGAATGTGAGTGAAGGCGTTCATGGAGGCTCCTGGCAGAGGTAGTAAAAGTCGTCTTCCAGCAATGATCTGGATCAGGCAGGAGTAAAATATCGCTACAAATTAAAAATGTCTACATTTTTCAATTTGGGCGACAGAAAATCTTTTTGTCTAATGTTTTTCCGCTGGAAGCGGTTTGGGTATGATTGATTTTTTTGAGTTCAGGAGCAGTACCTTGGAAAGCCTCGCCCCCAGGCATAACTCTGCATTCAGTGGGTACGAGCGGCTTAAGCACGACATCATTCGCGGCGTATTCAAGCCGGGTGAAAAGCTGCTCATGAGCGGGCTCAAGGAGCGCTACGACCTGGGCGTCGGCCCGCTACGCGAAGCGCTGTCGCAGCTCGTAGCAGAGCATCTGGTGGTGGTCATCAGCCAGAAGGGCTATCGGGTTGCGTCCATGTCGCTGCAAGAGCTTCAGGATATTTATGATGCTCGCGCGAACCTTGAAGCCATGATCGTGGGGCTCGCCATCGAGCGCGGCGATGATGCGTGGGAAGCGCAGGTCGTGGCCCAGTCCCATACCTTGTCCAAAGTGATGGATGTACAAACCCGCGAAAAAGTCCTCGATGTCTGGGACATGCGGCACAAGGCTTTTCATAGCGCCATCGCCGCAGGCTGCGGTTCCAAGCACTTGCTGCAGGTGCGCACCTACCTGTTCGATCAGGCAGAGCGCTACCGCCATCTGTGGTTGACCCAGACGGTGTTCTCGGAGGAGGCGTTGGAGATCAAGCGCAAGGAGCATGCTGCGCTGGTCGAAGCGATCCTGGCGCGTGACACGGAGCGCGCCACGACCATGATGCGTCATCACCTCATGTCGCCCGTGCCGATCATTCTTGAAGTGATGCAGCGTGAGGGATTGGGCAAGGCCGTATCGCTTGCCCCGGTTTCCTGACGCGTTCGGACAGTGATGCAGGGGCGCACAGGCGCCCCTTTCGATCAGATACGGAAGCTGTCCACCAGGCTCTTCAGGCGTTCGGCCTGTTCGTCGAGTGCAGTGCAGGCTTTCAACGTTGCATTGAGGTTGGCCACACCTTGCTGGTTGAGGCTGTTGATCTCGATGATGTCGACATTGAGTGACTCAATCACCGAGGTCTGTTCCTCTGTAGCGGCCGCGACAGACTGGTTCATTCCATCGATTTCCACGATGCGACCCGTCACGCCATTCAGGTGTTCGCCGGCCTGATTGGCAATCGACACGCTTTCCTCGCTGTGTTGCTGGCTTTCGGTCATGGTGGCCACGGCCTCACGCGCACCGACCTGCAACTCTTGAATCATCGTCTGGATTTCCTGCGCGGACTCCTGGGTGCGATGCGCCAGGCTGCGCACTTCGTCAGCGACCACGGCAAAGCCTCGACCTGCCTCGCCCGCCCGTGCAGCTTCGATGGCCGCGTTGAGTGCGAGCAAATTGGTTTGCTCGGAAATGCCCTTGATTACCTCAAGGATTCGGCCGATGTCGACAGTGCGGTTGTTCAGGGTCTCGATGTTGAGGCACGAGGTACTGATCTTCGAGGACAACTCGCTCATGGCCTTGAGGGTTCGGGCCACGACCTGTCCACCGTCTTCCGCTTGCAGGCTGGCGCCCGACGCCTGGCGTGAGGCATCCGCAGCGTTGCGCGCAATTTCCTGGGCCGCGGCGCCCAGTTCGTTGATGGCCGCGGCGACACTGTTGGTGCGTTGGCTTTGTTCGTCGGAACTGGCCATCGACGATTCTGACGATCGGATCACTTGCTTGACGACATTGTTGACCTGCGCCGTGGTAGACGCCACTTCGCGGATAGACCCATGGATGCGTTCAACGAAGCGGTTGAAGGCGATGGCCAGTTGGCCAAACTCATCGCGCGATTGCACGTCGATACGCCGGGTCAGGTCGCCTTCGCCTTCAGCAATGTTCTCCATTGCCCGGGAAAGGTTGTTCAGGGGTTTCATCAGGATCTGGATCAGCATGCCGAGCAAGGCAATGATCACCACGACGGCGATGATGCTGGCAATCAGCGCACTGGCGCGAAACTCTCGCTGTTGGCTGTAAGCCATGTCTTTGTCGATTGACAGGCCAATGTACCAATCGACCGAGGGCAGGCCCTTGATCGGTGTGAAGCTGACGATTCGGGGTTTGCCATTCTCTTCAGCTTCGGCGAATCGCTGGTCGATTCCCGGGGTATGGTTCGGGTACAGATCCTTCAGGGATTTCATGACCAGTTTGCGGTCCTGATGGACGAGAATTGTACCGTCCCTGCTGACCAGGAAGGCGTAGCCGGTGCCATTGAAGTCGAGGGCATTGATCATCTCCGTCATGGTCTTCAGGCTGAGGTCAACACCTGCGATGCCGGCCAGGCTCCCGGCGTGCCGCACCGGTGCGGTAATCGACATGACCAGCTCATTGCTCACCAGATCCATGTAGGGGTTGGTCAGAATGGCCTGGCCAGCAGTCTCGGCCTCCTTGTACCAAGGGCGGACCCGTGGATCGTAGTCTTTGCCCAGGTCCGTCGGCTTGTTGGCCATGAAACGGCCATCTGCCTGGGTGCCGATATAGGCCAGTTCGAATGCCTGACGAATGGCTTTCAACGACATTGCGGCCATGATTGAGTCATCACTCAGGTCGCGCTCGATGCTTTGCTGCATCGACTCAAGCAGGGCGACGCGCCCGGAGAGCCAGCTCTGGATGTTCTGTGCGGTGAGCGTTCCATTGTTTTGCAGATCGCCACGCAGTTCGTTCTCGATGTAGGCGCCTTGGCGAACATCGTTGTAAACCGAGAACAGCGAGAGAATGGCGATCACCACCAATGAGGCGGCGATCAGGATCTTGTGGCTGAATTTCAGGTTTTGCAGCACGGCGTTTAGTCTCCGACTAAGACCCTGATGGTGTGAAGTGCACGCAGCGAGGCTTTTTATAATGTGTAACCTGCCGACGCTCTGGCGAGACAGGCGTGCCACCTTGTGTGGCTGGCAGGACGTGGACATGGCGGCGACAGATCAGTAAGCCAGGTCGCCAAGCGGTTAAAAGTATCGCTAAAAATTAAAAATATCTACGTTTTTGATGGATGAAGATGGCACTGTGCCGCAATTTTGTTGGCACGCAGGGACAAGCACTGTGCGAGTGCTGGGTGGATACTCTTCCCGTCACTTGGGAGAGGTCCCTCGGTGGCTACGGCACTTTCTTCATAATGCGCTATGGTTAGCCGCCAGCTTGATCGCTGGCGGCTTTTTTTATGAGGGTGTCAGGTGCCGGGACGGCCGATGCAGGTCGCTTGTGCAGGCGAGTGCCTCCGCTTACCGTCTCGGCATCGGAAGTGGACTCAACGGATGGGTTATCAGCGTTTCAGCGAAGCACGGCCAGTTTGATGCCAAATCCCAACAGGCATGCACCTGCCAGTTTTTCCAGTGCCGTGGATACCTTCGGGCTTGCCCGCAAGCGCTCGGCCAGAAAGTGAGTGAGCAGCACCGCTATCAGGCCATACAGAAACGTGAGCACGGCGATTGTTACGGCCATGAAGGCAAACGTCACCAGCCCTTGGTGGCGCACCGGATCGACGAACAATGGAAAAAACGCCATGTAGAAGACGATGGCCTTGGGGTTGAGCAACGTGATCATCAGGGTTTGGCGCAGGTAACTGTTGGGCTTCATCTGTCGCAGAGGGGCTGTGCCCGGTTTTGCCAGCAGCATCCGCGCGCCCAGCCAGGCCAGGTAGGCTGCACCGAGCCATTGCACCAGATGGAAGGCCGCCGGGTAGGTGTTCAGCAGTGCCGCAACGCCAGCGACTGCCAGCCACAACAACACCTGGTCACCGAAAATGACGCCGAAAGTGGCCGCGAGCCCGCCTTTTATCCCACCCTTGCCGGTCGATGTGATCAAGGCGAAATTTCCGGGGCCTGGGATGGCCAGCAGGATGATGAAGGCGATGACAAAAGCGCTGTAGTCCGTTACGCCAAGCATGGAGTTCTCCGTGGGTGTCTGCAGGCATGCGCCATGTTTGATTCAAAAAATGATGACTGTCGAGTCGTTTACTCAGGTTTGCCCCGCACGATTCGGCCTTCCTTGATCTCGTCTGCGTAGGCCTTCAGCTTGTCGGAGTCCTTGTACAGGCGGTTCATCAAGTGGAGGACTGCCACCACATCGACATCTTTGATCCGCTCGGCAAGCTTGCTGATTTCCCCTGCGGTTCGCTCCAGATTTGACGCAACCGCTTTCAGGTCGCGCTTCATTTCGCTGGTTGATTTCCTGGTGCCCATTCTTACCTCTCAAAACGTCGTCAGGCGCTGTTACCTGACGCTGGTTGGCAACGTGGTGCCGCCGGTCAGGATACTCAGTCAGGTTTGAATTTTCATCTTCACGTTTACATCCCTGGTTATGGTCGACCTGATTCCAGTCGTGCAGTTGCGCGCCGCTCATGAGGGCATTCCGGTTTCTGATTGTTGGCCCGTCCCTTGCTCAAGACCTTTCTGCGGTTCTTACATCAGTGCGTCAAAGTGGAGGTTCATATGCGTATCTCTAGGTCTGTTTTGGCTCTGGCGATTGGCGCTGTTCTGTCCGCGTCAACCGTGTTCATACCTGACACAGTCGCCGGGTTTTCATCGGTGTACGCCAAGGAAGGTGGTGGTGGTGGTGGTGGTGGTGGTGGTGGTGGTGGTCACGGTGGCGGCAGTGGTGGCGGTGGCGGTGGAGGTGGTCATGGCGGCGGTAGCGGCGGTGGCGGTGGTCATGGTGGGGGAAGTGGTAGTGGCGGCGGTCACGGCAGTGGTGGCAGTGGTGGCAGCGGCAGTGGTCATGGTGGCGAAGGCAGTAGCCACGGCGGTGACGGCGCCTCGGGGCATTCGTCGTCCTCATCCTCCGGGCGCTCGGGCACTCACTCCGAACCCGGTGATGATCACGGCGTACACAGCGCAAATGAACCAGGCGACGATCATGGGGTGCATAGTGCAGGTGAACCCGGTGATGACCATGGCATGCACAGTGGCAACGAGCCTGGCGATGACAACGGCGCCCACCGAGGGGCCGAGCCCGGTGATGACAGGGGAGGGGCGTGAACGCGCCCGCTGACTGACAGGTTGTACAGCCTTTGGGGGCTGGTTGGGATTGTGTGTTCGTCAGGCAACGTTTTGCACCCGCAAAAACACCATGCCCCCCATCAAGTTTCACCCATAAATGGGGGTATTTCCCCGCCATTGCGTTGATCGCCTGATGGGATCAGCCCGTCGTCGAATCGTCCTTGGGGGTGGTAGGCAACGGTTTCAGATGAAACCGGCACACATTCGCGCCTCGAACCATGCACTCCAGGTGTTCAACCGTGCCGTGCCCCAAACTGCCGATCAATGCCAGGTCCAGTTCGCAGACTTCTGGATGGGCTGCGGCCAGGTGATGGAAGACACAGTTGTGCGCGACGATCTCTTTTTCGCCGCCGGAGCGGAAAAACACGTTGGCTTCATAGCCGGCGTTGTTCATGTGGTCGACGATTCTTTCTTCTTCAATCGCCTGTTGCTCAAGGTCGGCTGCCATCTTGCTGCCGAGCGTGCGCATCAGGGTGAGCAGGCCGTCATGGCCGAGTAGCTTGGCCACCTCACCAATGACCAGATTGGCCAGCAGATGGTAGTGGCGGGGGAACAGCTCCTTGCCGCGGTCAGTCAGTTGGTGCAACTGCTCGGGCCGTCTACCGGTCGGTCGGGTTTGTCCGCGTGCGACCAAGCCATCGCGCTCCAGGCTGGCCAAGTGCTGACGCACAGCGGTTCGTGTGATCGTCAGGGCGTGTGCCAGTTCATCAATGCTCATGCCGGCCGGCTGGTAGAGCAGGGCGCTGAGCAGGTCCTGTTGGGTGCGGCCCAATCCTTGAAGCATTTAGTTGACTCCCCACTTGATGAATCCGCGCGAGGCGCGTGTGACGCCTCGCGCGGCCTGCTCAGAACTTGTCTGGGAACTGTTTGACCAGTGCCGCGGTCAGGGTATCGGCCAATGTCAGGATATGTTCGCGCATCGCCATCCAGGTTTTGGCTTCGGCGGTGTAGTCCTTCATGGCCAGTTGATCGATCTGCGCCACATGGTGGCCGCCGTGGGCGCTGAGCATGGCTACCAACGATGCTTCAGGCAGGTTGGGGTTGGCCTTGGCCAGAAAAGCCGCAATCGCTTTGGCATTGCTGGTCAGTTCCTTGACCGCCGTGTCCTTGCCCGCAGCATTCTTGCTGACTGCTGCGTCACTGTAGTGTTTCACTGCTCCCCAGTGCCCTGCCAGCAGTTTGAGTAGCTGATCGGCGGCAGGTTGGCCGTAGAGCGGTGCCAGGCTGTTAGCGATACGTGTGGCGTTTGCGACGACTTCTGTGCTGGCAACGGTGGCTTGTTTGCTGTCACCGGCCTGGTTGGCAATCGCGTAGTTTCTGATCCAGAAGATATGTTCGACCCACAAGTCCCTTAGCGCCAGGCGTGTGCTGAGCGCCGCGGGCTCGGTGGCAACAGGTTTTGCTGTGGGGGCGGCAGGTTCGCCGTATGACGCACTCCAGGCGGGTTGTACGCACAGAGCGAGCAACAGCATTGCCAGAATCTTGATGTTCATGACGGAGTCCTCGTGGCATGGATGACCTTGCAATATCAATTAAAGCATAAAAATATGCCATTAATTGGTTGGAGGCATTTTCTTTTCATCGGGAGAGGATTTGCTGGGGAGGGGGTTGGCAGGCATAAAAAAACCCGCACAGGGCGGGTCAAGGGAGATTCTGTAGGAGCGTTGCCAGAATAGGTGGGGCGACGTGAAGTGTTTGTGAAGAGCGTGTGGAGAAAATGCAAAACCCGGCCTGCGACCGGGTTTTGTGCAGCCAAGGGTCAATCGTGCTTGTGGTGACGCTTGTGCTTGTGTCGCTTGCCGCCAGAGTTGTTGTCGCCATCGTCACCCAGGTGGTTGCCCAGTGCGCCACCTGCTGCGCCGCCGAGGCCTGCACCGATTGTGGAGCCGGTGGAGCCGCCGATCTGGTGACCGATGATAGAGCCACCTGCGGAACCGAGCCCGCCACCCAGAGCGGCTTCGGTGCGGTTGCCCTTCTTGGCACCAACGGCGCTGCCAGCCGCGCCGCCGACACCGGCACCAATCGCTGCACCTGTGCTACCGCCGATTTGCTGGCCGATAACATTACCCAAGGCGCCACCCAGGCCGCCGCCGACTGCGGCAGTACCATCGCCGGCAGCCAACGCGCATTGAGACAAGAGAAGACCCAGAGCAAGGGTAGGTACTGTAAAACGCATGATATGAGCCTCAGAAAAGGGGGGCAGTGTTCAAGTAAGCAGTGAGTACGACAAACGTGTCAGCGAGGGCCTTAGCGGTCCTCGTCTCGGTAGCGATCATCATGACGGTGATGACGACGGTCATCCCGGTCTTGCGAATAGCGGCGATCTTGATCGCGCCAGCCATCGTCATCCCGGTCATGGTAATGGTGGTGATAACAACCGGAGGACGCCAGAAGGGTGGCGATAAGCGCGAATTGTGAAAGGCGAGTCAGCACTGTTGTTTCCTTGATCCGCAGCGCGGTTTTTAGTTGCAAGGCTCTGACAGTGTTTTCTGTTATTGGTTTCGACGCCGTGAAGGATTTACAACATAGACATCGCGGTTGCATAGAGGGCGGGTTCAATGTCCTGTATGAAGCACACAACGTAAAAAGGCGCCTATCAAGGCGCCTTCTTTAATATGGTGCGAGTGGCGGGACTCGAACCCGCAAGGCTCACGCCGGCAGATTTTAAGTCTGCTGTGTATACCAATTCCACCACACTCGCATGCTCGATTTCTTCACTACGGTGCTTCCAGCAAGTAAGCCCGGGTGCAAAATCAAGGCGCCTTTATAACTCATCGTTATATTTGAGTCAACCGGCTAGGGGCTTTTCCCGGCTCGGGCTGTTGCTGCCCAATGCTCTGCGCCACGTCGCGCAGGTCATCGATAGACGCCTGTAAGCCTGCTATTCGGCCCTGTACCTCTGTGGCGTCCTGCACATGCACCGAGTGTTGCAGATAGAGCGCATGGCCCGCCAGCGTTGTTGCGACCTGCTCAAGTTTCTCGGCAGTGTGCTCCAGGTCGTCATGAATTCCTTTCATCCGTATATCTGATACCAAGACCTTATCCTCTAGTCCTTTATCGGCAGTCGGCTTTGCTACAGCCGTCGAGGGACTATAGCAAGTTGCCGATGCCTTCAGGTGTTCATTGAGCGTTGGTCTTGAAGCGTTGACGCCGTTAGCGGTTGTAAGCGTACTTGTCGTCGACTTTGCGCTTTTCCAGTGTGTAGTGCTTGATATCGATTTCGTCGCTTTGCAATTGTGCGTCCAGTGAGTCCATTGCCTTGCGTCGTTGTGAATCGACGTGGGCACGGGTGGCCTGGTAGTTGATGCTCTGTGCGGCATCATAACCACTGACCGGGTCCCAGAATATCGAAACAGGCCACAGCAACAGATTGACCACGCCATAGCCGTATGAGCGGCCGTAGAAGGAACCACCACCGGGCAACAAGCCGAGTGCAGCGCCGGTGCCTGGGCTCTTCTCGCGAACTTCAAGGTTGTTGGCCTCGTAGTAGGCAAGCTCGGCCTTCTGTTGTGAATTCAGGCCCGAGGCACAACCCGCGGTCAATGTGATGAGTGTGGTCAGGGCAAGTTTACGGAACATTGCGTGCAGATCCCTTTGCAGTGGAAATCAGTGAGTTGAATGAGCCGCCATCGGCGGCGGAAGATCTTAACTCAAGTCCGCGCGTGCGGTTACTGAATGCGGCGTGCGGGTCTGTTCATTGACATCCTGGGTTGACTGGGCCACTGTTCAGGATAATGGATCCAATCAGGGTGGCAGCCAGTGCCTCATCAGGTGTTTGAGCAACGAAGGGAAGGGCGAGGGCCGGTGCGCTGGTATTGGCAACTGCTGTTTGCCAAGGTCTGGCTGGCCGCAGTGTTTTTACTGCTGAGCCTGGTGGGTATTGCGGTCGTACTGTTCAGGGTCAGTGTTGAAGCCGGTGTACCTGGTGGTCAACGTGTACTGGCGTTCATGGCAGGTACCTTCATCCTGGCGCTGTGGATGTGTATTCTGAACATGCTCATGCCAAGACGACGTCCTGAGCAAGAGACACCTCAATAGTGTGCTATTGGCTTCTCGTTCATGGGGGCGGCACGTTGTAGCTCAGGGAATGGATTGGCGCGCCTGAGCCCCCCTGAAAGGCATACGGTCCGCGGTCATGGCCAAGTGCTTGGCGACCAAGCGCATCCGTGCGACTCGAGTCATGGGCTGTTAGTGCTGATCGTCTCCTTTCTCTGGTGCTGGGTTGCCAGCCTGGATGCGCTTGAAAATCTCTTCTCGATGCACTTGAACATCTTTAGGTGCATCAATGCCGATCCTCACTTGCATCCCTTTGACGCCGAGAATAGTGACCTTGATGTCATCATCGATAACGATGCTTTCGCCGACCTTTCGGGTGAGTATCAGCATGTATTTCTCCTTGGTAGCTTGAGTTGCCTGGCAAGGTTGTCGCCTAGGCCGGTTGCGCACTATATGCGCTTCCTCTTTCCTTTATTAAAGACGCATTCGTTGAAAATAAATTCTCCGAGCAAAGATTCTGCTGCGTGTCTTTAGTCGCAGGAGGCGACTGGGCGGATGCAAACGTACGAACGCACCTTGCCCGCAGACGCAAGCATAGGGGGGTTCGACGAATATGGGAAATTTCTCTGCTAAGCATGAGCAAAATCTTAATTTGCCGTATCTCTCAGCCGAAAATTATACAGCGTTGCGACAGTGATCAACCGAGCAAGGCCACTGATTTAATTTGAGCCCAAAGCTGTTGCCCTTCGTGGATGCCCAGTTGGTCGTAGGAGAACCGAGTGATGCGCGCCAGTAATGGTGTGCCTCCGGCATCCAGGCTCAGCAGTACGTGAGCGTCATTGTCTGCAGCGCGTTGCTGGCCGACACGTACAGGTAAACGATTGAGAATACTGGAGTGATCGTTTTCGACCAGGCTGAGGCTGACATCACGGGCACGAACCTTGAGCCTCAGGCGGTCCCCAATCGCCAGGGGCGCATGAGTGACGCGCAGGTGTAACGCGGTACCGGGTACGTGCAGGCTGAGCAATCGATAGGCCGGGTCATAACTGGCGACGTTCCCTTCGATGATGACCCCGGCATCTTCTTCCTGGGCCAGAGGCAGGTCGATGCGGGCCAGTGTTGGCGCCAAGGCACCGCTGGCCAGGACGTTGCCCTGTTCAATGATCACCAGGTGATCGGCCAGTCGGGTCACTTCGTCCAGCGCGTGACTGACGTAGACCAGAGGGATTTCCAGCTCATCGTGCAGGCGTTCAAGGTACGGCAGGATCTCACGCTTGCGCGGTACATCGAGTGATGCGAGCGGTTCATCCATCAACAGTAGCTGCGGGCTGGTCAACAACGCGCGAGCAATGCCCACGCGCTGCCGTTCTCCCCCTGATAGGGTGTCAGGCTGGCGCTCAAGCAGGTGGCGGATGCCGAGCAGTTCGCAGGCTTGCTCGAACGCCACTTTGCGCTCGCGGGGGGGCGTGCGGCGTTGTCCGAACTCCAGATTGCTGCGCACGGACAGGTGGGTGAACAGGCTGGCTTCCTGGAACACGTAGCCAATGGAGCGGCGGTGCGCGGGCAGGAAGTACTGTCGGCGGGAGTCTTGCCAGACCACGCCATTGACTTCGATATAGGCCTCGTCTGCCCGCTCAAGACCGGCCAGGCAACGCAGGCAGGTTGTCTTGCCGGAGCCAGAGTGGCCGAACAGGGCGCTGATTCCACGGCCAGGCAATTGCAGGTCGACATTCAGTTCAAAGGCTTTCCAGGCCAGTTTCAAGCGGGCATGAATCATGGGTTGCATGCTTAGCTCCAGCTTGGCTTTTCGCGACGGCTGGCGTAGAGCGCCAGCAACACCACGAAGGAAAATACCAACATGGCGCCAGCCAGCCAGTGGGCTTGCAGGTAGTCCATGGCTTCAACATGGTCGTAGATCTGCACTGAAACCACGCGTGTCTTGTCGGGAATATTGCCGCCGATCATCAGCACCACACCGAACTCGCCGACGGTGTGAGCGAAACCAAGAATACTGGCAGTGATGAAGCCGGGTTTGGCCAGTGGCAGCACCACGCTGAAAAAGGTGTCCCATGGCCCGGCGCGCAAGGTTGCTGCGACCTCCAGCGGGCGTTCGCCGATGGCGCTGAACGCGTTTTGCAGCGGTTGCACGACAAAGGGCATCGAGTAGATTACCGAGCCGATCACCAGGCCGCTGAAGCTGAACACCACCGTGCCCAGCCCGAGTGCCTGGGTGGCCTGGCCGATCAAGCCGTTGGGGCCCATTGCCAGCAGCAGGTAGAAGCCGATGACAGTGGGCGGAAGCACCAGAGGCAGGGCGACGATAGCCCCGACCGGTCCGCGCAGCCACGAACGGGTGCGCGCCAGCCACCAGGCGATGGGTGTGCCAACGATCAGCAAAATCAGGGTGGTCAGGCTGGCCAGCTTGAAGGTCAGCCAGATAGCGGCAAGGTCGTTGGCATCCAGCGGCATTAGCGTGAGTAACCGTAGGCAGCAATGACGGCTGCGGCTTTTGGCCCTTTGAGGTAGTCAACCAGGGCTTGAGCGGCTGGGTTGTCTTTGCCTTTGGCCAGAATCACGGCGTCCTGACGGATCGGCTCATGCAGTGCTGCAGGTACCACCCAGGCTGAGCCGCTGGTGATCTTGCCATCCTGGTAAATCTGCGACAGCGCCACAAAGCCCAGTTCCGCATTGCCGGTGGCGATGAACTGATAGGCCTGGGTGATGTTCTGGCCTTCCACGAGCTTGGCTCGGGTTGCATCGGTCAGGTTCAGTTTCTGCAGCACCTGAGTGGCGGCAAGGCCGTAGGGGGCGGCCTTGGGGTTGGCGATGGCCAGGTGCTGGAACTGGTTCTGTTTCAGTACATTGCCTTGGGCATCGACATAGCCCGCTTTGGCTGACCAAAGCGCCAGCGTGCCAATTGCATAGGTAAAGCGCGAGCCCTTGACGGTATCGCCTTCGGCTTCGAGTTTGGCCGGTGTGCTGTCGTCAGCGGCCAGGAACACCTCGAAGGGGGCACCGTTCTTGATCTGTGCATAGAACTGCCCGGTGGCGCCGAAGGCCGTGACCACTTTATGGCCGGTGTCTTTCTCGAAGTCCTTGGCGATAGCCTGAATGGGGGCAGTGAAGTTGGCTGCTACGGCAACCTGAACGTCATTGGCCCAGGCGCCGCTGCTGGTAACAGCGGCTGCCAGGATGGCCAGGACGAAACGAGGGGCTTTCATACGCATGAAACACGGCTCCGTGTGCTGAAGGAATATCGCTATGTACGTAAATATATAGCGATACACAGGTACACCGGAAGGATTGTTTCAGCGCGCGAGGAGCGCCAGGGCCTTGTCCGCCAACTGTCGGGTGAGTTGTGCAGCCGGCAGTTCGACGCCCAGCCGCAGCGCCTGGCCAGACCACAGGTTGCTGAAGTCGGTATTGCCCTTGGGTTCGCTGATTGCCCGCAGCGGCATCAAGGCCCCGCCTGCCAATGGAAAGGCCGGGGCTACGGGGTTCATTGGGCCGAGCTCGCGCATGATGCGGGTGGTAATCCCGCGGGCCGGGCGCCCGGTGAACAGGTTGGTCAGGGCCGTATCGCTTTCCGCATGGGTGTGCAGGGCCTGACGATGGGCGGCCGAGATCTTCGCTTCCGGGCAGAACAAGTAGGCGGTTCCCATCTGCACGGCCGAAGCCCCCAGCGCAAACGCTGCAACGATGCCGCGTGCGTCGCCAATACCACCCGCGGCAATGACCGGAACCTGCACGGCATCGACGACTTGGGGGACCAGTGCCAGCGTCCCGACCTGGGTATTCAGGTCGCTGCTGAGGAACATGCCACGGTGCCCGCCGGCTTCATACCCCATGGCAATGATCGCATCGCAACCCTGCTGTTCCAGCCACACGGCTTCAGCGACGGTCGTTGCGCTCGACAACACCTTGGCGCCTGTTGCCTTGACCCGTTTTACCAGCTCGGCGTCGGGCAGGCCGAAGTGGAAGCTGACGACCGCCGGGCGGAACTCTTCCACCAGGGCGCAGGTTGCGGCATCAAAAGGGGCGCGGTTCGAAACCGGGGTCGGTGCATCGAAATCGGCACCCAAGGCGTCGTAATACGGTTTTAATGCCTGCTTCCAGCGCACATCGCGTTCACTGTCGGGGGTTGGCGCGCGGTGGCAGAAAAAGTTGACGTTAAGCGGGCGTTGGCTGGCCTGGGAAAATGCCTGCAGCTCTTGGCGCATCTGCTCGATGCTCAGGGTTGCGCAGGGCAGGGAACCCAGGCCGCCAGCGTTACTGACGGCAATGGCCATGGCTGACCCTGTAGAACCGGCCATCGGCGCCTGGATAATGGGCAGTTCGATGCCCAGCAAATCGAGGATACGGTTGTCTGGCCATTGGCTCATTGCCGGGTACTCCATGTAGCGTGATGGACGGTCCTGCCAGGGGTTACAGCGCGCGCGTGACGCGAATTTCAGTGATGCGCTCGGCGTCCTCGCCATGCATCGCCTTGAGTGCGGCCTGGGCCTGTTCGAGCGAGTCATCACTCAGTTGGGCAAAGTCCCAGCGGCGTTGGTCGTCGAGTTTGTAGTGGATGACGTATTTGCGCGTGTCGCTCATGTTCAGCTCAGCTTTGAAGAAGATCGACGGATGATCTTGATGGAATGGGTGAAGGTCGTCTTGCGCGCGGCGGCGTTGTTCAGGCGCGGGCCCGCTGTGTCGAGGGTGATGTTCCAGAAGCCGGAACTGGGTACCGTGATTTTTGCCGGGAAGCGGTCAAAGGCACCGCCATGATAAGTGTGGCGGCCACCGTTCTTGAAGCTGCGGAAGTTGGCATCGCTCATCAGGCGAATATTGCAGCGCTGGGAACACTCGATAACGACGATATCGTCTTCATTGAGGTGCTCGCGCCGGTGTACAAATTTCATGTGACTCTCCGCAACGGAACTTTTCGCAAACCAAAACGATACCACGATGTCGGTTACACTGTCGGCTCTCGCGCCAGACGTAGGAGAAATCTGCCAATCAAGGGAGCAAATCTGTCGGCGCGTGGTCAGAGTCCTTTTCGATGGAGTGGTATTGATGAGATGGCTTGTTCCAGCGTTGGCAGTAACGCTGACGGGTTGTGCGAGTGTGGCGGAGCTTGAGCAAACCCCCGAGACCCTGGATGTTATTTCTGGCAAATCGCCCCAGGAATACGCCCGTTGCGTCCAGCAGAAGCTGGCCGGCAGTCGTGAACCCTTGCAGTTGGAAGAGCGCCATGATGGGGTTCGCTTGATTGTGCCGCAGAAACTTTCCGCCGGGCCAGCAGCGGTGTTCCATATCCAGAAACGCGGCAGCGGCAGCAGCATCAAGCTGTATGAGCGGCTGAACAACTTCCCACTGCGTTTGGGGGATGTGAAGACCGCCGCCACGAACTGTATTTCGGGCTGAGGCTGGTGTTCCGATGATGACTACCCGATAAGGCCGCTCTGCCTGATCGCTCTCCTTTTCTAGAACAGACGCGACGTTTGTAGCTGATGGCAGATAGGCCTACTATCCATAGGCTTATATTTTGTGCGTCTAAGCTTATAACTAGAAAATGGAGTTCGTGATGATCCCACTGGATCGAATCCTGGTGAGTGGCGCGCTGCTGCTCTCGCTTCAGATCGCGCAGGCTACGGAAGGCCGGACGGTTTTTACTCAAGGCGGCCAGAACCCTGCTGCCATGGCCTGTATAGGCTGTCATGGCGCGGATGGCATGGGTATGGCCGCGGCTGGTTTTCCGCGTTTGGCAGGATTGCCTGCCGGCTACCTGAGCAAGCAGTTGGCCGACTTCCGCAGTGGCAGTCGCAAGAACCCGATCATGGAGCCGCTGGCCAAGGCCCTGAGCGACTCGGAAATTCAGTCGGTCAGCGCTGCGCTGGCCGCCATGCCCACGCCCAAGACACCTGTTGTCCGTCGCCAGCAGATGGCGAGTAGTCCGGACGAGAAACTGGCACTGTACGGCGATTGGTCGCGTGGTATTCCTGGCTGTGTTCAGTGCCATGGCCCCGGCGGTTTGGGCGTCGGCGAACATTTCCCGCCATTGGTGCATCAACCGGCCAGCTATCTGGTTGCACAGCTCAATGCCTGGCGAGACGGCACCCGTAGCAACGATACGAACCAGCTTATGGTTGGCGTCGCCAAGGCCCTGAACGACGAAGAGGTCAAGGCGGTGGCGGATTACTTTGCCAACCGTATCGGCCAGGAGGGCACGCAATGACGCGCTTTATGCTGACCTTGCTGGCGTTGGGCATGGGTAATGCGCAGGCCGCGCAGATCGTCATGGAGGATCAGTCCCAGTTGAAGGTGCTGCCCGCCAGCGCAGCTGCGGCCTTCAGCCCGCCCGCCGAAAGCGAACTGCCGGACAATGCGTTTGGCAAGATGGTTCGCGAGGGCCATGCCTTGTTCGTCGATACCCGGCGACTGATGCCGAACAACGTCGGCAATGGTCTCAATTGCAGTAACTGCCACCTTGACCAGGGGCGCATGGCTAACTCGGCACCGTTGTGGGGTGCGTACCCCATGTACCCGGCCTATCGCAAGAAAAACGACAAGGTCAACACGTTCGCCGAGCGTATCCAGGGGTGTTTCCAATTCAGCATGAATGGCAAGCCACCTGCCGCGGACAGCCCTGAGATGACGGCGTTGTCGGTCTATGCCTATTGGCTGGCCAGCAAGGCGCCGATTGGCGTCGAAATGCCTGGGCGTGGTTACCCGGATGTGCCGCAACCTGCCCAGGGGTACGATTTCGGTCGGGGTGAGCAGGTCTACAAGGACCAGTGCGCGGTGTGTCACGGCAGTCATGGTGAGGGCCAGAGCGTCGCCAATGACTATGTGATGCCGCCACTTTGGGGCAAGGATTCCTATAACTGGGGCGCGGGCATGCACCGGATCAATACTGCTACCTCATTCATCAAGCACAATATGCCGTTGGGCAAGCCCGGTAGCCTCTCCGATCAGCAAGCCTGGGACGTGGCGGCGTACATCAACAAACACGAACGGCCCCAGGATCCCCGGTTGATCGAAGGCTCGATCGAGAAGACCCGCCTGAAGTTTCATGCCAATGACGGGGTAAACCTGTATGGGCAGAAGGTCGAGGGTGTATTGATCGGTCAAGGTACGGGTAAGTAAGCTCAGCCCTTGCCATTGTGCGCCTGCCGACAGGTATCGGCAGGCGCAATATTTACGTGGCCAGGGAACTATCTACACTGGTATTTCTCTATTTGGCATCGGCCAACCATGGGTGGGGCATTGTAAGGTGACCGCCGCCTGATTAGACTGCGCCGAATTTCGTACGCACAGCCCTTGTTAAGGACTTTTATGATCAAAAAATGCTTGTTCCCGGCAGCCGGCTACGGCACTCGCTTCCTGCCAGCAACCAAAGCCATGCCCAAGGAAATGCTGCCGGTGGTGAACAAGCCACTGATCCAGTACGGCGTTGAAGAGGCGCTGGAAGCGGGTCTGAATCAGATCGCTATCGTTACCGGCCGTGGCAAGCGTGCTCTGGAAGACCATTTCGACATCAGCTATGAGCTGGAAAACCAGATCAAGGGCACCGACAAGGAAAAGTACCTGGTTGGTATTCGCCGCCTGCTTGACGAGTGCTCGTTCTCCTACACCCGTCAGACCGAAATGAAGGGCCTGGGCCACGCGATCCTGACCGGTCGCCCGCTGATCGGCGATGAGCCGTTTGCCGTAGTGCTGGCTGACGACCTGTGCGTCAACCTGGACGGCGATGGCGTGCTGACCCAGATGGTCAAGCTGTACCAGCAGTTCCGTTGCTCGATCGTGGCCATCCAGGAAGTCGATCCTTCGGAAACCAACAAGTACGGCGTGATTGCCGGCGAGATGATCCGTGACGACATTTACCGCGTCCACAGCATGGTCGAGAAGCCAAAGCCTGAAGATGCGCCGTCGAACCTGGCCATCATCGGTCGTTACATCCTGACGCCGGACATCTTCGACCTGATCGAACAGACCGAACCAGGCAAGGGTGGCGAGATCCAGATCACCGACGCCCTGATGAAACAGGCGCAGAATGGCTGTGTCATGGCCTACAAGTTCAAGGGCAAGCGTTTTGACTGCGGTGGCGCGGAAGGCTACATCGACGCCACTAACTTCTGCTTCGAGAACTTCTACAAGACCGGCAAGGCCTACTGATTTCCTGGCCTGACCGTTGATGTTCAAAAAGCCACCTTCGGGTGGCTTTTTTGTTCCTGGCGGTGGCCGGGGTTATGCTGTTGGCCTGCCAAGGAGACCTGAGATGGCCTACGATTTTGATTTGTTCGTGATTGGTGCCGGTTCCGGTGGTGTGCGTGCGGCACGCTTCGCCGCGGGGTTCGGTGCAAAGGTGGCGGTTGCTGAAAGCCGCTACCTGGGTGGTACCTGCGTAAACGTGGGCTGCGTACCGAAAAAATTGCTGGTCTATGGAGCTCACTTCGCGGATGACTTCGAGCAGGCGAGTGGTTTTGGGTGGTCGCTGGAGGATGCACAGTTCGACTGGGGGCAGTTGATCGCCAACAAGAACCGCGAAATCGAGCGGCTCAACGGGATCTACCGCAACCTGCTGCTGAACAGTGGCGTGACCTTGCTCGAAGGCCATGCGCGCCTGACCGGCGCCCACGAGGTGGAAGTCGACGGGCAGCGCTACAGTGCCGAGCACATTCTGATTGCTACCGGTGGTTGGCCGCAGATTCCAGACATCCCAGGCAAAGAGTTGGCCATCAGCTCTAACGAAGCCTTCTACCTCAAGGACCTGCCCAAGCGTGTACTGGTCGTCGGTGGCGGTTACATTGCCGTGGAATTCGCCGGCATTTTCCAAGGCTTGGGTGCCAAGACGTCGCTGTTGTACCGGGGAGACCTGTTCCTGCGCGGCTTCGACGGTGCGGTACGTGAGCACCTGAAGGACGAGTTGGAAAAGCGGGGCATGGACCTGCAGTTCAACACTGAAATTCGCAGTATCGAGAAACAGGCTGACGGAAGCCTCAAGGCCACCCTCAACGATGGCCGCGAACTGATCGCCGACTGCGTGTTCTACGCCACCGGGCGTCGCCCAATGCTGGATAACCTGGGCCTGGAAAACACCGGTGTCGAGCTTGACTCGCGCGGCTTCATTCGCGTCGACGAACTGTTCCAGACCACGGACCCTTGGATTCTGGCGATTGGCGACGTGATCGGGCGTGTGCAGTTGACGCCAGTGGCGCTTGCCGAAGGCATGGCTGTGGTGCGCCGTCTGTTCAAGCCGGAGCAGTACCGCAAGGTCGACTACCAGAACATACCGACAGCCGTGTTCAGCCAGCCACCGATTGGTACCGTTGGCCTGAGCGAAGAGCAGGCACGGGAGCAGGGCTATGAGGTGAGTATTTTTGAAAGCCGTTTCCGGCCGATGAAGCTGACCCTGACCGAGTGCCAGGAACGCACCTTGATGAAACTGGTGGTCGATGCCAAGACCGATCGTGTCCTGGGCTGCCATATGGTTGGCCCGGAGGCTGGCGAGATCATCCAGGGCCTCGGTATTGCGCTGAAGGCCGGTGCTACCAAGCAGCAATTCGACGAAACCATCGGTGTGCATCCAACTGCCGCCGAGGAGTTTGTCACGATGCGCACGTCGGTCCGCTAACCGTCGTCCATTGCAGGCACCCTGCGAAGGTCTTAGCGGGGTGTCTGTCAGTTCACGGTGCCTGCATCGCGGGCAATGCGTTTTTCGATACAAACAGAAATCTTCTATCAACCACGTCGGCTTATAGCCAAAACCAATCGGCAGCATCAGCTTTGCCAATGAGCGATTTTTTCGATAAGTGACTAGGATTCCTCCATCAGATTTCTCAACCCCTGAAGGAGCGTCACTCATGCCTATCATCAATAGCCAGGTCAAACCGTTCAACGCTACCGCTTACCACAACGGCAAGTTCGTCGAGGTGTCGGACGCTGACCTGAAGGGTAAATGGTCCGTAGTATTTTTCTATCCGGCCGACTTCACCTTCGTCTGCCCAACCGAGTTGGGTGACCTGGCTGACAACTACGCCGAGTTCCAGAAGCTGGGCGTAGAGATCTACGGTGTGTCCACCGACACCCACTTCACCCACAAAGCCTGGCACGACACTTCGGACACTATCGGCAAGATCCAGTACCCGCTGATCGGTGACCCGACTCACGTCATCTCTCGCAACTTCGACGTGCTGATCGAAGAAGCCGGTCTGGCTGACCGCGGTACGTTCGTGATCAACCCGCAGGGCCAGATCAAAATCGTCGAGCTGAACGACGGCGGTGTCGGTCGTGATGCCAGCGAGCTGCTGCGTAAGGTCAAGGCCGCCCAGTACGTTGCCGCCCACCCAGGCGAAGTTTGCCCGGCCAAGTGGAAAGAAGGCGAAGCGACCCTGGCGCCATCCCTGGACCTGGTCGGCAAGATCTAAGACCGTGAGCCAGCCGAGGGCGGTCTACCGCACCTGATGTTGTCACCGCCCCGCAAAACGCCCGGGCGCTCTCGCCCGGGCGTTGTTTTTTCTACTGTTTAAAAAGGAATCGCCCGTATGTTGGACGCCACGCTTAAAACTCAGTTGAAGTCCTACCTGGAGCGGGTCACTCAGCCGATCGAGATCGTTGCTTCCCTCGACGACGGCGCGAAGTCCCGCGAACTGCACGACCTGCTGCGCGAAATCGCCAGCCTGTCGAACCTGATTACCTTGCGTGAGGACGGCAGTGACGCCCGTCGCCCGTCGTTCTCGCTCAATCGCCCTGGCGCGGATATCAGCCTGCGTTTCGCTGGCATCCCCATGGGCCACGAATTCACCTCATTGGTGCTGGCGCTGCTGCAGGTCGGTGGTCATCCGTCCAAGGCCAGTGCCGAAGTGATCGAGCAGATTGGTGCGCTCAAGGGTGAGTTCAACTTTGAAACCTACTTCTCGCTGTCCTGCCAGAACTGCCCGGATGTGGTTCAGGCGCTCAACCTGATGGCGGTGCTCAACCCGAGCGTGCGCCACGTCGCGATCGACGGCGCGCTGTTTCAGGATGAAGTCGAGTCGCGCAAGGTCATGGCCGTGCCGAGTGTGTACCTCAATGGTGAAGTTTTCGGCCAGGGTCGCATGGGCCTGGAGGAGATTGTTGGCAAGCTCGACGCCAGCGCCGGTGAGCGTCAGGCTGAAAAAATCAACGCCAAGGACGCCTTCGACGTGCTGGTGGTAGGCGGCGGGCCGGCCGGTGCCGCAGCAGCCATTTATGCCGCGCGCAAAGGCATTCGTACCGGGGTGGCTGCTGAGCGTTTTGGCGGTCAGGTACTCGATACCATGGCAATCGAGAACTTTATCTCGGTGCAAGAAACCGAAGGCCCGAAACTGGCCACGGCGCTGGAAGAGCACGTTAAGCAATATGACGTCGACATCATGAACCTGCAGCGTGCCGACGCGCTGATCCCCGCCACCGATGGCGGCCTGCACGAGGTGCGCCTTGCCAGCGGTGCGTCGCTCAAGGCCAAGACCGTCATTCTTGCAACGGGTGCGCGCTGGCGCGAAATGAACGTTCCGGGGGAGAAAGAGTACCGCAGCCGCGGTGTTGCCTACTGCCCGCACTGCGATGGCCCTCTGTTCAAAGGCAAGCGCGTAGCGGTGATTGGGGGGGGCAACTCCGGTGTGGAAGCGGCTATCGACCTGGCGGGTATCGTTGCTCAGGTCACCCTGATCGAGTTCGACAGCCACTTGCGTGCTGACGCCGTACTGCAACGCAAGCTGCACAGCTTGCCAAACGTCAAGGTCATCACCAGCGCATTGACCACCGAGGTGCTGGGCGATGGGCAGAAGGTCAGCGGCCTGCGTTACAAGGACCGCACGACTGAAGCGCTGCATGACCTGGCGCTGGAGGGGATCTTTGTACAGATCGGTTTGTTGCCCAACACCGATTGGCTCAAGGGCACCGTCGAGCTGTCACCGCGTGGCGAGATTGTGGTCGATGCCCGTGGCCAGACCAACCTGCCGGGTGTGTTTGCCGCCGGTGACGTGACCACCGTACCCTACAAGCAGATTGTCATTGCGGTGGGTGAGGGCGCTAAAGCATCGTTGGCCGCGTTTGATCACCTGATTCGCACCTCGGCGCCAGCCTGAGGTTTGATCTGATCTGATCTGATCTGACCGGTACCGAAAGCGCTTCTGCCTCTGGTGGTGGAAGCACTTTCGGTCGTTTCTGTACCTGTTGCGCACATGCCTAGCCGAGCAGTTTCCGGCCCTTGTCCAGTTGTTGGTCTACCAGCCATTTGCCGTGTGCGATGGACGCGTGCTGGGCCTTTTCAAGGCTGGCCAGAAAGCCCATGTTCAGGGGCAGCGGCAGGCGTCGGGAGGTGTGCCCTTCGGGGCTGGTGATCAGGCAACCGCCCGCGAATGGCAGGGGAATGCCGGGGTGTGCTTCGACATTGGCGACGATGGTGTAGTTACGATGGACACATTGAAGGGATTGCATCGGATCTACCTCGCTGTGGTGGCGTTAACCGAACACCGTTCCCGATATACCACAGCTTGGCAGGCCCCGAGTCGAACGCCGACGAGCGCGACCCGGGGTTTGGCTTAGAACTCGGTAGGCTGAATGATCTCAACCCAGTAATCGTCCGGGTCCTTGATGAAGGCCAGGTGCTTCATGCGTCCATCGCTCAGGCGCTTCTGGAAGGTCACGCCCAGCGCTTCAAAGCGCTCGCAGGCCGCGCGAATGTCCGGCACGGAAATGCAGATATGGCCAAAGCCGCGCGGATCGCTGTTGCCATTGTGGTAGGCGAACGCAGGATCATGTTCGGTGCCGTGGTTATGCGTCAGCTCAAGGATGCCGGGGATCGATTTCATCCACGCAGTGCGTGCTGCTGCGTCGGTCGGGATCTGTGCCTTGTCGACCAGGGCCAGGAAGTACAGGCTGAATTCGGCTTCAGGGAAGTCGCGCTTTTCCACCAGGCTGAAGCCCAGTACCCGAGTGTAGAAGTCCAGGGATTTGGCGACATCCTTGACCCGCAACATGGTGTGGTTGAACACGAAGTTTTGGGTAGCAGCGTCCGGTTGTGCAGTGACGCCGGGGAGTGTGTCGAGATGTTGCAGGCTCATGGGCTCTCCGCAGAAGGGGCTGGCACGGTGGTGCCAGCGAAACGGTCAGACGGCCATGATACGGAAGTGAAGCGATTGCGCAAACGGTTTGCGCCCTGCAGACAGGGTCGGCAGGGCGCACTCGAATAAGTAGCCCGCCGTGGCGGGCGAATGGGGCGCTAATCCTTTAGCAGTCTTCATCCTGAAAGAGGCGGTGTGAAAAAAGTGTGAAGTAAATGGGCGTTTTTCAGTGGCGTACCCAGCCCTCGACAGTCTGCGCGCCGTACTGCTGTTTCCAGGCTTTCAGGCCCCGGTGATTACCCCCTTTGGTTTCGATCAACTCGCCGGTGTGAGGGTTTTCATAGACCTTTACCACGCGTGGGCGACGGTGCTTGATGAGGGCGGCCGGTGCCTTTTCGGCGGCTTTTGGATCGAGAATTTCAATCACATCACGCAGGCTCTTGCCATAGCTGTTCATCAGGCCGACAAGTTTCTGCTCGAACTCTATTTCACGTTTTAGGCCGGCATCCTTTTTCAAGGCTTCCAGTTGAGCAAGCTGTTCCTGGAGCGCTCTTTCGGCAGCACGAAACTCAGCAAGTCGGGACACAATCATTACTCCTCTTGTCTGCAGTGGCTTTTACGCACGGTGGTCATTAGCGTATTGAAAAGCACAGTGGCCATAGGTGCACGCACCATAGTAATAATCAGTGTAGTCAATAAATAACACGGTGCGGTCAGGCGTAGATAATGGCAGTGTGCCTAACTATTGAACTACAGCGCTTTTCGCTATTTGAGGATTAACCGGGTGAGTGGAAGGTGGACTAGACCAAGGTCCAATGGCCTGTTCTAGAGCGGTTTGGTGATAATTTAAGGTCGCCGCGGGTTGTAGTTCGGTGCATGTGGCCGGTGCCAGGAAGGGCGCGGGTTGGTTCTTTGCCTTTATTCGGATTGTCGTAACTCATGTTTCCCCCTTATCCCTTTGTCCATGGGCGCCATCTGGCAGGTCTAGTGGCCCTGTTTGCTGGTTTTTCGGCCCAGGCCGCCGGTTTTCTTGAAGACACCAGTGCCAAGGTCGAAGCACGTAATGTCTATTTCAACCGCGACTTTCGTGACGGCCATACCAGCTCGCAACAAGGGGGCTCAAAACGTGAAGAGTGGGCGCAGGGCTTTATTCTGAATGTGCAATCCGGTTATACCGAAGGGCCGGTCGGATTTGGCGTTGATGCACTGGGCATGTTCGGTTTCAAGCTGGACTCCAGCCCGGCCGACAGTAACAGCGGGCTGTTGCCTTCCAGTGGCCACAACCCCCGACATTCTGCAGACCAGTACGCAAAGTTGGGCGTCGCGGGCAAAGTGCGTTACTCGAACACCGTGCTCAAGTACGGTGCGATGATGCCCGATGTGCCGTTGCTCAAGTACAACGATGGCCGTTTGTTGCCAACCATGTTCCACGGCACCCAGTTGACCTCTGAGGAGTTCAAGGACCTCAAGTTCATGGCCGCACGGTTGGATCGTTACACCGCGCGGGATTCGACCGATGCACAAGAGATTCGCGTGCATTGCAAGAACAAGCGCTATGCCTGCGATACCAAGGCCGATCATTTTGACATGGCCGGGGTCGATTACCGTTTCAATGAGCGGTTATCGGGCCAGTACCAGGTTGCCACGCTGGACGACATCTACCGTCAGCACTTCCTGGGTGTGCTCGCCAACCAACCGTTGAGTGTTGGCAGCCTGTCGGCAGACCTGCGGCTTATCAAGAGTGACGACATCGGTGCAGCCAAGGCTGGCAGCATCGACCACCGCGCGTTCAGCGGTATGCTGGGCTACGGCCTGGGCGGGCACAAGTTCAGCGCGGGCTGGCAGCGCATGTACGGCGAAAACGCCATGCCATACCTCGATGGCAGCAATCCCTACCTGGTCAACTATTCCCAGGTCAACGACTTTGCTGCCGCTCAGGAACGTTCCTGGCAACTACGCTATGACTATGACTTCAAGGCACTGGGTGTTCCAGGGCTGACCTTCTTGACCCGTTACATCAACGGCGACACCATCAAGGTGCCGGGCAGCCAGGCCGAAGGCAAGGAATGGGAACGCGATACCGAGTTCAAGTACCAGGTACAAAGCGGTACGTTCAAGGATGTCAGTGTTCGCCTGCGTAATGCGACCTACCGCAGCAACTATGAAAAGTTTGCCCGCGACATGGACGAAACCCGTGTAATTGTCAGCTACAACTTCTCGTTGCTGTAAACGGCTTTGCCCTGAATACGCGGCCGTTCGACAATGGCCGTGTATTCACCGGAGCGATGGCGATGAAACACCTGCTGCTGATCGGTATCGGCCCAGGCAATCCCCGACAGGTCACGCTGGAAGCCCTCGACGCGCTGAATCGCGCCGATGTCTTTTTCCTGCTGGACAAGGGCGTGGGCAAGGATGACCTGTTGCGCGTGCGCACGGAACTGCTCGAGCGGCATGTGCACAGGCCTTACCGGGTGGTCGCGGTCGATGATCCGCTGCGTGACGCTGTGGCCAGCGATTATGTCGAGGCCGTGCAAGGCTGGCACCGCCTGCGCGCCTGTCTCTATGCGCGCCTGTTGGCGGACGAATTGCCTGAAGGGCAGTGCGGCGCCTTCTTGCTGTGGGGTGAGCCTGGGCTGTATGACAGCACATTGCGCATCCTCGATCTGATCGAAGAACAGCACTTTTCCATTGAAGTCATTCCTGGTATCAGCAGTGTCCAGGCGTTGGCCGCGCGCCATTGCATCCCGTTGAACCGTATTGGCGAGCCTTTACAAATAGTACCCGGCCGACGTTTGGCCGATGTGTCGCCGATTGAAAACGTGGTGGTGATGCTCGACGCCCAGTCGGCTTTTGCCACGTTGGACGATCCTCGACTGCACATTTATTGGGGCGCTTACCTGGGAACTGACGACGAGATCCTGATCGAGGGGCCGCTGCTGGAGGTCAAGGCACAGATCCTTTCCCGGCGCGAGCAGGCCAGGGCCAGCAAAGGCTGGATCATGGACACCTATTTGCTGCGACGGCTGTACTGAAACAGGTCGCGTGATTCTGTTTAGCGACGCGTCTGTCACAGAGTTCAGACGTATCCTACTTCCTTCCGAATACATCCCTGCTAGCGTCAAACCCCTTCGTCTGTGGGGTGCTCATGCTTGAACGAGCGCCTCGCCCATAACCGTCGCGATAGGGACAAGGGATGTTCTCAGTTGGCAATCACGCGCACTTCAGCCTGACGATCGATGACCTTCAGCACGACCTTCAGGTACTGTCATT
>NZ_BMQU01000029.1 GCF_014648275.1 Pseudomonas laurentiana
ACTGTATTGGGTAGACATGGCAACACCTTACATCAGGTGTTGCACTTGCTCCTTGAGGCCGCCAAGCCAGCCATGAGCGAAAGAACCACTTCAGCAAGCTGGGCATCGGGAATCGTCAAGGCACTTGAGTTGGAAGGGCTCGACTGTCGCGCCATGTTCACCCAGATTGGTCTGGACTTTGCGGCGTTGGATGATCCCGACGCACGCTTTCCACAGGATGCCATGACGCGCCTCTGGCAGTTGGCCGTTGAGCTGTCCGGCAATCAGGCGATCGGTCTGAACATGGCCCGCGTTGTGCGCCCGGCTTCCTTCCATGTCGTCGGCTATGCCTTGATGTCCAGTCGAACCCTGGCTGAGGGGTTCGAGCGTCTGGTCCGTTATCAACGAATCATTGCCGAGAGCTCTGATCTGTCTTTCCGTCTGGAGCCGGAGGGGTACGCGTTGGTGTTGACGGTGCATGGTGATCACCTGCCGCCGACCCGCCACAGCGCCGAAGCCTCATTGGCGTGTGCCTTGTCGCTGTCCAGTTGGCTTAGCGGTCGTCCGATTCAATTGCGTCGGGTGTTGATCCACGGGCCGCAGCCTGTCGATCTGGAACCCTATCGAACAGCCTTCCAGGCACCGCTGGTATTCGGTGCTGAGCACAATGCGTTGATTTTTGAACGCAGCGACATGGAGGCGCCGTTGCCAACGGCCAACGAAGCCATGGCCACCCTTCATGATCGTTTTGCTGGTGAGTACCTTGCGCGTTTTTCCGAGAGCCGGGTAACGCATCGGGCCCGCCAGGTACTGTGCCGGATGCTGCCTCAGGGCGAGCCTAAGCGAGAAATGGTTGCCCAGGCGCTACATCTGTCCCAACGCACCCTGCAGCGACGATTGCAGGAAGAGGGGACCAGCTTTCAGGCCTTGCTCGACGACACCCGTCGCGAGCTGGCCGAACAGTATCTCGCCCAGCCCGGGATGACCTTGCTTGAGGCCGCCTACCTGCTGGGGTTTGCTGACCCAAGCAACTTTTTCCGAGCGTTTCGGCGCTGGTTCGATGTCACGCCCGGGGAGTATCGGGCACGCCTGGGAGGGTTGCTGCCAAGCGCTTAGGCGATCAATGACGCCAGAACGCCGGCATACACAGCACCAGTACCGTGATGATTTCCAGGCGGCCGAGCAGCATGCCGCCCGCCAGAATCCACTTGGCTGCGTCTGGAAGGCTGGAAAAGTTGCCGGAAGGGCCGATGGTTTCGCCCAATCCAGGGCCGACACCGGAAACGGTGGCTGCAGCACCTGTCAGTGCAGTCATCCAGTCGACGCCCAGCAACGACAAGGCCAAGGCGATAACGCAGATGGTGGTGGCGAAGAAGAACGAAAAGGTCAGGATCGAGCGCACGATTTCTTCATCGAGACGATGCCCGTTGTACTTCTGCTTGATCACGGCCCGTGGGTGGATCAGTTGATTCAGGTTGGCCTTGAGCAGGGTATAGGCGACCTGGAAGCGGAAGATCTTGATCCCGCCGGCAGTCGAGCCGGAGCAGCCACCGATAAAGCCCAGGTAGAAGAACAGCATCAGCGAGAAATTACCCCACAGGCTGTAGTCACCCAGTGCAAAACCGGTAGTGGTCACCACGGAGGTCACGTTCAGCGCTACGTGGCGCAAGGCATCAAGCCAGTGGAGATCGGTCGTGGCCCAGTACCACGTGCCAAGTACTGCCCAGGTAGCCAGCAGCAGGCCGAGCAAGCCGCGAACCTGATGATCTCTTAGCAGCGCCTTGCGGTTGCCTCGCAGTGTTGCGACATACAGGGTGAAGGGCAGGCTGCCGAGGATCATCACCACCACGGCGACCCAATGCACTGCAGGTATGTCCCACTTGGCAAGAGACTGGTCGGAGGTGGAGAAACCACCGGTGGAAATGGCTGACATGGCGTGGTTGATGGCGTCGAACGGGTTCATGCCGGCGAGCCAGAACGCCAGGCCACCGAGGGTCGTGATACCGATGTAAACCATGACGATCGACTTGGCGACCATATGCGAGCGTGGCATGACCTTTTCCGAGCGGTCGGACGACTCGGTCTGGAACAGGCGCATGCCACCGATGCGCAGCAACGGGAGAATCGCAACCGCCATGGCGATGAAACCGATACCGCCCAGCCAGTGCAAGAGCGAGCGCCAGATCAGGATGCCCGGAGACATGGTGTCCAGGCCGCTCAGTACGGTAGCGCCGGTGGCAGTGATGCCTGACATGCTTTCAAAGAACGCATCGGTGTAGCTGATGTGCTGGGTCAGCAGAAAGGGCAATGCCGCGAAGATACACACCACCAGCCAACTGCTGACGGTGAGCAGGTACATGTCCCGTGGGCGCAGATGCACGTGCTCCGGGCGCCCGGGAACGACCAGTGCCAGGCCGGCTAAAAAGGTGATCAGGCTGGCCCAGAGAAATGAGGTCAAGTCGCCAGTGCGCTCGAAAACCACCAGGGTGGCCATGGGCACGACCATGCTGATTGCCAGGGTAATCAGGAAGATGCCGATAATGAAACCAATGATCCTTAAGGTCGGCAACGCCATGTGATCTGCTCTGACTCGATGCGGAAAGGCGCCATTCTACCTATGGACCTTTTTATGTAAACGCTAGAATGGCCCTACATTCAATTACAGGGGGGTAGCCGATGGAGGCTCTCGACGCATTGCTCAACCGTGTTTCCGTTCCACGCCTGGTGGAGCCGGCACCGAATGCTGCACAGCGTGAGGCGCTGTTTCAGGCAGCCTTGCGTGCACCCGATCATGGTCAATTGCGCCCATGGCGATTTCTCACCATTGAAGGCGCAGCACGCGAACAACTGGGGCAGTTGCTCGTCGAAGCGACGGAGCTAAAGGGTGGCGCGACCCAGGCGACGCTGGACAAAGCCCGCGCCATGCCGTTGCGTGCACCGCTGCTGATTGTGGTCATTGCTCGCCTGCAGGACCACTTCAAGGTGCCTAAGTCGGAGCAACGCCTGGCCGCCGGATGTGCGGCGCACGGTATTCTGCTGGCGGCTCATGCCCAGGGTATTGGTGCAGTGTGGCGTACCGGTGATCTGTCCTACAGTGCCCACGTGGCCAAGGGGCTGGGCTTGGCTGAAGGGGAGGAGGTCATCGCTTTCCTTTACGTGGGTACGCCGCAGAACGAACCGCGCACGGCACCGGTGCTGGCCACCGAGGACTTCGTCAGCGCGTGGCCCATGCCGCGCTGAGCCGATTCGTGCTGCCAGTCGCCGGATCAGGTTACTGTGCAGCACCCGCGAGCGGTAAGGTCAGGGTTGCGATAAATCCGCCTTGTGGATGATTGGCGAGCGTCAGGCTGCCGCCATGACGCTCCACCGCTCGCCGGGCAATGGCCAACCCCAGGCCATGACCTGCTGCACTTTGCCCCGGGGCGCGGAAGAACGGTTTGCCCAGTTGATCACGGTGTTCGTCAGCCACCCCAGGGCCATGGTCGCGTACGCTGATGATGATCCGCTCATTGTCGCGAGTGGCCTTGAGCTCAATGGGCTGCCCTGGCGGATTGAAGCGTTGGGCATTGCGCAACAGATTGTCCAGTGCACGTTCCAGCAGTGTCGGCCAGCCCTGAAGGGCCAGCTCGGGCTCGGCGTGCAGGTGAATTTCCTGCTCAGGGGCATTCAGCAGTGCATCCTTCTTTACATTCAGCAGCACGGCCGAAAGGTCAATCGGTTCGGCCTTTGCCTGTTCGGCATCGACACGGGCCAATGCCAGGATTTCACTGATCAGGGCTTCCAGGCGGTCGCACTCACGGGTCAGTCGGGGCCATAGTGCTTCACGTTGTTCTGGTCCGGCGCGTTCTGCAAGGGCCAGTGCGATGCGTAAACGTGCCAGTGGCGAGCGTAGCTCGTGCGACACATCGCGAAGCAGCTGGCGCTGGCTGCCGATCAGGCTTTGCAGGCGTGCGCCCATGCGGTTGAAGTCGTTGGCCAGTACGCCAAATTCGTCGCGTCGGCTGGCCAGTCGAGCCAGGCTGTTTTGTTGGTAGGCGGTTTGCCCCAAGTCATGCACCGCGCCGCGCAGCCTTCCCAGTGGGCGCGTGATCGACAGCGTCACCAGCAGGCTGAACAGGGTCAGCACGACCAGCGCAATCCCCAACGCGCTCAATGGCCATAGCAGGCTTTCGCGGTGCCAGGCGTCAAGTTCCGGGTGGGGGATCCGGTAGATCAGCAGGTAGGTGTCACCCGTGCTTGGGCTGGTGTACTCCTCTGTGAGCCGGCGCCAGGGGAGCTGTCGTTCATCATTGTGCTGGCGAGCCTCAAAGGCGGCGGCACGGCGTGGGAATGTTCCTGGAACGACCGCATCGCCGCTCTCGTTGAGCACCTGGACGTCGATGTGATAACGCCGTTTGCGCTGTTCCAACAAGCCTTGCGCGACTTCCGGGCCGGCCTGTTCGTAGCGCTCGGTCCAGTTTTTGGCCAGGGTGTTCAACCCAGGATGACGGCTGAGAATCCAGGCGTCCTGGTTCAGCATGTGGCCCAGCAGTATCGACAGGCCGGCAACCAGCGTGATGGCCAGCCAAAAACTGGCAAGGATGCGCCAGAACAATGAACGCAAAGGAGGCACCTCTAACGGAGAATGCCCGGTGTGCCATGGCAGACCGGGCAGGTGTGGCACAGCTTACTGAGCCTTGGTGGCTTTTTCAGCTTTCCAGGCTTTGAACTCGTCCCATTCGGCGCGGCGCTCAGCTTCTTTTTTCTTCATTTCATCGAACTGTTTTTGCTGTTCGGGCTTGAGCAGTGCACGAATGTCGGCCTGGGTTTTGTCTTCCTTGGCCTTCAACTCGTCTTTCATGGCTTTTTGATCGGCTGCCGGGAGTTTTTCCAGGTAGCGTTGGGTGATCTCGCGACGCTCTTTCATCTGCTCACCCATGAGCTTGTGGACCTGTTGGCGTTGCTCGTGGGTCAGGTCCAGTTGAGCAAAGGGTGCGCCGCCGCGATGGTGTTCGTCATGGCGTGGACCACCTTCGGGCATGGCCATGGCGACAGTTGGCAGGGTTGCAGCGAGCATCAGAGCGATCAGGGTCTTGCGCATGGTGAATCTCCTTGTCTGAAACCGGTAGTGGCCGGATGTGCTCAGTGTAGGGAGATCAAGGTCAACGGCGGTCAGGCAAGCGTAAAGCTTGGGTAAAGAGTCGCGGGTGTCGGCCTGACATTAAAGGCTGTAGTAATAGCCACGACTGCGCAGGGCGACGATTCGGGGGCGACCATCCGGGTGTGGGCCCAGTTTTTTACGCAGGTTGCTGACATGCATGTCCAGGCTGCGATCGTACAGCGTGAGCTTGCGTCCAAGGGCGATTTGCGCAAGTTCCTGCTTTTCCAATGGCTCGCCGGGCTGGCGCAGCAGGGCTTCGAGAATGCGGCTCTCGGAGAGCGTCAGGGTCTGTTCATGTTCATTGATGCTGATGACGCCACGGGCTGGGCTGAAGCTCAGGTCGCCGATTTCCAGCTGGCTGGGCGGTGTCGCCGGATGGCTGCGGCGTAGCACCGCGCGCAGGCGCGCAGTCAGTTCTCGAGGGTCGCAGGGTTTTGCGAGGTAGTCGTCGGCGCCCAGTTCCAGGCCCAGAATGCGATCCAGCGGCTCGCCGCGAGCCGACAGCATCACGACAGGCAGCTCGGCATGCTCGCTGCGCAGTTGCTTGAGCAGTTCAAGGCCGCTGCCGTCGGGCAGCATCACGTCCAGTACCACAGCCGCTGGCGCGTACTCGGCCAAGGCCTTGCGGGCACTCTGGCCATCGTGGCAAGCCCTCACCTGAAAGCCTTCCTGGGTCAGCCAACTGCTCAGCAGCTCGCAGAGTTCCTCGTCATCATCGATCAGTAACAGCTCGCTCATGTCTCACTCAATTCAACCATTGCCGGCGCCGTCTGTAGCTACCGCTGGCAAAGATACCGCAGAGTGCTGCCAAGAGGGCAACTCCACCGCCAATCACGAACCATTGTTGTTGATCGGTCAACAGTTTCATCGGGCTGCTGGCTTGCAACTCGTTGAGCTGAGCTTTCAAGCGCTGGTTTTCCTGGCGAAGCCCGCTCAGCTGTGCGCTTTCGCGTGTGTTATCGAGATTTTGCAGTTGTTGGCTCAGCGCTTGGCGCTGTGCCTCGCTTTCCTTCAGGCGTTGTTGCAGCTCAGTGATCTGACTGCCGGCGCTAAGTGATAGCGGTGTACTGGCAGCGGTGTCTTCGGCCTGGGCAAGGGGGCTCAACAGCAGCAGGGATAGCAGTAGGGACAACGTACCTTGACGCATTGGAACTCCTGATTCCACTCAAGTGTTCCAGAGGTTGTCGGCCGTTTAACGAGAATGATGAGCGATTGACGCCAGAAAGGCATGCTGGCAGGCGGTGCGCTGTTGTGCGCACCGCCTCTGGCATTACGGCAGGACTTGCTTGAACGGCTTGACCACAACCTTGTCGTAAACCCCGGCGGCAATGTACGGGTCTGCGTCAGCCCAGGCCTGGGCGGCGCTCAGGGACTCGAACTCCCCGACGATCAGGCTGCCGCTGAAACCGGCTGCGCCTGGATCGTTGCTGTCGATGGCCGGGTGCGGGCCCGCCAGTACGACGCGGCCTTCAGCCTTGAGTTGCTGCAGGCGCTCCAGATGGGCAGGGCGCGCAGCCAGGCGGTTTTCCAGCGAGTTGGCAACGTCACTGGCGATGATGGCGTAGAGCATGTCAGTCCTCGGTTTTCGGAGTGGTGGGGTCACTGTCGTGCAGGTGGCGGGACAGGTACACGCCCTGGCCGACCAGGAAAATGATGGTCATGCCCAGGCTGCCAAACACCTTGAAGTCCACCCAGAAACTCTGGAATGTGAACGCGACGAACAGGTTGGCTGCACCACAGAACAGGAAGAAAACGATCCAGGCGATGTTCAGGCGCCCCCAGATCGGGGCTGGCAGCGTCAGGGCGTGCCCCATGATGCGTTTGATCAGCACGCGATCGCCGATGAAGTGGCTACCGGCAAAGGCCAGTGCAAACAGCCAGTTGACCACCGGGGCTTTCCATTTCAGGAAGGTCTCGCTGTGGAAGGCCAGGGTCAGGCCGCCGAACACCAGGCAGGCGACCAGGGTCAGCCATTGGCCTTTTTCCAGCTTGCGCTGACGGATGAGCAGCGTGCCATAGACCACCAGAGAGCTGATGATCAGCATCGCCGTAGCGCTATAGATACCGCCCAACTGAAAGCTGTGGCCGGCAATTTCGACGGCGCGAGGTTCAAGTTTGTAGACGATGAAGAACAGGAGCAGCGGGATGAAATCGATGAATTGTTTCACAGTGGCAGCCAGAAGCAGGATGTGACGGCATAATAACAAACATCAATGACAGCGAAAGCGCCACCTATGAATGTTGATCTGCACTGCCACAGTACGGCCTCCGATGGCGCCTTGTCGCCCACGGCACTGGTCGCTCGGGCTCATGAACACGGCGTGCGGACATTGGCCCTGACCGATCACGATACCCTTGAAGGGCAAAATGAAGCGCGCACGGCTACGCGCGCGCTGGGTATGCAGTGGGTCAGTGGTGTAGAGCTGTCCTGCATGTGGGGGGGTGCCACCATTCATGTGCTGGGTTATGGCTTTCCACTCGATGCCGCGCCGCTGAATGCGGCGGTCGATGCGCTGCACCAAGGGCGCTGGTTGCGTGCCGAGGAAATCGACCGACGGCTGGCCCTGAAGGGTATGGCCGGGGCGCTGGACGGCGCACGGGCCATACAGAAGGAGCTTGGCGACAGCGGCAATGCCCCGGCACGACCGCATTTTGCCGAGTTTCTGGTGCGCGCAGGCTATGTCAAAGACCGTGGCGAAGCGTTTCGCAAATGGCTCGGGGCAGGCAAGCTGGGGGACGTCAAGCAGCACTGGCCGAGCCTTGAAGACACCGTTGAAACCCTGCGTCAGTCAGATGCCTGGGTGAGTCTGGCGCATCCGCTGCATTATGAATTTACGCGTAGCAAGCGCCGTCGGCTGATTGCCGACTATATTCAAGCAGGCGGGCAGGCGCTGGAAGTGGTGAACGGGATGATGCCAGCCGAGCAGGTGGGCACGTTGTCCATCCTGGCCCGTGAATTCGGTCTGCTGGCGAGTGCTGGCAGTGATTTCCATGGTCCGGGCGCCTGGTCGGAGATCGGTGTCTACCGGCCATTGCCCGAGGATCTGCCGCCTCTATGGCGCCGATTCAAGCATGAGCAGCCTATCGACGCGGTCTGAACAGGTAGAAAATGTGAGTCAATTTTTCCAGATTCATCCGGAGAATCCGCAGCCGCGCTTGATCAAGCAGGCCGTGGAGATCATTCGCAAAGGGGGGGTGGTGATCTACCCCACCGATTCGGCCTACGCCATGGGTTGCCAGATTGGCGACAAGAATGCCATTGAGCGGGTTCGGCAGTTGCGTAAGCTGGACAAGAGCCACAACTTCACACTGCTGTGTTGTGACATGTCGCAGTTGGGGCTGTATGCCAAAATCGATACCGGTACCTTTCGCTTGCTCAAGGCCCATGTACCTGGGCCGTACACCTTTATTCTCAATGCTACCCGTGAAGTGCCGCGGCTATTGATGCATGAAAAGCGCCGCACGATCGGTCTCAGGGTGCCGGATCATCCGATCACCCTTGCGCTGCTTGAAGAGCTGGGTGAGCCGTTGATGAGTGTGAGCCTGATCTTGCCGGGTGACGACGAACCGATGACGGACCCGTATGAAATGCGCCAACGCCTGGAGCACCATGTCGACCTGATCATCGATGGTGGGTTTGGTGGCCTCAAGGCGTCCACGGTCATCAATCTGGCTGAGGGTGAACCGGAAGTGGTGCGTGTGGGCTGCGGCGATCCAGCGCCATTTCTGGTCGAAGCGTGAGCCAGTCCGACACCACCGAGTCGCTCGTCGATCCACAGGCAGGGGCTCAGCAAGAGTTGCCCCTGGTGCTGGTCTATGGCCAGGCGCTGACCGAAATGCCGGTGGACCTGTACATTCCGCCAGATGCGCTGGAGGTCTTCCTGGAGGCCTTTGAGGGGCCACTGGACCTGCTGCTCTACCTGATCCGCAAACAGAACATCGATATTCTCGACATCCCCGTGGCTGAAATTACGCGTCAGTACATGGGCTACGTCGAGTTGATGAAGAGCGTGCGTCTGGAGCTGGCTGCCGAGTATCTGGTCATGGCGGCGATGCTGGCCGAGATCAAGTCGCGCATGCTGCTGCCACGCTCGGCGGAGGTCGAGGCCGAGGAGGACGACCCACGTGCCGAGTTGATTCGCCGCCTGCAGGAGTACGAGCGCTTCAAGGCCGCCGCCGAAGGGATTGACGCGCTCAGTCGCGTGGGGCGTGATGTGATCGTGCCCAGGCTTGAGGCACCGCAAGCCAAGGTGCGTAAGTTGCTGCCTGATGTCAGCCTTGAAGAGCTGCTGGTCTCCATGGCCGAGGTGCTCCGCCGTGGTGATCTGTTCGAAAGTCACCAGGTCAGTCGTGAGGCGTTGTCTACCCGCGAGCGCATGAGCGAGGTGCTGGAGCGGCTGAAGGGCGGTGGTTTCGTGCCGTTTGTCGAGCTCTTTACGGCGGAAGAAGGCAAGCTGGGTGTTGTGGTGACCTTTATGGCGATCCTTGAGCTGGTCAAGGAATCCTTGATCGAACTGGTGCAAAATGAGCCCTTTGCCGCGATCCATGTCCGGGCGCGTGCCGAGTAACCCCTACAAGCAACGAGCATGGCAATGAACCTGAACGACCCACGGGACCTGGCGCCCCTGCTTGAGGCCTTTCTGTTGGCGTCGGGCAAGCCGCAATCGCTGGAGCGGCTCTTTGAGCTGTTCGAGGAAGCCGAGCGCCCGGAGCCTGCGGTCTTCAAAAAGGCCCTGGACGTGCTGCGCAAGTCCTGCAATGGCCGTGCGTTCGAGCTCAAGGAGGTGGCCTCCGGCTACCGCCTGCAGATTCGCGAAGACTATGCCCCCTGGGTTGGGCGGCTATGGGAAGAGCGTCCGCAGCGCTATTCTCGTGCGTTGCTGGAGACCATGGCCTTGATTGCCTATCGTCAGCCCATTACCCGTGGCGAGATCGAAGACGTGCGCGGTGTGGCAGTCAACAGCAATATCACCAAGACCTTGCTGGAGCGCGAATGGATTCGTGTCGTAGGCTACCGGGAAGTGCCGGGGCGGCCGGCAATGTTCGCTACCACCAAGGCCTTTCTCGATCATTTCAACCTCAAGAGCCTCGACCAGCTTCCGCCACTGGCCGAACTGAGGGAAATGGAACCCGAGCCGCTGCTTGATCCGGACGATGCGCCTGTACCTGCTCATCTGCAGGCGCTGGCGGATGCCAGTGTCGAGCCTGAAGTCGAGCGCGAAGAAACCAGTTTTCATAGCCTGCTGGTTGAACTCGACTCGATGGAGGAGGGGCTCAAGACCGACTTCGATGACATGCTCGACGACACTCCGTCGGCGGCGGATGAGCCTGAGTCTGTCGAAGACATGCCGCGCGACTGAGTTCACCTTCGAGCGGAAATTGTCAGGTGGCCGGCGAATTCCAACGCGTCCGTGATGCGCCGCGTCTGCGTTCGGCGTATCATTCGTGCCCGTTTGGGTGCCAATGCGCCCACACCATGATTTTCAGTACACCGGGAGGTGCCCAGATGAGTGAACAAGACCTGCAAGAAACCCCACCACGTCCAGCCGGCGAGAAACTGCAAAAAGTACTCGCGCGTATTGGCGTGGGCTCGCGTCGTGATGTTGAGGCCTGGATTGGTGAAGGGCGCATCAAGGTCAATGGCGTTGCCGCCACCCTTGGCCAGCGTGTCGATTTGCACGACGCCATTTCGGTCGACGGCCGTCTGATCAAGCGCGAAGAAGCCTCTGAAACCGTACGCCGCGTGATCATGTACAACAAGCCCGATGGCGAGATCTGCACCCGTGACGACCCGGAAGGCCGTCCGACGGTGTTTGACCGCCTGCCTCGCCCGAAAGAAGGCCGTTGGATCAACATCGGTCGTCTCGACATCAACACCACGGGGCTGTTGATGTTTACTACGGACGGTGAACTGGCCAACCGCCTGATGCACCCTTCGTACGAAATGGACCGCGAGTACGCCGTGCGTGTGCGTGGTGAAGTTGACGAAGACATGCTGACCCGCCTGAAAAACGGCGTGATGCTCGAAGATGGCCCTGCGCGTTTCACCGACATCCAGGAAGCACCGGGTGGTGAGGGCTTCAACCACTGGTATCACTGCGTGGTCATGGAAGGGCGCAACCGTGAGGTTCGTCGTCTCTGGGAGTCCCAGGGGCTGGTGGTCAGCCGCCTGAAGCGCGTGCGTTTCGGTCCGGTGTTCCTCAACTCCGACCTGCCGATGGGTCGCTGGCGCGAAATGAGCCAGGGCGAAGTGGATATCCTGGCTGCCGAAGTAGGCCTGACCCCGGTCGCCATGCCGGCGATGAAAGCCAAGGTCAAGGACAAGCTTGAGCGGATGCAGCGCAAGTCGTCCAAGCCAGTTGGCCGCGGTGAGCGTGTACGTACGCTGCGTCCTGCCAAGGACGGTGCAACTGAGCGTCCAGCACGTCAGCCTCGCGATGAGTCGCCACGCAAGGGGCGCTCCACCGTTGCCGAGCGTCCTAGCGAGATGAACAAGCGCAAGCCTGCGCCGAAGCGTCCAGGCAGCAGCCGTGGCAAGCCGCCACGCGCTGAGTAAGCGCTATCACAGCCAGCCTTCGGGTTGGTTCGGGCTGCCAACAAACCCCCGCTTTTTAGCGGGGGTTTGTTTTTTGAGGCAACGACTGGCGTTGATCCATGAAGGCCGTTGGCTTGCCAACGATGCAGGCACCGCGTACGCACTGACACCGTGTTGACGCCATCGCAGGCAAGCCTTTCTCCACTATGTGGAAAGTTTCTGAACCGTCTTGTAAGGAAATATTTACAAGAATACCGTTTTTCCCCCATCAAATCGCCCGCCACCGCCAGCTGTAACAAAACCTTGCCGAAAACCCTCTGTCGTTACGCTTTCCGTGAGCGTCAATGGCTTGCCCGCGTCCGCCGGGCGCGGTGATATGTGCGCCATTGCCGTGTGCAAAGCCGGGCCGAAGAGCCTGGGCTGCTAATAAGAACAATCGGAGGCGCCATGCACGCCAGACACACTTCCAGGCTCCACCTCTCCCACAGGACCGGTGCGTTTTGTCAGCAGACATTAACGCAACGTGTTGACCCCTGCCCGACTGCAGGGGTATACAATGCGCCGCGTTTTAACTGTGACCCCAATGCGTACCGCGCAATCTTGCTGACACCAGGCTAATTCGTCCGGGCTGCCGCCCGTGTCGACCGACCCCGTCCAAGAACCCTCAAGGTCTACCACCTTGTTAATTCCGCTGCGCCACGAGCGCGGTGGGTCCGATTCCGTCACAGATAAAAACAAACAGGTGACTCCGTTCATGAGTGGACAAAACTCGCATTCAGGTGAGCTAAAGCGTGGCCTGAAAAATCGCCACATCCAGTTGATCGCCTTGGGCGGTGCCATTGGTACCGGGCTGTTCCTCGGCTCGGCGGGTGTGTTGAAGTCGGCGGGCCCGTCGATGATTCTCGGTTACGCGATCTGTGGCTTCATCGCGTTCATGATCATGCGCCAACTCGGCGAGATGATCGTTGAAGAGCCGGTTGCCGGTTCGTTCAGCCACTTCGCCCACAAGTACTGGGGTGGTTTCGCCGGCTTCCTTTCCGGCTGGAACTGCTGGGTGCTGTATATCCTGGTGGGCATGTCGGAGCTGACGGCAGTCGGCAAGTACGTTCACTACTGGTGGCCGGAAATTCCGACCTGGGTCTCGGCGGCGGTGTTTTTCGTGATGATCAACGCCATCAACCTGGCCAACGTCAAAGTCTTTGGTGAGGCTGAGTTCTGGTTCGCGATCATCAAGGTGCTGGCCATCGTCGGCATGATTGCCCTGGGCAGCTACATGCTGGTCAGTGGCAGTGGTGGACCGCAAGCCTCGGTCAGCAACCTGTGGGATCACGGTGGTTTCTTCCCGAACGGTGTCAGTGGCCTGGTCATGGCGCTGGCGATCATCATGTTCTCGTTTGGCGGCCTGGAAATGCTCGGCTTCACTGCGGCCGAAGCCGACAAGCCGAAAACAGTTATTCCCAAGGCGATCAATCAGGTCATCTACCGTATCCTGATTTTCTACATCGGCGCCCTGGTCGTACTGTTGTCGCTGACTCCATGGGATAGCCTGCTGACCAGCCTGAACAGTTCTGGCGACGCGTACAGTGGCAGCCCATTCGTGCAGGTGTTCTCTCTGCTCGGTAGCAATACTGCCGCGCATATTCTCAACTTTGTGGTGCTGACGGCTGCGCTGTCGGTCTACAACAGTGGCACGTACTGCAACGCTCGTATGCTCTACGGCATGGCTGAGCAGGGTGATGCCCCGGCAGGTCTGGCGAAAATCGATAAGCGTGGCGTACCGGTGCGCTCGATTCTGGCCTCGGCCGGTGTGACCTTGGTCGCTGTACTGCTCAACTACTTCATCCCGCAGCATGCGCTGGAGTTGCTGATGTCGCTGGTGGTTGCAGCCCTGGTGATCAACTGGGCGATGATCAGCTACTCGCACCTCAAGTTCCGCCAGCACATGGACCGTACTGGTCAGACTTCGCTGTTCAAGGCGTTGTGGTATCCCTATGGCAACTACATCTGCCTGGCCTTCGTGGTTTTCATCCTCGGCATCATGCTGCTGATCCCGGGCATTCAGGTGTCGGTTTATGCCATCCCTGTGTGGGTGGTGGTGATGTGGGGTTGCTACGTGCTGAAGAACAAGCGTAGCGCCCAGGCATCCGTTGTCGCTGTGAGCGCCACCGCCAAGTAACACGCTGTGATGTCCTTCAAGAGCCCGGCCTTGTGCCGGGCTTTTGGTTTTTATGGGGTATGCTGAAGGTCGTTCTCTTCAAGCCAGACCCATGTTGATCATATCCAATGCTGTGCATATTCCTGATGACGAGATTGAACTGAGCGCGATCCGTGCCCAGGGGGCCGGCGGGCAAAACGTCAATAAGGTGTCCAGTGCCGTTCACCTGCGCTTCGATACGCAGGCTTCGTCATTGCCGACGTTCTATAAGGAGCGTTTGCTGGCGCTGCGTGATCACCGTATCACCCGCGAGGGCGTGATCATCATCAAGGCTCAACAGTACCGTACTCAGGAGCAGAATCGCGCCGATGCGCTGGAGCGTCTGATCGAGTTGATCAAGTCGGCGGTCAAGGTTGAGAAGGTGCGCAGGCCGACGCGTCCGACCTTGGGCTCCAAGACCCGCAGGCTGGAGAGCAAAAGCAAGCGTGGGACGATAAAGGCTGGGCGAGGCAAGGTGGATTACTGAGGGGCTCGGTGGTGTGAAAACCGCGGGCTGGGTTGCCCCGATGCAGGTTTCCACACCCTCTGTGCGCGGTTATTCCTGGTCGGCGCTCGGAAGTTCTTCGCCGTTGGTGTCAGCAGCATTGGCTGCTTCGGCGCTATGAAGAGCAGGTTCCTGCTCGGCGGGGTTCAGGCTTGGGAAGGGAAGATTCGGGATTTCATGCATCTCGTCGTTCCTCGCAAGTGTGAGTGGAAAGGCTGCGCAATATGCGCATGGCTTTGCAAAAAGCCTCGGCAGGATACAGGAGTCTGCGTGACAGTATGAGTTTTACTGCCAATCGGCGGCTCATACTTTGGGCGTGCTCGGCAGGGAAAGGTGGGCGGTAGTGCGCGGCGTGTATCGTCAGCGAGGCCGTTCCCTTGTGGAGAACGGCCTGCTTGGGGTTAGCGACAGACGTCAGCAATGGCCGCTGCCAGTGCGTCCAGTCGTGCAGCATCAGCGCCAGCGATGTTCGCCCGGCCTGTGCTGACCAAATAGACGCTATGGCGTTCACGCAGTTGCGTGACCTGTTCCGCAGACAAACCGGTGTAGGAGAACATGCCCCGCTGCTGAGCAATGTGGGCAAAGCGCTCACGCAAGCCGTGCGGCGCCAGTGCCTCGACCAGGCCTGTGCGCAGTTGGGCGATGCGCTGGCGCATGGCGTCCACTTCTTCGACCCACAGGTGTTTCAATGCCGGGTCGCCAAGAATCTGCGCAACCACTGCGGCGCCATGGTCGGGTGGCGTTGACCAGAGGTTGCGGGCCAGCAGAGCCAATTGGCTGCGCACGTCCAGCAGCTTCTGGGCGTCTTTGCTGCTGACCAGCAGGGCGCCGGTACGCTCCCGGTACAGGCCGAAGTTCTTTGAACAGGAGCTGGTGATCAGTAGCTCAGGCAGTTCAGCGGCGAACCGCCGTACCATCCAGGCGTCTTCCTCAAGCCCATCGCCAAAGCCTTGGTAGGCGAAGTCGATCAGTGGCAGTAGTTCTCGACGGCGAACGACCTCCAGCACGGCCAGCCAGTCCTGTTGCGACAAGTCAAAACCGGTCGGATTGTGGCAGCAGGCGTGCAGCAGTACCACGTCACCCTTTGGGGCAGACTCCAGCGCCGTCAGCATGGCCGGGACGTTCAGGCGGTTGTCTGCTCCCACATAGGGGTAGTGATGAACCGCGAGGCCAGCACTGGCAAAGAGGGTTTCATGGATAGGCCAGGTCGGATCACTCAACCATATGCCGCGTCCTGGCAGGCAGTGCTTGATGAACTCCGCAGCCAGTCGCAAAGCACCGGTGCCCCCAGGTGTTTGGGTGGTACCGACGCGTTGCGCTTGCAGCAGCGGCGATTCGTTACCCAGCACCAGTTCGCAGATCAGTCGACCGAAAGTGGCGTCACCATGGCCGCCCACGTAGCTCTTGCTAGCCTGGCTGTCGAGCAAGCGTTGTTCGGCAACTTTCACCGCAACAGGGACGGGTGTCAGTCCCTGGGCATCCTTGAACACGCCGACGCCAAGGTCGAACTTGTTCGGGTTGCTGTCTTTGGCATAAGCCTCCATCAGCCCCAGGATAGGGTCGCCCGGTACGCGTGCGATGGCGTCGAAGTGCATTACTTGCGACCTTCCGCAGTCTGGGCGACTTCGTCGGTACGGGCGGCCATGATGAAATCATTGCGATGCAGGCCTTTGATCGAGTGGCTCCACCAGGTGACGGTGACTTTGCCCCACTCGGTGAGCAGGCCTGGGTGATGACCTTCAGCTTCGGAGATTGCCCCGACGGCGTTGGTGAAGGCCAGTGCGTGGGCGAAATTCTTGAACAGGAATACTTTTTCCAGCTGCATGATGCCGTCGCGAACTTCGATGTTCCAATCCGGAATCTGTTTGATCAGTACCGGCAATTCTTCGTCGCTGACCTGTGGGGCATCGGCACGGCAGGCTTCGCAATGGGCTTGGTTCAAGGCGTTCATAGGTATTTCCGCAAGTGGTTTGTTATGGGTATGGATGGGTAGCTCAGGCGGCTACCTTCGGTGGAAATTTCGGTGCGTGAAGGCCTAGCTGCATGGCGTTCTGAACCATGCCCATGATGTCTTCATGGGCGAGGTCGAACAGGCGCTTCAGGTCCGGCAGCACGAAGTACAAGGGCTGCAGGATGTCGATGCGGTACGGCGTACGCATGGCTTCGAGTGGGTCGAAGGCTTGGTGCTCCGGCTCGTTGGACAGGCTGTAGACGGTTTCCTTTGGCGAGGAAAGGATACCGCCGCCATAAATTCTGCGGCCTTGTGGCGTTTCTACCAGGCCAAACTCGATGGTCATCCAGTACAGGCGAGCCAGATAGACACGCTGTTCCTTGGTGGCGTTCAGGCCGAGTTTGCCGTAAGTGTGGGTAAATTCGGCGAACCACGGGTTGGTCAGCAGCGGGCAGTGGCCGAAAATTTCATGGAAAATGTCCGGCTCTTGCAGGTAGTCGAGCTCTTCACGGGTGCGAATGAAGGTGGCGACCGGGAAGCGCTTGCTGGCGAGCAGTTCAAAGAAGGTCTGGAAGGGGATCAGCGCGGGCACGCGAGCAACCTGCCAGCCCGTGGTCTCGCCGAGTACCTTGTTGATCTCGCCCAGTTGCGGGATGCGGTCATGAGGCAGGCCCAGCTGATCAATGCCGTCCAGGTACTCTTGGCACGCACGGCCTTCGATGACCTTCAGTTGGCGGGTAATCAGGGTATTCCACACCGCATGTTCTTCTTGCGGGTAGTCAATGAACCCCTGCGCATCGGGCTCACGAGCCACGTATTGCGTCTGTTTCATGCTGCTCTCCTGCTGAGGGCCTTTATTGTTATGGGTCAAGCCATGGCCCTAGAGATAGCCTGTCGGGAATGCGTTTGCACCTGGTGGAAGGCGGTGCATCGGTCCGGCAGGACAGGTTTTTTGTAACGATAACTTTACGAGTCTCCGCTGATTCGATAATCAAAGGCTTGGATGCCATTGAGTTTGCGCTAATTTGTCACGTATTCTTTACAGTAATTCTAGCGCTTGTGTGAATAAATACCGAGCGAAGCCTTACTTGTAGGACATTTCATGCGTATCAAAGTGCACTGCCAAAATCGCATCGGCATCCTGCGTGACATCCTCAATCTGTTGGTGGATTACGGCATCAACGTTGCGCGTGGTGAGGTGGGTGGAGAGCACGGCAATGCGATCTACCTGCATTGTCCGAACCTGATCAATCTGCAGTTCCAGGCCTTGCGCCCAAAATTCGAGTCGATTGCCGGTGTGTTTGGCGTGAAGCGTGTGGGGCTTATGCCCAGCGAACGTCGCCACATGGAGCTCAATGCACTGCTCGGTGCTCTGGATTTCCCGGTGTTGTCCATCGACATGGGCGGCTCGATCGTTGCCGCCAACCGTGCTGCGGCGCAATTGCTGGGTGTGCGGGTCGATGAAGTGCCGGGTATTCCCTTGTCCCGCTATGCCGAGGATTTCGATTTGCCGGAGCTGGTGCGGGCGAACAAGTCACGCATCAATGGCTTGCGGGTCAAGGTCAAGGGCGATGTCTTCCTGGCAGATATCGCGCCCTTGCAGTCGGAACATGACGACAGTGAGGCGCTGGCGGGCGCAGTCCTGACCCTGCACCGTGCCGACCGCATTGGTGAGCGGATCTACAATGTGCGCAAACAGGAGCTGCGAGGCTTCGACAGCATTTTTCAAAGCTCGAAAGTCATGGCGGCCGTGGTGCGTGAGGCGCGCAGGATGGCACCACTGGATGCGCCGCTGCTGATCGAGGGGGAGACAGGTACCGGCAAGGAGTTGCTGGCGCGTGCTTGTCATCTGGCCAGTCCGCGTGGTCAGGCGCCGCTTATGGCGCTTAACTGTGCAGGGTTGCCTGAGTCGATGGCTGAGACCGAGCTGTTCGGTTATGGGCCGGGCGCCTTCGAAGGGGCTCGCGCCGAAGGTAAGCTAGGGCTGCTGGAGTTGACGGCGGGAGGGACACTGTTTCTCGATGGCGTTGGCGAGATGAGCCCGCGCTTGCAGGTCAAATTGCTGCGCTTCCTGCAGGATGGTTGCTTCCGCCGAGTGGGCAGTGATGAGGAGGTGTATCTGGATGTGCGGGTGATCTGCGCTACCCAGGTGGACCTGTCCGAGCTGTGCGCGCGGGGTGAGTTTCGCCAGGACCTCTATCACCGCCTGAACGTGCTTTCGCTGCATATTCCGCCATTGCGGGAGTGCCTGGACGGCTTGTCGCCGCTGGTTGAGCATTTTCTGGATCAGGCCAGTCGGCAGATTGGTTGTGCATTACCGAAATTGGCGCCGGCCGCAATGGAGCGTCTGAGCCAGTACCACTGGCCCGGTAATGTTCGACAATTGGAAAATGTTCTGTTTCAGGCGGTCTCATTGTGTGATGGCGGTATTGTGAAAGCTGAGCACATTCGTTTGCCGGATTATGGCGCGCGACAGCCATTGGGTGAGTTTTCCCTGGACGGCGATCTGGCACAAATAGTGGGGCGATTTGAAAAAGCAGTATTGGAGCGCTTGTTGGATGAGTATCCAAGTAGTCGCGCATTAGGAAAGCGGCTAGGTGTTTCGCATACCACGATTGCCAACAAGTTGCGTGAACACGCCGTTGGAAAATCTGGGCAGGGTGGTGTGGCGTAATGCAGGGAGGACGTTGTTTGTATTTCAGTGGCTCGGTGTTGCGCGCTGATGCGGCCTTGCCGTTTTCGCAGCGCGCCTCGTTCTTCGAGAAGCGAGGCGCTGCGGTCAGTAGCCCTGGCGATTAGCCGTTGGAGCAACCGTTACCCATTACTCGGTACTCGAGAATGTGTTTTTGGCCTTGTGAGTCTTCGTAGGTCATGCGTGCTGGAACGACTTCGCAAACATTCGGGATTTCGCTCATGGAAATAACTTTGGCGATGTCCAGGTGTTGCGAGTAACTGTACTGTTCAACCGGAATTTGCTCGGCTGCATTATTTGCAACTTCATCAGCCATGGCGGATGCGCAAAAAGTGCCGAGTGCCAATACCAGTAACGCTTTCATTTTCATTTTACCTGTCTAGGTCTTTAAGGGGGCACGTAGCTCTTGTGGAGCTACGTGTGCAACAGTTTTAATGCTCAAGATTAGTGCGTGATTAACGGCCTTCGTGGGGGCTGTACAAGTTGTTAATCGCGTTGCCGTTGCTGGCGAGGTGAATTTTAGGGCGAGGTTGCGGTGCTAAACAGATGCACTTTTGATAAACACTATTGGCGGAAACTGTAACAATCGACGGGTAGTCTTGCCGGTTGCCTGCGATTTTAAGTGTGGAATCGCTCTGTAATGCTTGATCTAGAGCTGTTTGGGCCAGGTATTGACAGAAAAGACTGCTTTGTTACTACCAATGTCGAATGGCTTGGGCGGCTCTGGTACAGTTACATCGAGGTCATACAAAAACAACTATTACACCGAGGTAACAAAGATGAGTGCGGCTTCTCTGTATCCCGTTCGTCCCGAGGTTGCAGCCACCACGTTGACCGACGAGGCAACCTACAAGGCCATGTACCAGCAGTCGGTGATCAACCCGGACGGCTTCTGGCGCGAGCAGGCTCAGCGCCTCGACTGGATCAGGCCCTTCACCAAGGTCAAGCAGACCTCTTTCGATGACCACCATGTCGATATCAAGTGGTTCGCCGACGGCACTCTGAACGTTTCCTACAATTGCCTCGACCGTCACCTGGCGGAGCGCGGGGATCAGGTTGCGATCATCTGGGAGGGTGACGATCCCTCTGAAAGCCGCAACATCACTTATCGTGAGCTGCACGAGCAAGTCTGCAAGTTTGCCAACGCGTTGCGCGGTCAGGACGTTCACCGCGGCGACGTGGTTACCATCTATATGCCAATGATTCCCGAGGCCGTGGTTGCGATGCTGGCGTGTGCCCGCATCGGTGCCATTCACTCGGTCGTATTCGGTGGCTTCTCGCCGGAGGCATTGGCGGGTCGTATCATTGACTGCAAATCCAAGATTGTGATCACGGCGGATGAGGGGCTGCGTGGTGGGCGTCGCACACCGCTGAAGGGCAATGTCGACCTGGCGCTGACCAACCCTGAAACGAGCAGTGTGCAGAAGATCATCGTCTGCAAGCGCACGGGTGGCGAAATTGCCTGGCACCAGCATCGTGACATCTGGTACGAAGACCTGATGAAGGTCGCTTCCAGCCATTGCGCGCCGAAGGAAATGGGTGCGGAAGAAGCGCTGTTCATCCTCTATACCTCGGGCTCCACCGGTAAGCCAAAGGGTGTGATGCATACCACTGGCGGTTACCTGGTGTACGCCGCGCTGACCCATGAGCGCGTCTTTGACTACCGCCCGGGTGATGTCTACTGGTGTACGGCTGACGTAGGCTGGATCACCGGCCACAGCTACATTGTTTATGGCCCGTTGGCCAATGGTGCGACCACCTTGCTGTTTGAGGGTGTGCCGAACTATCCGGATATTACCCGTGTGTCGAAGATCATCGACAAGCACAAAGTGAACATCCTTTACACGGCGCCGACGGCCATTCGCGCCATGATGGCCGAGGGGCAGGCCGCCGTCGCGGGGGCCGACGGTTCCAGTCTGCGCCTGCTGGGTTCTGTGGGCGAGCCGATTAATCCAGAGGCCTGGAGCTGGTACTACAAGACTGTCGGTAAAGAGCGCTGCCCAATTGTCGACACCTGGTGGCAGACCGAAACCGGCGGTGTGCTGATCAGCCCGCTGCCTGGTGCTACTGCACTCAAGCCTGGTTCTGCGACGCGTCCGTTCTTCGGCGTGGTGCCTGCGTTGGTGGATAACCTTGGCAACCTGATTGATGGCGCTGCCGAGGGTAACCTGGTGATTCTTGATTCCTGGCCAGGTCAGGCCCGTTCGCTGTTTGGTGATCACGATCGTTTCGTCGACACCTACTTCAAGACGTTCCGCGGCATGTACTTCACGGGTGACGGCGCTCGTCGCGACGAGGATGGCTATTACTGGATCACCGGGCGTGTGGATGACGTGCTCAACGTATCCGGCCACCGCATGGGGACTGCAGAGATCGAAAGTGCCATGGTTGCCCACCCTAAAGTCGCTGAGGCAGCTGTTGTAGGTGTGCCGCACGACATCAAGGGGCAGGGCATCTATGTCTATGTCACGCTCAATGGTGGTGTAGAGCCTACCGAGGCGTTGCGTCAGGAATTGAAGAACTGGGTGCGCAAGGAGATCGGCCCGATCGCTTCGCCGGACGTTATCCAGTGGGCGCCGGGCTTGCCGAAGACCCGCTCGGGCAAAATCATGCGACGCATCCTGCGCAAGATCGCGACGGCTGAGTACGATGGCTTGGGGGATATCTCCACCTTGGCTGATCCAAGCGTGGTGCAGCACCTGATCGATACCCACAAGACCATGACCGCCGCCTGACGGTTGTGTTGCTCCAGAGGCCCCGCCTGGCAGACGCCAGGCGGGGCTTTCTTGTTTTGGGCAGGGTGAGCTGTTACTTCGACATTCATCGGTAACCAATTCTGTCACCGTGCCTGCCTATAAGCGGGGCAAAGAGAAACGCTCATGCCATTTTTTGAGGCTTTTCTCCGGGGTGAAACAGTATGTCGTCACGCTGTGCTTGCCGGATTAGAAGGGTTTGCGAATAATGGGCCCGGTTATTGCTTGGTTGATAGGTTATTTGTCTTTCGCTTTTGCATATTCTGTGAAGGCTGTCAATATCTCGGGTCCGGGCTTCTGGCGCTTCTGTAACTAGTTGTCGCATTGAAGAAATATCGGCTTCGGGGCTGTCGCTAAAATGCCAATCACTTGCTCGTGTTGCTTCGACTGCCTGTCGAGGCCCGCGCAGCTTCTGCGTTGTACCCATTCGCATATTGGGCAGTCGTTCCTCCTGCCTCATATTGCCCTGTACCGATGGAGTTCTCAGATGAAGAAACTCGCACTGCTTGGCGCACTGGCGCTGTCTGTGTTTTCCCTGGCATCGCTGGCTGATGAGAAGCCGTTGAAAATTGGTATCGAGGCCGCCTACCCACCCTTCGCCTCGAAAGCGCCGGACGGCAAAATCGTTGGCTTTGACTACGACATCGGCAACGCCCTGTGCGAAGAGATGAAGGTCAAGTGTGTATGGGTCGAACAGGAGTTCGATGGTCTGATCCCTGCATTGAAAGTGCGCAAGATCGACGCGATTCTGTCGTCCATGTCGATTACTGAAGATCGCAAGAAGTCGGTTGATTTCAGCGACAAGTACTACTTGACGCCAGCGCGCCTGGTCATGAAATCAGGTGCTCAGGTCAGTGAAAGCCTGGATGAGCTGAAGGGCAAGAAGATTGGCGTTCAGCGTGGTTCGATTCACGACCGCTTTGCCAAGGAAGTCTTTGCACCGAAAGGGGCAGAAATTGTCCCTTACGGTACCCAGAACGAAATCTACCTGGACGTCGCTGCTGGTCGTCTCGATGGCACCGTGGCCGATGCTACGCTCTTGGAAGATGGTTTCCTGAAGACCGATGCAGGCAAGGGCTACAGTTTCGTCGGTCCGGCCTTCACGGATGCCAAGTACTTTGGCGACGGTATCGGCATTGCCGTGCGCAAGGGCGACAAGGCTAATCTGGAGCGTATCAATGCGGCCATCACGGCCATTCGTGCCAATGGCACGTACAAGCAGATCCAGGACAAGTACTTCAACTTCGACATCTACGGTCCAGAGACCGCGAAGTAAGTCGTCGAAGTTTCACCTGTGTAATGGTGCAAGCAGCAGAAGCTCTGAGGTTTGCACCATTTTTTCATCCCTAAGGTCGAGGACCTCATCATGTTGAAAGGCTACGGGGCAGTCATACTCGACGGAGCATGGCTGACGCTACAGCTTGCCCTGTCGTCAATGGCCCTGGCCATTGTACTCGGCCTGATTGGCGTGGCATTGCGGCTGTCGCCGGTGCGCTGGTTGGCGTGGTTGGGCGATCTGTATGCCACGGTGATCCGTGGGATTCCCGATCTGGTGCTGATCCTGCTGATTTTTTACGGTGGCCAGGACCTGCTCAACCGTGTCGCGCCACTGCTGGGTTACGACGATTACATTGACCTGAACCCGCTGGTTGCGGGTGTCGGTACCCTGGGCTTCATTTTTGGCGCCTACCTCTCGGAAACGTTCCGGGGGGCGTTCATGGCGATTCCCAAGGGGCAGGCTGAGGCCGGCATGGCCTACGGCATGAGCAGTGTGCAGATTTTCTTCCGGGTGATGGTCCCGCAGATGATTCGGCTGGCCATTCCGGGCTTCACCAACAACTGGTTGGTACTGACCAAGGCTACGGCGTTGATTTCCGTAGTCGGTTTGCAGGACATGATGTTCAAGGCCAAGCAGGCAGCTGATGCTACCCGCGAACCCTTCACCTTCTTCCTGGCGGTTGCAGCGTTGTATCTGGTGATTACCAGTGTCTCGCTGTTGGCGCTGCGTCATCTGGAAAAACGCTACTCGGTTGGCGTAAAGGCGGCTGAACTATGATCTTCGACTACAACGTCATTTGGGATGCTCTGCCACTGTACATGAGCGGTTTGCTGACCACGCTCAAGTTGCTCGCCCTGTCGCTGTTCTTCGGTCTGCTGGTGTCTATTCCGCTGGGGTTGATGCGGGTTTCCAAGCAGCCGTTGGTCAACCTGCTTGCCTGGTTGTACACCTATGTGATTCGGGGCACGCCAATGCTGGTGCAGTTGTTCCTGATCTACTACGGCCTGGCTCAGTTTGAGGTGGTGCGCGAGAGTTTCCTCTGGCCGTGGCTGTCCAGTGCGACCTTCTGTGCGTGCCTGGCCTTTGCCATCAACACCAGCGCCTATACCGCGGAAATCATTGCTGGCAGCTTGAAAGCTACCCCTCACGGGGAAATCGAGGCAGCCAAGGCTGTGGGGATGTCACGGATCAAGATGTACCGGCGAATTCTCTTGCCGTCGGCACTGCGCCGTGCGCTGCCGCAGTACAGCAACGAGGTGATCATGATGCTGCAGACCACCAGTCTGGCATCCATTGTTACCCTGATTGATATCACCGGTGCCGCCCGGACCGTCAATGCCCAGTTTTACCTGCCGTTCGAGGCTTACATTACCGCCGGCGTGTTCTACCTGTGCATGACCTTTATCCTGGTCCGCCTGTTCAAGATGGCCGAACGCCGCTGGCTTGGCTATCTGGCGCCGCGCAAGGGCTGAGGCCTGCGGCATTTTTCGCCCCGGGCATTTGCTCATGACAGACCGTTTTTTGAGAGCCGACAGCATGTACAAACTCGAAGTCCAAGATCTGCATAAACGTTACGGCAGTCACGAAGTGCTCAAGGGCGTATCGCTTGCCGCCAAGGCGGGCGATGTAATCAGCATCATTGGTTCCAGCGGCTCGGGCAAAAGTACGTTCCTGCGCTGTATCAACCTGCTGGAGCAGCCGCATGCCGGCAAGATCCTGCTCAACAATGAAGAGCTCAAGCTGGTGCCGAACAAGGATGGCGCGCTCAAGGCTGCCGACCCGAAACAGCTGCAGCGTATGCGTTCACGCCTGTCGATGGTGTTCCAGCATTTCAACCTGTGGTCGCACATGACGGCGTTGGAGAACATCATCGAGGCACCCGTGCATGTGCTGGGTATGTCCAAGAAGGATGCGCTGGAGAAGGCGGAGCATTACCTGGCCAAGGTAGGGGTTGCCCATCGTAAGGACGCCTACCCTGGACATATGTCCGGTGGCGAGCAGCAGCGTGTGGCGATCGCACGTGCGCTGGCCATGGAGCCAGAGGTTATGCTGTTCGATGAGCCTACCTCCGCGCTTGACCCTGAGTTGGTGGGTGATGTGTTGAAGGTGATGCAGTCGTTGGCCCAGGAAGGCCGGACCATGGTCGTGGTGACGCACGAAATGGGCTTTGCCCGTGAGGTGTCCAATCAGTTGGTGTTCCTGCACAAAGGGTTGGTGGAAGAGTGTGGTGATCCGCGCGAAGTGCTGGTCAATCCGCGGTCTGAGCGTTTGCAGCAGTTCCTGGCAGGTAGCCTGAAATAATCTGCCAATGAGGCTACGCAGGGCTGCCGCTTTGCACCAAAACAGGTCATGCTGCGTGTCGGTTGCAGCTTGACCTTTGTCTCACCCAAGGTTTCGGATCGTCCTTTATGACCACCCAGCGCATTGCTTTTCTCATTTGGCCCAGCACCAAGGCCCTGACCCTGGCGCTGGCTGAGGAGGTCTTGCAGGTTGCCCAAAAGGTGCATCCTGAGGTGGTTTACGAGTTGCGGTTCCTGCAGGCGGAAGCACCTGGCGAGGGTGCCTGGCGTCTGCCGGGTGAGCCTTGGGCAGGGCGCTTGGAGGGTTGTCACAAGCTCTTTTTGCTGGCAGACGAGCCGCCTCAGGCTATCAACTCGGCGCTGGGGAGCGCGCTCAAGCAACTGGTGCGTGCGGGGTGTGTGGTCGGTGGTCTTTCGGCCGGTATCTACCCGTTGGCCATGCTGGGCTTGCTCGATGGTTATCGCGCTGCGGTCCATTGGCGCTGGCAGGATGATTTCACTGAGCGCTTCCCCAAGGCGATTGCGACCAGCCACCTGTTTGATTGGGATCGTGACCGCCTGACCGCGTGTGGTGGCATGTCTGTCGTGGACCTGCTGCTGGCGGTGCTGGCTCGTGATCATGGTGCGGAGTTGGCGGGCGCGGTGTCCGAAGAGTTGGTGGTCGAGCGTATCCGTGAGGGTGGCGAGCGTCAGCGTATTCCGCTTCAGAATCGATTGGGATCCAGCCATCCAAAGCTGACCCAGGCGGTGCTGTTGATGGAGGCCAACATTGAAGAGCCGCTGACCACTGACGAAATTGCTCAGCATGTGTGTGTCTCTCGTCGTCAGTTGGAGCGCATCTTCAAACAGTACCTGAACCGTGTGCCGAGCCAGTACTACCTGGAGTTGCGCCTGAACAAGGCGCGGCAGATGCTTATGCAGACCAGCAAGTCGATCATCCAGATCGGCCTTTCGTGCGGTTTCTCCTCCGGGCCACATTTTTCCAGTGCCTACCGCAACTTCTTTGGCGCAACGCCGCGTGAAGATCGTAACCAGCGCCGCAGCAGCAGCCCGTTCGAGCTTTCATCCGTACCCGCCGAGCGCGGCTGATCCAGCCAGGTCGCCTCGCGAGGGGCGCAGTTGATACCGCTGCAGGGCGACAAGCATGGGGCTGCAGTGTCTGCCCAGTGCCATCAACTGTCCAAGGCAGCTGTGCCTGGATTTCCGGCTTGGGCCGGCTCCCGTCAAACAGGTTTTTGGGGTGATTCGCACGCCCGAAAATTTCTGCACCTGCCCTGGGTGCGGAATCTCCCCGTCGATACCCCGCACCGTTTAAACTGCGCCTTTGCGACCCTATTTGTCGCATTGCCGAAAGCCTTGTTAAAACAGGGTTTGGCGCTATAAGAAGTTGTCGCTTGGCGGCAAGGACAGGCGCCAATCTCTCCTTACAATCCCCCCATCGCTCGCCAGTTTCAGGCAGGCGTTCCTCTTCAGGAGACTCCGATGTCCGTTGAGCAAGCTCCGGTGCAACGCGCCGATTTCGACCAGGTAATGGTTCCCAACTATGCACCGGCGGGTTTCATTCCCGTACGCGGCGCGGGCTCCCGAGTCTGGGACCAGGCGGGCCGCGAGCTGATCGATTTCGCAGGCGGTATTGCCGTGAACGTCCTGGGGCATGCCCACCCTGCGCTGGTTGCTGCACTGACCGAGCAAGCGCAGAAGCTGTGGCACGTGTCCAACGTCTTCACCAACGAACCGGCCCTGCGTCTGGCGCGCAAGCTGGTCGATGCGACCTTTGCCGACCGTGCTTTCTTCTGCAACTCCGGTGCTGAGGCCAACGAAGCGGCATTCAAGCTGGCACGCCGCGTTGCGCATGATCGTTTCGGTCCTGAAAAGAACGAAATCATCGCGACCGTGAACAGCTTCCATGGCCGTACCCTGTTCACCGTGAGTGTGGGTGGTCAGCCGAAGTATTCCGATGGTTTCGGGCCGAAGATCACGGGTATCAGCCACGTGCCGTACAACGATCTGGAAGCCCTGAAGGCGCAAATTTCCGACAAGACCTGCGCTGTCGTCATCGAACCCGTGCAGGGCGAGGGCGGTGTGTTGCCGGCTGACAAGGCTTACCTGCAAGGTGCCCGCGAGCTGTGCGACAAGTACAACGCACTGCTGGTATTCGATGAAGTGCAGACCGGCATGGGCCGCACCGGCGAGCTGTTTGCCTACATGCACTACGGCGTTACCCCGGACATCCTTTCCAGTGCCAAAAGCCTGGGCGGCGGTTTCCCGATCGGCGCCATGCTGACGACCGAAGAGCTGGCCAAGCACCTGGCTGTCGGTACCCACGGCACTACCTACGGTGGTAACCCGTTGGCCTGCGCAGTCGGTAATGCGGTCATCGATATCATCAACACGCCTGAAGTGCTGGGCGGCGTCAAAGCCAAGTCTGATCGCTTCAAGGCGCGTCTGGAGAAGATCGGCCAGCAGTACGGCATTTTCAGTGAAGTCCGTGGGCTGGGCCTGCTGCTGGGTTGCGTGTTGTCCGAAGCCTGGAAAGGCAAGGCCAAGGACGTGTTCAACGCGGCCGAAAAAGAAGACCTGATGATTCTGCAAGCCGGTCCTGACGTGGTGCGTTTCGCCCCAAGCCTGGTGATCGAGGATGCCGACATCGATGCGGGCCTCGACCGCTTCGAGCGTGCTGTTGCCAAGCTGACCCAGGGCTGATTGTCCTCTGTTCGCTGGCCCCTGGTGGCCAGCGAAACTGATTTCCGCGGCTTGTGCACCTTGCACGCGCTGCTTTTTTCTCGCCGACGGCTGTCGGCCTGTTTTCCCCGAAAAGGAGTGACACCATGCTGGTGATGCGCCCCGCGCAAATGGCTGATCTAGGCGAAGTACAGCGTCTGGCTGCCGACAGTCCCATTGGTGTCACGTCCCTGCCGGACGATGCCGCACGCTTGAGCGACAAGATTGCCGCCTCTGAGACCTCGTTTGCTGCTGAAGTCAGCTTCAATGGCGAAGAGAGCTACTTTTTTGTGCTGGAGGACACTGCCACCGGCAAGTTGGCCGGTTGTTCGGCGATTGTGGCATCGGCGGGCTATTCAGAGCCGTTCTACAGCTTTCGTAACGAGACCTTTGTCCACGCCTCGCGTGAACTGAAGATCCACAACAAGATTCACGTGCTGTCGCAGTGTCATGACCTGACCGGTAACAGCCTGTTGACCAGTTTCTATGTACTGCCGGAGTTGGTGGGAACGGGTTGGTCCGAGTTGAATTCGCGCGGACGCCTGTTGTTCATGGCCTCTCACCCTGAACGTTTCGCTGATTCGGTGGTTACCGAGATCGTCGGCTACAGCGATGAACAGGGCGACTCCCCATTCTGGGACGCCATTGGGCGTAATTTTTTCGACCTCAACTATGCCGAGGCCGAACGCCTGTGCGGCTTGAAGAGCCGGACGTTCCTGGCTGAGCTGATGCCGCATTACCCGATCTATGTGCCGCTGTTGCCGGACGCCGCGCAAGAGGCGATGGGTCAGGTTCACCCGCGTGCGCAAATCACCTTCGACATCTTGATGCGCGAAGGGTTTGAAACCGATCACTACATCGACATTTTCGACGGCGGCCCGACCTTGCATGCGCGGGTTTCGGGTATCCGTTCGATCGCCCAAAGCCGTGTGGTACCCGTGCGTATCGAAGAGCAGGTGGCCAAGGGCGGGCGTCCTTATCTGGTTTCCAACGGACAGTTGCAGGATTACCGCGCTGTGTTGCTGGAACTGGACTGGGTGCCTGGCAAGCCAGTGAGCCTGACGTTTGAAGCGGCCGATGCCCTGGGTGTTGGTGAGGGCGCCAGCGTGCGCCTGGTTGCGGTTTGATGCCTGCGGTTTGAAAACCGAGTATCCAGGTCGAGTTTTGCGGCGGGCCTTAGGCCGCCGCCCGAGGAGATAGCATGATCGTTCGTCCCGTACGCAGCAGCGATTTACCTGCGCTGATTGAACTTGCGCGCAGCACCGGTACCACAGGCCTCACGACGTTGCCGGCCAACGAAGAGCGATTGGCGCACCGGGTGGGTTGGGCTGAAAAAACCTTCCGTGGTGAAGCCGAGCGGGGCGACGCGGACTACCTGTTCGCGTTGGAGGACGATGCGGGTGAGGTGGTCGGCATTTCGGCTGTCGCCGGGGCCGTCGGCCTGCGCGAGCCTTGGTATAACTACCGGGTCGGCCTTACCGTCAGCGCCTCCCAGGAGCTGAACATCTACCGGGAAATCCCGACGCTGTTCCTGGCTAATGACCTGACCGGCAACTCTGAGCTGTGCTCGCTGTTCTTGCGTAGTGATTACCGTACTGGCCTGAATGGCCGTCTGTTGTCCAAGGCGCGGCTGTTGTTCATTGCCGAGTTCCCGGAGCTGTTCGGTAACAAGATCATTGCCGAGATGCGGGGGATGTCCGACGTCAATGGTCGTTCGCCTTTCTGGGAGAGTCTCGGGCGACATTTCTTCAAAATGGAGTTCAGTCAGGCTGATTACCTGACGGGTGTAGGCAACAAAGCGTTCATTGCCGAGCTGATGCCCAAGTTCCCGCTCTATACCTGTTTCCTTTCTGAAGCCGCGCGCAACGTCATCGGTCGTGTGCACACCGACACCGAGCCTGCGCTGGCCATGCTCAAGGGCGAAGGTTTCAGCTATCAGGGTTATGTCGACATCTTTGACGCGGGCCCGGCCATCGAATGCGAGACCCGCAAGATCCGTGCGGTGCATGACAGCCAGGCGCTTGTGCTGGCGGTGGGTACGCCCGGTGACGACGCCACCCCATACATCATCCACAACCGCAAGCGTGAGGACTGCCGTATTGCAGCAGCGCCTGCTCGTTTGGCCGCCGGTACCCTGGTGGTCGATCCACAAACTGCGAAGCGCTTGCGCTTGAGCGCTGGCGATCAGGTCCGCGCCGTACCCTTGTCCGCCCGGGAGGCCCAGTAAATGACGACCCACTATATTGCTGGCGCATGGTTGGCCGGTCAGGGCGAGGCCCTGGAGTCGCACAATCCGGTTACTCAGCACGTCATCTGGAAAGGTCAGGGCGCTACCGCCGAGCAAGTGGGCGAGGCCGTCAAGGCGGCGCGCCAGGCGTTTCCCGGCTGGGCCCGGCAATCGCTGGATGCCCGTATTGCAGTACTTGAGGCCTTTGCCGCGCGCTTGAAGGCCAACGCCGACGAGTTGGCTCGTTGCATCGGAGAGGAAACCGGAAAACCGCTCTGGGAGGCCACCACCGAAGTGACCAGCATGGTCAACAAGGTTGCCATCTCGGTGCAGAGCTACCGTGAGCGCACGGGCGAAAAAAGTGGCCCGCTGGCCGATGCCACAGCCGTGCTGCGGCACAAGCCTCATGGTGTGGTAGCGGTGTTTGGCCCTTACAACTTCCCGGGGCACCTGCCAAATGGGCACATCGTGCCAGCACTGTTGGCGGGTAACACCGTGGTGTTCAAGCCCAGCGAGCTGACCCCAAAAGTGGCCGAACTGACCGTCAAGTGCTGGATTGAGGCCGGGCTGCCAGTGGGTGTATTGAACCTGGTTCAGGGCGCTCGGGAAACCGGTGTTGCGCTGGCGGCCAATCCGGGTATCGATGGTTTGTTCTTCACTGGCTCCAGCCGAACCGGCAACCTTTTGCATCAACAGTTTGCCGGTCGCCCGGACAAGATTCTTGCTCTGGAGATGGGGGGGAACAACCCGCTGGTGGTCGATCAGGTACAAGATCTGGACGCTGCGGTGTACACCATCATCCAGTCCGCGTTCATCTCTGCGGGGCAGCGCTGTACCTGTGCCCGTCGCTTGCTGGTGCCACAAGGTGCGTGGGGTGATGCGCTGCTGACACGCCTGGTGGCCGTTTGCAAAACCATTTCGGTGGGGGCGTTCGACCAACAGCCTGCACCGTTCATGGGTTCGGTGATTTCCCTGGGCGCCGCCAAGGCGTTGCTTGATGCACAAGCCCAGTTACGGGCTAACGGTGCGGTGTCGCTGCTGGAAATGACTCAGCCACAACCCAATGCGGCGTTGTTGACGCCGGGGATTGTCGATGTGACGTCGGTGGCCAATCGTCCTGACGAAGAGTTCTTTGGGCCGCTGTTGCAAGTCATTCGCTATGCCGACTTTGATGCCGCCATCTCCGAAGCCAACAACACCCAATATGGGTTGGCAGCCGGGTTGCTGTCGGACTCCGAAGCGCGCTACCAGCAATTCTGGCTGGAAAGTCGTGCGGGCATTGTCAACTGGAACAAACAATTGACCGGCGCAGCCAGCAGCGCACCGTTTGGTGGCGTGGGTGCCAGTGGCAACCACCGTGCCAGCGCCTACTATGCGGCCGACTATTGCGCTTACCCGGTGGCTTCGCTGGAGACCGCCAGCCTGAGCCTGCCTGCAACCCTGACGCCCGGCGTCTCCCTATAACAACAGGTCCACGGAGTCTTGCCGATGAAATCCTTTGAAGTGAATTTTGATGGTCTGGTTGGCCCGACGCATAACTATGGCGGGCTGTCCTACGGCAACGTCGCGTCGCAGAGCAACAGCCAGCAGGCTTCCAGCCCTCGCGAGGCAGCCCGTCAAGGGCTGGCGAAGATGAAGGCCCTGATGGACATGGGCTTCACACAGGGCGTTTTGGCACCGCAGGAGCGTCCGGATGTGGCCGCACTGCGTCAGTTGGGGTTTACCGGGACTGATGCCCAGGTAATCGCGCGCGCCGCGAAAGAAGCAATGCCGTTGCTAGTGGCATCGTGCTCCGCTTCGAGCATGTGGGTTGCCAATGCTGCGACTGTCAGCCCGAGTGCCGACACCGCCGATGGTCGCGTGCATTTCACTGCAGCGAACCTCAACTGCAAGTACCACCGCAGCATTGAGCACCCCACGACCAGTCGGGTACTGGGAGCCATGTTTGCTGATCAACGGCACTTCGCGCATCACGCTGCGTTGCCGGCCGTCAGCCAATTCGGCGATGAAGGTGCGGCCAACCATACCCGCTTTTGCCGCAGTTACGGCGAGGCAGGTGTCGAATTCTTCGTCTTCGGTCGCAGTGCCTTCGATACCCGCTTCCCGGCACCGCAGAAGTACCCAGCGCGTCAAACCCTTGAGGCTTCGCAAGCGGTTGCCCGTCTTCATGGCCTGAGTGAAGCGGGTGTGGTCTACGCTCAGCAGAATCCAGCGGTGATCGATCAGGGTGTGTTCCACAACGATGTGATCGCAGTGGGTAATGGTGAGGTGCTGTTCTATCACGAGGACGCCTTTCTGGGCACCGACGTGATGCTCGCCGAACTGCAAGCTAAACTGGCTAAGCGGGGCGGTAACTTCAAGAGTATCTGTGTGCCGCGTGCACAAGTGTCTGTTGAAGATGCAGTGCGCTCGTACTTGTTCAACAGTCAGTTGCTGTCGCGTGCCGATGGCTCGATGCTGCTGATCGTGCCCGAAGAGTGCCGCAACAACGAGCGCGTCTGGGCGTACCTGTCGGCGCTGACCCGCCAGGGCGGCCCGGTGGCAGAGGTCAAGGTGTTCGACCTCAAGCAGAGCATGCAGAACGGTGGCGGGCCGGCTTGCCTGCGCTTGCGCGTCGCCCTCAACGAAACGGAGCTGGCGGCGGTCAATCCAGGCGTTATCATGACGGCGCCGCTGTACGACACGCTGATTCAGTGGGTGGACAAGCATTACCGCGACCGCTTGAGCGAAAGCGATCTGGCCGACCCGCAGTTGTTGGTGGAGTGCCGTACGGCGTTGGATGAGCTGACCCAGATTCTGAAACTGGGCTCGGTCTATCCATTCCAACTTGAACCTTGAGAGAGAATTCGACTATGTCCGACGCCCTGCAGCTGATCCTCGAAGATGATGACGGCACTCAGCTGGAAACCTCCTGCACCCGCTTCGCGGTGGTCTGGCAAGGCAAGGAGGTATGGATTCAGCAGGATGGCCGCGGCCAGCTGCTGATTGGCGTCGACGTCGAAGAAGACGACGCCGAGTATGCCAACCTGCTGCTGCGCCCGCTGGCCACCAACCTGGTCAGCCTGCAGCTGGAAATGGAACCGGCCGATGCCGGTGAAGACGACGATCACGTCCACGGCCCAGACTGCGGACACCATCACTAAGGACAAGGCCCATGCTCGCCCTCGGCAAACTGCTCGACCTGACCCTCGCCGGTCGTGAACCGGCGGAGAAGACTCAGATGACTGTCGAAGGCGTGCGCATGCGCTGGCTCGGCGAAGGCGCACTGGAAGTGCGCCCTCCCGAGGCTCGCGACAATGGCATGGACCTGTTGCTGTCAGCCGGTATCCATGGCAACGAAACAGCCCCCATCGAGTTGCTCGATGAGTTGCTGCATGGCATTGCCCGTGGCGATATCAAGCCGCGTGCACGGATGCTGTTCCTGTTTGGCAACCCCGAAGCCATTCGTCGAGGCGAGCGTTACATCGAGCAGGACGTCAATCGCCTGTTCAATGGGCGCCATGAGTTGTCCAGTGGCACGGAAGCACTGCGTGCCGGCGAGCTTGAGCGTTTGGCGGCTACCTTCTTCAGTGTGCCGGGACGTATGCGCTTGCATTACGACCTGCACACCGCAATACGTGGCTCGAAGATCGAGCAGTTTGCACTGTATCCCTTCAAGGAGGGGCGTCAGCACTCGCGTCGAGAGTTGGCACGCTTGCGCGCTGCGGGGATGGAGGCCGTATTGTTGCAAAGCAAGGCGTCGATTACGTTCACGGCCTACACCTACGAACAACTGGATGCCGAAGCATTCACGCTGGAGCTGGGCAAGGCTCGACCGTTTGGTCAAAACCAGCAGGTGAACCTGCTGCTGCTGGAGGAGCGTCTCAAGCGCATCATCGAAGGCGATGAGCCGAGCGCGGAAGACGAGCGGCTTGATGGTTTGCAGTTGTTCAGCGTTGCTCGCGAGATTATCAAGCACAGCGACAACTTCCACCTGCACCTGCCTGCTGATATCGAAAACTTTTCCGAACTCTCCAAGGGCTATCTGCTGGCCGAGGATCTGGCTGAAACACGCTGGATTGTTGAGGAGGAGGGCGCTCGCATCATTTTTCCAAACCCCAAGGTCAAGAATGGTCTGCGTGCGGGCATTCTGATTGTGCCGACCACACCGGATCAGTTGGGCTGATCGATTTTCTCTGCTGAGGTAATGCCGTAGCGTGTAACGCCGGTCCCATACAAGGGCGCCGGCGTATGGGTGGAGTGGCGGTTACACGGCGCGTTTTTGTGACACTTCGTTGCGGCGCAGTGCTCGCAGCTTCTGCAGGGTGTCGGCACAGGTCTTCGCGGCCTCGGCACCCTTAACCAGGAAGTGCTCAAAGTAGAAGGTCTGGTGTTCGTCGCCTGCGTGGAAGTGATGCGGTGTCAATACCACCGAGAACACGGGTACTTCGGTTTCCAGTTGAACCTGCATCAATCCACTGATCACCGATTGTGCCACGAATTCATGGCGGTACAGGCCGCCATCGACCACCAGGCCGGCTGCCACAATGCCGGCATAGCGGCCTGTGCGGGCCAGCAGCTTGGCGTGCAGCGGAATTTCAAAGGCGCCGCCCACTTCAAAGAAGTCAATGTCGCCGGGTTGATAGCCGTGATTGCCCATCTCTTCGACAAAGGCCTTGCGTGCCTGGTCGACAATATCCTTGTGCCAGCAGGCCTGAATGAACGCAATTCGCTCTTGAGGATGGCTTTTGCTATCGATTGCAGTGGGTTGCATTAAAACGGACTCCTGTTTGTATGAGAAACAGGGCATCTGGATCGAAAGGGATAGCCGGCGTGCAGGTATGCAGCCGCAGGCACGCAGGTGCCTATCCCGTTCTCTCTTTATCCGGACTATGACCGTCGGCCCCGGAATCACACCGGGTCTGCTGACCTTGCAGGGGTATCTGCAAGCGCTCGCGGGCTATGCGCAGTGTGCGCAATTACCGCCGGTGGGGAATTGCACCCCGCCCTGAGAACGTCGCCGTCAGCGGCTGACGGCAGCGGATTATTAGCACAGTTTTCAGGGAAACGTATAGCCTGCTAATGATATTGGCGCCGATGAAAGACATTTCATCCGAGAACCCTTGCCAATTGGCGTGTGCATCCTCCGTAATGCCTTGTCAGTAGGGGAAAACAGGCTTTAGCATCCCGGGCACGCTTAGCGGAGGGAATTTTGCCGCTTTTGTTTGTCATTGCCGTTACAGGTTGTCCAATTGACGGCTTCTATCGCATAAACACACTGTACCCAGGCCTCAGGCCCGATATAATGCGGCCCTTTGCCGTCGTTTCGTCAATTTGACGCAAGCATTTGCCTCTGGCCGCCGTTTCCGTGGAAGAACCTATGAAAAGCGCAGAAATCCGTGAAGCCTTCCTTCGCTTCTTCGAAGAGCAAGGACATACCCGTGTCGCTTCCAGCTCTTTGATTCCGGGCAACGACCCGACCCTGCTGTTTACCAACGCCGGGATGAACCAGTTCAAGGACTGTTTCCTGGGCCAGGAAAAGCGTGCCTATACCCGTGCGGTCAGCAGCCAGAAGTGCGTTCGCGCCGGCGGCAAGCACAACGACCTGGAAAACGTCGGCTATACCGCGCGCCACCACACGTTCTTTGAAATGCTGGGGAACTTCAGCTTTGGTGACTACTTCAAGCGCGATGCCATCACCTTTGCCTGGAACTTCCTGACCTCGGAAAAATGGTTGAACCTGCCCAAGGAAAAACTGTGGGTGACGGTCTACGCCAGCGACGACGAAGCCTATGACATCTGGACCAAAGAGGTCGGGGTGCCGGCTGAACGGATGGTTCGCATCGGTGACAACAAGGGCGCGCCATACGCATCCGACAACTTCTGGACCATGGGCGATACCGGCCCGTGCGGTCCTTGCACCGAGATTTTCTACGATCACGGCCCGGAAATCTGGGGCGGCCCACCCGGCTCGCCGGAAGAAGATGGCGACCGTTACATCGAGATCTGGAACAACGTGTTCATGCAGTTCAACCGTACTGCCGATGGCGTCCTGCACCCGTTGCCGGCTCCGTCTGTCGATACCGGTATGGGCCTGGAGCGGATCAGTGCGGTCATGCAGCACGTTCACTCCAACTATGAGATCGACTTGTTCCAGAGCCTGCTCGCTGCCTCGGCCAAGGCGATCGGGTGCAGCAATGACGCCCAGCCTTCGCTCAAGGTCGTAGCTGACCATATTCGTTCCTGCGGGTTCCTGATCGCCGACGGCGTGTTGCCGTCCAACGAAGGTCGTGGGTATGTGCTGCGGCGCATCATTCGTCGCGCCTGCCGTCACGGCAACAAGCTGGGCGCCAAGGGCAGTTTCTTCTACCAGATCGTGGCTGCCCTGGTGGCCGAGATGGGCGAAGCCTTCCCTGAATTGAAGGCACAGCAGGCGCATATCGAGCGCGTCCTCAAGGCTGAAGAAGAGCAATTTGCCAAGACGCTCGAACAAGGCCTGAAAATTCTCGAGCAGGACCTGGCTGAACTCAAGGGCAACGTGGTACCTGGTGACGTAGTGTTCAAGCTCTACGATACCTACGGGTTCCCGATGGACCTGACGGGTGATATCGCTCGTGAGCGTAACCTGACCCTCGATGAAGCTGGCTTCGAGCGTGAAATGGAAGCGCAGCGTGAGCGTGCGCGTTCTGCCAGCGCCTTCGGCCTGGACTACAACAGCCTGGTCAAGGTTGATGTCGCTACAGCGTTCACCGGTTACACCACCACCGAAGGCAATGCCACTGTCGTGGCCCTTTATAAAGATGGCCAGGCGGTTGAGCAGTTGGGTGAGGGCGAGCAGGGCGTCGTGATTTTGGATGCGACCCCGTTCTATGCCGAGTCCGGTGGCCAGGTTGGTGATACCGGGTACCTGCAGGCTGGCGGTGTACGTTTCGATGTGCGTGATACGACCAAGACGGGTGGCGCGTTCCTGCATCATGGTCAGGTTGCCAGCGGCAGTCTGAAGGTTGGCGAGAAGGTCCAGGCACGGGTCGATGCCGAGGTGCAGCATGCCACCTCGTTGAACCACTCCGCGACGCACTTGCTGCACGCTGCGCTGCGTCAGGTACTCGGCGATCACGTACAGCAGAAAGGTTCGTTGGTTGATAGCCAGCGTCTGCGTTTCGACTTCAGTCACTTCGAGGCGCTCAAACCTGAGCAGATCAAGGCGTTGGAAGACATCGTCAACCGCGAAGTGCGCAACAACTCCGAAGTGCAAACCGAAGAGACCGATATCGATACCGCCAAGAAGAAGGGCGCCATGGCGCTGTTCGGCGAAAAGTATGGCGACAGCGTGCGGGTACTGAGCATGGGCGGCGATTTTTCCGTCGAACTGTGCGGCGGTATCCATGCAAAGCGTACCGGCGATATCGGCCTGCTCAAGATCATTAGCGAAGGTGGTGTAGCCTCCGGTGTGCGTCGTATCGAAGCGGTCACCGGTGCTGCGGCGCTGGCTTACCTGAACGCCGCCGAAGAGCAGCTCAAGGAAGCCGCGCAACTGGTCAAGGGCAGTCGCGACAACCTGATCGACAAGCTCTCGGCTGTGCTGGAGCGAAATCGCCAACTGGAAAAGCAACTGGAGCAGTTGCAGGCCAAGGCCGCCAGTGCGGCGGGCGACGATCTGTCCAACGCAGCCGTCGACGTCAAGGACGTCAAGGTGCTGGCTGCGCGCCTTGATGGCCAGGATGGCAAGGCGTTGTTGGCGCTGGTCGATCAGTTGAAGAACAAACTCGGCCGCGCAGTGATCCTGCTCGGCAGTGTCTATGAGGACAAGGTCGTGCTGGTAGCTGGCGTGACCAAGGACCTGACTGGCCAACTCAAAGCCGGTGATTTGATGAAGCAAGCCGCTGCGGCGGTGGGCGGCAAGGGTGGTGGGCGTCCGGACATGGCGCAAGGCGGCGGTGTCGACGCTGCTGCGCTGGACAGCGCACTGGCCCTGACGGTGCCATTCGTAGAGCAGGGCGTCTAAGACGCGAAGCGGCCCGCCGTCTAGTGGCGGGCTGTTGATTGATTGTTTATTGGGTGCCCTTCACGGGCTGAGGCGGCTTTGAAATGGCGTTGATCGTACAGAAATTTGGCGGTACCTCGGTCGGCACAGTCGAGCGAATCGAGCAGGTTGCCGAAAAGGTCAAGAAATTCCGCGAAGCTGGCGATGACCTGGTGGTTGTACTGTCGGCGATGAGCGGCGAAACCAATCGCCTGATCGACCTGGCCAAGCAGGTCAGCGATCAGCCGGTTCCACGCGAACTGGACGTGATTGTTTCCACTGGAGAGCAGGTGACCATTGCCCTGTTGGCCATGGCGCTGATGAAACGTGGCATTCCTGCTGTGTCCTACACCGGTAACCAGGTGCGGATCCTCACCGACAGTGCGCACAACAAGGCGCGCATCCTGCAAATCGATGATCAGAAGATCCGTGCCGACCTCAAGGCCGGCCGTGTCGTTGTGGTTGCTGGTTTCCAGGGGGTCGATGAGCACGGCAACATCACCACCCTTGGGCGTGGTGGTTCCGATACCACTGGCGTGGCCCTGGCGGCTGCATTGAAGGCTGATGAGTGCCAGATCTACACCGACGTCGATGGTGTCTACACCACCGACCCGCGTGTGGTTTCCCAGGCTCAGCGGCTGGACAAGATCACCTTCGAAGAGATGCTGGAAATGGCCAGCCTCGGTTCCAAGGTGCTGCAGATCCGTGCCGTCGAGTTCGCCGGCAAGTACAACGTCCCGCTGCGCGTGCTGCACAGCTTTCAGGAGGGTCCGGGTACCCTCATTACTATTGATGAAGAGGAATCCATGGAACAGCCGATCATTTCCGGCATCGCCTTCAATCGCGATGAAGCCAAGCTGACCATTCGCGGCGTACCTGATACTCCAGGCGTTGCTTTCAAGATCCTCGGTCCGATCAGTGCGGCGAACATTGAAGTCGACATGATCGTGCAGAACGTCTCGCACGATAACACCACCGACTTTACCTTTACTGTGCACCGTAATGACTATGCCAAGGCGCAGCAGGTGCTGGAAAACACGGCCCGTGAAATCGGTGCTCGCGAAGTGGTCGGTGACACCAAGATTGCCAAGGTGTCCATCGTCGGCGTTGGCATGCGTTCGCATGCCGGTGTTGCCAGTCGTATGTTCGAAGCGCTGGCAAAGGAGAGCATCAACATTCAGATGATCTCCACTTCCGAGATCAAGGTTTCCGTCGTCATTGAAGAGAAGTACCTGGAGCTGGCTGTGCGCGCATTGCACACGGCCTTCGAGCTGGACGCCCCCGCCCGCCAGGGTGAATAAGGTTCCTGCCTAAAAAGGGCGCGGCATGGCCGCGCCCTTCGTTTTTCGACTGGTGTGAGAAATCTGTCCTTTTACTTGGGCTAGTCAATACTGAGGCGTAGGTCGGCAGCCCATCCCGGTTGTAGGCTGAAGCCCTTTTTTTTGCAGACTGTTATCCCTGAACTGAAATGCGTGAGGAGAAAGGTATGTTGATTCTGACTCGTCGGTGCGCCGAGAGCCTGATCATTGGCGATGGCGAAATCACCGTGACCGTGCTCGGCGTCAAAGGAAATCAAGTGCGAATCGGCGTGAATGCCCCCAAGGAAGTGGCCGTTCACCGTGAGGAAATCTACCTTCGGATCAAGAAAGAGAAGGACGAAGAACCAACCCTTTAATTTTTCTCAGTTTTTTTTCAAAAAAGAGTTTGCAAACGGGGAAGGGTCTGGTTATTATACGCCCCGTGTTGCGGAGAGGTGGCCGAGTGGCCGAAGGCGCTCCCCTGCTAAGGGAGTATACCTCACAAGGGTATCGGGGGTTCGAATCCCCCCTTCTCCGCCATTATTCATGTAGGGCGCTGTAATCTGAGCGAATCGCTAAGTCGTTGAATTTAAACGAAAAGTGATTGTAAAAAAGATTAAGCGAACTATAATGCGCTGCAAGAATACTGCACTCATAGCTCAGCTGGATAGAGTACTCGGCTACGAACCGAGCGGTCGGAGGTTCGAATCCTCCTGAGTGCACCATATTCCGAAGCTGATTCAAGTTGATTGAGCGGTTTCAGATTAAAGCCAGTGGTAGCCTGGTTAAAAAATACCAACCTGCACTCATAGCTCAGCTGGATAGAGTACTCGGCTACGAACCGAGCGGTCGGAGGTTCGAATCCTCCTGAGTGCACCATATTCCGAAGCTGATTCAAGTTGATTGAGCGGTTTCAGATTAAAGCCAGTGGTAGCCTGGTTAAAAAATACCAACCTGCACTCATAGCTCAGCTGGATAGAGTACTCGGCTACGAACCGAGCGGTCGGAGGTTCGAATCCTCCTGAGTGCACCATATATCAGAAAGCCCGCATTTAATGCGGGCTTTTTGTTGTGCGCCAGGCATGGCGCGTTGCGCGTTAGCGCAACCCGTTTGGCTGTGGTGGCTGAATG
>NZ_BMQU01000030.1 GCF_014648275.1 Pseudomonas laurentiana
GGGGTTTCCCCATGTGAGAGTAGGTCATCGTCAAGATTAAATTCCGAAACCCCTATCTGCACACGCAGGTAGGGGTTTTGTCTTTAGGTAGAAGTATCAAGAATTTCGCCGGAGTGTCTGCACAAGACTTTCTGGCAACAGAATTTCTTGACGACCATAGAGCATTGGAACCACCTGATCCCATCCCGAACTCAGCAGTGAAACGATGCATTCATCGTCAAGATTAAATTCCAAAACCCCAGTCTGCGCTGCAGACTGGGGTTTTGTCTTTTCTGGGCCTCTGTTCTTCAGCAGACAAGCTTCAGAGGTAGTTGCTGTAGGGCATGACGTAAGGTCATACGCCTACAGCAGGTTGATGCTTAGGCGAGCAGGTTGCGTACATTGTTCATGGCATCATCGGCAAAGCCCTGCAGAAAGGCCTGAAACGCTGGTAGCGCTTCAGGGCCGCCTTCATGAGGTTCCGCCTGAATGGTCCAGGTCGCTCGACTTTGCTGTGGTCCCAGAGCCTCTACCTGCATGGCTGCCCAGAGGTTGCCAATGTTCAGGCTGGTGTAGATCAGGCTCCAGGTCATGCTCATTGCTTTATCGTCATGTGAGTTAAGTTGCTCAATGACCACATTACCGTCCTTGAACAGCTTCTTGCGCACGGATCGCACACCGCTACCGGTCATATCGATATGCGCAAGGGCTGGGATGAACACCGGAAAACCGGCAAAGTTACCGACGATGTTCCAGACACTGGCCGCAGCAGCGGGTATCTCTACGCTGGAGACGACGTGGCAGCCATCGGGATGGCGGATCAGGGTATCGGGTTGTAGTTGCATGGTTGCGTGCTCCTGCTTGGGTTGAGTGGTTCAGATGAACTGGATGTCTTGGAGATAGCGGCAGCCGCGTTGTAGCAGTGCCAGGTTTTTTTCCGGATAGCGCGCACCCATGCGCCGCACCCCTTCGCGGGCGTTGCCATGATCGATGCGGGATATATCGCCGATGTCTTCCTCAAATCCGTCCAGGTAGAAACCGAGTACCTCAAAGAGCGCGTTGTCACGGCCTACCCGCCGAAGTTGCTGTTGCCACTGCTCGATTTCGACTAGCTCAAAAGGCTGTCCAATGTCACGAAACGATGCGACATAAGCCTGCCAGCTCAGTGGCTCTGGGTTGTGCAGGTTGAACACCGCCTGCTCTGGGCGGTAGCGACTGCTGTGGAAGGCAATGAAGCGTGCGAGGAAGTCCACCGGCATCATGTCGAAATTGAGCTCCAGCGCCGGCACCTGGCCCAGTTGCAGCGACCCCTTGAGCATCAGCATCAGGCGGTTCTTGTGTGGCTGGCAGACACCGTTACGGCTGTCGAAGGTGATGTTGCCCGGCCGGTACAGGTTGACCCACACACCCTGCGTCCGTGCCCGCTCCAGGATGCGTTCGCCGACCCACTTGCTCAGGTTGTAGCCGTTCCGGATATAGATCGGAGGCGTCTGTGCCGGTGCTTGCTCAAGTACTTTTCCGTTACCGTCGACGGCACTGCACGCCGAAAGGGTTGAGATAAAGTTGAAGACTTTTTTGCGGCGTCCTTCGCACAGTCGCAAGCAGCTAAACAATGGTTCAACGTTGTCCGCCGCGAGCGACTGATAATCGAGCACATGGTTGACGTGTGCGCCGTTGTGGATCAACGCTCCGTAATGGCCGTCAAGGTAGTCATAGTCAGCCCGATCCAGTCCAAGCTGCGGATGGCGCAGGTCGGCCTCGAACACTCTCACCCGACTCAGGTCCAGGCCCTCGAGTTGGTTTTCGGTCAGGGCTTGAGCAAAACGTTCCGCTGCCGAGTGTGTTCCATTACCCCGAACCAGGCAGGCTACCTCGCTAGCCCCCCAGTCCAGCAGTGCTTCGACGATGTGTACACCAAGGAAGCTATTGGCACCGGTTACGATGATCTTGTGTACATCGCCCAGGCGCTCGATTGGTTGTACCTGAAGGCCCAGCGTACGTTCGGCATCACGTTGGGCCTGAGGATCAAACGCACCGATTTCGTTATCTTCGCCGCTAAGCAGCATCGCCATACGCTGCAGGGTCGGCATTTCAATGAAACGGTTGATCGGGATGCTGCGCCCAAAAGCACTGCGGAGCTCCAACAGCAGGCGCGACAACAGAATCGAGTGGCCACCCAGGTTGAAGAAACTATCGGTGCAGGAGATTTCGTCCGGGGGTAACTCCAGTAGCGCGCTCCAGATTGTGAGCAGGCGTTGTTCACACTCGTTTCTCGGTACTGCATGGGAACTGTGTCGGCCCAAGTGAACGGGACGTTCACGCAGGGCCTGGCGGTCTACTTTGCCGTTGGCCGTGTAGGGCATGTTTGGCAGTTCCTGATAGAACGCTGGGCGCATGTAATCAGGTAGTTGCTGCTCGGCGTATCTGCGCAACGCCACCTTGGCGTCTGCCTGTCGTGGTTGGGCGGCAAAAGCCAGCAACCGGCGTTGCTTATCAACCACGACTGCAACCTGACGGTAGAGCTTGCTGGCACGCAGGCAATGCTCGACCTCTTCCGGTTCAACGCGGAAGCCGCGGATCTTTACCTGATTGTCCTGGCGACCGCAGATTTCGATGCCGTTTTCCGTCCACTTGCCCACATCGCCCGTACGATAGACGCGCAGTTGTCTACCGCCTGGCAGCTCCAGCAGCTGGAATCGCTCGGCATTCAACTGGGGGTTACCCAAGTAACCCAAGCCCACGCCCGCTCCGGCGATGTACAACTCACCTGGTCTTTGTTCAGCCACGGGTTGCAACTGTTCGTCGAGGATGAACACCTCGCAGTTGGCGATAGGGCTGCCCAGATTGCGGTTGTTGTCCTGGCTGGCGAATACCCGCGTAGTTGCCAGTACGGTGGTTTCGGTAGGTCCGTAGATGTTATGGAAGCAGCACTGTTTGGCGAGGTGCTCGATCACTTCTGGTTCGCAGACATCGCCACCGGTTATCAGGTGGTTCACGCCCGTCATCTGCTTCAGCGGCAGGATGCTCAGTAACGCCGGTGGCAGAAAGGCGTGACTGACCGCCTCTCGCTGTATCAGCTCAAGCAGGCGTTGTGGGTCACGCCGTTGGTCTTCATTAGGAATGACCAATTCGGCACCACGGGCCCACGTAGGCAGAATGTCGAGGAGCGAGGCATCGAAGTTGATGGTCGAGAATTGCAGCACCCGGCTTTGTGCATTGAGCTGCACATGCTCGGCGTACCAGTGCTGGAAGTGGCTCAGGTTGCGCTGGCTGAGTAGAACGCCTTTGGGATGACCGGTGGTGCCAGACGTATAGATGACCACACTGGGCGCTTCACCCCGCGTACGCAGACGTACCAGGCTCGACAGGGGCGATGTCGAAGCGGTGGGCAGTTGGCTCAGATTCAGTGTGGGTAGGTCCGGTCGGTCGTGGCTGAAGCCGCCGTCATGAATCAGCAGCGTCGCGCCGGAATTGTCGAGCATGTACCGCAGCCGCTCGACGGGATGGCTGGGATCCATCGGCAGATACACTGCCGCACAGCCCAGTACCGCGAGCAGGCTCGCGTAGAGCGCCAGCGACTTGGGCAAGCAAACGGCAACCACCGGCGGTTGCTCCATGCGCTTTGGCAGGAGAACAATCAACTGTTGCTGAATAGCCAATGCCTGCGCGTGCAATTGGGCGTAGCTGACGCGCTGGCCATCCAGGTTCAGCGCCGGGTTATTGGCAAAGACCGTAAAGCTGCGCTCCAGATGCTCGATGACAGGCACCTCTGCGAGCGTTAACAGCCGTTCATCCCGGGTGTTGTTGAAGGGATGAAGAAATGCCAACGGTTCCAGCCACGACAGGCTGTGCTCATTGGCAAACTGAGCACTACTAATGGCGAGTGCTTCACGCAGGTAGTCGGTATTGCGCGAGAGGCGTCCGACTTGCCGCGCAACCAGGGACTGCAGGCGTGCGATGGCTTGCAGGCGTAGTTGCTGACCGTTACCTGAAGGCTCGATGGGCAGCACTTCGTGGTCAATCAGTCGCTGGGCTTTGCTGCTACCGGTCCAGCAACGGAGCTCCAGGGTCGGTAGCAGGCCTTGCGTGGCAGGGTTGCTGCCGAGTCGCAGGCTGAGGAAGGCGCAACCGGCAACACCTGTTTCTACTGCGCACGGAAGGGGCAGGCTGCCATCTTCGATGACCAGTTGCGGAGCCCCTTGCAGTGGCCGTTCCAGCGCAGAGAAATCTGTTGCGAGAGACAGGGCATGACCATGTTGCTCAAGCTCGGTGTGCAGCGCAGCCAATGCCGGGCTGCTGCCCACCAATAGAATATCAAGGCGTCTCATGAGGGACTCCTCGTGTCGAGGTGGTACTCGGCCAGCGCATGTTGTACGCAGGGTGAGTCGAGCATTGAACTGCTGCGGAAAAAGCGCAGGATGTTTCCCAGCAGCGGGTGTTGCTGATTGATTGGATAGACCATGCTCAGCACGTCCTCGCGTAGCGCTTGGCGGACGCTTTCGGGTACCTGAAGATGCCCGATCAAGTTGAAATCGAATGCCTTCTGGATCTCGTTGGTGAGGTACTGGCCAATGAATACCGGCAGTACCTGAGCAATACAGGTACGGTCATGTTCAGGGGCGCCTTGCCAATAGAGGCGCACCAAGCGTGTCCAGAAGGTCGAGTGGCGACCCTCGTCTAGCAGGTGATCGGCCATCAGCCCCTTGATTGATGGCTTGACAGTGTCGTCGCGGGCAAAGGCTGCGACATCGTTGGTCAGCGTGTTTTCGGCGATAGCGACGCAAATCAGTTCGAGCGCATCTCGCAGGTGTTCTGGCACCAGGGCCAAGGCTGCTGGAATAGCGCGGCTCAGTTCAATTTCGTTGGGCAGGTCTATGGGCTTGATGCCGGTTAGCGCCACGGTTTGTTGCATGAAGTCCATTGCGACCAGCGCGTGATAGTCCTCATCGACAACCACTGTCATTGCGTCGTAGCGGCAGGCAAAGGGGAAGCGTATTGCGAAGCGGTTCTTGGCAATGGCGCGTGCTGTGCGGTCGACGATTTCAGTTTCGAAAATCACCACATCGTTGATGAACTTGTAGAGGCTTTGCACCAGTACGAAGTCGCGCAAATGCGAGCACTGCTGTGTAAAGGTGGCACCTAGCACCAGTGGTTGGCGGCTCAACGGAAAAATCAGCCGACTGTCGTTTTCTAGCGTTCGCCGTGGCCTGGTACGTATCGTTGCGCGGTCTTCCCAAGCCGCGGCGAAGGACTGATAGTCGATAGCGTTCATACGCTGGCCTCGGCAGTTTCAAATTGCATTGCGTCACGCAGACGGTCCCAGAGAGCAATACGACTTTCCACCGCCGCAATGGCGGCTTCATATACTTCGCGCTCATGCTGCGGGTCTTGGTTTACCAAGCGCGCAAGTAGTTGCTCTGCTGCCGGGCCGTGGTCTTCGGAGTCGACTTCGATATGCCGTTGCAGGTAGTAACGGAAGGTAGGAGCCTGTTCCTCGGTAATGCCCCAGTCATCCAGAATGCGCTGGAACATGCCTGGAATGACGCTCTCGCGGCCATGAAGGAATGCAGCTGCCACCGCATGTGCAGGGGCATCAATGGCAGTACTGAGGGTGTTGCAGACAAACTGCCTGGCGGCGTCGCTGGCACCGACGCGACGCAAGGCGCTGGCATAACCGATGCCCTCACGCTGCAGGTGCACGAATTGCTCAATCGCAAGCGTGTTGGCGCCGACTTCGCGCATGGCGTCCAGGTACAACTCAAAGTGGCTGTAATGACCGTGTGGCAGTCGGTTATCGGATTCCTCGCCTAAAACGATTTCATTGATCAGGCGTGCAGCCTTGGGGTCGACGGGCGGTAACCAGGGGAGTTGGACGCATGTCAGCTCCTGTTGCAGGCGTTTGGTCAGGGACATGAAATCCCAGACGGCAAAAACATGTGTTTCCATGAAGCGCTGTAACACCGGCAATGAATTGATCTCGGCGAAGAGGGGGTGTTCAGCAAGTATTGCTTTCTTCTCATTCAGCAAAGCGTTGAGTGCATTCATGGTCGTTCCTTGATGGGTTAAAAGTTGTAATTACTTTTTTCAGGTTGAACGAGACCGTCGAACAAATAGTTCGAGGGTGACGGGTGTATTACATGAAACTCCTTCGTGGCGTGCGTAAGGCCCAGTGGAGTCCGATAGCCAACGGTTGTGACGTTGGCGCTTAAGAAACTAAAGCAACTTCAAAGTTACCTGCAAGTATTTTTTGGTTTAATTAAAACGGTGATTATTTATTGGCAATACGTGTACCTATAAAACTATTTAATTAAGTTTTATTTGGATGAGCGCGCTCCTTTCGATGAACTTAGATCGAAATTTAATATGTAAGCGAATGCCTCGCTCGGCGCACGGGTGCTGTGGGAGAAATTGCATGTGGACTATGTGGGGCTGCTGATCGATATCGGTCCTTGCCCGTGTTCCTACTCCTTTTTCTGGTCCATAACGTACAGACGGCCAGGCCCGCTCTTGGCGATCAGCGGTCGTCTGCCACTAAGAGTGTGCTGAAAATGGCGCTACTGCCATGTTTGGCTGTCGGCCCGGAGAAGAAGGAGGTGCAGGTGGAAGCTGTCGTTTGTGGGCAACAGCGTTGCAGGACTAGAGGCTGAGGAGCCCCAGGTGGGTATTGATGATTTGCGTTAGGCGTTGTTGCAGTATTGGACTGCCGAGATCTGTATCGGGCAATTCGATCAGTTCCAGCTCTCGGCAAGTGGAGCCTTGCCAGCCCAGGATAGTGTTCAGGCGGCCTGGCGGATAAAGAGCGGTGACGGGAACCTGAAGACCATGCCCGGTATGGCACGGCGCTGCTGCAGGATTATCGCTCATTGACACGAACAAGTGACGCGTCAAGCCCGGGCGGGTGAGTTGCATGCGCTTGGCGATTTCAAAGGCAACGCGAGCACCGCTGTTCTGACCAAATAGCGCATGAGGCCTGCGTAGATAGACCTGCAAACGCTCAAACAACTGTTCGCAACGGTGCTGAGCACCTGAGTCGCCCATGGCCGGCCTGTAATCAGATACATCTATAGGCACCAGCTCAATATGGTCGTTCAGGGCATGCTGCCAGCGGTGGTAGTGCATCAAGCCACTTGCATCACTGGCAAAGCAGATCAATACCATCGAGCCGGGCTGCACGGGATGTCGGGACGTAAGCTGTTGTTGCGGTTGAGCGTACACTGCATTTCCTTGCGCTCAAGGCTCGCCTCAAGCAGTTCTGCAGCCCCGCTTCAGTGGTTGTGCGGCGGCAGGCTGTGGGATCAATCTTTTCGCTGCTTGCTCAGGTAGTTCTTCATCGTTACGGCGGCTTTGTTCAGGTGTTTCTGCAGAATACTGACGGCCTCTTCGACGGCCTTGTCATTGGCAGCATCCACCAACCCACGATGGTCGTCCTGAGTCAGCTTGCCCAGCCCCATGGAAGAAAGGTGGAATCGCAGAAAACGTTCTTCTTCATTGAGTTCGTTTTCGATAAGGCGAAGCAGTTTCTGGTTGGGTGCCTTGCGATAAAGAGACATATGAAACAGACGGTTCAGGCGACCGATCTCTGCATACCGGGTTTCGGTTTCCAGCAGTTCGATGTAGCTGCGGGCCTGCGCGATGTCATCGGCATCGAGCAGCGGGATAGACTGACGCAATGCCTCAGTCTCCAGAATGACCCTCAGTGCATAGGTGTCCACTGCGTCCTCGCCGATCAACGGTGCAACCACTGCGCCTTTGTGGGCCTCCACCTGCAACAATGACTGGGCTTCCAATTGGCGTAATGCTTCACGAACGGGCATGCGGCTGACGCCGAACAAGGTCGCCAGTTCCTGTTGACGCAAGGCTACGCCGGGGGCGAGCCGACCTTCGATGATCGCGTTTCGCAACCGTTCTTCGATCACACTGCGAGCAAGATGCGGCGGAACCTGCTCGCCGCCGAGTATTTCACTCAAGAGTTTGGACTTTTCGGCCACGCTGACTCTACCCTGATGTCGGTGTGCTTTTTTGGATCTTGGATCCAATCTACACTAGTGATTGAAAATTGACTTGTCAAACCGGCGGTTAACCATCGCGAGAACACTTTATGCGGCCCTGCAACAAGTGTGCTTCTGCCGATTTATTGACTATCGTGAATGAAGTTTTTGCCCAAGGGAAGCGGACAGAATGCCTGTGTTTTCTGGGTAGTTGCACGGTGATAGCAGGGTGATCTCAGTCGGCCATTGTTTTTTCATCGGGCAAGTCGCACCATCCGGTGTCTTCAGGTCTGCATGGGTTGTTCGCGTTGGCGAAGCGTTGGGCTTTTCATCTGATCATACGCCGGGTTGGTCTGGCTCTGCTGCTCGGCTGCATGCTGCTGGGAGGCTTGCGTGCGGACTGGGATTTCTCCCAGATCAGTCGACGGGCTCAATCCCTGTACGGCCCCTTGGGGGCGGGGCAGGGGCGCATCGATGCCTGGCAGCAGTTGTTGGCTACGCAGAAGCAACTGAGCGAGGCCGAGCGTCTGACGGTGGTCAATCAGTTCTTCAACCGACAGCTGCGTTATGAGGAAGACATCGACCTTTGGCATGAGGTGGATTATTGGGCTACCCCGATCCAGTCGTTGATCAAGGGCGCTGGTGATTGTGAGGACTATGCGATCGCCAAGTACTTCAGCTTGCGTCGTCTCGGTATTCCCAGTGAAAAGCTGCGTATTACCTACGTCAAGGCTTTACGTCAGAACCGGGCTCATATGGTTTTGACCTATTATTCGAGCCCAGAGGCCATGCCGCTGGTACTGGATAGCCTGATTGATGCAATCCGGCCCGCCAGCCAGCGGACCGACCTGTTGCCGGTCTATGCGTTCAACGGCGAGGGACTCTGGCTGGCCGGGGCCAAGGGCAACAAGAAGGTCGGCGATACCAAGCGGTTGTCCCGCTGGCAGGATCTATTGAAGAAGATGCAGGCCGAAGGCTTTCCGGCCGAGCCGGTTTACTAAGGAGCGTAGATGTCACTGTTCAAACAATTGTTGCTTGCCATCTGCCTGTTCCTGGTGGTCGCCTTCACCGGCAGCTTTATGGTTAGTCTGGAAAGCTCACGCAGTCAGTACGTCAACCAGTTGCGCTCGCATGCGCAGGATGCGGCGACCGCGTTGGCATTGTCGCTGACACCGAACATCGATGACCCGGCAATGGTTGAGTTGATGGTCAGCTCGATTTTTGACAGTGGTTACTATTCCAGCATCCGAGTAGTCGACCTGACCTCTGATGCCCTGTTGGTCGAGCGTCATGCTGAGCCGGAGGCTGGCAGCGTGCCACGCTGGTTCATCCGCCTGATCGGTCTGGAGGCTGCGGGCGGTGATGCGATCGTCAGCCGCGGTTGGCAGCAGGCGGCGCGTGTCGAGGTCGTCAGCCATCCGATGTTCGCTCTGGCCAAGCTATGGCAGAGTGCGCTGGGTAGCCTGGGCTGGCTGCTGCTCTGCGGTGCGTTAAGTGCATTGCTGGGCGCGATGTTGTTACGTCGCCAACTCAAGCCGTTGGACTATATGGTTGCCCAGTCCCAAGCCATTGCGCGGCGTGAGTTCCTGAGTTTGCCCGAACTGCCACGCACGCCTGAGTTGCGCCGAGTTGTCCAGGCGATGAACCAGATGGTCGAGAAACTCAAGGCGTTGTTTCTGGAGCAGACCGAGCGCAGTGAGAAGCTGCGCGTCGAGTCTTATCAGGACAGCCTCACCGGGCTCGCCAACCGCCGCTATTTCGAGATGCAGCTCAACGCCAAGGTCAGTAACCTGGAAGAGGCGCGAGAAGGTTATCTGCTGTTGCTGAGGGTCAAGGATCTGGCGGGGCTCAACCAGCGTTTGGGTGGACAAAAGACGGATCAATTGTTGCAAGCGGTCGGGCAGCAGTTGCTGCGCGCCTGCGCCAACTACCCAGAAACCAACAACTTGGTTAGCCGCAGCCGCGGAGGCGAGTTTGCCGTGTTGGCACCGGGCATGGTGCATGCAGAGGCCATACAGTTGGCTCAAGCGCTGGAGGTCACCTTGCAGAGCCTCAGTGCGACAGGGGCGACTGATGTAAGCCCGGTGGCTTGTCTCGGCCTGGCACCTTACCAGCCGGGTGACGCCCCTCAAGCGCTATTGAAATTGGCCGATGAGGCCCTGGCCCGGGCCGAGGCCCAAGTTGAGCCGAGTTGGGTGTGTCTGGAGCAGGGGACAGCAACGCAAGCAGGCGATACCCATCATGGCTGGCATACCTTGCTGGATGATGCGTTGAGCCAAGGCCGTTTCCAGTTGTTCTTCCAACCGGTTGTGGCTTCAGAAGACCTTGAGCGGGTACTGCACTACAAAGTGCTGTCGCGTTTGCTCGATGCGCAGGGCCAGACGGTCGCTGCCGGTCGCTTTCTGCCTTGGCTGGAGCGCTTTGGCTGGTCTGCAAGGCTCGACCTGATGATGCTGGAGCTCGTGCTCAAGCAAATGGGCGGCCATGGTTACGCACTGGCGCTGAACCTCTCGGCGGCAACCCTGGCTGATCCAAAGGCCCTGCAGCGAGTCTACGAGTTGTTGGGACAGTATCCGGCACTGGGTCAACGATTGACGCTGGAAATCGGTGAAGAGCAGCTTCCCGAACAGTCTGTGCTGGAGCAGTTGACCCGACGTCTTCACAGCCTGGGTTTCAGCTTGAGCCTGCAGCGCTTTGGCGGTCGCTTCAGCATGATCGGTAACCTCGCGCATCTAGGGTTGGCCTACCTGAAAATCGACGGCAGTTACATCCGAGCCATCGATCAGGAGCAGCACAAACGCTTGTTCATCGAGGCGATCCAGCGTGCGGCCCACAGTATCGACTTGCCGTTGATCGCCGAGCGGGTCGAGACCGAGGGTGAACTCAACGTACTGCGTGAAATGGGTATTCAGGGTATTCAGGGGCAACTGGTCGGCGAACCGGCACCCTGGAAGTAGTACCGTGGCGTGTGGCGAGTATTTTAGCGGTACTCGCCCTCCAGCTCATCGAGTTGGTGATCAAAGCTGCGCAGGCGTGCCGACCAGGTGTACACCAGCACTTCCAGGTCCCGGTTGAGGACTGCCGCCCCCCGGCCAGCACTTTGCTGTGAATCGCACAGGTCCAGTTGATAGCGTTCACGGGCCATGGCGGTGGCCACGCTGGAGAGTTCCCGTGCGTTGTTCAACCAGTGCCAGCGAGAGTCCTGAATTTCTTGATCAAGCTCGCGGCACTGTCGTTTCAGGGCTTCCAGGCTTTGTTCCAGTGGTGTGCCTTCCAGTTCGCCCATCACCTCCTGAAAGGTTCGTCCGGGTTGCCAGTAGCTGCCCCAGAAATAGCGGTCGAAGACGGTCTCAACGCGGCGCAGTGCCACCTTGGTGTTCCAGATCGCAACCAGGGTACGGCCTTGAGCCAATTGGCGCTTGCGCGTTTTCAACTGCTGCCAGGAGGTCCAGGCCAGTGATGTCAGTGCCATTGCGGCGATCACGGCAGCAGCGCCGAACAGGAACAGTTCGGCTTGTGCCAGCTCGTAGACCTGCCGTATGCCATAGAAGTAGCCGGCGGTGAGCAGGACCAAGGCGGTGACTGCACACCAAAAGCCGGGTGCATAGGGATCTTTCATTGCTGCTGTCCCCTTGTTGTTTTTTTGAGCATAGCAACGCCACTCGCCGATATCCGTTGCCGCTCAGCGCATTTTTCGCAGTGCCAGACTGAGCTGGTCGATCACTTCGGCCCAGTCGGCGTCCTCAAGGATTTCATCGCGCAGAAAGGCTCGCTGCGACGGGGTCCAGAACAGTGCATCGGCGAGCTCCATATCGGATTTCAAGGGGGAGTGGCTGGTGATGAACTGATCAATGCTCAGCGCATCGTCAGCCAGGCCCAATTGTTTGAACAGGGATGGAAGACTATGAGTAGGTGATTCCATGGTTCACTCCTTGGGCCAGGCAGGTTGAGGACAGCGCCCACCTGGCGGTGGTTTGGAGATCATCAGCAGACCTCGCGCACTTCAGCTTTAGGCACCAGTTTCAGGTACTGGTCCATGCTCATGTGAACCAGATAATCGTGATTGCCTGCCTCCAGATAGATGTCGCCCTGACGGGTTAAGGTCGGGTCGAGCAGCATTTTTATTTCGTAGGCATCGCCCAGCGCTGGAATAGCGCCGCGCTCACAGTCGCCGAACAAGTGCGGCAGACCGCTTTCGCGGGTCAATTGCCATGGGCCGGTGGCGCGCACCTTGCTCATGTCCAAATGGCGGTTGGCCGGTAGTACCGCCATCAGGTAGTGCCCGTGACGGTCGTCAAGCATGACGGATTTGGCCACCCGTTCGGCGGGAACACCTGCACTGCGCGCCGATTCAAGGCTGGTCGCTGAGTGTGGGTGAGGAACGATGTCGTAATCGCAGCCGGCCTTGTCCAGGCGCTGCTGCACGGTTTTTGCCATACGCATGATGCACCTCCAGGCCCGGTCCAGGCGTATGTGCCAATACAGGCCTTGGTTAGTTTGTCCCCCTGAGGAAAGTTTAGGCGGTGCTGTTGTGGGTTGCCGGACTAAACTTAAGCAACACATACAAACCAGGTGTGACCCGGTGAACGCTCGCCGTTGGTGGCGCATGCTCCTGCTGCTGATAGTCGTCGTGATGTCGACCAGTCAGGCTGCGTCCGATAGCCCGGTGCTGCTCTTGCGTGTGGATGATGCCATTGGTCCGGCGTCTGCCGACTATCTGGTGCGTGGGCTGGCCCAGGCTCAGGCAATGAACGCGCAACTGGTCGTGATTGAACTGGATACTCCGGGCGGCCTGGACATTTCAATGCGCACCATTATCAAGGCAATACTCGCCAGCCCGGTTCCGGTGGCCACCTTTGTTTCGCCCAGTGGGGCGCGTGCGGCCAGCGCGGGAACCTACATCTTGTACGCCAGCCATGTTGCGGCAATGGCCCCTGGAACCAATCTTGGTGCTGCCACACCGGTGCAGATTGGCGGTGCACCTGGTGCGCCCCCTGCCGCCCCCAGTGGTGACAAGAAGGCGCCCGTCGATGCGGGTGACACGCTGCTGCACAAACAGATCAATGATGCCGCCGCTTACATTCGCAGCCTGGCGCAATTGCGTGGGCGGAATGTCGAATGGGCGGAAAAGGCTGTCCGTGATGCGGTCAGCTTGCCGGCCAGCGAAGCGTTACGGCTAAAGGTAATCGATCAAGTGGCGGTTGATGTGCCAGACCTGTTGCGCCAGCTCGATGGCAAGCGCCTTGAGGCGGCAGGCCAGGCTGTTCTGTTGCAGACCACTCTGGCGCCGATGGTTGAGCGCAAACCTGACTGGCGTACCCGACTGTTGGCGGTCATCACCAGCCCCAGTGTCGCCCTGATGCTGATCACCGTCGGTGTCTACGGGCTGATGTTCGAGTTCATGAACCCGGGCACCGGTGTGGGGGGTGTGGTGGGTGGTATTTGCCTGCTGTTGGGTTTGTACGCATTGCAGTTATTGCCGGTGAACTATGCCGGGGTTGGCCTGATCATGCTGGGGCTGGCGTTCATGATCGCTGAGGCGTTCTTGCCTAGCTTTGGCGTTATTGGCTTCGGAGGAATTGCCGCATTTGTGGCGGGTGCTGTCATTCTGATGGATACCGATGTGCCCGGTTTTGGTATCCCCTTGCCTCTGATACTGGGTTTGGCGCTGTTCGCGGCGTTGTTGTTGAGCGGGCTGATCGGTATGGCACTCAAGGCCCGCAGGCGGGCGCTGGTCAGTGGTGATGCGGGGCTGGTCGGTAGCGTTGTGAGGGTCATTGAGGTGCAGGCCGAGGACCCTTGCATGGGCTGGGTACAGGCTCAGGGCGAACAGTGGCAGGCGCAATGCCAGACCCCTTTGTATGCAGGTCAACGGGTTCGGGTGGTGGCACGCAATGGTGTGCTACTGGACGTTAGTGCTGCCGCCGAACAACCGGCGCAAGGAGACTGAGTATGTTCCTGCCACTGGGTTTTGCTGCGCTGTTTGGGCTGATCATGCTGTTATTGTTCTCAGCCTTTCGCATCTTGCGTGAGTACGAGCGTGGCGTCGTCTTTCAGTTGGGTCGCTTCTGGCAGGTCAAGGGCCCAGGGCTGATTCTGCTGATTCCGGGCGTGCAACAGATGGTCAGGGTTGATCTGAGGACCGTCGTCCATGACGTACCGCCACAAGATGTGATCACCCGCGACAACGTCTCGGTCAAGGTCAATGCGGTGCTTTACTTCCGTGTTCTGGATGCGCAAAAGGCAATCATTCAGGTCGAGGATTACTTCGCCGCGACCAGCCAGTTGGCCCAGACCACCCTGCGTGCGGTACTGGGTAAACATGAACTGGATGAATTGCTGGCTGAACGAGAACGACTCAATCTGGACATCCGCCAGGTCCTTGATGCCCAGACCGATGCCTGGGGCATCAAGGTGGCGAACGTCGAGATCAAACATGTCGACCTGAATGAGTCGATGATTCGCGCCATTGCCCGTCAAGCTGAAGCCGAACGTGAGCGGCGGGCCAAGGTGATTCACGCCGAGGGCGAGTTACAGGCGTCGGAAAAACTCATGCAGGCTGCCGAGATGCTGGGGCGCCAGTCCGGCGCCATGCAACTGCGCTACATGCAGACATTGGGCAGCATTGCCGGGGACAAATCATCGACCATCGTCTTTCCGCTGCCGTTGGAGCTGTTCAAGGGGATGATGGATAAGACCTGATGGCATCAGTGTACCGTCGAAGGTTGCGCGGCTTTTGCGTCGCCAGCGCTTTCCCAGCCGCCACCCAACGCAAGGAACAACCCGATTTGTCCTTGGACGACCTGGGTATTGGCTGCGGCCAGTTGCGCACGCATATCGGTGTAAGTGCGGGTCGCCTGCAAGTCGGCAAGGAATGAAGCGCGACCGGCCTGATAGAAGCGATGTGTTTGATCGGCGGCCAACTGCGCCGAGCGCTCAGCCTCAGCCAGGGCATCACGCCGCTCCAGCAGTGCGCTGTATTGGGCAAGGCTGGTCTGGGTTTCGCGGATGGCGTTCAGTACTACGCCGTCAAAGCGTGCCAGGGCGGCCTGGGTCGAGGCCTCGGCTTCGCGAATGCGTGCCCGAGTACCATTGGTTGGTACGTTCCAGGTCAGCAGCGGGCCAAACCCCCAGCGATTGGTTGCCGGTGTGCCGAGGTTTTCCAGAATGCCGATGGTGCCAACTTGAGCACCAATGCTGATGTCTGGATACAACTGGCCGGTAGCGACCCCGATAGTAGCAGTGGCGGCGGCAAGGGCACGCTCTGCCTGGCGGACATCCGGGCGTCGCTTGAGCAGCGCGGCGCCGTCACCTACTGGCAACAACTGGGCAATATGGGGCAGTTCGGCACAGGTCGCAGTGCCGGCCGGTAATTGATCGACGGGCTTGGCCAGCAGCATTGACAGGGTAAACAGGCCGGCTTCGCGTGCCGCTTCATAGCGCGGCAGTTCAGCGCGAAGGGATTTGAACTGGGTCTGTGAGCGAGTGACCTGGGTTTCGTCGCCCCGTCCGGCATCGCGCAGGCGCTGGGTCAGGCTCAGGCTTTGCTCTTGCAGGTTCAGTGAGGTTTGGGCGATGTGCAGCTCTTCGTTGGCTGCACACACTTGGGTGTAGGCGCGCACAACATCGGCGACCACCGTGATTCGGGCAGTGTCAGCAGCGGCCTGTGTTGCATCGGCATTGGCCTGGGCGGCTTCTACACCGCGCTTGAGGGTGCCCCACAGGTCGAACTGATAGGATGCGCTGAGAATCGCTTCGCCAATATTGGCCACGGGCACTTTTTCCGGCAGCAGGAACGCCTCGCCGGATTCCTGCAGGCGCTGGGCGCCGAGTTTCGTTCCCGCGTGAAAGCCGCCCTGGGCTTGTGCTTCCTCGACCTGGGCGCGGGCACGAGCGATATTAGCGGCAGCCACTCGCAGCTCGGTATTGGCAGCCAAGGCGTCACGTACCAAGTGGTCAAGGCGATCATCACGATACAACTGCCACCAGTTGCCGGGCACTGGCGCGGAAACCACGCTGTCGGCATCGCTGCGCAGCGTACCCTGTAGGTCACTGCGATTGATCGCCGCGTCCTTGGGTAAGTGGTAATCCGGGCCGACCATCTGACAGGCCGACAGCACCAGGCTGATGCTCAGCATTGCCACCCGCTTCATGGCGCGCGGCCCTCGATGATGGAGACTGTGGCAGTGCGTCCGGCGATCATGCGGAAGTTGTCTGGCACCTGATCGAAGGCGATTCGCACCGGAATCCGTTGTGCCAGACGTACCCAGCTGAACGCAGGGTTGACGTTGGGCAGCAGGTTCGCGCCGCTGCTGCGGTCGCGGTCTTCGATGCCAGCGGCAATGCTCTGTACATGGCCGCGCAACCGGGTGTTGTCGCCCATGACACGAATGTCCACCGCCTGGCCAACCTGAATGCCGGAAAGCTTGGTTTCCTCGAAGTATCCGTCGACGTGGTAGGAGTTGCTATCTACCACCGACAATACTGGGCGCCCGGCACTGACGAATTCGTGTGCACGTGGGGCGCGGTCATTGAGGTAGCCATCCACTGGGCTACGCAGCACCGAGCGGTCGAGGTTGAGCTGTGCCGCATCGACCGCCACCTGGGCCTCGGCCAGAGCCGACTGTGCACGGGCCTCGCGTGACTGGCTTTCTTCCAGTTGCTCTTGGGCGACCAGGTTGCCCAGCCCCCGATTACGCTTGGCTTCACGTTGTGCCTGGGCCAGGGTTTCCTTGCGTTCTGCCAGTGTGGCTTGGGCCTGGCGTAATGCCAGGCGGAAGCGGTCCTGATCGATGGTGAACAGCACATCGCCACGTTTGATCACTTGGTTGTCACGCACGCTGACCTCCTGGACCAGCCCGGAGACGTCCGGCGCGATCTGGATCACGTCGGCGCGGATGTGTCCGTCACGGGTCCAGGGTGCGAACATGTAGTACAGCACCATCTGCCAGACCAGTACGGTCGCCAGTGTCACAACCAACAGCGTGAGGACCATGCGGCCCAAGGTTAATAAAGGTTTCTTCATGGCAGCATCAGGCTTCGAAAGAAATGATCGACCGTACCGAGCAGTACGGCGTAGAGGGCGACGTTAAACAACGCCCGGTGCCAGACCAGACGATAGAAATGCACGCGTGTCAGCACGGTGTGTACGCCTAGAAACAGCAGGTATGTCCCCAGCATCATCACGAGCAGCGTGGGCAGGAAAACCCCGCTGATATCCAGGTCACCGATCACAGGGGGGCTCCGTCGATGCCATAGGGCAATTGAGGTGGGTTGGCCGCCGGATCAAGCATGACTTCCACGCCTGGTAACAGGGCCAGGCGCAAGCCGCTCAAGGCATGCAGCAGATGCAGGCGGGCGTCGGTCAGCTCGCCCATGCTTTGCACGTTGAGTGCCTGGCGAGCGCGTTCCATGCTGGTGAGCAGCAGTTCGGGCGGGTGCAGGCGACGACGAGCGTTCAGGCAGGCCTGGAAATGCGCGCCTACTTCGGTGACAACCTGTTCAAGACACTCTCGAGCCTGGGCTGAAGCACGGGGCATATAGGCCAGCAGATCGAGCAGGTTCAGGCCAACCCTCAAGTCACGCAGGGCACCGCTGGTGTCCTGCCCGGTCTGGCCGAGGCGTGGCAGGTGCTGCATCAGGCGGTCGAGCATTTGCACTCCAAGCCTGCGGTGCTCGGCCAGTGTGGCGGGGCGGGTCATGCCGACAATGTCGTGCCAGCTGAACCGTGTTAGCCGTCGGGCGGCGTGTTCGACTCCGAACGGGCGTACTACCAGGGTCCAGATAAAGGCGAACAACAGGCCAACGGGACCTGCCAGGTTGGCGTTGATGAAGGTCAGAAAGTCGGCGTCGTAGGCCCCTTGGATACTGATGAACGACGCCGTGTTGACGATGGTCAGCAAGGTACCCAGGTAGAAACGAGGCTGCACGGTCAGGGTGCCGACGCAAATGAATGGAATCGCGAAGGCCAGTACCAGCATGGGGAAATCATGCAGGTTGGGCAGTACCAGAAACAGGTAAAGGCTGGCGAACACGACTGACAGTGTGGTCCAGAAGAAGAACCGATAAATCTGTGGCGCCGGATCGTCCATGGCGGCGAAGAAGCTGCAGGCTACCGCTGCCAGAATGACTGCGCTGGCGCCATCGTTCCAGCCCAGCAGGATCCACAAGGTCGTGGCGGCAAGGATCGCAGTCACGGTCGAGAACACCGAGTAGAGCATCAAGCCTCGGTCAAAAAACGGCGTCAGCCGACCCAGCCGCCAGTGTCGATAAACGGCGCGCCAAGGCGAGAGGTCCTCGGTCCGGATGGCTTGTTGCAAGCTGCAGCAGTCTTGCCAAAGATCGACCCATTCGGTGAGGCGATACAGGGCGTTGGAAAGCAGCAGCAGGGGCCGCTTGTCCAGCGCTGCAGCGTCGGGCTGCAGGTTTTCCAGTGTCGTGCGCAGGGCCGACCAGCGTTCCGATGGTGCTGATTCGGTGCTGGCTTGTAGCCAGTCTCGGGCCTCCAGCAGCACCGGTTGAAGTTGTTCGGCCTGGGCTGGTGCGCGCTTCTCAAGCGCCAGCAGCGCGTCGTCCAGTGCGTCGAGCACCGGCAGCAGGTGAATCATGCGACCACGCAGTTCGCGGGCGTTCTTTACCGTTTGTGGTCGCGCGCCTTCATGGGCCAGCTGGCCGATCATCATTTCCAACGAGTTAAAGGTCGCCACCATCGAGGCGCGCAGGGTACTGACGGTTTCCGTCGAGACCTGTCGGGCGAGGAACGTGTCACTGTAGCGACGGGCTTCAGCGAACCAGTTGCCGGTTGCGCCCACGACTACAGGGGCCAGTCGGCGCGGCCAGAACACGGCACCGACCACTGCCGCGCAGACAATACCCAGGCAAATCTCCTGAGCCCGCGAGGACGCGATGTCGAACACGGCCAGCGGGTTGTCGACCACCGGCAGGGCGATCATGGGCAGGGTATACCCGGCCAACATCAGGGTGTAGCTATTCGCGGTGCGCAGGTGCATGGAGAGGAACAGCAGGGTACCGGTCCAGAGTGCAATGGCAACCGTCAGCAGCACGGGTGTCTGCACCAGCAGTGGCACCAGGAATACGGCGCCCGCCGCACCGAGCAGGGTGCCCGTGGCCCGGTACAGGGCTTTGGAACTGGTCGGTCCGACGAAAGGGCTGGAAACGATGTAGACCGTGGCCATGGCCCAGTAGGGGCGTGGCAATTGCATGAGCAGGGCGATGTAGAGGGCAATCATCGAGGCGGCGAAAGTTCGCACCCCGTAGAACCAGTCGCGTGCAGGTGGCATTGAGCTGAAGAAGGTGCTCATGTCGTTAGCCCCGGGGCACGTTGTGCCGCTTCTTCAAAGGCCCTTAGCACCCGCAGAGTCGCCTCAAGGTCCGCTGCGGGAAGATCCGCCATTACCTCTCGGCGCAAGCGCACCAGTTCGCCCTCGATGGCCTCGGCCAAGGCTCGGCCACTGGCGGTAAGGCTCAAGGCTTTGGCGCGACGGTCGAGAGGATCTTCAGTACGGCAGACGAAGCCGGCGCTGCACAATTGATCGAGTAGTCGAACCAGCGATGGGCTTTCCAGCCCGGCAGCCTGGGCCACCTTGACTTGATGGACACCGTCGCCCAGACGCACGATCAACAGCAGTGGAACCGCGCAGGCCTCAGAGATACCGTAGCCAGCCAGCGTGGCCTGGCAGATCCGTCGCCAGTGCCGACCCGCTGCAACCATACCGCTGCTGATGTTGAGTTGCAGTGCGTCGAGATTCATTGGATGAGGGTCGTAAGAATATTCATAGTTTGCTAACTATCAATATTCTTCGATCATCACCCCAGACGTCAAGAGGCACATGCTCAGTGGTTTCAGGAGCGCACCTGATCATCCAGCTTCATGGTCAACGCCAGGTTGCTGCCCAGGCCAATAGCCTGATCGCGCCAGAACAGGTAGCGCAAGGTGTCGTTCGACAGGCTGAAATGGATGGCCAACTCCTCAGCGGCCTGTACCACCTTGGCTACCGCGGCCAGTTCCAGCCAGTACAGTGCGGCCTTGGTGTCGACTTCGACTTGTTGACCATGCAACAGCCGATAACCGACTTCAAAACGGCAACGTGCATCACCACGCTGGGCGCCGCGCATGAACCATTGATAGGCCCGCTGTGGATCGACCTGCCAGTCCTGCACATGGGTATCGCAGACCTCTTCTTCGTACAGATCGCCGAGTGCCGCTGCCGCGAGGTCTAAACCGCGCTCGAAGGCATGTTGGTAATACTCGGCTGCACAGGCGTAGCTCACCATCACACCTTTGCCGAAGTAGTGTTGCTGGGCCAGGTTGAACCATGCCGTCGCATTGCCCTGCAAGGCGGCCATGCGCAACAGGTGACCGGCCAACGTTGGGTCAGCTCTCCAGTACTTGCCATTGAGCCAGATCCAGCCGAGGTCATTGAGTGCCGAAATGCTGCCTTCCAGTGCCTGGCTGCGCAGGTCGGTATACACCGCCTGCAGGTCGGCGGCCTCATCCAGGCAGTTGATCAGGCTGAAACTGTCACCCAGCGCTGCCCGCTGGCTGGGCATGCCAACCCCGGCGTAGAGGCGCAGCAAGTGGCCGGGGCGTCCGGGGGCCGGCGTAATGCGCGGGGGCAACAGGCGCGCTAGCAAGGGATAGATATTGCTGATAGCAGACATGTTCATCCTCATTGGACCACCCGCAGTACCGATAGCGGGGGTGATGGGATGTGATTCTGCGTAAGGCAACGACAAAACCTGTCGCGAACAATCATCATGAAGCGATTCAACAGCTCTTCCTTGATCTGGTTGAATGAATGGCCAATTGCCATATCCGTTGGCGGGCGCCATGCTAGTGTGCAAGCCTAGACAAGGACGCCACCTTTTGCCTTCTGCTACTACCCGCGCCACACTCAGCCGCCAATGGGAACTTTTGCGTCAACTACCCAGCCGTCCCCCAGGTACCACTAGTGCAGAGCTGGTCGCTCGATTGCAGGACGCAGGCTTCTCCATCAGCAAGCGCAGCATCGAGCGCGACCTCAACGAACTGTCGCTGATCTTCCCGCTGGAGCGCAACGACAAGAGTATTCCCTATGGATGGCACTGGGCAGCAAATGCCTGTGTCGAGCTGCGTGGCTTGAGCATCAGCGAAGCCTTGAGCCTGGCATTGGTCGAAGAAGCGGTACGGCCTCTGCTACCGGGAAGCATGCTCAAGGTGCTTGATGCGCGATTCAGCCATGCTCGGCAAAAGCTTGAGCACCTCTCCGGTGCGAACAAGGCTGCGCGCTGGCTCGACAAGGTCGCCAGTGTTCGCCCTGACATGAACATGCAGGCGCCCGAGGTGCCCGACAGTATTCTGGAAACGGTGCAGAAGGGATTACTGGAGGAGTATCAGTTGAAGTGCCAGTACTACTCGGCACACAACGACAAACTCAGCGAGATGACACTCAACCCGCTGGCGCTGATTCAGCGTGGTCAGGTCAGTTACCTGATTGCCAGGGCTGACCCCTACAGCGATATTCGCCAGTTTGCGGTTCATCGCTTTCGTAAGGTCAGCATCCTCAGCAGTGCCACTGAGGGTCTGGAGGATTTCGACCTGCAGGTGTATCTACGCAGCGATGCCCTGCAATTCGGGCAGACGGACAAGATCGAACTGCATGCCTGGGTGAGCGATGGTTTGGCGCGCCTGGTACGTGAAACGCCCTTGTCGGCGGACATGAGCCTGACGCCGTTGGAGCGAGGACATCGCTTGCGGGCTACGGTCAGCAATAGCTGGCAGTTGCGCTGGTGGCTGTTGAGTCAGGGTGATGGCTTGATCGTTGAACAGCCCACCACCCTGCGCCAGCAAATTGCTGAAACCCTGGGCAAGGCCGCTGCCCAGTATCAAACGGTGTGAATCAGCGCTGCATGCCCCAGCGCTTGATGGTGATCCGTTCCAGGCTATTGAACACCAGGCTCTCCACCAGCAACCCGATCAGGATGACCACCGCCAGGCCGGCGAATACTTTGTCTGTGTATAGCTCGTTGCGGTTCTGAAAGATGTACCAACCCAGTCCCCCCTTGCCGCTGGTTGCGCCAAAGACCAGCTCGGCCGCAATCAGGGTGCGCCAGGCAAAAGCCCAGCCAATTCTCAGCCCTGAAAGAATCGATGGCAGCGCGGCTGGAATCAGGATATGCAGAACCAGGCGCAGGCCGCGCAGGCCATAGTTACGCCCAGCCATACGCAGGGTTTCCGATACGCCGAGAAAGCCGGCATAGGTGTTCAGCGCCAGAGCCCAGAGCACCGAATGCACAAGCACGAAAATCAGGCTGTTGTCGCCCAGGCCAAACCAGAGCAGCGACAAAGGCAGCAAGGCAATGGCGGGCAAGGGATTGAACATTGAGGTCAAGGTACTGAGCAGATCGCGACCGAACTGTGTCGAAACTGCCAGGCTGGTCAGGCCGAAGGCCAGAATAATGCCCAGCAGGTAGCCCTTGAGCAATACAACCAGCGAAACGCCGACTTTGGTTGGCAGCTCTCCGCTGAGCAGGCCGTCCAACAAGGCCCGAGAGGTTTGGACAAAGCTGGGCAGGAGCAGGTCGTTAGCCTGATAGCGGGCAACAGTTTCCCAGACCAGGGCCAGCAACAAGAGGATCAAGCCTTTGCGCAAGCTGCTGTGTTGCCAGAGTCGCTGGACCATTGGAAGCTCACGCTCCAAGGGCACGCTGAGCAGCGGCTCCAGCGTGATTTCATATTCCTGACGTACGCTGGAAGGGGTGGTCATGGTGGTGTGCTCCAGGTCAGTAGGCGATGCGAACATCGGTGAAATCAAGATCAAATACTTGATTTTGCGCTTGCTCTTCATCAAACAGGAGCCGATGGATGCGCCGTGCCGAGGCCTGGAACTCACTGCCGCCCAAGCTATGCAGCCCATACTGGTGGCTGTGTATTTCGGCACGTACTCGTCCTGGATGTGGCGACAGCAGCAGAATGCGGTTGCCCACCACTAATGCTTCTTCGATTGAGTGGGTGACGAACAGCAGCGTGAAACGCACCTCCTCCCAGAGCAGCAACAGCTCTTCCTGCATCTTGCGCCGGGTCAGTGCGTCGAGTGCTGCGAAAGGTTCGTCCATCAGCAGGATCTTTGGCTGCATTGCTAGGGCGCGTGCGATGGCCACCCGCGCTTTCATGCCGCCGGACAGGGTGTGTGGGTAGGCGTCGGCAAAGGCTGCCAGGCCAACCTTTTCCAGATAGTGCAGCGCACGCTGCTCGGCCTCTTGACGCGGCAACGTGCCAGAAACCTGCAACGGGAACATGACGTTCTGTTTGACGGTTTTCCAGGGTGGAAGCTGGTCGAACTCTTGAAACACCACAATACGGTCGGGACCAGGCCCCTTTATGGCCTGATCCTGCAGGCGAATCGTCCCTTCCTGAGGCTCGATGAAACCGGCCACCGCCTTGAGCAGGGTCGATTTACCGCAGCCCGAGGGGCCCAGCAGGACAAAGCGGTCGGCCTTGCCCACTTCAAAGCTGACGTGGTGAGTGGCGCGCACCACGCGTTGCGCGGTGCGGTACTCAAGGCTGACGTTATCGACATGCAGCAACGGCGACGTGGCGACAGCCTGCAGATTGCTGACCGTGTGGCCTTGCAAATGAGCGTTCATCGGGTTCAGCTCCCTTGCAGTGGCTTCTCATCTTGGAAGAAATAGTCTTTCCAGGATTCGGGTTTATGCTTGATGGCGCCGACGCGATAGAGGAATTCGGCCAGCGGATAGGTGTTCTTCGGCGTGACGCTGAACTCGTATTGAGGGTTGTCGATAATCTTGAGCAGGGCTTCGCGGTCGATTTTTGCCTTGGTCACCCGAATGTAGGTGTCGGCGGCTGCAGCCTTGTCGTTTTGGGCGAAGTCTGCGGCTTCGGCCAGTGCGTCAACGAAAGCCTTGTAGGTCTTGGGGTTGTCCTTGCGGAACTTTTCAGTAGCAAACAGCACGGTCGGCGAGTTTGGGCCTAGCAGGTCGTAGGTATTGAGCACCACATGCACGTTCGGGTTGGCCAACACCTGATCCTGGAACGGCGGGTTGGAGAAGTGCGCGTTCAACTCGGTGCCCCCGGCCAGCAGGGCTGCAGTGGCATCAGGGTGAGGGACCGCCAGAGTGAATTTGTCCAGGCGGGCGTACTCCTTGTCACCCCATTGCTTGGCTGCCGCGTATTGCAGGAAGCGCGATTGCACCGAAACGCCCACGGCAGGCAGGGCGATACGGTCCTTTTCGCTGAGGTCGGCAATCGTCTTCACATTCGGATTACTGCTGACCAGGTAATAGGGGAAGTTGCCCAGAGAGGCGACGGCCTTGACGTTCTGCCGCCCCTGGGTGCGGTCCCAGATGGTCAGCAGCGGGCCAACACCGGCCCCTGCGATATCCACCGAGCCGGACAGCAGTGCGTCGTTGATGGCTGCACCGCCAGAAAGTTGGGTCCAATCAACCTTGATGTCGACTCCCTGTGCCTTGCCGTGTTTTTCGATCAACTGTTGATCGCGTACCACATTCAGCAGCAGGTAGACGATACCGAATTGTTCAGCGATGCGGATTTCACCTTCGGCCTGTGCCGCTGTCGGTGCCACCAGGCTGCCGGCAATCAGACTAAGACCCAGGCCAATGCTTGCCGCGAGGCGGCTGATAGCGTTACTCATGCTGTGCTCCTTGATCGGTCTTAGAAGGGCGCGTCGCCCTGAATGGTGGTGCGATGCAGTTTTCGGCGCAGGTGACTCGGGCAGCCGGCTGCCAGATGGATCAGGGAGCGGTTGTCCCAGAACACCAGGTCGTGAGGCTGCCACTGATGGCGGTAGATGTTGTGCTCAAGCACGCTGTGGGCATACAGCTCGGCGAGAATCTGCCGGCTTTCGTCTTCCGGCAGGCCGATGATTCGGGTGGTGAAGCCTTCACTGACAAACAGCGCCTTACGCCCGTTTTCCGGGTGTGTACGGACGATTGGGTGAATCACTTCCTGTACCTGCGCCAGTTGCTCGGCAGTCAGGGTTGGGCGCCAGTTACCTTCGAACTTGGTCTCGCTGTATCGCGCGGTATAGGAGTGCGCTGCGCTACGTCCTTCAACAGCCTTGCGTAAGGCCTCAGGCAGACCGTCCCAGGCTTTGTGCATATCTGCGAACAGGGTGTCGCCGCCTTCACCGGGGAGTTCTTGGGCATACAGCATTGAGCCCAGGCTGGGGAGTTCCTTGTACGACAGGTCTGAGTGCCAGAACTTGCCGGCATCGCCCAAGCCGATGTTTTTCCCATCCTCGACAATGTTGGAGACAATCAGGATTTCCGGGTGCCCGGCCAGCAGGAACTGTTTGAGCACATGGATTTGCAGTACGCCAAAACGGCGACTGAACGCGACGTGCTGCTCGGGGGTGATGTGCTGGTTACGAAAGACCAGTACGTGATGGTCCAGATGGGCCCGGTGAATGCGGGCAAAGTCTTCGCCGTTGATCGCTAGGCTCAGATCAAGGCCGATGATCTCAGCGCCTACTGCACCGGAAAAAGGACGAATTTCGAAGGTTTGCTGTTGTGCGCTGTCGTTTGCTGACAACGCTATTGAGGCCACAGGCATAGTTCACTCCCACGCAGTGCGCGTCCAAGGGTGCGCGCATCGATCAGAAACTCACGGCTGTTCCGTGTTGGTTCGTGTCGTGCGGCGCACCGATTGGTCGGCGTGTACGCAGGGGATTAACTATATGGCTATAAGAAGATTAATTTAAATATCTTTATTGAATAAGCATATTAGGGACAGTGCAGCCCGCTCAACGCTCGCGCAAGGCCTCGGCCCGTGCCCGGATGATTGGCTTGAGCAAGTAGCTCAACACGCTTTTCTTACCGGTAATGATGTCCACCGATGCGACCATGCCGGGGATAATCAGCAACGGTTTCTCGTCAGTGCCCAGGTGGCTGCGATCAGTACGCAGCTTGATCACATAGAACGTGTTGCCGTCTTCATCGGTGATAGTGTCGGCGCCGATCTGCTCCAGTCTGGCTTTCAGCCCGCCATAAATGGTGAAGTCATAGGCAGTGAACTTCACCATGGCGTCCTGACCAGGGTGGAGGAAAGCGATGTCTTGCGGGCGAATCCGTGCTTCTACCAAAAGCGTGTCATCCAGCGGCACGATCTCGACCAGATCGCTTCCCGGCTGAATGACCCCGCCAATGGTGTTTACCAAGAGTTGCTTGACGATGCCGCGCACTGGTGAGGTAACCAGCGTACGGCTGACCCGATCCTCCAGTGCCTTGCCGGTTGCCTGGGCCTTGCTCAGGTCCGTGCGGGCTTCGTTCAGTTGAGTCAGCGCCTCGCTGCGGAATTTGCCACGGGTTTCCTCGATCTTGCGTTCGACTTCCTTGATGGCGGACTCGGCACGCGGGATCGCCAGAGAGGTCGCATCCAGTTGGCCCCGGTTTTCCACCTCGGCCCGCTTGAGGCGCAGAACCTCGACCTGGGAAATTGCGCCCTGGGACACCAACGGCTCGGACATGTTGATTTCCTGACGCAGCAACTGGAGGCTGTTGCGGTACTGCGCCTGCTTGGAGCTGAACTCGCGCAGCTCTTGCTGGCGCTGTACCAGTTGCTCCTGCAGGCCGCCGATCTCGTTTTGCAACTGCTGGCGCCGACTCTGGTACAACGATTCCTCGTTGTTGGCCTGATTAGGCACGGCTTTGCGGATTTCATCGGCGATGTGCAGCGGGCGGTCCTCGACCTCGGCGCTCAGGCGCTCTACGCGCAGGGTCATGGCCAAACGGTCGGCCTCGGTCTCGCCAACGTTGGACACGAACCGGGTATCGTCCAGGCGCAGCAGTGGTGCGCCGGCGTCGACAATCTGGCCTTCGTGTGCATAAATTTCAGCAACGATACCGCCTTCCAGGTTCTGGATTTTTTGAAGTTTGGAGGACGGAATGGCCTTGCCATCGCCCCGGGTGACTTCATCAATGATGGCGAAGTTGGCCCAGAGCACCATGAACAGGAAGAAGCCTATGACCCCCCAGATGGTCAGCCGCACAATGCGCGGTGCATCCTCGATCAGGGCTTTGTTGACCTCAGGCAACGGTTGCCCGTGGAACGACTCCGAGCCTTTGAAGTAGTTACTCAGAACGTCCTTGATGCGACCTGCTCCAGACTTAAGCAACACTGATCTGCCCCTTCTTCAGCGCATCCATTACGGAGGCTTTCGGGCCATCCGCGACTATCTGTCCGCGATCGACCACGATAAGCCTGTCGACCAGTGACAACAGCGACGCACGGTGAGTGACCAGTACAATGGTCTTGTTTTCGATAACGGCTTGCAGGCGCTGCTTGAGACGCTCCTCACCCGTGTTGTCCATGGCGCTGGTCGGTTCGTCCAGCAACAGGATTTGCGGGTTCAACAGCAAGGCTCTGCCCAATGCAACGTTCTGTCGTTGCCCGCCGGACAGGTTCTGACCGCGCTCACCGACCTGGAGCTCATAGCCCTGTGGGTGCAACCTGGCGAACTCATGCACGCCAGATAGCTCGGCGGCTTGCAGGACCATTTCATCCTCAACGTAGCGGGCGCCGCTGACCAGGTTGTCGCGTAATGTGCCGGACAACAACTGGATGTCCTGAGGAACATAGCCAATGTTGTGGCGCAGCTCGCTGACGTCGATCTGGCGAATGTCCACGCCATCGATCAGCAGCGAGCCGGCGTCTGCTTCGTAGAGGCCGACAATCAGCTTGGCCAGCGAACTCTTGCCTGAGCCGCTGCGGCCGATGATGCCGATCTTCTCGCCGGGCTTGATCACCAGGTTGATGCCCTTGAGCGCGACGTTCTGCTGGTTCGGGTAAGTGAAATCCACCCCGCGGAACTCGATGGCCCCTTGCAGTACCTGGCGGCTGAGGGGGCGCTCTTCGAAGTTGCGCTCTTGAGGCAGCTCCATCATCTGGTCGACCGAGACCATGGTGACCTTGGCCTGCTGGTAGCGGGTCAGCAACCCGGCCAGTTGGCTCAGGGGGGCCATGGCGCGGCCATTGAGCATGTAGCAGGCGATCAGGCCGCCCATACTGAGGTGGCCGTCCATGATCTGGTAGACGCCGAAGCAGATCAACGCCACACCGGCCAACTGCTGGATCAGCAGGGTGATGTTCATGGCCAGGCCCGACAACACCTTGACCCGCAGTTCCAGCCGGCTGAGCGTACCAATGGTCTGCTCCCACATGTACTGGCGTTCGCTTTCGGCGTTGTTGACCTTGACCGCATCCAGCCCGGCGAGGGTTTCAATCAGGCTGGACTGGCGCTCGGAGCCCAGTGCCATGGTGCGCTCCAGAGTGGCGACCAGTGGCTTTTGCAGCGCATGACCGATGCCCAAGGCCAGCGGGAAGGCAACGATGGGAATCCAGACCAGGTGACCACCGATGATGGCGATCACCAGGAGGATCAACAGCGTGAACGGCAGGTCGATCAGGCTGGTCAGGGTCAGTGACGCGAGAAAGTCGCGCAGGCCCTGAAACTCGTGGATGTTCTGGGCGAAGCTACCGACCCGTGCCGGGCGGTACTTCATCGCCATGCCGACAATACGCTCGAACAGCGTGGCAGAGATGATCAGGTCAGTCTTTTTTCCGGCCAGGTCCAGGCACAGGCTACGAAGCCCCTTGAGGATCAGGTCGAATAAGTAGGCCCCGGTAATGCCGATGGCCAGCACCCACAGGGTAGAGGTGGCCTGGTTGGGTACTACGCGGTCATAGACGTTCATCACGAACAGTGGGGCGGCCATGGCGATCAGGTTGATGACCAGGCTGGCGGCGATGGCGTCGGCGTACAGCCAGCGCGAGCGCTTGAGGGTGTCACGGAACCACGAGCGTGCCCTGGGGATCAGGTTGCCATGATTGACATCGAATTTATGTTGCGGCTGGGCAAAGAATACCCGGCCACTGTAATCGGCCAGCAGCGCTTCGCGGCTGACATGCACCTCACCGCCATCGCTCTCGCTGAGCAACAGGCGTGCAGTATTTTCGTTTTCCCAACCGAGCAGGACCGTGCTGCGGCCATCCTTGAGCAGCAACATCGCCGGCATGGCGATGTTGGGGATTTGCTCCAGCTTGCGTTGCAGCAAGCGGCCCTGCAAGCCGGCGCGAGCTGCGGCGCGAGGCAGCAGCTCCGGGCTCAACCGCTGCGAAGGCAGCGGCAAGCCTGTGGTGAGCATCGCCCGACTGGCAGGTTTCTGGTGCAACACACAGAGCGACAGCAGACTGTCCAGCAACGGATCGTCGTGCTGGCTGCGTGGATCATGGGTGAGCTGGACTCGACTGACTTCTGATTCCACGCGGCATTCTCTTAGCTAATTCGGTTGGACATGAGGGCCGGCCTCAGTTCAGGCCGGGCAGGTTTACCTGAGGCTTCATGTCGTTTTGTACAACGGTAGCCATTGGCGCTACAACGCCTTGGCTCTTGAGCAGTTGGCCAATGGTCGCCTTGATTCGATACTGAGTAAACTGCTGACTGTTCTTAACGTCTGCCAGGCGGCGCTGGGCCGTGAACAGTTCGTTCTCACTATCGAGCAAGTCGAGCAGGGTGCGTTCGCCCAGGCTGAATTGCTTCTGGTAGGCCGTGCGAACACTGCTGCTGTAATCAACATACTGCTGGGCAATCGGTACCTGAGCATTGGCGTTGTTCATAGCATTCCATGCCAGGCCCAATTCTTCATTGAGCTGGCGCAAGGCATTGTTACGAATATCCAGTGCTTGGTTGGCCTGATAAGACTTCGATTCCAGATCGGCCTTGTTGCTGCCACCAGCATACAAGTTGAAGCTCATGCGCAGCATGGCCTGCCAGTCATTGTTATGACCGGTGACACCATCAATGTTGTTATCGGCACTGCGGCCCAATTCAGCATCGAATCGCGGGTAGAACGACGATTTTGCGGCGTCGTACTGTTTCTCTGCAGCGGCGATATCGGACTCTGCCGAGCGCAGGATTGGGCTGTTCTCCAGCATTTGCTGGCGTGCTTCATCCAGGCTGGCTGGCAGCATGTCGATGAAGGCAGGCGGTGTGCTGATTTCGTCTGGCATTTGACCGACCACGCTCAGGTAGTTGGTTTGTGCGTCAGCCAGGTTGGTTTGTTCAGTGATCAGGTTATTGCGAGCCTGGGCCAGACGGGCTTCGGCCTGATCCATATCGGCCAGACGGCCAACGCCACGGGAAGTCCGCAGCTTGATTTGATCGAAGATACGTTCGTGGCTGCGCAGGTTGTCTTCAGCCAGGCGCACCATCTCTCGACGGGTCAGCACGTCCAGGTACACCTGGGCCACGTTGAGTGCCGTGCGTTCGGAAGTACCCATCAGGGCATAGGCGCGGGAGTTGACAGTGGCTTGTTGACGACCGACTTCGCTGGACGTGGCGAAACCGTCGAAGACCATTTGTCGAAGACGCACGCTGGCTTCGCCACGGTTGAGAGTTTCCCAATCGTTGCTACGGTTACCAATGCGGGTGCTCGGGCTGTCGGTGCCTTCACGGCCATAGCCTGCCAGCACATCAACACGTGGCAGGTAGCCGCCTTGGGCTGCGCGCAGCTGGTAGTCGGCGGCGGTTCGGCTGTTAACGCCAGCTTGAACTTCCGGGTGGACTTCGATGGCGCGCTGCATAGCTTCCGGCAGGCTTTGCGCTTGAACAAAACTGGCGGCAAGGGTGAAAGGAAGAGCAGTCAAAAGGATCGAACGCATTTACTTTTTCCCAGGGACTTCTTGTCCCAAATCACAGCAAGTGTCCTTGCCGCATTTAATAATGGCAACCGTATTGACCTTACGTCGGAAATCTCCGAGATGCTACTAGGATCGTACGAAGGAAGACTGGTAACCGTTCAAATATCAATGTGACATTACGTAGCCGATTGTTTAGGATGGCGACTAGAAGGTCAATAGTTTGGCATAAAGTAAATAGCCAGGCGATGCAGTCATTATTTTGACGCTTCGGGTGTCAAAATCGCCTCACAGAACATTCCATCTGATTGCGGCAAGTCAGCGTCGCTCGGGCATGGAAGCCAATTTGAACGGGTAGTCCGGAGAGTCTTATGAGCAGTGTTGTTGCCGTTGTCAAAAGCATTGTTGGTCAAGTAATCGCGGTTTCCCCAGAGGGGATTCAACGTGTACTCATCGAAGGCGACCGTTTGTTCGTCGGCGAGCAGGTACTGACCGGCCTGGCCGGTGCCGTAACGCTGGAGCTGGCTGATGGCCGCACGCTCGATCTCGGGCGCGATATGCAGTGGAGTGCTGATGCGCCGGACAGCAGCACTGATCTGGCTGAGGCTACGGCGCAACAAGCCCCGTCGGTTGATGAGCTGCAACAAGCGATCGCGGCCGGTGCTGACCCGACCACCGAACTGGAAGCCACGGCGGCAGGTCCTACTGCGGCTGGCGGTGGTGGCGGTGCAGTCGGTGGTGGCCACAGCTTCGTGATGCTTGACGAGACCGCTGCATCAGTCGATCCAACCATCGGCTTTCCTACCGCAGGCTTGGCCTTCCAGACAGCCACTGTCCAGCAAGAGCAAGGCCCGCTGGTGCTTAATACGGCGGCTGATGCCACCACGCCATTGCGTGCCGCCGATCTGACCCTTACCGCTACCCCGACCATCACTGAAGCTGGCGGCGTGTTGACGTACACGGCGACCCTGACTCAAGCGCCACTGACCGACCTGACCATCACCTTGTCCAATGGCCAGGTGATCGTTATCAGCGCTGGCCAACTGACCGGCAGCGTCAACGTGGAAATTCCGCCGAATGACACGGTGTACATCGACGCGAGTGAAATTTCTGCCACCATCACTGGTACCAGTGGCGGTGGTGGCTTGGTGGTTACTCCAAGCACAACGCCTGCGGTCACCCAGATCACCGACACCATCGACACCACCACCGTGGCGGTAACCGCCAGCCCTGCGAACGAAGGCGATGCGAACGTCACCTTCAACTTCCAGCTGAGCAATCCGCCACAAGGTGCGACGACCCTGACCGTCAACGTCGGTGGTACCGAGTACACCGTGAACGTGGATGCCAGCGGTAAAGGCACCCTGGAGGTTCCGAACACCAACGGTGAAGACGTTTATGCCGATGGCAGCAGCCTCACCGCGACCGTTACGGCGGTCAATGGCGGCAACTACGAAGCGACCGACCTGACCAGTGCCACGGGCACTGCCGAGGTCAAGGACACCCTCGACGCCACCACCGTGGCGGTAACCGCCAACCCTGCGAACGAAGGCGATGCGAACGTCACCTTCAACTTCCAGCTGAGCAACCCGCCACAAGGTGCAACGACCCTGACCGTCAACGTCGGTGGTACCGAGTACACCGTGAACGTGGATGCCAGCGGTAAAGGCACCCTGGAGGTTCCGAACACCAACGGTGAAGACGTTTATGCCGATGGCAGCAGCCTCACCGCGACCGTTACGGCGGTCAATGGCGGCAACTACGAAGCGACCGACCTGACCAGTGCCACGGGCACTGCCGAGGTCAAGGACACCCTCGACGCCACCACCGTGGCGGTCACCGCGGATCCGGCGAAAGAAGGCGATACCAACGTCACCTTCAACTTCCAGCTGAGCAACCCGCCACAGGGCGCGACGAGCCTGACCGTCAATGTTGGCGGTACGGACTACACCGTGAATGTGGATGCCAGTGGTAAAGGTACCCTGGAGGTTCCGAACACCAACGTTGATGACGTCTACAAC
>NZ_BMQU01000031.1 GCF_014648275.1 Pseudomonas laurentiana
TGCCGAAAAGTGTCCACCATGTCTCCGCACACGTGTCCACCATGTGTCCGGTCCATACACCCCGACAAAAGTGACACGCCGTAAAGGCGGAACGGGGCATCAAACCCGACATCGCAAACGGATATGCCTGCCGTCATCAGGGGCAATGCATGTTTGTGGTTGTTGGCACCCACCTCGTGAACATATCCATTCCCTGCAGCGGCACCACCGGCTGGTTTCGCCTTTTACGGCGACCCACTTTTGATAGGGCGCAAAAGTGGGCAAAACGCCCTGTCCCGACATCCGGCCCTACGCTGCGCTTCGGGTGCCTTCCTTACGCCATCGCTCCCGTGTGGACGCGCCGACGGGCCATCCATGGCCCATCAGCACTTGCGAGGCATCCCTGCCTCGCACCCCACTACGCGATGACTCCACTCAGCCTCCTGAAGGGACGTCCTGCGGCGCCTGACATTCCGCGCACTGAGAAGCAGATGCTCGCGGCTTCGCTCGTCCGCGAATGTGTTGGGCTTTTCGGCTTTGCTTTTTCACGCGCTGAACCTACAGACACCGCCAAATTGTCCCTTCAGAAGGTCGAACGCAGGCGGTGTGTAGTGGTCAACTGGTTTCGGACACCTCGAAAGGTTGTTTGGATGCCATCGCCTGTTCGTAAACAGTCAGGATCGGTCCTTGAACACGCGGCGCCCGAGGTAGCTGAACGACAGCACCAGCAAAATCAGTGCGCCGGTAGCCACCTGCTGCCAGTAGAAGTTCCAGCCGATCAGCAGCAGGCCATTGGCGGTGATGTTCAGGAAGAGTACGCCCAGCAGTGTACCCGGCACGTTGGCCCGCCCATGGCGGTTGAGGGTGGTGCCGATGAATACGGCGCCGATTGCATTGATCAGAAACGCGTTTCCTGACATGGGCACATAGGCATTCACTGTGCTGGTCAGCAGAATGCCCGCGACTGAGCAGGCCAGGGCGCATGCGATGAACACCTGGGCGGTGATGCGCTGCACCGGTACGCCGCTGTAGCGTGCGACCTCTGACTGCTCGCCAATCGCCAGGACCTGACGGCCAATACGGCCTTTGGCGAGCACAACGCCATAGGCCGTCGCCAGAATGGCAACGATCAGCAGCGGCAGCGGTAGACCAAGAAAGACGACGTTTGCCAGGGCAGGGCGTACGTCCGTAGCCAGGTAGATCGGTTGACCACCATCGGAAAGCAGCTGCTGCACACTCGTGCCGATGAACAGCGTACCGAGCGTGGCCAGGAAGGGCGAAATACGCAGCCCGCTGATCAACACCGCGTTGAACACGCCGGTAAGGCCGCCAACCAGCATCGCGGCCAATACGGCCAGTGGAAGCCCAACGCCGGCGTTGAGCGCTACGACGAACGTTAGCGCAGCCAGGTCCAAGGCTACGCTCACTGACAGATCGATACCGCCAGCGCTGATCGCCAGTGTCATGCCGATGGCGACGATGGCCAGGAGAACGAAGTTGTTCAGCAACACACTGCTGAGGTTGCCCACACTGAGAAAGCCGGGGGCATTGACCGCGAAAAATACCAGCAGTGCCAGGAACAACGCTGGCAGTACCAGACGTAGCCATTGGCTGCTGATCGATACGGATGCGGTACCGGGTAGTACGACAGTTGGCTGGCTCATTTCAGACGCTCCCACGCAGCAGGCTTGAACTGGCAACGACTAACAGAATCAACACGCCCTGTACGCCGTTGACCCAAAAGCTGGAAATGTTCAGCAGTTGGAAACCATTGACCAGAAAACCTACCAGCAAGGTGGCCAGCAATGTACCGGTGATGCTGGGGCGCAGGCGTTGGGAAAACACGCTGCCGAGAAACGCGATGGCCACAACCGACAGCAGCATCTCTCCCGAACCGGTGGTGCTGCCGCTGAACCAGGCGGCTGAACAAAAAGAGGCCAGGCTGCCGCACAGGCCACTGAGCAGATAGCTGGAGAACTGATAGCTCGCCACGGGTAGGCCCGCCGCCGTCGCCGCCTCGGGGTATTCGCCAACGGCGTAGAGGCGCAGGCCGTAACGACTGAATTGGGTCAGCAGCGTCAACAGCAACGCAACCACGAGGAACACCCAGGCCAATGCCGGTTGCCCCAGCCATTGACCGAAACTGAGCAGATCCAGCAGCGGCGAGTCCGTCGGCAGAACCGTGTTTTCCGTCAGTACCAGCTCCAGGCCGGCAATCAGGTTCATGCTGGCCAGTGTCGCCAACAGCGGCGGCAGGCGCAGGCCGACCACGACCAGACCGTTCAGCGCGCCGATAGCCAAGCCACATGCCAGGGTCAGGGCGATGCTGCTGGCAGCGCTGGCGCCAGCATTGTTCAGCGTGGCATAGACCGCCGCCGACAGCCCCAGATTGGCCGCCAGAGACAGGTCCAGCCCGCCGGACACGACGTTGGAGCCGCCACCGATGATCACGAGGGTCAGCCCGAACGCGAGTATGCCGAGGATCGCTGACTGGGCAACGACATTCGAGAGGTTGGTGGGCGAGAGGAAGTTCGGCGCGGTTGCGGCAAACACCAGCAGGATCGTCAGGAACGCCAGTGAGGCGCCATGGCGCAGCAGTTTCAATTGCCAGCGGTTCGCGGCTGGCAAGGTCGGGGCCCCGACCAAGGACAGATCAGTGGACATGTTTGGTTTCCTGCTGATGATGAGTTCCTGATGCAAGCGCCAGCAGTGTGTCGCTATCGAGTTCAGCGGCCTCGCGGTGGGCAACGATGGACCCTCGGTGCATGACATAGATGCGGTCGCACAGGCCGAGCAGCTCCGGCAGGTCGGAGGAGAGCAGCAACACCCCGGCCCCTTGCTCCACCAGTTTTCCGATCAGACGATAGATCTCGACTTTCGCGCCGATGTCGATACCGACGCTGGGCTCGTCCAGCAGGTAGAGGGTCGACTGCCTGCTCAGCCACTTGGCCAGTGCCACTTTCTGCTGATTGCCACCGCTGAGCTGGCGCACCCTGGCGTGCGGCCCGGAGGTCTTGATCAGCAGACGCTCAATCAGGGCCTGGGTTTCATGCTGCTCACGCCCCCCCGAGAGCAGCCCGAGCCGGGTGAAGCGTGACAAGCTGGCCAGGGTGCTGTTTTCCTGAACGGACAGGTCCAGTGCCACGCCCTGGCGCCGGCGCTCCTCGGGCAGCAGCGCAATGCCTTCGCCCACGGCCTGATGGGTGCTGTTCAGCTCGACACGCTGCCCGTTCAGGCGAATTTCACCGTGTTGCGCCGGGGCCAGGCCGAACAGGCTTTTCAGCAGCTCCTTGGCGCCAGAACCCACCAACCCCGTCAGGCCGACGATCTCGCCTCGCCGAACCAGCAGGTTGATATCGCGATAGGCAGGGTTTTTTTGCAGGCCTTTCACCTGCAGCAAGGGTTCGCCAAGGGCAACGGGCTGTTTGGGGTACATCTCGGCCACGTCGCGGTTGACCATCAGCCGAGTAATCTCCGCCAACGATGTGCTGCGCGGGTCCACCTCGGCCACATCACGGCCATTGCGCAACACCGTCACCCGATCACATAAGTGTTCGATCTCTTGCAGGTAGTGAGAGATATAGATGATCGCCAGCCCTTGATCACGCAAACGCTTGACGATGCGCAGCAGTTGTTCAACCTCACGTTGCACCAGCGCTACGCTGGGTTCGTCGAACACCAGCACCTTGGGTTTGGCGACCAACGCGCGGGTGATCTGTACGACCTGTTGCTCGGCACTGCTCAGCTCGCCGATCAATGCACCCGGTGGCAGCTGCAGATCGAAACACTCGTTTAGCAGGCGCTCAGCCTCCCGTTGTTGCGCGCGACGATTGACGAAGGGGCCATGGTGTATTTCCTGTCCAAAGAACAGTGCTTCACCGACGGTGAAACTGGCGGGCAGCAAACGCTCCTGATGAATGAACTGAATGCCAAGGCGTGCTACCTGGCGCGGGGTAAAGTGCGTGTACTGCTGGCCGTCCAACCACAGGCTGCCGGCATCCGGGCGGTGAATCCCGGCGAGTACCTTGATCAGGGTCGATTTTCCGGCACCGTTTTCACCCACCAGGCCATGTACGCTGCCCCGGTCTACCCGCAGGCTGGCACCGTCCAACGCCCGGGTGACGCCGAACTGTTTGGTCAGATTGCGAAGCTCCAGGGCAGGTATCCTGTTCACGCATCACCCCGAATACGACGAACGTCGTCGACATTGTTCGCGGTGGTCAGCAGTGTCTCGACGAAGGTTTCCTTGGGCAGGTCGTGCTCACCTGCCAGGTAACGGGCGACGTTCTGCACTGCCAGGCGTCCGATCAACGCGGGTTGTTGCGAAACCACTGCGGCCACTGGCGTATCGGGTCGCTTCAGCAGGTCCAGTACTTCCGGTGTGCCGTCGACGCCGTAGGTCTTGATCTCGGTGCGCCCGGCATCGATCAGCGCCTGGCTGGCACCCAGTTGTGGCAAGTCCCAAGCCGCCCAGATGGCATCGATCTCGCCCTTGGGGTACTTGTTCAGCAACGCCGCTACCTGACTGCGGGCGTCCTGCACGGTGTTGGGGATGGCATCACGCAGTTCCGGTTCAATGAACTCGATCTGCGGGTAGAACTTGGTCACGAGCTTCAACTGGTCGTAACGAATACCGCAGCTCGGCACGCCATAAAAGCCATTGAATACCAGCACGCGTCCCTTGCCGCGCAGGTCTGCCACCAGCTTCTTGGCCAGGATCAGGCCCGTGCTCCAGTTGTCCGCCGAGATGGTATTGATGGCGTACTGCGAAGGCACCTCGATGGTGAACAACGGTATACCGGCTGCTGCAATACGTTTGAACCAGGGGTCGATGATGCTCAAGGTGCCCAGCGTGTGGATCACCGCATCGGGCTTCTGAGTGACCAGGTTCTGTAGCTGGGTGACCATGGCCTTGTCGTTGCGCCCAGCATCCAGGGTGATGGGGGTTCCGCCCAGCCTTTTCACTTCTTCGACCTGCGCGGCGAAGGCGCGGCTGTCGAAGTAGATGCTGGTGCCCACGGTGCTGATGGCGATGCGTTTGCCCGCCAGCGAGGGCACGGCCGAGTCGTCGCTGGCGGCGCCGCTCGGGGTGGCGGCGCGCGCCAGGGAAGAAAGGCCCAGGCCGGCAGCCAGAGTAACGCCAGCACCCAGCAGGGCGCGTCGGCCGATGTCGAAATCACGGTTCTGGCTCATTGGTCACCTCGCAGTTGCTGCATTTCGTTCAGGTTGTTCGCGGTGGTCAGCAGCGTGGAAACGTGGGTTTCCTTGGGCAGGTCCTTTTGCCCGGCCAGGTAACGGGCGACATTCTGTACCGCCGTTTTTCCAATCAGGACGGGTTGCTGGGCCACCACAGCGCCGACTGGGGAGTCGTCTCGCTGTATCAGGTCGAGCACTTCGGGGGTGCCGTCGACACCGTAGGTCTTGATTTCGGTTCGCCCGGCATCGATCAGCGCCTGGCTGGCGCCCAGTTGCGGGATGTCCCAGGCCGACCAGATGGCCGCGATCTCACCCTTGGGGTACTTGTTGAGCAAGGCGGCGACCTGCGAACGCGCGTCTTGTACGGTGTTGGGGATGACGTCACGCAGCTCGGGTTGAAGCACCTTCAAGCCCGGGTGCTCGGCCAGAGCCTTGATCAGTTCGTCGTAACGAATACGGCACACCGGTACGCCATAGAAACCGTTGAACACCAGGATGTTGCCCTTGCCGCCGGTATCCTTGACCAGTTGCTCCGCCAACAAGCGGCCTGCTGCGTAGTTGTCCGAGGTGGTGTTGTTGATGCTGTACTGCGAGGGCGCATCGATGGTGAACAGCGGGATGCCGGCGGCCTTGATGCGTTTGAGCCAAGGGTCGATCACGCTCAGCGTACCCAGCGTCTGAATCACGGCATCAGGCTTCTGAGTAACCACGGTCTGCAGTTGGGTGACCAGGTTTTTGTCGTTTCGGCCCGCATCCAGCGTTATGGGGATGCCGCCCAGCCGCTTCACCTCATCGACCTGAGCCTGAAACGCCTTCACATCGAAGTAGTGACTGGTGCCGGTCATGCTGATGGCGATGCGTTTGCCTGCCAATGACGGGACGTCGTCGCTGGCGTAGGTGTTGGCGCTAAACAACAACGCGGTGCTGAACAGAATTTTCAGAAATTTCATCGTATTCCTCTTCAAGGCATGTACAGCTCGAGCGGCCACTCAACGATCAGGAGTGGACGGCACATTGCTAGGCTGAGAGGAATATGGCGAGAACCGTGCCATGTTTAAAAATGCTTTTAAAACAATGGCTTAGGTTTATTTTGCGATAAGGCTGGAAGCACTGGACAAGACAAAGTGCTGAATGGCTGTTCGGGATCGAACAGCACGCAGGCGGTGCTGCGCGGGTGACGGGGTTTACTGCGGAACCGAACGGCCTGGGTATGGCCGCTCAGTTGTCGTGCGAGCATTACTGCCGCAGCGGTGTGCCACGGCGTCAGTTGGGTTGTTGCATGCTGCCTGTGTTGTTCAAGCGTACATGCCAGCTCAACGCCTGGCTCAGGTCATGCGGGGTATGTCCGCCCAGCAGGCAGGCAGCGCTGAAGTAGTCCGCGAGGGCCTCGCGATAGTCCGGGTGTACGCAGTGATCAATAATGACCCGTGCCCGCTCTCGAGGTGCGAGGCCCCTCAAGTCAGCCAACCCATGCTCAGTGACCAGAATATCGACGTCGTGTTCGGTGTGGTCGACGTGGCTGACCATAGGCACTACGCGTGAAATGTTCCCGTCCTTGGCAGTTGACTTGGTCACGAATATCGACAGGCGGGCGTTGCGGGCAAAGTCCCCGGAACCGCCAATGCCGTTCATCATCTGTGTGCCGCAGACGTGCGTGGAGTTGACGTTGCCGTAGAGATCGAACTCCAGCGCGGTGTTGATTGCGATGAGCCCCAGGCGCCGAATGACTTCCGGGTGATTGGATACTTCTTGTGGGCGCAACACCAGACGGTCAGCGTACTTTTCCAGGTTACCGAAGACTCGCTCGCCGCATGGCCCAGACAGGGTGATGGAACATCCCGAGGCAAATTTCAGCTTGCCGGCGTCAAGCAGGTCAAACGTGGAGTCCTGCAGGACTTCGGAGTATTGCACCAGATCGTTGAAGGGCGCGTGGATCAGGCCACTCATCACGGCGTTGGCAATCGACCCCACGCCCACCTGCAACGGCGCCAGGTTTCTTGGCAGACGCCCCAACTCCACCTCTTGCTCGAAGAACCGCACCAAGTGGTCGGCGATGGCCTGTGTGTCATGGTCAGGCGGCAACATGGTCACGGCCGCCTCGGGTGTGTTGCAGATGACGATGCCGGCAATGCGTGACGGATCAATTTCGATCGCCGGGCTACCTATGCGCTCGTTTGATTGGCGAATGGGGATCGGGCCACGGTGGGGGCGATCTTCAGGCAGGTAGATGTCATGCAACCCCTCGAAGTTCGGGTTGCTTGCCAGGTTGAGCTCGACGATCACCTGCTTGGCCGCCAGGGCAAGGCTTGCCGAGTTGCCCACGGAAGACGTGGGTACGATATGCCCCTGTTCGGTGATGGAGACCGCTTCGACAATTGCAATATCCGGCGTGGGCAGGGAACCATCGCGCATCTGCTCGACCACTTCCGAGAGGTGTTGGTCGATGAACACCACGCGCCCTTCGTTGATGGCTTTGCGAAGTATGGCATCGCCCTGAAAGGGCATCCGCCGTGCCACCAGGCCGGCTTCGGCCATCTTCCCATCCAGCCCCCCGCCAAGGCTGGCGCCGGTAATCAGGTTGATTTTCAGTGGCGTGCTCCTGGCTTGCTCGATCAGCGCCAAGGGGACTGCCTTGGCGTCGCCGGCACCGCCAAAACCACTCATGCCGAGGGTCATGCCGTCTTTGATGAGCAGCGCCGCCTGTGTGGCACTGATGATTTTTTCGTGCAAGGAAGCCATTCGAATACGCGAAGCATGCATGGGGGTACCTCAAATGTAAGGAGAAATAGATGGGTTACCGGGTATCAAGTGCCCAATAGGTGCTCGCGTCTGTACTCAGCAGGGCCGTTGCGAAGCGCTGCTCGCTTGACTGTTGGTGGGTATGGGCAGAAGGGGAGGCCAAGGCGGTCAAGGTGGGTATCGCTACGTCATGTTGCAAAAGTACGGCGACCTTTAAAGGCCGCCGTTGTGGCTCGCAGTACCAGCCGCTACCGGGGGACGTACATAAACGCGATTCAGAACTGATCGTTGTCCAGGGCCATGATGCTTTTGCTGCCGCTGCCGATGGCAATCAGAAGTGCATGCACGCGAGGCAGTAGTTGCTCGGCATAGAAGTCGGCAGTGACCTGCTTGGCGTTCAGGAACTGAGGATCGCCATTGCCCGCGTCCAGCCGGGCTTGTGCGCTCAAGGCCGAGCGAGCCATCAGCCAACCGCCGCAGAGATAGCCGAACAGCATCATGAAGTTCACGCTGATGCTGCCCGCCAGGTGCGCGTCGTCTTTCGCATTGTCGAGGAGTATGCGCAGGGCCTGTCGGCCAGCGCCCAAGGCGCCTTCCAGTGCCGCAGCCTGATTGGCGAGGTGCGTCGAACGTTGCAGCAAAGCAACGGTTTCGCCGATCTCGTCCAGCAAGCGGGTGATCAACGTGCCTTCGTTGAGCAGTGTCTTGCGCCCGACCAGGTCAAGTGCCTGGATGCCGGTGGTGCCTTCATAAATGGTCAGGATACGGGCGTCACGGTAATGCTGGGCGGCGCCGGTTTCTTCGATAAACCCCATGCCGCCGTGGATCTGCACGCCGAGGGCGGTCACCTCTTGTGCCATCTCGGTCAGCCAGCCTTTGACGATAGGTGTAAGCAGGTCGACGCGACCCTGATGAACCTGTGCCGTGTCTGCGTCAGGCGCGCAGGCGGTACGGTCCACTTCAGCGGCGGCCACCAGTGCCAGTGCCCGCATTGCCTCGATGGACGACTTCATCTGCAAGAGCATGCGCCGCACATCCGGGAAGTGGATGATCGAGAAGCGGCTACCGTCCTTGCGTGTTCCTTGCAGGCGGTCTTTTGCGTACTGCAAGGCTTGCTGGTAGGCACGTTCGGAGATGGCCAGGCCTTGCAGGCCAACGCTTTGACGGGCGTGGTTCATCATGGTGAACATGCACGCCAGACCTTGATGCGGTTCTCCCACCAGATAACCGATGGCCCCACCGTTGTCGCCAAAACTCATGACACAGGTCGGGCTGCCGTGGATGCCCAGCTTGTGCTCCAGAGAAATGCAGCGGGCATCGTTAAGCGTGCCAGGCTGACCCTGCGCATCAAGCAAGAATTTAGGTACGACGAACAGCGAAATACCTTTCACGCCGGCCGGTGCATCCGGCAGCCGGGCCAGTACCAGGTGAACGATGTTCTTCGTCATCTGGTGGTCGCCCCAGGTGATGAAGATTTTCTGCCCGCTGATCAGGTAGTGGTCTGCGTGGGGGATCGCACGGCTCTTGATGGCGGCCAGATCTGAACCGGCATCCGGTTCAGTGAGGTTCATGGTGCCGGTCCATTCGCCGCTGACCAATGGGGGAAGATAGGCTTCACGCAAGGCCGGCGAGCCATGGTGGGCGATGGCCTCAATCGCGCCCTGAGTCAGCATGGGGCAGAGTGCGAAGGCCATGTTGGCCGAGTGCCAGATCTCATTGACGGCAGTGCCGATCACGTTAGGCAGGTTTTGGCCACCCCACGCTTCTGCGGCAGTCAGCGAAGGCCAGCCACCGGCCTGGAATTGTTGGTAGGCGTCGGCAAAACCGGGGGTTTCCTGGACGCCTTGCTCGCCCAGCTGTGCGCCATGGGTGTCTCCCGTCCTGTTGAGTGGGGCCAGTACGCCAGAGCCCAGACGACCGGCTTCGGCCAGAATGGCGGACACCAGTTCGTCATTGATGTCATCCCGGTGTGCCGAAGCGCACAAGGCTTCAACGTCGACCAGTTCCTGCAGGACGAACTCGCTGTCGCGATAGGGGTGGGCGTATTCACTCATTAAGACTTCCTCTTTAAAACGATGCGTCAGGCCGTCCTGCTGTTCACGCCGCAGGAAAGGCAAACGTCTGGGTAACGTTGTGGGGGATTGGGTATGGCTCAGCGGAATGTCGGGGTTCGGTTTGTTTCGCCCGTAATCGACCAAATTGGCCATATTCCAGGCGCCTCTTTGCCCAACCGCCAAGCACTCACAAGCCTTGCCAATGGCCGTGGTTCGGCGTGTGCAGTGGTGCGCTCAGGTGCAGCGTGAGCCCGGAAGCCTGTACGGCAGTTGGCGCGCATCGGTAGGGCTTTCCGTCGTCGAGGTGCCCATGTCGTGCAGCCAAGGGTATGTAGCAGGGGGGGAAGCCACTCGTTTAGCGTGCGGTTCTTCAGGTGAAGGGCATCTGTCCGGGGCGCTGTAACTGCTTTTACGACGTGCACGTGCACAGACGGGTTCCTTGGGAATTGTCAGGGAATGGCAGCGTTTTACCCGTATCAGGCGGGTGTCTGCAGGCGGTGGCTACCTTCTATTGGAAGGCCCCTTGGCGACAATAACGAAACCAGTCGAAAAATAGACATAAACGGACAGCGGTATGGCGGTAGACTTCGCCGATGTGTTGCAGGAATCTGTCTTCGATGGGTATAGAGCGCTATTCCATTTCTATTCATTTCGCCCGAATGCTCATGAACGCCGGGCGCCGCCTTCAACTTGACGAGGCAGTGCTGCTCAATGAAGCGGGCCTCAACCGACGCATGTTGGACAATGCCCACTTGCGCATTACGCCTGATCAATTCAGCCGCTTGATGCGGGCGGTCTGGCGCCTGGCCGATGACGAATTTCTAGGCATGGGGGCGCAGCGGTGCCGGCAGGGTGTATTCGCCATCATGGCCAAGCAGGTCGTTCATTCACGCAACCTGCACTCGGTGTATTACAAGCTGAGCCATTTCTACAATGTGGTGAATGACTCCTTGCACCTGTCGCTTGAGGTCGTCGGTGATGACGCGATTTTTTCGATGAAGCTCAAGGACCCGGCACAAGACCCGGACTTCCTGCTCAGAGGTTTTTTACTGCTGCTGTGGCATCGCTTTCCAAGCTGGTTGATTGGCCAGCGGATTTCGCTGAAGCATGTCGCGTTTGACCATCCGGCCCCCAAGCACCTGACCGAGTACCGCTTGATGTTTCCCTGCCCGGCGAAGTTCGACCAGCCGGTGACGTGCCTGGTGTTCGATGCGGCGGCACTCACGGCGCCGCTGGTACAGACACCCGAGGCCCTCAGGATTCATTTGAAGAGAGCGCCATTCGACTGGTTTACGCGTCCAGCCTACTACCCCGTCTATACACGGCGGGTGCTGGATTACCTGGAGCGCTCGGAGAATCTGGCTGAAGCCACGATTCAACATGCTGCGCTTGAGTTGCACCTCACCGACAGAACACTGAGGCGCAAGCTCGCGGCCGAGGGAAGCCAGTTTCAACGGCTCAAGGATGGTGTGCGTCGGGACATGGCGATCCATTATTTGAGCCAGACGTCCATGTCGATCAGTCTTGTCTCCCAGGTGCTGGGTTTTTCTGAGCCTTCGGCGTTCACCCGCGCGTTTCGGCAATGGACAGGGGAGTTGCCGAGGACTTACAGGGACGTAGCGCGTGATAGAAAATAGCGAGCATTGGTTTTCTCTCCGGTCTGTTCGACCCAAGTCGCGCTTCAGCCTCCTGGCGGTTCGATGGTAAAGTCGCCGCCATGAAACTCGCCCGCTCAGACCGCTCACTCATTGCATGGATGCTGTATTTCAGCGTTCTGTTCAATGTGTTCGCCTGCGGTTTGGGGCATGGGCAGGTGATGGGCCTGGAACTCAATGGCCTGGGTGGGCAGTTTTGCGCCTCCCTCGACAGCAAGGCCCCCAGCATGAGCACCGACATCGGCAACCCTTCGGCCAGCGGCTGGGGCGCCAGTTTTGCTTGTCCGATCTGCTCCGCGATCACCCTTGGCATCGCCTTGCTGTTCTGTCTGAGTTGGCTGCTGCGGATGGGGCAAACACAACCTCCCGACCGTGAGCAACGCTGCAAAGCCCCCCCGCGTTATTCCTGGCCCTCGGCCAATCCTCGCGCATCCCCTCTGATGTAACGCTCGCAAGCGGACGGCCTTATTGGCCGGAGACCGCTGTAGGCCTTCGTCCGCTATTCGCCTTGCTGTCGCCAATGCGCCGCAGCGTGGGGGCGGGTGTTTGATCGTCATCATCCATAGGGTGTTGCATGAAGGGTGGAATGAGTAACGCCAGTCAGCAGAATGTCTGGGTCGCGGCGTTTCTGGCTATTGTGCTCAAGGTCATGGCGTTGCCGATGGCCGGTGCTTTGGGTTCGTTGAGCATTGAGCAACTGCTGACGGGCAGCTTTTGCTCGGCGGGCAGCGTGCAACAGACCCCGCTTGCGCTCGATACACAGCGGCCATCCTCTGAGGGCAAGGCCGAGCAGGTTCATTGCTGCTGTTCTCAGACGCTCGAAGCCGTATTCATTCCGCCAGCGTCGGTGGCGTTAGTCGGTGTCAGCGCGGCGTCACCGCGGCCATTCACACCGCCATTGTTCTGGGTATCGCCCCGTGCCCGCTGGCCATCGATCAACCCCCGAGCCTCTCCTGCTCGTCACGCATGACCGATTTTTTCTGCACACCCGAATCGGGCGTGGCCTGTTCGCTACGGCGGCTGGCTCCCTGACGTGGTGTGTCCAGGGTTAATGCTGACAGGGTAAGGAGCACAACATGGCTCATGGTATTGAAGGTTTGAATCGCCCATCGGGGAGGCTGGCATGCGAGCGCTAGCGGTGCCGTCAGGCGCCTCTCGATTGGTTAGCAAGGCTGCCCGGCTGGGGAAAAAAGGGGATTTTCTGCTGCCATTTCCCGACTACCCCAGTAACGCGCGCAGCTTCGTGCACCTGGATGCCCGTTTGCTGCCGTACTGGCACACGTTGTTCGACGTATGCCCGGCGCTGCTTAAGCTTGACCCCCCGGATGGCCTGAATATCTTTCGTGGTTTCATGACCTGGGCTTACCGCAATCATCCGCCACTGAACTGGACGTATTACCTGAGTGTATGTCGCTGGCTGCTCGGGTCTCAGTATCAGGCGCGGATCAACGAAGCGCATATCGAGTCCTTTATGAGTGCCGCGGCGGCGCGTTGGATCAATACCGATGACAGCTTGGCGCGGGGGCTGGTCCTGGCCTGGCAAGGTTCAGCGCAGATGCTCTTCGATTGGAAGGTAGCGCCTCGTCCTGCTCTCGGGCTCGACCCTGAACAGGAGGAGTTCCCGCCGGTACCGTGGGACTTTGCCTGGTGTCCGTTGACCGGCAAGGGCGGCACGGGATTTCGCAGGTGGTTGCCGATTCCGTGAGCAAGGCTCGCCGTGCAGGTCATGGGTAAACCCGCCTGTTGCCTCTGTGCGACAGGCTGCCGCATCCCAGGCAGCGCTTCATGAAGCCGCTTGCCTGGGACGCTCTGGCGTGACCTGACCGTGGCGGGATGTCGCAGGTCAGTGCCAAAGCAGCCTCATGCTAGAGTCCTGGACGACGCGTGGAGTGCTCTTGGCAGGGTACGTCGCGGCACTGAATGCCAGGGGGCTGTCATGACCCTGGCATTTTTTATGTTCCAGGAGCCACACCTGATGCGTTCATTAACGTTGAGTATCGTTTTCGTTGTGCTGGCGTGGCTGTCAGGCTGCGTGGGCAACACGCCAGAAGCGGCAGAGGTGCAGCCAGTGACCATTGGGTTTTCACTGATGGCTGCTGGGCGGCCAGTGCACTGTGGGACGCTGTTCGGGCCATTGGGGCGCGATCAAAAACGCGTGTGGTTAAAGGATGCGCGGGTCTATGTTCAAGACGTTGCGTTGATCGATGACGCCGGGCGGCAGGTCCCCCTGCGATTAAGCCCCAGTGATTGGCAAAACACTCAGGTTGCCTTACTCGATTTTGAGGACGGTACCGGCCATTGCAGGGGCGGTACGCCCGGCACCAACACCACGGTCGTGGGCACGGTACCTGCCGGGCGCTACACCGGGCTGGCCTTTACCGTGGGTGTGCCAGAGGCCTTGAACCACACCAGCACTGAACTGGAAGGCCCGCCACTGGACGTGGCGGCCATGGGCTGGAGCTGGCAGGTCGGGCGCAAGTTCGCCAAGATCGAGGTCGATCCCGAAGGCGGGGTGAGCAAAGCCGATGGATCGAAGGCCGCCACCTGGTATGTACACCTGGGCTCGACCGGTTGCACAGGCAACCCGGTTACCGGGCAGACCGTGTCTTGTCCGCGTGGCAACCGTGTTGCCTTACGCATGAATGGATTTGAGCCGAGTAAACAGGTGGTCACACTGGACCTGGCCGCGCTGTTTCAAGGCAGCCATCTGTCCAGGGATGAGGGTGGGGCAGTGGGCTGCATGAGCGGCCCAGGCGATCCTGAATGTGTGGCGGTACTTGAGCATTTGGCTGCGCCACGGGCGCCAGGCGCACGGCCAGCCTTCAGTGTACAGCCCACGCCATGAGTGTTTATCGGCTGGCGATGCGGCTGGGTGTGCTTGTCGGCATCGGCGCAGCGCTGCCGGTGATGGCGCAAACGTGGTCATGGAACCTGCCATCCCATGTGCCGGAACCTCGGGTACCCGCAGACAACCCGATGTCGACGGCCAAAGTCGAGTTGGGGCGGTGGTTGTTCTTCGATACCCGGTTGTCTGCCGACGGCAGCCGTTCATGCGCCTCTTGCCACCATCCAGATCGGGCGTTTACCGATGGTCGTGCGCGCTCGGAGGGCATGGCCGGGCAGTTGACCCACAGAAATGCGCCCAGCCTGGCCAACAGTGCGTGGAATGCCACTTACAACTGGGCTGCGCCTGCGATCGTGTCGCTGGAGCGACAGATGGAAATACCGCTGTTTGGTGATGACCCGATCGAGATGGGGGTCAATGACAACAATCGTGCACAGATCCTTCAGCGCCTGCGTGACGATCCTTTGTACCTGCCGCTGTTCCGGCAGGCGTTTCCCGATCAGGCTGCCCCGCTGAACATGGCCTCAATCATCAAGGCGATTTCAGCGTTCCAGCGCACCCTTGTCTCGGTGGACAGCCGCTATGACCGTTACCTGCAGGGTAAGCAGGCCTTGAGCGCCGCAGAGCAACGGGGCATGACGCTGTTCTTTGGCGAACGAGCGGAATGCCATCACTGTCACGGCAGCTTCAATTTCAACGATCAGGTGGTACATGCCGGGAGCCGTGTGGTGGAAACGCCGTTTCATAACACCGGGCTCTACAACATCGATGCCGCCGGAGGTTTCCCTTTTCCCAACCGGGGTTTATACGAAAGCACCGCCAAGCCCGAGGACATGGGCGCCTTTCGTGCCCCCGGCCTGCGCAACGTCGCGGTTACCGGGCCTTACATGCACGATGGCAGCATCGCCAGCCTGGAGGCGGTGATCGACTTCTATTCCGAGGGCGGTCGGGTGATTCGGTCTGGCCCCGACCAAGGGGATGGGCGGCTCAATCCACACAAAAGCGGCCTGATAGCCAGGATCGGCCTCAGCGATGAGGAAAAGGAGGATCTACTGGCCTTTCTAAAGTCCCTGACCGATGAGACGTTGCTCAACGACCCACGGTTTTCCGACCCCTGGAAGCACAAGCACTGAGCCGTCATTGCCTGCGCAAGGTCGCCATCAGCAGGACGTCCAGCCCGCGACAGAACGACGCAGCGCGTTTGCGCGCGGTTGCAGTGGGCGGTCAAAAAACCTGAGGGCAGTGACACGAACGCGCGCTCTGGCCAACACGATCACACCATGCGGCAGCCTGTCGCAGTTTTAGCGGCAGGCCATGACGCTCTACAGTCGCGCCGTCCGTTGACAGGGTAGTCGCTGGCGCCATCCAGAGGGTTGTATCAGCGCTTTGTGGAGCATGCCGGACGCCTGCCGCCAGATTATCCTAGCGAGCACCTCCATGGCTTTCAAACAACTTCCTGGCCCCGCGCCACTGGGCTGGTCCCTATTACTGATCAGCGTATTCAGCACGGCTGCCGAGCAACCACTGGCCTTGCCGGAAACCACTGTCGTCGGCCAGCGTGAGCCCGGCTACAAAGCCGAAACCGTCACTGGATTCAATAAAACCCCGCTCAGCCCACGAGAGGTTCCCCAGTCCGTCAGTGTGGTGACGCGTCAGCAGATGGACGACCAGGGCATGGTCAGTGTTCCCGACGCGATGCAGCAGGTGACCGGCGTCACCCTGATCGCCAACGACACCTTGAGTTACCAGTATTTGTCCCGAGGCTATGCGCTGGGCGTGATGTACGACGGTGTGCCTTCGTTCAACGGCATGACCCCGTCCAACCAGTTCGATCTGCCTTTGTACGAGCGTATCGAAGTGCTCCGGGGGCCGTCCGGCCTGCTCCAGGGCGCAGGAGAGCCGGGCGGTGTGGTCAATCTGGTGAAAAAGCGGCCGCTGGATCATTTCGCCGCCAACTGGGCACTCTCTGCCGGTTCCTGGGATACCTACCGTCGTGAGGGCGACATCACCGGGCCGTTGAATGACAGCGGGAGCGTGCGCGGTCGTCTGGTGCTGTCGAGTGAGGATCGCCAATACTTCTACGATCGAACCCGCAGTGACAAATGGCTGGGGATGGCCGCCCTTGCTTTCGACCTGGACCCGCAGACCACGCTGGACGTTTCCTACAGCACCCAAGAGCAGCAGGTGCAAGCGCCATGGTCCGGCTTACCGGCGTATGACGTCGTGGACGCCAAGGGGCATTACCAATTGCTGGATGTGTCGCGCTCAACCTTTCATGCCCCCGACTGGGGGCGGCTGAGCTACGACACCCATGAGTGGTCGGCCAGCCTTGAACATCGCTTCGATAACGAATGGGTACTCAAGGGCGCGTTCAACCGTCGTGAACAGTACCAGCACTACCAGTATGCCTATGCCTCCTCGGGCCTGGCGCCGCTGACCGATACCCTCCGCTACAGCAGCATGCGCGGTGCCTACAACTACACCCGCGAAGGCATGGACGTGTTCTTGAGCGGGCCGTTTGCCTTGCTGGGGCGTACCCACAACCTGCTGCTGGGCGCCAACGCCGAGGTGTACAACAGCCGTGGCCGCTCGGGGCGTGGTGTGGGCGGGAGCACAACCTTTGACGGGCTCGACGATCTGCCCGAACCAGCGATTGCATACACCTCGGGCTCAGAGAGTGAAACCGAACAGTACGGTCTTTATTCCCGGCTGAACATTAGCCTTGCCGACCCCTTGACGCTGGTACTGGGGGCTCGCACCACGACGTTCAGCAGCCGTACCCGCGCCGTTGCGCCATCCAAAGCCACTGATTGGCGACAGGGTGCTGAGGCCGATCAGCAGATCAGCCCCTATGCTGGCTTGCTGTATGAGTTGAACCCGAACATCACCTTGTACACCAGCTATACCGACATTTTTGTACCGCAAACCCAACTGAAGGCGGATGGCAGTGTGCTCAAGCCGCGCGAAGGCCGCCAATATGAAGTCGGCAGTAAAACCGAATGGCTGGAAGGGCGCCTGGGGCTGTCGCTGGCCTGGTTCAATCTTCGCGACGAAAACCGTGCCTATGCCGATCCGGCTTATCCAAACGACAACTTCTACCTGAACGCCGGCGAGGTAGAGAGCGAGGGTTGGGAGCTGGAGGTCAGTGGCAAGCCTGCCGCTGGGCTTGACCTGACGGCAGGCTACACCCGTCTGGAAACGCGCTACCTGCAAGCCCGGCAGAACCAGGGGCGGACCTACTCGATCCAGACGCCCAAGGACCAGCTCAAGCTGTGGAGCAACTACCGCTTTGACGAGCAGAGCGCCCTGGCGGGGTTCAGCGTCGGCCTTGGCCTACTGGCCAACGGCGCAACACAGAGTTCACGGGGTTGGCGCGACGAACTGGTGAACAGTGGTTATGCCGTGGTCAACGGCCGTATCGGCTACCAACTGGACAAGCAGCACAGCGTCGATCTGCACATCAACAACCTGCTGGACCGCACCTACTACGCCTCAGTCGGTACCCCCAATATCTACAACTTTTATGGTGAACCGCGCAGCGTTACGCTGACCCTGAGAGGGGCGTACTGAGCGCCTGACGCGGGTTGATCGCGACGGGCTGTAAACCCCACGGTCCCGAGGTATCCTTCACCCAGGATTATGTGAGGTGATCAGCGTGCGACCCGCGGGGATTTCTACACGATGAATGCACTCAACGACGAAGGACCGTCTTTGCCTGTGGCGCAACCTGCCGATACTACGGTGCGTCGCCGCTCGCTGATTGCGGGGTGTGGCGCCCATGCTGTCCATGATGGCCTGACCGACGTTATCTATGTGTTGTTGCCAATTTGGCAGGCGCAGTTCGCCTTGAGCTATGCCCAGATCGGTCTGCTGCGGGGTGCCTATTCGGGGATGATGGCCGGTTTCCAGCTCGTGGCAAGCCGTGCCGCGAGGCGATGGGGCAGAGCACGCCTGTTGGTGGCCGGTACCGCACTTGCGGGGCTGGCCTACCTGTTGGCGGGGCAGGCCGGTGGGTTGAGCGTACTGTTGATGGCGCTGTTGCTGGGGGGATTGGGCGCGAGCACTCAACACCCGCTGGCGTCTTCGTTGATCTCCGACACTCATGAGGCCGGCGGGGGCGTCAAGCAAGCCTTGTCCCAGTACAACTTCGCAGGGGACCTCGGTAAAACGCTGCTGCCGGGGGTTGTCGGCCTGCTGCTGATGCTTATCAGCTGGCGCGCCAGCGTCACCCTGATGGGCCTGCTCGGCCTGATCGCTGCGGGCCTGCTGTGGTGGCTGATCCCGGTGCAGGCGGAGCCCGCGGCGGCTCAGGGTAAAGCGCTCACGGCAAACCCCGGGCGTGGTTCTGTCGGCGGGTTGCGCGCACTGATCCTGACCGGCACGCTGGACAGCGCGGTACGGATGGGGTTCCTCACCTTCTTACCGTTCCTGCTGCAAGACAAAGGGGCCGGTACCGCAGGCATAGGCTTGGCGCTGACGATGTTGTTCGTCGGTGGGGCGTTCGGCAAGTTGCTGTGCGGCTACCTGGGCGTACGCATTGGCATGATGAGGACCGTGTGGTTGACCGAGTTCTCTACCGCTGTGCTGATCATCATGGCGGTGTACCTGCCATTCTTCGGCCTGATGGCGATCCTGCCGCTGCTGGGGCTGGTGCTCAATGGCACGTCGTCGGTGCTCTATGGCGCCGTGCCGGACCTGGCAAGCCCGGGCAAGCGCGAGCAGGCCTTCGCCGTGTTCTACACCGGCACGATTGGTGGCGGCGCGCTGGCACCCGTCGTGTTTGGCCATCTGGGCGATATCACGGGGGCACCTTTCGCCGTGATCATACTGGCCACCACCCTGTTGCTGACGCTGCCGTTGTCCTGGTATGTGCAGAAAGGATTGGCGGCAGAACCTGTCGTGGCCTGAAGGCGGGCGTTTGAACGGTAACGATGCCTAGTCGAGCACCTGGCAGGCCTGTTCATTGGCGGTGTAGGTGGAACGTAGCCGGATGATGAGGGAGATCAGAGCATTGCTCGTTGAGCTAGCAGGGGGCAATCCGGCGAGTGGTTGCCCTTTCGTTGTCTCGTTATTGATCCGCCATCAACTCCATCATTCGGGTGATGTCTTTGCGGCCTACCTTGGAGGCCGGTACAAACGCACAATAGGGATGGCCAAGCGGGAGCGACACCGACGACAGGCTGATCAGGTGCCCGGCGGCCAGATCTGCCCGAGCGATGAGTCTGTGCCCCAGTGCAATACCAAGACCCAAGCGCGCCAGTGAGACCGACAAGCTGGACAATCCGCATCGTACGCCCTGTTTCGGGTCTGGGTAGTGGTTGCTGGATATCAGTGAAAACCAATCATGCCAAGTAGGGCCAGACGCATAGCTGGCGCCCCAGTGAGTATGGATGAACAGATTCTGGGGGATCTTGGAGAGGTCAAACTCGTCATTGCCATGAACTGACCAAAACTCAGGCGTACAGACTGGAATCACCTCGTCACGTATCAGGTGTATCGCCGTCACGCCTGGGTAATGGTAGTCGCCATAACTGACCCGAATGTCAATGTCATGGCGGATCAGGTCTATCGGATCGTCTTCCACCCGTATATCGATCGCTAACTGCGGATACAGCTCCTGCAGCGTTGACAGCTTCGGTGCCAGCCAGGTTTCGGCCAATGAAAAAGGAACGCTGATGACCAGCCGCCGTGAGTGCAGATCCCCCTCCAGGATACGTGTTGTCATGGCGGCGATGTCGTTCAACGCACGGGACGTCTGCGGATAGATGGCATGCCCGGCGTCTGTCAGCGTAATGCGGTTTCCGGTACGCACAAAAAGTTTGCGCTCCAGGAAGTCTTCAAGATGTTTGACTTGCTGGCTAACCGCCGCCGCGGATACGCCTAGTTCTTCGGCTGCCAATACGAAGCTGCCCATCCGTGCCGCAACCTCAAAAGCTTTAACGGCATTCAGCGGTGGTAGACGACCCATGTTGCTCCCCTAGCAAAAGATTTTCTAATGGTAAGTTAACAATTACTGCCGTTGTGAGAAAGTTTTTCTCGCGGTACGTTGATGCCTCACTTACTAGGAGGTACCTATGCGAGACATTCTAGATTTGGAGCGCTATCCGCTGGACCAGGAAGGTAGCCCCAAATGGCAGGCGATGGTCGATAGCGCCGCTGTTGAGTTGCAAGAGACCGGGATGTTCAATCTGACTCAGTTGATGAAGCCGGAAGCCATCAAAAAGGCTGTGGCGGAAATCAAACCGAAAATGGACAGTCAGTCACATACGCATTCGCGTCGGCACAATATCTATTTTCTGCCCGATTTCAAGGAGCTGGATCCAAAACACCCAGCGCTACGTGAGGTCGAGTCAACCAATCACACGCTGTGTGCCGACCAGATTGAAAAAAGCATTGTGCTGGCTATTTACGAGTACCCGCCACTGCTGCGCTTTATCGCGGCCGTCATGAAGAAGCCATCACTTCACATGATGCAGGACCCTTTGGCGCGTGCCAATGTCATGAGCTACCGCGAAGGCGAGGCGTTGAACTGGCATTTCGATCGCAGTGAATTCACCACCACCTTGCTGCTACAGGAGCCATTTGAGGGCGGTAAATTCCAGTACCGGAGTAATCTGCGTTCGGCTGAGAACCCCAACTATGATGGCGTTGCAGCCGTTCTCGACGGACGCGACCCAGACGTAAAAACCCTTACCCTGGAAGCCGGAACCTTGAACGTGTTCCGTGGTGTCAACGCTCTGCACCGAGTAACGCCTATCGAAGGTTCGCAGGAGCGACTGATCGCTATTTTCTCTTACTACGAAAGGCAAGATGTAAAGTTTAGCGAGGAAGAGAGCATCGGTTTTTACGGTCGCGCGTACTGATCAGTATTACCGAAAAGTGATGAATGGATTCAAGAACGGCTTCTTGCACCTCTGCGAGAAGCCATGAGTCATACCATTCAACGTTGATTGCAACGGGAAACGCACATGACAACAATAAAAATCAAGGCGTTAACAAAACAGGTCAAGTTTGCGCTGATCGGCGTGGCTTTGCTTTGCGCATCAGTATCCGAGGCCAAAGAATGGACCGCCGTGACCATCGCCACCGAGGCCGCTTATCCGCCTTGGAACATGACACTTCCAGGAGGAACCATCGGCGGTTTTGAGCCTGAGTTGATGGCGGATCTGTGTGCACGGATGAAGCTCAAGTGCACGCTACAAGCCCAGGATTGGGATGGGATGATTCCTAGCCTGCAAGCGGGCAAATTCGACCTCATTATGGATGCCATCGTAATCACTCCCGAGCGCGAGAAAGTCATCGCCTTCTCTCGTCCCTATGCCGCTACCCAAGGTGTGCTTGCGGCGAGCGATCCAGAACTGATCGCTCGGGCAGGGGTGGCCGGGGAGGTGGTCAAGCTCACCGGTGATGCTGCTCTGGATAAACCCTACATCGATCAGATGCGGACCCTGCTCAAGGGTAAAACCATCGGCATATCGTCCGGTACTGCCTATACCCAGTTCGTCGAGACCAACTTCAAGGACATCGCCTCCATCCGAGAGTACAAGAAGTCCGATGAGCATGTTCTGGACTTGCAGGCCGGGCGTATTGATTTCAGCTTCGATGACGTGACCTTTTTCAGCTCGGTGCTCGACATGCCCGAGAACAAGTCTGTCTCCATGGTCGGTTCCAAGATCGGCGGTCCCATATGGGGGCCGGGAGAGGCACTCGGCTTCCGTCAGGACACCCCTGAGTTAAAGGCGAAATTCGACGAAGCACTGAGCGCCGCGTTGGCAGATGGCACGGTGAAGAGACTCACCGAAAAATGGTTCAAGGCTGATATCACACCATAAGAAGACTGAGATCGGGTCGCAAGCCAAGTGCTGTCCTCGCGTCTGCGGGTGAACAGCCAGTCAATGCCGACCCAGTAACTCCGTAACGCATCGTTGTGAGTCCGTCTTATGGGCTTTCAGCGAATCAGAAGCGTTTCGATATAAAGGATACAGTTATGGATACCTTGCAGATGCTCAGTTTCGGTAACACCGGCTGGGGCTTGGCCTTGTTGAAGGCCATCGGCATGACGCTGTTACTGACGGTGGTGTCGCTGCTCGTCGGTGCAGTGTTTGGCAGCCTGGTCGCCGCAGCCAAACTGTCACGTCAACCTGGCCTGCGCTGGCTGGGTGACTCGTACCTGGTGCTGTTCAGAGGCGTTCCCGAGCTGCTGGTGATTTACCTGTTCTACTTTGGCGGTGCCACAGTCGTTTCCGCTGTAGGTCACTGGTTCGGCGCCACAGGTTACATCGGCATGCCCCCCTTTTTGGTGGGCGCACTCGCGGTCGGACTGCTCTCTGGCTCTTATCAGGCTGAGGTTTATCGTGGCGCGTTCATGGCCGTCCCTCGAGGTGAACTGGAGGCTGCCCTGGCCATTGGCATGGGGAAATTCATGCGTTTCAAGCGTGTGTTGATCCCTCAGGTGATGCGTTATGCGCTCCCAGGCTTGGGGAATGTCTGGCAGATGACCCTGAAAGATTCTGCGCTGATCTCAGTCATTGGCCTGGTCGAGTTGATGCGTGCCAGCCTGATGGCCGCTGGTTCTACCCGTCAGTACTTTGCCTTCTACATTATTGGCGGCATCGGCTATCTGCTACTGACCGGATTGTCAGGGCGTATTTTCAATATCGCCGAGGCTCGGGTGCAGCGTACGCAGCGCCGCAGTCCTCTCCAGCACTGAGACAGGTGAGCCTCAAATGATCGATTTTGCATTTTTGCTCGACACGCTACTGAAGCTGCTGTCGGCACTGCCCACCACGCTGACGTTGTTTTTCAGCTCCCTGTCACTGGGGTTGTTGCTGTCATTTGCCATTGTCGGCATGCGCGTCAGCCGCTGCCCATTACTGAGCTATCCGGCACGTTGCTACATCATGATTTTTCGCGGTACGCCGCTGATCATTCAGATGTATCTGATCTATTACGGGCTTGGGCAGTTTCCAGTGGTGCGCGATAGTTTCGCTTGGGTTGTCCTGCGTTCACCTTATGGCTGTGCAGTCGTTTCACTGGCGCTGTGTACCGCTGGGTATACCGCAGAAATCATCCGTGGCGGTCTGCTCAGTATCCCCTATGGCCAGATTGAGGCGGGGCAAGCTATCGGTATGTCGCGCTTGGCGCTGTTGCGCAGGATCATCGCTCCGGTCACGTTGCGTCAGGTACTGCCGGCTTACTCCACCGAGGCGATCCTGATGCTCAAGGCCACGGCACTGGCCAGCTTGATTACCGTCTGGGATGTCACCGGTATTGCTCAACAGATCATTCAGCGGACCTATCGCACCATGGAAGTGTTTGCCTGTGCCGCGTTTATCTACCTGGTACTCAACTACATCATCGTACGCGCCATGCGCTGGCTCGAGCATCGTCTGACGCCGCACCTGCGTGAGCGGCCAGTGCATACCCCGACGAAAGCCAAGCTTGACGCCGGCAGCAATCCGAAATCCCTGCGGAGTTCACTATGAATACTCAGCCTAAGGCCGCACTGTCGGTCAGCAATATCCAGAAGTCTTATGGTCAAGCACATGTGCTCAAGGGCATATCCCTGAATGCACATAAGGGCGACGTTGTTTCTATTCTCGGTGCAAGCGGTTCGGGGAAAAGTACATTTTTGCGTTGCATCAATCTGCTCGAAACACCCGACGAGGGCAGTATTAGCCTCAATGGTGAAACCATTGAAATGAAGCGCCTGCGTGATGGTCGCCAAGTGCCCAGCAATACGCGCCAGGTGGAGCAGATCCGTAGCCGTCTTGGCATGGTGTTTCAAAGCTTCAACTTGTGGTCACACAGAAGCGTCATTGAGAACGTCATAGAAGGGCCTATGCGAGTGCTGAAGCGCTCCCGTGCCGAATGCGTTGAAGAGGCAGAGCAGTTACTGCAGAAGGTCGGGCTGTATGATCGACGTGATTACTACCCGGCCCATCTGTCCGGTGGTCAGCAACAACGCGTAGCGATTGCTCGCGCCCTCGCCATGAACCCTCAAGTCATGCTCTTTGATGAGCCCACTTCAGCACTTGATCCTGAGTTGGTGGGTGAGGTCCTTAAAGTCATGCGCGGGCTGGCGGAGGAAGGCCGTACCATGTTGGTCGTCACCCACGAGATGGGTTTTGCCCGTCATGTATCCAACCGAGTCGTCTTCATGCAGGACGGCCATATCGACGCCCAAGGTACTCCAGCCGAGTTGTTTGAGGGCTTGCCCACCGAACGCTTCCGCCAATTTGTCGCCAGCCATCAGCTAAGGAGTGCGGAATGAACAACACCTCCCTCTCATATCACATCAACGATGGCCCGGCATCACCAGAGCTCGCAGTTGGGCAGAACCTTGGCGTTATCCTTGGCGATAGCCCGTTGACCTGGCGAGAGATCGTCAGGGTTGCGCGCGATGGCGCACAACTGAGCCTCAGTGATTCAGCCTGGGCACGTATCGATAACGCTCGTGCCATCGTCGATCACATCGTGGCACGGGGTGAGCGGGCCTATGGAATCAGCACCGGCCTTGGCGCACTCAGCAGCGTGAGACTGGAAGGCCCGCAATTGGCGCAGTTGTCGCGCAACACCCTGTTGAGCCACGCCTGTGGCGTCGGGGCGCCGCTAAAGGTTGAGCAAACGCGCGCCATCATGTGCGCGGCAGTCAACAACTATGCCCATGGTCATTCAGGCATCAGCCGTAACGTAATACAGGCGTTGATAGCGCTCCTCAACTGGCACATTACGCCAGTCGTGCCCTCACAGGGTTCTGTCGGTTACTTGACTCACATGGCGCACGTTGGTGTCGCGTTGCTGGGTTTTGGTGAGGTTAGCTGGCAGGGGCGGTTGATGCCTGCGGAACAAGCACTGCATCAGGCTGGCATGGCCAGGCTGGAACTGACCGCCAAAGACGGGATCAGTTTGGTAAACGGCACGCCCTGCATGACCGGCCTGGCATGTCTGGGGTTGGCTGATGCGTTCAATCTGGCTGACTGGGCGGACGTCATCGGTGCGATGAGTTTCGAGGCGCTCAAGGGGCAGGTCGATGCGTTCGATGAGACCGTTCTTGCGCTGAAACCCCATCCAGGTGCGCAGCACGTTGGTGCTAAGCTGCGTGCGCTGCTGGCAGGCAGCGAAGTCATTGCCAACAGCCGCGGCATTCGTACCCAGGATGCCTTGAGTATTCGTTCGATCCCTCAGATTCATGGCGCTTGTCGTGACCAACTGACTCATGCCGAACAGCAGATCAATATCGAATTAGCGTCGGCGACTGACAATCCACTCGTTGTCGGAACACCGGAAGCTTATCGCGTCCTGTCTCAGGCTAACCCACACGGAGAGTCCGTGGCGATGGCTGCCGACCTGCTGTGCATCGCAGTTGCAGAACTTGCGGGGGTTGCAGAGCGGCGCCTGGACCGTTTGATCAATCCTCTCGTCAGCGGGCTGCCTCCTTTCCTGGTCAGCTTGCCCGGGGTGAACTCGGGAATGATGATCGCGCAATATGTCGCGGCTGCCTTGGTCGGAGAGAACAGACACCTTGCACAGCCTGCAGTGGTCGATAACTTTGTGACGTCTGCGCTGCAGGAGGATCACCTTAGCCTCGGTACCGGTGCGACCCTCAAGCTGCTCAAGGTTATCGACAATACGACTCAGGTACTTGCTATTGAATACCTTCTGGCAGCGCAGGCCTTCGAGTTCCTCAAAGAACAACGATTCGGCGACGGCACCGGGGCTGCCTGGCGCCTGCTGCGTGAACAGGTTCCGCCGTATGATGAGGACCGCTGGTTAGCACCTGATATTGAAAGTGCTGCTCGTTTGGTACGCGCACATCCAGCATTGGATCGTGTTCTGGGGCGCTGATTCTTCACGTTGTAAACTGCGAACTTTGTGGTTTGTCATTGCTGATAGTACTGTGCATCAGGGTGCATGGTTAATTCAGTGGTGAATAATCGCTTGGCGGCATTCTTTTGCGATTAAAAAGTAAGTCATCATAAAACAAGAATAAGGATTAATTGCGATGCAGCTTAATAAGTGGCGCGTGCTGGCTTTGGCCATCGCCGCGGCAACGGCCCAACACGCCTTCGCTTCAGAAGAAGTAACCCCTCTTGCTCAGGGCCTGGGTAATTCCAGCCAAGCGAAGTCCAATGGCTTTATTGAAGACAGCACGTTACATCTGGAGAGTCGTAACGTTGCGTTCTACAAGAATTATAAAAATACTGAACCCGGTACGCAAAACTACATAAATGAGTGGGGGCAGGCTGAACTGCTGAGGTTCACCTCGGGTTACACCCAGGGTGTTATCGGTTTTGGTGTGGATGCCTTTGCGAACGGTGCTGTACGCCTCAATGGCGGTGGTGGTACCGGAGGTAGTCAGGTTTTCCCGACCAACGCAAGTCATTGTGATGCCGCTACCGGTTCGTGCCAGGCGCAGGATGCCTACGGCATGGCCGGCGGCGCGGTCAAAATGCGCATGTCTGAAACCGAACTGAAACTTGGCACCCTGATGCCGCAAAGCCCCGTATTTGGTACATGGGACGGCTATTTGATGCCGCAACATGCCAATGGCGGTTTGTTCAGTAGTAACGAAATCAAAAACCTTGCACTGCAGGGTGGTCATTTCACTTCCGGCAACGCCGACAACAGCACCAACCATGACGGCAATCTGGGTACTGCCTATGGTTGGACCCGGGTCGATAGCGCTACGTATGTCGGTGGCGACTATACCTTCAGCGACAGTTTATCGGGTGGTCTGCACGCCGCTAACTATGAGGATGTGTGGAATCAGTACTATGCTGACCTGTATCACCACTTTAATATCAGCGATGGTCTGTCGCTCTTGACCAGTTTGAACTATTACAAGACCGATGATGCGGGAGACGCCAGAGCTGGCAAGATAAACAATGATGCGTACAGCATCGCCCTGAAACTGACTGCCGGCGCACACAGCTTTACCGTTGCTCATCAGCGGGTTAATGGCAACACGCCATTTGACTACCTGGGTATCAGTGGTCAAGGGGGAGAAAGCCCAGGCGGCTATGTCGGTGGCGGTTCAATCTGGTTGGCTAACTCCTCGCAATGGGCCGACTTCAACGCCCCCGGTGAGAAATCCTACAAGGTGCAATATGACCTTGATGCTGGTGCGTTGGGTATTCCAGGACTTAGCTTCATGGTCCGTTACGTTACCGGTAAAGATGCAAACGGTACGGGGGCAGATGTGCATGGCGCCTATAGTTTTGAAAACACCGTTCGTAACGGTGAAGAGTGGGAACGTGACATCGAAGTTCACTATGTCGTTCAGGAAGGGCCCGCCAAGGATTTGTCGTTCAAAATTCGACAGGCGACCTATCGCGGCAATGAAGATATAAGCCACAACTCCGGCGCGGATGAAGACGAAATCCGTATTATCACCTCGTATCCGCTGAACATCTTCTAACAAACGTCTGGGTGCATGCTGCTGTGAGGCCGACTGGCTGTTGATTGTGCACCTGTCGTTGGCAAGAAGGCGATCAAAAGGGTCCCCGTCTCTAACTATGCGGGGGCTCTCTTGGGTTCGTGTGTATGAGGCTAAACGATACTATCAAGATGATTCTTGGCTGTTGCCGCATGAGTGCAACGCTTTGTCGATGATGCCGTTTAATGGGGGCCGCTGTTCTGCAGGCGCTCACGGTAATGGAAAGCGATAGAGCGCTTCATGAGACGCTCATGCCTGCCGGGGGTTTTCTACTTGCTGGAGTTAAACTGGGTTGAGTATTAAACAGCGTTTAGTGGCTGCGTTTATCGCCATGGCTTGCGTGCCTGTACTTCTGATTGCGGCTTGGGTGATATTCGATCAACGCCAGCAGGCAAAGGACGTATTTGTCGAGAGCAGCCGTCGTGAAATTCGGCAGGTTGACGGTGCCATGCAACTTTTTTTTGATGGCGTTTCCCAGAATGCTTCTTACTTGGCAAATCTGGAGTCGATTCGGACTGCAGATGGGCTACTCAAGTCATATCAAGGCCCGGCGCCTGAGCGCTTGCCGCCCAGTGAGCGCGGACAGGTTTTATTAAACGTATTCACAGAATTTGCAAACACTCATCCTGCCTATGCCTTCATTACCTTGGGCTCTTCGGATGGCGGTGTTGCCTTTTGGCCAGACTCTCTGCTCAAAGATTATGACCCCAGGGTGCGGCCTTGGTATGAAGCAGCACTTACCAATCCCGGAAAGCCCGTACGCACTGAGGCGTATGAATGGAAGGAGGGGAATATTGCCTTAGTGGGTACGGTACAAGCGGTCGTCAATCCTGAGGGGAAGATCAGCGGTGTATTGGACATTGATGTGTCACTCAAGCAACTGACCGACCTGGTGCACAAGATAAAGATCGGTAGCACCGGGTATCTCATGCTGCTTGAGCGTGACGGAACCGTGCTGGCGGATGCGAGCGCTACCGAGCATTCGTTCAAGTCGTTGGCAGATCTTGGCACTGAGTATGCGCCCCTGAAGGCCGCCCCGGACGGGTACCTTGAGCTTGAGCTCGGTGGAAAGAGCTACATGGCCAACATCGTCAGCTCTTCTGGATTGGGGTGGCGCTTCGTCGGGTTGATTGAGAAAGAAGAAGTGCTGGCTGGTGCTCAGCGGCTGGCCTGGCATCTCGGCCTGGTAGCTACATTGCTGGTCATCGGCTTTGCGATCCTGGGGGCAACCTTCGCACGTCGTATAGTGGGGCCTATCCAAGGGGTGGTCTTGGGACTGGAAGGTATTGCCAATGGTGAAGGCGACCTGACCCGCTCGCTTCAGTGCGCTGGAAAGGATGAAACCGCCATACTTGCCCGCTGGTTCAACACGTTCCTGGAAACGATCCGCCAGTTTGTTGTGCGAATCACAGGTGCGTCTGTCGTGCTAAATGAAACATCCTCAAAAATGATGATGTTCGCGACGGATATGAATGATGCTGCCCAGCGACAGAGGGAGTCGCTGGAGTTGGTATCGACGGCGTTTAACGAGATGGTGGCGACGGCAAACGACGTTGCCAAGGCGTGCGGATCGGCGGTCAACTCTGCCGATGCGGGGCAGGGGCACGTCATGGATGGCCAACGCCAGATTACTGATGCCGCGTTGAGCGTCGAGCAATTGAGTACCAGCCTGGGTCAGGCTGCCGACGCGCTGGAGTTGCTGAAGCAGGACAGCCAGAACATTAACGCAATCCTCGATACGATTCGATCAATTGCGGATCAAACCAATCTGTTGGCTCTCAATGCTGCAATTGAGGCCGCTCGCGCGGGTGAGCAGGGTCGTGGGTTTTCCGTTGTTGCGGATGAGGTACGGGCGTTGGCCAGACGCACAGCGGACTCGACGGGACAGATTGGTGAAGTCCTGGGAGGACTTGTCGAGCGGACAAGTCGTGTTACTGGCCAAATGCAGGAAAGCCTTTTGCTATCGCAGGGCAGTGTCGAGAGTATCGAATCTGCCAGGGCCAGCTTTCAGAGTATCCAGAACTCTGTGGACGACATTCGCGACAAGAACGTACAGATTGCTGCCGCAGCAGAGGAGCAACATCAAGTGTCGGAAGAGATTAATCGCCACATTGCGGGAGTCCTCAATGATGCGTTACAGGTGGTCGATTTTGCTCAGAAGTCCCATTCAGAGTCTCGACAGCTCACGAATGTATCGGGTGAGCTCCAGACGTTGATTGGTCGATATCGGACCTAGTTGCGGGTTGGCCCATGCGTACTGTTGGGCATCGCCCATGAGTCTGCGAGGGTAACCGTTCCGTAGCGGCGGCCTTGCTGCTTGTTGGCGACAGGCGGCGTGAACGATCCCATAAAACGGCATGTGAAGTCGTTCTCAGCATGCCCTTCATTTTGCAAATAAATCGATTTTTTGCCTGGTTTCTACAGGCATGGAAGTCATTCTTGTTTTGTCTTGCATATACTTGTACATACAAGTATATATATGAGTAAGCGTGTGGTGCTTCCCTCCGGTTTGCGGTGGAGAAATGCACAGACGTCACTCAGCGTTAATACCCCTACCGAGGAGCCTGGCATGACCAAATACCGTGACACCGAAATTCGCGCACCGCGCGGCACTACGCTGACCGCCAAAAGCTGGCTGACTGAAGCGCCGCT
>NZ_BMQU01000032.1 GCF_014648275.1 Pseudomonas laurentiana
CGATGCAGCCCGCTACGCCGTCTCGGCCGACGCCCAGGCCTTGCGCTTCGCCGCCAGCGCCAGTGCCGGCATCAATAGCTGGAACCCGGCGCAGGGCTTGATCGACGTCGGGGTCAAGGGCATGGCCGAATTTTCCCTGGCCGATGCCGCGGTGTCCTTCAACAGCTACTTCCCCAGCCAGGGCGGCTACCTGGCCAGCATCACCTACCGCAACGGCGAGGGTAAGACCGTGCGCCACCCCCTGGGCGTGTTCCGCCTGAGCGGCCGGCTGGAGCTGAGCTGCTTTGTGGGCACCCAATTACAGGGGGAAGCGGTAACAAAGACACAGTACAAACCCCGCGAACAGCCCGCGGGCGCAACGGCCTTGCTCGGCACGCCAACCCTGGACGTCGGCAAAAGCGGCTACATCGGGGTCAAAGGCACCGCGTTCGCCGGCGCCCAAACGGGAGGCGCCCTGACCGGCAACTTTCAATGGATCGAACCCGACCTGCAAGGCACAGGCAACATCGAGCCCGGGCAGGCGAATGCCAGCAGCAGTTGGGTGGATTTGGCGCAGATCAAGGCGGAGGGGAACTTTGCCGCAGGCATTGGCGCCAGCGGTGAGTTTGGGATCGAGATTGCCGATAACCGATTGGCGATCCGTTGTAAGGGGGCAATAGTACTGGGACCGGGTGCCGGTGGCGGTTTTACCACTGTGGTGGATTTAGAGCTGGTCGGGAAACTGACATGGTTGTTTTGCAAGGCGTTGGCAGAGGTGGATTACCGGTATCTATTCGGTGTTACTGAGGAGGCTTTTAGCTACCTAAGCTCGGTATTTTTTCAGGCAGTAACCAATCCACTAGATAGAACGTTTGAGGCATTTGACAAAGGTGCGCTTGAAGTTGCTGATTGGTGGGCAACCAGAACGGCAACAAAGATGGAAGCCTATTCGCTCGCAGGGCACTTACTCGAAAAGACAGATGTCATGGTGAGGGGCCAATGCATTCCCTTGACGCTTTTACCACCTCAAGCCATGGGGCCGATGGTTCATTTGTTGACTGAAAGCTATGTTGAGAGTTTTGAGGATACGCAGGAGTTGGCGCTGGTGAAGCTGCTGTCAGTACTGAGAAGTTGGCGACAGTTCATCGAAGTGCTGGAACACTGCGACCCTCAAGCCAGAAAAGTCAATGCGATGGAGAGTCTGGAACGAATCAACGCCTTGCTTGATTGGCGGCAGCAAGATGAATTCAACTGTTTTATCGATGCTTTGGCTGTTGCTCGGAGCCATCTGCAGGGTCAGCGGAAAGCGGCCTGGACTCCAGGGCCGTACCGCCACAAAACGAATACTCTGCTGGCTGCGCGGCGTAGTGGCAGGTTTACAGGACTAGCGTAAATTGCTAATCAGCAAGGGCGCTTGGTCGCGCTCTTGTTGCTCATAGCACTTGATTGGACTGTATGGCGCAGCGAAAGCTATACCCAGGGAAGTACCCCGATTTGATAGGCTCTGCCGCCCAGCGTCGAACGGTGCTTGCGGTAATTAACGGGCTCTCAACAAACGCGGAGCCCCTATGAATACGTAATGTGCCTGTCGCTGGACCTGTCGGATTCTCCATAGGGGAGTGATGATAGTAGTCCTCGCCATACCAGTCACTTACCCAATCGACAGCGTTTCCTGAGAGGTTGTAAATACCTAATGGGTTGGGTGTGAAACTATCAACCTCAAAGGTGCGCCCCTTTCCGGATTTTGGAAAGTTACGCCCGTAATCCAGGCTGCCATTATCGGTAGAAAAGTATACGTATTGGCCACGGCTACGAGCGGCATATTCCCATTGTGCTTCGGTGGGCAAACTCACTGGATAGCCACTTAGTTGGCCTAGCCAAGCACAGTAATCTTTGGCTTCTTGCCAGGATTTAGTGGGGGCGGGCATTTTGGACTGAAAACGAAACGCTAAATCCTTTCGTTTGCGAAGCTCTCTGTCAAAGAGTGGCTTGCCTTGAGTAATAAAAAATAGATCGAAATCGCGTATCGTGGTCTGGAATTTTGAAAAATAGTAGCTGCTCAGCTTTACCGGATGAACAAAATCATCATTGTTACGAAAGCTGATCGGGCACAACCGCTCTGGCTCAACCCCACACGGCCATTCACACATATTGCTCGGGTCGTAGTCACACTTCCAGCCAAAATCCCCCATCTGAAACTCGCCGCCTTCGACAAACACCATATTGTCCAGCGACTGCACCACGGTGTTGAGCAGTTGGGTGCGTATGTCGGTAGATAGCTTCGGGTAGGTCTGGTCGATGGTCGTCGCGATCTGCGCGACTTTTTCCGCGGAGAGCTTTTCGCTCTTGGGCAATGGCAGGGATTGAGCCTGGCAGCCGGTCAGTAACAGCAGTGCGCAGGCGGGCAGAAGTACGCGAACAGCGGGCAGGTAGAACATGGCAGCATCCCTGTGGGCCAAGCGTCAGAAAAGCGTGGACGCTAGCAGATCCTGCTACTGGTTGGATGTAGGACCTTTCCCAAACTGCATTGCCAGCGAATGTGCATGCATGGATAGCGAAGGTAACTATTAGGCGCATGGTTTTAGAGAGGCTGATGGGACTGTACGGAGCAGCGAAAACCAGTTCCTGGAAAGTAGCCTCTTCTGACAGGATCATGAGGGAAGCGACGTACAGTGCTGGCGGTCAGCAATGGGCTTTCACCTACATCGCTGCCTCTAAGGATTTTTTGGATTCCAACATCAGGTCCTTTGGGGTCTTCCAGGGGCGAGTTTCGGTAATAGTCCTCATCGAACCAGTCATTGACCCAGTCAGTAGCGTTTCCTGACATGTTGTAGAGCCCGAGCGGGTTGGGGGCATAACTGTCCACGGCAAACGTATGGCGCTCGCGTGGTTCTGGGAAGTTACGCCCATAGTCCAAGCCACCATTGTCAGTAGGAAAAAACACGTACTGGCCACGATTACGTGCGGCGTATTCCCACTGAGCCTCGGTGGGTAAATCTACTGGGTATCCACTCAGCGTTGCGAGCCAACCACAATAATCTTTGGCCTCCTGCCAGCGTTGAGTGGGTGCAGGCAAGTCGGGTTTGTACAGGAACTGTATATCCTCACGCTTGCGGTTTTTCGCGTCATACAGCGGTTTGCCTTGGGCAATAAAAAACAGATCGAAATCGCGTATCGTGGTCTGAAATTTTGAAAGGTAGTAGCTGCTTAGCTTTACTGGATGAACAAAGTCATCATTGTTACGGAAACTGATCGGGCATAAGCGTTCAGGCTCAACCCCACACGGCCACTCACACATAGTGCTGGGGTCGTAGTCACACTTCCAGCCAAAATCCCCCATCTGAAACTCGCCGCCTTCGACAAACACCATATTGTCCAGCGACTGCACCACGGTGTTGAGCAGTTGGGTACGTACATCAGTGGACAGCTTCGGGTAGGTCTGGTCGATGGTCGTTGCGATCTGCGCGACTTTTTCGGCGGAGAGTTTTTCGCTCTTGGGCAATGGTAGGGATTGGGCCTGGCAGCCGGTCAGTAACAGCAAGACCACAGTTGGAAACAGCAATTGAGTCGTTGGCAGGCAGAACACGGCAGCATCCCCAAGGGCCTCAAGGCCAGAGGTTTGGACGCTAGCAGATTAGACCGACGACCTGTTGTAGGACCTTTCCGAAAAGGCGATCACTGTGCAGGGGCTCAGTGATCGCCTGGGGCCTGTTGCTGCGCGACGGTTATGAGGCCTGTGTCGGTACCCGGTTTTTCGCTTCGATCCACTGGGCCATGTATTGGGTGCTTTTGTGCTGGTGATGACGAAGCATGGCGCCTGTGAAGTTGTTCAGGCGGTGTTGTGGCAGGTCGGCCAGGGTTTGCTCGATCCGTTCGACCAGCGCGGTCGCGTGTATGCGGCGATTGAAGCGTGTCGCGATGAGTGGCGCGCACGCCTGTTGTGCCGCGTTCCAGCGGGCTTCGTCCTGGTATAGCTGTACGGCCGACTCGGCCAGCGCTTCGGCGGTCACTTCAACCGCGCCAGGCCAGGGCAGGGCACCGTGCATGGCTTCGGCCCCTATCGGGGTGGTGATGCTGGGCGTGCCGCAGAGCATGGCATCGGTCAGTTTGCCCTTGATCCCGGCGCCGAAGCGCAGAGGCGCCAGGCACAGGCGGGCGGTGCTCATGACCTCCAGGGCATCTTCGGCCCAGTTCAGCACATGAAAGCCTTGCGCCGGGTTGTGCAGTGCGGTGGCCTTTGGCGGGGTGTAGGCGCCGTAGACATGCAGTTGGGCCTGGGGCAATTGCCGACGGATCATCGGCCACAGGCTGTGCTTCATCCAGAGTACGGCGTCCCAGTTCGGGGCGTGACGGAAGTTGCCAATGCTGAGGAAGTGCGCACGCTCGGCAAAGCCTCGTGCCGGGGTCGCCGGTTGATCGAGCATCAGCGGGCACCAGTGCAGCAACGCGGGCGGAACATCGAAACGCTCGGTCAACAGGTCGATTTCTACATCCGAGATCATCAGGCTCAGGTCGCTGCGGTAGATCGCAGCCACTTCACGTTGCGTCAGGTCGGCACTGGCCATGTGGCGATAAAGCGTCTCGCTTGGGGTGGCAAACAGTTCGCTGAAGTCGTTGCTGCCCAGGCCCTCGATCAGTCGGCGGCGCAATAGCTGCTGACGGGCGTCGCGTAGGCTTTGCAGGTCAGAGGTTTCCAGGACCCGCAGCGCCGTGGGGCAATGCTTCTCGACGCGCCAGCCGAACTGCTCCTCCATCATGAACCGGTCGAACAGTACGACATCCGGTGCCAGCTCAGCGACAAAATGGTCGAAACTGCTGCAATTGAGCACGATGGCCTGTTCGGCAATGCCCAGTGCCGCGAGGTCTGCCTTGTGTTCGCCAACGGTGGCCGGGCTACTGAAGGTGATCTGCCAGCCGCGCTCAAGGAAACTGTCGAGGATCTGCATCATGTGCCCGCCGGCTGCCGAGGAGCGTGGCTCTGGCCAGACATAACCAATAACGAGAACCTTGAGCGGTGATGCGGGCATGGAGGGTGGCCTTGAGCTAAAAGCGCGTATTTAACCACAGAGCACCGGGCTGGCGCGGGTCTGGAACGATTGCCGGCAATCGGTCTGAAACGCAGCTTGTTTATGCCGCTTGAGGGATCCAGCGGTTAGACTCCAGGCTGCCGCATGGGCGTTTTATTACGGCAAACCCGAAAAAATAGAACTATTACTCGATAAAACGCCAGGCACTCTTGTCGTGGCACTTGTGTACGGGGGCTTTTAAGGATGATTCAGCCAACCGCAATCGACCAGCGGAGTTTTCGCAAGCTCCTTGGCCGTAACATCAGCCTGCCGCTGGGTGTTGGATTACTCAGTGCCGCGGTGTTTGTTGCCGTCATCAGCTATCTACTGTCAGTGATCCAGTGGGTGGAGCATACCGACCGGGTGATCAACAGTGCCAACGAGTCCGTCAAGCTGTCCATCGACATGGAGACCGGGCTGCGCGGGTTCCTGATTGCCGGTGATGAGCATTTTCTCGACCCCTACAGCGTGGCCAAGCCCAGGATAGACGCCGACCTGGCTTCGCTGCAGGCACTGGTGTCGAACAACCCTCAGCAGGTTGAACGGGTGGCGCGGATAAAGTCCCTGCAAGCCGAGTGGAATCGCTTTGCCGAGCATATGATCGACTTGCGACGCAGCGCCGGTGCATACATCGAGGCGATGCAGGCCGGTCATGGCAAGCGCCTGACCGACCAGATCCGCAAGGAGTATGAAGCCTTCGTTTCCGTCGAGCAGCAATTGCGCCAGACGCGCAGCGACCGCGTGCAGAGCACGACGGTGGCCTCTATCTCGCTGTACCTGGGCTTCGTCATTTTGCTCAGTGGTGTGTTGGCCTATTTCGGTCGGCGCGATCTGTTGGGGTTGTCCCACAGTTACAACCGTAACCTTGAGGCCTTGCAGCGTAGTGCCGTCCATCTCGAACAGGAGGCCTGGTTGCGCAGTGGTCAGAACCTTCTGGCCGAGCAACTGCTGGGGCAGTTGACCTTACCCCTGTTGGGCCGCAACGCCCTGCAGTTTTTTGCCGAGTATCTGGGCGCGGTGGTCGCGGCGCTGTATGTCCGTGATGCAGAGGGGCACTTGCATCGGGTGGCTTCCTACGGGCTGCCTCGCGAGCAAGAGCAGCAGGAACAACGGATCGGCAGCAATGAGGGCATCGTGGCCCAGGCGGTATTGCAGGCGCGGGTGTTGCGCCTGGACGATTTACCAGGGGACTACCTGCGGATCAGCTCCGGGTTGGGTGAGGGGGCGCCACACAGCGTCCTGGTGGCGCCAACCCGCAACGATGGGCAGATCAACGGTGTGGTGGAACTGGGTTTTTTGCGTGCACTTGAGCCGCGTGATGTCGAGTTGCTGGAGCGGGTAGCCAATAACCTGGGCATTTCGATCGAAAGCGCCCGATATCGACAGCGCTTGCAGGAAGTGCTGGCTGAAACCCAACTGCTCAATGAGGAGCTGCAGGTTCAGCAGGAAGAACTGAAAGCCGCCAATGAGGAACTGGAAGAACAGTCACGGGTGCTCAAGGAGTCCCAGGCGCATCTGGAAGTCCAGCAGGCAGAGCTGGAGCAAACCAATGAGCAACTGGCGGAGCGCACCGAAGCGCTGCAACGCTCAAGCCAGTACAAATCCGAGTTCCTCGCCAACATGTCCCATGAGTTGCGCACGCCGTTGAACAGCTCACTGATCCTGGCCAGGTTGCTCGCCGAAAATCAGCAGGAAAACCTCACGGAAGAGCAGGTGAAATTTGCCGAGTCGATCTATTCAGCCGGCAATGACCTGCTCAATTTGATCAATGACATTCTGGATATCGCCAAGGTCGAGGCCGGCAAGCTTGAGCTGCGCCCGGAGGCTACCCAGGTCCAAGGCCTTACCGAGAGTCTGCGCAATCTGTTCGAGCCGCTGGCTGAGCACAAGGGCTTGGGGTTCAGTATCAACGTCGACGCCACGGCACCTGTGACCGTCTACACCGACCGCCAACGCCTGGAACAGATCCTCAAGAACCTGCTGTCCAACGCGTTGAAGTTCACCGAGCGTGGCGAGGTCAGCCTGACCATCGCTCAACAGGCTGACAGGGGCATCACGTTCCGCGTGCGCGACAGTGGTATCGGCATCGCGGCCAACCAGCAGCAGACGATCTTTGAGGCTTTTCACCAGGCCGATGGCACGACGAATCGGCGCTACGGCGGTACGGGCCTTGGCTTGTCGATTTCCCGCGACCTGGCTCAGTTGCTGGGCGGCCACATCAGTGTCGAGAGCTGCCTGGGGGACGGCAGTGAGTTCTGCCTGATCCTCCCTGAACGCTATGAGCCGGTCGTCGAGCCAATAGTGTCACCGGTCATCATCCGCTCAGCCGTTGTGCCCGCTCGGGATGCGCCCACAGAACCAGAGGAGGTGCAACGAGTACCGGGTTTTGCCGATGATCGCCAGCAGGCGCCGTTCAGCAGACGTTGCATTCTGGTCATCGAAGACGAGTCGAACTTCGCCCATATTCTCTTTGATCTGGCCCATGAGCTGGGTTACAGCTGCCTGGTGGCGCAAACTGCTGATGAAGGGTTCGACCTAGCCGTCAGTTATCTACCCGATGCCATATTGCTGGACATGCGCCTGCCAGATCATTCTGGATTGACGGTGTTGCAACGGCTCAAGGAACAGGCCGTCACCCGGCATATCCCGGTTCATGTGATCTCGGTCGAGGACCGCGTCGAGGCGGCGCTGCACATGGGTGCCATTGGGTATGCGGTGAAACCGGCCAGCCGCGAACAGCTCAAGGCGGTCTTCAGTCGGCTTGAGGCCAAGCTGACCCAGAAGCTCAAGCGCATCCTCCTGGTCGAGGATGACGACCTGCAACGTGCCAGCATCGCCCGGCTGATCGGCGATGAGGATATTGAAATCACGGCAGTCGGCATGGCCCGGGAGGCCCTCGAGTTGCTGCGGGAGAATGTCTACGATTGCATGATCATCGACCTCAAGTTGCCCGACATGCAGGGCAATGAGCTGCTCCAGCGGATGGCCGAGGACAGTATCCGGGCGTTCCCGCCGGTGATCGTCTATACCGGGCGCAACCTTAGCCGTGATGAAGAGGCCAACCTGCTCAAGTATTCGCGCTCGATCATCATCAAGGGTGCGCGCTCACCGGAACGCCTGCTCGACGAAGTCACGCTGTTTCTGCACAAGGTCGAATCGCAGCTGTCCCACGAGCGCCAGCGCATGCTCAAGACCGCGCGTAGCCGCGACCGTGTGTTCGAGGGGCGCACGGTGCTTCTGGTTGACGACGACGTCCGCAATATCTTCGCCTTGACCAGCGCATTGGAGCAGAAGGGGGCCATTGTCGAGGTGGGTCGCAATGGTCGCGAGGCCATCGACAAGCTTGAGCAGAACGACGACATCGACCTGGTCTTGATGGATGTGATGATGCCGGAAATGGATGGTTACGAGGCAACGCGATTGATTCGCAACGATCCACGCTGGCGCAAGTTGCCGATCATCGCGGTGACGGCCAAGGCGATGAAGGATGATCAGCAACGCTGCCTGCAGGCGGGGGCCAACGACTACCTGGCCAAGCCGATCGAGCTGGAGCGGCTGTTTTCGCTGATTCGCGTGTGGTTGCCGCATCTGGAGCGAATTTGACCACTGAGTGCACGACCGATTTCGAGATTCAACGGCTGATGGAGGCGATCTACCTCACGTACAGCTATGACTTTCGCGATTACTCGGCTGCTTCGATAAAGCGTCGGATCCTGCATGCCCTGCGCCAGTTTGAGTGTGCGACGGTTGCGGTTCTGCAGGCGCGTGTCCTGCAGGATCCTGTTGCCTTCATGGCGCTGCTGCAATACCTGACCATTCCGGTCAGCGAGATGTTCCGTGACCCCAGCCATGTCCTTGCCCTGCGCCGGGAGGTGGTGCCGTTGTTGCGTACCTGGCCGTCGATCAAACTCTGGATCGCGGGCTGCAGCACGGGTGAGGAGGTCTACTCCATCGCCATCCTGTTGCACGAGGAAGGGCTGCTGGAGCGTTCGATCATTTATGCGACCGACATCAACCCATACTCACTGGAACGGGCCAGACAGGGTATCTACTCGATGCAGGCGATGGAGCGGTATGCGCTCAACTATGAAAAGGCGGGAGGCCTGCAGCGGTTCAGTGATTACTACACGGCGGCCTACGGCAGCGCGATACTCGACAGTCGTCTGCGCGAGAAGGTGACCTTCGCCGACCATAGCCTGGCGACGGACAGTGTGTTTTCCGAGACCCACTTGATCTCGTGCCGGAACGTGTTGATCTACTTCAACAAGCCGCTGCAGGACCGGGCCTTGGGGTTGTTTCACGAGTCATTGTGCCACCGTGGTTTCCTGGTCCTGGGCAGCAAGGAAACCCTGAATTTTTCGGGCTATGGCGATCGCTTCGAGGCGTTGGTCAGCGCCGAACGCATCTACCGCAAGTCCTGAACAGTGGGGAGGCGATGGTGATCGACGTACAGTAGTGAAGGCGAGGGGGTGACCTTTGCGGTACGCTTACCGCTGGCACGCCACGTGCAGGAAATTGACTGGCAGCAGGCAACCTCTGCCTGACGCTGGGGTCGGATAGCGATTGAATTGAAAAACAAGGCGTTGATATGAGTGAAGATGCACAAGATGTCGTGCTGATCGTCGAGGATGAACCCGCGATCCGCAGGGTGCTGCACGATTATCTGGCCGGGGAAGGTTACCGGGTACTGGTGGCCGAAGATGGTGCGCAGGCGTTTGAAATTCTTGCCAGCAAACCGCACCTGGACCTGATGGTCACCGATTTTCGTCTGCCGGGCGGAATCTCCGGGGTCGATATTGCAGAGCCCGCGGTAAAGTTGCGGCCCGAACTGAAAGTGATCTTCATCAGTGGCTACCCGGCTGAAATTCTGGAGTCAGGCAGTGCCATCGCGCGCAAGGCACCGATCCTGGCCAAGCCGTTCGACCTCAATACGCTGGGCGAGCGCATTCAACAGTTGCTCGCCTGAGCGGTTCAGGCAGCGCACACCTGAGCGCTGTCGTGCAAGGTTCGCTCGATGGCGCCCAGCAGCAGGTTTTGCATGAGTGCCAGGCGCTGTGCTTCGGGCAACTCACTCGACTGTAGCCAGCCTGGCAAACTGTTGAGCAATGTCGCAATGGCATGGCCGGCCGCTTGCCGTGCAGCCTTTGACAGCGCCGCCGTGGGGGCGATCAGGCGCAGCAACTGGCATTCGTAGTCATCGCGCAGGTGCTTGATCCGTGCCTGTTGTTCATCGGTCAGGCAGCACAGGTCGCGCTCGGCGAGGCGAAACTGTAACGGACGTTCGCGGTGCAACTGCCAGTGCGCATCAATGACGCTCGTCAGCCAATCCTCGTTGCCGCCACGGCGACGCCGTGGCGGCTGCAGCGTGGCCAGCAACTCCTCGAACAGCTCTTCGATCAGGTCGAACAGCAGGTGTTGCTTGCTCGGGAAGTGGTGGTACAACGAGCCGGCGGTCAGGCCCAGGTGGCTGGCCAACTCGCGCATGCTGACCTGGCCGAATCCCTTGACCGCAAGGAGTTCGAGCGCCTTGTCGCGCCGCTCTTCGTAGTAGCCACCGCGTTCGGCACAGGTCATTGGCATGGCGATAGCCTCAGTAGGTGTAGAAACCGCGACCGCTCTTACGGCCCAGGTAGCCAGCGGCAACCATTTCCTTGAGCAGTGCGGCAGGGCGGTATTTGCTGTCGTTGAAGCCGTCATAGAAGGCTTCGAGGATGGCCAGCAGGGTGTCCAGGCCAATCAGGTCCGCCAGGGCCAGCGGGCCGATGGGCTGGTTGCAGCCCAGGCGCATGCCGGTGTCGATGTCTTCCGGGCTGGCCAGGCCTTCCTGCAGCACCATGATCGCTTCGTTGATCATCGGAACCAGAATCCGGTTGACCACAAAGCCCGGGCGGTTGCCGGCGCTGATGGCGGTTTTGCCCAAGGCCTCGGTCAGTGCCAGCGCTGCTGCGTGGGTCGCGTCGCTGGTCTGCAGGCCGCGGATGACTTCGACCAGGGCCATCATGGGCACCGGGTTGAAGAAGTGCACCCCAATGAAGCGCTCAGGCAGGCTGATGGTTGCGCCCAGTTGGGTGATCGACAGCGACGAGGTGTTGGTTGCGATGATGCAGGTATCGCTGACACTGGCGGCTATCTGGCCGAGAATGCGCTGCTTGAGCTCGAGGTTCTCGGTCGCGGCTTCGATGACCAGTTGCGCGGTCTTGAGCTGGGCGTAGTCAGTGCTGGTGCTGATCCGTTGCAGCGCCGCCTCGGCCTGTGCGGCCTCCAGCGTTTGCTTGTTGACCTGACGCTCGAGGTTTTTGCGCAGGGTGGCTACGCCACGCTCAAGGGCGGCGTCGGAAATGTCGATCAGGGTGACCTGAAAGCCCGCTACGGCACAGACCTGAGCAATACCGTTGCCCATGGTCCCGGCGCCGATCACGGCGATGTGTTTGATTGTCACGGTGTAAAACTCCTTTGGGCTCAAGTGCGTTCGAACAGTACGGCGATGCCTTGGCCGCCGCCGATGCACATGGTCGCCAGGGCATAACGGCCCTGGATGCGTTGCAATTCATGGATGGCCTTGGTCGCGATGATCGCGCCGGTCGCACCCACTGGATGGCCGAGGGAGATACCGGAGCCATTGGGGTTGACCTTCTCTGGGTCGAAGCCCAGCTCACGGGCAACGGCACAAGCCTGGGCGGCGAAGGCTTCGTTGGACTCGATCACATCCAGGTCAGCGATGGTCAGCCCAGCTTTTTCCAGCACCTTGCGGCTTGCCGGAATCGGCCCCAGGCCCATGAGTTCCGGCTCAACCCCGGCATGGGCGTAGCCCACCAGACGGGCGAGCGGCTTGAGCCCTTGGCGGCGCACCATCTCGCCGGTGGCCAGCACCAAGGCACCTGCACCGTCGTTCAGGCCGCTGGCGTTGCCCGCGGTGACCGTACCGTCCTTCTTGAACACGGTTTTCATGCCGGCCAGTTGCTCGATGCTGACGTCGCCGCGCACGTGCTCATCAATGCTGAACGATTGCGGCCCTTTGCGCCCAGGAACCTCGACCGTAACGATCTGCCCGGCGAAACGACCTTCGGCAATGGCGCGGGCTGCGCGGCGCTGGCTGATCAGGGCCAGTTCGTCCTGCATCTGCCGGCTGATGCCCAGTTTGGCCGCAACGTTTTCGGCGGTGATGCCCATGTGAAAGTGTTCAAAGGGGTCATGCAGGACGCCGACCATATAGTCGATACCCTGCAGGTCACCCATGCGCGCACCCCAACGAGCCTGTGGCAGCAGGTAAGGGCCTCGGCTCATGGATTCGGCGCCGCTGGCCAGTGCCACCTCGGCATCGCCAAGCATCAGGCTCTGGGCGGCCGAGACGATTGCCTGCAAGCCCGAACCGCACAGGCGGTTGACGTTGAAGGCTGGGGTTTCCTTGGGAATGCCAGCATTCATTGCGGCCACACGGCCCAGGTAGGCGTCGCGCGCTTCGGTTGGAATGACAGTGCCCATCACCACATGGCCAATCTGTGCCGGGTCGATGCCGGCGCGCTCGATGCCGGCGCGGCAGACTTGAGTGGCCAGATCTGCCAGTGGCAGGTCCTTCAGCGAGCCGCCAAATGTACCAATGGCCGAGCGTACGGCGCTGACTACATAGATTTCGTGGTTGTTCATCGTCGACTCCAGAGTGCGAAAGCGTGGCGTGGCAGTGTTCGCCTCTGCGAGAATGCCGGGCACCAGCTTCAGGATGGGGTCGAGTCTAGGCAATGGGACGCTGTCGTCCTATGCCATAACTGTCCAGTCGAGCTGGCATTTTTTGCCATACCAGTGCGTGTAACAGCGGAACCAGCCATGCGGGAAAACGATTCGGTCGCGGTGTACTTTGTCCATGTCATGCTTCATGGCTTGCGTGATCAGCCTGCGCGCGCCGCCGGGCTGCTGGAACAGGCCGGTATCGCCGCAGCGTTGCTTGATGAGCCGGGCGCCCGGGTGCCGGCGAAGGCCTTCGCCCGGCTCTGGCTGATTCTGATTCACGAGCTGGATGACGAATTCTTCCACCTCGACAGCCACGGCATGCCGTTGGGCAGCTTTGCCTTGATTTGCCGAGGCTTGATCCAGGAACCCAACCTGGAGAAGGCCCTGCGTCAGTGCCTGAGCTACTTTGCGCTGTTCCTGCGTGATCTCAAGGGGGTGTTGACCCTGAAGGGGCAGCGTGCGGTGATCCGTCTGGAGTCGACCATGGCCGATGCACAGACCCGGGTCTATGCCGAGGAGACCTTCCTGGTGCTGGTGATCAGCCTGCTGTGCTGGTTGAGTGGACGGCGCATTGGTATCGACCGTACGGAACTGGCCGACTCCCGGGCACCGCTAGACGATGATGCGCTGCTGTGGGGGCCTAACCTTCAGTTGGGGGCGGGGCATACCGAAATCGAATTTGCTGCCGACTACCTGCGCTTGCCGGTGGTTCAGGATCTGGGCGCACTGAAGACCTTCCTGCACAGTGCGCCGCAGTGGCTGGTGATTCGTTACCGTAATCAGAACGGCCTGGCGGCGAGGGTTTATCGGCACTTGCGTGCCCGGCAGTACGGGCAATGGCCGACCCTATTGGCCATGGCCGAAGGCGAGGGCTTGAGTCCCAGCAGTTTTCGTCGGCAGTTGGAGCGCGAGGGTTGCTCGTTCCAGCAGATCAAGGATGAAGTGCGCCGGGCGATGGCGTTCGAGTGCCTGCGTGGCAGTGACCTGAGTGTCGCGGAAATTGCCGAACAGACTGGCTTTCAAGAGCCCAGCGCATTTCACCGGGCCTTCAAGAAGTGGACCGGTGAAAGCCCGGGAAGTTACCGGTTGCGGTTGGCCGCGGCGCGCTGAGCGCATCAGGACCCACCGCAAGCACTCAGCGTAGATCGCTGACCATCGGCGCCACCGTATCCAGCACCGCACTGGCCAGTGCCTTGGAGCGTTGCCCCGACCAGCCGGTAACGGCATTGGGCGCATCGTCATGGTCTTTGAACGGCATTTCGAGGGTCAGGGCCAGGCAGCCATAGGCTTGCGCCACGCTGTTGCAGGCTAGCGTCAGGTTAGCCTGGCCCGGTTTGTCGCGCGGGTAGCCATGTACCTGCTGGAAGTCGGCGGTCAGGCTGCACAAGCGCTCACGGAAGGCGTTCTCCAATTGCTCGACCCTGGGCGTGTAGCCCGGTGTGCCTTCGCTGCCCGCCGTGAAGACGTGGGGGATTTCTTCATCGCCGTGAATGTCGAGGAACAGGTCGACGCCCTGCAGTTTCATTTGTTGCTGCGCAAAGAGCACTTCCGGACTGTATTCGATGCTGGCGTACTGCCAAGCGCGGTTAAGGTCCTTGCCTTGGGCGTTGGTACGCAGGTGCCCATGGAAGGCGCCGTCGGGGTTCATGTTCGGGATCAGGTACACGTCAGCGACCTTCAACAACGCCTGAACCGTTGCATCGTTGGCCTGCAGGCGATCGATCACACCCTCCATGAACCACTCTGCCATGTGTTCGCCCGGGTGCTGCTGGGCGATGATCCACAGTTTGCGCTTGCCCGCGGCACCATCGCCAGCGCGCAGCAGCTGGATGTCGCGACCTTCGACGCTGCGGCCGGTGGCCAGCAGCTCAACGCCAGGCAAGCTGACCGCCCGCTCAATCAGTTGATTGTGGCGGGCGCGAGAGTAGGGTTCAAAGTAGGCAAACCAGGCCTGCTGTTCGCGAGCGTCAAGTTGGAAGTGCAGGGCCTTGCCGTCGAATTGGGTCGGTACCCGAAACCAGTTTTGCTGGTCATAGGAGGCCACCGCCTGATAGCCGTCCCATGCTTGGTTGTAGGAGGATTGCCCGGCGTTTTCCAGGGTGAAACGGTGTGTGTGCCCTGGGGTCAGGCCGCTGGCCTTGAAGTGAAACCACTGGAAATGATCGCTGCGGGTATCGGGACGTATCGCCAAGCGTACCTGAGACGGCTCGCTGGCATCGAGAACCACGATGTTACCGGAATCGAAATCGCAAGTGATGTGCAAGGGGGGCAGCGTCACGCTCATTACCAGGCTCCTTCAGCGTTGTTATTGCCCTTACTCTACACCCCTGCATCACGCGCAGAAACCGAGAGTCAGCACGGTACCGAGCAGCACGGCGATGGCTACCGAGCAACCGCCCAATGAAAGCACCGGAAGGGCTTGGCGGTACCCGTGTCCCTCGCCCAGTACCTGCGCGGGTGCCAGCAGGCTGCGCCAGCGCAGTTCGGTGGCATGGAAGGCCGTCAGGTGGGCGGGGGCGCTATCCAGCCAACGGCGAAAGTCGATTCGCTCGCTGGCGGTGATCTGTGGGTTTTGCAGGCGTACGTACCAGTGCCCAGCGTCGTGAGCCAGCGGATCAGTGTCGGGTTGAACGCTTTGCAGCACGTGTTTCATGTGCCGCTCCACCGTATTGACGGGCACGGCGAGGCGTTCGGCGATCATGGCAAACGACAGTTGATCGAGACGATTGAGCAGGAACACCTGTTGAACACGGCGTGGGAGTTTTCTCAGACGCCGCAGCCGTGCCTGATCATCAGGCGTCGCGATGGCAGGGTGTTCAAGGGGCAGCAACAGAGGGGGCATGGTACGGGCTCCTTGCAAAAAAAGCGGGTGATGCGTCCTTCCTGATTAAGGCCATTCGGACAACGGCACGCATCATTGGCCTGATGGGCAAAAAAAAGACCCGGCAAAAAGCCGGGTCAAAAACCGTGATTAGCCTGATGAGGAGATAACCTGAGAGTCCGACCTGTGAGCTTTCAGTTTATCCGGCCAGTCTCGCGACCAGTTGTTGCTAATAATAATGGTTATCATTTAAAGGTCAAGTAAATTTTCTGTCATGACAGAAAATAGGTATCTCGTTGTGTCCGTATGCCTGGGTGATGACCCGCTCGGGCCATGTTCCTCAGCCAGGTCAGATGCTGTCGATCCCTGCCGACGAGCCGCTCCGTTCAGCCAGGGTGTGCTCCACCAAGGCGAGTGCCATGTTGATGATGTGCACGACTGAAAGTGCCATGTCCCGTCGTGTGCCCTTGAGATCGTTTGCCATTTCATAGGCCGTTGCTGAGGCGCAGCGCAGCAGGCTCATCGCGTGTTCACCGGCCTTCAGGCGGCCCAGGTCGGGGCGCGGGACGAAAAAGGGGGGCTCCATTTCTGCTTCGCGTTGCGGGGGATTGAGGTAGTAGTCCAATGCACGTCGGGCGGCGTCACTGCTGCTCAGGGACTCGCTGTCCAGTTTGGCATCCAGTGCATCCGGTGAATGTGAGCTCATGGGGGCTGCCTGTGGCGGTTGTGGGGGATGTATTAACAATAAGTACGAGATGTATTTATTTCGACGTTTTAAATACTACAATTTGTGTATTGAGAGCTTCGGGGCAGTCCGTATCGTGCCAGCAATGGAAAAATGGATTGCCCTGGTCAGGGCCAGAATGCGTGAACTGAAGATCACGCAGGAAAAGTTGGGTGAGCGTATTGGGGTGACTCAAGGCGCCGTCGGGCATTGGTTACGCAACGAGCGCCGGCCGAAACTGGAGACGATGAACCAGATTCTGGTGGTGCTTGGGTTGCCGCCGATGGAGTTCGCCCTGGTCAGAGACCTCGCCGAAGCGAGCGGTTCCTATGGCGACGATCAGAATTCGACTACAGATGCCGAGGGACGTATCCCACAGCACAATCTGTATTTTCGCTATCCGGTCACGGGGTGGGAAAACCTTGGGGCGGAAGACCCTGAGGCTCCTTTCGAAGCCACGGACTATTACGCCCAGGGTCCGGCGTTCTGGCTGGAAGTGCAGGGCGATGCGATGACTGCGCCGGTGGGGTTGAGTGTTCCGGCCGGGATGCTGATTCTGGTGGACACGGGCTTGCCGGCACTGCCCGGCAAACTGGTGATTGCCCGCTTGCCCAATAGTGCGACGCCGGCCTTTCGGCAGTTGATCGAGGAAGGCGGGCAGCGTTACCTGCGCCCGCTCAATCCGACATACCCCAAGACCCTCTGCAATGAGGGCTGTGAAATCATCGGGGTGGTGGTGCAGGCCACGATGAAGTTCTGATCGGTATTGCCTGGCGCCGGCAGCCGGTTCTCCCGACTGCCGGTGTCGCAGGTGACGTCAGGCGTCGTTGCCTTCCAGCTCGACCAGTACGCTGCCTTCACTGACCATGTCGCCTTCCTGGCAGAACAAGGCTTTCACCGTACCGCTATGCGGTGCACGGATACTGTGTTCCATCTTCATGGCTTCAAGTACCACCAGCGGTGTACCGGCCTCGACAACCTGGCCGGTTTCCACCATCACCCGCACGATACTGCCGTTCATGGGGGCGCCCAAGCCGCCCTGGTGGCTATGGCTGGCATCGGCTTCGGCAATCGGGTCGAGTTGGTTGACCGCGTGCAGTTCGCCATTCCAGTGCAGGTACAGCGTATGGCCACGACGAATTGCCAAGTGCTGGCGACGCAGGCCATTGTGCTCCTGGATCAACTGTTCACCACGCAGGGTCAAGGTTGATGGCGCGCTATGGTCCAGGCTGACGGCCTGCTCCTCGGTATTGCAGCGCAGGTGCAGGCTGATATGCGCCGGCACGCCAAGGCGCAGGCCGCTGTGGGTGGCCCACGGCGAATGCCGGTCGTCATTGCGCTGCACCAGCGGCTCACTCTGGATGAAGGCTTCGGCGGCAGCCTGCCAGAACTCGGCAGGCAGCGTGCTGGCTTCAGGCAGCAGTTGCGCCTGATAGCGCGGAATGAACCCGGTATCCAGCTCGGCCTCGGCAAACGCCGGGTGCGCGAGAATGCGCCGCAGGAAGGCGATGTTGGTTTTCAGGCCGCCGATGGCGAACTCATCCAGCATCGCCAGCAACCGCAGCCGCGCCTGTTCACGGTTTTCGCCCCAGGCAATCAGTTTGCCGAGCATGGGGTCGTAGTAGGGTGAAATGCTGTCGCCTTCGCTGACACCACTGTCCACACGACGGCCAGCACCGGGCGCCGACTCGCGGTACAGCGTCAGTTTACCCGTCGCCGGGAGGAAGTCGTTGGCGGGGTCTTCGGCGTACAAACGCACTTCGATGGCATGGCCGTTGAGCGGCACCTGTGCCTGGGTGATCGGCAGCGGCTCGCCACAGGCGACACGGATCTGCCAGGCGACCAGGTCGAGGCCGGTAATGGCTTCGGTGACCGGGTGCTCGACCTGCAGGCGGGTGTTCATCTCCATGAAGAAGAACTCGCCCCGGGCGTCGAGCAGGAACTCTACAGTGCCGGCTCCGACATAGCCGATGGCCTGGGCCGCGCGCACAGCGGCTTCACCCATCGCTTGACGTTGTTCCACACTCAAGCCGGGCGCGGGTGCTTCCTCGACGACCTTCTGGTGGCGCCGCTGGATCGAACAATCGCGCTCGTTCAGGTACAGGCAATTGCCGTGCTGGTCGGCAAATACCTGGATCTCCACGTGGCGTGGCTTGAGCACATACTTTTCCACCAGCATGCGCGCATCGCCGAACGACGACAGTGCCTCACGCTGGGCCGAGGCCAGGGCTTCGCCCAGCTGGCTCTCCTGTTCGACCACCTTCATGCCCTTGCCGCCGCCACCGGCCGTAGCCTTGAGCAGTACTGGGTAACCGATTTTTTCGGCGGCTGCGCGGAAGGTTTCCAGGTCCTGGGCTTCACCGTGATAGCCCGGTACCAAGGGCACACCGGCGGTTTCCATCAGGGCTTTGGCGGCGGACTTGCTGCCCATGGCCTCGATGGCTGAAGCCGGTGGGCCGAGGAAGATCAGGCCGGCTTCTTCGATGGCACGGGCAAAGCCGGCATTTTCCGAGAGAAAGCCGTAACCGGGGTGAATGGCCTGGGCACCACTGGCTTTGGCCGCAGCAATCAACTTTGCGATATCAAGGTAGCTTTCAGCTGCTTTCGCACCACCCAGGTCAACGCGAATGTCGGCTTCGCGGCTATGCCGGGCTTCGCGGTCCACAGCACTGTGAACGGCCACGGTGGTCAGCCCAAGGGCTTTGGCGGTGCGCATGACGCGGCAGGCAATTTCGCCACGGTTGGCAACCAGCAGGGTGGTCAGCGTGGGACGGCTCATGGGCGCGGTTCCTTCTTGTTGGGTTCGACGTGCCAGCTCGGTGTGCGTTTTTCCAGAAAGGCGCGCAGGCCTTCCTGGCCTTCGGCGCTGACCCGGATACGGGCAATGGCGTTTTCGCAGTAGCGGCGCAGGGCAGGGGTCAGCTCGCCATGACCGACTTCACGCAACAGCTCTTTGCTGGTGCGCATGGCCTGCGGGCTGTTCTGCAGCAGATTGGCGACCCACACGTCGACCTGCTGCTCCAGCTCGGCCAAGGGGTAGGCTTCGGCCAGCAGGCCCAGATCACGGGCACGCAGGCCGCTGAAACGCTCGGCGGTCAGCGCATAGCGGCGCGCGGCGCGCTCGCCCATGGCCTGGACCACGAACGGGCTGATCACGGCCGGGGCCAGGCCGATGCGGACCTCCGACAGGCACAGTTGGGCGTCTTCGCTGCCAATGGCCATGTCGCAGCAACTGATCAACCCTAACGCACCACCAAAGGCGGCACCTTGCACCACCGCCAGGGTCGGCAGCTTGAGCTTGGCCAGGTTGTACATCAGTTCGGCCAGTTCGCGGGCATCGTCCAGGTTGGTGTTGTAGTCCAACTGTGCCGATTGTTGCATCCAGGCCAGGTCTGCCCCGGCGCTGAAGTGCCGACCGCGTCCGCGCAGCAGCAAGAAGCGCAGGCTGGTGTCGTTGCCGATATCGTCGATAGCCAGGATCAACTCGCGGATCATCTGCGCGTTGAAGGCGTTGTTCTTGTCCTCGCGACTCAGCCAGAGGGTGGCGAAACCGCGTGGGTCCTTGATCAGCTCGAGGGTAGTGAAGTCGCTCATCGGTCACATCCGGAAAATGCCGAAACGGCTTTGCTCGATCGGTGCGTTGAGTGCCGCAGACAAGGCCAGGCCCAGGACATCGCGGGTCTGTGCCGGGTCAATGACGCCGTCGTCCCAGAGCCGGGCACTGGAGTAGTAGGGGTGACCCTGGTGCTCGTATTGATCAAGGATCGGTTGCTTGAGCCGCGCTTCGTCGTCGGCGCTGAATGGCTGGCCGCTGCGTTCGCTCTGCTCGCGCTTGACCTGGGCCAGTACCCCGGCCGCCTGTTCGGCACCCATCACGCCGATTCGGGCGTTTGGCCACATCCACAGGAAGCGTGGGTCGTAGGCTCGGCCGCACATCCCGTAGTTGCCGGCGCCGAAGCTGCCGCCGATGATCACGGTGAACTTCGGCACTTGGGCGCAGGCCACCGCGGTGACCAGCTTGGCGCCGTGCTTGGCAATGCCGCCGGCTTCGTATTTCTGCCCGACCATGAAACCGGTGATGTTCTGCAAGAACAGCAATGGAATGCCACGTTGGCAGGCCAGTTCGATGAAGTGCGCACCTTTTTGCGCCGCTTCGGCAAACAGGATGCCGTTGTTGGCCAGGATCGCAATCGGGTAGCCGTGCAGGTGGGCGAAACCGCACACCAGGGTGGTACCGAACAGTGCCTTGAACTCATCGAACACCGAGCCATCGACCAGGCGGGCGATCACTTCCCGTACATCGAACGGTTGTTTGGCATCGGCCGGAACCACGCCATAGAGTTCCTCTGCGTCATACAGCGGCGCGATCGGCATACGCTGCTGCAAGGTGCCGAGCTTGTGCCAGTTCAGGTTGGCCACGCAGCGCCGGGCGATGGCCAGGGCGTGTTCGTCGTTGTCTGCATAGTGGTCGGCGACGCCACTGGTCTTGCAGTGCACGTCGGCACCGCCAAGGTCCTCGGCGCTTACCACCTCGCCGGTGGCGGCTTTCACCAGCGGCGGGCCGGCCAGGAAGATGGTCGCTTGCTGGCGCACCATGATCGCTTCGTCGGCCATGGCCGGCACATAGGCGCCACCGGCGGTGCAGGAGCCCATGACCACGGCGATCTGCGGAATGCCGATGGCGCTCATGTTGGCCTGGTTGAAGAAGATCCGTCCGAAATGCTCACGGTCGGGAAATACTTCGTCCTGGCGTGGCAGGTTGGCACCCCCGGAGTCCACCAGGTAAATGCACGGCAGTCGGTTCTGCAGGGCGATGGCCTGGGCGCGCAGGTGCTTTTTCACCGTCAACGGGTAGTAGGAGCCGCCTTTGACCGTTGCATCGTTGGCCACGATCATGCATTCGACGCCTTCGATCCGACCGATACCGGCGATCACCCCGGCAGCAGGCACCTCTTCGCCATAGACCGCATGGGCGGCCAGTTGGCCGATTTCGAGAAACGGTGAACCGGGGTCTAGCAAGCGGTCGATGCGCTCGCGTGGCAACAGTTTGCCGCGCGAGGTATGCCGCTCCTGTGCTTTGGCACCGCCGCCCTGATGAACCTGGGCGAGCAGGGTGCGCAAGGCCTGAACCTGTTCGAGCATGGCCGCGCTGTTATGGGCGAACTCCGCCGAGCGCGGGTTGATCTGGGAGTGCAGGATAGCCATGGGCGCCTTTTCCTTATCGCAGCTCAGCGGGATTCGTTGAACAGTTCGCGACCGATCAGCATCCGGCGAATTTCGCTGGTGCCGGCACCGATCTCATACAGCTTCGCGTCGCGCAACAGGCGGCCGGCAGGGAATTCATTGATGTAGCCGTTGCCACCGAGAATCTGGATGGCGTCCAAGGCCATTTGTGTGGCGCGTTCGGCGCTGTACAGGATCACCCCGGCGGCGTCCTTGCGGGTCGTCTCGCGGCGGTCGCACGCTTGGGCCACGGCATACAGGTAGGCACGGCTGGCGTTGAGTTGGGTGTACATATCAGCCACTTTGCCCTGAATCAGCTGGAACTCGCCGATGCTCTGGCCGAACTGCTTACGGTCATGGATGTACGGCACGACGATGTCCATGCAGGCCTGCATGATCCCGGTCGGGCCGCCGGACAGTACCACGCGCTCGTAGTCCAGGCCGCTCATCAGCACTTTGACCCCACCGTTGAGGGTGCCGAGAATGTTTTCTTCCGGCACTTCGACGTCGTCGAAGAACAGCTCGCAGGTGTTGGAGCCGCGCATGCCCAGCTTGTCGAACTTGTTGCTGCGGGTGAAGCCTTTCCAGTCACGTTCGACAATGAAGGCGGTAATGCCGTGGGCCCCTTTCTCCAGATCCGTCTTCGCGTAGATGACGTAGGTATTGGCATCCGGGCCGTTGGTGATCCAGGTCTTGCTGCCGTTGAGTACGTAGTGGTCGCCGCGTTTGTCTGCGCGCAGTTTCATCGAGACCACGTCGGAACCGGCGTTTGGCTCGCTCATGGCCAGTGCGCCGATGTGTTCGCCGCTGATCAGTTTCGGCAGGTACTTGGTTTTCTGCTCGTGGGTGCCGTTACGGTTGATCTGGTTCACGCACAGGTTGGAGTGCGCACCGTAGGAGAGGGCGACCGAGGCCGAGCCACGGCTGATTTCTTCCATGCTCACCACGTGGGCCAGGTAGCCCAGGCCAGCACCGCCATATTCTTCCGGTACGGTGATGCCAAGCAGGCCCATGTCACCGAACTTGCGCCACATGTCGACGGGGAACAGGTTGTCGTGGTCGATTTGCGCGGCGCGTGGCGCCAGTTCCGCCGCGACGAAGGCCTGGACCTGGTCACGGAGCATGTCGATGGTTTCGCCAAGGGCAAAGTTCAGGGTCGGATAACGCATGCTGGCACCTTTAATGGTTGTTCTTGGGAGGTGTGTTCTATGAGGTCCGTGTCGCGGGCTTTTAAGCGACTGGCCAATACCGCGGCCATTCATTTCTAACCTTTACGTTAACGTAAACCTGCCGCTGTTAACTGTCAATCGCACCATGACCTTTACGTTAACGTAAATTTGCGCCAGAGTAAGAGCCGCTTGAATCCGCTCCCAGAACAAACACAAAAAGGGACCGCCATGAATCAACCGAGCTACACCCAGGGCCGCCAGGATAAACCCTTGCTGGCCAAGACCATCGGCCAGGCTTTCGACCACACGGCCTCGCGCTTTGCTGATCGTGAGGCCCTGGTGGTGCGTCACCAGCAGATACGTTACACCTGGCAGCAACTGGCTGACAGTGTCGACCAGCACGCCAGAGCGTTTATGGCGCTGGGCATGAAAACCGGTGACCGACTGGGTATCTGGGCGCCGAACTGCGCTCAATGGTGCATTGCCCAATTCGCCAGTGCCAAGGTCGGTGTGATCCTGGTCAACATCAACCCGGCCTACCGCACCAGTGAGCTGGAGTATGTGCTCAGACAGTCAGGCTGCCAGTGGCTGATCTGTGCTGATGCGTTCAAAACCTCGAACTACCACGAGATGCTCGGCGAGTTGTTGCCTGACCTCGCACATCAGGCGCCGGGCCAGTTGAACAGTGAGCGCCTGCCGGATCTGCACGGCGTGATCAGCCTTGCGGCACAACCGCCAGGTGGTTTTCTCCCATGGCGCAATCTGGCTGCTTTGGCCGAAGGTGTCGGTGAGCAGGAGTACCTGGCCCGCCAGCACAGCCTGCAGTTCGATCAGCCGGTGAACATCCAGTACACCTCCGGTACCACCGGGTTTCCGAAAGGCGCGACGCTAAGCCATTACAACATCCTGAACAATGGCTATATGGTCGGCGAGAGCCTGGGCCTTACCGAGCACGACCGCATGGTGATTCCGGTGCCGCTGTACCATTGCTTCGGCATGGTCATGGGTAACCTAGGGTGTGTCACCCATGGCAGCACCATGATTTATCCCAACGATGCCTTCGACCCGTTGCTGACCTTGAGTACGGTCAGTGAAGAGCGTGCCACCGCGCTGTATGGCGTGCCGACCATGTTCATTGCCTTGCTTGACCATCCGCAACGTGGCGAGTTCGACCTCTCCAGCCTACGTACCGGGATCATGGCCGGCGCGACCTGTCCGATCGAAGTGATGCGCCGGGTCATCAATGAGATGCACATGAGCGAGGTGCAGATCGCCTACGGCATGACCGAGACCAGCCCGGTGTCGTTGCAGACCGGGCCGGACGATGAGCTGGAACTGCGGGTGACCACCGTTGGGCGTACCCAGCCGCAACTGGAAAGCAAGATCATCGACGAGCACGGCTGCGTCGTCCCGCGCGGGCAGATCGGTGAGCTCTGTACCCGAGGCTACAGCGTCATGCTGGGTTACTGGGGCAACCCTTCGGCAACCAGTGATGCCATCGACCCGGCAGGCTGGATGCACACCGGTGACCTGGCGACGATGGATGAGCGGGGCTATGTGTGCATCGCCGGGCGTAACAAGGACATGATCATCCGCGGCGGAGAGAACATCTACCCACGCGAGCTGGAAGAGTTCTTCTTCACCCATCCAGCGGTGGCCGATGTGCAGGTCATCGGCATTCCGGATGACCGCTATGGCGAGGAAATCGTGGCCTGGATCAAGTTCCACCCGGGCCACAGCGCCAGCGAGATCGAGCTTCAACAGTGGTGCAAGAGCCGTATCGCGCACTTCAAGACACCGCGTTACTTCCGCTTTGTCGACGAGTTCCCGATGACCGTTACCGGGAAAGTGCAGAAGTTTCGCATGCGTGAAATCAGTATCGAAGAGCTGCGCGCGCGTCAGGGCAACAACACCTAGATCAACGTTGATCAGCAGACGCCACCGGGGAGCGGTGCAATGTCGCCTCCCGGTGGCGTTTTGCTTGCCATACAATATACAAAGTAATAGATTGTTATTATCTTAACTGAATGCTCCCGCCTGAGATGAACAGCCACGTGCAACCCCTCGATATCCAGCAACTGCATGCCAATGCCGACCAGGCCAGTCAATTGCTCAAGGCCTTGGCCAACCCGGATCGTCTTCTGTTGCTGTGCCAACTGACCGAGGGCGAGCGCAACGTCAGCGACTTGGAGGCGCTGCTGGGTATTCAACAACCGACCTTGTCGCAACAACTCGCGGTGTTGCGCCGCGAGGGCTTGGTTGCCACCCGCCGCGAAGGCAAGCAGATCTATTATCGGATCAGCAGCCCGGCGGCGTTGGCGGTGATCAATACGCTGTATCAACTGTTCTGTGCAGGAGAGGCTTCGTGAACATCGACTGGTTACATTTCACGCCAGGCTCGTCCCTGGCCGGTGGTGCGCTGATTGGCCTGGCGGCCAGCCTGTTCGTGCTGGCCAATGGGCGGATAGCCGGTATCAGCGGCCTGCTTGGCAGTGTCTTGCAACGTGACGGCGAAGGCCGCGGCGAGAAAGCCCTGTTCCTCCTGGGGTTGCTGGTTGCACCGCTGGTTTGGGGGCTTTTTGCTGCGTTGCCAAGCCTTGAGTTCCAGAACGGGGTGTTTGGTCTGGCCAGTGCAGGTTTGCTGGTCGGTATCGGTACGCGCTATGGCGCCGGGTGTACCAGTGGTCATGGGGTGTGCGGCATTTCGCGGATGTCTGGACGCTCGCTGGTGGCAACCCTGTGCTTCATGGCCAGTGGTTTTGCCACGGTGTTTGTCGTGCGTCATCTGTGGGGAGGTTGAGCATGAGCAGACTGACAGCATTTTTTGCGGGACTCCTGTTCGGTATCGGGCTGCTGCTGGCGGGGATGGCCAACCCGGGCAAAGTCTTGGCGTTTCTCGATCTTGGCGGTGCCTGGGACCCCTCGCTGGCACTGGTGATGATCGGCGCGATAGCGGTGGCCAGCGGTCCTTTGACCTGGGCACGCAAACACTCGACCTCGTTGCTGGGCCTGCCCATGCAATTACCGGTCAAGCGTGAGCTGGATCGTCGTCTGATCGGCGGCAGCCTGGTGTTCGGTGTGGGCTGGGGAATTGCCGGTATATGCCCGGGGCCGGCGGTTGCAGTGTTGTTGACCGGGCATTGGCAAAGCCTTGTCTTCGTATCGGCCATGCTGGCCGGCATGTTGCTGTTTGCGGCGCTGGAGAACCGGCGCACGCACTGATCGGGAGATCGCCATGAACGCAAACGTTGGAACCATCGACAGTAGCCTGCGGGTTATTGCAGGCTTGATTCTCATTGGCTTGAGCCTGGCCGGAGTAATCGGCCTTTGGGGCTGGCTCGGGGTGGTGCCGTTGTTGACCGGTGTTTTCCGGTTTTGCCCGGCGTATTCGTTGCTGGGAATCAATACCTGCAAGCGCGGCTGATTCTGCTGGGCTTATCACGAACGGGCGCCGAGGGCGCCCGTTTGCATTTCATGATTGCGACAACTGTTCCGGGTATACGGTTACCTGCGGTTGCTTGCAGCATAGTGCGTACCTTCGTCTATGCTGCTGCCAGGGTGTTGGCTGGCGCAGGGGCTCATGAAGCCGAAAATTGCCCACGCGGGTTGGCCATGTCCTTGCATGGTCTGCATGGGCTTATCAGTACCTGGGGAGAGCAGTAGATGAGCGTGCACAAGCGGGAGGAGGGGCGGCTTGACCATCGGGATATCGAGGCGCTGGTAAAGGCCGAGCATGCTGATCCGTTTGCAGTGCTGGGGCCGCACCTTGATGGTGCTGGTGCTCAGTGGGTCAGGGTCTACCTGCCCAAGGCATTGACGGTGCAGGTGTTGGCCCGCGATAGCGATCAGGTGCTCGCCGATCTGGTAGAGCGTGACGTTGAAGGATTGTTCACGGGGTGTATCGGTAGCGCGCAGGCTTATCGCTTGAAAATCGGTTGGGAGGGGAATGAACAGATCACCGAAGACCCCTACAGCTTTGGCCCGCTGCTGGGTGACACGGATCTTTATCTGTTCGCCGAAGGCAATCACCGCGACCTATCGTCGCGCTTCGGTGCGCAGCCGATGCAGGTGGACGGTGTCGACGGTGTGTGTTTCTCGGTGTGGGCACCCAATGCCCGGCGGGTCTCGGTAGTCGGTGACTTCAACAACTGGGACGGGCGTCGGCATCCGATGCGCCTGCGTCATTCAAGCGGCGTCTGGGAACTGTTTGTGCCTCGCTTGTATCCCGGTGAGGCATACAAGTACGAAATTCTCGGTCATGAAGGGATCCTGCCTCTCAGGGCCGACCCCTTGGCGCGGGCCACCGAGCTGCCGCCGAGCACTGCGTCGAAGGTGGCCGGGCACTTGCAGCACGACTGGCAGGATCACTACTGGATGCAGACCCGCGGTGAACGCCAGGCGACCCATGCCCCCTTGTCGATCTATGAGCTGCATGCCGGTTCCTGGCAGTGTGAGCTGGACGATGAGGGGGAGGTGGCAAGGTTTTACAACTGGCGTGAATTGGCCGAGCGCCTGATCCCCTACATTCAGCGCCTGGCGTTTACCCATATTGAATTGATGCCGATCATGGAACATCCCTTTGGCGGCTCCTGGGGGTATCAGCCACTGTCGCTGTTTGCGCCTACCGCTCGCTATGGCTCGGCCGAGGATTTCGCCGCCTTTGTCGATGCCTGCCATCAAGCCGAAATCGGCGTGATTCTCGACTGGGTACCCGCACACTTCCCGAGCGACACTCATGGTCTGGCCCGTTTTGACGGCACGGCGCTGTATGAGTATGACAACCCCCTGGAGGGCTTCCATCAAGACTGGGACACGCTGATCTACAACCTTGGCCGCACTGAGGTCCATGGTTTCATGCTGGCTTCGGCGTTGCACTGGCTCAAGCATTTTCACATTGATGGACTGCGGGTCGATGCAGTGGCTTCGATGCTGTATCGGGACTACTCGCGTAAAAACGGTGAGTGGATACCTAACCGTCACGGCGGTCGTGAAAACCTTGAAGCCATCGATTTCCTGAAACATTTGAACGCCGTGGTTGCCGAGGAAGTGCCGGGTGCGCTGATGATCGCTGAAGAGTCCACTGCCTGGCCCGGCGTCAGCCAGCCGATCCAGCAGGGCGGGCTGGGCTTTTCCTACAAGTGGAACATGGGCTGGATGCACGACACGCTGCACTACATGCAGAACGATCCGGTACACCGCGTATACCACCATAATGAAATGAGTTTTGGCCTGATCTATGCGTATTCCGAGCATTTCATCCTGCCGATCTCCCATGACGAAGTGGTTCACGGCAAGCACTCATTGATTGACAAGATGCCGGGCGACCGTTGGCAGAAGTTTGCCAACCTGCGTGCGTACTTGACGTTCATGTGGGCGCATCCGGGCAAGAAGCTGCTGTTCATGGGCTGTGAATTTGGCCAGTGGCGCGAATGGAACCATGACAGTGAACTGGACTGGTACTTGCTCAAGTATCCCGAGCACCTGGGTGTTCAGCGCCTGGTGGGTGACCTCAATCGGCTGTACCGCGAGGAGCGTGCGTTGCATGAGCAGGACTGCCAGCCTCAAGGGTTCCAATGGCTGATTGGCGACGATGCACATAACAGTGTGTATGCCTGGCTGCGCAGCGGTACGGAGGGGGATCCACTGTTGGTCGTGGCCAATTTCACCCCGGTACCACGTGAGGGTTACCGCATCGGTGTGCCATTCGGCAAGCACTGGCGTGAGGTGCTCAACAGCGATGCTGAACACTATGCCGGCTCGAATTGCGGCAACAGTGGCGGCGTGGCCAGTGAGCCGATAGCCAGCCATGGGCAACCGCTGTCACTGGCGTTGAAGCTTCCACCGTTGGCCGTGCTGATCCTGCGACCGGCATGACGGCGTGACGCCTGCTGGGGCCGGTATGCCGAGCCCCATGCAGGAACTGGCGTTGTCGACGACAGGGCAGCGCCACTACCAACGCATCCGCACACCCAGGTTGCCAATCAGGCCATTCAGGGCGTTATCGTCGACAACGCTGCTGTAGTCGGCACTGACGAACAAGCTCACTGTTGGCGTCATCCGCGCGACAAGACCCATCCCCAATTCAACCGTGGCAGAGCTGCGGCTGCTGCTGATCTTGTCGACCTTGTCGAGGCTGAGGGTGTCGGCATTGGAGAAGTCATACCAGACGTTGGTGCGGACATAGGGTTCGATCGGCATACCACGCACTTCATAGCGCCCGGACAAGCGTGCACCGACACGCCCGCTCCAGTTCGGCAGGCTGTCGTGGCTTTGCAGCATCTCGGCCTGGTTGGGGTTTCCGGGGTAGTACTGTTGGTTGATCAATTGTGCCTGTGGCTCGATCACCCAGTTGTCACCCAGGCCAATGGGGTAGCCACCTTCCACCGAGAAGGTCAGTGCGTGGCCTGTGCCGTCAAGGCGAGTGCCGCTTTCGTTACGGCCGCTGGCGTCGAAGCGAGTACCCATGGCGACGGCATCCACATGCCAGCCTTGATCATGGGTCATGCTCCAATAGACGCCCAGGCTTTCACCTTCCAGCTTGACCGCATTCCTCGGTTCGCTGCTGCGTGGGCGCATACCATCAAAGCGGCTTTGCAAGTTGCTGTGGCCGACGAAGAAACCGGCGCGGTGAGTATTGCCGTCACGGGTCTCACTGACGAACAGGTCGGGGCTGATCTGCAGGTTCTGGTTTGGCGCATCAAGGTTGGACGGTGCAGTGCCTGCAGACTTGCCTGGGGTTGGCAGGAAGCGAGCCCATTGGCTGGCAACGCTGTCTTGTGGCGCGATTACTGCCCGTTCCGCCTGGCGTCCAGAGAAGCCGCTCAGGCTGCTCAGACTCAACCCGGCAATACTGACCGGTTGTATCGACACGGCTGGCAGGTCTACCGGCTGTGTGTAGAACGAATCGTTATCCTCAAGGCTCACTGCATGGGTTTCCACAGGGGTTGCGATTAGCAGCGACGTGGAAACCGCGTAGAAAATATACTCAAAGCCCGAAGGACTCGACGTTTTTTTCATGGCGGATCTCCTCTGTTTTAACAGCCAGGACGCTGGCTGAATGTCACGGGCTGTACGGCAAAATCAGAGGGCGACACGCACCAGCAAACCTGCCCCTGGCATGCGCTGAAAGGCGCGAGCTAGAGGCCCGGAACGAGAATTTTTGTGTGACTTGCACTCCCTGAAGCTAAGGAGAGGTCAAGGCATGCGTCAAGAAATCGTGAAAGTGTCGTGAGGGGGGGGTCGGTGCATCTAATGCGCTGAAAATTATGGTTTCTTCATATTTGATAGCCTCTGCGGGTCTTTCAAAGGGCCTGGCTATTTCAAATCATTTCTAAGGGTTGTCTGCGGACAGTACCGCGGATGGTCCTGTAACCGTTCTGACGCTCCTTCCATCGTCTGGTTTTCGTGATTTTGATGGGTGGTGGCTTATGGCTATTATGCGCAAAAAGTTGCGCACTAAAATGTGGATAACCCTGTGCATGGATCGCTAC
>NZ_BMQU01000033.1 GCF_014648275.1 Pseudomonas laurentiana
CAACCGTTCGATTCCTGTGAGGCGGGTATTTCACCAAATCTCGAAGCCTTTTTCAGAGTTTCCCTAAGCCTGTATGTTCTTCTTGTTCTGATGTCTTAAGGCATATGGGGGTTGATGAGTGAGTATTAATATCGGCTCAATTGTTTGGCCGGGCAGTGGTTGTCAGTCTGTCAAGTTGTATCTCGGTTTTTTGATTGAAGTCATTGAGGCTTTTGATATAAAATTTTCCGGAGATGATTTCGATCCTGTCGCCATATCTAAAAAATATGTAAGTGGTGAGGTGTTAAGTCAGGCCAGAGAAGAATGTGCAAAGGTTTGGTGGGGCAGGTTGGAAAGTGAGGGTGCGTTGCAAGACTTTGAGTCTCATGATGCGTTAATTGCAAGGCTGGCTTTGTGTTTGTTGGTTGTTGATGAAAATAATGTTGGTCGGCTCGGAGAGAGTTTGTCGTGGTTTTTGGAGGTTATTGGTTTTTTAGGGTTGGATGTTGATAGGTCAATTGAAATCATGGAGCGCTACTTTTCATTTTCTGGCTAGTTAAGGGGCTTTTGTCGGGGTGGCGTGGATGTAAAACGCCACTCTAAATAATGGCATGGTGATGAAGTTTGACAGATTTTTTATTAAGTTCGCCAGTTTTGTTTTTTAAGAGCTCTCTAAAAGATTGAATGTGTCTAGATATATAAAATAGATCCTAAAAGTACAGAGGAGCCAGCTTGATTTTCAGCGGTCCAGCAGCAGGAAACCTATGCTTACGAAGAGAACGGCCAACTGACCCTCCTGAGCTACAGCCGCCACTACAACTGAGTCGGCCAACTACTGGGCGCGATCCCCCGCCATGGCCGCGAAAGCTTTAAGAAATACGGCGAGATCGTCTGGCGCGCGCAGCACAAGGCCTGGGGAGAAACCCAGGTCCAGTACTCGGATTGGGCCCAGCACAAAGGCATCCAGAACCCGCTACGGTTTCAGGGGCAATACTACGACCACGAGACGGGCCTGCACTACAACCGCTATCGGTACTATGATCCCTTGGTCGGGCGGTTTATCAGCAAGGACCCGATTGGCTATGCGGGTGGGCTGAACCTGTATGTGTATGCGCCGAATCCGGTTTTCTGGATTGATCCGTTTGGGTTGGCGCGGATAAAAAATGCAATTGAGGGCGAGCGTCGACACAAACTACTTAATGAGCAATTACGAGCCAAACACCCAGAGGCTACTATTCAGTGTGAGTGTTATTTGCGTGATGCTAATGGGAAGTCGGTGAGGGATCCTGTGACGGGAGAGCGTCGTCGTGTTGATACTGCAGTCATTGAAAATGGTCAGGCCAAAGCTTATGAGGTGACTAGTTTGCATGCGAGTAAAGTGGATCAGATAAGGAAGGAGGAAAGAATTGCGAGTGCGGGTTGGGTGTATGTAAAAAATCGAAGCAATAATGATTTAGTTCCTGTCTCTGGTGTTTCTGAAGTGTGGAGGTTTCCTTGATATGGATGAGAATTATTTGGTTTGGGGGGAGGTTGAAACGCTGGTTTCAGCGTACAAGCTTGTTGGTGGGGAGGGCAGTATTTCTAATGACTTTGAATCGCAGGAGGTCGTAAGAAGGATGTTAAAAGCACTAATTAAATATTTTTCAGATAACAATTTGTTGGTGGAAGTGGGGCAGGCTTGTGTTGGTAGAGCCTATTATAGGAATGATTTTACTGAGGAAGGTATTGAATTGTTGAGGCGTAAAGAGGCTGCATGGCTAAAATCCAAGGCGTCGAAAAAAAATCCTCCTGATATGAGGATTTTGGAAAAAGCTCTAGCAGAAATCAGAGCTGCAAAGTGACGTTGCCCCTGGACAATTTACGGAGAATGACTTCGTAAGAAAGGAGGTGACACATGAAGGACATCATCTGTTTAGGCGACACCACCAACCCTGGTGGAGCGGTACTTGAGGCTTTCACCCGCACTAGCGTCAATGGCAAGCCCATTGCGGGTATCGGTCATAACGTCAGTTGCCCGCTCTACAAGGGAATTTTCCCTATAGTCGAAGGCAGCAGTTTGCCAGCGGTCCACGGGGCGCAGCCATTCGCTAGCCGTCGTGGGCTTGTATGTTGGATCTCAACTCATCACAACACCCCTGGCCTGGGAGTGCCGTCCCCAACCCGCGACCGAGCCGTTCGCCGAACTGCTCTGGTACCCATGAGACCACCTCACCGCCCAAGAACTGACAAGCCCGAACAATCACACGTCCTCGACCCCGTGCAGTTCCAACAGCAACAGCGAACGACCGTTGACCTTCAGTTTGCTGCCGAACGCCAGCCGTTTGGCCTTGCCATGTGCAGGCCGGGCGGTATCGAGCAGGGTGCTCCAGTGCTTGCCGTCGGGGACTGTCGGCAGAATGAAGGTGCGTGAGTCGTGGTAGGCGTTGACGATTAACAGCACGCTTGTATCGCCGCCAGGGCGCAGGATGCCGCTGACCTGCGCACGGCCGTTCAGCAGCATGCCCAGGCAGCGTCCTTGGCGGTCATGCCAGTGCTCATCGGTCATTTCGCGGCCATCGGTTGCCAGCCAGGTGACATCTTTTACGCCCAGGGTTTCATTGAATCTGCCCACCAGGAAGCGCGAACGGCGCAGGACCGGGTAGTGCTGGCGCAGAGCCGTCAGGCGTTTGACGAAATCGAGCAGGGCTTTGCCATCTTCATCCAGGTTCCAGTTGACCCAGCCGATGTCGCCGTCTTGGCAATAGGCGTTATTGTTACCGTGCTGGGTACGGCTGAACTCGTCGCCTGCCACAATCATCGGTGTGCCTTGGGCCAGCAACAGGGTCGCGAAGAAATTACGCATTTGTTGCATGCGCAGGGCGTTGATCTCGGGGTTGTCGGTGGGGCCTTCGACGCCATGGTTCCAGGACAGGTTGTGATTGCTGCCGTCCTGATTGTTCTCGTCGTTAGCCAGATTGTGTTTCTGGTTGTAGGACACCAGGTCGCGCAGGGTGAAGCCATCATGTGCGGTGATGAAATTCACCGAGGCGAAAGGCCGTCGACCGCGACGGTTGAACAGTTCGCCGGAGGCCGTCATGCGCGAGGCGAAGTCTGCCAACTGCCCCTCGTCACCCTTCCAGAAGGCGCGCATGGTGTCGCGGAAGCGGTCGTTCCACTCGGCCCAGCCAGGGGCGAAGTTGCCCACCTGATAGCCGCCAGGGCCACAGTCCCAAGGTTCGGCAATCAGTTTGAGCTGGCGCAACAGCGGGTCCTGGCGGCAGGCCACAAGAAAACTGTGACGCTCGTCGTAGCCGCTATGGTAGCGGCCAAGGATGGTCGCCAGGTCAAAGCGAAACCCGTCTACGTGCATTTCGCCGGCCCAGTAACGCAGTGAGTCGGTTACCAGTTGCAGTACGCAGGGGTGGCTCAGGTCGAGGGTGTTGCCGGTGCCTGAATCATTGATATAGAGCCGTTTGTTCTCGGGCATCAGGCGGTAGTAGGAGGCATTGTCGATGCCGCGCATGGACAAGGTCGGGCCTTGTTCATTGCCTTCGGCTGTGTGGTTGTAGACCACATCGAGGATCACCTCCAGCCCGGCATCGTGCAGGTGCGCAACCATTTCCTTGAATTCGGCAATCTCGCCACTGGCCAGGTAGCGTTGATGGGGGGCAAAGAAGGCGATGCTGTTGTAGCCCCAGAAATTGTTCATGCCTTTCTTCAGCAGATGCTGGTCGTTGACAAACCCATGGATGGGCAGCAGTTCGATGGAGGTTACCCCCAGCTGTTTGATATGGCTTAGCAACGCTTCGCACATCAAGCCGGCAAAGGTGCCGCGCTCGACTTGCGCGACGGCCGGGTGGCGCATGCTGATACCGCGTACGTGAGTCTCATACAGGATGGTTCGATCCCAAGGGACGTTGACTCGCTGATCGCGGCCCCACGTGTACGCCGGGTCGATCACCTTGCACTTGGGCACGAAGGGCGCACTGTCACGGGTGTCGAAACTGAGGTCGCCGTCGGGGTGGCCAACGGTATAACCAAACAGCGCCTCGGACCATTGCACGCTGCCGACCAATTGCTTGGCGTAGGGGTCGATCAGCAGTTTGTTGGGGTTGAAGCGGTGGCCGTTTTCCGGTTCGTAAGGGCCATGTACACGGTAGCCGTAGACCTGCCCCGGGTGCGCATCGGGCAGGTAACCGTGGTAGATCTCGTCGGTGTATTCGGGGAGCTTGATTCGCTCAAGTTCGACGCGGCCGTCAGCGTCGAACAGACACAGTTCGACCTTGGTCGCGTTGGCCGAGAACAGGGCGAAGTTGACACCCAGGCCGTCCCAGGTGGCACCCAGAGGGTAGGGCAGCCCCTCGCGCAGCCGTGAGGGTTCGTGTAGGGGAACAGTGGGCTTGGGTGTCGTCATGGAGGTCCTTGCAGCATGGGGGATGAGTCCGTTGATCGGGCCCCTGCGTTTTCGGCTGTCGGAACGCAAGGTTGTGCAGACCGATTGCATACCCGTATCAGTGCAGGAATGAACAGCAGATCGAAACACAACGCAATCAGGATAGTCGCTGATGCCAGAAGTCCAATCCAGGCATTGATCAGGAAGCTGGAAACGGCCAGGCATGCGAGTCCGCAGGACAGGACGAAGGCCATGGCAATGATCCCTGGCCCTGCCTTGCGCAGGCCTTCGCGCAAGGCCTGTGCGGGGGGTAGGCCTTGCTGGCGGTGCAGGCGCCAGTAGGTGCTGGTCAGGCTCAGGTCGAGTGTTCGGAGCATGATGATCAGCCAGACCAGTACCGTGCCCACCAGCAGGGCCTTGTGGGCACCTTGAGTATTGCGATTGCCGATAGGGGCGAACAGCAACGAGGTACCCGTGGCGTGTGCGGAGGGTGCGAGCAGTGGTGCATGCTCTTGCGCCCACTGGTGTGCTGCAGCCTGCAGTGCCCTCATCGAGACTGCGGACACATCGCCCAGGCTCACCGTCAAGCGACTGCTCTGTTTGTCAGTCGTGAGCTGGTGTTTCAGGTCTGTGCCCCACGGTAGTGACATTTCGTAAAGGGCGAGAAACTGCACGGCATCGTCGCGTGAGTCGGGCAGACGGTACTGCGCATGGCCACCACCGTTCATGGCCCGATTGACCGATTTCAGGATGTCGACAAGCCCCTGGACGTGGGTGACACCAGGTTGCCGGCGTAGCCATTGGGCGAAACGATCGACCTGTTCCAGGTAGTCGAGGCGGGTGATGCCGCCAGGTTCGTTCGCGTCGAGCGAGAACGCCAAATGGTAGAAACCGCCCAGCGCCTCGTTCAAGCGTTCGGTCGCCTGACGAACGTCATGACGCTGACTGAAGTGACCCGCGTAGCGTTTATCAAGGGTACTGGTAAATACCAGGGCGCTCAGGCCCGTAGTGGCCAGTCCCACGATCGCCAGCACGCGCCAAGGCCAAAGCATTACCCATTCGGCAATAGCCATGCTCAAACGCTCGACAGGCATGGGGCTGGCGTGGCGGCGCCAGGGCAGGACGCAGAGCGCAGCGGGAAGAACGGTAAGGGTCAGCAGCCCGGCGAGGATCGCGCCAGCAGCGACGATAAGCTCCAGGTGAGCGAACGGTGGCAGGTCGCTGAGCGCCAGTGCCAGGCAGCCAGCGGTGGTGCCCAAGCTGGCCAATGTGATTGGCCACCCGCATGTGATCAGCGCTTCGCAGACGGCATCGCGGTTGCACTGTTCCTTGGCGCGCGGGCGCATGACGCTCATACACACCGGCAGGCCGTAACAGCAGGCAATGATCAGAATGATAGGGGCCGCCGCTACACTGGGTGATGATAGCGGAATGCCGAACAGCGCGGCGCAACCCGCTGCCGATAAGGCACTCAATGCGCTGGACATGAGCGTAGCCAGCACAACAACGGCAGCGCGCAACACCAACACCATGATACCCAGCAGCACCAGCACGGTGATCGGCAGCAAGACAGTACGGTCGTAGGTACTGGCTTCAACAACGGCATGGTCCAGCGCGATTGAACCGGACAGGCCGATTTCCAGCTCTGGATAGCGCAGGGCAAAGCGGGTGACCAGTGCCTGGCTGGCGCTCATTGCCGCTGCGGCTTGCGAGGTGACCGAGCCGGGAGGAAAGTGAACGTTGACGGTGACACGCCCGGTTCGCCCATCGGCGGACAGCAAGCGGCCAATCAGCATGGGCTCCAGCAGCGCTTCGTGCTTCAGCCGCCGTGCATGCAGTGCTGAAAGGCTGTCGCCTGCACGGAACAGCGGGGCAATCTGCATTCCATCGTCCAGCGCTTGGGCCCGCTGGAAATGGGTTGGCGAGTCGATACGCGTGACCCCAGGCAGTAACCAGGCTGCATCGGTGAGTTCATTCAGCGCCTGTAGCCGCTGCACCGTGAACAGGTCGCCTGTACGCGCGCCAATCACGAAGATCAGCGTGTCGTCCCGGCCATAGGTACGCTCAAACGGTTCAAGCGCCAGTCGGTCGGTCTCTTTCTGAGCGAAGAGCATTCGGCTATCACTGCGCACGGTCAGTTGGGCCAGGCCGGTGCTCAGTGCGAGCGCGATGATGAGTGAAACGGCCAACACGCGCCATGGGTGGTTGGTAATCCAGTTGGCATAGGCGTGCATCAGCGATTACGTTCCTGTCTCGGGTGCGTTTGAACTCACCTGCGCCAAGGGCCAAGTGGGTAAAGGTGCGGGGAGCAAGCGTAACCAGATTGAAACGTAATGTTTGTGAGCAGTTGCAGGTGGAGGTTGGTAATTCCTGTTCTTGTATCGTAGGAATAGGGCTTTCTGTGGGAGGTTTAACCATTCGGAAGGAAGGAAATACATGTTCCTGTAGGCGTTGTGGAGGTTTCCGGGCGCTTTTTTTCCTGTCGTTGAATCAAGGCGCTAGCGCAACGTCCTCTTGATGCCCCATCGGCCTGTACAGGCAGGCCGATGGGGCAGGGCGGTCACTTACTGGCCGGTTTCTTCGGCGCACGCGGTTTTTTGACGGCTTCAGGTTTGGCAGCCGAAGCAGGTTCTGCACGGGGAGGCGCACTGGCGGCAGCTTGGGGTTTACGCGGTTTGGACTTGGGCGCCAGGGCTTCTGCCTCGGCAAGTTTGCGGGCCATCTCCCAATGGCGATGCTCCTGGCCGTCGGGTTTACCTTCTGACTCCCAGATCAGGTAGGCAAATTCTTTAATGCGTTTTTCCTCGACACTCATCTTGATGCTCCTGTTTCAGGCGATAGGCTGGATAACGAGATAGACGGGAAATGTGTCAGCAATTCCCGAACAGCTGGCAGCGGACAAGACAAAGGGTAGAGCCACTCGTGTACTGTCCCGAGTCTGTGCCGGGATCAGGGTGTGTCGTGCAGCAGGCAGACCGCAGGCGGGCAGCGGACAGGTGGTGATGGGGGTGGTCATTGGTCACGCTCGAAGGCTTGCTCCCGGGCTTGCGCCAGCAGCTCAAGGCGGCGAGCAGCGTCCGGGTCATCGAGCAAGGTGTCGGCGTTCACGGCAAAGCGTCGACGCCAGTTTGGATGACCGCTGACCGTACCTGGCAGGTTGGGCTGCTCATCGATGCCCAAGGCGTCCTCCAGCGGCAGCAGCACCAGTGGCGAACGGGTGTGGCCGATAAACCGTACGCAGGCGTCGATGATCGCGTCGCTGTCTGGGAGTGATTGGTGGTAGTTCTGTTCCAGAATACTGAGCAGGCCCGTGCATTCCTTTGCGCGGGTTTCGCGCCAGTGCCGTTCACTGATGGCGTCGATCAATCCCAGGCGCTGGTTCCAATCAATGTCACGGGCCTGCAGCCAACCGGCCAGTGGTGGCAGGTCATGGGTGCTGCTGGTCGCCAGCGCATCGTCCGGCCAATCCAGGATCGGCTTGAACTGCCCGTGCCCGTGTTGTTCGAATTGCAGCACGCGAAGGCCCAGTATGGCCCGGGCGGCGAGTTTCTCGCTCAAGCCTTCAGGGATGGTGCCAAGGTCTTCACCCAGCACAATGGCCTTGTGTCGCACCGACTCCAGGCTCAGCAGGCGCAGCAGGTCGTCGAGTGGGTAGTGCAGGTAGGCACCATCACCGGCTTCGCCATCCAGAGGGATCAACCAGAGTCGCTGGAGGCCCAGTACATGGTCGATGCGCAGGCCTCCCGCATGCTGAAAGCTGGCCCTTAGCATCTCGATGAAGGCACGAAAACCATTGCGCCGCAGACCTTCAGGAGAAAATGCACACAGCCCCCACTTCTGTCCTGCGCGGTTGAGCCGGTCGGGTGGCGCGCCGATGCTGAAGCCGGCCAGCAGTTCGTCCTGGCGACTCCAGGCCTGGCTGCCAACGCCGTCGGCACCGATCGCCAGGTCGCTGATCAGGCCGACGCTCATGCCGTTGCTACGGGCAGCGTCCTGGGCGCGTTCGAGACCACGGGCGATCAGCCACTGGCAGAACGCATGATAGGTAACCCGATCGGCATGTTGCTCGGCGAAGGCTGCGACCTCCGCACTGTAGGGGTTGTGCCAGGTTTTCGGCCAATTCCGCCAGTCAGCCTCCATACCTCGTTGTGCGGCGGTTTCAAGCAGTGCCTCAAAGCGACAGTGGTGCTCCAGGGCCTGGCCACCTGCTTCGCGAAAACTCATGAAATCGGTGTACTGCGGGTGTTCCTGGTGGATGAAATCGCGGTACAGCGCTTCGAACAGGCGTTGCTTGGCCTTCGCTGCGCGGGGCCAGTCGATCAGCGGGAGGTCTTCGAGCTGTTGCAGTTCCGCCTGGCCGATGACTTCATTGGCCAAGCGTACCGCGCGCTCACCGAAGATAACGCTTGGGCTGGCATAGACACTGTTGAGGAACAGTCGGCTGGATGGCGAATAGGGGCTGTAGCGTTCGGTGTCGCTGGCAAACATCGCGTGTACTGGGCTGATAGCCAAGGCATCAGCACCACGTTCGGCAGCGCTGCGAGCAAGCGCCTCTAGCGCCAGGCAGTCGCCAAAGCCGCCATCGCCTGGGCGGCGCAGGCTGTAGAGCTGGGCGCTCAATCCCCAGCAGCGGGGGGTATCAGTACCCAAGGCGTCCGCCAGGTTGTAGCAACGCGCCGGCGCCACCGCCAGGGTGAAGGCGCGCCCAGTGATGGTGACCTGATGGTAACCAATCGGTAGTGTGCCGGGCAGCATGGCCTGTGCGTCCAGCTGCAGCGACTGCTCGTGCATATCTTCCAGGGTCACCTGGCACGGGCTGCCAGCGGCAAAATAATTCGACAGGTCCAACGGCTGGCCCAGATCGGCCGTCAGCAGCGGTGGCAGGTGTTTGGCGTCATGGGCCTTGAGCAGCGCACTGAGGCTTGCCTCGATGGCGGAAGGGGTGTCGGCCGGATGGCCCAGCCCCGCCAGCATTTTACGCAGCACCGTGTCCGTAACCCGTTGTTGACAACCATTTGCGTCAGTCCAGTCCACTTGCAGGCCAGCACGATGGGCCAGCAAATGCAGTGCGTGATCAGTCATGGGAAGGCTCCGGTGTCCAGAGCGCGAAGCAATGGGCTTCGCGCTCCAGCGAGTGAGTACCGAGGTGCAGAAGGTGGGCCGGGCTGTTGGGCATGCCCTTCACCTCGCGCTCAGGAGTGACCCTGGGTGGCGCGTTCGACTAATGCCTCATACAAGCGGGCATAGGGTTCTACCGCCTGGCACCAGTTGAATGGCTGGGTCATCGCCCGGCAGCGCATGGCATGCAACAGGTCTTTCTTGGCATAGATGTAAAACGCCCGGCTCAACGCTTCACGGTAACTCTCGACCGTGGACTCATTGAACAGAAAACCCGTGACGCCATTCTCGATGGTGTCAGCCAAGCCCCCTGTGTTGCGGGCTACCGGCAGTGAGCCGAATCGTTGCGCATACATCTGGCTGAGGCCACAGGGCTCATAGCGGGAGGGCATCAGCAGGAAATCGCTGCCCGCAAACATGCGTCGGGCGTCCGTCTCATTGAAACCGATGCGGACACCGATCCGCCCTGGAAAACGTAGGGCCAGATCGCGCATGGCCTGTTCTTCTTCCGGCTCGCCACGACCGATAATTGCGATCTGGCCACCTTGCTGGACGATGTACTCGGCAACGCCCAGGGTGAGGTCCAGGCCTTTCTGGTAGACCAGCCGCGAAACCACTGCAAACAGTGGCCCCTCGCTGGGTTGCAAGCCAAACAGGGTACGTACTTGTTGGGTATTACGTGCCTTGCCTTCCCAGTCATTGAGGCTGAAGGGGTGGCTCAGGTGGGTATCGGTCGCCGAATCCCAGCTCTCGTCGATGCCATTGGGAATACCGCTCAACAGCCCCATTTGTGCCTTGCTCGAAAGAAAACCATCGAGACCGCAGCCAAACGCGGGTGTGGTGATTTCCCGCGCGTAGGTGGCACTGACCGTGGTGATATGGCTGGAGTAGGCAAGGCCGGCCTTGAGGAAAGAGAGCTTGCCGTAGAACTCCATGCCCTCCTGCTGCAAGGCATGTTCAGGGATGGCCAGTTCCGGGCAGCACGCTCGGCTGACCACGCCTTGGTAGGCCAGGTTGTGAATGGTGAACAGGGTCGGTGTATGCAGGCCACGCCAGTGCATATAGGCTGGCGCCAGGCCGGCTGGCCAGTCATGGGCATGCACCAGGTCGGGCTTCCAGTGCACCATGCCCTCGCCGGCAGCGATCTCGGCTGCGGCCAGCCCCAGGCGGGCGAAGCGGATGTGGTTGTCAGGCCAGTCGCGGCCATTGTTCGCCCCGTAGGGTGTACCTTCGCGCTGATAGAGTTCCGGGCAGATCAGGACATAGATCACCAGGCCGTCGGCCAGGTCCATGCGACCGATTTTGCAGGGTGGCAGTGCGGCGTGCCCACCCAACTCGCCAACCAGATGAATCGGGTTGTCGCTTTCCAGGACTTGCGGGTAACCGGGGATCAATACCCGCACATCATGCAGGTGGCTCATGGCCCGCGGCAAAGCCGCTGAAACGTCGCCCAGGCCGCCGGTCTTGACCAGGTCGGCGATCTCGGAGGTCACGAACAGGATTTTCTTCTTGTTCGGATTTTGTTGCGGTACCGCTTTGGATAATGTCGCTGCCGGTGTAAAGGGGGGGCTAGCCGGTTCAATGCTTTGAGCCGTGAAATGCGTTACATGAGGTTCGACAGCAGCATCAATCATACGTCTCTCCGTCCCTATGCAAACGGGTGTAATGGCACCCGAAATAGTCATTTTCGGTGAAGCGATTTCTCTGTTTTATACGTCGTGTCGAGATGTTCGTTTTCTTGCATGCAAACGCCGCACCCAGTGATGCTTCCAGCCGAAGGGGTTTTTCAGACTGAGGGCGAAAGGGGTATGCCTGTTGTCAGGAACCCTGGCCCGGTGTTACTGAGTGGTCAGCCCGGCTTTCAGATGTGTCCGGCGCGACAGGGTAATTTCCCCACACGTTATCCGGGCACTTTCCTGAGTGTAGGAGAGCTTGAGCAAAATATGTGACCCGCTGGTCACTTTAGTGAGGGTTTTACGAAGGTTAAGAGGTTTTGTTACGGGGCGGTATCAGGATACCGCTTGGCTTGGGTAGCGTTACGCTCAAATCGGGCCTTCGGTGCTATTCAAAGAAGGCTTTCTGATGACAAACCCACTCTACGGGCAATGGCGCGAGCGCCACGCCTCACTGACAATCACCCTGGCCGACCTGTTTGTTGCCCGACCCACGCTGGGCGCGGTGGCCGAGCAGTTACTGAGCCGTCAATGGGCCGTGTGGCATTTGCCAGCGACGCTGGACCCCCTGCACATCACCGTGCGAGGCCCGGTATCTGACCAGGCGGTTACCGCGATGAGCCTGGCCCAGGCGGTGATCCAACGATCTACCCGCAAAACGACCTACAACCTTACCCCCGACCATGACTTCCTGACGCTTGAACAGGGCGCCGAATTTCCTCAGGCCCTGACGCTTGATCTGCATCGCGTTGAGCTGCTGATCAATGCCTGTGGTGCTGTGCTTCTTGATGAGTACAAACAGGCGCTCGTCGCGTTCTGGAACCGTGCATTACCCACGGGGCAAACACCGCTCAGTGGCATTGAACAATGGCTGCAGCAGCATTTTGTAGCGGCCATTGCGGTGGCGAGGGCGTCTGGCCGTCTTACCGTCACCCAGCAGGCACGGTTGGCTGAAGTGGCCCGCTACCCCAGCGCGGCGGATCGTTTACTGGTCACGGAATTGGCCAAGGTCACGTCATACCTGTTGGGGGTACCGTCGGGCGAGCCGGATTCGCCGGGCGAATTGATGAGCAGCCTGATTATCAGTGGGCTGGAGGGTGAGCAGAATGACCAGGTGTACGTATACGACCTGAGCGGCTATCTGCAGCCTTTTGGTTCACTCCAGGCGTTGCTGAGCCTTGTCGGGCAACGGCCCGAGGGTCCTGCGACAGCCTGTTCTGTTTCCATCGCTGCTGGCAACATGTTCGAGGCCCAGGCCCGTTTGTTGCTTGAGCAGCAGCTCCATTGGATTGACCGGCTGGGCGCGCGCGAGGATCTCGATGCCGACGCGTTCAGTGAAACCCTGGACAGTGTGATCTCGATGCAAGCCATCGGGCAGTTGCAGGTCACGGATTATGCGCGTGAATTGTCCCGGCACCTCCCTGAGTGGCTATTGAACGCACGCAAAAGCGATCAGGACCGCTACCTTCAATGCCTCAAGGGGTTGGCACAGGTGCCGGAAGTGATGAGTGGCCGCTCTTATCTGGAGGGCATCCCAGCGATTGAGGTATTCACCCAGAAGCGCCTGCAGCAACAGATGTTGCAGGACCACCCTGACGCTCAGTCGGTGGCGATCGAGCAGATCGAAGTGCTCAATCATGAGGTGATCGGTACAGCGCTAGGCAGTGCAGGTAACCTGATGGTGCAAGGCACGATTAAAACCAGTGTCCGCAGCCTGACGCAACTGGCCCTCGACAACCTGGAGAGCTTGCGCCCCGGCGCGCTTGAAGTCCGCACCCGGGGTACTTCAGCGTTGCCGGAATGGTTCGACGTTGATTATGTCAGGCACCTGGTTCGTAGCGTCGATGCGGGGGGGCAGTATCAGGCCTTGCTGGCGACCCAACTGCGCGATGACAGCGCGCAGGTTGAACTGCGCTACCCGTTGTTCAGGGCCCAATGGTACGGGCAACTGCCGTTGCTGGCGCTTGAATACACCCTTCGTGGGGCGTATGGATTTACCGAGGCGGGGTATGCGTTGGCGGTTGCGCTGACGTCGCCTTCCGCGAGCTCGGCCCCCACCCTGTCAGCGTTGGCCTTTGTCTCTGAACCGGGCGTATCGGCGGACAGGGTGCAAAACGCCTACCTGATCGAGCCATCCTTGCCGGGGCCACTGTTGTTGTTTCGCCCATTGCATGCCACACCGCTGATGCAGTTTGCCTCCCGCAAGGCACTGCTGGAGCGCATTGTGGCTGAGCCGGTACTGCAGGCCGACATCCTCTCCCGTCTGGCCGAAGAGGTACGACCCGTCTATGACCATGGCGGATTTACCGAGCCGCATCTGCGCCGGGTCCTGCTTGAACCGGACTTCCAACCCATCGAAACCCCCGCGCCTGTGGTGTTGAGTAGCCTGACGCTACCTGGTGAGGCGGCTCGACAGGTCTATGAGGGGACAGTCGAGGAACTGTTGCGCATTGCCGACCGGCAGTCTGTTTCCAATGCCGAAGACCGTGCCGCCCATTGGCAAACACTGAGTTGGCTGCTGTTCAACACCCTGTTGCCCTTTGTACGCGGTCCTTTGGCGGCGGTAGGCTGGGCGCTGTCATTTGCCCATGGTGTACAGCAACTCAATGGACAGACAAACCCTGCGCAGCTTGCTCCTGCGTTGCTTGATCTCTTGTTCAGCCTGATGTTTGTACTGGAGTCATTGCCGTTACCGGCAAGGCCCTTGGCGGCAGCCATTGAACAGGCGCCCGAGGCACCCGAGACACCAATAGCGCTGCACATCGAGGATGCCCCTGCGGTATTGCAAAATGGAACGGTGCTCAATCAGCTTGATTTTTCTTGGTCCTCGGCTCAAGGCCAGTTGTCGCGCGCGCAGTCTCAGGCACTGGCGCGCATGCGCTCACCTAAATCCATCGACGCGCTCGGTTCACCGGATGCTGATGGGATCTACTCGCAGCTGCATAAAACCTGGGTTCAGCTGGGTGGAGACGTCTACCCGGTTCGCGTGGACGAGGAGGGGGTACGCATCCTTGACAGCCGCACGCCGGATGAGCCTGGTCCCTGGCTAAGACGCCAGGCCGATGGTTCCTGGACCTTGGACTTGCGTTTACGCCTACGCGGTGGAATGCCGGGTCATGCCCGTATGCGTGCGGCCCAACTGGGCAAGCAGGCACGTATCGCTGAGTTACAGGGGCAACTGACAAACCAACGTGCCCAACTGCAGAGGCTCGGGGCGGCGCCCAGGCACGCTGAAGCATTGTCCGGTACGGAGTTGGCTGATCTGATTGAGCGGTTGCGGCAGCATGATGTGCTGATCGGTCAGGTCATCACCACCATGCAAACGTTGAATGAATTGTCTGCCGTCAGCGGCTATCGGCGGATCATGGCCGACATGCTCAGGCAGCACATGCTGGTCAAGGGGCAGTTGTCTTCTGAGTTGCGCTTGCAGCGGTTTGCGGTCAAACAGTTGATTGATCGGTTGGTCGAAAGCGTTCGGGGGCGAGGTGGGTTGCCCGCCCTGCTAGGGGATCACACGGCACCCGAGCGGGCACTCTTGGAGAGGTATTGCGCCAAGCAACAGTCCCAGGTCGCGGAAATTGCCGAAACGACTTACGCCATGGAGACGCTTGCGCCCTTGCTGGAAAAAGCCCTTCCTGATGGCCCTCGCTACCTGGTGGAAATTCAGCTGCTTCAAGCGGGTCTGTCGTCTTCCCTGGCGTGGCGCGGAACGCAGTTGTACTCGATTGCCCTCGGCATCATGCTGAAGATCGAAGACAGTAGTACGTTGTTGCTGGAGCAGGTTATTCCGCCGGCCAAGCTGGCCTGCCGGTTGAGGATCGATGCTCAGGATCCGGCCTTTTCCGCTGAGGAGCAGGTAGGGCTGCTGGATAATGCCGTGCGCAACTATCAAAAATCACTCGACACCCTCGACAACTACCGTCAGAGCCTTGAACTCGCGGAGCATCAGGCGTGGCTGGCGCCGTTGCACGATTTGATCCAGAAACTGCTGGATCAGGCACTGCACGAATTGGCTGCACAGATCACCCAGCTCCCCAAGGCACCTAAACCGAAGCCTGGACCGTCCAGCCGGGGCAAGACACTGATCCGTACCCGAGGACAGCGACTGGTTATCGGGCAGCGTCGTGCTGAAGGGCGCGCGGGCCAGCCGGCGATTGTCGATGTCCTGGACCCGATCGAGAACACGGTCATTACCAGTTATGAGCAAACCTCGGACGCTTCGTTATGGCGTGAACTACCCACGACCACGGTTGTGCGGCCTGCCGCGCAAGCTGCTGTGGCCTTGCGCACGCTGCTGGCGCGCGCCGACACGTTGTTGCGTCAAGCCGATCAATCCATGGCGCGGGCACAGGCCCAGGCAATGACCGCCCAATTGCCCTCCGACATGGAAGACCTGCTGGTATTGCAGGCACGCCCCTTGATTGACCTGTACACGCAGATCGATGCGGCGCTCGTTCGCGATAATGCAACCGACGAGGCGTGGGCGGGGCAATCTGTCGAGCAAGTGAACAAGGCCTTATGGGACAAGTCCGAGCAGATGCGTCAGGCAGGCAAACGTATTCGTATCGAGATGATCAAGCGCCAGTTACCAACGGCTGCGCGAATGGCCTACCTGCACGAGCAGAACGAGATCACCATTGCGCGTACCGTTACGCGTAAACCGCTGAAGGACAAGCAGCAACGGTTGGTGGACTACCTGGATGAGTACGAAATACGCGACAAGGATGGTGAGGTGCTCTGGTATGCCCATTTTCATTACGCCAGCACCGACGCAGCCGAACACGACTTCAGTGCTGCCCATGTGAAAACCCGTGAGCAACGGCGACAAGGCTTGCAATGGCAGAAAGCGCAGGCCAGCGATGGCCGGCACGTCATCGCGATCTATCGCGCCAAACTGGACAAGAAAACCGCAAACGATCTGTTTCTGAGCCTGCCCTGATTCATGGGGCACCACGGGGGGTGGCCGATCCGCCAGCGCCCGTGGTGACCGCTGTAGGTAAAGCGCGCCCTGTCGATGGTCAGTTTGTCGTGCTGCGGGCCTGCTCGCGCAGGTGTTGCAGGGCTTCGCTCAGGGCGATCACTTGCGCTTTGAGCCGGGCATTTTCTTCCTGGAGCTCACGCAGTTCCTCGCGGCGCACTGAAACGTAGCGTGTGGTGACAGGCGCACGAGGAGGTACTTGGGGCATGGTCGGTCTCGCAAAGGGTTGAAACACGGTGTCAGGACGGTACGGTCGTCCGTGCACGTCATTCTGAAGTCATCTTGCGGGCAATGGCAACGCTTTCATGGGCGCGCGCGAGCGTCCTCCAGGAAGGCCAATGCCCGTGTCTGAACTAATCTTGTGCCCAGCAACGGGTTGAGTTTTCAGACATCCATTGGAGCCATCGTCATGCAATTGGGAATCGTGGGACTGGGCCGCATGGGCGGCAACATCGCGAGAAGGTTGATGCGTCATGGGCATCTACCCGTGGTTCACGACCGTAATGGGGCGGCAATCGATGCGCTGGTCATTGATGGCGCACGTGGGGCGCAGAGTCTTGAGGCCATGGTCAGCCTGTTGGACAAGCCCAGAGCGGTGTGGGTGATGTTGCCGGCAGGCGAGGCGACTGAGCAGACGATTGCTCAATTGGCCGACCTGCTGGAAGCCGATGACGTGATCATCGATGGTGGTAACTCCCTTTACAAGGATGACATCCGTCGTGCCGACACCCTGGCAACCCGTCAATTGCACTATATCGATGTGGGAACTTCGGGGGGCGTCTGGGGGCTGGAGCGTGGTTATTGCATGATGATTGGTGGTGAAACGGCCATCGTTGAGCGGCTTGAGCCGTTGTTCGTTGCCCTGGCACCGGGCGTTGGTGATATTCCGCGCACCGAGGGCCGCAATGGCACGTTGGGGCGCGCGGAGCAGGGCTACATCCATGCCGGGCCCGCGGGGGCCGGTCATTACGTAAAGATGATTCACAATGGCATTGAGTACGGCCTGATGCAGGCCTATGCCGAGGGCTTTGACCTGCTCAAGAGCAAGGCCAGCGCCGCGCTGCCCGCCGAGCAGCGCTTTGACCTCGACCTTGCCGAGATTGCCGAGGTCTGGCGCCGTGGCAGTGTCGTCACGTCCTGGCTGCTTGACCTGACCGCCAACGCGCTGGTCTCTGATCCGCAACTCGACAGTTTCAGCAGCGCCGTTGCCGACAGTGGCGAAGGGCGTTGGACCATCGACGCGGCGGTCGAGCAGGCGGTGCCTGTTCCGGTATTGTCGAGTGCCCTGTTTGCACGTTTTCGCTCACGCCAGCCGCAAGGCACGTATGCCGACAAACTGCTTTCCGCGATGCGCTTCGGCTTTGGCGGACACAGTGAGAAGTTCGAATGACGGTAGCCAAGGCTGAAACCGCTGCACCGTGCACGCTGTTTCTGTTCGGTGCCAATGGTGATCTGGTCAAACGCCTGCTGATGCCTGCACTGTTCAACCTGCAGCGTGACGGCTTGCTTGACCCACGCATGCGTATTGTCGGGGTCGATCACAATCCGTCCACCGACCGTGAGTTCGCCGCGCGCCTGGAAGCATTCATGCGTGAGCGCGATCAGGGCAATGAGGGCACACGCTGTTTTGATGAAAAGCGATGGGGGCGCCTGGTCAAGCGCATCCATTACCTGACCGGCGATTTTCTGGCCTCGACGACCTACCAGGACATTGCGCAACGGATCGGCAAGAGCGGCATTGGCAATGCCATTTTCTACCTGGCGACCGCGCCGCGTTTTTTCGCCGAGGTGGCCCGGCAACTGGGCAGCGCGGGGTTGCTTGACGAATCCAACGGCTTTCGGCGCGTAGTGGTGGAAAAGCCATTCGGTTCAGACCTGGCCAGTGCCGAGGCGCTGAATGCGTCGCTGCTCAACGTGATGAACGAAAAGCAGATCTACCGCATTGACCACTACCTTGGGAAAGAGACGGTGCAGAACATCCTGGTCAGCCGCTTTTCCAACGGGCTGTTCGAGGCCTTCTGGAACAATCACTACATTGATCATGTGCAGATCACGGCAGCCGAAACGGTAGGGGTGGAAAGCCGTGGCGGGTTTTACGACCACACGGGGGCATTGCGGGACATGGTGCCAAACCATCTGTTCCAGTTGCTGGCGATGGTTGCCATGGAGCCGCCAGCGGCGTTTGGCGCCGATGCCGTGCGCAGCGAAAAGGCCAAGGTGATTGGGGCCATTCGGCCCTGGTCGAAGGCCATGGCCTTGAAGAACTCGGTGCGCGGACAGTACACGGCAGGAAAACAGGGGCGCAAGAAACTGCCGGGGTATCGCGAGGAGCCCAGGGTCGACCGGCATAGCCAGACCGAAACCTATGTTGCGTTAAAGGTCATGATCGACAACTGGCGATGGGTGGGGGTTCCATTTTACCTGCGTACCGGTAAACGCATGAGCGTTCGAGATACCGAGATCGCCATCTGCTTCAAACCGGCGCCTTATGCGCAGTTCCGCGACAGCGATGCCGAGCGGCCAAAACCGAATTACTTGAAAATCCAGATCCAGCCCAATGAAGGGATGTGGTTTGACCTGCAAGCCAAACGCCCGGGGCCGACCCTTGCCATGGAAACGGTGGAGCTGGGCTTTGCCTACAAGGACTTTTTCAAGATGCGCCCATCGACGGGCTATGAAACGTTGATCTATGACTGTCTGACGGGGGACCAGACGTTGTTCCAGCGTGCCGACAACATCGAGAACGGCTGGCGTGCGGTGCAGCCTTTTCTGGATGCCTGGCAACACGAAGGAGAGGTACAGCCATATGCCGCGGGTGACGATGGCCCCGCGGCGGCAGACGAACTGCTGGCACGGGATCACCGCGCCTGGCATCCGATCGGTTGAACGAAACAGGGCTCCGACCGGCGGATGCCTGTCGAAGCCCTGTCTGGTCCTGAGGTGGGGTGTTGGCCTACAGCCAATAGGTCACTGCCCACCAACCCAGCCCGCCCATCACGATGGTGTAGGGCAGGGCCATCCAGACCATCCGTCCGTAGGACAGGCGGATCAGCGGCGCGATGGCCGAGGTCAGTAGGAACAGGAAGGCCGCCTGGCCATTGGGGGTGGCCACGCTCGGCAGGTTGGTACCCGTGTTGATTGCCACTGCCAGGGTCTCGAAATGCTCACGGCTCATGTGGCCGGCCAGGAATGCCTGTTTGACCTCTGTGATGTAGATCGTGGCGACAAAGACGTTGTCGCTGATGGCCGAGAGCAAGCCATTGGCAATGAACAGCATGCCGGGTTGTTGCTCAGGTGGCAGTGCCAGTACCGCCGCAATCAGTGGGCTGAACAGCTGTTGTTGGTGGATAACCGCGACCACGGCAAAGAACACCACCAGCAACGAGGTGAATGGCATGGCGTCCTGGAAGGCGCGGCCCAGCCGATGCTCATCGGTAATCCCGGTGAAACTGGTGATCAGCACGATGACCAGCAAGCCGATCAGGCCCACTTCGGCGATGTGCAGGCCAAGGCTGACAATCAGGATCAATGCCGCCAGGCCCTGAATCAGCAGCGCGGCGCGTTGCTGGGACGTTCGGGCGGCATCGTCTTCGGCGGCGTATGCGGCGAGTACACGGCGCACATTGTCCGGCAGCAAGGTGCCGTAGCCGAACCAGCGCAGTTTCTCCAGCAGCACACAGGTCACCAGACCTGCAGCCAGTACCGGCAAGGACACAGGAGCGACCTGGCGGAAAAAGTCGGCAAAATGCCAGCCCATTTCATGACCGATCAGCAGGTTCTGCGGCTCACCCACCAGGGTGCAGACACCGCCCAGTGCGGTCCCGACTGCACCGTGCATCAACAGGCTGCGCAAGAATGCACGGAATTGGTGCAGGTCTTCATGGTGCAGTTTGGCCAGGTGCTGATCATCATCGACCAGCGACTCTTCGCGCGGGTTGTTACCTGACGCGACCCGGTGGTAGACCGAGTAAAAACCAACGGCAGCGCTGATGATTACCGCGGTCACGGTGAGCGCATCGAGGAAGGCCGATAGAAACGCCGACAGGAAGCAGAACAGCAGCGACAGCAGTGCCTTTGAGCGTACCCCGAGCAGAATGCGCGAGAACACGAACAGCAGCAGCTCTTTCATGAAGTAGATACCCGCCACCATGAACATCAGCAACAGGATGACCGGAAAGTTGTGTTGCAGCTCTTCATACAGTGTTTGTGGCGTGGTCATCCCCAGCAACAGGGCCTCGACCATCAGTAATCCACCGGGCATCAACGGGTAACACTTGAGTGCCATGCCCAGGGTGAAAATGAATTCGATTACCAGTACCCAGCCGGCAACCACCGGTCCAAGGGTAAACAACAGCAGTGGGTTGAGCAGCAGAAACAGGCAAATGGTGGCTTTATACCAACGCGGCGACTGCCCGAGAAAATTGTGGGCCAGGGCGCCGGCCAGGGAGCGGGACATGAAAAATGTATCCTTATGATTCAACAGCTGCGCAACTTGCCGGATGTGGGCGGCAAGATCAAGGCGGATGTAGTCCCTGTTTTGGCAAAACCACGGTCTGGGTGTCTGCCGTCACCTTGATATAGTCCTGCGATTAACCCAGCCCTAGCTCCAGGAGTGCCGTTGTGACCGACTATCAAGCGTTCAAGGTGGAACTGTCGAACAACATTGCCCATGTGCAGATCAACCGCCCGGAAAAGGTCAACGCGATGAACGCCGCGTTCTGGACGGAAATCATCGACATCTTCAAGTGGATCGACGATACCGATGCTGTGCGGGTCGTGGTGATCAGCGGCGCGGGCAAGCATTTCTCGTCTGGCATCGACCTGATGCTGCTGGCTTCGGTGGCCAACCAGCTGGGCAAGGACGTTGGTCGCAATGCGCGTCTGCTGCGGCGGACCATTTTGCAGATGCAGGCGTCCTTCAATGTCGTCGACCAGTGCCGCAAGCCGGTCCTGGCAGCCATTCAGGGCTATTGCCTGGGCGGTGCCATCGACCTGATCGCTGCGTGCGACATGCGCTATGCCGCCAGCGATGCACAGTTCTCGATCAAGGAAATCGACATGGGCATGGCGGCGGATGTCGGCACCCTGCAGCGCTTGCCGCGAATCATCGGTGATGGCCAGGTTCGGGAACTGGCGTATACCGGTCGGACCATCGACGCGGAGGAGGCGCGGCAAATCGGCCTGGTCAACCGTACCTTCACCGATCAGGCCAGCCTGCTCGACGGAGTCTTTGCCATTGCCAGGGAAATTGCGGGAAAATCCCCCATTGCCGTGGCCGGCACCAAGGAGATGCTCAGCTACATGCGCGACCATCGTATCGACGACGGTCTGGAGTACATTGCCACCTGGAATGCTGCCATGCTGCAGTCTACCGATCTGCGGGTGGCCATGGCTGCCCACATGAGCAAACAAAAACCCGAGTTCGCCGACTGAGACTACCCAGCCGCGGGCTCGCACAAGGAACCGGAATATGTCAGTGCGTTGGACAACCGCGGTACTGGATACGAACATCAGCGGCGGCTTGGCAGTCGCTCACTGTGCCCAGGGTTTTCTGGTCGACGATAACGGTGCCTTGTTTTCCCGCGACTGGCTCAAGGGCCAGGGGCTGGAGGTGCTATGCGAACACGGCATCGGCCATTTCGATGGCCAACCGGTGTTCCTGTTTGAGCTGAAGGGCGAGCAGGATGTGCCTGGCTGCAGCTGGCGCGGGCTGCGCCAGTTCATGCTTGAAGGCGACTTCGAGATCTACAAGGTTCTGGGTTACGCCGCGCAAATCGCTACCTGGGCCCGTGAGCACCGCTTCTGTGGCAGTTGTGGCCAGCCGATGCAACAGATCCGCTGGGAACGCGCCATGTATTGCGAGCCGTGCGACCTGCGTTTTTACCCGCGCATCTCGCCCAGCATGATTGTGTTGATTACCCGTGGCGATGAAATCCTGCTGGCCCGTTCGCCGCGCTTTGTCACCGGGGTGTACAGCACCCTGGCAGGCTTTGCTGAGCCGGGCGAGTCTGCCGAGGACTGCCTGATTCGCGAAGTGCGCGAGGAGGTGCAGGTCGAGGTGAAGAATATCCAGTACGTCGGCAGTCAGTGCTGGCCGTTTCCGCACTCGATGATGCTGGGGTTCCATGCCGAGTACGCCGGGGGCGAGATCGTCATGCAGCCTGATGAAATCGAGGATGCCCAGTGGTTCCGGGTCGACGCATTGCCGCCATTGCCAGCAAGCCGCTCTATCGCCCGGTACCTGATTGACCTCTATGTGGCGCGCCGTTCAGGCCTGGCTGAACCAGTGCTGCCAGGCTAGGCGCACGGTCAGGCCAAGCACGACGGTAATGAACACCGGGCGGATGAACTTGGCGCCGCCGCTGATGGCGGTGCGGGCTCCAAAGAACGCACCGACCATCAGTGCCGAGCCCATGGACAGTCCGATCAACCAATCCACCTGCCCCGAAAAAATGAACACTGACAGTGCGGCGGCGTTGCTGACGAAGTTCATGCTGCGCGCCACGCCGCTGGCCCGTACCAGGTCGATGGGGTACAGCAGCAGGCTGCTGACGGTCCAGAAGGCCCCCGTGCCCGGGCCGGCAACGCCGTCATAGAATCCCAGGGAGAAGCCTTGGGGAAACTGTCGGCCTTTCTTGATCGGCGCATTGGCGTCCAGTGGCGCCTTGGGCGTGCCGCCGAACAACAGGTACACGCCGCAGGCGAAGACGATCACCGGCAGCATCTTGTTCAGCCACTCGGCAGGCAGGTAATGGGCGGTGATGGCGCCGATCAGTGCACCGATGGCTGTACCGATCAGGCCTCGACGCCATTGTATGGGGTCGAACAGCTTGCGTCGGTAGAAGGTGAAACCAGCAGTGGCCGAACCGAAGGTCGAACTGAGTTTGTTGGTGCCCAGTACCAGATGCGGTGGCAGGCCAGCGGTCAGCAGGGCGGGGGTGGTGAGCAACCCGCCGCCACCGGCGATGGCGTCGATGAAGCCGGCGACAAAGGCAACGGCGGCGAGAATGGCAAGGGTGGTAAGGTCAACACTGAGTTCAAAAGGCATGGAATCGGCTTAATTCGGCAGGGCGCAGAAGGGCCGACATGGTACCGCCCGGTGCTTGCAGGGGCCAGCCTTGCTGGCACCCACACAACCTTGTTGCCGCATTCTTGTTGCCGCATTCAGGAGAGGAAACCGCCATCGACATTCAATGCCGCACCCGTGGTGTAGCTTGAAGCGTCGCTGGCCAGGTACAGCACCGCACCCGCCATTTCCTTGGGGTCGGCCACACGCTTGAGGGGGATCTGCTGCAGGGCGGTATTCAGAATGGCGTCGTTCTTGACCAGCGCTGAGGCGAACTTGGTATCGGTCAGGCCAGGCAGCAGGGCGTTGCAGCGGATACCGAACGGGGCGCATTCCTTGGCGAAGACTTTGGTCATGTTGATCACGGCGGCTTTCGTCACCGAGTAGATGCCTTGGAACAACCCCGGTGAAACCCCATTGATCGACGCGACGTTGATAATGCTGCCGCCGCCATGTTCGCGCATGAGCTTGCCGGCTTCTACCGACATAAAGAAGTAGCCGCGGATGTTCACATCAACGGTCTTCTGGAAGGCACTCAGGTCAGTGTCCAGTACGTTGCAGAACTGCGGGTTGGTGGCCGCATTGTTGACCAGGATGTCCAGGCGACCGAATTGCCTGCGAATAGCGGTGAATACTTCATGGATCTGTTCCATTTCGCCGATGTGACATGCCATGGCGGTCGCCTTGCCACCTGTCGCAACAATGGCATCGGCGACGTGCTGGCAGCCTTCGAGCTTGCGGCTGGAGACGACGACATGCGCGCCCTGCTGGGCCAACAGGTGCGCAATGGCTTCGCCAATGCCACGGCTGGCCCCTGAAACAAAGGCGATCTTGCCGTCGAGGTCGAACAATTGGGTCTTGGACATGGGCACTTCCTTTCTTCTTGTTGGTGTCAAAGGCTGGATTTTTCGATGAGCTGCAGGCTCATGTGTTCCAGCAGTCTGTTCATGTGAACGAACTGGGCGAAGCGCTTGTCCTGGGTCTGGCCGTGATAGAAGCGGTAGTAAATCTGCTGGACGATGCCGGCCAGTCGGAACAGGCCATAGGCGTAGTAGAAGTCGAAGTTGTCCAGCGAGATACCCGCCCGTTCGGCGTAGTAATCGACAAATTGGCGGCGTGTCAACATGCCGGGGGCATTGCTCGGTTGGCGGCGCATCAGTTGTACGGGCGCAGGGTCTGTTGCTTCGATCCAGTACGCCAGGGTGTTACCCAGGTCCATCAGCGGGTCGCCGAGGGTGGTCATTTCCCAGTCCAGCACGCCAATGATGTGCATGGGGTTGGCGGCATCGAGGATTACATTGTCGAAGCGGTAGTCGTTGTGAATGATGCCCGGTTGCGGATGGTCGTCCGGCATCTTGTCGTGTAGCCAGGCAACAACGGCCTCCCAGCGCGGGGCGTCAGGGGTCAAGGCCTTCTCGTAGCGGCTGCTCCAGCCTTCGATCTGGCGCTGTACATAGCCTTCAGGCTTGCCAAGGTCCGTCAGGCCGCAGGCGTGATAGTCGACCTGATGCAGCTCGACCAGGCGATCGATGAAGCTCTTGCACAAGGCTTCGGTGCGCTCGGCATCCAGGTTCAGCTCGGCTGGCAGGTCAGCGCGCAGGATGATGCCCTTGACCCGCTCCATGACGTAGAACTCGCCGCCGATCAATGATGTGTCAGTGCAATGCACATAGGCCTTTGGGCAATAGGGGAAGCCACTGTTGAGTTGGTTGAGGATGCGGAACTCACGACCCATGTCGTGGGCCGATTTGGCCTTGTGCCCGAAAGGCGGCCGGCGCAGCACGAGTTCATGTGTCGGGTACTGCACCAGGTAGGTCAGGTTCGAGGCCCCACCGGGAAACTGGCTGATTTGCGGCGTACCGCGAAGGTCGGGAATGTGGGCTTTCAGATAAGGGTCGATGCGGGCGATGTCGAGTTCTTCGCCGGGGCGGACCTGGGTGGACTGGTCGGTGAGCGTCATGCTTATCCCTTATGATTGAGGCATGAGATTATTGGTTAATCTAATTCTGCCCCTCGGGTCGAACAAGTGCCGCTGGGCCTTATTGGCGAGCGTGTTGCCGGTCGATCAACCGCTCTGATTGGCTCGCTCTGGTCGAGGCGAAAAAAAACCGAAGCAGACAACGCTTCGGTTTTGAAGGCATCCGGCGAATTGCTTATACCGGGAACAGCTCGCTGAGCTTCATCGACAGCATCATGTCGCCTTCCACGCGCAGTTTGCCGCCCATGAAGGCCTGCATGCCGTCGGTTTCGCCGCTGACGATGCCCTTGAGGGTTTCGCTGTCCATGACCAGGGTGACGTTGGCATCTGGATTTTCGCCTTCCTGCAGGTCACAGGTGCCATCCTTGATGATCAGCGCGTAGTGCTTGTCTTCGTCGGTCACGTTGAAGCCGAATACCAGGTCCAGGCCTGCAGCGGCGGCTGGGTTGAACTTGGATTTCATGGCTTGAACGGCATCAGCTACAGAGGTCATGGTGCATTCCTTATTAAGTGATTTCGGCGACCAGCGAAGGCCGCCATGGGCCGGTACTCAACGATAGGTCATGAGTTCCGGCGCCTTCAACAACTGCACATGGGCTTGGCTGTTGAAGGAAGCCAGGGTTACCTCGCTGCCGCGAAACTTCAGGTGGCTGAGCGAGGTATTGATAATTTGCCAGTTCAGCTCGAAAGCCTGGGCTGGTGTGATTCGGGTAACCAGGTGGAGCAGGGCAGTGATGGTTCCGCCCGAGGTAAAAATCGCAACATTGTCGCCGTGCTCGGCGTGTTGCAGTACCCGCTGCAACCCGGCATTGACCCGCTCGACAAAACCTTGCCAGCTTTCCACGTCGGCGCTTGGGTAGTCCCCAGTGTGCCAGCGTTGCACGATCAGGGCGAAAATGCGCTGAAACTCGTTGCGGTGTTGTGCCGCGTTGCGCAAGACATCCAGTGCGTGCGGCTCATCGGGCAGCAGGCTCGGCAGCAAGGCGCGGATCAACGCATCCGCATCGAATTCGTTGAAGGCACTGTCGGTTTCAAGGGCGGGCACCGAGGCGCCTGCCTCCTGCATGCGCGCCAGAGCCAGGCGCCCGGTATCCTGTTGACGACGAAGATCGCCGGCCAGGCAGCGGTCCAGGCGCAGGCCAAGTTCGGCAAGGTGCTCGCCGAGTACCGTGCTCTGGCGAACACCCACGGCGGACAGGACATCGTAGTTGTCTGCACCAAAGGAGGCCTGGCCATGTCGAATCAGGTAAATGCTGCCCACGTTGCAACCGTCTGCCGGAATTAAGGGTTTCGGCGAGGTTAGGTTGCCGCTGTCAGGCTGTCAATGAAAAAACATACAAGCGTTTGAAAAGGTTGTTTGAACTGTAATGCCGGTGTTTTCAGACGCTGGTAGGGGCGCAGTAGCGCCGGTATGCTTGAGCCTTGGTTCGCGCCGTATGGGCGCAGGCATGTTAAGGAGTTACTGTGGAGTTTCTGGCTGAGTACGCAAGCTTTCTCGCCAAGACCGCGACCCTGGTGATCGCGATACTGGTTGTTTTGTCGGCCCTCGCCGGCCTGCGTGGCAAGGGGCGGCGCAAGGCCGGTGGGCAATTGCAGGTCACCAAGCTCAATGAGTTCTACAAGGAGTTGCGTGAGCGGCTGGAGACAACCCTGCTCGACAAGGCCCAACTCAAGGCCTTGCGCAAACAGCAGAGCAAGGCCGAGAAGTTGCAGAAAAAAACACCCGACGAGAAAAGCCGGGTTTTCGTGCTGGACTTTGACGGGGACATCAAGGCGTCTGCCACCGACAGCCTGCGTCACGAAATTACCGCACTGCTGACCCTGGCGACGCCACGTGACGAAGTTGTGCTGCGCCTGGAGAGCGGGGGTGGCATGGTCCACAGCTATGGGCTGGCCGCTTCGCAGTTGGCGCGCATTCGCCAGGCGGGTGTGCCACTGACCGTGTGCATCGACAAAGTCGCGGCCAGCGGCGGTTACATGATGGCCTGTATTGGCGAGAAGATCGTCAGCGCGCCGTTTGCCGTGTTGGGCTCCATTGGTGTGGTGGCCCAGTTGCCCAACGTCAACCGCCTACTGAAAAAACACGACATCGACTTTGAGGTACTGACCGCAGGTGAGTACAAGCGCACCCTGACCGTCTTTGGTGAGAACACCGACAAGGGCCGGGAGAAATTCCAGGAGGATCTGGATGTCACTCACCAGTTGTTCAAGGATTTCGTATCTCGCTATCGCCCTCAGTTGCACATCGATGAGGTTGCTACCGGGGAAGTGTGGCTGGGTGTTGCTGCGCTGAACAAGCAGTTGGTCGATGAGCTCAAGACCAGCGATGAGTACCTCAGTGACCGTGCCCGTGAGGCGAACCTCTATCACCTGCATTTTGCCGAGCGCAAAAGCCTGCAGGAGCGGGTTGGCCTGGCAGCCAGCAGTTCGATCGAGAATACGCTGGTGGGCCTGTGGAGCCGTTTGAGCCGCTGGCGCTGAGCCAACGGTGGCCCCCGTGAGGCAGCTGCTCAGGTTTTTTGCATGTCGGACTGTAAGTCTGCAAATGACCAGCTAGTCTCATTGCCTGTTGATGGCCGGTATTTTCAGGTGATCGATGGGTTACCGGTAGCGGTCTATCGCTGAAGGGGGGGCGCAAGGATGAGTGATCCTTATGTTGAAGACGATGGGGATGAGTTTCCAATCAATAGCCGGGTCCGCTGTGGCCAGGCGGCATTCAGGCTCGGCTTCGCCAATATGACTGCCGATGATGCGTCAGACCTGAACCCGCCTGCTACGCAGCAGCGGCGTCGCCTGGGTAAGTTCGTGCCCAGGGTCGTGGTACCGAAGCGTTAGCGAACAGGTTGAGAAGCGTCCTTCTATGTGTGTAATGCTGTTCATTTAAGGGCGCGACATGGCCTGAGCCGGTCTTGGCGGCGATGCGTTTCCATACGCTGAACCTGCAGACGCCGCCAAACCGTCCGTTCAGGAGGTCGTTTGTTGCTATTGGCACTTACCTCGTGAACATATCCATTTCCAGCAGTGGAACCACCGACTGGTTTCGCCTTTTACGGCGACCCACTTTTGATAGGGCGCAAAAGTGACACGCCGTAAAGGCGGAACGGGGCATCAGGCCCGACATCGCAAACGGATATGCCTGCTGTCATCAGGGGCAATGCATGTTTGTGGTTATTGGCTCTCACCTCGTGAGCATATCCACTCCCTGCGTCGGCACCACCGGCTGGTTTCGCCTTTTACGGCGACCCACTTTTGATAGGGCGCAAAAGTGGGCAAAACGCCCTGTCCCGACATCCGGCCCTACGCTGCGCTTCGGGTGCCTTCCTTACGCCATCGCTCCCGTGTGGACGCGCCGACGGGCCATCCATGGCCCATCAGCACTTGCGAGGCATCCTTGCCTCGCACCCCACTCCGCGATGGCTCCACTCAGCCTCCTGAAGGGACGTCCTGCGGCGTCTGACATTCCGTGTACTGAGAAGCAGATGCTTGCGGCTTCGCTTGCCCGCGAAGCTATTGGTTTTTTTGCGATGCTTTTTCATGCGCGGAACCCGCAGACACCGCCAAATTGTCCCTTCAGGAGGTCGAACACAGGCAGTGCGTAGCAGGGTGCAAGGCAGGGATGCCTGGCAAGGGCTGAGGGCCAGGAAGGCCCTTCAGCACGGTCCCGGCGGGAGCACTGCCGGAGTGAGAGGACCCGTAGCGCAGCGGAGGGCCGGATGTTGGGACGAGGGTTTTGGTCACTTTTGCCCCTTGTATGGACTTGAGACATCGCTGACACATGTGCGGGGACATGGTGGACACATTATCGCTTACC
>NZ_BMQU01000034.1 GCF_014648275.1 Pseudomonas laurentiana
AGTGGCCTAGGACACCGCCCTTTCACGGCGGTAACAGGGGTTCGAGTCCCCTAGGGGACGCCAGTTTTACACAAGCGACATCGTAAGAGGTCGCTGCGCCGCGAGGCGAAAAATCTGGGGCTATAGCTCAGCTGGGAGAGCGCCTGCATGGCATGCAGGAGGTCAGCGGTTCGATCCCGCTTAGCTCCACCAATTTTGCCAGGATTCGTGAAAACGGATCTGCACGAAGGTTACAAGTCCCCTTCGTCTAGTGGCCTAGGACACCGCCCTTTCACGGCGGTAACAGGGGTTCGAGTCCCCTAGGGGACGCCAATTTACCCGCTTTGCGGGATTTCAAGGCTCATTCGATTATTGAATGAGCCTTTTGTTTTTGTCTCGGAAAAAGTTTTAAGCCTGGTGCGATGAGCAGCGGGCGTTTTTCGCTTGCCAAAAAATATTATGAGCATAATATTTCAATCATAATATTTTGAGGTGCGTCATGAACGACAAGAAGGCAAAGACCCGCGATCGGATTCTCGAAGCGGCTTGCAGTGCGCTGATTCAGCACGGCCCGGCCGAGCCCAGTGTCAATCAGGTGATGGGCGCGGCCGGTTTAACCGTCGGCGGTTTCTATGCTCATTTCGACAGCAAGGATGCGTTGATGCTCGAGGCCTTTCGGCAGTTACTGGGCGAGCGTCGATCTTTGCTGGCACAGGTCGATCCGGCACTTGAGGGTGAGGGGCGTCGGGCCCTCGTGGCGGCGTTCTACCTGTCGCGCAAGCATCGGGATGCGACCGAGCATGCCTGCCCGCTGCCCACCTCCTTGAGTGAAATGACGCGTTTGCCCGACAGCTTCCGTCAGGTTCTGGCCGAACACATCGAACTGATGATGGCTCAACTGGCCGACCGCCCTGAGGATGCCGACAAGGTCTTGGCTGACCTGGCGTTGATGGTGGGCGGGTTGGCATTGGCACGTGCATTGGGCACTGATGAGCTGTCCGATCGTGTCCTGCGTGCTGCCAAGTCTGCGGTGATCTGACCGAGTAATAGGAGCGAAGCGATGAGCCGTCTGAGCTGGATTCGTGGCGTAAACGGTACCCTTGGCTGGCTGTTGCCAGAGCGTGTGGCGAGTACGATGCGCCAGGCCTTCATGACTCCGCGTAACCTGCCGCCCAAGGCGTGGGAGTTGCCCCTGTTGGCCAGTGCCGAGCGCATAACCCTGCGTTTCGGGCTTTCGGCGTTGCGTTGGGGGCAGGGGCCTGCGGTGTTGTTGATGCACGGCTGGGAAGGCCGGCCAACCCAATTTGCACATTTGATCCAGGCACTGGTGGCCGCCGGGTACACGGCGGTGGCGCTGGATGGGCCGGCCCATGGGCATTCTCCGGGGCGCCAGGCACATGTGGTGCTGTTCGCACGCGCATTGTTGGAAGCGGCTGCCGAACTGCCGCCGTTGCGTGCGGTGATCGGGCACTCGATGGGCGGTGCCAGCGTGTTGCTGGCGTTGCAGTGGGGCTTGCGGGCCGACGCCGCTGTGAGTGTTGCGGCCCCGTCTCGTCTGCTTGAGGTGCTGCGTGGTTTTGCCCGGCACCTGGGCATGCCATCGCGGGCCCGAGCCGCGTTCATTCGACAAGTCGAGCGGGATGTCGGTGTGCAGGTGTCGCGGCTCGACGTTAACGGTTATCAGCTCGAGCTGCCTGGATTGATCGTGCATGCGCAGAACGACGAGCGGATTTCGCCCAGTGAGGCGCAAGCCATTCATGACGCCTGGTTTGACAGTCGCTTGTTGCTGTTGCCTGACGGTGGGCATCAACGGGTGTTGTCGGCACCTCAGTTCATTGAAGGGGTATTGGCATTGCTTGAACGAAGTACTTTGACTTCGCGCCAATCAGCCTGAGCATCCGTTACACTCTGCCCGTCTACCTGGTACCTGGAGCGGGCATGAGTTGGGATCTGGAAACGCCATTCATCATCGATTTGTGCGTTGGTGCTGAAGATATCGATGGTCTGGGCCATGCCAATAACGCGGTCTATGTGACCTGGCTGGAGCGTTGCGCCTGGCGTCATTCCCAGCGTCTGGGCCTTGATCTGGTCGAATATCGGCGGCTTGACCGGGCCATGGCTGTGGTACGGCATGAGATCGATTACCTGGCCAGTGCCTATGAAAACGATGAGTTGCAGTTGGCGACCTGGATCGTCGATTGGGATCAGCGCCTGAAAATGACACGTCGTTTTCAGTTGGTGCGCCCCAGCGATGGCACCACCTTGTTACGGGCGCAGACCACCTTTGTCTGCATCGAGTTGTCCACAGGCAAGCCCAAGCGAATGCCCGCAGCGTTTCTTGAGGGGTACGGTCAGGCGCTGATGGCCGGGGCCCGGTAAACCCGGGTTTTTGCTAGACTGCCCGCCTTCTTTGCTCGAGACACAACCTATGCAAATTGCCCTGGCCCCCATGGAGGGGCTGGTCGACAACATTCTGCGCGACGTCCTGACCCGGGTTGGCGGCATCGACTGGTGTGTCACTGAGTTCATTCGGGTCTGCGACCGTTTGCTGCCGGCAGCGCACTTCCACAAGATGGCGCCTGAACTGGCTTCGGGTGCGCAAACGGCAGCCGGTGTAGCCCTTCGCGTGCAATTGCTGGGCTCCGACCCCGTCTGTCTGGCCGAGAACGCCGCGCTGGCCTGCGAGCTTGGCGCGCCGGTGATCGACCTGAACTTTGGCTGTCCGGCCAAGACGGTGAACAAGTCGCGTGGTGGCGCGGTGTTGCTCAAGGAGCCTGAACTGCTGCACGCCATTGTTCGCGAAGTGCGGCGGGCAGTGCCGGCGCATATTCCGGTGACCTCGAAGATGCGCCTGGGGTTTGACAGCCCAGACGGTGCGCTTGACTGCGCCACGGCATTGGCCGAAGGCGGCTCGGCCCATCTGGTGGTGCATGCGCGCACCAAGGTGGACGGTTACAAGCCGCCTGCGCATTGGGAGTGGGTGGCGCGGGTACAGGATGTAGTCAAGGTGCCAGTGTTTGCCAATGGTGAGGTCTGGACCCTCGAAGACTGGCGGCGTTGCCGCGAAATCAGTGGTGTCGAGGACATCATGCTGGGTCGTGGCCTGGTGTCCCGGCCAGATCTGGCACGGCAGATCGCCGCCGAGCGCGATGGGGTCGAATTTGTGCCGCTGGATTGGCAGGCGCTGTTGCCGTTGCTTCAGGATTTCTGGCTCCAGGCTAGGGCGGAGCTGACGCCACGTGCGGCGCCGGGGCGTTTGAAGCAGTGGGTGGCGATGCTGACCCGTACCTACCCCGAAGCGACCGCGCTGTTCACCGAGCTTCGCCGGGAAACCGACTGTGATCGCGTCGGGCAATTGATCGGTATGCCGTTCATTGAAGCGGCCTGAAAAATTTTTTAGAGGACGCTTGAAATCGTTTGGTGGGTCCACATCTAGGGAGTACGCGATGCCGAATTCGGGTCGCGTTGAACCCCTCGCTGATTATCAGGAGATGTACCATGACTACTGCTTTTTCTCTGGCTCCACTGTTCCGCCATTCCGTTGGTTTCGACCGTTTCAATGACCTGTTCGAATCGGCGGCACGTAACGAAGCGGGTAGCAGCTACCCACCTTACAACGTGGAAAAACATGGCGATGACCACTATCGAATCGTCGTTGCCGCTGCTGGCTTCCAAGAGCAGGACCTGGACCTGCAAGTGGAAAAAGGCGTCTTGACCGTCGTTGGCGGCAAGCGCGACAGCAACGCCGAAAGCGTGACCTACCTGCATCAAGGTATTGCCCAGCGCGCGTTCAAGCTGTCGTTCCGGCTGGCAGACCACATTGAGGTCAAGGCGGCCGCCCTGGCGAATGGCTTGCTCAGCATCGACCTGCTGCGCATCGTTCCGGAAGAGGCCAAGGCCAAGCGTATCCCGATCAATGGGAACCAGCCTGCGCTCAACTAAGTGCGGTAGCGACTAAAAAGGGGCACCTCCGGGTGCCCTCACGCTGCAGACAAACCCCCGCTTTTTAGCGGGGGTTTGTTTATCTAGCGAACGGTGCACGCGCCACGCACTCGCTGACACCGCGCTGACGCCATCGCAGGCAAGCCTGCTCCCACAGAAAATGCAGTGTCCTGTACGGTTCCTTGTGGGAGTTGGCTTGCCAACGATTACAGGCACCGCGCACTAGCTGACACCGCGCTGACGCCATCGCAGACAGAGTATGCAGTGTTCTGCGTGGACTCTTGTGGGAGCCGGGCTTGCCCGCGATGCAGGCACCGCGAATTCTCGGGTACCGCACCTATACCATCGCAGGCAATCCCTTCAGCGGTCTTCAGGAGCCTTCAGCAGCAGTTCACGGAACTCGTTCAGCGGCAATGGTCGACTGTGCAGGTAGCCTTGGTAGAGGTGGCAACCCAATCGTTCAAGAAACTCCAGTTGCTCGGACTGTTCCACCCCTTCGGCAATCACCGCCAGGTCCAGGCTGCGGGCCATTGCGACAATGGCGCGGACGATCTCGGCGTCGTTGGGATCGACCGGTGCATCGCGAACGAACGATTGGTCGATTTTCAGTGCGTCCACAGGTAGTCGTTTGAGGTAGGTCAGTGACGAGTAGCCGGTGCCGAAGTCGTCCATGGCGAAGCTGACGCCAAAGGCCTTGAGTTCACGCATTTTGCTGATGGTGTCTTCCAGATTCTGGATCACGATACCTTCGGTGATTTCCAGCTTGAGCATCCGGTAGGGCAGGTTATGGTCATCCAGGCTGCGGCGTATCCGTTCGACGAAATCGTTCTGGCGGAACTGCCGTGGGCTGATGTTGACGCAGAGACTGAATTCATCGGCATCAATCAGGCCGTCTTGCAGCATTCGTGCGCAGGCATCACAGGCGTCGTCGAGGATCCAGTTGCCGACTTCAAGGATCAGGCCGCTCTCTTCCAGCACCTGGATAAACTGGCTGGGGGGTTGCTGGCCAAGTTGTGGGTGATGCCAGCGCAGTAACACCTCGGCGCCGATGATGCGGTTATCGCGGGCGTCGACCTGGGGTTGGAAGTGCAGTGCCAATTCCCCGCGCGCCAGCGCAAGGCGCAGATCGTTCTCCATGCGCAGGCGTTCGCTTGCCGCTTTCTGCATGGTGTTGTGGAACAGTTGAGTGGTATTGCGTCCTGAGTCCTTGGCGCGGTAGAGGGCGATGTCGGCACGCTTGAGCAGGTCGGCCGGGGTCGAGCCGTGGTCGGGAATCAGTGCCACGCCAATGCTTGGGGTGACCTGCAGGCGTTGTCCGTCCAGCGACATCGGTTCTGCCAGCAGCTCTCGGAGGGTGTCGGCCAGGTCGCGGACCTTTTCTTCGACCTCTTCACGGCTGCCTTCCAGGCCGCTGATGAGGACCACAAATTCGTCCCCGCCGAGCCGCGCAACGGTGTCTTCCAGGCGCACGCTTGCTTCAAGGCGAGCAGTGATGATTTTCAGCACGGTATCGCCCACCGGATGGCCGAGCGAGTCGTTGATGTGCTTGAAGTGATCCAGGTCGAGGAACAGCAAGGCGCCGCGCAGGTTGTGGCGCTTGAGCAGGGCAATCTGTTGGCTCAGGCGGTCCATCAGCAAGGCGCGGTTTGGCAAATTGGTCAGTGGATCGTGATAGGCCAGGTGGCGAATCTGTGCCTGGGCGTTTTTCAGTTGGCTGACATCGCGTGCGGTCAGCAGCAGGCAGGCGGTTTCATTGAGGGTGATGGGTTCTACTGAAACTTCCAGGGTGAGCACTTCACCCCGCTTTGTGCGCCCGAGCATTTCCCGGTGGTGGACCCGGCCCTTCTCCTGCAGCTCGATCAGCAGTGCTGCCCGTTGTTTTTCATCGGCCCATACACCGATCTCCATAGCGCTGCGGCCAATCACTTCGGTGGTTGTGTAGCCGGTCAAGCGACAGAAACCGTCGTTCACCTCCAGGTAACGACCACTGTCACGCTCGGTGATGGTGATTGCGTCTGGGCTTGAGTGGAAGGCTTTGGCGAACTTCTCTTCGCTGGCTTTCAGTGCCGCTTCGGCGCGTTGTTGCTGGGTGATATCACGCAGGGTGGTAACGCTGCATGGCTCGCTGTCCACCTTGATCAGGCGGCTGGAAATGACGCAGGTCAGTGGTTGGCCATCCTTGTGATTGACCACCACGGCGACATTGTTCAGGGCCTGATCGCGAATCACCTGCTCAATACGCTTGGCCCGTTCGCTCGACTCGGCCCACAAGCCGATCTGTTGCGCGGTGCGCCCCAGGACTTGTTCGGCGTTCCAGCCAAAGGTCTGAGTAAAGGCCGGGTTGATTTCGATGAATTGACCACTGTCCTGGCGGGTCACGCAAATCGGGTCTGGGCTGACCTGGAACAGGCTGGCGAATTTTTCCTCCGAGCTGGTCAGGCGCTGTTCGCGTTCAACCTGTTCGGTAATGTCGAGGAGGGTGCCGGCCATACGCAGTGGATTGCCCTGTTCGTCGCGGTAGAGGCGCGCTCGACTTTCGATGTAGCGTGAAGTGCCGTTTTCCAGCTGGATACGGTAGGTAATCTGGTAATTGCCGGCCGGGCCTTCGCGCAGGCTGCGGTAGGCTTGGCGCATGGTGCTGCGCTCTTGCTCGGGTACCCCTTCGAAGAAGGCTTCGAAAGACTCATGGAAGGGCACCGGGTCAAGGCCGTGCAGCTGTGCGGCGCGGGCTGAACCGTAGAGCATGCCGCTGGGAATATGCCAGTCCCAGGTACCCAGTTGTGCTGAGTCCAGGGCCAGGTCAAGGCGTTCCTGGCTGTCTTTGAGTGCCTGTTCGGCACGTTTGCGTTCACTGGTGTCGACAAACGTGCTGAGCAGGTAGGCGACACCTTCCATCTCGATACTCTGCGTGCTGAGTATGCCGTCGTGGATCTGCCCGCTGCCGGCGCGGAACTGCACTTCCAGGGTGATGGGGTCGTTGGTGTTGCGGGTGGCCTCCAGGATCTGGTGGCGTTGCTGTGGATTTACCCACAGGCCCAGCTCCAGGGTGGTCTTGCCGATCACCTGATGGCAGGGCCAGCCCAGGGTTTTCTCAAAATGCTGATTGACCTCATAAATCTGCCCGTCGACGCGTCGTGTCAGCAGGATCACGTTGGGGCTGAGGTGGAAGAGGGTGGCGAAGCGTTTCTCGGAATTGATCAGCGCGGCTTCCCGTTCGCGTTGACGAGTGATCTCGCGTATGACCCCGATCATCTGCGGCTTGCCGTGTTTGTCATGGGTCAGGCTGCCGTTGATTTCCAGCCAGTGAACACTGCCATCCGGCCAGCGAATGCGATGGCGCAAGGCCTGGTCTTGTGGTTCACCGGCCATCACCGCATAGAACGTCTGAAGGGTTCGCGCGCGATCCTCCACGGGCAACAGTTCGAGATAGTCGAGGTCGTTGGGCAGTGGCTGCTGCGGGTCAAAACCGAACAGGGCCTGGGTTCCGCGGGACCAGCTCAGGCGCCCACTTTCCACATCCCAGAACCAGGCGCCCAGATGCGCGCCATTGAGAGCGGCCAGCAGTTTTGTGGCGCTTTCCCAGGTTTGCTCGGATTCCTGAGGGTCGGCTGCGTGTATGCGGGGCAGGCGCGGAAACCGGTTTGCTGATTTGGGCATCGATACCAGACCTTTGGCGAGTAACACATCCTTTGGATCAGAGCCTTCCGTAAGCGTTCAGGCAGGGCTCAAGGTCATACTGCGTGGCTGTCGAGCAAAGCCATGAAGGCTTTGGCGGCATTCGATAACGTTCGCTCAGTGTGCAGAATGTAGCCTAGTTGTCGCGACAGTTGTATGCCTGGCAAGGCGATGGATGCGACCTGATCATCGAGCATAGTGCGTGGTAGCACACTCCACGCCAGCCCGATGGAAACCATCATCTTGATGGTTTCCAGATAGTTGGTGCTCATGGCGATGTTAGGGGTCAGGCCCTGGGCTTCAAACAGGCGTTGAACAATATGGTGGGTGAAGGTATTCCCGCCGGGAAATACCGCCGGATGGTGCGCGATATCGGCCAGGCTCACCGCGCCCTTGCGCGCCAGCGGGTGTTCGGGGGCGGCGACGAAGTCCAGTGGGTCGTCCCAGACGGGCACGGCGCGAACCAGGGCATGAGGCTCGGGTGCCAGGGTGATGACGGCAATTTCGGCCCGGCCATGAAGAATCTCTTCATAGGCCACTTCCGAGTCGAGGAACTGAATGTCCAGTGCGACGGACGGAAACTGTCGGGTAAAGGCCCGCAGCAGTGGCGGTAAACGGTGCAGACCGATGTGATGGCTGGTGGCCAGAGTCAGGCGGCCGCTGACTTCGCCGGTCAGGTTGGTCAGTGCGCGGCGCGTGTCGTCCAGTACGTTGAGGATCTGATAGGCCCGGGGTAGCAATGCTCGCCCGGCCTCGGTCAGGTTGACTTCGCGACCCAGACGATCGAACAGCCGTACATCCAGTTGTTGCTCAAGCCCGGCAATGCGTTTGCTGACAGCCGGCTGTGTCAGGTGCAGGCGCTCGCCTGCGGCGGAAAAGCTCCCGGTCTCGGCAATGGCGATAAAAGCATTGAGGTTGGCCAGGTCCACTACTCGGATTCCTTTTGGTTATCCAAAGTATAAAAATTATGAATTTGAGTTATTCAATCTAACCCCATAGCATCGTCCGCACAAGCCAAGTGGTTATTGGCATAGAAAGACGCTGATGAGGAACAGTCTGATGGCCGGCAAAACGCTCTACGACAAGCTCTGGGATTCGCATTTGGTCAAGCAGCGCGACGATGGGTCGGCGCTGATCTATATCGATCGTCACATCATTCATGAAGTGACGTCGCCGCAAGCCTTTGAGGGTCTGCGTCTGGCCAACCGCAAACCCTGGCGCATCGATGCCAACATCGCCACGCCTGACCACAACGTGCCGACCACACCTGAGCGTAAGGGTGGCATCAATGCCATCGTCGATGAGGTATCGCGCTTGCAGGTGCAGACCCTCGATGAAAACTGCGACGAGTATGGCATCGTCGAGTTCAAGATGAATGACGTGCGTCAGGGGATCGTCCACGTTATCGGCCCTGAGCAGGGCGCGACCTTGCCAGGCATGACCGTGGTCTGCGGCGACTCGCACACCTCCACCCACGGTGCATTCGGCGCCTTGGCACATGGTATTGGCACTTCCGAGGTCGAACACGTACTGGCTACCCAGTGCCTGGTGGCCAAGAAAATGAAGAACATGCTGGTGCGCGTCGAAGGCCAATTGCCGTTCGGTGTGACCGCCAAGGATATCGTCCTGGCCGTGATCGGCAAGATCGGCACTGCTGGCGGTAACGGCCATGCCATCGAGTTCGCCGGTAGCGCGATTCGCGATTTGTCCGTCGAAGGGCGCATGACCATCTGCAACATGGCCATCGAGGCCGGTGCACGAGTAGGCCTGGTCGCTACCGATGAGAAGACCGTCGAGTATGTGAAGGGCCGTCCGTACGCGCCGAAAGGCGAGCAGTGGGCGCTGGCGGTTGAAGCCTGGAAAGACCTGGTTTCCGATGCCGACGCAGTGTTTGACACCGTCGTCGAATTGGACGCTGCGCAGATCAAGCCGCAAGTCAGCTGGGGCACTTCGCCAGAAATGGTGCTTGCTGTCGATCAGCGCGTACCAGACCCGGCTGCCGAGGCCGACCTGGTCAAGCGTGGCTCGATTGAGCGTGCCCTGAAGTACATGGGCTTGCAGGCCAACCAGGCGATCACCGACATTCAGCTCGATCGCGTGTTCATCGGTTCCTGCACCAACTCGCGGATCGAAGACTTGCGCGCCGCCGCTGAAATTGCCAAGGGCCGCAAGGTTGCTGCGACCATCAAGCAGGCGATCGTGGTGCCAGGCTCGGGCCTGGTAAAAGCCCAGGCTGAGCAGGAAGGGCTGGACAAGATCTTTCTTGAAGCCGGTTTTGAATGGCGTGAGCCAGGGTGCTCGATGTGCCTGGCGATGAACCCGGACCGTTTGGAGTCGGGCGAGCACTGTGCGTCGACCTCCAACCGTAACTTCGAGGGCCGTCAGGGGGCTGGCGGACGTACCCATCTGGTCAGCCCGGCAATGGCCGCGGCGGCCGCGGTTACCGGTCGTTTTGTCGATGTACGCGAGTTGATTCAAGGGAGCGCAGCATGAAAGCCTTTACCCAGCATACCGGCCTTGTCGTCCCGTTGGATCGCGCCAACGTCGACACCGACCAGATCATTCCCAAGCAGTTCCTGAAGTCGATCAAACGTACGGGTTTCGGCCCTAACCTGTTCGATGAATGGCGCTACCTGGATGTCGGTCAGCCCTATCAGGACAACAGTAAACGTCCGAAAAACCCGGATTTCGTGCTCAACCATGAGCGTTATCAAGGGGCAAGTGTGCTGTTGGCGCGGGAGAACTTTGGTTGCGGTTCCAGCCGTGAGCACGCACCGTGGGCGCTTGAAGAATATGGTTTCCGTACCATTATTGCGCCGAGCTATGCCGACATCTTCTTCAATAACAGCTTCAAGAACGGCTTGCTGCCGATCATCCTGAGCGATGAGGAAGTCGATGCACTGTTCAAGCAGGTTGAAGCGGCTCCAGGTTATCAACTGACGGTCGACTTGCAGTCGCAGACTGTTACCCGTCCGGATGGCAAGGTGTTGAGCTTCGAGATCGACGCATTCCGCAAGCATTGCCTGCTCAACGGTCTGGACGATATCGGCCTGACCCTGCAGGACCGTGATGCCATTGCAACGTTTGAAGCCAAGCATCGTGCCAGCCAGCCTTGGCTGTTTCGTGACGCCTGATTGATGTATTGAGTTTGCCGACGTTGTCGCTGGCATTGCCAGCGACATGGCCCAGGAGATCTGCCGATGACCCGCAGTACTGTCCACACCGAAGTCGTCCAGCGCCAGTTCGGCGAACAGGCCGCCGCGTACCTGAGTAGCGCCGTGCATGCTCAAGGTACCGAGTTCGGCCTGTTGCAGGCCGAGTTGCGCGACCAGGGCAGTGCGCGAGTACTGGACCTGGGCTGTGGCGCAGGGCATGTGAGTTTTCATGTCGCGCCGCTGGTCGGTGAGGTCGTCGCCTACGACCTGTCGCAGCAGATGCTCGATGTGGTGGCTGCCGCCGCCACTGAGCGTGGTCTTGGCAATATCGTTACCGAGCGTGGCGCGGCTGAGCGCTTGCCGTTTGCCGATGCCTCGTTCGATTTCGTGTTCAGCCGCTACTCGGCGCACCACTGGAGTGATCTGGCCCTGGCGCTGCGTGAAGTGCGGCGCGTATTGAAACCGGGCGGGGTTGTGGCGTTCATTGATGTCATGTCGCCCGGCAGCCCGTTGCTCGACACCTACCTGCAAACGGTCGAAGTGCTGCGTGACACCAGTCACGTGCGCGATTACTCGGCGGCCGAGTGGCTGCAGCAGGTCAGTGAAGCCGGGTTGTTCACGCGCAGTCACAGTCGCCAGCGTTTGCGTCTTGAGTACACCTCATGGGTGGAGCGCATGCGTACTCCCGCGCCGATGCGCGCAGCCATACTCCAATTGCAGCAGGCGATGGGCGAGGAAGTGCGGCAGTATTACCAGATTGAAGCCGACGGCTCCTTCAGCACCGATGTGCTGGTATTGTGGGCCGAGCGCTAGTTTTCTTGGTGGGCCCGAGTGGGCGCACCGCTTGAATTGAATAGAGGAAAGCATGAGCAAGCAGATTCTGATTCTCCCAGGTGACGGTATTGGTCCGGAAATCATGGCCGAAGCGGTCAAGGTACTGGAGCTTGCCAATGACAAGTTCCAGCTGGGCTTCAGCCTTGAGCACGACGTGATCGGTGGTGCGGCCATCGACAAGCATGGCGTGCCACTGGCCGACGAAACCCTGGAGCGTGCGCGCAAGGCTGACGCCGTGCTGCTGGGTGCTGTCGGTGGGCCGAAATGGGACAAGATCGAGCGTGATATTCGTCCTGAGCGCGGCTTGCTGAAAATTCGTTCGCAGCTCGGCCTGTTTGGTAACCTGCGCCCGGCCATCCTCTATCCGCAATTGGCTGATGCCTCGTCGCTCAAGCCTGAAATCGTCGCCGGCCTGGACATTCTCATCGTCCGTGAGCTGACCGGTGGTATCTACTTCGGCGCCCCGCGTGGTACGCGTGAGCTGGAAGGTGGTGAGCGTCAGGCCTATGACACCCTGCCGTACAGCGAGAGTGAAGTGCGTCGCATCGCCCGTGTCGGTTTCGACATGGCGCGCGTGCGTGGCAAGAAGCTCTGCTCGGTCGACAAGGCCAACGTGTTGGCTTCCAGCCAACTGTGGCGTGAAGTCGTCGAGCAGGTGGCCAAGGATTACCCGGACGTCGAACTCAGCCACATGTACGTCGACAACGCCGCCATGCAACTGGTTCGTGCGCCCAAGCAGTTTGACGTGATTGTCACCGACAACATGTTTGGCGACATCCTGTCGGATGAGGCTTCCATGCTTACCGGTTCTATCGGCATGCTGCCTTCGGCGTCTCTGGATGCCAACAACAAGGGCATGTACGAACCTTGCCATGGCTCGGCACCGGACATCGCCGGGCAGGGTATTGCCAACCCGTTGGCGACCATCCTGTCCGTCTCGATGATGCTGCGTTACAGTTTCAACCAGACCGTGGCCGCCGATGCCATTGAAAAGGCGGTGAGCCTGGTTCTGGACCAGGGCCTGCGTACCGGCGACATCTGGTCGGCTGGTTGCAGCAAGGTGGGTACGCAGGAAATGGGCGACGCAGTAGTCGCAGCGCTGCGGAATCTGTAATCTCTCTGGCCCGCTGCCTATTTTCCCTTAAAGGCAGCGGCCCACTTTTAGCAAAGGTGTAGTTGCGATGAAACGTGTAGGTCTGATCGGTTGGCGCGGTATGGTCGGTTCCGTGCTCATGCAGCGGATGCTGGAAGAGCAGGATTTCGATCTCATCGAGCCGGTGTTCTTCACCACCTCCAATGTGGGTGGCCAAGGTCCGGCAGTGGGCAAGGACATTGCTCCTCTCAAGGATGCTTACAGCATTGAAGAGCTCAAGACCCTCGACGTCATCCTGACCTGTCAGGGTGGTGACTACACCAACGAGGTGTTCCCAAAGCTGCGTGAAGCCGGCTGGCAGGGTTATTGGATCGATGCTGCTTCCAGCCTGCGCATGCAGGACGACGCAGTCATCGTGCTGGACCCGGTCAACCGCAAGGTGATCGATCAGCAACTGGATGCCGGCACCAAGAACTACATCGGTGGCAACTGCACCGTCAGCCTGATGCTGATGGGCTTGGGCGGGCTGTTCGAAGCCGGTCTGGTCGAGTGGATGAGTGCCATGACCTACCAGGCCGCTTCCGGTGCTGGTGCGCAGAACATGCGTGAGCTGATCCGTCAGATGGGCGCTACCCATGCTGCCGTTGCCGATGACCTGGCCAACCCGGCCAGCGCCATTCTCGACATCGACCGCAAGGTTGCCGAGACCATGCGCAGCGAGGCTTACCCGACCGAGAACTTCGGTGTGCCACTGGCGGGCAGCCTGATCCCGTGGATCGACAAGGAACTGCCAAACGGTCAGAGCCGTGAGGAATGGAAGGCCCAGGCCGAGACCAACAAGATCCTTGGGCGCTTCAAGAGCCCGATCCCGGTCGATGGTATCTGCGTACGCATCGGCGCCATGCGTTGCCATAGCCAGGCACTGACCATCAAGCTGAACAAGGATGTGCCGATCGCCGATATCGAAGGCATGATCAGTCAGCACAACCCTTGGGTGAAACTGGTGCCTAACCAGCGTGAAATCAGCATGCGTGAGCTGAGCCCGACCAACGTTACCGGTACCTTGAACATCCCGGTAGGTCGTCTGCGCAAACTGAACATGGGTTCCCAGTACCTGGGCGCGTTCACCGTAGGTGACCAACTGCTGTGGGGTGCTGCCGAGCCGCTGCGCCGCATGCTGCGGATCCTGCTGGAGCGTTGATCGCTACCGTAGTGGACACCGAAACCCGCGCTGCCTGACAGCGCGGGTTTTTTATTTTCAGCCCGCCTGTTCTTGAAGCTTTCCTGCCGGCTTGAGGTGTCCCTTGGGGCAGAATCCAAGTAAAGTGCCGCTCCCGCCGTACCCGCAGAGGATTTTTCATGAGTCAGCCCATCAATATTGCCGTGATCGGCGCCACCGGAACGGTCGGCGAAACCCTTGTGCAGATTCTTGAGGAGCGCGATTTTCCGCTGGGTACGTTGCACCTGCTGGCGAGCATAGAGTCGGCCGGCAGCTCGGTGGCATACCGGGGCAAGAACCTGCGCGTACGCGAGGTGGATGCGTTTGATTTCAGTCAGGTCCAGTTGGCGTTCTTTGCCGCCAGCCCGGCCGTGACCCTGAGTTTCGCCCCCCGTGCGCAGGCCGCCGGGTGCGCGGTGATCGACCTGTCCGGTGCCTTGTCGGCCGATCAGGCGCCTGCCGTCGTGCCGGAAGCCAACGCAGCCCTGGTTGCCAGCCTGGCGGCGCCCAAGCAGCTGCGCAGCCCGAGTGCCGCAGCAGTGGCGCTGGCGGTGGCATTGGCACCGCTCAAGGGCCTGCTGGCGCTGGAGCGTGTGCAATTGACCGCGTGCCTGGCGGTTTCGGCCCAGGGGCGTGAAGCAGTCAACGAACTGGCGCGGCAGACGGCCGAGTTGCTCAATGCGCGTCCGCTGGAGCCGCGTTTCTTCGACCGGCAGATGGCGTTCAATCTGCTGGCTCAGGTTGGCGCCTGTGACAGTGAGGGGCATGGTGCGCTGGAGCGTCGCCTGGTCGCCGAGTTGCGTGAGCTGCTGGCGTTGCCTGAACTAAAGATTTCCGTGACTTGCGTTCAAGTCCCGGTGTTTTTCGGCGATAGCTACAGTGTGTCGTTGCACAGTCGTACGCCGGTTGATCTGGTGGCGGTGAATGCTGCCCTGGAGTCAGCTGAAGGGGTGGAGCTGGTCGATGCCGGTGACTACCCGACGCCGGTTGGTGACGCGGTGGGGCAGGATGTGGTCTATGTAGGGCGGGTGCGTGGTGGTATCGACGAAGCCGGGCAGCTCAACCTGTGGCTGACCACCGACAATGTGCGCAAAGGCGCGGCCTTGAACGCAGTGCAACTGGCGGAATTGTTGATAAAAGACTTTACGTAAAAGATACTTGGCGACAATTTGCACAAAGATTCTGGATTGCTGGAAGTGAGCGGCCATAGGGCGCTTGCGGGGCAGTTTGCAAAATGGCTCGCAGCTTGATGCCGGTCGATGCCTCAGGGCGGTTTTTCACTTCTTCTCGGTTGCCGGGGAAGGTTCACACAAAGGATGAGGTCATGCTTCGAATTCGCAAACTGGTGTTAGCAATAGCCGCCGCGTCGGCGCTGTCGTCCGGTATGGCGCATGCCCTCGGCTTGGGCGAGCTGACCCTCAAGTCGGCGCAGAACCAGCCGCTGGATGCTGAAATCGAATTGCTTGATGTGCGTGACCTGACCGCCGCTGAAATCGCGCCGAGCCTGGCGCCGAATGAAGAGTTCGCCAAGGCTGGCGTCCAGCGCCTGGGTTACCTCAATGACCTGACGTTCACGCCGGTCATCAATCCGGCTGGCAAAAGTGTGTTGCGGGTGACGTCCAGTCAGCCGCTGCCGGCACCGATGGTCAAGTTTCTTGTCCAGGTCATGTGGCCCAACGGGCGCTTGTTGCGTGATTACAGCGTACTGATCGATCAGTCGAAGTTCTCGCCACAGTCTGCGCAGGCGGCTGCGGTGACTCCGGCAGTGACCGCGCCGGCACGCTACACCACGGTTCGCCGTGACACCTTGTGGGAAATTGCCGCCAAGGCGCGTCAGGGCGGTTCGGTGCAGCAGACCATGCTGGCGATCCAGGCCTTGAACCCGGATGCCTTTATCAACGGCAATATCAATCAGCTCAAGACCGGGCAGGTGTTGCGCCTGCCTGATGCTCAACAGATTCAGAGCACCCCTCAGCCTCAGGCTGTGAAAGAAGTGGCCGAGCAGTATGCGGCCTGGCGCGAAGGGCGCCGCCTGGGGCCGCGCGCCCGTCAACTGGACGCTACGCACCGTGTCAAGGCACAGGCTGCTCCGGCGCGCATCGCCAAGCAGGATAACCTGCGTCTGGTGACGCCCGGTGCCAAGGGCGCTTCGGGTAACAAGGCGTTGACGGACAAGCTGGCGACGACTCAGGAAAGCCTCGATACCAGTCGTCGGGACAACGCCGAACTGAAAGAGCGCATGACCGATCTGCAAAGCCAGCTGGACAAGCTTCAACGCCTTATTCAGTTGAAGAACGATCAGTTGGCCCGGCTGGAGGCCCAGGCAGCAACGGCTCCAGAGCCTGTCGCAAGCGCAGCCCCTGAGCAGCCTGTGATATCCGCGCAATTGCAGCCGGCAGCGACTGAGCCAGTCGTTACGCCCGCACCGACTGCAGCCGATACAGCGCCTGCGCCGGCCGATGCGCAGGTCGCCAAGACTTCGCTGGATGATCTGCTGGGCAACCCGCTGTTGCTGGCGTTGATCGCAGGCTCGGCGCTTCTGGTGTTGCTACTGCTTTTGCTGTTGTTGGCGCGTAAGCGCAAGGCACAGCAGGAAGCGGAGAAGCACCTGCGCATGGCGCGTGCACTGGCTGAAGAGTCCGAATTGGGTCCTGATCTGGACCTGCCGGAAAGCAGCTTCGAGGGGCTGGAAGTGTCGGCGCCAAGTGTCAAGCTGGCGCCTGCCGTGGTCGCGGCATCCGCGGCGGCGGCTACGGCGGCCGAGCAGGCACCGACCGAGCCTGCGCCTCAAGCCGTTGAGCCTGCGCCGGTGGCCAAGGTTGCTCCGGTGGCCAAGGTCGAGCCGGAGTTGGTGGCTGAGCCTCAGGTCGTGACTGAGCCAGTAGACCCATTGTTGGCGGAAGTTGAGCTGAGCATTGCCCAAGGTCGTCTGAACCATGCGGCCGAGTTGCTTGAGCCTGCGGTTGAGCAGGCGCCGCAACGCAGTGATCTGCGTTTGAAATTGATGGAAGTCTACGCACGTCAAGGTGACCGTGATGCGTTTACCGGCCATGAGCGTCAGTTGATCGCCACGGGGCAGAATCACGCAGATGTTGAAGCGCTGAAGACCCGTTTCCCGGCGATGGTCGCCGTTGTGGCGGGTGCTGCCGCCCTGGCTGCTGAACTGGATGCGCAGTACGTCAAGGAGCTGCTGCAGGATGAATCGCCGGCCGAGGTTGCGCCGCCGGTATCCGAGGATGACCTGGACGACGCTTTTGATCTGAGCCTGGGCGATCTGGAAGGGCTTGACCTGGGGGATGCCGCGGTCGTCGAAGAGGCCGCAGTGCCGGAGTTGACCGAGCAGGTAGCACCGCAGACGGAAGATGATCTGAGTTTTGATTCGGTGCTGCAGGAGCAGATTGCCGCACCGCAGGCGCCTGAACCAGCGCCGCAACCCGAGCCTGCCGCAGAGCCTGAAGTGGTCGTAGAGGCTGAGGCTAAGCCTGAGCCTGAGCCGCTGGATGATCTGGCCGATTTTGATCTGGATGTTGGTGACCAGCCATCGCCTTCGGTCGCTGAGGCACCACGTGATATCGCGGCCGAATTGGCGGCATTTGATGAGTCGCTGGGGCTTGAGGCCGACTTGCCTGAGCTTTCAGGCTTGGGTGATCTGGATTTCCCTGATGATTTCGACCTGAGCCTGTCGGATGATGCGGATGCTGCTTCGGCCAGCTTTGCGTCTGAGTTGGATGACGTCAACGCCGAACTCGACAAGCTTTCGCAGCATCTTGAGTCGCCGCCGATCGAGCCACGGTTTACCGCTGAGGATGCTGCCAGCCTGACGGATGAGCCAGAGTTCGATTACCTGGCCGGTACTGATGAAGTGGCGACCAAGCTGGACCTGGCTCGGGCGTACATCGATATGGGTGATAGCGAAGGGGCCCGCGATATTCTCGACGAGGTCGTCAAGGAGGGCGATCAGGAGCAGCGCCGCGAAGCCAGTGAAATGCGTTCGCGACTGGCCTGAGTTCTTTCCTGTACCTGCAACGGCAGCCCTGGTGGCTGCCGTTGTCGTTATACTCCCCGCCATTGCGTAAATCGACAGGTTGTATCCCCTTGGACATCATTGATAACGCGGCCGCCGAAGCAGCGGCCGAAGGCTTTTTCAGAATTGCCCTGGGCGTCGAGTACAAAGGCTCGCGCTATCACGGCTGGCAGCGTCAGCGCAGTGGCGTGTTGAGCGTACAGCAGACGCTTGAGGAGGCCCTGTCGAAGGTGGCGGACTCACCGGTTTCCCTGGTTTGTGCGGGGCGTACCGACGCAGGCGTGCACGGTTGTGGCCAGGTGGTGCATTTCGACACCCAGGTCGTGCGCAGCAGCAAGGCTTGGGTCATGGGGGCCAACATCAACTTGCCCCATGACATCAGTGTCGCCTGGTCGCAGGAAATGCCGGCGCATTTTCATGCGCGCTTCAAGGCCACCGCCCGGCGCTATCGCTATGTGATCTACAACGATCAGATCCGTCCGGCTCACCTGGGGCAGGAGGTGACCTGGAACCACCGCCCGCTGGATGTTCAGCGCATGGCCGAAGCGGCAGCTTTTCTGGTGGGTACCCATGACTTCAGTGCGTTTCGTGCAGGACAGTGCCAGGCCAAGTCGCCAATCAAGGAAATCCATCACCTGCGAGTTACCCGTCACGGCAAGATGATCGTGCTGGATATTCGTGCGAGTGCCTTCCTGCACCATATGGTTCGAAATATTGCCGGTGTGCTGATGACCATCGGGGCGGGTGAGCGCCCGGTCACGTGGGCGCGCGAGGTGCTGGAAAGCCGCGACCGCCGTAGTGCGGGCGTTACGGCCCACCCTTATGGCTTGTACCTGGTGCAGGTCGAGTATCCCGAAGAGTTCGCCTTGCCCGAGCGTTTTATCGGTCCGCACTTCCTGACCGGCTTCGAAGCATTGGCGGCTGACGACTGGCAAGTCATTTGCTAACATCCGGGGCTTTCCGGTTCAGCTGAGGTTTTACCGAGTATGTCAGCAGTTCGCAGCAAAATCTGCGGGATTACCCGGGTAGAAGATGCGCTGGCAGCGGCCGAGGCAGGGGCTGATGCTATCGGTCTGGTCTTTTATGCGAAGAGTCCACGGGCGGTTGACGTGCATCAGGCGCGCGCGATCATCGCCGCGTTGCCGCCGTTCGTCACCACTGTGGGCTTGTTCGTCAACGCCAGTCGCTGTGAGCTCAACGAAATCCTCGACGCGGTACCGCTGGACCTGTTGCAGTTCCATGGTGATGAGACGCCTGAGCAGTGCGAGGGTTTCAATCGCCCCTGGATAAAAGCGCTGCGGGTGCGCCCTGGTGACGACCTGGAAGCCAGTTGCCGCCTGTATCACAACGCCAGTGGCGTTCTGCTCGATACCTACGTGGCTGGCGTGCCTGGCGGTACGGGCGAGTCCTTCGACTGGTCGCTGGTGCCGGAGAAATTGAGCAAACCGGTGATCCTTGCCGGTGGTCTGACCGCTGATAATGTAGCCTCGGCCATTATGCAGGTTCGGCCTTATGCCGTGGATGTCAGCGGTGGCGTCGAACAGGCCAAGGGGATCAAGGATCCGGCCCGTATCGAAGCGTTTTTGCATGCGGTGCGTCACGCGTGATACGCGGATGTGACGGTTGGCGGCGGGCCATCGTCCATAGCTATCGCAGCCTGATGCTGCCTGGCTGTGCCGCAAGGCCGGTCGAAATTACCGGGTGGTGCCTGTGGCATCGCCTGTAAAGAGTGAATGGGGTGCGGGATCGACGCGAGACCTCGCGGGTCCGTGCCACCTTCTTACAAACACGAATTGGCTCAAGGGCATACGCGTGACCCGACAGTACGCTGTCTGCGGTCGCCGCTACTGGAGAAAGAAAGCATGAGCAACTGGTTGGTAGACAAACTGATCCCTTCGATCATGCGTTCCGAGGTGAAGAAAAGTTCCGTGCCTGAAGGGCTGTGGCACAAGTGCCCATCCTGCGAAGCGGTACTCTATCGTCCGGAGCTGGAAAAGACCCTGGATGTCTGCCCGAAGTGTAACCACCACATGCGTATCGGTGCGCGGGCGCGCCTGGACATCTTCCTGGATGCCGAAGGTCGTGCCGAGCTGGGTGCTGACCTGGAGCCGGTTGACCGTCTGAAATTCCGTGATGGCAAGAAGTACAAGGACCGCCTGAGCGGTGCCCAGAAGCAGACGGGCGAGAAAGATGCGCTGATCTCCATGAGCGGTACGCTGTTTGGCATGCCGATTGTGGTCAGTGCTTTCGAGTTCTCCTTCATGGGTGGCTCGATGGGTGCCATCGTTGGCGAGCGTTTCGTACGTGCGGCCAACTATGCCCTGGAAAACCGTTGCCCGATGGTCTGCTTCTCCGCTTCCGGTGGCGCGCGCATGCAGGAAGCGCTGATCTCGCTGATGCAGATGGCCAAGACCTCGGCCGTGCTGGCACGTCTGCGTGAAGAAGGTATTCCGTTCATTTCGGTGCTGACCGACCCGGTGTATGGCGGCGTCTCGGCCAGCCTGGCAATGCTGGGTGACGTGATCGTCGGTGAGCCAAAGGCGCTGATCGGCTTCGCGGGTCCGCGAGTGATCGAGCAGACCGTGCGCGAGAAACTGCCGGAAGGCTTCCAGCGCAGTGAGTTCCTGCTTGAGCACGGCGCAATCGACATGATCATTCCACGTCAGGAGCTGCGTGCGCGCCTGGGTACGCTGCTGGCCCAGATGATGGGGCTGCCAACGCCGAAGATCGTTTCCTCGGTTGCCGAGCCTGTTGCCGTTCCGTCGGCGCCTGCCACGGTATGACCGAACGTACCCTTGGCGACTGGCTTGCCTACCTGGAGCAGTTGCATCCGTCGGCCATCGACATGGGGCTTGAGCGCTCGCAGCAGGTTGCGGCGCGGCTCGGGTTGGGCAAGCCGGCTCCACGGGTAATCACCGTGACCGGCACCAACGGCAAGGGTTCGACCTGTGCCTTCATCGCTGCGATGTTGCAGGCGCAGGGCCTCAAGGTCGGTGTCTACAGTTCGCCGCACCTGCTGCGTTACAACGAACGCGTGCAGGTCGAGGGCGTTGAGGCCAGCGATGCGCAGTTGTGCGCCGCGTTTGTGGCTGTCGAGGCTGCGCGTGGCGACATCTCCCTGACGTACTTTGAAATGGGTACGCTCGCGGCGTTCTGGTTGTTCCAGCAGTCGGCGCTGGACGCCGTTGTGCTGGAGGTCGGGTTGGGCGGTCGGCTGGATGCGGTCAATCTGGTTGATGCCGACATTGCCGTTGTCACCAGCATTGGTGTCGACCATGCCGACTGGCTGGGTGATACCCGTGAATCGGTTGCCTTCGAAAAAGCAGGCATCTTCCGCCAGGGCAAGCCAGCCTTGTGTGGTGACCTCAATCCGCCGCAGCCCTTGCTCGACAAGGCGCGTGAGTTGGGCTGCCCGTTTTTCCTGCGGGGTCGTGACTTCGATCTTTCCAGTACTGACCAGTATTGGCAGTGGCGGGGCGTTGATGCGCGTGGCAATGCGGTAGAGCTGCAGGACTTGCCGTTGCTTGATCTGCCGATGGAAAACGCGGCGTTGGCATTGCAGGCTTACCTGTTGCTGGATTTGCCCTGGAGTGCAGGGCAGCTCATTGCTGCCCTGAAGGCTACCCGGATCGTCGGGCGCCTCGATCGTCGGCAGTTCACCTGGCAGGGCAAGCGCCTGAATATTCTGCTGGATGTGGGGCATAACCCTCATGCAGCGCAGTACCTGGCGCAGCGACTGGCGGTGCGAGCGCCTCGTGGCAAGCGCCTGGCGGTGTTTGGCTTGCTCAACGACAAAGACCTGGCGGGCGTCATCGAGCCGTTGTGCCGGCAGGTTCAGTGCTGGGCGGTAACGCCGCTGGAGAGCACCCGCAGCCGACCGGCTGTCGAATTGCAGGTAGCGCTAGAGAATCTTGGTGCGAACGTGCAGTCTTATCCAAGTGTCGCGGCGGCCCTTGAAGGGCAGTGTGCGCACGCAACGGCGGACGATGAGATTCTGCTGTTCGGATCATTTTTCTGTGTCGGTGAAGCCCTTGAGTGGCTCGCCCGGCAGGCCAAGGAGGACGAGGTAGATGGCGTCGCTGGATAAGGTCGTCAAGCAGCGTATGGTCGGCGCACTGGTACTGGTGGCGCTGGCAGTGATCTTCCTGCCGATGTTGTTCTCGCGCGAGGATGAGCTGCGTCAGGTGCGTGTCGAGGCGCCGGAAGCGCCTGCCATGCCGGTTTTGCCGCAGGTGCAGGTTGAGCCGGTTCAGGTGCCTGAGCCGCAGCCGTTGCCTGATGAGTCGGTTGCGGTGCAGCAGGTGCCGGTGTTATCGGCTCCGAGTGCGCCGGTCGCACAGGTGTCGGCGCCTGTGCCCGCGCCAGCGCCGGTCACGACGCCTGTGCCGGTGCCTGCTGCGGCCAAGCCTGTCGCCCCCGCAGCAGCGCCGGTGAGCAAGCCAGCACCTGCACCGGTCGCTGCCGTTGCAGCGGCCAAGCCTGTTGCGCCGAGCAAGGTCGATGTCAATGGCCTGCCGGTCAGTTGGTCGGTACAGTTGGCCAGCCTGTCCAACCGTGCCAGTGCCGATAGCTTGCAGAAAACCCTGCGTAGCCAGGGCTATAATGCTTACATTCGTTCGTCCGATGGCATGAATCGGGTGTTTGTCGGGCCGTTGATCGAGCGTGCCGAGGCTGAGCGCCTGCGTGATCTTCTGGGGCGTCAGCACAACCTCAAGGGCTTTGTCGTTCGTTTTCAGCCAGAGCGCAGCTAAACCTTGCCGTCCGGCCGTTACCGGACGGCAAATCACCGCTTACCGATAGCTCATCGCTCTGGTAAAATGCGCCGCCTTATCCGTTTGCAGGCAGCACCGTGGCATTTACCTGGGTCGACTGGGCGATCATCGCGATTATCGCCATTTCCTCGCTGATCAGTTTAAAGCGCGGCTTTGTCAAAGAAGCCTTGTCGCTGCTTACCTGGGCTATCGCCGGGGCTGTGGCCTGGATGTTTGGTGGCGGTGTATCGCAGTACCTGGACAGCTATATCCAGACGCCTTCAGCCCGTGTCATCGCCGGCTGCGCCATTCTTTTCGTCGCCACCTTGCTGGTGGGGGCAATGATCAACTTTATTATCGGCGAGCTGATTCGTGTCACCGGGTTGTCCGGGACCGATCGTTTCCTTGGCATGGCCTTCGGCGCCGCGCGAGGGGGCTTGCTGGTTGTCGTAGCGGTCGGGCTGCTGAGCCTGGGGCCGGTACAACAGGATCCGTGGTGGCAGGAGTCCCGGCTTTTGCCACAATTTCTATTGGTCGCTGACTGGTCGAAAAACCTTATTCTGGGGTTTACCAGTCAGTGGCTCGCCAGCGGGATCACCGCACCGGTTGATCTCCCGTTCAAGGAGCAGCTCCTGGGCCCCAAAACGCCTTGAGTGCTGTTCAGTCCAGTTTCATTAAGTAGGGGTTGCGTCGCATGTGTGGCATCGTCGGTATCGTCGGTAAGTCGAACGTCAATCAGGCGCTGTATGACGCGCTAACCGTCCTCCAGCACCGCGGCCAGGACGCTGCCGGTATTGTGACCAGCCATGATGGCCGGTTATTCCTGCGCAAGGACAATGGTCTGGTGCGTGATGTGTTCCAGCAGCGCCACATGCAGCGTCTGGTGGGGCACATGGGTATTGGTCATGTGCGCTACCCGACTGCGGGCAGCTCGACCTCGGCCGAGGCTCAGCCGTTCTACGTCAACTCGCCGTACGGCATTACCCTGGCGCACAACGGTAACCTGACCAACGTCGAGCAGTTGGCCAAGGAAATCTACGAATCCGATCTGCGTCATGTCAACACCAGTTCCGATTCGGAAGTGCTGCTCAACGTCTTCGCCCATGAACTGGCGGTGCGTGGCAAGTTGCAGCCGACCGAAGAAGACGTGTTCGCTGCCGTGACCGACGTTCACAATCGCTGCCGTGGTGGCTACGCCGTCGTGGCCATGATCACGGGTTACGGCATTGTCGGTTTCCGCGACCCGAATGCCATTCGTCCAATCGTCTTCGGGCAGCGTCATACCGACGAAGGCGTCGAGTACATGATTGCCTCCGAAAGCGTTTCTCTGGACGTATTGGGTTTCACCCTGATTCGTGACCTGGCGCCGGGCGAAGCGGTGTACATCACCGAAGACGGCCAGTTGCACACCCGTCAGTGCGCGACCAATCCGAAATATTCCCCGTGCATTTTCGAGCACGTTTACCTGGCGCGTCCTGATTCGATCATCGACGGCGTTTCGGTCTACAAGGCTCGCCTGCGCATGGGCGAGAAACTCGCCGAGAAGATCCAGCGCGAACGCCCGAACCACGACATCGATGTGGTCATCCCGATTCCCGATACCAGCCGTACTGCCGCGCTGGAACTGGCCAACCACCTGGGCGTCAAGTTCCGCGAAGGTTTCGTCAAGAACCGCTACATCGGCCGTACGTTCATCATGCCTGGCCAGGCTGCGCGCAAGAAGTCGGTCCGCCAGAAGCTCAACGCCATCGAACTCGAGTTCCGTGGCAAGAACGTCATGCTGGTCGATGACTCGATCGTGCGCGGTACTACCTGCAAGCAGATCATTCAGATGGCCCGTGAAGCGGGTGCGAAGAATGTCTACTTCTGTTCGGCGGCGCCAGCAGTGCGTTTCCCTAACGTTTACGGTATCGACATGCCGAGCGCTCATGAACTGATCGCCCACAATCGCACCACTCAGGACGTCGCCGACCTGATCGGCGCCGACTGGCTGGTCTACCAGGACCTGTCGGACCTGATCGACGCAGTCGGTGGCGGCAAGATCAAGATCGAACATTTCGACTGCGCGGTATTCGACGGCCAATACGTGACCGGCGATATCGACGAGGTCTACCTCGAGAAGATCGAGCAGGCGCGTAACGATGCCTCCAAGGTCAAGAATCAGGCAGTCAGCGCGATCATCGACCTCTACAACAACTGATTGGGAGCAGCGGCATGACACAGGAATGGGATGCCGGGCGCCTCGACAGCGACCTTGAAGGGGTTGCGTTCGATACCCTGGCGGTACGTGCCGGTCAACATCGCACGCCGGAAGGTGAGCACAGCGATCCGCTGTTCTTCACCTCCAGCTATGTGTTCCGTACTGCGGCGGATGCTGCCGCACGGTTCGCAGGCGATGTTCCGGGCAATGTCTATTCGCGCTACACCAACCCGACCGTTCGGGCTTTCGAGGAGCGCATTGCCGCCCTTGAAGGCGCCGAGCAGGCCGTTGCCACGTCGACGGGGATGTCCGCGATCCTCTCGACCGTGATGGCCCTGTGCAGTGCTGGTGATCATGTGCTGGTGTCGCAGAGCGTATTTGGCTCGACCATCAGCCTGTTCGAGAAGTACTTCAAGCGCTTTGGCGTGCAGGTTGACTATGTGCCGCTGACGGATCTGGCTGCCTGGGACTCGGCGATCAAGGCCAATACCAAGCTGCTGTTCGTCGAGTCGCCGTCTAACCCGCTGGCCGAGTTGGTGGATATCGCCGCGTTGGCTGAAGTGGCTCATCGCAAAGGCGCGCAACTGGTGGTCGACAACTGCTTCAGCACGCCGGCCTTGCAGCAGCCACTGAAGCTGGGTGCCGACATCGTCGTGCACTCGGCGACCAAGTTCATCGACGGCCAGGGTCGTTGCATGGGCGGTGTGGTTGCCGGTCGCGCCGAGCAGATGAAGGAAGTGGTCGGTTTCCTGCGCACGGCGGGGCCGTCGCTGAGCCCGTTCAACGCCTGGATCTTCCTCAAGGGCCTGGAAACCCTGAATCTGCGGATGCGTGCCCACTGTGCCAATGCACAGGCGCTGGCCGACTGGCTGGAGCAGCAGGAAGGCATCGAGAAGGTTCACTACGCCGGGCTCAAGAGCCACCCGCAGCACGCACTGGCTCAACGTCAGATGAGTGGCTTCGGTGCGGTGGTAAGCTTCGAGGTCAAGGGAGGCAAGGAGGGCGCCTGGCGCTTCATCGATGCTACCCGCTTGATTTCGATCACTGCCAACCTGGGCGACAGCAAGACCACCATCACGCATCCTGGCACCACCTCTCATGGTCGCTTGTCGCCGCAGGAGCGTGAGGCTGCGGGCATCCGCGACAGCCTGATCCGTGTAGCGGTCGGCCTGGAAGATGTGGCTGACCTGAAGGCCGATCTGGCCCGCGGGTTGGCAGCGCTGTGATCGACTGGTCAGCACCCGAAAGCAGTCATAACGGTCGTGTCGCACTGGTTACCGGTGCGGCACGGGGGATCGGCCTGGGCATTGCCGCCTGGCTGATTTGCGAAGGCTGGCAGGTGGTGCTGACCGACCTTGATCGTGCGCGAGGCTCCACGGCGGCCAAAGTGCTGGGTGACAACGCCTGGTTCGTAGGCATGGATGTCGCCGATGAGTCGCAGGTCGCAGTCGGCGTTGCCGAGGTGCTGGGCCAGTTCGGTCGGCTTGATGCCTTGGTCTGCAATGCGGCCATTGCCGACCCGCACAATACCACCCTGGAAAGCCTCAGCCTTGCGCACTGGAACCGTGTGCTGGCGGTCAACCTGGGTGGGCCGATGTTGCTGGCCAAGCATTGTGCGCCGTACCTGCGTGCGCATTGTGGCGCGATCGTGAACCTGGCTTCGACCCGGGCGGCACAGTCCGAGCCCGATACCGAAGCCTATGCCGCCAGCAAGGGCGGACTATTGGCCTTGACCCACGCCTTGGCGGTAAGCCTTGGCCCGGAGATCCGGGTCAATGCGGTCAGCCCGGGCTGGATCGATGCCCGTGATCCTTCCCAGCGCCGTGCCGAACCGCTGACAGAGTCCGACCATGCCCAGCACCCAGCAGGCAGGGTAGGGACGGTGGAGGATGTGGCGGCGATGGTGGCCTGGCTGCTGTCGAAGAATTCCGGTTTTGTTACAGGGCAGGAGTTCGTGGTCGACGGTGGCATGACCAAGAAGATGATTTACCGGTAACGCGTTTTACGCTTGGCGTTTCATGAGGTACACGGCGGTTTCTGCTCTTGCGGGCAGCTTGTCGTTCGAAGGGTAGAGCAACTTTTTTGCGGTTTTTTAAAAAAACTTCAACAGGGGTATTGACTTAGGTTCGATACCTGCGTAAATTTCGCCACCTCAGCGAAGCACACGGGTGATTAGCTCAGCCGGGAGAGCATCTGCCTTACAAGCAGAGGGTCGGCGGTTCGATCCCG
>NZ_BMQU01000035.1 GCF_014648275.1 Pseudomonas laurentiana
AATTTCGGAATTAGCGCGCTCCGATTTTTTAACTAGCTGTTGCACTTGCTCCTTGAGGCCGCCATGCCTTGACGTGGAAAAAAATTATTTGGTGTGGGGCACTGTTGAAGCATTGGTTTCAGCATACAAAGTTTTGAACGAAAATGGTGATATAGTACCTGATGATGTGGCTCAGGAGATATCAAGAAGACGCCAGGTGTCCTTGAGAAAGTTTTTTCATGATAATGATTTGTTGTGTGTTAAAGCTTTCGATGATGAGGGGCGTCTAATAGATAGATGCTATTATAAGGAGGATTTTACTGACGAGGGTGAAGAGTTGCGTAAGCGAAAAGTTGACTCTTGGATAAAAGCTAAGGCTTCCTCAAAGGCTCCACCAGATCTAAGGATCTTGGAAAAAGCGCTCGCAGAAATACGAACCAGAAAGTGATAGATATGTGGTGGTAAGCATCATCGCTAACGAATAAGTTCATAATAAATCGGACTGGGCTCAGCACAAAGGCATCCAGAACCCGCTACGGTTTCAGGGGCAATACTACGACCACGAGACGGGCCTGCACTACAACCGCTATCGGTACTATGATCCCTTGGTCGGGCGGTTTATCAGCAAGGACCCGATTGGCTATGCGGGTGGGCTGAACCTGTATGTGTATGCGCCGAATCCGGTTTTCTGGATTGATCCGTTTGGGTTGGCGAAGAAGACATACCAGACATATATGAAACTCAATCCAGCTACTGAGCAGGTCTATTCTGGTCGAACATGTGGGTGTGACTTGCCAGAGGTTAATGTCGCGAGGCGAGATAGCGGTCACCATATGAACAAGCAGGGATATGGTCCAGCGATTCTTGATAAAAGCTCGGAGAGTGTAGATGCAAGACGTGGTCGAGAGCAGCAGCTTATTGAGGCTAATGGGGGAGCTAAATCAATGGGTGGGACATCAGGTAGCGCTATAAATAGTATATCGCCAAAAAATAAAAAACTTAAACACTATATTGATTCGGCTAATGGTGAGTTTGGAGAGTGAGTATGGGTAGGAAGGGGTGGGTGAAGGGTGATTTTTTGAGAATTGATCTAGGTAGTGGAAGTTTCGCCTTTGCTCGGGTTTTAGATTTTCCATTGGTTTTATTTTACGATGCTCTGGCGGAGAAGAGGCTCTCGATTAATCAAATTGTAGCTTCAAGGGATCTGTTTAAAATATGGGTTATGAAAAGCACATTTTCATCCAAGAAATGGGAGGTGATAGGTAACTCTCCTCTGGATGCAAGTCTTTTTGAAAGTCCGGTTTTTTTTAAAGTTGATCCTATTAGTAAAAAGTACTCTCTTTACCAAGGAGGTGCAGAGGTTTCGGCGTGCCGAGAACAGTGTGAGGGGTTAGAACGAGCTGCTGTGTGGGATCCTGTGCATGTGGAGGATAGGTTGCGTGATTATTTTAACGGTGTTCCTAATAAATGGGTGGAGTCATTGAGGTTGCCAATTAAATAACGGGGGTGGTTTTCTCCATAAAGCTAAGTCAGCACTGAGTATAGTGATAGGCATAAGTCACTTGGGTGATATTGGAGAGGATTGTAGAAAGCTTCCAGGCCGATGTTCAAAAGTTACCTGTTGACTATTCGGCGCGCGCAGCACAAGGCCTGGGGAGAAACCCAGGTCCAGTACTCGGACTGGGCCCAGCACAAAGGCATCCAGAACCCGCTACGGTTTCAGGGGCAATACTACGACCACGAGACTGGCCTGCACTACAACCGCTATCGGTACAATGATCCCTTGATAGGGCGGTTGGGTGAAAAAAGAATCCTCCTGATATGAGCATTTTGGAAAAAGCCTTAGCAGAAATCAGAGCTGCAAAGTGATGTTGCTGCTGGACAATTAATAGGAAATAACTTTGTAAGAAAAGAGGTGACACGATGAAGGACATCATCCGCTTAGGCGATACCACCAACCATGGTGGCGCTGTACTTGAGGCTTTCACCCATACTAACCTCAATGGCAAGCCCATTGCGGGTATCGGTCATAACGTCAGTTGCCCGCTCTGCAAGGGCATTTTCCCCATAGTCGAAGGCAGCAGTATCTACACCGTAGAGGGTGTGCCCGTCGCACTTAATGGCATGAAAACTGCCTGCGGAGCCAGTCTGATTGCCAGCGGTCCACGGGGCGCCGCCATTCGCTAGCCTCGTGGTTTTGTATGTTGGATCTCACTCATCACAACACCTATGGCCTAGGAGCACCGCCCGGGCAGCGTCATGCCGGAACGATATTTTCTTAGCTATTTTCGTTGATTTAAAGAAAATTCCTACGTCTCCATAGGAAGCATCCTCTTTAAGGAAATATCCATAGAGGGGATATTCTTCTCGGTGTCAGGCTTTTTACTTTCAGGCTGATAATTTTTACTGGCATGGCCGACGCCTGTTTACTGCTGTTTTTATTATTTAAAAATCGGTGCGCTCGGTTTTGCAGTTGTGTGCACCCAGAAGATTGATTCGCTTTTGTGAAGTTGGTGAATGTCTTACTCGACTAAACTTTCCGCTCGTTACCTTGATCTTGCCAGGCGCGCTGTATCACCAGGGTGCTTTGGGGGAGAGGATGCCCGCTTTTCGGTTGAGTTCGAGGCGTTGGAGAGTGAGCTGGGCAAAGCGCAGTCCATGCATGAAAGCGGCCAGGTCGACTGGGCGGCAGTACTTGAGCGTAGCGAAACGCTGTTGCGCGATCAGTCCAAGGACCTGCGGGTCGCTGTCTGGTTGACGTGGGCGCTGTATCAACGTGAGGCTTTCCCAGGGCTTTTGGCCGGGATTGGTTTGTTGCATGTGTTGTGCGAGCAGTACTGGGCGGATATCTATCCACAGAAGCCGCGCACTCGCAGTGCAGCCATGCGTTGGTTGGTGTCGCGCCTTGATCAGGTCTTGAGCGAGAGCATCCCGATCAAGGAGCAGCGACCATTGTTCCGCTGCATGCTTGAGCATCTGGACGCGTTGGAAAAGGCGCTGACGGCACAGTTGGGTGACGATGCACCATTGCTGTTGCCTATCTGTCGACGCCTGAACAGCATGCTTCAACGTGCCGATGATGATCGGCATGAGGCCAGTGCGGTCGGTGCGGTGGTGGCTCAGGTCAAGCAGGCGACGGCGCAGCTCTTTACGCCGGGTTCGCCGATCGACAATGAAAAGGACGCCCATAAAGCCCTGCGTGCTCAGCAGGAAAGCGCACGTCCGCTGTGCGCCTGGTGGCTGCGTCAGAAATCGACTGATCTTCGTGCCTTGCGCCTGAACCGCACGTTGCTGTGGTTGCCGATTGATGGGGTACCCGAGCGCAATACCGAGCAGGTCACTGCGTTGCGCGGGCTGCCGATCGACAAGTTGAAGGCGTATCAGGAGCGGTTTGAGCAGGGCCAGTATGCCGATCTGCTGCTGGAGCTGGAGGCCAGCCTGGCTAAGGCGCCGTTCTGGTTCGACGGCCAGCGCCTGGTCTGGGAGTGCCTGCAGGCGTTAGGTGCTGAGCAGGCGATGCGTGAGGTGGAAGTTCACTTTTCTTTGTTACTGCAGCGCCTGCCGGGCGTAGTCGAGTTGCGTTTTTACGACGGTACACCCTTTGCCGACCCCGCCACTCGGCGCTGGATCAGTGCGCAGGTGATGCCTCATCTGCAGAGCGCCGATGTGCCACGCAAGGTTGAAGTCGGTGCCGACCAACCCGCCTGGGAAGACGCATTGGATGCTGCCCAGCCAATCCTGCGCAAGGACGGTCTGAAGGCTGCCGTACAACATCTTAAACAAGGCTTGAGAAATGCCCATGGAGGGCGCACGCGTTTTTTTTGGCAGTTGAGCATGGCTCGACTGTGCTTCACGGCCAAGAAGTACGAGTTGGCCAAGACGCAGCTCGAAACCCTCGATCAGGAACTCCAGCGTTCGGGCCTGCATGCCTGGGAGCCTGACCTTGTACTTGAGGTTCTGCATCTGCTGCACGGCTGCTGTGAGTTGCTGCCGCAGAACCATGCCGTACGCGAGCGCAAGGAAGAGATTTATCGACGGCTGTGCAATCTCGATCTTGAAGTGGTACTCGAATAGGCCCAAGGGCCGCAACCGAAAGGAGAAACACCATGGCCAAAGAAGGCTCGGTAGCCCCGAAGGAGCGCATCAACGTCACCTTCAAACCTGCTACAGGCGGAGCTCAGGAGGAGATCGAACTGCCGCTGAAGTTGATGGCGATTGGTGACTATACCCAGCGAGTGGACGAGCGCAAGGTTGAGGACCGCAAGCCGATCAGTATCGACAAAATGACCTTTGATGAAGTGCTGGCCAAGCAGGAGCTGAGCCTGACGCTGAGTGTGCCTAACCGCCTGCAGGACGACAGCGACACTGAAGAGCTGGCCGTGCAGTTACGGGTCAACTCGATGAAGGACTTCAATCCGGCCAGCCTGGTTGAGCAAGTCCCGGAGCTGAAAAAGCTGATGGAGCTACGTGATGCGCTGGTCGCTCTCAAAGGTCCGCTGGGTAACGCACCGGCCTTTCGAAAAGCTATCGAAGGTGTGCTTGCCGACGATGAGTCGCGTGCACGTGTACTGGGTGAGCTTGGGTTGAACACTGCCCCGACCCAGGACGCCTGAGCCTCCCATTTGCCAAGGAAGTCATCGCCATGAGCAGCACTGCGACACAACAGAACAGCCCTGAAAACAGCACGTACAGCATTCTCGACAGCATTATCGCCGAAACCCGCCTGACGCCCGACGATGATGCCTATGGCATCGCCAAACGCGGGGTGTCAGCGTTTATTGAGGAGTTGCTGAAGCCGCACAATAGCGGCGAGCCGGTGAAGAAAGCCATGGTCGATCGCATGATTGCCGAGATCGATGCCAAGCTCAGCCGTCAGATGGATGAAATTCTTCACCATGCCGATTTCCAGTCGCTGGAGTCTGCCTGGAGAGGCCTGCAGTTGTTGGTGGAGCGCACCAACTTTCGCGAAAACATCAAGATCGAAATTCTCAACGTTTCCAAGCAAGACCTGCTGGATGACTTCGAGGACTCGCCCGAGGTAATGCAGTCAGGCCTGTACAAGCATATCTATACGGCGGAGTACGGTCAGTTTGGTGGGCAGCCGGTGGGGGCGATCATTGCCAACTACTTCCTCTCACCCAGCGCTCCCGACGTCAAACTGATGCAGTACGTCTCCAGTGTTGCCTGTATGTCGCATGCGCCTTTCATCGCCGCTGCCGGGCCGAAGTTTTTCGGTTTGGAGAGCTTTACCGGCTTGCCAGACTTGAAGGACTTGAAGGATCACTTTGAAGGCCCACAGTTCGCCAAATGGCAGAGCTTCCGGCAGTCCGAGGATGCGCGTTACCTTGGCCTGACGCTACCGCGCTTCTTGTTGCGTAACCCCTATGATCCACAAGAAAACCCGGTGAAGTCGTTTGTATACAAGGAAACCGTAGCCAACAGTCATGAGCACTATCTGTGGGGTAATACGGCTTATGCCTTTGGTACCAAGCTGACCGACAGCTTTGCCAAGTTCCGCTGGTGCCCGAACATCATCGGTCCGCAAAGCGGCGGCGCAGTGGAGGACCTTCCGTTGCACCACTTTGAAAGCATGGGCGAAATCGAGACCAAGATTCCTACCGAAGTGCTGGTGTCTGACCGTCGCGAATATGAGTTGGCCGAAGAAGGCTTCATTTCCTTGACCATGCGCAAGGGCAGCGACAATGCCGCATTTTTCTCTGCAAGCTCGGTGCAAAAGCCGAAATTTTTTGGCATCAGCGCGGAAGGCAAGACGGCAGAGCTGAACTACAAACTTGGCACCCAGTTGCCGTACATGATGATCGTCAATCGTCTGGCTCACTATTTGAAAGTGCTGCAGCGCGAACAGATTGGTTCATGGAAAGAACGCACCGACCTCGAACTGGAGCTCAACAAGTGGATTCGGCAGTACGTCGCTGACCAGGAGAACCCCAGTGCAGAGGTACGGGGGCGGCGCCCGTTGCGAGCCGCTCAGATCGTTGTCAGCGATGTGGAAGGTGAACCGGGCTGGTACCGGGTGAGCCTGAATGTGCGTCCGCACTTCAAGTACATGGGTGCTGACTTTACGTTGTCACTGGTGGGCAAACTGGACAAAGAGTAAACGGGAGCGAGGCCATGAACGGAAACGGCAGCCTTTTTGAGCGCCTTGGTGGTGAGGCCGACAAACGCATTGGCTGGAGCCGGGAGGCGTGCCTCATGGCTTCGGTGGCGGCCCATCTGGCGAAGATGCTCAGTACCCGTGCGGGCAGCGTACAAACACTTTCCGATTATGGCCTCCCGGATCTCAACGACATGCGTCTGAGTTTGCACGATGCCCTGAGTCAGGCCCGCAGCGCCATTGAGCTTTTTATCGAGGCTTATGAGCCGCGCCTCTCCTGCGTGCGGGTGGTTTCCCTGCCGCGTTGCCACGATCAACTCATGTTGTCCTTCAGTATCGAAGGGGTGCTTGAAGTAGAGGGTGTCAAACGGCAGGCCAGTTTCTCCGCGTGCCTCAATGGCAGCGGTCAAGTGAGCGTGACCTGATCATGGATGAAAAACTGTCGAGGATACCTGTCCTGTATGTACCAGGTATGAGGACGCTCACGGAGCAGACTGACAGGCGGATAAGCCGTGTCCTTTAATCATTACTACCAGAGTGAACTGACTGCGCTGCGTCAGTTGGGGCGCCGTTTCGCTGAGCGTAGTCCGGCTTTGGCGCCTTTTCTGGGGCAGGCTGGGCGAGATCCGGATGTGGAGCGTCTGCTTGAAGGGTTTGCATTTCTGACTGGGCGTCTACGCCAGAAGCTCGATGACGAACTTCCAGAACTCAGTCATTCGCTGATGCATCTGCTGTGGCCAAACTACATGCGGCCGCTACCTGCCTTCAGCATTCTACAGTTCGACCCGATGGAACGCCCCGGTCCGGCCTTTCGGGTGGAACGCCATACGGCAGTGAAAAGTCACCCTGTCGATGGTGTGCAATGTCGTTTCCGCACCTGTTATCCAACCGATGTGCTGCCGTTGAGGCTGAGTGCCTTGAACTACTCGGTCAAGGGCGATGGGGCGCTGCTGGGCTTGCGCCTGGATATGACCAGCGAAGGCCATGTTGGCGAGTTGAACCTGAGGCGGTTGCGGCTTTTTCTGACCGGTGATGACCGTTACATCCCCCAGATGCTCTACCTCAGCCTGTTACGCAATCTGGACCATGTTGACCTAGTGCCGCTGGACAGCGATGGCAAACCGCTTGTCACTGCTGCGGGTGAGCTGAAAATGCTCACGCTACCGGGCGATCGGGTGCAGCCGGTCGGGTTTGCCGAAGAAGAGGCACTGATTCCCTACCCGTTGAACACCTTCCGTGGCTATCGCTATCTGCAAGAGTACTTCGCCTTTCAGGACAAGTTCCTGTTTGTCGACCTTGATGGGCTTGAGGTGCTGCAGACACTACCGCAGGCATTGTTGGCGCAGATGCGAGGCTTGGAGCTGCGTTTTGATATCCGCAAGAGCGGTATCCAGCGCCTGCGGCCTACGCAGGACAACGTGAAGCTCTATTGCACGCCGATTGCCAACCTGTTTAACCACGATGCCTTGCCGATTCGTCTTGATGGCAAGGAGGATGAGTACCTGCTGCTGCCAGCCAGCTATGACCTTGAGCACTGCGGGGTATTTTCGGTGGACCGGGTGGCAGGCTGGAGCACAGGAGGCGTTGGCTACCGGGACTATGTGTTGTTTGAGTCCTTCGAGCATGACGCCAGCTTCGATGTACCGCAGAGCCGCCCGCACTACAGTGTTCGGCAGCGTTCATCACTGTTGCATGAAGGCCTGGATACCTACCTGAGCTTCGCCATTCGTCAGGCTGAAGTGCAGGAAACACTGTCCATTGAACTGACCTGTACCAACCAGAACCTGCCGCGCCGCCTCAAGCTGGGGGACATTTGCCTGACCTGCGAAGGAACGCCGGAGTTTCTCAGCTTCCGCAATATCACCCTGACGACCTCGAGTTTTGCGCCACCGTTGAACCGCGACTTTCTCTGGAAACTGATCAGCAACATGTCGCTCAACTACTTGTCGCTGGCCAATGTCGAAGCGCTCAAGGTGATTCTCGAAACCTATGACTTGCCCCGTTATTACGACCAGCACGCGGAGAAAGTCAGTAAGCGGTTACTGGGGGGACTCAAGTCGATCCATCATCAGCCGGTGGATCGGCTGCACCGTGGACTGCCCCTGCGTGGATTGCGTACCGAACTGACCATTGACCCGGAGGGTTACATCGGAGAGGGCGATCTGTTTGTTTTCGCTTCGGTTCTGAACGAGTTTTTTGCGCTTTACGCCAGCCTCAATTCTTACCATGAGTTACGAGTGAAAAGTACACAAGGAGAGGTGTACCAATGGATTCCGCGAATGGGGCTACAGCCCCCGCTTTAACAGGCTTGAGCCTGGCAATTCGAGAGTACTCGCTGTTTCAGGCGGTGTTGTTGGTGATCGACCGACTGCGTGCGTATCACCCGCAGTTGAGTGATGACGAGCTTTACGAACAGATGGAGTTTCAGGCCAACCCAAGCCTGGGCTTCCCGGGCAGTGACATCGAGCAGGTTGAGTTTTTTTACGAGCACGGGACGCTGCGGGCGCGGTTGCGGTTCAACCTGATCAGCCTCTTTGGTTCCGGATCGCCGCTGCCAGCGTTTTACGGTGAGCAGGCATTGGGTGACGGCGAGGAGGGTAATGCAACACGCCACTTCCTGGACCTTTTTCACGATCGCCTGCAGCGTTTGATGTTGCCCATCTGGCGCAAGTATCGCTATCGGGCGAGCTTCAAGAGTGGTGCGCTTGACCCGTTTTCCGAACAGTTGTTCGCCCTGATCGGGCTAGGCGGCAGGGATATTCGCGAAGCTCGCGAGCTGAACTGGAAGCGTTTGTTGCCTTACCTCGGCCTGCTCAGCCTGCGGGCGCATTCGGCAGCGCTGATCGAGTCGGTGCTGCGTTACTACTTCAAGCATGCGCACTTGGTGATCGAGCAATGCATCGAGCGCCGCGTCGACATTCTTGATGAGCAACGTAATGGCCTTGGTCGGTTCAACAGCCGGTTCGACGAAGACCTGGTGCTTGGCGAATGGGTGCGTGATCACAGCGGCAAGTTTCGTATCCATATTCGTCAGCTCGACTGGACACGCTTTCACGAGTTCCTGCCGATTGGAGCCGGTTATCAGCCGCTGTGTGCGTTGGTGCGGTTCACGCTGCGTGACCCTCTGGATTACGACATCCGCCTGGTCCTGCGCAAGGAGGAAATCCGCGAACTGCGCATTGGTGAACAGAACGCCTGTCACCTGGGTTGGACCAGTTGGTTGGGGCGTGAGCACGCTGACGGCGTGGTTACCTTGGGCAGCAAAACTCACTAAGGACAGAGGCCTCATGATCAACGTAGATCTGCAACAACTTATCCAGGCGCTGGATGCTGAAACCCGCCGAGACCTTGAATGTGCAGCAGAGCGTTGTGTTGCTCGCGGTGGTAGCAGGGTGCTGGTCGAGGACCTGCTATCGGGTTTGTTGGCGCGGCCGCAAGGCTTGCTTGTACGCGCATTACAGGATGCAGAAATAGACGCTGGCGAGCTGAGTGCCGTACTGCAGGTGAAGGCCGAGCACAATGCTTCGCGTAACCCTGTGTTCGCGCCGGAACTGGTGCAATGGCTTCAGGATGCCCTGCTTGTGGCAAATCTGGAGCTGGGGCAGAGCCAGGTCGAGCAGGCAGCATTGATTCTCGCCATGGTCCGTAACCCGTTGCGCTATGCCGGTAGCGGCTATCAACCGTTGCTGGCCCGGTTGAACATCGAGCGCCTGAAGGCATTCGTCCTGTCGCAACAGGGGCCTTCTGCGCAGGAAAAACCGGTTGCCGCGGGTGAGTCATTGCTGCAGCGCTTCACCCATAACCTGACGCAGCAGGCGCGTGACGGGAAGCTTGACCCGGTACTGTGTCGAGACGCTGCGATCCGTCAGATGGTCGATATTCTGGCGCGTCGGCGCAAGAACAATCCGATCGTGGTGGGTGAGGCCGGTGTCGGCAAGACTGCGGTTGTAGAGGCCCTGGCTTCGCGCATTGTTGCTGCAGAGGTGCCGGCGGCGCTTCAGGGGGTCGAGCTGCTGTCGCTGGACATGGGGCTTCTGCAAGCGGGTGCCAGCATCAAAGGTGAATTCGAGCGCAGGCTTAACGGTGTGATCGACGAGGTCAAGGCTTCGCCGAAACCGATCATTCTGTTCATCGATGAAGCGCACACCCTGATTGGTGCGGGTGGCAATGCCGGAGGCTCAGATGCGGCCAACCTGCTCAAACCTGCATTGGCCAGGGGCGAGTTACGCACCATTGCTGCCACTACTTGGGCGGAGTACAAAAAATACTTTGAGAAAGACCCAGCTCTGGCGCGGCGCTTTCAGCCTGTGCGACTGCATGAGCCTACCGTCAGCGAGGCGGTGACGATCCTGCGTGGTCTGGCCCAGGTCTATGAGAAAAGCCACGGTATATACCTGCGTGATGATGCAGTGGTGGCTGCTGCCGAGTTGTCGGCGCGTTACCTGGCCGGTCGACAGTTGCCGGACAAAGCCGTCGATGTGCTCGATACCGCGTGCGCGAGGGTTCGTATCAGTCTGGTGGCTGCACCAGAGTGCCTTGAGCTGCTGCGGGGCAAGCAGGCCGAAGGTCATCGGCAGTATCAGGCGTTGCGCCGTGATGCCGAGGCCGGCTTGGTTGTCGATCAGCCTGCACTGGATACGCTGCAGGTGCATCTGGCCGAACTGGACGAAGAGCGGCAGCGACTTGAAGCACGCTGGCATCAGCAGCGCAGTTTGGCCGAACGCCTTCTGGCGCTTCGACAGCAATTGGCCGAGGCGCGCGATATCGGTTTGCACATGCAGGCTCAGGACGTGGATGCGCAGCACCGCATCGAGACATTGGAGGTCTCGCTCCATGACGCTCATCATGCCTTGTGTGAGGCGCAGACCCTGGAGCGTCTGGTCAGCTTTGAAGTGTGTCCCCGCTTGGTGGCCGAAGTGATCAGCGCCTGGACAGGTGTGCCGTTGGCCCAGCTGGCCCAGGAACATAATGCCAAGGTCTCTTGCTTTGCTGCCGACCTGCGAGCACGCATTCGGGGTCAGGAGCAGGCCGTGCATGCCCTCGACCGCGCGATGCGTGCCGCTGCCGCAGGCCTGAACAAACCGGATGCACCCGCAGGGGTATTTTTGCTGGTAGGCCCCAGCGGTGTCGGCAAGACCGAAACCGCATTGGCGCTGGCCGACTTGTTGTATGGCGGCGAGCGTTTCATCACCACCATCAACATGTCCGAGTTTCAGGAAAAACACACGGTGTCTCGCCTGATCGGGGCGCCGCCGGGCTATGTGGGGTATGGCGAGGGCGGCATGCTCACTGAGGCGGTCAGGCAGAAACCCTATTCGGTGGTGCTGCTCGATGAAGTCGAAAAGGCCGACCCGGATGTCCTGAACCTGTTCTATCAGATCTTCGACAAGGGGGTGGCCAATGACGGCGAGGGGCGTGAAATAGATTTCCGCAACACCCTGATTCTGATGACCTCGAACCTGGCCAGCGAGCGTATCAGTGCGCTTTGCCTGCACGGTGAGCGGCCCAGTGCAGAGGCGCTGGAAGAGGCCATCCGACCAACGCTGAGTCAGCATTTCAAGCCAGCGTTGCTCGCGCGTATGCGTGTCGTGCCGTACTACCCGATGGATGCTGCGGTGCTTCGTGAACTGGTAGAAATCAAGCTGCAGCGTCTGGGCGAGCGCTTGCACAGGCGGCAAATGGTGTTCAGCCATTGCCCCCGTCTGGTTGATCACTTTGTGCAGCGTTGTACCCGAAGTGATAGCGGTGCGCGTTTGATTGATCACTTGCTGGATCGGTATCTGTTGCCGCATGTAGCTGACCGTCTGCTGGAATCGATGGCCACCGGTGAGCATCTCTCGCGGGTGCATGTGACGCTCGACCCTGACGCAGGCGTTGTGTGTGAGTTTGCCTGAGGCGTCGCCGATGTTTACGCAAGTAGCGCAACCCTTGGTCTATGCCGAGGCCGTGCTGGCTCGATATGCCAGTTTGTCGCGCATGGCGGATGAAGGCGCGCTACTGGCTGAGTTCGTACGAGCGACCGCTGAGCTCAGTGGTTGTGAATTGAGTCAGGTGTACCTGCTCGATGCCACGCATACCTCGCTGGGGTTGAGCGCAGAGTGGCTGGATGGCGTTCTCCAGCCACGGGAAGCAGCCGAGTTACCGGCGGACTACAACGGTGAGCAACTGTTGCAGTTTGCGCTGTGCCAAAACCGTGAGGTCAGTATCAGTGACCTGAGCAGTGATATCCACGACATCAGTTTTCTTCCTCGGCAAGCCACGCTCTGGCGCTCGCTGTTGTGCGTGCCGTTGAGCAACCGTGATCAGGCGGTTGCAGGCCTGATCTTATGCGCCAGCCGCGTCTCGGTTGATCTGCAGGGGTTTGCCGGTTCCCTGAGGGCACTTGGAGGTTTTGTGCTGGATCAGTTGCATCTCTTGCAGCGGGTGCTGCGGTCAACGTGTGAGGCGTCGCCAAGGGTTGAGCCGGTCGTCTGTTCAGGTGCTTATGGCTTGATTGGCAGGAGCACAGCGATGCGCCATACCTATCAGTTGATCAGCAAGGTGTTGCACACCCCTTACACGGTATTGCTGCAAGGCGAGACGGGCACTGGCAAGGAAGTGGTGGCACGGGCAATTCATGATTACGGCCCGCGTAGTTCAAAGGCGTTTATCGCACACAATTGTGCGGCACTTCCGGAGAGCCTGTTGGAGAGCGAACTGTTCGGCTATCGCAAGGGGGCTTTTTCCGGTGCTGATACTGATCGTGCGGGGCTGTTCGCGGCTGCCGATGGCGGCACGCTGTTGCTGGATGAAGTTGGGGACATGCCACTTGCTCTTCAGGCCAAGCTACTGCGAGTGCTGCAAGAAGGGGAGATTCGTCCGCTGGGCGCCAACCAGGCGCAACGGATCGATGTGCGGATCATTGCGGCAACGCACCGTGATCTTTCGGCACGGGTTAGCGAAGGGACGTTTCGTGAGGACCTTTACTACCGTCTGGCACAGTTTCCCATCACGCTACCGGCACTGCGCCAGCGTGAAGGTGATCTGCGCGAGCTGGCTTTACATTTCGCTGACAAGGCCTGCGCAATTCTGCAGCGCGAGCCGTTGAGGTGGTCCGATGCGGCATTTGAACACCTTGGTGCATACAGCTTCCCGGGCAACGTCAGAGAACTCAAGGGCCTGATCGAGCGGGCAGTGTTGCTGTGCGAAGGCGGTGAACTGCGTAGCGAGCACTTCACCTTGAACCTTGACACCTTGCCGCAGGCACCCACCCGTAGCCTGCGTGAACGCCTGGATCAGGTCGAGCGCCGATTGTTGCTTGATTGCCTTCACAAGCACGGTGGTAACCAAACCCTGGTGGCGCGTGAGCTCGGCTTACCGCGTCGCACCCTGTTGTATCGGCTTGGACGCCTGAGCATCCCGCTGGGTGGTTCTGACAGTTAGCGAAACATGACTTTTTACCTTCTCGCCTTTCCGGGTGTCCTGGAAGGACTGGGGTTTTGCACGCGCGTTTTAAGGAGACTTCTTGATGTCTGTTCGTCATTGGCCCTCTGTGTTGCTGGCATTGGTTGTTCTAGGCGGCTGTAGCGGCAACTACAAATTCAACGACAACGCCTACCGCCCGCTGGGTGACCCGCAGGCACTCAATCGCGGCAAGTGACCGCAAGGAGCCTCATCATGGAACTGATTTTCGATTGGCTGAATCCGCCCCAGCCTGCTGCCGATGTGTCCTTCAGCAGAACCTTTGGGGAGTATGGGGGGGTGATCGGGCGAGCAGGAAATTGTTACTGGCCCCTGACTTGCGCTGCGCTCACATTGTCGAAGCAGCATGCGTTGATCACCTTCGACAATGGCATATTCAAGCTGATTGATATCAGCACCAACGGTACGTTGGTCAAGGACAGTGGCCAACGGTTGCGCGCGGGTGAGTCGCTGGCGATTGAACATGGCTTCACGTATGTCGTGGGCGACGCTGAGCTCCGTGCAACGCTGGTGGGCATGACGGCGGAAAAGCCCGAACCGGCTGAGCCTCGACCACAGTCAAGTCATCACATTCCACAGGGCGCGTTGTTCAACTTCGATCTGCCTGACGCTGAAGATGGAGACGAAGACGATCAGGTCTATGCGGAATTCGAACGGTTGGCCGGGGGATTGGCCTCGTCAGATCCTGTGCTTCCAAGCGCTGACTACGCCTCCGTCACCCATGAACATTTGCGTTTGCCGACACTGCAGTCGCCTGAGGAAATGGCTTCTCCTGAAGGTCGCGCCGTGACTCAGAACGTGCGATCCGAAGGGTTTTGGACGCGGTTTGGGCTGGCGCTGGGCATGGATCTTGAGGTGCTTGATGAGCCAGGTCGTGAAGCGCTGGCGGTCAAGGTTGCGGGGTTGTTCCGGCAGAGTGTCGAGGGTATCCAGCAAAGCTTGCAGACGCGCAGTGAACTGAAGGGGGAGCTGCGCCTGGCCTTGACCTCTGTCCAGGGCATCAGCCGTAACCCGCTCAAGCACACTGCGGATGCCAGCGAGGCGGTGAGCCTCATGCTGTCACCGAAAAGGCCAGGGCAATTGCCTGCTGATCAAGCACTGGCCTTTGCGTATCACGAACTGCAGGCGCATCAGGTGGCCTTGCTCGGCGCTACGCGGACGGCACTGCGCAGTGCCCTTCAGCATTTCTCGCCACAACAGTTGACCTTGCGTTTCGAGCGTGAGGGGAACCAGCCGCTGATTGCGACCTCGGGCAGTCGCTGGAAAGCCTATGGCCGTTACCACCATGCACTGTGTCAAGACGATGAGTGGAGTGAGCGCTTGCTGGCGCGTGACTTCGCCCTGGCTTACGAAGAGCAGGTTCGTCTGATCGCCACCCTCAATCGCCAACATCAAGGATGATGCGTATGCCCCGTGTTTACTCGTGTTCCAAGGCGTTTGCCGTGTTGATGGCACTGCTGCTACTGGCAGGTTGTGCCGCGCTTTCGCCCTACTCGAACCTGACCAAGCTGGACCTCAAATTGACGGCCAGCGATCAGCTCAATCCAGACCTCAACGGTCGCCCGTCGCCGGTCGTCGTGCGACTGATGGCGCTCAAGCATCCGGTCGCGTTCGAGAACGCGGACTTTTTCAGCCTCTATGAGCGTGCCAGGGAGAGCCTCGCATCAGATTTGTTGGCCAGTGAAGAGCTGGAGTTGCGACCGGGTGAAACCATAGCGCTCAAGCTCAGTGTCGAACAGGGGAGTCGCTATGTCGGTGTGGTTGCTGCTTATCGCGATCTGTCGCAAGCCCGTTGGCACTACGTGGTTCCGCTCTCGCCCGAGGCCTTGACCGAGGTTGAACTGGTGCTTGCTCAGGCAGGCATTCGCTCCCGTAACGACTCTTTAGCAAGCACGGATAACTGACCATGAACAGGGACAAAGTCATTTGGCAGGAAGGCATGCTGCTGCGTCCGCAGCACCTTCAGCACAACGACCGTTACTACGACTACCAGATGAGAAGCCGAACCCAGTTGCTGGGCAGTTACATGTGGGGGTTTCTGCGGCTGGAGATCGATCTGCAGTTTCTTAAAATGGGGAAACTGGCGATTAGCCTGGCGTCCGGCATTTTGCCAGATGGCACTCTGTTTGAACTGGGGGGCGAGGGACAGCCACTGGTACTGGATGTTCCGCCGAACACAGGGAATACACCGGTATACCTGGCACTGCCACTGATCACTGGTAATCACATCGAGGCTCGACGTCCGGAGCATTCCGATGTGCTGGCACGTTACACCCACTACGAAACTGAGGTGGCCGATTCCAATGCCGGCGGCGAATCCAGCAGCATGATCAGTTGCGCGCGTCCGGATTTTCGCTTGCTGCTGGGTGAGCAACAGAGCGATCAGGCTTATGTAAAGCTGAAAATATGCGAAGTCTTCGACACGTCCCCGGATGGCGCGATCACCCTGGCAGAGCATTTCGTACCAACGTTCATCAATGCACAGGCGTCTGGCTATTTGCTGTCCTGCCTGAAGGAAGTCATCAGCCTGTTGGCCCATCGGGGGGACGCCCTGGCCGATCGAATCCGCTCCAACGGCAAGGTGGGCGGTGCCGAGGTGGGGGACTTCATGATGCTGCAGTTGATCAACCGAACCGAGTTGGTATTGCGTCATTTTCTGGATATCGAACAGGTGCACCCAGAAGCCTTGTACCGCACGCTACTCTCGATGCTCGGCGATCTGGCAACCTTTTCCAGCGAGGACAAGCGCCCGCGGTTGGACAGCCGTTATCAGCACAGTGACCAGGGTGCCAGCTTTCGCAATGTGATGGACGCCATTCGCCAGGTACTGTCGATGGTGCTTGAGCAGCATGCCATTGAGCTTGAGCTGCAAGTGCGTCAATACGGTGTTCTGGTTTCGCCACTGCATGACCACACGTTGCTGGACTCGGCGTCGTTTGTGCTGGCAGCGAGCGCCCATTGTGACGGTGACGAACTGCGCCAGCGTTTACCCGCGCACCTCAAGGTCGGTGCGGTGGAGCAGATTCGACAGTTGGTCAACCTGCACCTGCCGGGTCTCAAGGTCAGGCCATTGCCAGTGGCTCCCCGGCAAATTCCATTTCATGCCAACAAGAGCTACTTCATCCTGGAGCTCAGCCTTGAAGAGCGTTCTCAACTGGAGAGCTCCGGTGGTTTCGCCTTTCATGTGTCGGGCGAGTTTGCCGAGCTTGAACTGAACTTCTGGGCTATCAGGAATTGAACGGCATGAGTGAAGAAAAGGGCCTTCATCTGGACCGGACCGTTCTTGCCAGTTCCGACAATGGCAGCCTGCCGGATGGGGCGCCGTTGACCGACAAGGCTGACGCCGTACGTGTCGAGGAGCTTGATGGACGGTTGGTTTTCAGTGCCCGTGCGCGCCCGTCCCACAGCTTTACCCTGAGCCTCAACACCTTGGTTGCTGCGGCCTCCGACGTGCTGTCCGAGGTCATCAGGATCAAACAGAGTCGTGTTGGTGAAGATCTCACGTTGCTTAACGAACGCCTGACGCGCCATATCACCAACTTTGAGCATCGTGCGGGTCAGCTTGGGGTAGAAAGCCGTCAGGTCATGATGGCCCGCTATGTACTGTGCACCGTGGCCGACGAAGCGGTGGTCACTACATCGTGGGGTGTCGACAGCGACTGGTCGCAGAAGAGTTTGCTCAGCACCTTCCATAGCGAAACCTTCGGTGGTGAGAAGTTCTTCTTGCTGCTTGAGACCTTGCTGAAAAGTGCAGCCAAGCAATTGCAGATGCTGGAGTTGATGTACCTCTGCCTGGCGCTCGGGTTCGAGGGCAGGTACCGAGTGGCAGACCGTGGCATGCAGGGGCTCGACAGCATTCGCGACGACCTTTACCAGCGCATCCGCCAGTTACGTGGTGATGTGCCGCGCGAACTCTCGCCGCAATGGCAGGGCTTGGGCAATCAGCGGCGAAATCTGGTGCGCATCGTGCCGACCTGGATGGTTGCATTGTTCACGTTGGTCAGCCTGGGGGTGATGTATTCGGGCTTTGCCTGGGTGCTTGGCGAACAGCGTGAGCGTGCGCTGCAGCCTTATCTGCCGACAGATCCGACGACAGTTCAGCTTCCGCCGCCTTACAGAGACATGCCATGAAAACCTTTTTCGAAAACATGCGTACCTGGCTCTCCAGAACCTGGGTCTGGTCGCTTTTGCTGGTGCTGAGCCTGGCGATGCTGGTGTGGTTTGTCGGGCCACTGCTGGCGGTTGATGACTACAAGTTCTGGGCGTCGGCGACCTCCCGTTCGTTGAGTATCAGTGGGTTGTTCCTGCTGTGGGGCCTGGGTCTGGTGTTCAGTGACTGGCGCGCCAGTGTACGTAAGCAGTTGGCCAAAACGCTCGAGGACAGCGAGGCGCGTCGCAACAGTCGAGCGGAGATTGAAACACAGAGGCGCGAATTGACTCGCCGCTTCAAGCAGGCATTGCGTACCTTGAAAACGTCGAGCCTGTACCGGGGGCGTAGTGAGCGATGGCGCAGCGACTTGCCGTGGTACATGCTGATTGGTCCCAAGGCCAGTGGAAAAACCAGCCTGCTGGCCCTTTCAGGGCTTGAGTTCCCACTCAATACCATTGACCGCAAGGCACATCGCACTGCCGTCAGTACCCAGCACTGCGACTGGTACTTTGCCGATCAGGGGGTCTTGATTGATACCTGTGGGCGCTATCTCGAGCAATCGCAGGTGGCTGTCGATGCCGGCGCCTGGTTTAGCTTGCTTCGCCTCTTGCGTAACCGTCGACGCAGCCGCCCGCTGAACGGCGTGCTGGTGACGGTGCCGGTAAATGCCCTGCTGAGCGCTGGCAAAGACGATTTCATGGCCATCGTGCAGCAGGTTCGCAGTCGCCTGCATGAAATTCGTCAACAATTGCATGTCGACTTTCCGGTTTACCTGGTCTTGACCAAGGCCGATCAACTGCCGGGTTTCGAGGCTTTTTTCCATCACTTGACGCACGAAGAGAGCCAGCAGGTGCTGGGCAGTACCCTGCGTGAAAATCAGGACGGAACCGATACTGGTGTACTCCGTGAGGAGTTTGAAGCACTGCTGCACCGTTTGAACAACCAGGTGATTCCGCGCATGCACCTTGAGCGTGATATCGAGCAGCGTGGGTTGATTCTCGATTTTCCGAATCAGTTGGGGCCGCTGGGTGACGGCTTGTGTGAGTTCGTCCAGAAGACGTTTCGCGGCAATCGCTATCAGCAAGCCATTCCGTTACGCGGTTTTTACCTGACCAGCGCTGCACCCGCGCCGACCCAGGCTAGCGCACCGATCAAACAGCAGGCGCGTATCGATTTGCCGGCGGTCGCGTCTACAGGGCAACCGCGGTTTATCCATCACGTGTTCAGCAAGGTCATTTTTCCCGAAGCCGATCTTGCCGGATTGGACAAGCGTGAGCGCCGCCGTATTCACTGGGGGCAACGTGCCGTTTACGGTATTGCACTGACGGCGCTGGCGGGGCTTGGCCTGTTGTGGAGCAGTGGTTTTTCGGCCAATCACGAGCGCTTTGAACAGGTGCGTGAACTGGCCAGGCAATGGGCAGCGCAGGACTCACACGCGCTGGCGGCGAACGAGCCGGAAACCTTGCTCAAGGCACTTGACCTGCGCTTTGCCGCAACCCAGGTGTTTCCGTCGGATGAGCACGTCTCAGCCTTTGAGCGTACAGGGCTGTATCAGGGCGATGCCAGCAATCCATCGCTCACTGCAGCATACGAGCGTGAGCTGGAGGGGCGTCTGTTGCCTTGGCTGGCAACGCAGCTTGAAGGGCAGGTCCGTGGCAGCCTGAAAGACCGTGAGCGCTTGCTCAACAACCTGCGTGCCTACCTGATGCTGAACGTGACAGGGCGTCGTGATGCGGCCTGGCTCAAACAATGGCTGGCGTCAGAGTGGTCTGTACGTCATGCCGGTAACACGGCGCTCCAGGAAGGCCTCAATGCCCATCTTGAACGCTTGCTGGCCCGGCCGTTCAGTTATCCGCTCAACGATACGTTGGTCGGTCAAGCGCGCCATGTGTTGCGTGGCGAGTCTCTGGCCAATGTGGTCTATCGTGTGTTACGCGAACAGGCGCGCAGCATGCCGGATTATCGCTTGAGCCAGCACCTGGGCTCACAGGGCGGCTTGTTTGTCGGGGCCGATCATGTGATTCCGGGTTTCTACACCCAGCAGGGGTATCAGCAGTACTTTGTGCTTCACGGCAGCCATCTGGTGACCGATATCCTGCGTGACAACTGGGTCTTGGGTGAGGGCAGCGATATCAGTGCCATGGACTTGCGCCGGTTGCTGGTGGAGCTTGAACAACGTTATTTCCGCGACTATGCCAACTACTGGGGGGATGCGGTCGGTCGGGTTGCGTTACGGCCGTCGAATGATGCAGGCGAAGCGGCCGAGTTGCTGGCCGGGCTGATTTCGGCCAACTCGCCAGTACTGCAACTGCTGCAGGAAGTACGAGAAAACACGCGTTTTGCCTTGGTTGCCGAGATACAGGGCAGCGTACCGGCACTTGCGGAAAACTCAGGTGACAAGGCCGGTGCGCTGGGCAAACTGGCCACAGCTGCTGCCGGTCAGGCCCAGGGTGCGTTGGCCAAGGCGCTTCCGGACACGGCAAAGCAGGCGCTGCAGCGGCGTTTTGAACCCCTGCACCGGTTACTTGATAGTAACAATGGCCCGGCCGGTGACCTGACGCCGGCCTTGAATGCGCTGAACGACGTGCAGTTGCAACTCGCAAGCCTGGCTCGCGCCAGTGCGCCCGAGCAGGCTGCATTTGACATGGCCAAGGCCCGCATGAGCGGCCAGCGCGATGCCTTGAGCAGCTTGCGCAACGCGTCGGGGCGTTTGCCGCGGCCGGTCAGTGCCTGGTTCAGCGTGCTGGCCGAAGACAGTTGGCGTCTGGTGCTTGACGATACCTACCGTTACTTGAATCAGCGATACCAGAGCGAGTTGTACAGCTTTTATCGCAAGGCGGTCCACAAGCGCTACCCGTTTGACGCCCACAGCGCCAGTGATGTTGCGTTGACTGACTTTCGCGAGTTCTTCAAAGCCCAGGGGATTGCCGAGCGCTTCTTCGAGACGTACATGAGGCCCTTCGTCAGCGGTGATCCTGGCCGCTATCGCCTGCGCAGCATCGATGGCCGGAGTTTGCCCGCCTCCAGCACCTACCTGGATCAAATGGCTGCGCTGCAGGTGATTCGACAGAGCTTTTTCGCCCAGAACCCGAACGAGCCCGAAGTGCAGTTCAAGTTTGAACCCTACACCCTCGATCCGTCCGTGAGCCGTGCCGAGTTCCGCTTTGGCAATCAGGTTGTTGAATACCGCCATGGTCCCATCGTGCCAACGGCGTTCATCTGGCCGACCGATGCACAAGGAGGGCGTAGCAGCCTGGTGCTTGAGCGTGCGGTTGGACGACCGATCGGCATCGAGAAGAACACCGGGCCCTGGTCCTTGTTCCGCTTGTTTGATCTGATGCAGACCGAGTACCTCAGTGGTCGTGATGTCGTGGTGCTCAAGGCTGACGTAGGTGGCCTGCGGGCCAACTACCTGTTGATGAGTCAACGCACGCCGAATCCGTTTGATATGAGCGTCTTGCGTACCTTTCGCATGCCGGTACAGCTCTGATGTCGGCTGAAGCACTGTGGCGCAGCCTGGGACGTACCGACATTGGCAAGGTGCGTGAGAGCAACGAAGACGCGTTCCTCGACTGCCCCGAGCACGGGCTCTGGGTGGTTGCGGATGGCATGGGTGGCTACGAGTGTGGTGGCTTGGCCAGTCAGTTGATCGTATCCAGCCTGGCTGCGCTGCCGCTGCTGCCGAGCCTTGATGAGCGGGTCAAGGCGGTACGCCAGTGCCTGCACTGGATCAACCGGCGCCTGAACCAGGAGCTGACCGTTGCGCAGGGGCACGCTGAGCGCATCATGGGCAGTACAGTCGTCACCTTGTTACTGGAGGGCCGTCGTGCGGCGTGTATCTGGGCAGGCGACAGTCGCTGTTACCTGTGGCGGGAGGGGTGCCTGTACCAGTTGTCCAGGGATCATTCGTTGCAGCAGCAGTTGATTGAACAGCAACAGATGAGCATCGAACAGGCGCGTGCCCATCCGTCGGCGAGTGCCTTGACCCAGGCGGTCGGGGCTCGGGCGCAACTGACCTTGGACATGCTTGAGTTCAACGTCTGTCCCGGCGACACCTTGCTGCTGTGTACCGACGGTCTCCATCAGGCGTTGGGGTGTGAGGTACTGGGCAATGCGCTAAGTCGTTCAACACCGCAAGGCGCGCTGCAACAGTTGTTCGATGTCGCGCTGTCTGGTCGTGCGCAGGACAACCTGACAGCGGTGGTGATTCGTCGATGAGTGAACGTGCGAGCGAGGCTGGCCTTCACTCGGCCTTTGTCGGTGCCGATCAGGTTCAATGCGCACCTGCAAGTGTCCGTGGCAAGGCGCTGCCTGACGTGGTGGCCGGGCGTTACCGCATCGAGCGCCTGCTCGGTGTCGGTGGCATGGGGTGTGTCTACCGTGCGCGGGACTTGTTGCATGAGCAGTTCGGCGATCCCGCGCCCCTTGTTGCGCTGAAGTTTCTCGCAGACAGCCTCGACCAGTCGCCAGATGGCGCGGCGCTGTTGTACAGCGAGTTCGCGCTTACCCGGCACCTGTACCATCCGAATGTCGTGCGCCTGTACACCTTTGAGGTCGACACCGATTGCCAGCGTGCCTTTATCAGCATGGAGCTGATGCAAGGCCTGACGCTGGACAGGCTCCTCTGCGAGCATCCACTGGGGCTGCCGTGGAAAATGTTGCGCAGTATTGCCTTGCCGCTGCTTGATGCCGTGGTTCATGCGCACCGGCGCGGTGTGCTGCACGCTGATCTTAAACCCAGCAATGTGATGCTCTGTGACGACGGTCCGCGCTTGTTCGATTTTGGCCTTGGGCAAGCCGAGGAGGGGATGCCAGGTCTCGCACGCTTGAGTCGAACCCGTTTCAACGCCTGGACCCCGGGGTATGCCGCCGCTGAATTGCTGGAGGGGGCAGCGCCATCCGCTTGCTCCGATGTGTTTGCGTTGGCCTGTGTGCTTTATGAGCTGGCCGGTGGCAAGCATCCCTACCGTCGTTTGCCTGCAACCCAGGCCCGCACCGAAGGCCTGGAGCGAGAACTGCGTGCGCCGAACACGCTGCCCAGGCATTGCTGGTCGGCCCTGCGCACCGCGTTGGCGTTGGATGCATCACGGCGAACCATGACCGCTTCCGAACTGCACGCTGCTTTGAGCCGCGTGCCGTTTTGGCGGGCGCGTTGGCAAGGGCGGTGGTGGTGACGCCAGCATAGCGCGTGGATTCACATCGGAAACAGCGCGGCATGCCGAGTGGCTGGAACTCACTTTCAGACGCGTCCTACATCCTTCCGGAAACGTCTCTGGTAGCGTTGTTTCCCTCTTGGATTCGGGCTGTTTGCGTACGCGCAAACACCCTGCTTATCGAACTTGCGAAAGGGACAACGGATGTTCGCTTGCGCCAATCAAACCGCGTTCAGCCTGACGTTCAACGACGTCGATCACGACTTCAAGGTGCTGGCTTTCAGTGGCGAGGAAGCCATCAGCACGCCCTATGCCTTTGAGGTGGCGCTGGTCAGCGAGCGTGCCGATCTGTCGCTTGAGCACGTGCTGCACAAACAGGCATTTCTGGCGTTCAATGATCAGGGGGCAGGCATTCACGGGCAGGTGTTCCGCATCGTGCGGGGTGAGTCCGGCAAACGCCTGACCCACTACCATCTGACGCTGGTGCCGCAACTGGCCTACCTGGCGCTGCGCCGCAACCACCGCATCTTTCAGCAGCGCACCCTGGAGCAGATCATTGCGCAGGTGCTGAAAGACCACGGCATCCTCAGCAATGGCTACCAGATGCATCTGGAGAAGACTGCCACTGTGCGTGAGTACTGCGTGCAGTACGGCGAAACCGACCTGCATTTCATTCAGCGGCTATGCCATGAGGCGGGTGTGAGTTATCGCTTTGCTCATCGCCCTGATGGTCATGTCGTGGTGTTCAGTGACCATCAAACCTTTTTCCCCAAACTCGGCCGGCCCACGCCTTACCAGCAGGACAAAGGCATGGTGGCTGACGAACCGGTGATCAAACGCTTCGAGGTCCGCCTGGAAGCCCGCGCCCGGCGAGCCACGCTGCGTGACTACGACTTTGAGAAGTCCGGCCATGTGTTGCAGGCCGAGGCGGCGGCGGAGGCCTTGTTTCCAGAGCCAGACCTGGAAGAGTACTGCTACCCCGGAGGCTTCCTGACGGGCGAGCGTGGCAAGCCGCTCAGCCAGCGGACCATGGAACGTCACCGTGCCGACTACCGTCAGGCCGAAGGCCACAGCGATCAACCTGCGCTGGTCAGCGGCTATCTGCTGGAACTCTCCGAGCACCCGCGCAGGGTGTGGAATACCCTATGGCTGCTGACCGCCATCACGCATGAGGGCAAGCAGCCCCAGGTATTGGAGGAACACGTTGCCCACGACGACGGGGGCGAGTTCTCGCAAGGTTACCGTAACCGCTTTACCGCCACACCCTGCGATGTGTTTTACCGCCCGCCGAAGGCCTATCCGAAACCGCGCATACTGGGGAGCCAGACCGCCCGCGTGACTGGCCCGAAAGGCGAAGAGATCTATTGCGATGCCTATGGCCGGATCAAGGTGCAGTTCCACTGGGACCGTGACGGCCAATGCAACGACCACAGCAGTTGCTGGGTACGGGTGGCATCAGGTTGGGCGGGAGACCGCTTCGGCAGTGTCGTCATTCCCCGTGTGGGTATGGAGGTATTGGTCACTTTCCTGGAGGGGGATCCGGACCGTCCGCTGGTCAGCAGTTGCCTACCGAACAGCGTGAATCCGGTGCCGCATGATTTGCCGGCAAGCAGTACCCGCAGCGTCTTTCGTAGCCGCAGTACGACGGGCAGTAGTGGTTTCAACGAGGTGCATATTGAAGACCGCAAGGGCCAGGAACTGATTTACCTGCGCGCCCAGCGTGATATGGAACAGAAGGTCGAGCACAACTGTCGACTGGACGTCGGCCATGAGCGCAAGACCACCGTGAAAGGTAACTGCGTCACAGTCCTGGACGCTGAGCAGCATCACCATGTCAGTGGCGACCGCAAGGTACACCTCAAGGCCAATGACTACCGGCACGTGGCAGACAGCTGTCATACCCGGGTCGGGCAGGTGCTGGTGGTCGAGGCGGGGCAGGAGGTGCACCTGAAGGCGGGGGCCTCCGTGGTGGTCGATGCAGGTGCCTGCCTGGCCCTGAGAGGCGGCGGTCAGCAGGTGGTGATCAGCGCTGGCGGCATCTTCAGCAGCGTGGACATTCAGTTGGGCGGGGCGCCTGCATCCGCCAGACCCGCCAGCCCACTATTGCCGGGTGTGGTCGGTGCGTTGTCGGCGCCTCAGGTACTGGCACAACGGCAGGCTTTATTGGACGCTCCAGCGCGCTCTGAAGTCTGTGAGCGGGCCCGAGCGCAGGCGCAGCCAGCATGATTTCAGAGCGCCCGGCCGACTACCTGTTGATCGATGGCGTGCTCAGGCCGGAAGCCCCGGTCTGGCTGCAGGGTTATCACGAACCGTTGGAGGTTGTACCGCTTTACGCCGGAACGCGCTGGGCCGAGCTGTCGGACCTGGGGCCGATACTGGTGAGGGCCCCCGCGCATTCAGTGCTTCTCCAGGACGCGAGCACTGCAGACAACGGCGGGGCCAACAGCGTCAGCCTGCTGTACAGCGCTCAGCCGATGACGGTGGTGGCGGAGCACCTGCGCCATTTCATCGCGCCGCCCGATACGTTGGGTGGCACTGGCCTGCTGCGTTTCGCCGATCCATTGGTGGCGTACTTCTGGCTGGGCAGCTACCCCGCCGTGCATCTGGATGAGGTGCTGGGGCCACTCGATGCCTGGCAGGTACCTGAGCCCCATCATGCCTGGGAGGTGTGCGATGCCACCTGCTGGCGCACCTTTGTCCGTTCGACAGCGCCGCCGACGTGGCTCGACAAGCACGCGTTGCTCAGTCATGCGCAGCTTGAAGCGCTGGGTAACGCCGGGCGCTGGCGGTTTATCGAGCGGCTGTATGCGCAGCTTGCCCAGTATTTTGCGCCATCGTTGGCTGCGCGTGATCAACGCACCCTCGCGCAGTGGTTTGAAGCTCGCCTGGATGACGGCGAGGCCTGGGGGCTGACGACGGAGCGGAGTCTGGTCATTTGGCTGAAGTACAGCCTGCGCTGGGGCGATGACTTTACTGAGCACCCCGGCAGCCCCTACCGACGTTGGCTGGCACTCAGTCCCGAGGCGTTCAGGCTGTCTGCGGATCAACGCCTGAGGGGGTTGGATGATCACTGCCTGGCAATCGAATTAGACAAGGATGCAACATGAATCAGGAAGCCAGTCAGGCAGAGCTTGAACACGTACGTC
>NZ_BMQU01000036.1 GCF_014648275.1 Pseudomonas laurentiana
ACTGTATTGGGTAGACATGGCAACACCTTACATCAGGTGTTGCACTTGCTCCTTGAGGCCGCCCTTCCTGTGTTCATGTAGGGCGCACGGTAATATCTGTGCAAGCCCGCTCGTTAGAGTTGAACACTCCGACGGTGCGATATCAATGCGCAAGGGTGACAGTAATGTGTAGGAGGCGGGATGTTAGGCGTGAGGCTTATTGGCGTGTCGGTGTGCGAGAGCGTGTTGCGCGGGCGTAAAGTTTAAAGGGCATAAAGCAAAATGCCCGATGCAGGCATCGGGCATTTTGTTTACGACCGTGAATTAAAGGACGGATCAGAATTCGTGATCGGCGGTGTCCGGCTTCAGGTCGTTGATCCCCAGCTTGGCCGCTGCCTGCTCAATGGCGCCAGTCTGTTTGACCAAGGCAGCAATGGCATTACGGATGATCTGGTTACCGGCAGTGTTGTCGGCAGCGATCAGTTGATCGTAGTGCTCGCCTTTGACGGCATGGTCGACGATGACCTGCAGTTTTGCCTCGGTGGCTTCCAGGTCGGCCTTGAGGGTAGCGTCTGCCGCTGGATCGGCCTTGGCCACCAGCGATGACAGGCTTGGTCCGGTCAGCTTGGTGCCGTCGGCTCGGGTGTACTCGCCCAGGTAGACGTTACGGATGCCTTTGGCATCGTAGAAGTGCGAGTAGTGAGTGTTGTCGCTGAAGCAGTCTTGCTCGTCTTCAGGGGAGTTGGCTTCCAGGGAAACCTTCATGCGTTCACCCGCCAGCTCACCCAGAGACAGGCTACCCATGCCGAACAGCATCTTGCGCAAACCATCGGTGACTGGCTCGGCTTCCAGGGTGGCCCGGTAGTTGTCAGCAACGCCTGGTTTCCAGTTGCCGACCATGGTTTCCAGGTCGTCGACCAGCAGTTGTGTGACGGCCTTGAGGTAAGCGCGGCGACGTTCGTTGTGGCCACCGGTGGCACCTTTGCCTTCCAGGTAGTCCGATGCCGGACGAGCGCCAGCGCCTAGGCCGGTGCCGTTCAGGTCCTGGCCCCAGAGCAGGAACTCGATGGCATGGTAGCCGGTGGCGACGTTGGCTTCGGAACCGCCCAGTTCGTTCAGGCTGGCCAGCTTCTCGGGGGTGATGTCCTTGACGTCGACCTTGTCTTCACCCACCTGGATCTCGGTGTTGGCAATGATGTTGGCAGTGCCGCCCGGGTTGCCCAGGGCATGCTCATAGCCGGCGTCGACATAGTCGATCAGGCCTTCGTCCAGGGGCCAGGCATTCACCTGACCTTCCCAGTCGTCGATGATGGTGTTGCCGAAGCGGAACGTTTCGCTCTGCAGGTATGGAACACGCGCAGCGACCCAGGCGGCCTTGGCGGCCTTGAGGGTTTCATCGTTGGGGGTGGCGAGGAAGGCATCGATGGCGCCTTGCAGGGTTTTGGCGGTGCTCAGGGAATCGCTGAAGACGGTGTAGACCATCTCGGTGTAGTGCTTGATCACGGCCTTGCTGGCGGCTTCGTCAAGTGCACCTGCGGCAGGGGCGGCAGCACTGGCGGCAGGTGCCTGTGCTTGCGGCGCGCTGGCCTTGTCCTTGCTATCGCCGCAACCGGCGAGAGAGATGGCAATGGCCAACAGACTGGCGGTGGCCAGAGGCATACGAATCATGGCGATTTCCTGCGTCGAGAAGTTGAACAGGTGTGCGGGTGCACGCGAAACTGCAACATAATGCGAAAGATTTGCATTTGATGTAAAGAGGCAGCACATAAATATTCAAATGCTTGGCATCTGGCGTTGTGCGTGTGAGTCAGAGGGTTGAAACCTGACTGCGATTGGCCTGTTTGAGGAACGTGGTCAGTTCTCGAGCGGGTAGCGGCTTGCTGTAGTGGTAGCCCTGGCCTTCATGGCAGCCCTGGGCAACGATGTAGGCCTCCTGCTCGGCCGTTTCAACACCCTCGGCAATGACCTGCATGCCCAGGCTCTTGCCAAGCTGGATGATGGCCCGAACGATGGTGGCGTCATCATCGTCCTCGAACAGGTCTTGAACGAAGCTCTTGTCGATCTTGATCTTGTCCAGAGGCAGCGACTTCAGGTAACTGAGTGACGAGTAGCCGGTCCCAAAGTCATCAATGGCGATCATTGCACCGGAGCGGCGCAGGCTCAGCAAGTGCTGTGCCGCAGTGCTGATGTCTTCCATCAGGCCGGTTTCGGTGACTTCCAGTTCCAGGCTGCGTGGCGGCAGGCGGTAGATCTGCAACAGGTTGTTTACCACCCGTGGCAGTTCATTGTGGTGCAGTTGCACGGTGGAAAGGTTGACGGCCATGCGCAGTTCGCTGAAGCCCTGGTCATGCCACTCGCGCAGTTGACGGCAAGCCTGGTCGAGTACCCACTCGCCGATGCTGATGATATTGCCGTTCTGCTCGGCCAAGGGGATGAACTGGTCGGGCGGTACCATGCCCAATTCGGGATGCTGCCAACGGATCAGTGCTTCAACCCCGACGACCCGGTGGTCGCGATAGCTGATCTGCGGCTGGTAGACCAAGAACAACTGGTTGCGTGGCAGGGCTTCGCGCAGGTCTTTTTCCAGTTCACGGCGGCGCCGCATCTCGCTGTCGACACTGGCAATGTAGAACTGGTAGCGGTTGCGTGAGCGGGTCTTGGCCAGCGTCATGGTCTGCTCGGCCTTTTGCAGCAACTTCTCGGTGCTGTCGCCATCTTCCGGGAACAGGGTGATGCCGATGGTCGCACGCAGGCGAATGTCCTGATGGTCCAGCGCGAACGCGGCTTCCAGGTCATCGAGGATGCTTTGCGCCAGCTCTGCGGCCTCGTAGGGTTGCTCGATATCGGCTTGAACCAGTGCGAACTGGTCGCCACCGAGTCTGGCAAGGGCGCCCAGGCGGCCACTGTGTGCACGCAGGCGGTCGGCCAGTGCCAGCAGCAACTGGTCGCCGGTCTGGTAGCTGAATTGTTCGTTGATACTCTTGAAATCATCCAGGCCAACGCACAACACGGCCACGCGACGCTGCAGGCGTCCAGCGTCGACCAGAATCTTGTCCAACTGCTGTTGCAGTTGCTGGCGGTTCGGCAGCCCGGTCAGAAAATCATATTGGGCCATGCGCTGCAGGCTGTTCTCGGCTTCATGGCGCAGGTGGGTATTGCGTTCAATGGAGGCCAGCAACTGGTTGGCGGTATTGACCCACAACCCCAATTCGTTTTTTTCGTGCCCTTTCAGCAGCGGCAATTTGTGTTGGCTTGGGCGGTCCGGATTGATCTGGGTGAGATGGTTGATGATCTTTGAGAGAGGTTTGGTCAGCAACCAGTGGTAGACCAGGTACAACACCAGGCCCATGGCCAGGGCGCGCAACACGCCGGAAATAAAGATGATCACCGAGCTGACGATAAAGTCCTGGCCGTAAGTCGCGGTGTCCAGGGTAATGCTCAGGTCGCCGTAATACTCACTGTACGGACCTCGACCAATCAATGGCGTCTTGAAGGTCTTTTGCTGGCCCAGAATCAGGTCGGTCAACCAGCGGGTCTTCAACTCCTGCAATGGCCGGTTCTTTTCGGCAAGCATGGTTTCGTTGGGATGGCCGATGGCCGCCATGCGCACCGATTGGTCCTGGAACAGGCCTTCGATGACCTGCATGCCCATTTCCCGGTCGAGGCTATAGACCGCCTGCGTAGAGGGGTCGCGGAACATGTCCAGGATACGCTGAGCATCGGTCGCGACTGCCTGACGTGTCTTGTAGGCGTCGAACACGATCTGCGCGCAGCTAAGTACTACACCGACGACCAGCGCCGAGAGCAACACTACCCTGAGCAACTTGACCGATAAGCTGTTCTTGAGTTCCAGCTTCAATGGGGTTTCCTTAATCCATGCGCATGGCATCATTTTGCCATCAAACTTGGCAATCCACTATCGGCCTTCAACACGTTATTCGACCTTCTGAGCAATTTCGTCAGAAGTCGGTGATCCGTGTGTCTCTGTATCGGTTGCAAGGCCTCGCGACTTTAGTGTGGGGAGACAACTTTCCCACGCCTTGATGTTAGCGCGGTATCGGTCCGCGGCAAGCGCATAGATTGGCAGGATATGCGAAAAAAAACCCGGCCAGGCCGGGTTTTTTCAAAGCAGCTGCATTCAGGCAGTGAAGGTTTTGCCTTCGAACTGCTCAGCAACGAACTTCCAGTTGACCAGGTTCCAGAACGCCTCGACGTACTTTGGACGCAGGTTACGGTAGTCGATGTAGTAGGCGTGTTCCCAGACGTCGCAGGTCAGCAGCGGGGTATCGCCATTGGTCAGCGGGTTGCCGGCACCAATGGTGCTGGCCAGTGCCAGGGAACCATCAGCTTTCTTCACCAGCCAGCCCCAGCCCGAACCGAAGGTGCCGACGGAGGTCTTGGTGAACTCTTCCTTGAACTTGTCGAAGGAGCCGAATGCAGCGTTGATGGCTTCAGCCAGGGCGCCGGTTGGTTGACCGCCAGCGTTTGGCGCCAGGCAGTTCCAGTAGAAGGTGTGGTTCCAGACCTGAGCGGCGTTGTTGAAGATACCGCCCGAGGAGGTCTTGACGATCTCTTCCAGGGTCTTGCCTTCGAACTCGGTGCCAGGCACCAGGTTGTTCAGGTTCACGACATAGGTGTTGTGGTGCTTGTCGTGGTGGAACTCCAGGGTTTCTTTGGAGATGTGCGGCTGCAGGGCGTCGTGTGCATATGGCAGCGGCGGCAGTTCAAAAGCCATGGTGATTCTCCTAATCAGGTCTGTTGCGGTGAGCGCAAGGCCGATCACGGGCGGCCGGAAGTGCATCGGCGAGTCTGTACTCTTTGCGACGCAGGGTCCGGATCATAGCACCGGACCCCAGGGTTAACCACGCAACAAGTGTGTGGGAAAGAGGTTCCAGAGCCTTCTTCCGGTTTTAGGTGGCGATGTTGTCTCAGCCCAGGATCAGTTGTGCGGCTACCGCAAACATCATGACCGCTACCATGAGATCGAGCATCCGCCAGGTATTCGGGCGGGCCAGCCAGGGCGCCAGCCACGCGGCGCACAGTGCGAGGGTGAAGAACCACAGGGCCGAGGCACTGGCGGCGCCGGCCACATAGGCACCCGGCATGGTTTGCTGGGCACCGAGCGAGCCGATCAACAGCACGGTGTCCAGATACACATGCGGGTTTAGCAGCGTGACCGCCAAGGCACTGAGCAGTACTGCCTGGCGCGAGCGTTGCCCTTGGCCTTCGGCGTGTTGCAGGCTCTGTTGTGAGCAGGCACGTATCAGCGCTTTGCTGGCGTACCAGATCAGGAAAACCGCGCCGCCCCAGCGGGCGACGGCCAATAGTGTGGGGTTCTGGGCCAGCACCGTCGCCAGGCCGAAGACGCCAGCGGCCACCAGGATTGCGTCACACACGACACACAGCATGGCCACCGGCAGGTGATGTTCACGACGCAGGCTTTGGGCGAGAACGAAGGCGTTCTGGGCGCCGATGGCCATGATCAGGCCAAATGCGACCAACAGGCCGTTTAGATAACTTTGCCACATAGAAAGCACTCCGCAGACGACTGCCGTTGCCTCTTGTCAGGCGACGTGGCAGATAAAAGAAGATGCTGGTGATTCTGGGCAAAACAGCGGTATAAGAAAAACAAATAAAGCTGATCTAGCATTAGGAAAAATAATGTTCGATTACAAATTGCTCTCGGCCCTTGCTGCGGTGGTCGAACAGGCGGGCTTTGAGCGTGCCGCGCAGGTGCTGGGTTTATCGCAGTCGGCCATCTCGCAGCGGATCAAGTTGCTTGAGGCCCGGGTGGGCCAGCCTGTGCTGATAAGGGCCACGCCGCCGGGCCCGACCGAGATCGGCCGGCGTCTACTCAACCACGTACAGCAGGTACGGTTGTTGGAGCGCGATCTGCAACGGCAGGTGCCGGCATTGGACGAGGAGGGCATGCCCGAGCGTCTGCGCATTGCGTTGAACGCCGACAGCCTGGCGACCTGGTGGGCGGGAGCGGTGGGTGAATTCTGCGCCGAGCAGCGCTTGCTGCTGGACATGGTGGTGGAGGATCAGGACGTCGGTCTCAAGCGCATGCGTGCTGGTGAAGTGGCCGCCTGCCTGTGTGGCAGCGAGCGTCCGGTGGCAGGTGCCCGCAGCCTGTTGCTGGGTGCAATGCGTTACCGGGCGTTGGCGAGCCCGGCGTTCATGGCGCGCCACTTTGCCAATGGCTTCGAGGTCACACGGTTGTCGCGTACGCCAGCACTGGTGTTCGGCCCAGACGATTTTCTGCAGCACCGTTACCTGGCGTCTCTGGGAATCCAGGAAGGCTTTCTGCACCATTTATGCCCGTCTTCGGAGGGCTTTCTACGAATGACTGAGGCCGGTCTTGGGTGGGGGCTGGTGCCTGAGTTGCAGGTGCGCGAGCAGCTTGAATCGGGACGCCTGGTAGAAATTCTTCCTGATACCCCTATCGATGTGCCGTTGTACTGGCATCATTGGCGTAATGGCGGGCAATTGCTCGGGCAATTGACTGAACACCTGGCGACGACAGCCCGGCAATGGTTGGTGCCCTTGTAGGCGCGGCTCGCGTCTGCAGCATCTGGGATATTTCTAAGCGGAGTGGTTCATGCGAATTCTGGTCACCGGCGCAAGCGGCTTTATTGGCGGGCGCTTTGCGCGCCATGCGCTGGAGCAAGGCCTGGATGTCAGGGTCAATGGCCGACGCGCTGAGGGTGTCGAACACCTGGTACGCCGTGGCGCGCAGTTCATTGCAGGCGATCTGGGCGATCCTGAGCTGGCTCGGCGGTTGTGCCAGGGCGTTGATGCCGTGGTGCACTGTGCGGGGGCCGTGGGGCACTGGGGGCGTTACCAGGACTTTCATCAAGGCAATGTCGTGGTCACCGAAAATGTGGTTGAAGCCTGCCTGAAAGAACATGTCCGACGTTTGGTGCACCTGTCATCACCATCGATCTACTTCGATGGCCGGTCGCACAGTGGCATTACCGAAAATCAGGTGCCGCGGCGTTTCTATGATCACTACGCGAGCACCAAGTTTCTCGCTGAGCAGAAGGTCTTCGGTGCTCAGGAGTTTGGCCTTGAAGTACTGGCCCTGCGTCCGCGCTTTGTTACTGGTGCGGGGGATGTCAGTATTTTCCCGCGCCTGCTGCAGATGCAGCGCAAGCGACGGCTGGCCATTGTGGGTAATGGCTTGAACAAGGTCGATTTCACCAGTGTGCAGAACCTCAACGAGGCGTTGTTCAGCGCCTTGCACGTGGGGGATGAAGCATTGGGCCAGGCGTACAACATCAGCAACGGGCAGCCCCAGCCCATTTGGGATGTGATCAATTATGTGATGCGGCAGATGCAGGTGCCGCAGGTGACGCGCTACCGCTCGTTCGGCCTGGCGTACAGCCTGGCGGCGTTGAACGAAGGGGCTTGCCTGCTGTGGCCCGGTCGCCCGCAGCCGACCTTGTCGCGCCTGGGAATGCAGGTGATGAACAAGGATTTCACCCTGGACATCAGCCGAGCCAGGCATCTACTTGACTACCGTCCGACGGTCAGTCTTTGGGCGGCACTGGATGAGTTTTGTGGTTGGTGGAAAGCCCAGCACGTGAACCACTGAACCGATCGGTTTGCAGATGGTCGATCAGTGCGGCCCTCGGGCGGTTTATACTAATGCTCATTTGCTATCACGGCGGTTGAAAGTACCCATGCGTAACGATGCCCATGACGATTTTGATGATGTCCCAAGCCTGAGGGCCGAGACGCGTGATCACAACGACTTCGCGCCGGCTGCAGCGTCGCCCCATGCAGGCGTGCGTCAGCCAGCCCGCAAGGGCGGTGCGACAGGGCCGCTCTGGGCGTTGCTGGGGGCATCCTTCATTACACTGGCCGGGCTTGGCTGGTGGAGTTTTCAGCAAATCTCGTTGATGGAGCAGCAACTGGTTGCCACCCAGGAAAGTTTTGCCCGCATTAGCGAAGACGCGGCGGGACGCCTTCAGGCCATCAGTGGCAAGGTCGCCGCCAGTGAGTCCACCGTGACCACCGGCAGTGAAGCGCTGAAGCTGCAGATCAAGCAGTTGCAAGCCAGCCTGGCAGAGCAACACAAGCAGCAGCAAGGGGTCGCCGGTCAGCAGGGTGATTTAGGCAAGCGTCTGGAGCAGGCGCTGGCGCAGGCCAGTGAGCAGCAGGCAGCCAATGCTCAGGTGCAGGCCCAGCTCAAGGCGGTCACGGCCGAGCTGGCAGCATTGAAGGCGGCCCAGGCCGAGTCTGACAAGCTCGACGCCCAGCTCAAGGGGTTGTCGGCTGACGTCGCGGCATTGAAGAAGCAAGGTAATCCCAGTGCGGCTATCGAACGCCTTGAGCAAGAGCTGATTGTGCTCAAGAGCGAGCAGGAACACCGCCCGGCCGCGAGTGCTGGCGCAGGGACGAATACGGCGGAGTTCGATGCCTTCCGTGGCCAGGTGACACGGAACATTAATACGCTGCAAAGTCAGATACAGAACCTGCAACAGCAGATCAACGCGCGGCCGTGAAGCCGCGGTTGAGCTGACCATCTGCCAGGCGCCCGATGCGTGCTGGGCAACCTTGGTCGCGTTGAGTTACATCCGTGGGTAGTCGATGTACCCGACTGGCCCCTTGCCATAGAAGGTTTCCGGATGCGCTTCATTCCACGGTGCATCGGCCTGAAGGCGTGCGGGCAGGTCCGGGTTGGCAATGAATGGAATGCCAAAGGCCACCGCATCGGCCTTGCCGCTGGCCAGGGCGGCGCTGGCAGAGGCTTTGTCAAAGCGTTCATTGACGATGTAAGGGCCGCCAAACGCAGCCTTGATCAACGGGCCGATGCTGTCGTCGGCTTCTTTTTCCCGTGAGCAAATGAAGGCGATACCCCGTTTGCCCAGTTCGCGGGCAACGTAGGTGAAGGTTTCGGCACGGTTAGCGTCGCCCATGTCATGGGCATCGGCGCGTGGCGCCAGGTGCATGCCGACACGTTCTGCCCCCCAGACCTCGATCACGGCATCGGTCACTTCCAGCATCAACCGCGCGCGGTTTTCCAGTGAGCCACCGTACTGGTCGGTGCGCTGGTTGGTGCTGCTCTGCAGGAACTGGTCGAGCAGGTAGCCATTGGCGCCGTGGATCTCGACGCCGTCGAAGCCCGCCGCCTTGGCATTTTCCGCACCCGTGCGATAGGCCTCGATGATGTCGGCAATCTCTGCGGTTTCCAGCGCCCGAGGGGTTGGGAACTCGCTGATGGGGCGTACCAGGCTGACATGGCCTTTGGGTTGAATGGCGCTTGGCGCCACCGGTGTTTCACCATTCAGGTAGCTGGGGTGGGAAATGCGCCCAACATGCCACAGCTGCAGGAATATCCGCCCACCGGCGGCATGTACGGCCTTGGTGATTTGCGTCCAGCCCCGAACCTGATCATTGGACCAGATACCGGGTGTGTCCGGGTAGCCGACGCCCATGGGCGTTACCGAGGTGGCTTCACTGAGGATCAGCCCGGCGCTGGCCCGTTGTACATAGTATTCAGCCATCAGCGCATTGGGTACCCGGCCCTCATCCGCGCGGCAGCGGGTTAGCGGAGCCATGATGATGCGGTTCGGCAATTGCAGATCGCCGAGGGTAATGGGGTCGAAAAGCGTTGTCATGTGCGTAGACCTCGTTGCAATCAGTGAGTGGCAGGTGCCAGTTCGGCGTTGTCGCTGTTCTGGCTGAAGGTAATCAGGGTGACGATCAGGGCTAGCACCGCCAGTACGGCGGCAGCCAGTGGAACGCGGGTCAGGCCCAGGCCTTGGTCGATAACTGTGCCGCCGACCCAGGCGCCGAGGGCGTTGCCCAGGTTGAAGGCGCCGATGTTCAGGGTCGACACCAGGTTGGGGGCGGCTTTACCGAAGCTCACCACGTTGACCTGCAGGGCCGGCACGGCAGCGAAGGCGGCGGTGGCCCAAAGGAACAAGGTGATTTCGGCAGGGATCAAGGCCGTGCTGGTCCAGGACAGCGCGGTACTGATCAGTGCCATGGCTGCGAACACACCCACCAGGGTGGCGCCCAGGCGACGATCAGCCAGTTTGCCGCCAAGGATGTTGCCCACCGTCAGGCCCAGGCCGATCAGCAGCAGGGTCCAGGTCACGCCCCGCGGGCTGATGCCCGTGACATCACCGAGCAGTGGTGCAACGTAAGTGAAGAGGGCAAACATCGAGGCGGAAAACAACACGGTCATCGACAGCGATAGCCAGATGCCCGCACCTTTGAGGGCAACCATTTCCGAACGCATGTCGAGTTTTTCTTCATCGCGTTTGTTGGGCAGGAAGCGGATCAGGCCAAACAGGGCCACGACACCGATCAGGGTGACCGCCCAGAAGGTCGAGCGCCAGCCCGCTACCTGGCCCAGTGCGGTACCCAGTGGTACGCCGAGGACATTGGCCAGTGTCAGGCCGGTAAACATCAAGGCCACGGCCGACGCGCGGCGATTGGCCGGTACAAGGTTTGCTGCCACTACCGAGCCGATACCGAAGAACGCCCCGTGACACAGGGCGGTGACCACCCGGGCGAACATCAGTACGTTGTAATCACTGGCCAGTGCACACAGCAGGTTACCGATGATGAAAATACCCATCAGGGCAACCAGGGCGGCCTTGCGTGGCAACCTGGCGGTGGCCAGTGCCATGAACGGTGCGCCGATTGCCACGCCCAGGGCGTAGCCGGTCACCAGCCAGCCGGCGCCGGGAATCGAGACACCCAGGTCGGCAGCGACATCGGGCAGCAGGCCCATGATGACGAATTCGGTTGTGCCGATAGCAAACGCGCTCAGTGCCAGTATCAGTAAGGGAAGCGGCATCGAAGGTCCTTGTCAGAGCTCTTGGCTCATTTGCTTGAGGAACGCCTGAATGGTGTCCTCATTGCGTTTGAAGAAATGCCACTGCCCGATCTTCTGGCTGCTGATCAGCCCTGCGCGTTGCAGGGTTGCCAGGTGTGCCGACACGGTTGACTGCGAGAGACCGCAGCGTTGATCGATCTGTCCTGCGCAGACACCGTACTCAGTGCTGTGCTGCTGATCGGGAAACTGCACGTGTGGGTCTTTCAGCCAGTTGAGGATTTCTCGCCGTACTGGGTGGGCCAGGGCTTTTATTATTTCGTCGAGATCAAGGGGCATGGTGGTGGCTCATTAGGGAGTAACGGTATATCGCGATGTAGCGAAATATAAATCGGTATTTCGCGATATGCAAATATGAAGAGGTTCTTAGAGGCGATTAAATCGTTATATCGGGTTATAACGATATCTTCTGGCCAAGTGCTAAACTGCGCCCATGAACTACCTTGCGCATCTCCATCTGGGCGGCCAGCAACCCGAGCAATTGCTCGGCAGTCTGTATGGCGACTTTGTCAAAGGACCGCTGGACGGTCGTTTTTCGTTGCCGCTTGAAGCCGCCATCCGCCTGCACCGACAGATCGATGTATTCACGGACAGTCACCCTTTGGTACATGAGGCTCTGGGACGTTTCCCGCGTGAGCGTCGGCGCTATGCAGGGATCATCCTTGATGTGTTTTTCGATCATTGCCTGGCGCGGGACTGGCTTGATTATGCCGATCAGCCGTTGGCGCAATTTACCCATCGAGTCTATGGGGTATTGGCCGAGCAGCCGGTGTTGCCTGGTCGCCTGGCGCAGATAGCCCCTTACATGGTGGCCAACGACTGGCTGGGCTCGTACCGTGAATTTGCAGTGTTGGAGCAGGTACTCCGGGGCATCGCTCGGCGGCTGTCGCGCCCCGAGGGGCTCGAGGGCGCCTGGGAGGAGGTGCAAACACTCTACGAGCCTCTGCGGGAGGACTTTCGGCTGTTCTACCCGCAGTTGCAGGCCTTCGCGCAACAGGCTCGGCGCTAAGCTTAATCGGACAAGCGAAGCAGCGAGCACCTGCGAGTGCTCTGCTTTTCAGTACGCGGAATGTCAGACGCCACAGGACGTCCCTTCAGTAGGCTGAGTGGAGCCATCGCGTAGTGGGGGCGAGGCAAGGATACCTGGCAAGGGCTGATGGGCCATGGATGGCCCGTCGGCGCGTCCACACGGGAGCGATGGCGCAAGGAAGGCACCCGAAGCGCAGCGTAGGGCCGCATGTCGGGACAGGGCGTTTTGCCCACTTTTGCGCCCTATCAAAAGTGGGTCGCCGTAAAGGGCGAAACCAGCCGGTGGTGCCGACGCAGGGAATGGATATGCTCACGAGGTGAGAGCCAATAGCCACAAACATGCGTCGCCTCTGATGGAGGCAGGCATATCCGTTTGCGATGTTGGGCCTGATACCCCGTTCCGCCCTTACGGCGTGTCACTTTTGAGGGCAAAAGTGACCAAAACCCCTCGTCCCAACATCCGGCCCTACGCTGCGCTGCGGGTCCTCTCACTCCGGCAGTGCTCCCGCCGGGACCGCGCTGAAGGGCCTTCCTGGCCCTCAGCCCTTGCCAGGCATCCTTGCCTGGCACCCAGCTACGCACCGCCTGCATTCGACCTCCTGAAGGGACAATTTGGCGGCGCCTGCAGATTCAGTGCATGAAAAAGCATTGCCCAAAAGCCCAAGCGAAGCCGCGAGCATCTGCTTTTCAGTGCGCGGAATGTCAGACGCCGCAGGACGTCCCTTCAGAAGGCTGAGTGGAGTCATCGCGGAGTGGGGTGCGAGGCAGGGATGCCTCGCAAGTGCTGATGGGCCATGGATGGCCCGTCGGCGCGTCCACACGGGAGCGATGGCGTAAGGAAGGCACCCGAAGCGCAGCGTAGGGCCGGATGTCGGGACAGGGCGTTTTGCCCACTTTTGCGCCCTATCAAAAGTGGGTCGCCGTAAAAGGCGAAACCAGCCGGTGGTGCCACTACCGGGAATGGATATGTTCACGAGGTGAGAGCCAATAGCCACAAACGACCCCCTGAAGGGGCGATTTGGCGGTGCCGGCAGGTTCAGCATATGGAAAGGCACCGCCGGCAAGACCGGCTCAGGCCATGTCGCGCCCTTGAATGAACAGCATTACGGCACTAAGCGGCCTTGGCTCGCCGTTGCGGCATGGCTTCCGGGGGCTGGCCGTACAGTGCGCGATGCACGGCCTGCTGGGCGTTCAGGGCCAGTACAGCACGCTCCTGGCCATGGCTGGCGATGGGTTCAAGCAGATGAATCTCGACCTCGGCACGTTCGTGGCGGAACAGGCGCAGCAGGTGGGAGAGCAAGTCGTCATCACCGATAAAGGGCGCAATGGCGTCTACTTCGCCATTGCGCAGGTAGCGCAAGGCGACCGGTTGCACAGGTATTCCGGTGTCAATGGCACTGGCCAGCAGGCGGCCGTGAAAGGTGCGCAGGCTGCGTCCGTCGGTGGTGGTGCCTTCCGGGAATATCAGCAGGTCGCACTGTTGCTGCAGGTGCTGGCTGATCTGCTTGCGCAGCAATTGGCTGTCGCCGCCTCCCCGGCGAATGAACAGCGTGCCGGCCTTGTGCGCCAACCATCCGGCTACCGGCCAGGTACGCACTTCGGCCTTGGACAGGAACGCCAGCGGGGTAACCATGCCGAGCAGCGGAATGTCGGTCCATGACACATGATTACTCACCCAGAGCATGGGTTGTTGCGGCAGGTTACCCACCACCCTGACCTTGAAGGGCAGGGCATTGCTCAGTTGACGCATGAACAACTGCGACCAGCGTTGTCGGCGCTGTAGCGAGGGGTTCAGGCGAAGGCGTTCGTAAAGGCTGAACACGCTTGCCATGCCCAGCCCTAGCAGAACCACCAACAGCAGGCGCAGGACGCGTCCCTGGACGCGCAGGCGCCGCATCAGACGGCCGCCTTGAAGTGGCGAGCGTAGCGCGGGCACAGGTCGTCGCGCTTGAGCAGGATGAACACGTCGGCGACTTGGAACGCTTCGTCCCAGCATGGCTCACCACAGATTTTCGCCCCCAGGCGCATATAGGCTTTGAGCAGAGGTGGCATTTCGGCGATGACGTTGCCTGGCAGGGCCAGGTTCGGCAGTGGCGTTTTCGGTTCTGCGCGCAGGTGCTCGGTACACAGGTAACGCTCACGCAGGCGTTGCATGATGGCATGGGCCTGAACGCCACCATCCTGCATGGGAATACTGGCGCAACCCATCAGGTAGCTGTATTGGCCTTCGTTGAGCACTTCAGCCAATTCGCTCCACAGTACGGCGATGGTGCCGCCGTTGCGGTAGGCCGGGTCGACGCAGGTACGGCCCAGTTCCAGGATCGGGCCGTGCAGATGGCCGAGGCCGTGCAGGCTGAATTCCTCTTCACTGTAAAAGCGACCCAGCGTGCGAGCCGCCTGGTGATCCAGCAGGCGGGTGGTGGCCACCAGGCGCCCGCTGGTCAGGTCGCGTACACCGATATGCTGGCAGTGGGGGTCGTAGTCATCCCTGTCCAGACCGTGTTCTGCACCGTTTAGCCTGGCCTTGAATTCACGGCTGAACACGTTGAAGCGCAGAGCCTGTGCTTCCTGAAGGGCCTCCTGGCCGACCAGACGTTCGGCTTGCAGACGGCGTTCAGTGCTGTTGTCGCCAGAGCGAGCGTTCTGAGTCATTGCGAGTCTCCATAAGCCAGCCATGGGGTTGCGGCCGGTCGACTTTGTTGTGCAAAGTCAGCCTAGGTAGACGTGGTGTCACCTCGGTGAATGATTGGTGATGCTTCTATGACAGCCCCTTAAGGAGTACTTCAATGGCCTGGCTGGAACGGCTCAATCGCATGCCTGCTCAACCGCTACTGGCCTCGCTGGGTGACACCTACAGTGCGTTGCTCGAGCAGCTTGGCCCTTGCAGCCCATTTGAATTGGCGATTCTGGGCGGACGGGCAATGCCTACCCCTGGCTTGGCGTTCTTGCTTGGTTATCAGGCCGCGTTGCGGGTGCTTTGGCCCAGCGCACCACGCAGTCTTGGCGCCTTGTGCGCTAGCGAGCGGCGCAGCGTTCGCCCGGCCGATATGCAGACTCGACTTGATGAGCTGCGTCTGAGCGGCAGCAAGGACTTTGTCACTGCCGGGCTGGATGCCGACTGGCTGTTGGTGGCCGCCCGCAGCGAGGCTGCGGGTGAATCACCGCGCTTGAGCCTGGCTGTGGTTTACCCCGGAGAGCCGGGCGTCCAATTGGAATCGTTGCCAGCGCTGCCATTGATGCCGGAGGTCGGGCATGCCCGGCTGCACCTTGACCAGGCGCTGTGTGAGCGTCTGGCCGGTGATGGCTGGAATGCCTACGTCAAACCGTTTCGTACTCTTGAAGACCTGTATGTGCTCAGTGCCCTGTGTGCCTGGTTGTATGGTGTCGGCCAGCTCAGTGGATGGTCGCAGAGCCTCAAGTTAAGGCTGATCAGCCTGCTTGCCGGTTGTGCCGAAGGCAGCCGAATGTGTGCCGATAGCACGGCATGCCACCTGCTGCTGGGTGGGCTGTTTGCCCAGTTCACGGGCTTGCGGGAGGAGATCAACCGCGCGTTGCTGGTCAGCAATGGCGAGTGGGCCAGCTTCTGGCAACGCGACCAGGGCATCCTTGATATCGCCAGTGCCGCACGGGCCAAGCGCCTGGCCAAGGCCTGCGCGGCTGCGGGATTGTCATAGAAGCGGAATAGTCTGGGGCGGATCTACTGTCATGAGGTCCGGCCATGGGCAAGGCTGCGCTGCTGATCATTGCATTGAGTGTGTTGGCATGGGAGGGCCGTGCGGCTGAACATTGGCCCGACCCGGACTGGGCCTCGACCAGCGCGCCGATAAGCCCCGCATTGCAGGCACTGGAGGCCTACGCGTTTGCTCCGCGTGACGGCCATGGCCGTGAGGGGGTGCGAACGGATGCCTTGCTGGTCATCCACGACGGGCGCATCGTGTATGAGCGCTACGTGGCACCGACCTCGGCGCAGACCCGCCATCTGACCTGGTCGATCAGCAAGAGTGTGCTGGCGACGGTACTGGGTGTTGCATACGGCCAAGGGCGCTTCAACCTGCAGGACCCGGTGGCGCGTTATTACGCGCCGATGCAGGCTCACCCAATGGTGCGCATTGAGGACCTGCTGCACTGGGCCAGTGGCCTTGAGTGGCAAGAGGATTACGAATATGCGCCGCTCAACTCTTCGGTCGTGGCCATGCTCTATACCCGAGGGCGGGCGGATATGGCAGCCTACGCTGCCAGCGGTGCGCGTGCTGTCGCCCCCGGTGAGCGCTTTCTCTACTCCAGTGGCGACAGTAACCTGTTGGCGGCGGCCCTGCGTGGCATGGTCGGTAGCGATGATTATGCCTGGCAGGCCCTGTTCCAGCCGTTGGGAATCACTCAGGCAACCTGGGAACGGGATGCCAGGGGTACATTGGTCGGCTCTTCTTACCTGTACTTGAGCGCCCGTGACCTGGCTCGCATTGGTTTGCTGATGTTGCGTGACGGCCGCTGGCAGGGGCAGCCGTTGCTGCCGCCTGAATGGGTGGCGTTCAACCGCCAGCCGTTTACGACGGCGAGCACGGCTCCCGGTGAAGCAACGCCCGGTGGCCACTGGTGGTTGAATGCAGCTGTTGCAGGTAGAACCAGGCCCTGGCCAGATGCGCCCGCCGAGACGTTTGCTGCCTTGGGGCATTGGGGCCAGGCACTCTATGTGTTGCCAGCACAGAAATTGGTGATCGTGCGCTACGCGGATGATCGCGATGGGCGCTATCAGCATAACGAACTGCTCAAGCGGGCCCTCGCTGCCTTCGCTGGAGAACAACCATGAAGCGTGGGTTCCTGGCGCTGCTGATCATCGCGTGCACTTGGGCGGGGTGGCATCGGGAGGCGTTACTGGCGTTTCCTGGCGTGCTTAGTGCCTACTCTGCCAAGGAGTACTGTTCCTGCCGATATGTGATGGCCTTTCCTGTCGAGTATTGCCGTGCTTATGTTCAGCAGTACCTGCCGCTGAGTACGCTGCGCGACGAGCCGTCCTTGCACCTGGTCAGTGCTACAGGGCTGGGGCGCAGCAATCGCGCCGCGTGGCAAGGCCCGAGGGAGGGCTGTCGCTTGCTGCCATGAGGGCGTGCAGGTAAGGTTGGCGGCTACTGTGCCTATGGATTTCACATGTTCAAATCGCCCCGTCTCTTCCTCGCTCTACTTGCAGTATTGGCCTTGCCGGTCCAGGCCAATTGGTACCTGGACAACGAATCGTCGCGGCTGTCCTTTATCACCAATAAAAATGGTGATGTCACGGAAGTCCATCGTTTCCTGGTGTTGCATGGCAAGGTCGATAGCAAAGGCGCGGCTCAGTTGCAGATCGAAATGGACTCGGTCAATAGCGGCATCCCATTGCGTGATGAGCGCATGCGTAAAGACCTGTTCGAGGTCGCCCGATTTCCCGATGCGCTGATTCGCGCCCAGCTTGACCTGCGACCGATCAAAGACCTGGCCAACGGCGCCCAACTGGAGCTGCGTTTGCCGGTGACGGTCAGCTTGCATGGTAAAGACCATAGTTACAGCGCCCAGTTACTGGCGACGCGGCTTGATGAGCGGCGCTTCCAGGTGGTAACGCTGGAGCCGCTGATGCTGCGCGCCGAAGAGTTCGACCTGGCACCGGGCCTGGATGCCTTGCGCAAGGTTGCCGGGCTGCAGTCCATCAGCCTGTCGGTTCCGGTGGGTGCAGTGCTGATTTTCACGGCGCGCTGAGATGGCCGGGCCGGTCTTTCCCTGGCGCGGGGGTAACCAGTTCGAGTTACTGATCGACGGCCCCGAGTTTTTCCCGCGCATGCTCACGGCCATCGTCCGAGCCCAGCATCAAGTGGATCTGGAACTCTATCTGGTTGAAGCCGGTGCTTGCGCTGAGGCAATGGTGGCAGCGTTGGTTCAGGCCGCAGAGCGCGGGGTGCAGGTGCGCTGCCTGTTCGATGATTACGGATCGTTGGCGTTTACGCTGAGCTTGCGTCAACGACTGTTGGCGGCGGGTGTCGAATTGCGCTGGTACAACCGGCTGAGCTGGCGCCGTGGTGTGCGCAACCTCTACCGCGATCACCGCAAGTTGCTTTTGGTCGACCAAGCATGGGCTGTTGTGGGCGGCACGGGTGTCACCGATCAGTTCTGGACCCCAGGTGAGGACGTCAGCGAGTGGCACGAGGTCATGGTCGAGATGCGCGGGCCGTTGCTGGCGGACTGGCAGATGCTGTTCGACCGTCAATGGCGTGCCAACTTGCGCCGCACGGCCTGGCGCCCACCGACGCATTTTGGTTTGCCGCGTGTGCCTCGCGTGCCGCCAAGCGGGCAAGGGCAGGGCCGAGTGGCGTACGCCGATGCCCGGCAACACCGCGATATTCTGCAATCGCTGGTGCGTGCACTGAACCGTGGGCAGCGCCGGGTCTGGTTGGCGACACCGTATTTTCTGCCGACCTGGAAGGTTCGTCGTTCATTGCGACGTGCGGCTGCACGGGGCGTCGATGTGCGTCTGTTACTGACCGGGCCGCGTACCGATCATCCGTCGGTGCGTTATGCGGGGCATCGCTATTACCCGCGCTTATTGCGTGCCGGGGTGAAAATCTTTGAGTACCAACCCTGCTTCCTGCATTTGAAAATGGTGCTGATCGACGATTGGGTGAGCATCGGCTCGTGCAATTTTGATCATTGGAACCTGCATTTCAACCTTGAAGCCAACCTTGAGGCGCTTGATCCGCCGTTGACCGCTGCAGTAGCCGCCAGCTTCGAGCGAGACTTTGCCCAAAGCACGGTCATCGACCTTGAGCATTGGCACGCCCGGCCCTGGTGGAAGCGTGTTCAGCAGCGGATGTGGGGTTGGCTGGATCGTCTGGTGGTCAACCTGCTGAATCGGCGCGACTGAACGGGAGCCTGTAGTAGCAGACTATTACCCGGCGTTGGCTGTAGAGGGCTATCGTGATGGAGAACTTTTCCCCTGTACCCAAGGAGTCTGCGAAATGGCCGCGAAGAAAATCCTGATGCTGGTTGGCGATTACGTCGAAGATTACGAAGTGATGGTGCCGTTCCAGGCATTATCGATGGTCGGCCATACCGTACACGCCGTGTGCCCGGGCAAGGCGGCCGGGCAAACGGTGCGTACGGCAATCCATGATTTCGAGGGTGACCAGACCTACAGCGAGAAGCCTGGGCACAACTTTGCCCTGAACTTCGACTTCACCAAGGTGCGTGCCGAAGATTACGACGCGCTGGTCATTCCGGGTGGGCGAGCGCCAGAGTACCTGCGCCTGAATGAGCACGTGTTGCAACTGGTCAAGGCCATCAATCAGGCGGGCAAGCCGATTGCGGCGGTCTGCCACGGTGCCCAGTTGCTTGCTGCTGCGGGCGTACTTAACGGTCGTGAGTGCAGTGCTTACCCGGCGTGTGCGCCGGAAGTGCGTCTGGCGGGTGGTCAGTACATCGACATCGACGTAACCCAGGCCCATGTTCAGGGCAACCTGGCTACAGCGCCTGCGTGGCCAGCACACCCGGCCTGGCTGGCCGGCTTCCTGGGCCTGCTGGGCACCCGGATCACGCTCTGAAGGAGGCGGTATGTGCGAGCTCTACGTGAAGGCCGATCCCATTCTGTACGAGTCGCGCAGCCGCTCTTTGCGCATTCGCGGGGTCGTGACCACGGTGCGGCTTGAGAACCAGTGCTGGGATGTATTGCAGGAGATCGCCGAGGTCGATGGTATGACCGTCAATCAGCTGATCACGAAACTGTATGAAGAAGTGCTGGCCTACCGTGGCGAAGTGGTGAATTTTGCTTCGTTTCTGCGGGTAAGCTGCATTCGTTACCTGAGTCAGCGTCAGGTGACAGCGCCTGTATCGCTGCGGGTGGTGGGATAAACCGTCGGGGCGGTGATCGCCGACAAGGCCAACGCCCATAGGCACCGACCTTGCCGGCGATGAGGCCCTGCTGGGCCTCTACCGTCTTGACGCTTACTTCACTTCTACAGCCAGGCTTTCGGCGATCTTGTGTTGCCAGATCGCTGGACCGGTGATGTGAACCGACTCACCTTTGCTGTCGACCGCGACGGTAACAGGCATGTCCTTGACCTCGAACTCGTAGATCGCTTCCATGCCCAGTTCGGCGAAGGCCAGTACTTTGGATTTCTTGATCGCCTGGGCGACCAGGTAGGCCGCACCGCCAACCGCCATCAGGTAGACGGCCTTGTTGTCCTTGATCGCCTCGATTGCAGTCGGGCCGCGCTCGGACTTGCCGATCATGCCCAGCAGACCGGTTTGCTCAAGGATCTGGCGGGTGAACTTGTCCATCCGCGTAGCCGTGGTTGGACCAGCAGGGCCAACGACTTCGTCACCGACCGGGTCGACCGGGCCGACGTAGTAGATGAAGCGGCCCTTGAGGTCTACAGGCAGCTCTTCACCGTTGTTCAGCATCTCGACCATGCGCTTGTGCGCAGCGTCACGACCGGTGAGCATCTTGCCGTTGAGCAGAATGGTTTCGCCCGGCTTCCAGCTTTGCACATCTTCCGGCGTCAGGGTGTCGAGATCGACGCGGCGAGCCGATGGACCTGCTTCCCAGACGATTTCCGGGTAGGCGTCCAGCGAAGGTGCTTCCAGTTCTGCCGGGCCCGAACCGTCGAGCACGAAGTGTGCGTGACGGGTCGCGGCGCAGTTCGGGATCATGCACACAGGCAGCGAGGCTGCGTGGGTTGGGTAATCCATGATCTTGACGTCGAGTACCGTGGTCAGACCACCCAGGCCCTGAGCACCGATGCCCAGTTGGTTGACCTTCTCGAACAGCTCCAGGCGCAGTTCCTCGATACGGTTCTGTGGGCCGCGGGCTTTGAGCTCATGGATGTCGATGGACTCCATCAGTACTTCCTTGGCCATGACGGCGGCTTTCTCGGCAGTACCGCCGATGCCAATGCCGAGCATGCCAGGTGGACACCAGCCAGCACCCATGGTCGGAACGGTCTTGAGCACCCAGTCAACGATCGAGTCGGACGGGTTGAGCATGGCCATCTTCGATTTGTTCTCGGAGCCGCCGCCCTTGGCAGCCACATCCACTTCCACGGTGTTGCCTGGAACGATGGAGTAGTGGATCACCGCCGGGGTGTTGTCCTTGGTGTTCTTGCGAGCGCCAGCCGGGTCGGCCAGGATCGAAGCACGCAGGACGTTCTCCGGCAGGTTGTAGGCGCGACGAACGCCTTCGTTGATCATGTCGTCCAGGCTCATGGTGGCGCCATCCCAGCGCACGTCCATACCAACGCGCACAAAAACGGTGACGATGCCGGTGTCCTGGCAAATTGGCCGGTGGCCAGTAGCGCACATGCGCGAGTTGATCAGGATCTGGGCGATGGAGTCACGGGCAGCTGGCGACTCTTCGCGCAGGTAGGCCTCGTGCATGGCCTGGATGAAGTCCACGGGGTGGTAATAGGAAATAAACTGCAGAGCGTCGGCAACGCTCTGAATCAGGTCGTCTTGCTTGATCACGGTCATGCAGCGCGCTCCTCTTAAAGACGGGAACATTCAATAAGGAGTTTCGACGCAAACGGGCTGTCGAAACGACTTTCAAGGCGCGCCGACGAGAGCTGGCGACGCAAAAAAGGCGCCGCAGTATAGCGTGCATCGGCAGTCGATACACGTTTGTGTCGTGCAACAAAGGTCGGCAGCGGGCAGGCATCGATTTTGCGTGGTACGTCAGTGCAAGCATGGTAATTATTGTGTTCAGCGCCTAAAGTGGCCTCTGGCCATATTCCCATTCGTCGCCTTCACGGGCAGCACGGTGAGTCACCTGTGACCGAAACAGCGCTGCAGAAGCTACTCCTCAAGCGTTTCCTTCTGGCTGCCAGCACCTACTCACTGGTCGTGGCGCTGGCCTGGGTGGCGTTTCTGTGCGGTCATTTCCTGGCACCACCCAGTTTGCTGGTGGCTGGCAGTGGGCTGATGCTGATGACCCAGGTGCTGCTGGGCCTGGTTTTTCTCAGTGGGGTCAACCTGCGCTTCAGGGACCCTAGCCTTACCGAGTTGCAAATCGTCCTGGCATTGATCGGGCTGACCTGGCTGTTGGCCCACTTGGGGCAGGCGCGTGGGACCTTCATGGTCGTCTACCCAGTGATCCTGATGTTTGGCCTGTTCCATTTACGTGGTTGTGCATTTGTTCGCTGCGCCGCGTGGGTGTTTGGGTGTTTCCTCGTGTTGAATGGCTGGGAAGGCCTCACCGGTCGGATGGCCAACCCATCGCTTGCGCTTCTGCAAGGCAGTGCACTGCTCATGGTACTGATCTGGTTGTGCCTGTATGCCCGCTATGTACAAGCCTCGCGTCAACGTATACGCAAACATCGCTTCGCCCTCCAGGCCCATCAGGACACGTTGCGTGGAATGATGCGTCAACTGGAGGAATTGGTGGCCACTGACGAGTTGACCGGCCTGTTCAATCGCCGGCATTTTCTGCGCCTGGCTGAGCAGGTGTCGGGGCAAATGGGGGCGGGCAGCCAGCACGGGCTGGCGCTGATCGATCTCGATCATTTCAAGCGTATCAACGACCTCTATGGACATGCGGCCGGTGACCAGGTGCTTCAGACGTTCGCCCGCATTGCCCGGGCGTGTTTACGTGAAACCGATATCGTTGCGCGTTACGGCGGGGAAGAGTTTGTCTTGCTACTGCCAAACTGCAGCGTCGAGCAGCTATCCGTGTGTTGCGAGCGCCTGCGACAGGCCTTTGCCGAAGCGGATCCGGCAGCGATCATGTTGCCAGGCTTGCATTTGAGCTTGTCGGCGGGCATGACCTTGCTCACCGAAGGCGATGATCTTGACGCAGCCTTGCACCGTGCGGACCAAGCCCTCTATCGTGCCAAGCATGGTGGCCGCAATCGCTGCCTGCCAGCCTGGGAGTACGCCGATGCCTGAATTGTGCGCAGGGGAGCATTGCTGGGCCGTGGCATCGGGCAGCAACCTGCTTGATGCCCTGAATGATGCCGGTATGGCCATCCCCTACAGCTGTCGTGCCGGCAGTTGCCATGCCTGCTTGGTGCGGTGCCTGGAGGGGTTGCCGACCGATACCAACCCCACTGCGCTGGCCGAGGAGAAGCGTCAGGAAGGCTGGCGGTTGGCGTGCCAGTGCCGGGTCGATCAGGACCTGCGCATTGCAAGGTTTGATCCCCTTGAGGACGGTCTCCCTGCTGAAATCGTGGCACTCGACTGGCTCGCCCCTGAGGTGTTGCGCCTGCGTGTAGTGCCGCTCAAACCGTTGCGTTACCAGGCCGGCCAGCACCTGGTGTTGTGGACGGACACCGGCGTTGCCCGGCCTTACTCGTTGGCAAGCCTGCCGGGCGAGGAGGGTTTCCTGGAGTTTCACATCGACTGCCGCCGACCTGGCCTGTTTTGCGATGCGGCTCGACACCTGCGCGTAGGTGAAATGCTGCGCCTGGGGGAGTTGCGCGGCGGGGCGTTGCATTATGACGCGGACTGGCAAGAACGCCCGCTCTGGCTACTGGCCGCCGGCACAGGCTTGGCGCCACTGTGGGGTATTGTGCGCGAGGCCTTGCGCCAGGGTCATCGCGGGCCCCTTCGACTTGTGCACCTGGCGTCCGACCCACAGGCACATTACCTGGCAGCACCGTTGCAGGCGCTGGCGCAGGAGCACCCACTGCTGCAGATCGAATTGATCACCCCCGCGCAGTTGCCCGCTACATTGGCGGCATTGCGGCCACCCTCACGGCAAACCCTGGCCCTGGTCTGCGGAGCACCGAGCAGCGTGGAGCAATTCGCCCGCCGACTGTTCATTGCCGGTGTGCCGCGCAATCAGGTCTTTGCGGATACATTCACCGACCACGCCTGAAGTCTCTGGTACTTCCGAACTGGGCGGCTAGCTCGCCTGGCCGGTGTGTGCCGAAGCCGCCAGCGCCGCCTCACGTTCAGCGATTGCCGCTTCCAGCTCAGGTGAACGCTTGGCCCATTGTTCAGGCGGCAGGGGTTTTGACCATTCGCTGATCTCGGGGTAAGGCAGGCCCGGTGGCGGTATCAGCTTCTTTTCCTGAAGATAAAATGCCAGCGGTGACCCCAAGAGAAACAGAAATGCACTTTCCTTCAGCGCGACCAGCACGTTGCCCTTGAGCAACGCACGAGCAATCTCCGCCAGCAAGAACAGCAGCCAACCAAGCAGACTGCGGCCTGAGCTTTCCCCCTCGAAGTTACAGCGTGGAACTGCCTGCGGTCCAATCTCCATGTAGCTGCGTATGCACTCCCACAACGCCATCGCCGTGGTACCGCCACCGCAGTTGAAACCCAGGCTGAAATGCTGATTGCCTTCCTGTGCATTTGGATCGGGGTTGTCGAAGCCGATGACTAACAGCCCCATTTCCATTCGCCCCCCTTGGCTGACGGTCGAATGCTGGACGGCCGCTGCGGTCACCGATTCCCATGGCACAATCCAATACTCGCCGTCTTCGCGTGGAACGCAGACTTCGCGGCGCTGGCGGTTGAAGCGCAATGGCAAGGGGACTGGGCGGAACAGGCCGTGGATCATGATCAGTGCGGGGATACCTGTAATGATTCCTCCCACCATCAGTGTGAGCAGACTGCCCTCTGGTGAAATATTCCTAAAACCGTAAGCCAATCCCAGAAACATCATTACTAGGGGCCACAGCACCCCCACTCCTGACCCAATGCTGTAGCTCCCGATATCGAGATACACCTCATTCTTGCGCCAGATGGTGTTGAGCACATCCGCCGGTTGTTCACCGGTCGGGATCGCTAGGGGCGCCAGGTAGTCACGTTGTGAGAACAGGCGCTTCCTGGTTGTACCGGCTGAGGGTCTGCTCATTTTTGCCACGTCGGTTGCAGGTAGCTCGAGCATTGTTGCTGATCACTCAACAGGTAATGCCGGGCCCGGTCCAGATCCGGGGTGGGATCGTCACGCAGGGTGATGACCCCATCGTCCTGCGTGATGGTGAAGGCCACGCCCCGTTCGCCGCCAACAAAGGCGCCGTCGCCAAGCAGTGCGATCAGTGGCGTTCGGTAGTACACGCGCAGTGAAGCGTTAGCAGGCGGCAAGCTGAGGCCGCTGGACATGGAGAAGTCTCCGCATAAGCGCAGGCCTTGCCCCTCCTGGTGGGGGATCCAGGTGCATTGGCTATTTTCCAGCCAGTACATGCCGACATCGGACCAGGATCGCGGTGGTTTAGCGGTGCTGTATGGGTTTCTCTTCAGTTGCTCATGCCAGGTATCGCGATCGATCGGGTCGCCGATCATGGCCAGTGCCAGGTAGGTGCTGTGAGGTTCCGCACCCGGCAGGTCAAGGGCAAGACGCTTGATCACCGAAATATTGCGGATACCGCTGGCATCGCCGGAATACACCGTGGTGTTGAGCACTTCAACACTGACCTTCGGCGCATACAGGATGCGGTACAGCTGGGCGAACTCCCGCTGCTGCGCCTCGGGCGAAATGAGCCCCAGGTCGCGCGCCCGCCGTTTGGACCAGCAGCAGTTGGCGAGAAAGGCCTGCAATGGCTTTTGCTGGAAAAACCAGGCGATCAGGTACAGCACGCCCAGCCCGGCGATCAGTATCGTGACAGGCCCCATACACAGCGAATAACCTGCAATCGCGGCATCGACGGTCATGATGCCGAAAATGGCCCGCGCGGTGTACGTCATGCCCAAAAGAGCCTGCGCGCCAAAAGCGGCCATTTGTCCGCCAACGACCGCATGGCGCATTTCCAGCCAGGGATCGATGGAGTTTTGAGTGCTCTCCAATTGTTGTTTTAGGGACAGAAACTCCATTCCTGCCGCAGTTGCAGACAGCCCACCAATAACACCCCCAAAAAGTGTCAGAACAGGTGTCGTAAATGCCATCGGCCCTTTACCCGTAACAAACTCCTTAACCCCCAACCCCTTCCTGATCTGCATATCCACCACCGCCGTCAACGCCGCGCCGGCATACAGCGTCGCGGAAATCGTGTCGTTGATTCGCTGCTTATCCATCCCCTCCAGCGCACTGGCCTGGCTCAGGTGGCTATTGGCATTCCAGCTGTTG
>NZ_BMQU01000037.1 GCF_014648275.1 Pseudomonas laurentiana
TGGAGCGGGAAACGAGACTCGAACTCGCGACCCCGACCTTGGCAAGGTCGTGCTCTACCAACTGAGCTATTCCCGCATTGGCGTCCCCTAGGGGACTCGAACCCCTGTTACCGCCGTGAAAGGGCGGTGTCCTAGGCCACTAGACGAAGGGGACACGCTACAACTTTTCACTCCCTGCCGCGTTTCGCTGTGTGCTTTACGCTGCAAGTGGCGCGCATTCTAGGGGTGCTTTGAAGAGCCGTCAACCCCCAGATACAAATTTATTTAAATCAATGACTTCCCCCTGCTTTCCAGCCCGCTCAAGGCTCGACCGGATCAGCCGACACAGGGACAGGCGCTGCGGCTTTACCGATAACCGACGGCCATAGAACAGGTCTATCCGGTTAAAAGCTAAGCCACTACACTCAAACGGTAAACAACCCTGCATGAGGCGTTAACGGTGACACCACTTCTGATCACCCTGCTTATAGTGGCTGGGATCGCACTATTGATCGTGATCGGCTACCTGAACAATGTAGTCGAGAACAACAAGCTGGAGCGGGCCCGACTGAAAGTCGAGCTGGCCGAACGCCTGCGCCGCTGTGGCGAAATCTCCGAAACCTTTCCTGGCCAGCTGATGACGCCGGCATTGAAGCTGCTGCTGACCCGCCTTGAGCTCAACCTGAACGTACGCCAACTGGCATTGGACAAGCACAGCAGTGCGCTCAGGGCACGCATCGCCGAACTTGAAGAGCTGATTGCCAAAGGTGAGGCCTTGCCGGTGAATAACCCGCCAGGCCCGATCCAGACCGAAGCCCGCGCCAAGGATGTACGCTTTCTGCTTGAGGGCTTGCACAACCAAGTAACCCGTGCGGCCCAGGAAGGCTTCCTGCCGACCAACGAAGCCAAGTACTGGGTCAAGGAGATCCGCCATATCCTGGTGCTGCTGCATATTGAGTTCTTCAACAACCTCGGCCAACAGGCTTTGCAGCAGAACCAACCCGGCCATGCTCGCCTGGCGTTTGAACGCGGCGTGCAGTACCTGCGAAAGCAACCGGAACCTGCGGTCTACCGGGAGCAGCTCGCCTATATGGAGAAACTTCTGGCACGCGCCAACGCTCAGGTGCTGAGCACCCTTGAACCCGCCGAAGACGAGGTCAACGAACTGACCGAAGGCTTGAAGTCGGACACCACCGAAGACTGGAAAAAGAAAGTCATTTACGACTGAAACCGCAAACGCCCCCCCCCGCAACGCTGTCAGGGGGGGGTATCAGGAAGGGGAAGCCAGCTCGCCTACTGCGGACTAAACACCCTGAGAGCAGTCGGTCGACTGCAGGAATATCTCGGCCAAGCGCTCTAATCCTGCCTGATCCTCGACCGTGAAGCGTGCCAGTTTCGGGCTGTCCAGGTCCAGTACGCCGATCAAACGCCCGTCCTTGACCAACGGGATGACCAGTTCGCTGTTCGAGGCGCTGTCGCAGGCAATATGCCCTGGAAATGCGTGTACATCTTGAACCCGCTGGGTTTGCCGAGTCGCAGCAGCGGCGCCACAGACACCGCGGCCAAACGGAATACGTACGCAGGCCACCTGGCCCTGAAACGGCCCCAGCACCAACGTTTCGTTGCGATTGAGATAAAAGCCCGCCCAGTTCAGGTCATCGACCTGGCTGTAGAGAAACGCCGAAAACTGAGCGGCGTTGGCGATAAAGTCGCGCTCGTCAGCCAGCAAGGCCTCCAGTTGTGCAGACAGCAGACCATAGCCGGACAAGCCGGCACCGGTTGCGTTCAAGTCAATCATGTTTCTGCTCCAGCAATTGAAGTCCTACCCAGTAACGGGCGAACTGATAGGCACAACGACCATTGCGATTGCCACGCCCTGTGGCCCAGCGAATCGCGGCCTTTTCCAATGTTTCATCACGCACCCAGACCAGTCCCGAGGCATGCGCCAACTGACTGATCCAGTGCTCGACCACGTCCAGAAAGTGTTCCTGAGTAAAGGGGTAGAACGACAGCCACAGGCCGAATCGGTCAGACAGGGCGATTTTGTCTTCCACGGCCTCGTTGGGGTGAAGCTCGCCGTCGATCATCTTCCAGTTCTCATTGTCGCTCTGTTTCTCTGGAACCAGGTGCCGGCGGTTGGAGGTGGCATACAACAACACGTTGTCCGGCGCCTGCTCCAACGAGCCATCCAGCACACTTTTGAGCACGCGGTAGTCACCCTCCCCGGCCTCAAACGAGAGATCGTCACAGAACAACACAAAACGCTGAGGCAGTGTGTGCAGTTGCTCAACCACTCGCGGCAAGTCCGCCAGGTGGTCACGCTCAATTTCGATCAAGCGCAAACCTGCGCTCGCATACTCAGCCAGCAATGCCCGTACCAGCGAGGACTTGCCAGTGCCGCGCGATCCCCACAGCAACGCATGGTTGGCCGGCATGCCATCCAGAAACTGGCGGGTATTGCGCCCTAGCTGCTCACGCTGCAGATCAATGCCGATAAGGTCGGACAAGCGCATGTCCAGACTCACCTCCAGCGGCAGCAGAAAGCCACTGCGCCCTTCTCGCTGCCAACGGGCAGCCAGGCAGTGCTCCCACTCGATAGCTGGGCGGGGTGCGGGTAAAAGAGGCTCCAACCGCGCCAATACGGCTTCAGCGCGCTCCAGAAAAGCATTCACACGAGAGTCCACATCAATTCCTCAGACAGATTCAGGTCAATGGGCAAGCGGAATATGTGACAGGACATGCCAGTAGCCAGGGCTGATCGGCTATGCTTGCGCAGCGCACGGAATGTGAAACTGGCTCGGAACCCATGGATATCAAGTTCACCAATCGCCTGTCCTACAAGCAAGCCAGGCTGACCGTCCTGGCAGGCTTCATCCTGGGTACGTTGCTCAGCCTCATCCAGATCGGCATCGATTATGCCAGCGAAGACGCCTCCATCAACCGCGAGATGCGCGCGTTACTGGAAATCAGTCACAACCCGGCCTCCCGAATTGCCTACAACATCGACTCGGAGCTTGCCCAGGAACTGGCCCAAGGCCTGCTGCAGTCACCCGCCATCACTCATGTACGCCTGATCGACAACAACGACACCGTATTGGTCGACGTCCAGCGCCCGCGCCTGGAAAGCAGCTACCGGATGCTCAGTGACTTTCTGTTCGGCGAACGCCGTGAGTTCCAGGACCGACTGCAGCTCAGTCACATGCCAGATGAGTACCTCGGCACCCTGTTTATAGAGGTCGATACGTTCGCCTTCGGCAGCCGCTTCCTCAAGCGCGCGGAAGTCACCCTGCTCAGCGGTTTTGTCCGTAGCCTGATACTGACCTGTATTCTGCTGACACTGTTTTACTTCATGCTGACCAAGCCGCTGGTTCGGGTGATTCGCGCGCTGAGCAACAGCGACTCACGCAACCCAAACCAAGGCAAGCTCTCGTTCCCGCCCGGCCACGAACAGGATGAAATTGGCGTACTGGTGAAGGTCGCCAATCAACAGTTCGTCAGCATGGCAACCGAGATTCAACAACGGCGCAATGCTGAAAACCGCCTCACCGACTACCTCAACGAACTGGAAAACATCGTCTCGGCGCGCACCAATGAACTCCGGGCGAGCAACGCCAGCCTGAGCCAGTCCAACGAGGAACTTGAAGAAGCCCGGCGCCGCGCCTTGGATATGGCGCAGGCTCGGGCCGCCTTCCTGGCCAACATGAGTCATGAAATCCGCACCCCGCTGAACGGCTTGCTGGGCATGATCGCCCTGTCTCTGGATAGCCCGCTGAATGCCGAGCAACGCCAGCAACTGTCCATTGCCCATGACTCAGGCAAAGTGCTGGTAGATCTGCTCAACGATATTCTGGACCTGTCCAAGTTCGATGCCGGGCAGTTGGAACTCGAGCGAATCCCGTTCGATCTCGGCTCCATGGTGGAAGACACCGCCAGCCTGCTTTCGCAAAATGCCGCCCCCAGCGTCGAACTCACCTGCCTGATCGATCCGACATTTCCGGCCCTGGTGCTTGGCGACCCGACACGGGTCAGGCAGATCGTCAGCAACCTGCTGTCCAACGCCCTTAAATTCACCCGCTTTGGGCGGGTAGACGTACGCCTGAGGCGCGAAACCGGCGGCGTCCGCATAGAAGTCTGCGATACAGGCATCGGTATTCCGCATGAAGCGCAGGTCAGGATTTTTCAACCGTTCACTCAAGCCGGGGCCGGTATCACTCGCCAGTACGGCGGTACCGGCCTTGGCCTGGCGCTGACCAACAATCTCTGTGAAGCCATGCAAGGGCGCCTGAGCATCAGCTCCGAGGCTGGCTTTGGCAGCCAGTTCAGCGCCGAGTTACCTTTGCCGGCCCACACGCTGGCCATCGCACCGGCACCGCTACAAGGACAGATTGCTGCCATCAGCACCGCGGGCAGCGGCCTGGATGAGTTGCTGGCGACACTCCTGCCTGCCTGGGGCCTTACTTATCAGCGCCACGACCACCTCGATACGCTGACGATGCAGCAGCCCGACCTGCTGATCACCGATAACCTGAGCGCGTTGTTCGACCTGCGCCCCGCAGTCAAAGCGCCCATCCTGCTGGTCACCGCGTACGGCAATTTCCTGCCCACCGAGCAAGCCACGCAGCTTGCACCATTGCAACAACAAGCCCGGCCACTTACCCGCAGCGCCCTTTACCAATCACTGCACCGTGCGCTGAACGGTGCAGACACTATGACCCCGTCCCCCTTGCAAGGCACGCCGAACAACGAACGTCGAGCGCATATCCTGCTGGTCGAAGACAACCCGGTTAACCAATTGGTAGCGAAAGGCATGCTGGCCAAGCTCGGCTGTGACGTCAGAGTCGCCACACACGGCGCCGAAGCCCTGGAACGCCTGGAGCAACACGACTTCGATCTGGTGTTGATGGACTGCAACATGCCGGTGATGGATGGCTACGAGGCCAGCCGGAAGATCCGCCAGAGCGGACGCTGGCCTACGCTGCCGATTGTCGCGCTGACGGCCAACGCCATGCCCGAGGAGCGTGAGCGCTGCCGCGCAGCGGGCATGAACGACTACCTGGCCAAGCCGTTTCGACGCGAGGAACTGCTCACACTGATCAATCAGTGGGTGCCCCTGTGATACTCAGCCCGCGGTCACCCGCGGTTACTTGAGCAGCGACTCGATACGTTCCACCAACGCGTCGGGCTTGGTGCTCGGGGCAAAACGACTGACCTGGCCAGTTGCCGGATCGAACAGGAACTTGGTGAAGTTCCACTTGATCGCCTGAGACCCCAATAACCCTGGAGCACGCTTCTTCAGCTCGACGAACAAGGGGTGCGCTGCCGGCCCGTTCACATCGATCTTGGAAAACAGCGGGAAGCTGACGCCGTAGTTCGACTCACAGAAACTCGCAATAGCCCGCTCATCGCCAGGCTCCTGCTTGCCGAACTGGTTGCAGGGAAACGCCAGCACCACCAGACCACGCTCGCGATAACGCTGCCAGAGCTGTTCAAGGCCCTTGTACTGCCCGGTGAACCCGCACTCGCTGGCGGTGTTGACCAGCAACACCGCCTTGGCCGGGAAGTCCACCAGGGTTTTCTGCTCGCCCTTTATCGTGGTGCAAGGGATGCTCAACAGTGCGTCAGCCATGACCGACTCTCCTTGAATAGTCCGCAAGTCAGGTTCGTGGAACCAGGTCCAGGCACACCGAATTGATGCAATAACGCAACCCCGTCGGCGGCGGGCCGTCGGGAAACACATGCCCCAGGTGGGCATCACAGACCGCACACGTTACCTCGGTACGGATCATGCCGTGCGAAGTATCACGAATTTCAATCATGGCGCTGTCGGCAATCGGCTCGTAAAAGCTGGGCCAGCCGCAGCCAGAGTCGAATTTTGCACGGGAGTCGAACAGCGGCGCGTTGCAGCAGATGCAATGGTAGACGCCATCCGTCCTGGTTGCGTTGTACTTGCCACTGAACGGCCGCTCGGTGCCCTTCAGGCGACAGACCTGGTACTGCTCCGGGTCTAGCATTGCACGCCATTCGTCGAGGGTTTTGTCGATCTTGTCCATGGAGAAACCTCTGTAACGGAAAAAGCCCGCGCCGTGTCTTTTCGGCAACGCGGGTGGCACGTATTATTGCGCCTCATCAGACGCCAGTCTGGCACCCGCGTTACACGCATTTCAAACGTTTTCACAGCGCAATGCGCGGCGATCTTTTCTAATCGGGATCACATCATGCAGGTCAGCAAATCGAACAAGCTCGCCAACGTCTGCTATGACATTCGCGGCCCGGTGCTCAAGCACGCCAAACGCCTGGAAGAGGAAGGCCACCGCATCCTCAAGCTGAACATCGGCAACCCGGCGCCCTTTGGTTTCGAGGCACCGGAGGAAATCCTCCAGGATGTGATCCGCAACCTGCCAACCGCACAGGGCTACAGCGACTCCAAGGGCCTGTTCAGTGCGCGCAAGGCCGTGATGCAGTATTACCAGCAGAAACAGGTCGAAGGCGTCGGCATCGAAGACATCTACCTGGGCAACGGTGTTTCCGAACTGATCGTGATGTCGATGCAGGCGCTGCTCAACAACGGCGACGAAGTACTGATCCCGGCGCCGGACTACCCGCTGTGGACCGCCGCCGTCAGCCTGGCGGGTGGCAACCCGGTGCACTACCTGTGCGATGAGCAGGCCGACTGGTTCCCCGACCTGGACGATATCAAGGCCAAGATCACGCCAAATACCAAGGCCATGGTCATCATCAACCCGAACAACCCGACCGGTGCCGTGTACTCACGTGAACTGTTGCTGGGCATGCTCGAACTGGCACGCCAGCACAACCTGGTGGTGTTCTCCGACGAGATCTACGACAAGATCCTCTATGACGAGGCCGTGCATATCAGCACCGCCTCGTTGGCACCCGACCTGCTCTGCCTGACGTTCAACGGCCTGTCCAAATCCTACCGTGTAGCGGGCTTCCGCTCCGGCTGGCTGGCCATCTCCGGGCCTAAACTGCACGCCCAGAGCTACATCGAAGGCATCGACATGCTGGCCAACATGCGCCTGTGTGCCAACGTGCCGAGCCAGCACGCCATCCAGACCGCACTGGGCGGCTACCAGAGCATCAACGACCTCGTACTGCCACAGGGCCGCCTGCTGGAGCAACGCAATCGTACCTGGGAACTGCTCAACGACATTCCAGGCGTCAGCTGCGTGAAACCGATGGGTGCGCTCTATGCGTTCCCGAAAATCGATCCAAAAGTCTGCCCGATTTTCAACGACGAGAAATTCGTGCTGGACCTGCTGCTTTCCGAGAAACTGCTGATCGTCCAGGGCACTGCATTCAACTGGCCATGGCCGGATCATTTCCGTGTCGTGACGCTGCCACGGGTGGATGACCTGGAACAGGCCATCGGCCGTATCGGCAATTTCCTCAAGACGTACAAGCAGTAACGCCCTACGAAGCTGGCCTGCGCTACTCTTGGCGCAGGCCTCACCCCAAATAAGGCTTTTTCCTACAGCTATCGCAGAATTGGCGCGCGAGAAAATCGGGTGCCTGCCACCTGGGCAAGTACACAGTTTGAAATAGTCCCCCGGTTGAATCAGCGGGGCCAGCACCTTATATACCCCGCATACGCTACATTTTTATCCGTCAGGAGAACGTAACAACCATGATGCGCATCTTGCTGTTTGTGGCCACCAACCTTGCGGTTGTGCTGATTGCCAGCATTACCCTGAGTCTGTTTGGCTTCAACGGGTTCATGGCAGCCAACGGGGTTGACCTCAACCTCAACCAGCTGCTGGTTTTCTGTGCTGTGTTCGGCTTCGCCGGCTCGCTGTTCTCGCTGTTCATCTCCAAGTGGATGGCGAAGATGAGCACCGGCACGCAGATCATCAGCCAGCCGCGCACGCGTCACGAGCAATGGCTGCTCCAGACTGTTGAAGAACTGTCCCGCGAAGCCGGTATCAAGATGCCGGAAGTGGGTATTTTCCCTGCCTACGAGGCCAACGCCTTCGCGACCGGCTGGAACCGCAACGACGCCCTGGTAGCGGTCAGCCAAGGCCTGCTGGAGCGTTTTTCACCCGACGAAGTACGCGCAGTGCTGGCGCACGAAATCGGCCACGTTGCCAACGGCGACATGGTGACGCTGGCGCTCATCCAAGGCGTGGTCAACACCTTCGTGATGTTCTTCGCCCGCATCATCGGCAACTTTGTCGACAAGGTGATCTTCAAGAACGAAGAAGGCCAAGGTATCGCCTATTACGTGGCGACCATCGTCGCCGAGCTGGTACTGGGCATTCTCGCCAGCATGATCGTCATGTGGTTCTCGCGTAAACGCGAATACCGCGCTGACGACGCGGGTGCTCGCCTCGCCGGTACCAACGCAATGATTGGCGCCTTGCAGCGCCTGCGCTCAGAACAGGGCGTGCCGGTACAGATGCCTGACACCCTGAATGCCTTCGGCATCAATGGCGGCCTCAAGCATGGCCTGGCGGGCTTGCTGATGAGCCACCCACCACTGGAAGACCGTATCGACGCCCTGCGCCGCCGCGGCTAACCGACAACGCGACACAAAAAAGGGCGACTCAGGTCGCCCTTTTTTGTGTGCAGAACACTGCCTCTTGTGAAATGCAGGCTTGGGCGCGGCGTCAGCTAGTGCGCGGTGCCTGCATCGTTGGCAAGCCAACTCCCACAGGGATCCGCGCAGAACACTGCTTTTCTGTGGGATGCAGGCTTGCCTGCGATGGCGTCGGCGCGGTGCCCGCAATCGTTGGCAGGCTAACTCCCACAGGGATCCGCGCAGAACACCGCTTTTCTGTGGGATGCAGGCTTGCCTGCGATGGCGTCGGCGCGGTGCCCGCAATCGTTGGCAGGCCAACCCCATAGGGATCAGCGCAGATCCTGTGGTCAGCGCTCAAGCCGGTACACACGTTCCTGCAAGCCACGACTTCCCGCCTGTTGAAACTTTGGGCTTTCAGCGAGAATGTCACGCGTCTCCTCAAGGGTAACCTGCCACCCTGCGTACAGGGCACGCACCTCTGCCTCAAGTACGGCAAAGGGCGGCCCATCGACTTCGGCCTGATCGTACTCCAGCGTGATCAACAACCCTTTGCACTGTGCCGCCAACAGCGACTGCAAGTGATGGGCATAGCGCTGACGCATCGGCGCGGGCAAGGCAATCAAGGCTGCGCGGTCATAAAAGGCCGAACAACCGGCAACATCCTCGGCAGTCAATGCAAAGATATCGCCACACCAGAGCTCTAGCGCATCGCAACGGTAGACTGTGAAGGCACCGCTGCGGGATACCTGCGGATGTAGCTGATGCTCACTGAAAAACGCCTCAACCGCGCGCTCGGACAATTCAATGCCCTGCACCTGCAACCCCTGCCCGGCCAACCAGAGCAGATCCAGCGTCTTGCCACACAACGGCACCAACACCTTGTCGCCCGCCTTCAGCCCAAGGCTGGACCAGTGCTGCTGCAGGTAAGGGTTGACCTGTTCCAGGTGAAACCCGATCTGATTACGCGCCCAACGGTCATGCCAAAATTCGGACTGCATGAATAGCTCCAAAATCTCGATCAAATGATGCGAAAACTTATATTAGATTTAGATCAATGATCTAGCAGAAGATAGCTTCATCTTAACCTCAGGACCTCCTCCATGCTGCCTAGCCTGTTTATTTCCCACGGCTCCCCCATGCTCGCCCTGGAACCCGGCGAGAGCGGCCCTGCCCTCGCACGGCTGGCAGCAGCGCTGCCCCGACCCAAGGCCATTGTCGTGGTCTCTGCACACTGGGAAAGCCAGGATCTGCGTGTAACCAGCCACCCAACCCCGAAAACCTGGCATGACTTTGGTGGTTTTCCACCGGCACTCTTTGCCGTTCAGTACCCGGCACCCGGCGCACCAGCATTGGCAGCCCAGGTCGTTGAACAACTCGGCAGCGCCGGCCTGAGCGCTACGCTCGACCCGCAGCGCCCATTCGACCATGGTGCCTGGGTGCCGCTTTCATTGATGTATCCACAAGCCGACATTCCGGTCGTACAAGTCTCCCTGCCCAGCCATCTAGGGCCACAATTTCAGGAGCGCGTTGGTAGTGCCTTGGCTGCGCTGCGCCAGGACAACATCCTGCTGATTGGCTCAGGCAGCATCACCCACAATTTGCGTGAACTGTCCTGGCATGCAGGTCCGGAGCGCGTCGAACCCTGGGCACTAGCCTTCCGCGACTGGATGGTTGAAAAGCTTGCCGCTGGCGACGATGCCGCACTGCATGACTATCGACACCAAGCCCCGTTTGCAGTGCGCAACCATCCCAGCGATGAGCACCTGCTGCCGCTGTACTTCGCCCGAGGTGCAGGCGAGCACTTCAGCATCGTTCACCAAGGCTTCACCTTGGGTGCATTGGGAATGGATATCTACCGCTTCGACTGAGCCCCTCAGGCGTCACCCCGCGACCCGCGCAGCGCCTGGATCAGCAGCCGCCTTGGCACCAGGCAAAAAAAATCCCCGAACCAGTCGGGGATTTTTTTATGACTCGCGGATCAATCTTCGCGGTAGCGACGCAGCTTCAGCTGCTTGCCGGCAACGCGGGTATCCTTGAGTTTGGTCAGCAGACGCTCAAGACCATCTTCTGGCAGCTCAACCAGGCTGAAGCTGTCACGCACCTGGATGCGACCGATTGCTTCACGCGCCAGGCCACCCTCGTTGAGGATCGCGCCGAGCAGGTTCTTGGCAGCGATACCATCACGCGCGCCCAGCGCGGTACGGCAACGTGCACGACCTTCACCCAGCGGCATTGGCGCACGACGCTCACGATCACTGCGCTCTGGACGCTCACCCGCAGTACGCTCACGCGGAGTGTAGGTTGGAACCAGTGGCTGCTCACGCTCAACCGCTTCCAGGGTCAGTGCCTGACCGTTGGTAGCTTTGCGCAGCAGGGCAGCGGCCAGGGCACGTGGGCTGCAACCGATGTCGGCAGTCAGGCGGTCCAGCAGGTCGCCGTGGGTCGACTCAGCGTCAGCAACCAGCGGTGCCAGGCTGTTGGTCAGCTTCTTGATGCGTGCATCAAGAACAGCCTGGCCGTTAGGCAGGCGAACTTCGGCAACTTTCTGGCCGGTTACACGCTCGATCACCTGCAGCATGCGGCGCTCACGCGGGGTGACCAGCAGCAGTGCACGACCTTCACGACCCGCACGACCCGTACGGCCAATACGGTGAACGTAGGACTCAGGATCGTACGGCATGTCGACGTTGAATACGTGAGTGATGCGCGGTACGTCCAGGCCACGGGCAGCGACGTCGGTAGCGACGACGATGTCCAGACGACCATCCTTCAGCGAGTCGATGACGCGTTCACGCTGGTTCTGGGCGATATCGCCGTTCAGTGCAGCAGCCTTGTAGCCTTTGGCTTCCAGGGCGCTGGCCAGGTCCAGGGTAGCCTGCTTGGTACGAACGAAGGCGATCAGCGCATCGAACTCTTCAACTTCCAGCAGACGCAGGACGGCAGCAACTTTCTGGTCCGCGTGGACCATCAGGTGAGCTTGCTCGATGGCCGTTACGGTCTGGGTCTTGCTCTGGATCTTGACGTGCTTCGGCTCGCGCAGGTGGCGCTCGGCGATGGCACGGATCGAAGCAGGCAGGGTAGCCGAGAACAGAACGGTCTGACGGCTTTCCGGCATGGCCTTGAAGATGACTTCCAGGTCATCCATGAAGCCCAGCTTGAGCATTTCGTCGGCTTCGTCGAGCACCAGGTGATTGACGGTTGCCAGGACTTTCTCGTCGCGACGCAGGTGGTCGCAGAGACGGCCCGGGGTAGCAACGACGATTTGCGCGCCGTTACGGATTGCTTTCAATTGTGGGCCCATTGGGGCACCACCATACACGGCCACCACGGTTACGCCCGGCATCTGCTTGGCGTAGGTTTCAAAAGCGGTGGCTACTTGCAGCGCCAACTCACGGGTTGGCGCCAGGATCAGGGCTTGCGGCTCGCGCTTGCTCGGGTCGATACGATTCAGGATTGGCAGTGCGAAGGCAGCGGTTTTACCGGTACCTGTCTGCGCCTGGCCGATCATGTCATGACCGGCGAGAATAATCGGGATCGATTGTTGCTGAATGGCGGATGGCTCTTCGTAGCCGGTAGCCAATACAGCAGCAACAATGCTCGGATGAAGGTCGAGAGCGGCGAAGCCGCCGGTTTCCTGGGTCATGGGTCTGCCTCTAAGTGCATCCGCAAAGACCCATGCTCCAAAGCTGCACATGCCTTGTAAGACCCACGGGTCACCCTGGCAGCTTTGTCGGCGGGGATTTGCGAAAACGATTGAAGAAAAAGGAACGTCAAGGAGAGTCCGCTGTGCGGACGCGCAGCCGAAGCTGGCTTCGGGAAATTGCACTACCTAAGACGAGGTCTAGTAAAAGACCGGCGCGTACTATACCTGAAATAGCGCTTCACGTGAGAGTTTTTTATCGAAAGATGACGGCATAGAGCCTTGCCCCGGATTACACGGAGATCGCCCCGGGGCATGGGCTGAATCGATTATTTCAGTAGCCGCCTCAACTCGCCGGGCGGATCGCTCCGATCAACGGTTGCAACGAGTAGCCCAAGCGCGGCGCCAAGGCCTCTGCACGGGCAACAAGGCCTGGCATATCCAGCGTCTGTTCGAGGTCTGCCGGGATCAGCAAAATGACATTGCCTTCCTTGACCGGCAACTCCCAATAGTGCCGATGATAAAGCCCCCGCAACAAGGCAGCCCCCAGCGGCTTGCCATCATCGGCTGCCCATTGGTTGATCACCAGCCAGCCACCGGGATTGAGACGTTTCTGGCAATTTTCCAGGAAGCGCCACGCCAGGTGCCCCACACTCGGCCCGTGATCGGTATACAGGTCGACAAAAATCAGATCGGCGGTTTCAGCACTTTCAAGCAGCTCGACGGCATCGCCGACACGGATGTACAGACGCGGATCGTCGTCCAGGCCCAGGTATTCGATGGCCAGGCGCGGCACATCCGGGCGCAGCTCGATCACCTCGACATCGTCCAGCGGCAGGAACTTCAGGCAGGCCTGGGTCAGGGTGCCGGCACCAAGCCCCAGGAACAAGGCACTTTCCGGCTCGGCATGGCACAACGCGCCAATCAGCATGGCACGGGTGTAGTCGTACTCCAGCCAGCTTGGGTCGGCCGTGAATACACAGCTCTGTTCAATGGCCTCACCAAACTCAAGGAAGCGGTAGTCCTCGACCTCAAGCACACTGATGGTGCCGTACTCGTCGTGAACCTGGGCCAGCAGCCGCTCTACCCGTTCCTCTGTCATCTCGTCTCCCGGCAACGATGCCTGCCCAAGCAAAAACCGCCATTGTCCGCCAATGCAGGCAGTGCAACAAGGCGCCTTCCAACTGTTACCATGGCTCCAGCCCTCTTTATAATCTGATAACAACCGAGTCTGCGATGAGCCAACCCTGGAGTCCTGACAGCTGGCGCGCCCTGCCGATCCAGCAACAACCGACCTACCCTGACGCGACGCACCTGCACAAGGTCGAGCAGACGCTGGCCAGTTATCCACCGCTGGTGTTTGCCGGCGAAGCCCGCGAGCTGCGCCGACAGTTCGCGGAAGTCACCGAGGGCCGCGCCTTCCTGCTGCAAGGCGGCGACTGCGCCGAAAGCTTCGCGGAGTTCTCCGCAGCAAAAATTCGCGACACCTTCAAAGTGCTCCTGCAGATGGCCATTGTCATGACCTTTGCTGCCGGCTGTCCGGTGGTGAAAGTCGGCCGAATGGCCGGGCAATTTGCCAAACCTCGTTCGGCGGGCGACGAAACCATCGCTGGCGTCACCCTCCCCGCCTATCGCGGTGACATCGTCAACGGCATTGGTTTCGATGAAAAAAGCCGCGTACCGGACCCAGAGCGCCTGCTGCAGGCCTACCACCAGTCCACTGCCAGCCTGAACCTGCTGCGCGCCTTTGCCCAGGGCGGGTTTGCCGACCTGCATCAAGTGCACAAATGGAACCTGGACTTCATCGCCAACTCGGCCCTGGCCGAAAAGTACAGCCAACTGGCCGACCGTATCGACGAAACCCTGGCCTTCATGCGCGCTTGTGGCCTGGACACCGCACCACAGCTACGCGAAACCAGTTTCTTCACGGCCCACGAAGCGCTGCTGCTCAATTACGAGGAAGCCTTCGTACGCCGCGACAGCCTGACCAATGAGTGGTACGACTGCTCGGCACACATGCTCTGGATTGGCGACCGCACCCGCCAGCTCGACGGCGCACATGTCGAGTTCCTGCGCGGGGTGAACAACCCTATCGGGGTCAAGGTCGGCCCCAGCATGAACACCGAGGAACTGATCCGCCTGATCGATGTGCTCAACCCGCAAAACGATCCCGGCCGCCTCAACCTGATCGTGCGCATGGGTGCGGAAAAAGTCGGCGACCACTTGCCGGCCCTGATTCGCAGCGTGGAACGTGAAGGACGCAAAGTGCTCTGGAGTTCCGACCCGATGCACGGCAACACCATCAAGGCGAGCAGCGGCTACAAGACCCGGGACTTTGCGCAGATCCTCAGTGAAGTGAAACAATTCTTCCAGGTCCACCAGGCCGAAGGCAGCCATGCCGGTGGCATCCACATCGAGATGACCGGGCAGAACGTCACCGAGTGCATCGGCGGGGCTCGCCCGATCACCGAAGATGCGCTCTCGGACCGTTACCATACCCACTGCGACCCCCGCATGAATGCCGACCAGTCTCTGGAGCTGGCTTTCCTGATTGCGGAAACCCTCAAACAGGTACGTCGCTAGGCCTGCGCGCACCAACGCCACGGCCCAAGCCAGTGCCCTGATGAAGCAGGACACTGGCCTGGGCCTCGCGCCTCAGGCCTTGAAGGCCAGCAACACCGCACACACCACCAGAAAACCGCAGAACAGTGAACGCAGCACCTTTTCCGGCAACGCGTGAGCCAGTTTCACCCCCCAACTGATGCTGAGCAGCCCACCCAGCGCCAAGGGAACGCCCATGTTCCAATCCACGTGCTGGTGGATACCGTAGGTCAGCAAGGTGACTGCAGTGCTTGGTGCAGCCAACGCCAGCGAAAGGCCTTGGGCAACCACTTGCGAAGTGCCGAACACACTGGTCAGCACCGGTGTGGCAATGACCGCCCCCCCCACACCGAACAGGCCGCCCACGACACCGGCACCACTGCCCAGCACGCCAAGCCAGGGCCAAGGCTGACGCAACTCGCTTGAGGGCGGAGCACTGCGCATGAACATCCGCGCCAGGTTCCAGACCACCAGTGCAATCAGGAAGCCGACAAAGTACAAGCGCATTGCAGCAGCATCCAGGCCCACAGCCCAGATCGAACCCAGCCAGGCAAAGACGAAGCCCGCTGCGGCAAGCGGAAGGGCATGCTGCAGCGCAATCCGGTTGCGCTGATGGTAGCGCCAAAGGGCCAGCAACACGTTAGGGACCACCATCACCAGCGAAGTCCCCTGCGCCAGTTGCTGATCAAGACCAAACAGCACACCCAGCGCCGGGATGGCAATCAAACCGCCGCCGATGCCAAACAACCCACCCATCGTACCCAAGGCGGCGCCCAACGCGATGTACATCATCCACTCGATCATTCCGGCCCCTTGAAGGTCATCAATAGCCACATGCTACCCAGCCGGGGCTAGTAGGGAAACGCACAGCAACGCACAATGGCTGTGCCAAATACGCAAAAGCGGTGCGACTGATGAATCCCGATGCCCTCACCGAACAACTCAGCCTTTTTCTCGATGTACTGGCGGCCGGGAGCTTTTCCGCCGCCTCCCGACGCCATCCGCTAACCCCGTCCGCCGTGGCCCGGCGCATTGATGCACTGGAGGCCGCCGTAGGTAGCCGGCTGTTTGTACGCAGCACGCATGCAGTACGCCCCACGCCGGCCGGCAACGCATTCGCCGAGCGCGCCCGACGCATCGTTGAAGAACTGCGCCTGGCGCGGGCCGAAGCAGTGTCATTGAGCAACGCACCCGAAGGCCTGATTCGTATCGATGCACCCGCCGCATTCGGACGCCGTCATCTGGCCCCCGCAATCGCTGATTTCCTGGTGGCTTACCCCGGCCTGGATGTTCAATTGCGCCTGATCGACAGCTTCGTCGACCTGCACGGCGCGCACCTGGGCGAAGTCGACCTGGTGTTACGTGCCGGGCCGCTGGCCGACACACGCCTGGTTGCGACACCGTTGGCCTACATGGTGCGCATTGCCTGCGCCAGCCCAACCTACCTGGAGCAGCGCGGCGTACCCGCCAGCCCGCTGGAGTTACCGGAACACGATGGCCTGGACTGGGACGGCCTGGCGCCGCCGTTCGCCTGGCGCTTTGCCATCGACGGGCAAATGCGTCTGCTACGCCCCTCGCGCATGCGCATGAGCGCCAACAATGCGGAGACCCTGCTGTTCGGCGCGCTGGCTGGACTGGGCATCGCCCACCTGCCGACCTGGCTGATCAGCGAATACCTGCTGCGCGGTGAGTTGCTGCCACTGTTCTGCGACAACGGCCTGCCGGCAGCGGAAAGCAGCGGCATCTACGCCTTGCGCCTGGAACATGAAACCAACTCCCGCAGCCGCTTGTTGCTTGAGTTCCTCAAGAGCCGCTTCAGCCCGGTACCGCCATGGGATCTGGCGTTGCGCAGTGAACTGCACTGGCAGTAGTGCAGGTCAACCATTCCCAGCACTCCTGGCACAAAAACCAGGCACAAAAAAACCCGGCACAGGCCGGGTTTTTCGTGGGCGCCAGGAAATTACTTCTTGGAACGGCCCTTGAAGCTGTTGTCGCGAGTGTCGATGTCGATGAACTCGTCGATCTGGATGAAGTCAGCAACCGAAATCTCGGTACCGTTCTTCAGTTTGGCTGGCTTCATGACCTTGCCCGAAGTGTCGCCACGTGCAGCGTTCTCGGTGTATACAACCTGACGGCTGATGGTGGTCGGCAGCTCAACGGAAACCAGACGGCCTTCGAAGAAAACGGCTTCGCAGATGTCTTCCATGCCTTCTTCGATGTACGGCAGAACGGCCTCGATGTCTTCGGCGTTCAGTTCGTACATGGTGTAGTCGGAGGTGTCCATGAAGGTGTAGGAGTCACCGCTGATGAACGACAGGGTCGCTTCTTTGCGATCCAGGATCACGTCGTCCAGCTTGTCGTCTGCACCGTATACGGTTTCGGTCTTGTAGCCGGTCAGCAGGTTTTTCAGCTTGGTCTTCATGATCGCGCTGTTACGGCCCGACTTGGTGAACTCAGCTTTCTGAACCAGCCACGGGTCGTTGTCGATCCGCAGTACGGTACCGGGTTTCAGCTCTTTACCAGTTTTCATTACGAGATATCCGAATTTGGATGGATTTACAAAAATCGAGGCCGCATATCATAGCCAATTTCGGTAAAACTGTACCAGCGTCGTGGCAAGGTCCGGCTGAGCGGCCTGCGCAGCGCACCACCGCCGGGCATGAGCGTCGAGTTCGGACCCGTGCACAAGCACCTGCTGCCAGGCGCGCCCCACATCCCGATCCATGTTCCAGGCACGCCAGAGCTCTACCAATGCGGCACTCGCCTCTGCCGATAAACCTTGGGTGTAGTGATCCAGGAATGCCTCGAGTTTTTCCCAGTGGGCGTACTCCTCCTGTACATAGATATGCCAGAGCAGCGGGCGCCCGGCCCACTGTGCACGGACGAACGAGTCTTCACCTCGCACCGCATTGAAATCGCAGCACCACAGCAGTTGGTCGTACTCGTCCTGGCTGACGAACGGCAGAATCTGCACAGTCAGCGCTCCGCGCCGGGCAATGCTGCCAGGCGCCAGGTCGCTCTCCCCCAGCCACGCCTGCACATCACCCAGAATGCGCCCTTCAGGCACCAGCAGATGATTGGGCCGACTATCGGTGGCCAGGGCATCGAGCCAACTGGCCAAGCCCGGGTTTTCATACGCAAACAATGAGATCAGCCGAGCATTGGCCTCCGGTTGTACACCAAGGCCACTCAGAAATGCCTGCCGTGCCGAGGGATCCTGCTCAAACGCCTGACGCCGTGCCAGCAGGCTCGCCTCACGCAGTAGCCCGCCGGTCTTGGTGGTAAAGCCTGGAAAGAAAAACACCTTGCGCAGGCCATTGGCCTGGGGCGACGGCAAGCCATGACAACCTTCAACCCAGCTCTCCGCGCTGAGGTACTCAAGGTTCAGCCACAAGACCGGCGTTGGACGCTCCAGCATGGACTGAACGTACGCGGGCGGCACCTGGCAGCCAAAGGCTCCAATCACGACATCGGCCACAGGTGTCGGTTGCCAATCGGCCGGCCACTGACAAACCTGCACACCCTGCTGCCATTGTTGCGCGGCCGTCGGATCAGCCTGTGGACAAATACGTACGAACGCCCCCAGATCATCCACCCACAAACGCACTGCCAGCCCCTGCTCGGCCACCAATTGCCGGGCCAGGCGCCAGGTGACGCCGATATCGCCATAGTTATCGACCACGCAACAGAAGATGTCCCAAGAAGCATTCATGTGAGGCACCTCATGCATCGGCCAGAAAAAGCGTGGATTGTCCGGATAAATCATCGCAGACAAAAGCATCGACACTGAAAAAACCCGGAGCAGCATGCGACAATCGCATTTTCCTTGCCCTGGCCAGGAGGCTGCCATGCCCTTTCGCGCGCGACGTCATGCCCTGAGCATCACCCTCAAACCGTTTCAATTGATCCTCTGCATTGCCCTGGGCCTGTGGCTGGGGTTCGCCGCCATCGCGCTGACGGTCTGGCTGGCCTTGCATTTTGCGCCGCAGGCCATCGCACCGCTGAGCCAGGCCGTTTACACCCTACGCCCAGCCCCGGCACAGGCTCCACAACAAGCTGCCACACCTGAAAACCCGATGTTCGAGCAGTACAAGGAAATACTGCGCAAGCAGGAAATGCAGCAGGCGCAGGAGCAGATTGAAAGCAATCCACGCAACCTGTCCAATGCCAAGTGCCAGTTCTGGCTGCAACAAAACCGCACCGCGCCAACCGAAAAGAGCCGCGCCAACGTCCTGGAATTCTGCAACTGACATGAACAAGGCCGAACTGCTGCAACGGATTATCGAAAAACTGGGTATCGACCTGGAGGTCGCCCAGCGCGCAGCCCAGACCGCTTATGAAACCGCGACCCACGAAGAGAACATCGCCGAGAACAAGTACGACACGCTGGGCCTGGAGGCTTCGTATCTGGCAACAGGCCAGGCACGGCGCACAGAAGAAATCCGTCAGGGGCGGATTGCCTACCAACAGCTCCTGCTGCGCCCCTATGACCCGGAGCGAGGTATTCAGACCAGCAACCTGGTGACCGTGGAAGCGGAAAACGGTAGCCAGCAGCATCTGTTCATTGGCCCTGAGGCGGCCGGCCTCAAGATCACCCTGGATCAAACCCTGATCACCGTGATCACCCCGCGCTCGCCACTGGGGCAGAGCCTGATGGGCAAGCAGGAGGGCGAAGAGGTCAGCCTGGTCCTGGCCGGGGTACGCCAGACGTATGAGGTTGTTGCCGTTCAGTAGGTGTTTGCCCTGGCATCGAGACAACGTTCCAGCACATGCAGGAACGCCTTGGCGGCCGGCGACGGCGAGTTCGACCAAATGGCGTAGACATGGCGCACGGGGGCATCACTGACCGGCAAGGCCACGACCCCCTTGAAACCACGGGCAATGGGCGCGGCCACCAACCCCAGGGCCAACCCACGCTGAACAAACTTTTCCACCAACATCACGCTGCCCACCTCGAACTGCACCCGATGACGCACCCCCGCGGCGGTAAAGGCTTCATCGGTCTGGCGCCGCGCTCCCGTACCGGCTGGAAAGTCCACCAGCGGCTGATCTTCCAGATCAGCCAGACACAAGCGAGACTGGCAAGCCAACGGATGCCCCGCTGGCAGCAATGCCACCAACTCCTCCCTGGACAACAGCCGCGACGCCACCCCCTCAACCGGCTCACCCGGCCAGACACCGATAAAAGCAACATCCAGGCGCCGCTCCCGCACATCAGCCATCAACACCTCGCTCTTGTTGATCAGCCAGCGAATATCAACCTGCGGGTACTCATGATGGAAACCTGCCAACAGGTCGACCAGATCCAGCTCTGTCAGGGAGCTGATCTCGCCGATGGACAAGCGCCCACGCACTTCTCCACAGGCAGCGGCAACATCGTCGCCAATCCGTCGGGCGGCCTCCAGCGCAGCCTGGCCGCTGACCACAAAGGCTTCGCCGGCAGGCGTCAGGCTCACCCGCCGCGAGCTTCGCTCAAACAGTCGTGCACCCAAGGTCTCTTCAAGCCGGGCTATCTGATGGCTCAATGCCGACTGCACGACATGGCAACGTTGCGCAGCCAGGGTAAAACTGCCGGTCTCGGCAACGGCCAACGCATACTCGATCTGCTTGAGGTTCATACATTCATCTGTTTTATAGATTGATCGAATGAAAACGATACATTGGCGTCATGTTAAGGCGCTGTCGATACTAGGCACCAGCCCGCACCAACAACTGACACAGGGAACGTCACATGACCGCCGCCACGCCGCCGCTGAGCCGCGCACTGATCCTGCTGATGGCCGTCGCCACTGGCCTCGCCGTCGCCAGCAACTATTACGCACAACCGCTGCTGCACAGCATTGCTCAGCAATTCAACCTCAGCACTGCGAGCGCGGGGAGCATTGTCGTGACCGCACAGCTGAGCTACGGCGTCGGGTTGCTGCTGTTGGTCCCACTGGGTGACCTGTTCGAGCAACGCCGCCTGATTGTCCTGATGATGAGCCTCAGCACCCTCGGCCTGTTGATCAGTGCCTTATCTGCAAGCCTGCCGTGGTTACTGCTGGGTACCGCGATGACCGGGCTGTTCTCGGTGGTCGCCCAAGTACTGGTACCGATGGCCGCCGGCCTGAGTGATCCGGCTCAGCGCGGCCGGGTGGTTGGCACGCTGATGAGCGGCCTGCTGCTCGGCATCCTGCTCGCGCGCACGGCAGCCGGTTTTATGGCAACCCTGGGGGACTGGCGCAGTATTTACCTGCTGGCAGCCGGGCTGATGACCCTGTGCACCCTGGCCTTGCTGCGCGCCCTGCCGAAACGCCATCAATCTGCGGGCATGCGTTATCCTGCCCTGATCGGCTCGGTGTTCCGCCTGTTCGCAGATGAACCGGTGTTGCGCCTGCGCTCACTGCTCGGCCTGCTGGCCTTCAGCCTGTTCGCATTGTTCTGGACACCACTGGCCTTCCTGCTGTCTGCCGCCCCCTACCAGTATTCCGACGCGGCCATTGGCCTGTTCGGCCTGGCCGGCGCTGCAGGTGCGCTGGCCGCCAACTGGGCCGGACGCCTTGCCGACCGAGGCAAGGGCTCGATGGGCACGCTGGTCGGCCTGCTGGCATTGCTGCTGGCCTGGTTGCCACTGGCCTTTGCCCAATCGTCATTGGCCGCGTTGCTGGTCGGCGTGCTGGTTCTGGACCTTGCGGTACAACTGGTACACGTCAGCAACCAGAATGCGGTAATCGCCCTGCGCCCAGAGGCGCGCAACCGGCTGAACGCCGGCTACATCACCTGCTACTTCATCGGTGGCGCACTAGGCTCACTACTTGGCACACAACTGTTCCAGATCTATGGTTGGGACGGGATCGCGCTGGCAGGAACGATCATCGGCAGCCTGGCCTTGCTGGTATGGCTAGTGGCGCAGTACCAACGCACCCGTCTGATCCGTGCTGCCTGAAGCCAAAGCCACGACCCTCCGTCGCCTGGTGGTTGACTTGTAGTAGCACACGGGGCTGAGTAAGCCGTTGGTCAACAGCCCCTTTACTCACTGGGAAGCACTATGACAAGACTCACGGTTCAAGCCGGCGATTTCTTGCAAGGTGAGGGCGAGTACCGCAACGGATCGCTCACACTCAAGACCTGCAAAAACCCCGCGCCCGGAGAAAAAATCACCCTGTCACGTATCAGGGAGATGAAAATTGCCAATCAGGAGTTCAATCGCAGCCTGAGCAGCGCCCTTGGCTGGGGTGTGGCCGGCGCCCTGATGGCAGGCCCCCTTGGCCTGATCGCCGGCCTCTGGCTGGGCGGCAAGGAAGAAGAGGTCACCTTCGTGGCCACGCTCAAGGATGGGCGCAAACTGATGGCTGTCACCGATGGCAAGACCTGGTCAAAAATTGACGGTCAGTGGCGTAAACACAGGCCATCGTCGCCACCATCAGAGCGCTAGCGCCCCCACCCTGTCTTCCAAGTCACTGAATCTAAAGTGAAATCAGGGGCCCCGTGCACCGGGCGCCCCTGCTAAGATAGCGGCCGCTTTCCATCCTCGTACCCGCCCGGCGCAATGCCGGTGGTTTTCGCCTACCCGCGCACTCACGTTTCGCCGTACCGGGCCTCCAGCACCTGGGTAGCAGCCGAGCTATAACGGCGCGCCCGCTGCAGGCTCTCAAGGAGCTTTTCGCATGACCCTGCACCGCCTGCCCCTCAGCCTGCTGAGCTTTAGCCTGGCCTTGAACACGTCGTACGCCTTGGCTGAAAACGGCATCACCCTGACACCGCTGACGGTGTCCGATCAACTGGACGAGGGCTATCAGGCCCACGAAGCCACCGTCGGCGGTTTCCAACCCGCCCCGCTGCTCGACACGCCCGCTTCAGTTTCAGTGTTTACCGAATCGTTGATGGCTGATCGCCAGGTTCGCCTGCTCAGCGAAGTACTGCAAAGCGACGCGTCGGTCGGCGAAAACTATGCGCCGGTGGGCTACTACGAAAACTTCATGGTGCGCGGCTTTAGCCTGGATGCGGCCAGCAGCTACAAGATCAATGGCCAGACCATTGCCGGGGAACAGAACGTCGCCCTGGAAAACAAACAGCAGGTGGAGTTACTCAAGGGGCTATCGGGCCTGCAGAGCGGCATATCCGCGCCAGGCGGGGTGATCAACTACGTGACCAAGCGCCCTGAGGACGTCCGCTCCCTGACCCTCTCAGGCGGCGATCAGGGTGAACGCTATATGGCCACCGACCTCGGTGGCTGGTTCGGCAGTGAACGGCAGTTCGGCCTGCGGGCCAACCTGGCCCATGAAGACATCCGTTCCTATGTTGAACATGCCGACGGGCAGCGGGACTTCGCGTCCCTGGCGTTCGACTGGCAGATCAACCCCGATGCCCTGCTGCAACTGGACGTCGAGTACCAACAACGCGAACAGTTTTCGGCGCCTGGCTATCAACTGCTGGGGGGCAATAGCCTGCCGCACGCTGTCGACCCCGAAGATCACCTGGCCTACCAACGCTGGGCCAAGCCCGTGACGATTGACTCGCTGAACCTGGGCGGGCGCTTCGAGTACCGCTTCAGCGATACCTGGACCGGCAGCCTCAGCGCCTCGCGCAGCAAGGTGGTGATCGACGACTACAGCTCGTTTGCCTTTGGTTGCTGGGATGTCACCTGCAACAACCCTCCGCCGGGCAACGTCTTCAGCCCCAACGGCGACTACGACATCTACGACTACCGCAGCCCCGATGATACCCGACGCATCGACGAAGCCCAGGTCGCGCTTAACGGCCGCTTTACGATGGCCAACCTGGAACATGACCTGACTGTCGGCAGCAGTGCGCAGCGGCGAACACTGGATCAGCGCCGTCTTTTCAATGAATGGGTCGGCACCGGCAATATCAACCAGGCCCCATCAGCGGTAGCCCCCTCTGCCCTGCCGCTGGGGGACAGCACCCGCCGCCTCGACAGCCGCCAGTATGGCGTGTTCATCACTGACCGCATCAGCTTCAACGAACACTGGCAGACCGTGCTGGGCGCACGGGAGGTACGCCTGGATGAACAGGCCTTCGATCAAGACGGCAATTCAACACGCACCACACAGCGTTACGAACTGCTGCCCAACGCAGCACTGATCTATAAACCACGCCAGGACATTTCGATCTACACCCACTACAGCACAGGGTTGTCGTCGGGTGGCACTGCCCCATGGTTTGCCAGCAATGCATCAGAAACCCTGGCCCCCACCCTGTCACGCCAACTGGAAGTCGGCATCAAACGCGACTGGCAGCGCCTGAGCCTCAGCGCAGCGTTGTTTCAGTTGCGCCAGGCGTACCAGTACATGCGCCCGGAGGGTGGGGGTGCGTTCACCTATGTGCAACAGGGCCAACAGAAGAACACCGGCCTGGAGCTGGGCGCGAGCGGCTGGGTGACGTCAAACCTGCAGATCAATGCCAGTGCTGCAGCGATTCGCGCCCGGGTCGAGGGTAGCGATACCCCCGATTACGAAGGCCACCAGGCGCTCAACGTACCGAACTTCCGCGCGGCCCTGCAGGCCGACTACAGCCTGCCCGGCGTACCCGGCCTCGCGCTACTCGGCGGTGCCCGCTACAGCGCCAGCAAATACGCCAACCATGCGGGAAGCGTGGCCGTCGGCAGTTATGCCGTGTTTGATCTTGGCAGCCGCTACCGCACCCGCATCGGCGGATACGACACCGTGCTGCGCGTGACAGTGGATAACCTGTTCGATCGCCGTTACTGGCGTGACGCCAGCGAGTACTTGGGGGATGGCTACTTGTTCCCCGGCGCGCCACGCACGGCCAGGGTATCGGCGTCGGTCAACTTTTAAGGTTGGCTTGGCAAACGCTGTCCGGCGCCATCGCCCCACACGTGCGGACGATGGCGCCGGGTAGCATTAAAACGACTCGTTACCTTCGCGGATCTCGAGGCCCAGTACTTCGGCAACAGTCGCCATCACTGGTGCGGCTTCCGGGCGACTGATCCAGCCGCCGTATGCATCGCCCTGGGTATCCCAGCTCCAGAGAACCAGGCCTTGTGCGGCCAGTTCGGCGTGAGCGCGCAGCATCAGTTCAGGCACATCGACTTCGTCAAGAAACTCTTCAGCCAGTGGGTCTTCGACACCAAAGCTCAGCGTCACACCGCGGCTTTCGGCAAGTTCACCGATGCACTCGACGAAGGACTCGGTGTCATTCCAGTCGACGTAAAAACCGGTTTCCCAGTCGATGATGTCCTTGATGATCCACAACAGCTGGGACGGTTCGCCCTCAGCCTCTTCGGCCTCATCGTCATCCAGCTCAGTCTCGCGCAACATCTGCAGATGGCGATCAACACACTCGTCCGAAGGGCTGATGGCAATAATCAATTGCTCAGCCGCCTGCACCTGCGACGCGTTGAAATATTCACTGATCATATGAAACGCCTTACTCCCTGATTCCATGGCGTAATCGAGTAGGAGGCGAGTTCACACCCGCCGTCCTCTCACACCACCGTGCGTACGGTTCCGTAC
>NZ_BMQU01000038.1 GCF_014648275.1 Pseudomonas laurentiana
GTACGGAACCGTACGCACGGTGGTGTGAGAGGACGGCGGGTGTGAACTCGCCTCCTACTCGATTTTGAGGGGGGGCTCAACGCGGTCACGGCACTGCCCGATAGGGCTTTTCTGGCGCGCCCCCAGCCTGGCCCGCTATCATTCGGCCCACTGTGTGGGGGAATAACTGATGCTCAACGGCCTCTGGCTTGGATTTTTCGTGGTCGCTGCGGTGTCGGCGTTGGCGCAATGGTTGGTGGGCGGCAACGCCGGGATCTTTGCAGCCATGGTCGAGGGCATCTTCGCCATGGCCAAATTGTCCGTCGAGGTCATGGTACTGTTGTTCGGCACCCTCACCCTCTGGCTAGGTTTCCTGAAAATTGCCGAGAAAGCCGGTGTGGTCGAATGGCTGGCCAAGGTATTAGGCCCGCTGTTCCAGCGACTGATGCCAGAGGTGCCACCTGGCCATCCGGCACTGGGGTTAATCACCCTGAACTTTGCCGCCAACGGCCTGGGCCTGGATAACGCCGCCACGCCGATCGGGCTCAAGGCCATGAGAGCGCTACAGGAGCTCAATCCCAGTTCAACCACCGCGAGCAATGCTCAAATTCTCTTCCTGGTACTCAACGCCTCATCGTTGACGTTGTTGCCCGTCACTATCTTCATGTACCGCGCCCAGCAAGGGGCGTTGGACCCGACACTGGTATTCCTGCCGATCCTTTTGGCGACCAGCGCATCAACCTTGGTGGGCCTGCTCTCGGTGGCGGTCATGCAGCGGTTGCGCCTGTGGGATCCGGTGGTCCTCGCTTACCTGGTACCTGGCGCGCTGCTGCTCGGTGGGTTCATGGCGTTGTTGGCCGGGCTTTCGGCCTCTGCCTTGGCGACACTCTCGTCGATCATGGGCAACTTGACCCTGTTCGGGTTGATCATGCTGTTTCTGCTGATCGGTGCGTTCAAGCGAGTCAAGGTGTATGAAACCTTCGTTGAGGGCGCCAAAGAAGGGTTCGACGTGGCCAAGAGCCTGTTGCCCTATCTGGTGGCAATGCTCTGTGCCGTCGGGGTGTTGCGTGCCTCGGGAGCGCTCGAGTTCGGGCTGGACGGTATTCGCTATGCAGTCGACTGGTTTGGCTGGGATACCCGCTTCGTCGATGCCTTGCCGACTGCCCTGGTCAAGCCGTTCTCTGGCAGTGCTGCCCGCGCCATGTTGATCGAGACCATGCAGAGCCATGGTGTGGACAGTTTCCCGGCGTTGGTGGCTGCCACGGTACAGGGCAGCACCGAAACCACATTCTATGTGCTGGCTGTGTATTTTGGCGCCGTGGGTATCCAGCGCGCCCGCCATGCCGTGGGTTGTGCCCTGCTCGCCGAATTGGCCGGTGTGCTGGCAGCCATTGGTGTCTGCTACTGGTTCTTTGCCTGAACGCGTTCGGCTTGACGCACGGTCCAGTCAACCAGTTGCGCCATCAACTGGTCGCTGGCCTGACCAAAGCCCTCGACCACTGCCGGCACCTGCTTATCGCTTAGCGGTTGGTGCACTTCAAAGCGTTGGCTGGCGAGAACGCGTTGTGTGCGTCCCTGTATCAGGCGCGCATCAAGGCGTATCACCACGTTGAGCCCCTGCGCGCCGTACTCGCTCTGGAACGATTGCAGCTCGCCGACCAGCTCGTAGTCGGCTTGCAGGTTGCTGTCGTCGGCGCTGAGCTGTTGCACGCGACCATCGCGCTGGAAGGCATCAAGCATGCGGTTGCGCAATAACGTGGGGGCCGGGTCACTCCAGCGAGCGCCCTTGTAGCTGCTGATCAGATCGCCCTGAGGCACCACGGCAATGCGTGGACTGTTCAGCATTTCACTGGCGAGCGGTTTGTTAAGTCGCAGCGACCAGTCTGCTGTCGCGACACTGCTGCTGTGCGCTGCCTGACGAGTTGGCAGGCGGTAGACATCGGATGGGTCGGCCTGGGGCAAAATCGAGCACGCGCTGCTCAGGCTCAGCGCCAATGCCAGCGCGAGGCGGGTATGCTTCATGGCTCGAACTCCTTGTTTTTGTCTCGGCCCAGCAGGTAGCCACCCGGGTTGGCTTCCAGGCGTCGGGAGATTGCTTTCAATGAAGTCAGGGTGTCCCTCAACTCTCGAATGGCCGGTGCCAGTTCATGCAGGCCCTGGGCGCCATCATTGATGGCTTCGCGATTGTCGTTGAGCATGGCGTTGAGGGTCGTGGTGCTGCTGGCCAACGATTGCATGGCCTGTTGCGCATTACCGACGATTTGTGTGCCTTGGTTGCTGAGCAGGTCATTGGCGCTGCGCATCAGTTGGCTGGTTTGTTCGAGTGTTGCGCTGGCTTGCTTGCTTACCTGTGCCAGTTGCTGGATGGCCAGTCTAATGTCATCACGCTGCTCGGCAACCGATCCGGTCGTTTTCTCCAGGTGCGCCAGGGTATTACTCACGCGTGCGGTGTTCTCTTCGGAGAACAGTTGGTTAGCATTGTGCAGCAGTTGATTGATACTGCTCATCAGGTCATTGCTGTTGCTCATCAAGCGCGCAATCGGCGACGGCGAGGCAACGATCACCGGCAGTTTGTGGCCGATGCCTTCTAGCGTCGGGCTTTGGGGTGTACCGCCACTGAGCTGGATGATCGAAGTGCCGGTAATGCCGGTCAAGGCCAGCTTGGCCTGGGTGTCTTCCTTGATTGGAGTATCGGCACTTAGCCGAATGCGGGCCAGGACACGGCGAGGGTCTTTCGGGTCGAGGCGCAGGTTGATGACATCGCCAACCTTGATCCCGCTGTATTGCACCGCGCTGCCCTTGGACAGCCCGGAAACGGTCTCGTTGAATACCACCTCGTAGTCCTTGAAGGTATCGTCGACACTGGATTTGGCCAACCACAGCCCGAACAGCATGGCGCCAGCCACGACCAGAACGGTAACCAGCCCGATCAATACATGGTGCGCGCGGGTTTCCATTTCAGACCTCCTTGAGCGCTTGGGTGGCCAAGTAGGCCGCACGGCCACGGGGGCCATGGAAGTAATCTTGAATCCAGGCATCCTCGGTTTCGGCAACCTGAGCGATAGGCGCGGCCACCAGCACCTTTTTCTGTGACAGCACGGCGACTCGATCGGTGATGGTATAGAGGGTGTCCAGGTCGTGAGTGATCAGAAACACGCTTAAGCCCAAGGCGTCGCGCAGGGTCAGGATCAATTGGTCAAAGGCTGCCGCGCCGATCGGGTCGAGGCCGGCGGTGGGTTCGTCGAGAAACAGGATATCCGGATCCAGGGCAAGTGCTCGTGCCAGCGCTGCGCGCTTGATCATGCCGCCGGAGAGTGAGGCCGGGTACTTGTCCGCGGCCGATAAAGGTAGCCCGGCCAGCGCCAGCTTGACGCCCGCGAGGTGTTCGGCGTCTGCGCGGCCAAGGCCGGCATGCTCGATCAGTGGCAAGGCAACGTTCTCTGTGACGGTCAGTGAGGAGAACAAGGCCCCTTTCTGAAACAGCACGCCAAACCGCCTTTCAACTCGAGAGCGTTGTGCTTCGTCGAGCTGGCTCAGGTGTTGCCCGAACACCCTTACATCGCCTTCGTTGGGGCGACGCAGGCCGATGATGCTGCGTAGCAGGACAGATTTACCGCTGCCCGAGCCGCCGACCACAGCAAGGATTTCGCCACGGAATAGATCCAGGTCGAGTTGTTCATGCACGCTCTGGCTGCCAAAGCGATTGCACAGGCCACGGGCTTCGATCACCGTTTCGCGAGGGCTTGTGGTATTCACCAGCCCATCTCCATGTAAAACAGAGCTGCAATGGCGTCCAGCACGATCACCACAAAGATTGACTGAACCACGCTGGAGGTTGTGTGGGCACCGACCGATTCGGCGCTACCCGTGACCTTGAGGCCTTCCAGGCAACCAATGGCTGCGATCAGGAAGGCAAAAAACGGTGCTTTGGCCAGCCCTACGAGAAAATGCCTGGCATCGATGTCGTTTTGCATCATCGAAAGGAACATGGCGGGTGAGATGTCCAGGGATAAGGCGCAAACCAGACCACCACCGACGATGCCGCAGAGCATTGCAAGAAAGGTGAGTAACGGCAGTGCGATCAGCAAGGCCAACACCCGTGGGATGACCAGTATCTCGATGGGGTCCAGGCCCAGTGTGCGGAGGGCGTCGATCTCTTCATTGGCCTTCATCGAGCCAATCTGAGCTGTGAACGCACTTGCGGTGCGTCCAGCCATCAAAATGGCGGTCAACAACACACCAAACTCACGCAGAAAAGAGAACGCTACCAGGTCCACGGTAAAAATGCTGGCGCCAAACTTGACCAGTACCGTGGCCCCTAGAAAGGCCACCACTGCGCCAACCAGAAAGGTCAGCAGTGCGACGATTGGCGCGGCGTTCAGGCCGGTTTGCTCGACGTGCGCAACCACTGATGTGAGCCGCCAGCGCTTTGGCTGTAACAGCAAGCGACCGAAGGTGGCGAGAATAAGGCCAACGAACCCGAGCAGGTGCAGCGTATCTTGTTTAAGGGTATCGACGGCGCTACCAATGCGCTCAAGCAGTTGTACCAGCACAGCCTGCTCGGGGGCCTTCACCGGAATGCAGTAGTCGTGCAATGAGCAATAGACCGTTTGCAGCAGTGCGCGGCTGGCTGCAGGAAGGTGTGTGTCGGTTTCGGCCAGTTGAGCCAGGCGCTCGGTGCCCAGTAACTCGACCAGTAGCGCCGCGCCTGCAGTGTCCAGCTTGCCGAGTTGTTCAAGCTCGATGCGCGTCATGCTGTCGTACTGGCCTGCCAGGCCTGCGGTGCACAGCTTCAGGCTGGCGTAGTTGGCCAGCGTCCAGTCACCCGTGATCCGCAGGCAAGCTGGACTGCTGGTGGTGTCCAAGGTGGCATTGGCTGAAGTGACAGTGGTGGTCATAAGCTCCATGTGATCCGGAAGGCGCGCCAATGCGCCGTCCCAGAGCATAGCGCTACTGAGGCGCGCTCGCTTGACCGTCGTCAACCACTCGGAAGCGCAGCACGCCGATGACCTGGCCGTCTTCGGTCAGCACTCTTACTTGCCAGCGCCCGACAGGGTTGCTCGGGAAGTTCTGCTTGTAGGTCCAGGCGCGGTAGCCTTCCTTGCGCCCGCCATGAATGTCCAGAGCGATACGGTCGACTTCGTTGCCGTTAAACTGCCAGACATGGTAAATCCGCTCATTCAAACCACGTGGGGCATTGATTGCTGTGTAGGCATACAGGCCACTGCTGCGGATCTGGCTGGCGCTCACCTGCTTGAGGCTGGCGCCGGGGGTACGATTTTGCACCTCTGTGCTTATCGCTACATCGTTCAGCCATAGTGTGGCGGGCGGTACCCAGGAGCGCAGCAGCCAACCGCTGCCACCCACGGCCAGGGTTACAGCTACCAGCATGACGGCGCGGCGCCAGTGGTTGATAGGAAAACTACTGGCCAGGCTGGGGAACGACAGCAGCATGGCGGCACCCAGTGCCAGTTTGAAGCTCTGTGCGGTGGTCAGGTGCAGGATGATGGGCAGCGCAGTCAGCAGTGCGGCGAACAAGGTCAGGGTGTGCAGGGCAAGAAACAGCGAGCGTCGAGGTGCCAGCCATTTGTAGTACAGCGGATCGATGATGGAGATCAACCCGGCTGCGGTCAGCAGCCCAGTGAACACCAGTTGGCCGCTGTTCCAGGTGGTGGTGATGAAAAAGAACGGCAGGACGAAAAACAGGCTTTCCTGGTGGATCATCTGCGTGGCATAGCGCAGCAGTGGCTGCGGAATTTCACGCTTGAAAACCTTGGTGAACAGTTGGGTAAACGTGTTCTCCAGCATCAGCCAGACCCAGCTGACCAGCATCAGAATGGCGATCCAACTGGCCAGGCCTGCTTGGCGGTCGACCAGAATGAAACTGGCAATACCGGAAATGAAACCGCCAAGGGCGATCACTCCGGGGTAGCGCTTGAACAATTCAAGTAGGCGCTGGATGACATGAGGCATGCGGGTATTCGCTGAGGTCAGGGTAAAAACCGCACAGGATAACGCTGTTTGTCCGTGATGGCTTGTTGTCATCCCCTTTGAAAGCGCCTTGGCGGCGCCTATTGGGAGGTACGGCGTTTATGCCAGACAAATCCAGCCAGCAGGATCAGCCCCACTATCCCGGCCAATACGCGGTAGATGCTGTCATAACCAAATACTGACCGCTCGATGCGCAGGTACCCAGGTTCGGCGAACAGCTGGCGCATGGCCTGGTTGGCATCCTCCAGGCTGACCTGGCGCAATTTGCTTGTCGGGTCTGCAAAGCGCCCATCGGCATAGTCGCCCAATGCGCTCCAGTAGTAGTCGGCCAAGGCTGCGTTACCCTGGGTGGTCCAGGCTTCACGGGCTATCGCTGCTTGTTTGATGCGCTCAAAGGTGGCCGGGTCCAGCCCGTTCTGACGCAGTTGGTCGATCATTTTCCGGAGCAGATCCTCCGCCTCATCGACGCTCTCGCGATCAAGATCAGCATTCAGGCTTATGGCACTGCTATTGCCAAGCATTTCACGCTGGCTAGAGGGTCCATAGGACAGGCTGTGCTTGAGACGCAGCTCGCTGTAAAGCGCCCAGTCCAGATAACGTTGCAGCAGGTTGAAGGTCTGCTCTCTGTCACCTTCAAGCGCTGGCTCCAGGAACAGCCAATGCAGTTTGGCGCTGTTTCCAAGCCAGCCGCTGGTCAGCACGCGTGTGGCCTCGGCTTGCTGTACTACCGTTTCCAGACTCCGTCGCTCTCCGGGTTCGACCGGGTCGAGCTGGCCATAGGTACGCTCCAGATAAGCCGGTAGCAGGCGGTCGAGGCCTCCTACCACGATCAGGGTCATGTTGTTGGGCGCATACCAGTGCGCGCGCAAGTCGTCTACTTCTTCCAGTCTCAGGTCATCTATAGAGGAGCGTTCAGCACAGGTCAGTCCCAGCTCCACCGCCAATTGATCGCTGGAACCGTGGCCGAGATCCTGGCGGTCGAGCCAGCGTTGCAGATGCGAGTAATGCCCGCCATCTTCGCGTTCGACGATCTTCTTCGACAGCTCGAGTGCATTCTCATCGAGCTGGGTCTGGCTGAGAATCGCAAGCAACAGATCAAGCACTTTGCGTTGATTGCGTGCGGGAGCTTCGATCACGAAGGTGGTGTCTGCGTTGCTGGTGTAAGCGTTCCACTCACCACCCAGCGCTTGCATGCGTTCCTCCAGACCCCCCTCGCCGCTCTCGTCGATACCGCTGAACAACAGATGTTCCAACAGGTGTGGCAGCTCACGGCGGTCACATGGGAAATCATCGAAGCCGACCCCCACCACCAGGCGAATCGACACGTGGTCACGTTCGTAGCCCGGCTTGAGTATGACCTGCAGGCCATTGGGCAGCAGGTAGCCTTCTACCTGAGAGCGGTCAAGAGCGAAGCTGGGTACACATCCCAACAACAGGCAAACAAACAACAGGCAACGCATGGCGAGCTTCCTTGCGGGAGTTCTTGGATCGTTCAAGGTGAATGGGCATCGTCGGGCACGCCGTCGATCAACAGGGCGCCGGTATCCGAGCTACCCAGTACCACATAGGCACTGCTGCAGAACAGTGAGTTCAGGCGTTTCATGTCGGCAATCAGTTCCAGGTGCAGTGAGCTGGTTTCGATACTCTGCACCACTTTACGTTGCAGTCGGCTGACATGGGCGTGAGCAAGGCGCCGTTCTTGAGCGCGAAAGCGCCGCTTTTCACGTAACAATTGGCGTGCACTTTCCGGATCGGCGCTGAGAAACACCGACAGGCCCAGACGCAAGTTGGCGAGCAACTGAGTGTGTAGCCCGGTCAATTCTTCCAAGCCAACCTCGGAAAACTCGCGGCGCTGTGCGGTTTTTTGCTGCTGTACCTTACGCAACATGCGCTCGATCAGGTCGCTGGCCAGCTTCAGATTGATCGCCAATTCGATAATCTCTGCCCAGCGTCTGCTGTCTTGCTCGCTGAGGTCTTCGCGTGGCATTTGCGCCAGGTACAGTTTGATCGCGTTGTAGAGCCCTTCAACGTCTTCGCTCAGGCTTCGCATCTGTTGGGTCAGTGCAGTTTGAGTGCCGCGCAGAACGCCGAGCATGGCATCCAGCATGCTGTCGACCAAGTCCCCCATACGCAGGGTTTCGCGTACTGCGTTGGCCAGTGCCAGGCTGGGGGTGGCGAGTGCAGTCGGGTCCAGGTGACGGGGTTGGGCCTGGCCGTTGGTTTCCTCGCGAAGTGGCAGCAGCCAGCTACACACGCTTGCCATGGGTTTCACAGTCGGCAGCATCAACAGGCACCGCACGCTGTTGTAGAGCAAGTGGAAACCGATCACCAGTTCTTGGGGGCTGAAGTTCAGGCTGTCCATCCATTTTACCAGCGGGCCCAGTGCTGGAATGATCAAGAACAGCCCGATCAGCTTGTACAGCAGGCTGCCCAATGCCACCTGGCGACCGGCAGCGTTCTGCATGCTGGTGCTGAGAAAGGCCAGTAGACCACTGCCGATGTTGGCACCAATCACCAGGCCGATGGCGACAGGCAGGCTAATCAGTTCTGCACCTGCCAGCGTCGCCGTCAACAGTGCGGCCGCCAGGCTGGAGTAGGACACCAAGGCAAACAGTGCACCGACCAGAGCGTCGAGCAAAATATCGCCAGTCAGCGAGGCAAACAGCACTTTTACGCCCTGGGCATGAGTGATCGGCGCCGCCGCTTCGACAATCAGTTGCAGGGCCAGGATGATCAGCCCAAGACCAATGCCAACGCGTCCTAACTGGCCGGCGCGTGTCTGTTTGCGCGAGAGAAAGAAAATCACGCCAAGAAAGATCAGCAGGGGTGACAGCCAGGAGAGGTCGAACGTCAGTACCCGGGCCATCAGGGCTGTGCCCACGTCTGCGCCCAGCATGATTGCCAGTGCCGGGGTCAGTGTCATCAGGCCTTGCCCGACGAACGAGGTCACCAGCATGGCCGTAGCGTTGCTGCTTTGCACCAAGGCTGTGACCAGGATTCCGGCAATGAAGGCCAAGGGGCGTCTGGCCATATTCTGGCTCAGTACCCGGCGCAGATTGGAGCCGTACACGCGCAAGATGCCTGTACGCACGATGTGTGTGCCCCAGATCAGCAAGGCCACGGCCGAGAGTAGATTGAGCAGGGTCAGCATGTGAAAAGGCCCCCTGTTGAATGTACCCCAAAGGGGCAAGTGGATAATGCCGTGAGTCTGGCCTGGTCGCAGGCGGTTCTTTTCCAGTACTCACTTAAGCTTTAGTAGGCTAAAAGCCCAGGCGCCAGCATCGCATAGCCTGCACAGGCTTGAAACTAAACACTCAGGCTGGAGCATGAAAAAGGGCCCATATGGGCCCTTTTTCGTGACAGCACCAGGATTACTGACCCGGAATGTCCTTGCGAAGTTTCACCGGTTCGTTCTGTTGTTGTTTCTTTTTCGCCATCGCGGTGCGCATGCGGATGTTGATGGCCTCTACAGCCAGCGAGAACGCCATTGCGAAGTAGACATAGCCTTTTGGTACATGCACGTCGAAAGACTCGGCAATCAGTACCGTACCGACCACGATCAGGAATGACAGCGCCAGCATCTTCAGCGATGGGTGTTTGTCGATGAACTCACTGATGGCGCCAGCGCAGAGCATCATCACCAGTACGGCGACAATGATGGCCGCGATCATGACCGGCACATGGGAAACCATACCGACAGCGGTAATCACCGAGTCCAGTGAGAAGACAATGTCGATGATCGCGATCTGGATGATGGTGTAGAGGAACTGGCCACCTTTGCCAGCAGGTTCTTCGTGTGTTTCATCCTCGCCTTCCAGGCCGTGGAAGATTTCCTGAGAGCTTTTCCACAGCAGAAACAGGCCACCGAAGAACAGGATCAGGTCACGTCCAGAGATACCTTGTCCGAAGACTTCGAACAAGTCATTGGTCAGGCGCATGACCCAGGTGATCGACAGTAGCAGCATGATCCGGGTAACCATGGCCAGGGCCAGGCCGAAGATCCGGGTACGCGGTTGCATGTGTTTGGGCATGCGGCTGACCAGGATCGAGATCATGATGATGTTGTCGATGCCGAGAACGATCTCAAGGGCCGTCAGAGTAAAAAAGGCAACCCAGATCTCCGGGTTGGTCAGCCATTCCATGTGTATTCCTTCAATCGTTGAATGCGATGCGCCTGGGCAAAGAGTGCACTCGCAGTGGTTGGATCCGTAGCCTTACACGCTGCTGAACAGTGGGAAAATTCCCATCAGTAACGCAGCCAACATTATGCACAGGCAAACCAGTACTGCCCATTTCAAGGTGAAGCGCTGGTGATCGCCAAATTCGATGCCGGCCAGTGCCACCAGCAGGTACGTTGAGGGTACCAGTGGGCTTAGCAGGTGCACGGGTTGCCCGACGATCGACGCGCGAGCCATCTCCACTGGCGAGATACCGTAGTGGCTGGCCGCTTCAGACAGCACGGGCAGCACGCCGTAATAGAACGCGTCATTGGACATGAAAAAGGTGAATGGCATGCTGACAACCGCTGTAATCACCGCCAGGTAAGGACCCATGGCTTCCGGGATCACGGCCAACAGGCTCTTGGACATGGCCTCAACCATACCCGTGCCAGAAAGAATGCCAGTGAAAATGCCCGCCGCAAATATCAGCCCGACCACTGCCAGCACGCTGCCGGCATGTGCGGCAACGCGGTCTTTCTGCTGCTGCAGGCATGGGTAATTGACCACCATGGCGACACTGAACGCAATCATGAACAACACTGGCAACGGCAGCAGGCCGGCGATCAAGGCGACCATCAGGGCAAAAGTCAGGGCCCCGTTGAACCACAGCAGCTTGGGGCGGCGTGCATCAGGAAACTGCGAAACACTGATTTCGCTGTGATCGACTTCGTCTCCCGGCAGGTGCAACTCACCCAGGCGAGCCCGTTCACGTTTGCCATACAGGTAGGCAATAGCAAGGATCGCCACCACGCCGAACAGCATGGCCGGGATCATGGGAACAAAGATATCCGAAGGGTCTACATGCAGCGCACTGGCGGCACGGGCCGTTGGGCCGCCCCAGGGTGTCATGTTCATTACCCCACCAGCCAGGATGATCAAGCCGGCCATGATTCGGGGGTTCATGCCCAGACGGCTGTAGAGAGGCAGCATCGCGGCAACACAGATCATGTAGGTGGTCGCACCGTCACCATCGAGCGATACGACCAAGGCCAGCGCCGCAGTACCGACAGAAACTTTCAGCGGGTCGCCTTTGACCAATTTGAGGATCTTGCGTACGGCCGGGTCGAACAGGCCGGAGTCGATCATCAGGGCGAAGTAGAGAATGGCGAACATCAGCATGACGCCGGTTGGCGCGAGTTTGCTGATGCCCTCCAGCATCATCGGGCCGATTTTGCTGGAAAAGCCACCAAACAGAGCGAACAGGATGGGCACCAGAATCAATGCAATCAACGCCGACAGGCGTTTGGTCATGATCAGGTACATGAAGGTGATGACCATGGCAAAGCCGAGGAAGGTCAGCATGAGGGAACTCCAGGCGTAGCGCGTCGAAGGGAAGTCGAGTTGGACGAATCAGCGTGCTATCAGCAGCGTTCGGTCTTTTGGCGGGCGTGGAGTGGCAAGGCGGGCGTAGAAAGACATCAGAGTCACCATTGTTGTTGTTAAATTGGCCTGGTGCACACTGAGTCTCGGGTACACCGGCTGACCGGTCTTATGCCGGTGGTGCTGTGATGCTAAAAGCGAAAGCTTTCAGCCAGCTTTCGCGGGCTGAAAGATGACAAACGGAGTGGGTCGGATGCCCCTGCGTCATCACGATGGTTGTCACCGTGGGATTTAGGGTAGCTGTAAGCCCCCGGCAGCCTTGTGCAGCTCACGCAGGTGTTTGCCAATTTGATTGATACTGGCTTCAACCGCTGCAATTTCGGCCGCGCGTGATGGCTCGAGCAAGGCCCGGACTTCCTGGTCAAGGGCTGCTGTGAGGTGTTGCAGCTGTTGCTGGCGCTGTCCACTGGTCTGCTCCAGTTGCTGGCGCTCGGTTGCCTGTGGCACGCCATAACCCTTGCTATCGATCAGTTCGGCCGGGCGACTGAGGAAGCCACTGTTGGCCAGTATCTGCTGCAAGGTGCCATTGGCTTTGGCCACACTCGCATCATTCAGTGCGCGGCCATTGAGGTAGCGTTGCTTGACCTCATCCTGAGCCAGCAGCAGTTGGCGTCGCAGGCTTGCCTGCTCCAACAGCAACAGCGCAGCGCTGGTGCGCAGGTCAGCGCGATCGAACCATTGCCGTCGCTGTTGTGCAGGTTGCTCCAGCCAGGCTTCAACGCTGTTCTGGGCGATGGGCAGGTGTTTTTTCACTACCTGAAACATGGCCTCATATCGGTCCCGATAGGAGTCGAAACGGTAGCCCAAGCGCAGGGCTTCGCGCGGATCGTCGAGGACGCTGACGTCAGCCAGGCCGCGTCCGTTGAGCACTTCCAGCAAGCCATTGGGCATGATGCTGTCGAGTCCAGCCAACTGAGGCTTGCCTGTGCCGCTGCGTAGCAGTTTGAGTGTTTCGACTGCACAGTTGTTGGAGAGGAAATAGTAGTTCCCGTCGTAGCTCCAGTGCATTTCCGCTGCCTGGCGGACCAGGCTCTCCAGCTCGGATCGATTCAGTTTGAGCGGTACTGAAGCCAGGCTGCGCAGTTCGGTCTTGGTGTACTCGTCGATGACCTGACCCAGTGGCAGGATGAACAAACGGGAGGGATAGGCTCCTGTCAGGCCACCCCAACTGGATAGCTGCAAGTCATTGACGAAGGCCCGGTATGACAGCACCAAATGCTGGTCGAGATCCAGTCGACAGTCTGGGCCGCGTGGCCTGCCAGGGGCACAGATCACCAGGCGGAGCATGCTATGGCCCCAGCGACTGACCCAGTTCTGGTTGGCTTCGGCCAGCAGGTAATCGACCGCATAGACCCGCTCCGGGTCGATCTGGCCCAGTGGTTGGCGGGCGAAATCATTCCCGGCATTGAGGAACGGTAATGTTTGTTGGCAGGCCGGGTGTGCCGGGGCCCAGCCAAAATGCGCTTGCAGGTAGGCGTGCAGGGCGGGACGTCGGCAGGCATAGCTCGGGTCCAGGAGGAAGTACTCCATGTTGACCGCAATGAACTCTTTCGGGCTGCTTAGCTCGTAGCTATCCGGGCTGCGGGCGATTTGCCGATTGTGTTGCTCGCGCGCTCCCCGTCGACCGACGTACTGCGGCCAGCCGGCAAGGTCCAGCAGTCGTGGGTCATCGCTGAGGGTGAAGCGGCGTTCGGTCTGTCCCCGGCAGTCGTCAGGAAGGCCCACCTCGCCCTTGCTGCTTGCGTACCGGGTGCAGGCATGGATGTGCTTACGTTCGGCTGCAGGCCACAAGCGAGCACGGTCATACAGATGGGTCAGTTCATGCAGGACGGTCGCCAGCAGTTCCTGACGCACAGTACCGTGTGGCCGATCAGTTTTTGTAGTAGCAGCGGTGCCGTCCACAAGACTTGGCAGCAAGTGACGGTTGAGTTCGAGACTGGACACCAGCGAGGCCTGCCCGTAAGCCTCCTCTGGCATCTTTGTGCTCCAGCTGACGTCGATACGTCGATCCAGCCGGGATTTGAATTGTGGTGGAAGCGCTTGCAGCGCCTCATCCAGCAATGCCTGGCTGGCCCTTTGTTGTTGCGGATCAAGACCGTCGTGATCGAGGACCAATTGCAGATCCGCCAACACGGGGGACGCGAGCAGCGTCAGAACGCAGCCCAGCAGCCAGGCACGCATGGGGCTCACAGGGCCAGGATAGCTTCGGCCAGGGTCTGATCACTGGCTTGACGTGCCTCAGGAACACGCTGGCGCAAAGTGTCGAACGCGGCTTCAAGTTGCGCACCGCGGATTTCACCGTTGCTGGCGACATAACTGGCGGCATCGTCATGGGCTTCGCGGACTACTTTGGCATCACGGATAGACGTCGTGGTGTCGGAGGTGAAGTCGATCGAGCGGCCAAATGCACGAACGATAATGTTGCTGGTGGCCACCAGGGTGTGCGCCTGGGCCAGGTCGGCCATCAGCATTAGGCCGAGGGTGGCGGCAATCAGCGGGTTACGCATGGAACATCTCCGGTAATACAGGTGTGGTCATTGGACGAGAATTGCCTGCGCCAGTTCAAGGTCGCTGGCATGAAGTTTGGGGTGAGTTTCACGCAGCCGTTCCAGCGCAGCCTGCAGGTGAGCACCGCGCAATACGCTGGCGCTGGTGACGAATGCTGCCGCATCGTCCTTGGCTGCCAGTATCAATTTGCGGTCGAAGGGTGCCGAGGTAACCTTGCTGGTGGCATAGCCGCTGGCAACAAGGCTCTGGGTAGTCAGGTCCAGGGCTTGGACGGTGCCGGCCCAGCACAACGCAAGCAACAGCAGTAATGGATAACGCATGGTTCTCTAGGGGCTGGTGAATCAGGCGGCAAAGGCTATCCCAATGCGTCGGTCTGAACCAGCCTGAAGAGCCCGGCTGTTTTGCATGTTGTTACATAACTGTGCCGGGCTGCAATGATGCTCAGATGGCCAGAATCGCTTGTGCCAATTGTGCGTCGCTGGCTTGAAGCGCCGGTGACTGCTGGCGGATATGCGCGAGTGCACTTTCCAGTTTTACACCGCGTATTGCGCCTTGGCTGGCAACGAAGCTGGCAGCGTCGTCACGGGCAGCACGGACGATCTTATCGTCACGGAAGGATGAGGTCACATCGGAGGTGGCGTCAGTGGAGGCCCCTAATCCCCGAACCACGGTATCGGTGGTGACGACGAAGCTGGTTGCATTGGCTGTCGAAGCCAGGGCCAGCATCAGCGCGGTGCCAAGCAAGCGTGAACGGAACATGGGGTCTATCTCCTTTAGAGAGCTTGTTGAGTAGCTGTTTAAGCGTACCACGACGGCACCATGTGTGATGCGCACGTGGGGAACCGGCATTGCTAGCAATAGGACCGTGACAGTGCCATTTCGTTGCGTGGTGCTTGTGTCGTGAGCGATGCAACAGAACTGTATCTATGTATATTTGAATTTATAAAACTGTACAGGTCTGTGTTGCAAGCGCTCTATCCCGGGCGTCAGAACGACAAAACCCGTCAGCAGTCACCTGCGACGGGTTTTGATGAATTCGAGGTGCCGGCGTAGCCGGCGAGTCCTGCATTAGCGCCAGAAAGGCTTGCTCAGCTCTTCGTAGCGTTGTGCTTCGCTGATGCCTGCATCGGCCAGCAGACGAGCATCCAGGCGAGCCAACTGGTGGCGGCTGGAAATACGACGTTGCCACAGCAGCAGGTTGGACAGCAAACGCAGCGGCAGTGCAGCGTTGGATTTTTCAGTGCTGTTTTCAAAAACCAGATCGGAACTGAGGGTACGTTCCATGATGTCATCCTTCCGCTTATGGCGGCATTAGGTAGTGATTTAACTGATGCCAATGATCCTCCTGTGCGGTCGATTTCTCTAGATACAGTTCATATGGATTGTGATGGTCCAGTTAACTGTTTTATAGGACTGTTGCACTCGAAATGGACGCAACTGTACCGGTCTGCACTGACGTGGTGCGATTTTTCTTGGGGAAGGGCGTGATAGCGAGGAAAGTCCCGGAAAACTACCGGTACAGTAGAACAGTTTTAGGAATTAAGAGGCATCACTGTTCAGCTGGTGTGCATTGCACAGCACCAACTGAACAGTGATAGAGGGGATTAACCAGCGAGCATGCGGCCGGTTTCTTCCAGATTTTCGTGCCACGACAGGGCTTCACGCAGGATGTGCGGAGTATGACCACCGCGCTCGCAGGCACGGGTGAAGTAGTCATTCAGCGCTTCGCGGTAGTCCGGGTGCACACAGTTGTCGATGATCACACGGGCGCGCTCACGTGGAGCGAGACCACGCAGGTCGGCCAGACCCTGCTCGGTGACCAGAATGTCGACGTCATGCTCGGTGTGGTCGACGTGGCTGACCATTGGCACAACGCTGGAAATCGCGCCGCCTTTGGCAATGGACTTGGTCACGAAGATCGCCAGGTGGGCGTTACGCGCGAAGTCGCCGGAGCCACCGATACCGTTCATCATGCGGGTACCACAGACGTGAGTCGAGTTGACGTTACCGTACAGGTCGAACTCCAGTGCAGTGTTGATACCGATGATGCCCAGGCGGCGAACCACTTCAGGGTGGTTGGAGATTTCTTGAGGACGCAGTACCAGCTTGTCCTTGTACTTCTCCAAGTGGCCAAACACGTCGGCATTGCGGCGGCTCGACAGGGTGATCGAGCTGCCCGACGCGAAGTTCAACTTGCCAGCGTCGATCAGGTCGAAGGTCGAGTCCTGCAGTACTTCGGAGTACATGGTCAGGTCTTCAAATGGCGAGTCGATCAGACCGCACATTACTGCGTTGGCGATGCTGCCGATACCGGCCTGCAGCGGGCCAAGCTTGTTAGTCATGCGCCCTGCATCAACTTCTTGTTTGAGGAAGTTGATCAGGTGGTTGGCGATGCCCTGGGTTTCGCTGTCTGGCGGCAGTACAGTGGACGGCGAATCCGGCTTGTCGGTAATCACGATAGCGACAATTTTGGCAGGGTCGATCGGGATTGCGGTGCTGCCGATGCGGTCGTCAACCTTCACCAGCGGGATCGGTGTACGGGTTGGACGATAGGTCGGGATATAGATGTCGTGCAGACCTTCCAGGTTCGGATTGTGCGCCAGGTTGATCTCGACGATCACATGTTTGGCGAAAATCGCGAAGCTGGCCGAGTTACCTACGGACGTGGTCGGAACGATGTGGCCCTGTTCGGTGATCGCTACGGCTTCGATGACGGCGATGTCTGGCAGCTTGAGCTGCTGGTTACGCAGCTGCTCAACGGTTTCCGACAGATGCTGGTCGATGAACATCACTTGGCCTTCGTTGATGGCCTTGCGCAATGTGTTATCAACCTGGAACGGCATGCGACGAGCGAGTACGCCAGCTTCGGTGAGCTGCTTGTCGAGATCATTGCCCAGGCTGGCGCCGGTCATCAGGCTGATCTTCAGCGGCGAATTCTTGGCGCGTTCGGCCAGCGCCTGAGGAACGGCTTTGGCTTCACCGGCACGGGTGAAACCGCTCATGCCGACGGTCATGCCGTCCTGAATCAGGCTAGCGGCATCGGCCGCACTCATTACTTTGCTATGCAGGGAGGATAAGCGAATTCGATCACGGTACATGGATTGTTTTCTCGATCTCGGGCTACTAAAGCTAGGTCTCCAGTCTAGTGATTTAGAAAGGGTTCGTCCCACGACCAAGGTCGAATGCCCAGCGTATAAATAGGGCCTTTTGTCGGCGTTTTTGGGCAGCAAAAAGCCCCAGGCGATACCGCACTGGGGCTTTGGTTTTGTTGCCTCAGGGTCAGTCGACGGCCTTGACCATGTCCTCAATGACTTTCTTGGCATCGCCGAAGACCATCATGGTCTTGTCGAGGTAGAACAGTTCGTTGTCCAGGCCGGCATAACCGCTGGCCATGGAGCGCTTGTTGACGATGATGGTCTTGGCCTTGAAGGCTTCGAGAATCGGCATGCCAGCGATTGGCGACTTTGGATCGTTCTTCGCTGCCGGGTTGACCACGTCGTTGGCACCCAGTACCAGTACCACGTCGGCCTGGCCGAATTCGGAGTTGATATCCTCCATCTCAAAGACCTGGTCATAGGGCACTTCGGCTTCTGCCAACAGCACGTTCATGTGTCCAGGCATCCGTCCTGCTACAGGGTGGATCGCGTACTTAACGGTTACGCCATTGTGGGTCAGCTTTTCCGTCAGCTCTTTAAGGGCATGCTGGGCACGTGCAACAGCCAAACCGTAGCCAGGCACAATGATGACCGTATCAGCGTTGCTGAGCAGGAAGGTGGCGTCATCTGCCGAGCCGGACTTCACCGGACGGGCTTCCTTCGCACCGGCCGGGCCAGCTGCGTCCGTCGCCCCACCGAAACCGCCGAGGATGACGTTGAAGAACGAGCGGTTCATCGCCTTGCACATGATGTACGAGAGGATCGCACCCGAAGACCCTACCAGCGAACCCGCAATGATCAGCATCGAGTTGTTCAGCGAGAAGCCAATGCCAGCGGCCGCCCAACCCGAGTAGCTGTTGAGCATCGACACCACTACCGGCATGTCGGCACCGCCGATCGGGATGATGATCAGTACGCCCATGACGAATGCCAGGATCAGCATCAGGGCGAAGGCGCTGTAGTTGCCGGTGAAGGTAAAGGCCAGGCCCAAGCCGATGGTCGTCAGGCCAAGTATCAGGTTCAGCTTGTGTTGACCGCTGAACTGCACGGGAGCGCCCTGGAACAGGCGGAACTTGTACTTGCCGGAGAGCTTGCCGAAGGCGATGACCGAACCGGAGAACGTGATCGCACCGATGGCTGCACCGAGGAACAGTTCCAGACGGTTGCCGGTAGGGATTGGTTCGCTGATGCTGCTGACGATACCCAGCGATTGAGGCTCAACCACTGCCGCAATGGCGATAAATACCGCAGCCAGGCCGATCATGCTGTGCATGAACGCGACCAGCTCAGGCATCTTGGTCATTTCCACCCGTTTGGCCATGATCGAGCCGGCAGTACCGCCGATCAGCAGGCCGACAATCACGTAGCCAATACCGGCAGTCGCCAGCTCCGCACCCAACTTGTAGATGAGGCCGATGGTGGTGACCACGGCCAGCGCCATGCCGAGCATGCCGAACAGATTGCCGCGTCGTGACGTAGTCGGGTGAGACAGGCCTTTGAGGGCCTGGATGAAGCACACCGAAGCGACAAGGTAGAGAAGTGTTACCAGGTTCATGCTCATGTTTACTTCTGCCCCTCTGCCTTCGCTGCTTTCTTCTTGAACATCTCCAGCATGCGCCGGGTGACGAGGAAACCGCCGAATACGTTGACCGCTGCCAGGGCGACCGCGAGGGTACCCATGACCTTGCCCAGCGGGGTTACCGTAAGCGCTGCGGCGAGCATTGCGCCAACGATGACGATGGCGGAGATGGCGTTGGTAACCGCCATCAATGGGGTATGCAGTGCCGGGGTGACGTTCCAGACCACGTGGTAACCGACATAGATGGCCAGCACGAAGATGATCAGGTTGTAGACGCCATGGGAAATCAGCATGTCTTCCATTGTCGTGCTCCTTATCCGTTCTTGCGGATGACCTGACCGTCGCGGCACATCAGGCACGCGGCGACAATGTCGTCTTCGAGGTTGATCGTGAATTGGCCATCCTTGTCGAATAGCAGCTTCATGAAGTCCAGCAGGTTGCGTGCATACAGTGCCGAAGCATCGGCACCGACCATGGCCGGCAGGTTGGTTGGGCCGACGATGGTTACGCCGTTCTCAATGACCACTTGGTCGGCAACCGTAAGCGGGCAGTTGCCGCCTTGGGCGGCTGCCAGGTCGATGACCACCGACCCCGGTTTCATCTGCGCGACGGTCTCGGCGCTGAGCAGCGTCGGTGCCTTGCGGCCAGGGATCAGTGCGGTGGTGATGACAATGTCGGCTTGCTTGGCGCGTTCATGCACGGCCAGGGCCTGGCGTTGCATCCAGCTTGCAGGCATCGGTCGGGCATAGCCGCCAACGCCTTCGGCGCACTCGCGCTCCTCGTCGGTTTCATACGGCACATCAATGAACTTGGCGCCGAGCGACTCGATCTGCTCTTTCACGGCAGGCCGTACATCCGAGGCTTCAATCACTGCACCCAGGCGCTTGGCTGTGGCGATTGCCTGCAGCCCGGCAACACCTGCGCCGAGAATCAGCACGCGTGCGGCTTTTACAGTGCCGGCAGCGGTCATCAGCATTGGCATGAAGCGTGGGTAATGGTGTGCGGCCAGCAATACAGCTTTGTAACCGGCAATGTTGGCCTGTGACGACAACACATCCAGGCTTTGCGCGCGGGAGGTGCGCGGAGCGGCCTCCAGGGCAAAGGCTGTAATGCCGCACTCGGCCATCTTGGCGATGACATCGTTGTTGAAGGGATTGAGCATACCCACCAGCACGGTGCCGCTCTTGATCTGACCCAGTTCACTATCGTTGGGCGCCACAACTTTAAGAATCAGTTGTGCGCCAAACGCATCGGAAGCACTGCCAATAGTGGCGCCTGCTGCTTCGTAGGCACTGTCCGGTACGCTGGCTTTGACCCCTGCGCCGCGTTGAACGGTGACCTGGTGACCCTGGCCAATCAGTTTTTTGATGGTTTCCGGGGTGGCAGCGACGCGTGTCTCGCCCGTCTGCGTTTCGAGAGGAACACCAATGTGCACGTCAATTTCTCCTGCGTGATCTTTTGTTAGTAAACCAGCGCACTACGGATGGTGCGTCTGGGGCGGCCGATCAGCACGATCCCGCATGAATACAGGCGGGGCTGGGCATTTTGCTGGCGATCCTGAATCGCTTCAACAGATTTTGAAGGGTGACGATAAACAAACTACAAGTCACCCTGTGACCGAATGTCGCAATAATTGGCGTGCAGCCCGTCAAACGTGGGCTTCAGGGAGATTACGGTAAAATTTGAAAAATTTCTGTTGAAATCTCTGCGCGACAGAAATGACCCCCCATTTATAGCGTCAAAGCCTTGTAAACAGCAGGGTTAAGGGGTGTTTACGGGTACGTTAACGTAATTTAGTTAATTGCGACATTTACGTACATCTGTAGGTGTTTGAAATATTGCACTACGTAGTTAATTCTGAACACCTCCGTTGTGGCTCTTGGTATAGGTGCGCGCTTGTTCTACTAACCAGTCACGGAAGGCGCGTAGTGATGCTGACTCCACTTTGCGCTCAGGAATCATCAGGTAGTAGGCCTTGATGCTCGACAGTGCATGGGGGTTGGCGATAACCAGGCGCCCTTCTGCCAGCTCGCGCTGAATAAGGAACGGTGGTATCAGCGCTATGCCCATTTCATGTTTTGCGGCCTGGGCAAGCATCGAGAATAGTTCATAGCGTGGCCCCGTCATGTCGCGAGCAACGTTCATGTTCAGGCTGTCAAACCACTGCCGCCAGGCGTATGGGCGGGTGGTCTGCTGTAGTAAAGGCAGGCTGGCTATCGACTGCGCAGTAAGCTGTTGCTGGGCGCCGAGCAGCGCCGGGCTGCACACGGGAACCGGGTTTTCGCCCATCAGGCGGTGGGACTGTGTTCCTGACCAGTCCGCATCGCCGAAATAGATCGCAGCGTCGAAGTGTGTATCGGCGAACAGAAAGGGACGCGTGCGGTTGGTCAAGTTGACGGTGACTTCTGGATGGCGGTGCTGGAACTCCTTCAGGCGTGGCAGCAGCCACTGGGTGCCAAAGGTTGGCACCACGGCCAGTTCGATGACATTGGCGCCCTGTTGGCCCATGACCGACAACGTGTCGCGCTCTACGGCATCCAACTGTGTCGCTACCCGACGGCTATAGGAAAGCCCGGCTTCGGTGAGCTTTACCCCTCGGCGTGAACGGCGAAACAGTTCGACATTGAGGAAGTCCTCCAGCCCCGCTATTTGTCTGCAGACGGCTCCCTGTGTCAGTGATAGCTCCTGGGCCGCCTTGGTGAAGCTTTCGTGGCGCGCCGCTGCTTCAAAGCAGACCAGCGCGGTGGTGCTGGGAATTTTGCGCCTCATATACGTTGATCTCACTAATAGAACGCAGGAATGGGCTTTTTTCCATTACGGAGTGAAAAATTATCACAAGTTTATGCGCAATCGTCGTTTGTCCCTCTGGGCTTTCCGGCCTAGGATCAAAGGACAAAAAACCTGAACCCATTTCTTGAGGATTCGCTCATGGCTGGCAAAGCAAGCTTCAACTGGATCGACCCCCTGTTGCTCGATCAGCAGCTTACTGAAGAAGAGCGCATGGTGCGTGACAGTGCTTTCCAGTTCGCTCAGGACAAATTGGCGCCGCGTGTACTGGAAGCCTTTCGTCACGAACAGACGGATCCTGCGATCTTCCGCGAGATGGGAGAAATCGGCCTGCTCGGTGCGACGATTCCTGAGCAATACGGTGGTAGTGGCCTTAACTACGTGTGCTACGGCTTGATCGCTCGTGAAGTGGAGCGAATCGACTCCGGCTATCGTTCGATGATGAGTGTGCAGTCGTCGCTGGTGATGGTGCCGATCAACGAGTTCGGTACTGAAGCCCAGAAGCAGAAGTACCTGCCTAAGCTGGCCAGTGGTGAATGGATTGGTTGCTTTGGCCTGACTGAGCCCAACTATGGCTCTGACCCAGGTTCGATGATCACCCGTGCGCGTAAAGTCGACGGTGGCTACAGCCTGACTGGTAGCAAGATGTGGATCACCAATAGCCCTATCGCCGATGTGTTTGTGGTTTGGGCCAAGGATGATGCAGGTGATATCCGGGGCTTCGTCCTGGAAAAAGGCTGGAAAGGCCTGAGTGCGCCGGCCATTCACGGCAAGGTAGGTCTGCGCGCCTCCATCACTGGTGAGATCGTGATGGACAATGTGTTCGTTCCCGAAGAGAACATCTTCCCCGACGTGCGTGGCCTTAAGGGGCCGTTCACCTGCTTGAACTCTGCTCGCTACGGGATCTCCTGGGGGGCCCTGGGTGCCGCTGAAGCCTGCTGGCATACCGCGCGGCAATATACCCTCGACCGTCAGCAGTTCGGTCGCCCGCTGGCTGCAAACCAGCTGATCCAGAAAAAACTGGCTGACATGCAGACCGAGATCACCCTCGCCTTGCAAGGCTGCCTGCGCCTGGGGCGTATGAAGGATGAAGGTACGGCTGCGGTTGAGATTACCTCGATCATGAAGCGCAACTCCTGTGGCAAGGCTCTGGACATTGCCCGTATGGCGCGCGACATGCTGGGCGGCAATGGCATCTCCGACGAGTTCGGTGTTGCGCGGCATCTGGTAAACCTTGAAGTGGTCAACACCTATGAAGGTACCCATGACGTGCATGCATTGATCCTTGGGCGTGCGCAAACCGGCATTCAGGCGTTCTACTAACAAGGAGCCAGCCCATGGGCGCGCTATCTCATCTGCGGGTGCTGGATCTGTCGCGAGTATTGGCTGGGCCGTGGTCTGGGCAAATCCTTGCGGACCTGGGTGCCGAGGTGATCAAGGTGGAGCGCCCTGGTGTGGGTGATGACACCCGCGCCTGGGGCCCGCCCTTCCTCAAGGATGCACGGGGTGAGAACACCAGTGAGGCGGCCTATTATCTGTCGGCCAACCGTAACAAGCGTTCCCTGACCATCGACTTTACTCAGCCCGAAGGTCAGCGTTTGGTTCGTGAGCTGGCAGCCAAATCAGATATTCTCATCGAGAACTTCAAGGTAGGTGGGTTGGCAGCATATGGCCTCGACTATGAGAGCTTGAAGGCGATCAACCCCCGTCTGATCTACTGCTCCATTACTGGCTTCGGCCAGACTGGCCCCTACGCCAAGCGTGCGGGCTATGACTTCATGATTCAGGGGTTGGGCGGGCTTATGAGCCTGACTGGCCGGCCTGAAGGTGACGAGGGTGCTGGCCCGATGAAGGTTGGGGTGGCTCTTACGGATATCCTCACCGGGCTCTACTCGACCGTTGCAATACTGGCTGCCCTCGCCCACCGTGAGCACGGTGGCGGTGGCCAGCGCATTGATATGGCGTTACTCGATGTACAGGTTGCATGCCTGGCCAATCAGGCAATGAATTACCTGACTACCGGTGTGGCGCCCCGTAGGCTAGGTAATGCGCATCCGAATATCGTGCCTTATCAGGACTTCCCTACGGCCGATGGTGATTTCATCCTTACTGTTGGTAATGATGGTCAGTTTCGCAAGTTCGCTGAGGTGGCTGGGCAACCTCAGTGGGCGGATGACCCACGATTTGCGACTAACAAGCAAAGGGTGGCGAATCGGGCCGAGTTGATTCCATTGATTCGTCAGGTGACAGTATTCAAGACCACGGCCGAATGGATCGGCTTGTTGGAGCAGGCCAGTGTTCCTTGTGGACCAATAAATGACCTGGCAAAGATGTTCGAGGACCCCCAGGTGATAGCCCGCGGCCTGGCCATTGAGTTAGCTCACCCCTTGGCAGGGCGTGTGCCGCAAGTGGCGAGCCCGATTCGGCTGTCGGAGACGCCAGTCGAATATCGCAATGCGCCGCCGTTGCTGGGTGAGCATACTGATCAAATCCTCTCGGAGGTGTTGGCGCTGACTGCGGATGAGATCCAGCGTTTGCGTACTGCGGGTGTGCTGTAGCGGTTGCCGCCTCTATATATAGAGGCGGGCGTTTAGGCTGTTTTGAGAATGCTTGAAATTAGCCCTTGACGCCCCGTTTGATCTCTCTATAATGCGCACCTCTTCCGGCGCAGTCGAAACGGAAAAC
>NZ_BMQU01000039.1 GCF_014648275.1 Pseudomonas laurentiana
CCACAGCTGTACATCGCGGTGGGTATCTCCGGCGCGATCCAGCACCTGGCCGGTATGAAAGACTCCAAGGTGATCGTTGCGATCAACAAGGATGAGGAAGCACCGATCTTCCAGGTGGCCGACTATGGTCTGGTGGCTGATCTGTTCGAAGCCATCCCTGAGCTGGAGAAGCTGGTTTAATCCAGCGGCTTCACTTATAAAGAGCCCGGTTGTTGCGGGCTGGACAGGTTATCCTGCCCAGCCCGGGATAACCGGGCTTTTCATTTTTCAGTGGGTGCAGTCAAGGAGAGGGTGGCATGGGGTGGTTTGGCCGAATGAGTGCAGTCACGCTGCTGGGTATCGCGTTGATGCCATCATGGGCGCTCGCGGTCGGCAAGTGTGAACGCCTGGTCGCTACCGGCAGTCCGGATGCGCCGCCCTACTTGTGGCAAGACCCACAGGATCCTCGGCACTTGATCGGTGCCAGCGCCGATCTGCTCAAGCAGGTAGCCGACGAATTGGGCCTGAAGATCGAGATATTGAGTGCGGGTAAGCGCAGCCAGGCACTTGATGAAGTCCGTAGCGGCCGAATGGATATTCTGGTAGATGCGCCATTGATGGTCAGTGAACTGACCAGCCTGGACTACATTCATCCACCGTTGCTGCAAAACGAATACCTGGTCTGGACGCGCCATGATGCGTCGTTGGCCTATGAAAGCCTGGCGGACCTGGCCCTGCACCCCGGGGCGATTTCGCAGAAGGCGCGCCTGACCCCGACCTTTGAGGCGTTTACCAAGGCGCACTTGAAGCTGGAGGTGGTGGAAAACCTGACTCAGGCGTTTCAGAAGTTGTTGCTGGGGCAGGTGGACTACGTGCTTGCCGGGCGTTACGCCGGCATGGCGATGGCTCAGACCTTGGGTATGGGTAAGGACCTGGTGGCGCGCGATGTGCCCGTCGATCGTCCTGGGCTGTACCTGGCGGTATCGCATAATTCCGCGTGTAACGATGCCTGGTTGCGCGGACAACTTGCAAAAAAACTGACAGAATTGCCGGTTTCCGGTGTCACCCAAGCAGCATTGCAACGCAATGTCGAGCGCTGGAAAGCGCAATTGCAGCAACCGCTCGATGCCCCCAAACCGTAGGAAGATTGTGTGAGAACTCGACCGCTATTCGCGGCTTTGGCCGTCATGGCCCTGGCCGGTTGCGCCGCCGACCCGGCACCCCATGAGCAACTTCGTTTGTCCGAACAGGCCTTGGAACAGGCCAAGGCCGTTGGAGCTACTGACGAGGTGGCAGAGCTCAAGCTGGCAGAAGCCAAGCTGGCGCGGGCTCGCGTCAACATGGCCAGCGAGTCTTTTCGCGACGCCCGGGTTCGCGCTGAACAGGCCGAGCTTGATGCGCGTTTGGCCGAGGCCCGCGTGTTGACGGCCAAGAGCGAAGAGCAAATCAAGGTGCTGCAGGCGCGAGTTGATCGTCTGCATAAACAGTTGGGGGAGCAGCAGTGAGTTCGATCAAGCCTTTGGCGGCGCTGCTGTTGCTGGGTGCCGTTGGTCTGCAAGGGTGCGCCAGTCAGCGCAGCGAGGAGTCGCTTGAGCAGGCCGCTGCCAGTTTTCAGCAGGTCAAGAACGACTCCAGTGTGTTGCGCAGTGCGCCGCGTGATGTGATTCGTGCGGGTGAGTCGCTGGGGCGTGCAGAACGTCTGTCGAGCTATTGGGGGAGTGGTGCTGACGTGCGCCACTACGCTTACCTGAGTCAGCGCTACAGTGAAATCGCTCGCGAACACACGAACCTGGTGCTTAACCAGGAGCGCCAGGCCAAGCTGGAGCTTGAGCGCCAGCGTTTGCAGCTGGCCTTGCGCGAGGCCAAGTTGGCCAGTGTCCAGCAGCAAGGCAAATGGCTGGAGGCGCAGATCGTCAGCCTGGCGACCATGCAGAGTGACCGTGGCTTGGTGATGACATTGGGCGATGTGCTGTTCGATACCGGGCGTGCCGACCTGAAGAACGCTGCCAACCGTACCGTGCTCAAGCTGGTGCAGTTCCTTCAGCTCAACCCCAAGCGTACGGTGCGTATTGAGGGCTACACCGACAGCACGGGTGCGCCTGAGGACAACCTGAGGCTGTCGCGGGATCGCGCGCAGTCGGTTGCCGACACGCTGATTGACCTGGGGGTGGATGAAAAGCGCATTCAGGTCGAGGGTTATGGTGACCAGTATCCGGTCGAGGCGAATGCCTCGGAGCGGGGCAGGGCGCAGAATCGACGGGTTGAGATCGTGTTTTCCGATGATCAGGGGCGCCTGGGCGCAGAGCGCTGATCCTCGATGCGGTGCAGAAAACCCGGTGGCGATTACGCCTCCGGGTTTTTTATCGCGATTAGTTGAGGCGTGCGCGTGCCTCAGGTGCTGTCACGCAACTGTATTGTCGACTATTCTGCAATCTGTGCCAGTACACTTCGCAACTGTTACGGTATTCTGTTGCGCAAGAGTTCGCCTAAAAATAACGAGATCGTCCGCGTGCCGAGAGTTGACCATGACCAACCTGTTGCTCTACCAGCGTATCGCCCAGCAGTTGGCTGAAGACATCCGTCGAGGTGTCTACCAGCCGGGCGAGCGGGTGCCGTCAGTGCGCAAGATGAGCGCACAGCTCAATGTCAGTCATGCCACGGTGCTTCAGGCCTATGCCAATCTTGAAGACCAGGGTTTGATCCGCGCGCGTCCGCAGTCAGGTTATTACGTCCATCAGACCCCAGCGTTGACGGCGCCAACGCCGGATATCGCGAGGGTCGAGCGGCCGGGCCTGGTTACCCGCAGCAGCATTATTCAGCAGGTTCTCGTGGAGGCGCGCCGCGATGGCGTCTTTCCGCTTGGCGCGGCAGTACCCCATGTTGACTACCTGCCGGTGAGGGCGCTGCACCAGCAGTTGGCCAAAGTTACCCGTTTCCATAGTCCGCGGGCCTTCAGCTATATGTTCAGCCCGGGTTTCGAGCCATTGCGCAGGCAGATTGCCATTCGCATGCGTGATGCCGGTGTGGTGGTCGACCCCTCCGAGGTCGTTGTCACTCACGGGTGTGTCGACGCCTTGCAGATGAGCCTGCGGGTGTTGACCCGTCCCGGTGATTTGATCGCTGCGGAGTCGCCTACCTACTATGGGCTGCTGCAACTGGCTGATCTGCTGGGGCTGAAGGTCATTGAAATTCCCAGTGATCCGTCTACCGGCATTAGCCTGGAGGCGCTGCAGTTGGCTGCGAACCAGTGGTCGATCAAGGCGTTGGTATTGACGGCACGGTTGAGCAATCCATTGGGTGGGGCCATTCCTGAGGAGCGGCAGAAGCAACTGTTACGCCTTTCGTCGGACTTCGACATACAGATCATCGAAGATGACATTTATGGCGAACTGATGTTTGAGCAGGGGCGTACGAAGGCGCTGAAGGCGTTCGATCGGTTGGGGCGGGTTATCTACTGTTCGAGCTTCTCCAAGACGCTGTCGCCTGGCGTTCGGATCGGCTGGATGATTGCCGGCAAGTACCAGGATGAAATCCAGCGTCTGCAAACCTTCACGACGCATTCAGCCTGTAGCGTCACCCAGATGGGGGTAGCGGCTTATCTGGAAAATGGCGGTTATGATCGGCACCTGCGTTTTATCCGTCATGAATACCGGAAGAACCTCAGTGCCTATCAGTTGGCCGTGCAGCAGTACTTTCCCGAAGGTACTCAGATGACGCGGCCTACCGGTGGTTTCATTCTTTGGGTCAGCCTACCGGGGCGAGTCAATACCCAGGAATTGCATGTGCGAGCGCTGCAGCAGGGCATCAGTATCGCGCCCGGGTTGATTTTCAGTAATACCGAGCAATTCAACCATTGCATTCGTCTGAACTGCGGGATCCCCTGGAACCGTGAGTCGGAGCGAGCATTGATGACGTTGGGGATGCTGGCCACTCAGCTTTGCCAGGAGTCGGGTGGCAGTAGTTTCTTCTAGGAATGGACTTGTCAGTTTTCCAAGGAACGGAGAGCATTGTCTTTTTTTGAGTGTCCGTTGTTGCCTATGAAAGCCTTGTGTTGTGCCGGTTTGTTGTTGATGTCGATGGCCGGTTCTCTGGTTCCGATGCAGGCGTGGGCGAGGGCGGACGTTGCTGCGGCTGCGCCGCTGATCGCTGGATCGTCGCATTCGGCGGGCAATCCCAGCGTGGCGAGCAAACCTGTACCGAAAGGGAGTGTGCCGCATGCCAAAGCCGGTTCAGCGTCCGCGCAGAAATCTTCGGGCAAGAGCACCAAGCGTCAGCACACGGACGTCATCGCGGCGCCATTGCCCACGCCTCGGCTGGATCTCAGCCTGCCTATAGGCATGGTTAGCGGGTTGCAGCCGGGCAGCGCAAGCGATGTTCAGTTGCATCGCCCGCTGTTACCGGCCATGTTTGGGGAGAAGCCCAAGGAAGAGAGCCCGTTCCAGCTCAATGGCCGTTTGCTCAGCAACGAAATGCAGCTGCAACTGCGCAATGACAGCCGTCAGGATGTCGAAGGTGCGGCCATCGAATTTGAGTTCAAGCAGTAAGCTCGGGCATGACTGGCCGGTCTGTTTTCGTCCCGTGATATTTCATCCTGCCGGTAATTTCAAACGACCGTTTTAGCGGTTACTATCCAGACGTGTTCATCCATTTTGATTCCGAGGTACTGCCGTCATGAAGTGTCGTGAAGGCTGTGGCGCCTGCTGCATTGCACCGTCCATCAGTTCGTCGATACCGGGAATGCCTGATGGCAAGCCTGCTGGCGAACGCTGCATTCATTTGTCGGTCGTCAACCTGTGTGGACTGTTCGGCAAGCCTGAGCGCCCCGCGGTGTGTTCGGCGTTCATGGCGGACGTGGAGGTGTGCGGCAGTGATCGCGATGAGGCGATCAGGATCCTGGGGTGGCTGGAGCAGATGACAGCAGCTTGAATACATAGATCTTCGACAATAAGGAACAAGAGCATGGGATCGTTTAAGCGGATGGCGTTGGTCTGTGCCGTGGGGGCGTTGTTGGCGCCTCTGGCGCAAGCGGAAAGCTGGCAGGTGGCAAAGGACGAGCAGGGTATCAAGGTGTCCCTGAGTGAAGTGGCGGGCTCCAAATACAAGGCTTACCGCGGGGTGACCTTGATCAAGGCCAATGTCGCCAAGTTGCGCGCGTTGCACGAAGATGTGGCCGGGGCTTGCGCCTGGATACATGAGTGCAAGGTGCAGAAGTTGCTCAAGCGTGAAGGTAACCAGATCTGGACCTATACCCAGTTCAATACGCCTTGGCCGGTGACGCCGCGTGATTCAATTCTCAAGGTGACCACTGAAGACGCGGCCGATGGCAGTGTCGTGCGCAAGCTTGAGGGGTTGCCCAGCTATTTGCCTGAAGAGAAAGGCTTTGTGCGGGTGGCGCAGGTCCAGGGTTTCTGGAAATTCGAGCCGAAGGGTGACAGTACCGAGGTCACCTATCAGGTGCACACCGAGCCCGGTGGCAGCGTGCCGTCCTGGCTGGCGAACAGTTTTGTCGTAGAGGCGCCGTTCAATACGCTCAAGGCATTGAAAGAGAAGGCTGAGAAGCCCTGAAGTCGTACAACTAAAAAAGGCTGCCCGAGGGCAGCCTTTTTCGTGTTCAGCGCTGCGGTCAGCGCTTACTTGCGGTCAGCCAGCTTGACGATGTCGCGTGCTTCGTAGCCGGTGTACAGTTGGCGCGGACGGCCGATCTTGTACGGGCTGGAGAGCATTTCTTTCCAGTGCGAGATCCAGCCGACGGTACGTGCCAGGGCGAAGATCACGGTGAACATGCTGGTTGGAATGCCGATTGCCTTGAGGATGATCCCCGAGTAGAAGTCGACGTTCGGGTACAGCGAGCGCTCGATGAAGTAAGGATCGGTCAGGGCGATCTCTTCCAGGCGCATGGCCAGTTCCAGTTGAGGATCGTTGGTGATGCCCAGCTCGCGCAGGACTTCATCGCAGGTCTTCTTCATTACGGTGGCGCGTGGGTCGCGGTTCTTGTAAACGCGGTGACCGAAGCCCATTAGCTTGAACGGATCGTTCTTGTCCTTGGCCTTGGCGATGAACTTGTCGATGTTCGAGACATCGCCGATTTCATCGAGCATGGTCAGTACGGCCTCGTTGGCGCCGCCGTGGGCAGGGCCCCACAGTGCAGCGATACCGGCAGCGATACAGGCGAACGGGTTGGCACCCGAGGAGCCTGCCAGGCGCACGGTGGAGGTCGATGCGTTCTGCTCGTGGTCGGCGTGGAGGATGAAGATCCGATCCATTGCCTTGGCCAGTACCGGGCTGATCGGTTTGATCTCGCACGGGGTGTTGAACATCATGTGCAGGAAGTTTTCCGCATACGACAGGTCGTTGCGTGGGTACATCATGGGTTGACCCATGGAGTACTTGTAAACCATTGCCGCCAGGGTCGGCATTTTCGCGACCAGGCGTACTGCGGAGATTTCGCGGTGCTGCGGGTTATTGATGTCCAGGGAGTCGTGATAGAACGCCGACAGGGCGCCAACCACGCCGCACATGACCGCCATTGGGTGCGCGTCGCGGCGGAAGCCGTTGAAGAACGACTTCAGCTGCTCGTGAACCATGGTGTGGTTTTTCACGGTGCTGACGAACTGGGCTTTCTGCTCGGCGTTCGGCAGTTCGCCGTTCAGCAGCAGGTAGCAGGTTTCCAGGTAGTCGGATTGCTCGGCGAGCTGTTCGATAGGGTAGCCGCGGTGCAGCAGGATGCCCTTGTCGCCATCAATATAGGTAATCTTCGACTCGCACGATGCGGTCGCCATGAAACCGGGGTCGAAAGTGAAGTGACCCGTGGCCCCCAACCCTCTAACGTCGATAACATCGGGACCAACGGTGCCGGTTAAAATGGGCAGCTCGACGGGGGCTGCGCCCTCGATGACCAACTGCGCTTTTTTGTCAGCCATGTGGCCTCCTATTAATGCTTGAAATCATCAGACAGACCCCCCACGCAGGGCCCGCACCACTATAGTGAGATAAATTCGAATGTCAATTTGCCTAAAGCACGGTTGTAAAGGGGCCTGGGCGCTGTTTTTCCTCGAAATTGCTGCCCATTTACGCCTTTTGTCGGGCAAAGGCAATGAGCTATTTGGGCTAGGCCTTTTCGTTGTCATTAGTAGCCTAACTGTCTATACTCGGCACCCGACCGCCAGGGGCTTTGAAGCCTGTGTTGCTGGGGTCGTCACTCCCTGGGTGGTGGGTACCTGACCAGTACACTTACCAACAACTTTGCCCTGCTTGCTAGGGGCTCTTCAGTGTGAAAAAAGCCGTGAAAAGCCAACGACCTGTAAACCTAGACCTAAGGACCATCAAACTCCCTGTCACTGCTTACACGTCCATTCTTCACCGCATCTCCGGTGTCATCCTTTTCCTGGGCCTGGCCATCATGCTTTATGCATTGGGCAAATCCCTGGGTTCCGAGGAAGGCTTCGGTGAGGTGAAAGCGTGTTTGACCAGTCCGCTGGCCAAGCTTGTGATTTGGGGTCTCCTGTCCGCCTTGCTGTATCACTTGGTTGCCGGTGTGCGCCACTTGATCATGGATATGGGCATCGGTGAAACGCTGGAAGGCGGCAAACTGGGCTCGAAAATTGTCATCGCCGTCTCCGTGGTGGTGATTGTTCTGGCAGGAGTGTGGATATGGTAACCAACGTCACGAACCTCTCGCGTTCGGGCCTCTATGACTGGATGGCGCAGCGCGTCTCTGCGGTCGTTCTCGCGGCTTACTTCATTTTTCTGATTGGCTACCTGGTCGCGCACCCGGGGATGGACTACGCCCAGTGGCACGGTCTGTTCTCCAATAACGCGATGCGTATTTTCAGTCTGTTGGCACTGGTGGCTCTGGGCGCTCACGCCTGGGTCGGCATGTGGACCATCGCGACTGACTACCTGACGCCAATGGCGTTCGGCAAGTCGGCAACTGCAATACGTTTCCTGTTCCAGGCTGTATGCGGTGTTGCGATGTTCGCGTACTTCGTCTGGGGTGTGCAGATTCTCTGGGGTATCTGATTCATGGCTAACATTCCTACGATTTCTTTCGACGCCATCATTATTGGTGGTGGCGGTGCCGGCATGCGTGCTGCGCTGCAACTGGCTCAGGGCGGTCACAAGACTGCTGTAATCACCAAGGTCTTCCCGACCCGTTCGCACACTGTATCGGCTCAGGGTGGTATCACCTGTGCAATCGCCTCGGCTGACCCGAACGACGATTGGCGCTGGCACATGTACGATACCGTCAAGGGTTCCGACTACATCGGTGACCAGGACGCTATCGAATACATGTGTCAGGAAGGTCCTGCTGCGGTCTTCGAACTGGACCACATGGGCCTGCCGTTCTCCCGTACCGAAACAGGTCGTATCTACCAGCGTCCATTCGGTGGCCAGTCCAAGGACTTCGGCAAGGGTGGTCAGGCTGCACGTACCTGTGCCGCTTCCGACCGTACCGGTCACGCACTGCTGCACACCCTGTACCAGGGCAACCTGAAAGCAGGCACCACCTTCCTGAACGAGTGGTACGCCGTTGATCTGGTCAAGAACCAGGACGGCGCGTTCGTCGGTGTGATCGCGATCTGCATCGAAACCGGCGAAACCGTTTACATCCGTGCCAAGGCTACCGTGCTGGCCACGGGTGGTGCTGGTCGTATCTACGCATCGACCACCAACGCCCTGATCAACACCGGTGACGGCGTTGGTATGGCGCTGCGTGCCGGCGTGCCAGTGCAAGACATCGAAATGTGGCAGTTCCACCCGACCGGTATCGCCGGCGCTGGTGTACTGGTTACCGAAGGCTGCCGTGGTGAAGGTGGTTACCTCATCAACAAGCACGGCGAGCGTTTCATGGAGCGCTATGCGCCAAACGCCAAGGACCTTGCTGGTCGTGACGTTGTGGCCCGCTCGATGGTTAAAGAGATCATCGCCGGCAACGGCTGCGGTCCGAACGGCGACCACGTGATGCTCAAGCTCGATCACCTGGGTGAGGAAGTGCTGCACAGCCGCCTGCCAGGTATCTGTGAGCTGTCCAAGACCTTCGCCCACGTTGACCCAGTGGTCGCGCCGGTGCCGGTCGTTCCAACCTGCCACTACATGATGGGCGGCGTTGCCACCAACATTCATGGCCAGGCTATCACCATGAACGCTGATGGCGCAGACACCATTATCCCGGGCCTGTTCGCGGTCGGTGAAGTGGCATGCGTATCGGTTCACGGTGCAAACCGTCTGGGCGGTAACTCGCTGCTCGACCTGGTGGTATTCGGTCGCGCTGCTGGCCTGCACCTGGAAAAAGCCCTGAGCGACGGTATCGAATACCGCGACGCCAGCGACACCGACGTCGAAGTCGCGCTGAACCGTCTGAGCAAGCTCAACGAGCGCAACACCGGTGAAGACGTTGCTACCCTGCGTCGCGAGCTGCAAAGCTGCATGCAGAACTATTTCGGTGTATTCCGTACTGGCGAATACATGCAGAAAGGTATCAAGCAACTGGCCGATCTGCGTGAGCGTATCGCCAACGTCAAGATCAATGACAAGTCCCAGGCCTTCAACACCGCGCGTATCGAAGCGCTGGAGCTGCAGAACCTGCTGGAAGTGGCCGAAGCGACTGCTATCGCTGCTGAAACGCGTAAAGAATCTCGCGGTGCTCACGCCCGTGAAGACTTCGAAGATCGCGACGACGAAAACTGGCTGTGCCACACCCTGTACTTCCCGGGTGAGAAGCGTGTTGCCAAGCGTGCAGTCAACTTCGCGCCGAAAACCGTGCCTGCTTTCGAGCCTAAAGTCCGGACTTACTAAGGGTGGCCGCCATGTTGCAAGTCGAAGTTTATCGTTACAACCCGGATACCGACTCTGCGCCTAAAACTCAGGTGTTCCAGGTCGATACCGGTGGCAAGGATCTGATGGTGCTGGATGTATTGGCACTGATCAAGGAACAGGACGAAGGTTTCTCGTATCGTCGCTCCTGCCGTGAGGGCGTTTGCGGCTCCGACGGCATGAACATCAACGGCAAGAACGGCCTGGCCTGCATTACGCCGCTGTCGTCGGTGGTCAAGGGCAACAAGCTGGTGGTTCGCCCACTGCCTGGCCTGCCAGTCATTCGTGACCTGGTCGTCGATATGAGCATCTTCTACAAGCAGTACGAGAAGGTGAAGCCTTACCTGCAGAACGATACGCCGGCTCCGGCCATCGAGCGTCTGCAGTCGCCAGAAGAGCGTGAGAAGCTGGACTTCCTGCCCTTCGTTCTGGTGGAACCCAGACAAGTTCCTCGGTCCAGCTGCACTGCTGCAAGCCTATCGTTTCCTGGCTGACAGCCGTGACACCAAGACCCAAGAGCGTCTGGCGTCCCTGGATGACCCGTTCAGCGTGTTCCGTTGCCGCGGAATCATGAACTGCGTAAACGTTTGCCCTAAAGGTCTGAACCCGACCAAGGCAATCGGTCACGTACGTAACATGCTGCTGCAAAGCGGTACCTGATTTTAAGATGTTGTACCCGTAGTACGCCAAGGTGCGGGCCATTGCCCGCACCAAGGTGAAACCCGAGCGACGGCCCAAAAAGCCCTAGCTTTTACCTATGAAGATATGAGACCAGCAGGGGCTTCCGGGCTGGTACCCGGAAAATCTGTAGGATCCTCGGTGGCTTGGTTCGGTCGCTGCACTCGGACTTTTCCAGGCTTTCTGTGGCTCTTGCCGATCTGTCCCCTAACCGAGGGTGACCAAGCATGCAAGAAAGCGTGATGCAGCGCATGTGGGATAGCGCCCACCTTTCAGGTGGTAACGCTGCATATGTGGAAGAGCTCTACGAACTCTACCTGCACGACCCTAACGCTGTGCCAGAAGAGTGGCGCACTTACTTTCAGAAGTTGCCCGCCGAAGGCAGCACTGCTACCGATGTATCGCACTCTACAATCCGCGACCATTTCGTTCTGCTGGCAAAGAACCAGCGCCGCGCCCAACCGGTTTCTGCCGGCAGCGTGAGCAGCGAGCACGAGAAGAAGCAGGTTGAAGTACTGCGACTGATCCAAGCCTACCGTATGCGCGGCCACCAAGCGGCTAAGCTCGACCCCCTGGGGTTGTGGCAACGCCCTGCGCCTGTAGACTTGTCGATCAATCATTACGGCTTGACCAATGCCGATCTTGACACGACTTTCCGTGCCGGCGACCTGTTCATCGGCAAAGAGGAAGCGAGCCTACGCGAAATCTTCGACGCTTTGCAGCAGACATATTGCCGCACCATTGGCGCCGAGTTCACTCACATCGTCGACTCCGAGCAGCGCAGCTGGTTCCAGCAGCGTCTGGAGAGCGTACGTGGTCGCCCAGCGTTCTCTGCAGACGTTCAGAGCCACCTGCTCGAGCGCGTCACTGCAGCTGAAGGCCTGGAAAAATACCTGGGCACCAAGTACCCGGGCACCAAGCGTTTCGGCCTGGAAGGCGGCGAGAGCCTGATTCCAATGCTGGACGAGCTGATTCAACGCTCCGGTTCCTATGGCACCAAGGAAGTCGTGATCGGCATGGCCCACCGTGGCCGCTTGAACGTTCTGGTCAACACCTTTGGTAAAAACCCGCGCGACCTGTTCGACGAGTTCGAAGGCAAGAAGAAGGTCGAGCTGGGTTCCGGTGACGTCAAGTATCACCAGGGCTTCTCCTCCAACGTAATGACCGCCGGCGGTGAAGTTCACCTGGCCATGGCGTTCAACCCATCCCACCTGGAAATCGTCTCGCCAGTAGTGGAAGGTTCGGTACGCGCCCGTCAGGATCGCCGTAACGACAGCGTTGGTGACAAGGTTCTGCCGATTTCCATCCACGGTGACGCGGCATTCGCCGGTCAGGGCGTGGTCATGGAAACCTTCCAGATGTCGCAGACCCGCGGTTTCAAAACCGGCGGTACTGTTCACATCGTGATCAACAACCAGGTTGGTTTCACCATCAGCAACCCGCTGGACTCGCGTTCCACCGAGTACTGCACCGACGTCGCCAAGATGATTCAGGCGCCGATTCTGCACGTCAACGGTGACGATCCGGAAGCGGTGCTGTTCGTGACCCAGCTGGCTGTCGACTACCGTATGCAGTTCAAGCGTGACGTGGTCATCGACCTGGTCTGCTACCGCCGCCGTGGTCACAACGAAGCTGACGAACCAAACGGCACCCAGCCGCTGATGTACCAGCAGATCGCCAAGCAACGCACTACCCGCGAACTGTATGCCGACAGCCTGATTCAGGCTGGTCGTCTGGACGTCGAGCGCGTACAGGCCAAGGTTGACGAGTACCGCAATGCGCTGGATAACGGCCTGCATGTGGTCAAGAGCCTGGTCAAGGAGCCGAACAAGGAGCTGTTTGTTGACTGGCGTCCGTACCTGGGCCATGCCTGGACTGCGCGTCACGACACACGCTTTGACCTGAAGACCCTTCAGGAACTGTCGGCCAAGTTGCTGGACCTGCCGGAAGGCTTCGTGGTTCAGCGTCAGGTTTCGAAGATCTACGAAGACCGCCAGAAGATGCAGGCCGGTGGCTTGCCAATCAACTGGGGCTACGCCGAAACCATGGCCTACGCGACCTTGCTGTTCGAAGGTCACCCGGTGCGTATCACCGGTCAGGACGTTGGTCGCGGTACCTTCTCGCACCGCCATGCGGCGCTGCACAACCAGAAGGACGCCAGCACCTACCTGCCACTGCAGAACCTGTATGCCGGTCAGCCGAAGTTTGACCTGTACGACTCCTTCCTCTCGGAAGAAGCGGTACTGGCCTTCGAATACGGTTACTCGACCACCACGCCTAACGCGCTGGTGATCTGGGAAGCCCAGTTCGGTGACTTCGCCAACGGTGCCCAGGTCGTTGTCGACCAGTTCATCACCAGCGGTGAGCACAAGTGGGGCCGTCTGTGCGGTCTGACCATGCTGCTGCCACACGGTTATGAAGGGCAGGGGCCAGAGCACTCCTCGGCACGTCTGGAGCGTTACCTGCAACTGTGCGCCGAGCACAACGTTCAGGTTTGCGTACCGACCACCCCGGCTCAGATCTACCACCTGCTGCGTCGCCAGGTCATCCGTCCGCTGCGTAAGCCGCTGATCGTCCTGACGCCGAAGTCGCTGTTGCGCCACAAGCTGGCCATCTCGACCCTGGAAGAACTGGCCGAAGGCTCGTTCCAGACCGTCATCCCGGAAATCGATACCCTCGATCCGAAAAAGGTGACTCGTCTGGTTCTGTGCAGCGGCAAGGTCTACTACGATCTGCTGGAAAAACGTCGTGCCGAAGGTCGTGAAGACATCGCCATCGTGCGTATCGAGCAACTGTATCCGTTCCCTGAGGACGATCTGGTCGAAATCCTCGCGCCTTACACCAACCTGAAGGATGTGGTGTGGTGCCAGGAAGAGCCGATGAACCAGGGCGCTTGGTACAGCAGTCAGCACCACATGCGTCGTATCCTGACCCGTCACAACAAGGACCTGGTCCTTGAGTACGCTGGTCGTGACGCGTCGGCAGCACCTGCCTGTGGTTACGCTTCGATGCACGCCGAGCAGCAGGAAAAACTGCTGCAAGATGCTTTCACTGTTTAATGCCACCGCGCACAAGAAACCGAATTTAAGGAACCATTGATAATGGCTATCGAGATCAAAGCCCCTACTTTCCCGGAATCGGTTGCCGATGGCACCGTAGCCACCTGGCACAAGAAACCGGGCGACGCCGTCAAGCGTGACGAGCTGATCGTCGACATCGAGACCGACAAAGTCGTTCTGGAAGTGCTGGCCACCGCCGACGGCGTGCTGGGCGCTATCGTCAAGAACGAAGGCGACACCGTTCTGTCCGATGAAGTACTGGGTTCCATCACTGAAGGTGCTGCTGCCGCTGCTGCTCCAGCCGCTGCTGCTGCGCCTGCTCAGGCCGCTGCTGCTGTAGACGCCGGTGAAGAAGACCCGATTGCTGCGCCTGCCGCACGCAAGCTGGCCGAAGAAAACGGCATCGACCTGGCCAGCGTTGCTGGCACAGGTAAAGGCGGTCGCGTTACCAAGGAAGACGTTGTTGCTGCCGTTGCTGCCAAGAAAGCCGCTCCAGCCGCTGCTCCAGCTGCCAAGGCCGCTGCCCCAGCCGCTGCCGTACCGGTCATGGCGACTGGCGACCGCACCGAGAAGCGCGTACCGATGACCCGCCTGCGTGCCAAGGTTGCCGAGCGTCTGGTTGAAGCTCAGTCCAACATGGCGATGCTGACCACCTTCAACGAAGTCGACATGACCGAAGTCATGGCGCTGCGTTCGAAGTACAAGGACCTGTTCGAGAAGTCCCACAACGGCGTTCGCCTGGGCTTCATGTCGTTCTTCGTCAAGGCTGCTACCGAAGCGCTGAAGCGTTTCCCGGCTGTCAACGCTTCGATCGACGGTAGCGATATCGTTTACCACGGCTACGCCGACATCGGTGTTGCCGTGTCCAGCGACCGTGGCCTGGTGGTACCGGTTCTGCGTAACGCCGAACTGATGAGCCTGGCTGAAATCGAAGGCGGCATCGCCACTTTCGGCAAGAAAGCCCGTGACGGTAAGCTGTCGATCGAAGAAATGACCGGCGGTACTTTCACGATCACCAACGGTGGTACATTCGGCTCGATGATGTCGACCCCGATCGTTAACCCGCCACAGGCGGCGATTCTGGGTATGCACAACATCATTCAGCGCCCAATGGCGATCAACGGTCAGGTCGTGATCCGTCCGATGATGTACCTGGCACTGTCCTACGATCACCGTTTGATCGACGGTAAAGAAGCCGTGACCTTCCTGGTGACCATCAAGAACCTGCTGGAAGATCCGGCTCGTCTGCTGCTCGATATCTAAAAACAGCTGCACGTTGCAAGGGGCCAGCTTCCTCACGGAAGCGGGCCTTCTTGCAGCCTGAAGCTTGTGGCTTGTAGCTAAAAGGAATCCTTTATGACCCAGAAATTCGACGTAGTAGTTATCGGTGCGGGCCCTGGCGGCTATGTAGCCGCCATCAAGGCCGCACAACTTGGTCTGAAGACTGCCTGTATCGAGAAGTACACCGATGGCGAAGGCAAGCTGGCCCTGGGCGGTACCTGCCTGAACGTCGGCTGCATTCCTTCCAAGGCACTGCTGGACAGCTCCTGGAAATACCACGAAGCCAAGGACGCCTTCGGCGTTCACGGTATCACCACGGGTGAAGTGAAGATGGACGTTCCTGCGATGGTTGGCCGCAAGGCGAACATCGTCAAGAACCTGACTGGCGGCGTTGCCACCCTGTTCAAGGCCAACGGCGTTACTTCGATCCAGGGCCACGGCAAACTGCTGGCTGGCAAGAAAGTCGAAGTTACCAAGGCTGACGGCACCGTTGAAGTCATCGAAGCCGAGAACGTGATTCTGGCTTCCGGCTCGCGTCCGATCGACATTCCACCGGCTCCGGTTGATCAGAACGTCATCGTTGACTCCACTGGCGCCCTGGAATTCCAGGCCGTGCCTAAGCGCCTGGGCGTTATCGGTGCGGGTGTCATCGGTCTGGAACTGGGCTCTGTCTGGTCCCGTCTGGGTGCCCAGGTTACCGTTCTGGAAGCGTTGGACACGTTCCTGATGGCTGCCGACACCGCCGTCTCCAAGGAAGCCCTGAAGACCCTGACCAAGCAAGGTCTGGACGTCAAGCTGGGTGCGCGCGTGACCGGTTCCAAGGTCAACGGCGACGAAGTCGAAGTTACCTACACCGACGCCAACGGCGAACAGAAGATCACCTTCGACAAGTTGATCGTTGCGGTCGGCCGTCGTCCAGTGACCACTGACCTGCTGGCAGCTGACAGCGGCGTGACCATTGACGAGCGTGGCTTCATTTTCGTCGACGACTACTGTGCAACCAGCGTGCCAGGCGTATACGCCATTGGTGACGTGGTTCGCGGCATGATGCTGGCGCACAAGGCCTCGGAAGAGGGCATCATGGTTGTCGAGCGCATCAAGGGTCACAAGGCCCAAATGAACTATGACTTGATCCCTTCGGTTATTTACACTCACCCGGAAATCGCGTGGGTCGGCAAAACCGAACAAGCCTTGAAGGCTGAAGGCGTTGAGGTTAACGTGGGCACCTTCCCGTTCGCGGCCAGTGGTCGTGCGATGGCTGCCAACGATACCGGTGGTTTCGTCAAGGTTATTGCCGATGCCAAGACCGACCGCGTACTGGGTGTACATGTGATTGGCCCAAGCGCCGCCGAACTGGTGCAGCAGGGTGCAATCGCGATGGAATTCGGCACCAGCGCCGAAGATCTGGGCATGATGGTTTTCTCCCATCCGACCCTGTCCGAAGCGCTGCATGAAGCCGCGCTGGCAGTGAATGGCGGTGCCATCCACGTAGCCAACCGTAAAAAGCGTTAAATAATAAGAAACCACGGCGGACGGCCCGTCGTGAGTCTTGCTTGCATGACTCACCGCGGAAAGTTCGCCGGACTCGAACCCGGGGAGGCAACTTCCCAGGCAAGCAGTCACAGGTGGCGCGGCACCCGAAAGGGCGCAGCGCCGAAGCGCAGTACCTAACGAAGACGGTAAAAAGAATGAATCTTCACGAGTATCAGGGTAAGCAGCTGTTCGCTGAATACGGCCTGCCAGTTTCCAAGGGTTTCGCAGTCGATACCCCTGAAGCTGCAGCAGAAGCTTGCGAAAAGATCGGCGGTACCGAATGGGTTGTAAAAGCCCAGGTTCACGCTGGCGGTCGCGGTAAAGCGGGTGGCGTTAAGCTGGTTCGCAGCAAAGAAGACGCAAAAGCGTTCGCTGCACAATGGTTGGGCAAGCGTCTGGTGACTTACCAGACTGACGCCAACGGTCAACCAGTCACCAAGATCCTGGTCGAATCCTGCACTGACATCGCCAAGGAACTGTACCTGGGCGCTGTAGTCGATCGTTCGAGCCGTCGCATCGTGTTCATGGCTTCCACCGAAGGTGGCGTGGACATCGAGAAAATCGCTCACGATACCCCTGAGAAAATTCTCAAGGCTACTATCGATCCTCTGGTTGGCGCTCAGCCATTCCAGGGTCGTGAACTGGCGTTCCAGCTGGGTCTGGAAGGCAAGCAGGTTGCTCAGTTCGCCAAGATTTTCACGGGTCTGGCCAAGCTGTTCAAGGACCATGACCTGGCACTGCTGGAAGTGAACCCGCTGGTGATCAAGGCTGACGGCGATCTGCATTGCCTCGATGCCAAGATCAACATCGACGCCAACGCCATGTACCGTCAGCCTAAGCTGAAAACCTTCCACGACCCGTCGCAAGACGACGCGCGTGAAGCCCATGCCGCCCAGTTCGAACTGAACTACGTGGCACTGGAAGGTAACATCGGCTGCATGGTCAACGGTGCTGGCCTGGCCATGGGTACCATGGACATCGTCAACCTGCACGGCGGCAAGCCAGCCAACTTCCTCGACGTAGGTGGCGGCGCAACCAAAGAGCGCGTGACCGAAGCCTTCAAGATCATCCTGTCCGACAGCAATGTCGCTGCAGTTCTGGTCAACATCTTCGGCGGTATCGTTCGCTGCGACATGATTGCCGAAGGCATCATCGGCGCGGTGAAAGAAGTTGGCGTTAAAGTGCCGGTGGTTGTTCGTCTGGAAGGCAACAACGCCGAGCTGGGCGCTAAAGTACTGGCAGAAAGCGGTTTGAACATCATCGCGGCAACCAGCCTGACCGACGCTGCTCAACAAGTTGTCAAAGCTGCGGAGGGCAAGTAATGAGCGTCCTGATCAATAAAGACACCAAAGTCATCTGCCAGGGCTTCACCGGCTCGCAAGGTACTTTCCACTCCGAACAAGCCATCGCCTACGGCACCAAGATGGTTGGCGGCGTGACCCCAGGCAAGGGTGGCACCACCCACCTGAACCTGCCGGTGTTCAACACCGTCAAGGAAGCGGTTGCTGCCACTGGCGCCGACGCTTCGGTCATCTATGTTCCAGCGCCGTTCTGCAAGGACTCCATCCTTGAAGCAGCGTTTGGCGGCATCAAGCTGATCGTCTGCATCACCGAAGGCATCCCGACCCTGGACATGCTGGACGCGAAGGTCAAGTGCGACGAGCTGGGCGTTACCCTGATCGGCCCTAACTGCCCAGGCGTGATCACGCCGGGCGAGTGCAAGATCGGCATCATGCCAGGCCACATTCACTTGCCAGGTAAAGTCGGTATCGTTTCCCGTTCCGGCACCCTGACCTATGAAGCCGTCAAGCAGACCACTGATGCCGGTTTCGGTCAGTCCACCTGCGTCGGTATCGGTGGTGACCCGATTCCAGGTTCCAACTTCATCGACATCCTGAAGCTGTTCCAGGAAGATCCGAAGACCGAAGCGATCGTCATGATCGGTGAGATCGGCGGTTCCGCTGAAGAAGAAGCTGCTGCCTACATCAAGGCTCACGTGACCAAGCCAGTGGTTTCCTACATTGCTGGTGTGACTGCTCCTCCGGGCAAGCGCATGGGCCATGCTGGCGCCATCATCTCCGGCGGTAAAGGCACTGCAGACGAGAAATTCGCTGCCCTGCAAGACGCTGGCGTGAAAACTGTCCGTTCGTTGGCGGACATCGGCAAGGCCCTGGCCGAGCTGACCGGTTGGGCAGTCAAGTAAGCTTCGGCTGACTGACCGCTTCAACCACAAAGGCCACCTTCGGGTGGCCTTTGTGCTTTCTGGACGGTGCAGAACGCGCGGCGTATCGATTGCCCGCTAATTCCAGACGATCTGCACATTCGCACATCGGACAGGCGTCCCTGTAACCGTGCGTTTCTAGCGTAAATTCGTTAACCTATGCACTCATTTTGTGCCCGCTCCTCAAAAGGGAACGACACGCTAAACGGGTCTGGCTAATCCGGTCAGACAGCATTTCCCTCACCCAAGGGGAAATCCCTCTCTAAATCCCGATTTCAGTAGTGTGGTATTTCCTTAATGAAAGTGTTGAAAGGCCAGGACATCCTGGCGCTTGGCTTTATGACGTTCGCGTTGTTCGTCGGAGCTGGCAATATTATTTTCCCGCCTATCGTTGGTTTGCAGTCCGGCCCCCATGTCTGGATGGCTGCGTTGGGTTTCCTGGTTACCGCAGTAGGTTTGCCGGTGATCACCGTGGTTGCGCTGGCCAAGGTTGGCGGGGGTATGGACGCCCTGAGCAGCCCGATTGGCAAGATCGCTGGTGGTCTGTTGGCGGCGGTCTGCTACCTGGCCGTTGGCCCGCTGTTCGCCACCCCGCGTACGGCTACCGTATCGTTTGAAGTCGGCATTGCGCCATTGGTGGGTGAAAACCCGGTTGCGCTGTTCCTGTATAGCCTGGTGTACTTCCTGGTGGTGCTGGCGGTGTCGATGTACCCCGGCAAGTTGCTGGACACCGTAGGCCGCTTCCTTGCCCCGCTGAAGATCATTGCCCTGGCGGTACTGGGTATCGCGGCATTCATGCTGCCTGCCGGTACGATTGGCGAGGCTCAACCCGCTTATGTGGCTGCACCATTCTCCCAGGGCTTCATCAATGGCTACCTGACCATGGATACCCTGGGCGCGTTGGTGTTCGGTATTGTCATCGTCAACGCCATTCGTTCGCGTGGTGTCGAGTCGCCTCAACTGATCACGCGCTATGCGATCATTGCCGGCCTGATTGCTGGCGTGGGCCTGGCGCTGGTGTATGTCAGCCTGTTCCGCCTCGGCGCCGGTAGCCATGACATCGCCATGGGTGCAACCAACGGCGCTGCCGTACTGCATGCCTATGTGCAGCACACGTTTGGTTCGCTCGGCAGTACCTTCCTGGCGGTGTTGATTGCATTGGCCTGCCTGGTGACTGCGGTTGGCCTGACCTGTGCCTGTGCTGAGTACTTCAGTCAGGTGCTGCCGTTGTCCTACCGTACGCTGGTGGTCATTCTGGCGGTGTTCTCGCTGGTAGTGTCGAACCTGGGGCTGACCAAGCTGATCCTGTTCTCGATTCCGCTGCTGACGGCCATCTACCCGCCGTGCATCGTGCTGGTGGGCCTGAGTTTCTGCAAAGAACTGTGGCACTCCTCGACGCGGATTCTGGCACCGGTGATGCTGGTGTCGCTGCTGTTTGGCTTGATCGACGCTATCAAGGGTACTTCGCTGGCCAGCGTGTTGCCTGCGTCGTTGGCGAATCTGCCATTGAGCGAGCAGGGGCTGGCCTGGTTGGTGCCAAGTGTGGCTACGTTGGTCGTGGCTGTCGCCTGTGACCGCCTGCTGGGTAAGCCGAGCGAAGCCTTGGCCTGAGGTATTTGTCCGCGGTTGGCGCAGGCCACAAGCCATCGAGCGTCAGCTTAGGGAAACTCCTGACCCCACATCCGATAACGATGTGGGGTTTTTCGTTGTGCGCCAGGCATGGCGCGTTGCGCGTTAGCGCAACCCGTTTGGCTGTGGTGGCTGAATG
>NZ_BMQU01000040.1 GCF_014648275.1 Pseudomonas laurentiana
CACGCCTTCGCTCGGAATCGTGCACTGGAAGGCAGATACGCCAAGTCTGGCGTTAAGGAAGTTGCGCAGGGTATCCCGCTGCGCTTCCGTTAGGAGCGACCACTTGACTGACCAACTGCGCCGGAATGATTGCAGGCCAGATGCCCGGCGCAACTCATAGCTGTCGCCAAAGCTCGCTACATCCCGCGCAAAGGTGCCTGCCGCAGTCAGCCCGTAATCAGGGTTTCTGCCAATATCGGGTAGCGTATCCATGGTTTTCCTTATGCAAGCATGCCGCCTGGGCGCTGCTCGTCCTGTATGACCTGCCGAACGATGTCACGAACACCTTCGCCAGCTTGCTGGCCTTGGCGCCGCGCTTCAGCGTCACTCATTCCTGGCTGTGCCTGAACCATTACCTGGATAGGTACGCTTAGGCGGTTACCGCCACCAGCCGAGCGACCGGAAGATCCTGAATTGCCACCAGATGAAGATGAGCGCGCCGAATTGATCGGCGTTACATTGCCAGTGCGCAAGCTCTCGACCGCAGCAACGCCGCCGAAACGCTGGATATCCGCCTGCGACCAGACTACTTCGCCCTTGTGGACGATCCCGGCTGGCTCGTACTTGCCGCCGGCGCCGGTGTAGCCACCCTCGGAAAAGCCCTTGAGCAGCGCATAGGCAGCAACCAGAGCAGTGCCTCCCACCACGGCTGCAGCACCAAACGAACCGATGGAAGCCACGAGTGCGGCCGGCGCCCACGAAGCAAGCGTTTCAGCTGCTGCGGCCAAGTTTGCAGTCAGTACGGTGCCAATCGAGGCGAGACTACTTGTAGTTGTGACTGCGTCAGTCGTCAGCTTGGCCGTTGTCTTGACTCCCTCCGCCGCAACTGTCTGCGTTGCCTCAGTCTGAATCCCTGCAAGCTTGAGGGCTTGCATAACCAGGAACCGCGCCGTGATATCCGCGAACGCCGTCAGCATGGAATTGGCAATGGTTCCGGCCACGTTGCCGAAGGCATCGCCCAGGCTTTCCGTGCCTTTGATAATCCCTTGGATGCTTCCCGAGATCGACGACGTGGTGTCACCCAGAATCGACTCGGTCGCCGCACGGGCTTGCTCGTTGTAGTTCGTGGCAATATCAACGTAGTTTTGCCACGACTCCGACACGCCAGTAAGCCACTGCCCGCGCATTGCATCCTGCGCGGCGTAGTAGTTCTGCTGGTCGACCATGCGCGTGGCCAGGGCGGCTCGCAGGGCCTCAGTCTCGCCCTTGTACAGGTCGGTGTCTTCGGCGGTTGGATTCTTGATCTTGTTGTAGTCGTAGGTCAGCTTCTCCAGCTTCTTCTGATAATCCTGCTGTATTTTCAGATCATCCTGGAGCCGCTTCCGCGCCCTGTCGCTTTGCCCAGCGCCCGCCAATTCAGTCGCCTGGCCCTGGCGCGAAAGGTCGGTCTCAGACTTCAGGCTCTCCGTAAAGGCTCGCAGCTTGGCTTCGTTCTCTAGCCTGACCGTGGTGAGTTCGTTCTCCTTCTCAAGGGCCGCATTCCGCTTCAGTTGCGCGGTAATCAGCTCCTGGCTTGCCAGCAGTGACTTTTGATCCGCTGTAAGCGTTTTCTTGCCCTTGATGTCAGCGAGCTCTTGCTCCCACTTGATGAGCTCTCTGGCAGCAGTGCCAAGTTTGTTCGACTCGCCGACCTGAGCGGTGATAAGTGACTTCTGCTCTACCAGAACGGCGTACTGCTTGCGCGCATCGTCAAGTGCCTTGTTTCCGGCGCTTTCGGTGTATGCCTTGTTGGAGTCGCGAATGGCTTTTGCAGCATCCTTGTTTGCCTGCTCCTGGGCTTTCTTCGCGCTTGCAGCCGAGAGAATTGCGGCCTTGTCGGCCTCGGTCAGATCGGCGTGCTCGGCAATGTACCGGTTGGCTTCCTTGACCGCGTCGTTGTTGTCTTGGAGCTTGGCCAGTTGCTTCTGAATGCCGTCCAGGTACGTTTTCCCTGCCGCAGTAAGGCCGGAAACAGCTGTAGTCGTACTACCTACAACCTCGGGAGCCTTAGCGTACTCGGCGTTCAAGGCAGCAATCCGTTTTTCTGATTCCTTCTTGATTTCGTTCTGAGTCGACCAAGTTTCACCAGCCTTTTTCAGGTCGTTGACAAGGCTCTCCGGCACCCCTGGAATCTTTGCCACATCCTCAAGTATTGGGACAATGGACTCACCGCTTTTGGCTGCCTCCTCAATCCGATCACTGAGATTTTTGAAAGCCTTTGCCCGATCAATGACCGCCTGATTGCTCGATCCAGCTATCCGAGCCGGAAGCGATAGCGAGTCAGAACCAAGCACGCCCTTCTTCAGGGTGGCCTGAAGGGAATCAAGCTCAGATCTGGCAGCCTTGACCGCTTCTGCCTGAGCCTCGCCCCACCGTACCAGGGCGCCAGCCCGTTGCTCCTGGGTCATGGCCTTGAAGCGAGCAATCACTTCATCCATTGGCCCTTTCAGCTGCTCAAGGCCTTCCTTTGCCTTGTCGCTACTGCTGCGGAAATCAACGAACGACGCAGCAACGGCGCCCGTTATGAACAGAAGCCCCAGAGGCCCGCCCATCATGCTAAGCAAGCCAGATCCAGCAGCGGTAAGCCCTGTCAGAGCTCTGGAAGTAAGGCTCGCTGCCTCTGCAGCCTTTGTCGAAGCCACGGTTGCCGCATTCACTACGGCAGTCGTCTCTCCGTATGCCAGAACTGCTGCCGTCCTAGCAGCATAAGCAGCCTCAATCTGCGCAGAGGAAGCAACTGTCGTTGCAGCCAGGGTCCGCTCAGCAGTAGCAACCTGGGCAGTTATTGCGGCGTGCGCTTGGCTCAGCTCAGCAAGGCGAGCTACCGAAGATGCGCGCCCCTTCTCAGAAATCTGCGCGCGAAGCCTTTGGGCCTCAAGCTCTCGCTCAGCAACCAGAGAGGCCTGTACTGCAGTTATTCGATTGAGCTCAGCGCCGAGAACCTCGCGCTCGGCAACCACCTGGCGCTGAGCCGAGGCGATTTGAGCATTCGCCCTGTCCACTGAAGCCTTGGCATCTGCTTGCTTCGCTTGGGCAGCCTCAAGATCCAGCTTGGCAGAGAGCGCAGTCTCTTTGTTTGCCACCCTGGTCGAGTTGGCGGCATAAACAGCTTCCGCACCCTGCTGAGCAAAGCCACCAGCAACCCTGGCAAGGGCGGCGTACAGGCCCGTCATCATCATCTGCTCAAGCGCAGAGGAGTTTTCCTGTACAGAGGCAAGCGCCTTCGGGAGGCCGCCATCGATAGCACTCGAAAGGGCCAGGATCTGCTTGGCGAATGCGCCGGTTGTTCCAATCGCCTGATCGAGCTCACCAACGAAGCCAGTGAAGGAGTTTCCAAGCGCCGTCAGACTGCTGCCGATGGTTGGCACAATTTTCGAGAACTGGTCATCTACTGCATTGGCCTGGGCCTGGAGCGCCTTCACCACAGCGTCAGCAGTCAAAGCCCCTTCTGCACCAAGGCTCCTCAGTTCGCCAACCGTCTTGCCCATTCCCTTGGCAATAGCCTGGGCAAGCGCCGGCGCCTGCTCAAGCACAGAGTTCAATTCTTCGCCGCGAAGCGTGCCCGATGCGAATGCCTGGCCAAGCTGGACGAGAGCGGCATCGGCGGCTTGAGCCGAAGTACCAGAGATTGCGAGGGTTTTGCTGATCGTTCCAACAATACCCGCCACACCCTTGCCGGTCAGGTTCAGCTCGGCCTGGTTGGTCGCAATTCTCTGAAATAATTCGGCTGTCGCGCTCAACGGCTGCCGCGCTTCTTGCGCAATAGCGAAGATAGACTTCTGCGCCTCTGCCAACTGTACAGACCCGTCGGTGACCAGTCGGAGCCGGTTGGTCAGAGTGCTGAACGCCTCAGACGCATCATAAAACGCCTTCACGCTGAAGGCTGCCGCAAGCGGCCCGGCCAGCCCTGATGCAGCCGAGGCAAGCGACTTTACTTGGCGCTCCAGGCTCTGCATCTGGACTGCGGAAGATTGAGCATCCTGCCCGGCACCAGATATTGCGCCAGCCGCTCTACCCATCGACGGAGCAGTTCGAAGCCCGGCGTTGTTCAGGCCTTCAAGAGCTCTACGCATATCTGCAGCCTTTTGTTCTGCGCTACGGGCGTCGAGCTCAATGACTAAGCGAGAGGTCAGGGCCATATTTTCTCCGGGCACAAAAAAACCCGCTCGGGGCGGGTTTCTGTTCATTTAATTAGAAAGGCCTACATCTTTCTTGCAGGAACCTGTTTTCCGCAACATGGGCAATACAAGCTCCCAATTGGGACATCCCCTTCGCAGCTAGTGCAAAGCTTGGTTCGCACGGCCTTATTGGCCGCCTTTTCATTGATTGGCGCTTCAACTGGTGCAGAGTCCATTCTCTCTCGATGAGCGCGATTCACCTCAGCAATCTGTAGGTCGATAGCTCTAACTCTTGTCTTTTCCCGAAATTTCTCAATCGCAAGCACCACTATCGTGCCAACGATAACTACCACACCCACAGCAATGGCGCTCATGACAACCCATGTGCCGTAAAGCGCAGCCAGCGCCACGATCACACCTATCAGCCAAGGGGCGATCAAAATCGCGATGAGTATTAGGACAAGAAGAATCGCAAGCTGCATCAGGCTACCTCCGTGTTAGTACGCGGCAATTTAACACTAGAGACAAAAAGCACCAACGCGATTGCGGATTTATGAGAGAAGGAAAAGGCACCCGAAGGTGCCCTCTCGATGCCGTTTACGGCCCATGTCAAACCAAACCATGCCATGACCAGCCACAGCACGCCTTGTCACGCCCCAGCTCAATTGGCAGCTTACGCCACCGCAATGCTCCCTCAGGGAAGGAGCATTACGCTGTTTTCAGCCCAGAGCTAACCACAACCTAACTTGCCAAACCGGGGAATACCCAGCCGTACCTCGTGATGCTGTTGCACCGCAATGCCTCCTCGTCGAAGAGACATTACGCTGTTTTCAGCCCTTGCCGAACCATGCCGGACCTGACCTTGCCTCGCCTAACCCAGGCTAGCCGCAGCTCGACATCATGATGCTTTCGCACCGCAATGCCCTCTCATAGAAAGGGCATGACGCTACTCAGCGCAAGGCCTTGGTTGCCATTCCCCGCAACGCCGAGAACTTGGCCACTTGATCCAGGTTATCCCGCCGCTGATCGTCGGTCAGTTCGGTGATGCGCAGATTTCTCAGCTTCTGCCCGGTGCTGCGGAACACCTTCCGAACGTTGCGCCCTAGCTCCTCCATGGCCACGCCGGTCTGCTCATGCGGTGGCACCCAGCGGTAGCCGCGACCACGAACCGACTGCAAGCACACCTGGTGATCGCGCAGCAGCTCAGCCTTGAATGCCTCGACGTTTGCCAGCCATTCAAACTGCCGGTCGCGGAACTGTTCAACCGTTAGCGACTTGGAGTCGCCCATGGACGGCATACCGAAGCGCGCCTCAAGCCAGTCGTGCCCTACAAGGTCGCCATACTTGAACTCCTTGAGGAAGTCCTCGACCGCCTGCTTGTGGCCTGGGTATTTAGTGACCTCAGACATAAGCCACCTCGAAGCGACCGAAGCGTGGACGGTACTCGCAGACGCCAATCAGCTTGCCAGAGTCTTCGATGGCCTTCTTGACCTCCTGCAGATCCAGCACATCGGTGTTGATAGCCACCTCAAGCTGGCAGGCCCAGTCGAGGAAGATCGGCCGGTACCGCATGATCTTGGCCTGACCAACCTTTACGCCACGGCAGTCGACGAAACGCTGATCCTCCCAGAGCGCTTCTGGAGTGCTAGGCCCATCGAATTCCAGCGATGCCCGGTCTGTCATCACAAGGGCGCCACGCTTCCAGTGGGTTCCCAGCTTCTGCAGCTTGGCGCCGGCCAGGAAGGTGGCATCGAAGTTAGCGCCTGGAACGTGAATTCCCGATCGCTCGTCAAAGTAGACGCCCGCGATGAACTCGGACTTCGCGATGGCGACATGATCATCATCGACTTTTTTGCGTTTGCTGGTCAGTTCTCGGTGCGCCTTCGTCGCCGGGTGCAGAGGGTTTGCAAGCTTGTCGGAGTGCATCATCAAGGGCGATGTGCCCTTGATGCTCAGGGTTAGCAATTCCATGCTCATTTTCCAGACCTCTGCGCCATGTACTCGTACCTGCTTTTCAGGTTCACGACAGCTGCCATTAAAAACTGGAACATTTCGGGAATCGAGACAGGAATATCGCCAGGGGTAGCAACCATTCCCTCCATCAGCTCGCGCTTGGATAGAATGAAAGCACCTTCAGATATCTCCTCAACGCTTTGCTCGCCCTTGTGGTTGAAAGCCAACAAGTAGCGTTTGAAAGGCTCGCCGACGATCTGGACCTGTTCACGCTTCGGCAGCAGCTCACCATCGAAGACGTAAGCTGCGACGAAGTTGCAGGCGTTGGCCAACTCCTCCGCTGGGATCAGCGCGGTCTTCTGAACGTTGAAGCGCGTGCGGAGGCGGCTTTTGATCGTGTGTTTAAAGCTACGACGAAGCGCGACAGGCAGGGCAGCTGCCTTCTGGTCGATAACTCGATCCAGTACCACCTCCCCGCTGCTGCCGATAACCGCACCGACAAGGTCACCTACCAGGACATCAGGCTTGATGTTCAGCCTCTCAGCCATAACGTTGAAGGCATGAATGTAGCCTTCTTTGATGGCTGCGGCCTTCGCGCCGGTGAAGCCCATCACCAGAAATACAAATCCATCCTTGGTCATTTCAACGGCTTCGTACTGGTTTCCGCGGTGCTCAAATTGAACCCGCGAAAAGTTGCGGGTTAAAAATTGATCAGAGCACTCAAGCGCATCCAGCTTTTGCATTACGTGGTGATGCTGCTTTCCAAAGGCGTTGGCGACCTGTTGGCTCGTGGTAAAAGCCCGACCATCACGAGCCTCTACGAATTTGCGCATGTCAACCACTGTGGTAGTATTGGCCATGACGATTTCTTCTCCGAAGTTGATCTCGTTTCCCGAAGCCCTAAGCGCTGCAACGCTTGGGGCTTTTTCATGCCCGCTGTTTTTGCTCATCCTGCCGCTCCTCTTCCATCATCTTCTTCAGGCGATTGGTGATCTCGCCGCTCACGGTCCTGTCGTTACCGCCGGAAGCTTTGTCCAGCCATGCCTTTACGCTTTCCGGGATGCTGATTAGCACCTTCGCTTTCTTCTCTTTCACAGCCTTCCACCTCTCTACATATCCTTTGATATCTTTTTACAGCTCTACCTATCTCTTGTCAACCGCATCTCTTTATATCTTTTTATATCTGTTACCATTTCGTATCGAACCAACGATATGGAGCCCTGATGACCGACAAGAAAGCTTTTGCCGAGAGGTTGCTCTGGGCGAGATCAAAGGCCGGGATGTCCCAAAAGGAGCTGGCAGAAAAAAGCGGAATCAGCGTCCCTCAGATCAACCGATACGAGAGCGGAAAAGCCGTGCCACGCCTGCGGAGCGCTATGCGCCTGGGTCATGTGCTAGGCGTGGATGCTTATGATCTGGTGCCAGAGCTAGCAAGCTCCACTAAGGAGCTAAGCATTTCGTTCACCCAGGATCAGGCGGATGATCTGCAAAAGCTGGCTGACGAGACGGGGCGATCCGTAGAGGAGCTAGTCCTTTACTTCCTTGAGTACGCGAGAAAAAAGCTGGGTGACGGAGACCCGAAGTTCAAAGCCGCTCTAGAAGAGCGCATCGCTGCTCACAAGAAGGAATCTGAGTAACCCAAGCCCGCCAATCGCGGGCTTTTTCATGGCGCCATCATTAGTCATCGCCCTCCTCAAGTGCCAACTCATCCAGGGCGAACATCACCTCGTCAACTAACTGGCGCGGTAAGGGCAGCGGGTGGGCCTCAAGCCAGTCGGTGATCTCCCTAACCGACAGCCTCAGCGGATGCACTGCGGCGGCGCCCACCAGGTAGCGCCGGCCGCGCGCCGCGTTGCGGAACGCGTTCAGTAGGCTACCGGTGATCACATCCAGTTCCGGCTCATCCGGCACAGCAATGCGCAGCTTCTCGTAGATCAGGCTTCGCTTTGCTGTTCGCTGGCCCCAGCTTCGCTCCCACTGGAAGCGGTCGACTGCTTTCCCCGGATTTCGTCCAGTTCCTTCTTGTTGTCAGCTGCAATGGCGGCAGCTCGCTTGATGGCGAACAGGAAGAAGTCGATATCACCGCGCAACATATCTGCGCCAACAGTTTCGCTGTAGCCGATCGGTTTGCCTTTTTCGTCCTGAGCACCTTGCCAATCACGAACGATGAACTGAGCCAGCAGCATGCAGTGGTTGTCGTGCTCGGTCTTCTCCCCCTCGATCACGCCCACGCTCCCTTCGCCGAACTGAGCGTCATTTCGCGCCAAGCGGCGGCGCATACGCTCAAGGGCAACCTGGTACTGCTCGTTGTCCAGGGGCATCAGCAGGACCTTGGTGTCTGCGTCGTAGTCTTCCCAGCGCGCCTCCGCGCTCTTGGTGGTATTGGTCACTTTCAGCTTGAGAGCCATGAGTCCTCCTCACTCCACGCCGTAAAAGGGCCGCCCCGGGCGGCGTTATCCAGGGGCGACCAAAGGTGATGCAAATTACGCGGTGACGGTGATCGCCGAGGTCGCGGTCTTAGTCGGATCCGACACGCTGGTCGCGGTGATTACAGCCGAGCCGGCGGCCACGCCGGTGACCAGGCCAGATGCGCTGACCGTGGCGATCGACGGCGCCGAGCTGCTCCAGGTGACGTTTTGGGCTGCGCCAGATGGCAGTGCTGAAGCGGCCAACTGGCGGGTCGCTGCTACGGCAATCGAGGCAGTGGTCGGGGTTACCGAAACGCTGGAGACGGGTATAAATGGAACTCGGGTGATGGTTGGTGCCTGTTTGGATACGGTCCAGTTCAAGGTGACTTCAATCAGGTCGCGCTTGCCGCCATTTGGCAGGTCGCCGTCGACTTCCAGGGCCGGGAACGACAGGTCATAGCGGTTGCCCAGGCTGTCAGTGATCGGGAACTCCACCTCAATGGTCTTGCGGGTGAAGGTGTTCTTCCAGATCTGCCAGGCGCGATTCGACCAGGCCAGGGTGATAGTGCCGGTGATAGCTGCCTCGGTCGCGATCTGCGCGCCTGGGCCTAGTTTTCCGCTGCCAATGCAGCGCTGAGCCTGAAGGCTGTTGTCCAGATTTACGGTCAGCGCCGAAACGCACGCCACACCTTCCAGGCTCTGCCCGTCGACCGAGATGCTACCAATGTTCAAATTGCTCATGAGCGGCGTAGTGGTCGGCGGATTGATATCCGCTACGGTATTGGTGTCGCCATCGGCGTAGTCCAGGCCGGCCATGGTGAAGGTGGCGGTGATCTTGCCGTCGGACGGGATATCCAGAGCGAAGACCGAAACGTGCATACCGCGGAACAAGGTGTACACGCTGACGTCATTGAAGTTCTTCGCGACGGTGAAGGTGCGCCGGGTGCTACCCACAGTCAGGACGTCACCGGTCCAGGTTCCGTAGAAGGCAGATTCCAGAAGCTTATCGAAGGTGCCGTAGGACAGCTCGCCAACCAGATCGCCTTGAATATCGGCACTGGACACGACCGAGCCCTGGCTGATGCGGGAATCGGTGATCTCATCGCTAACCTGAGTGTTCACGGTCGGCGACAGGGTGTTACCGGTCAGGCGCAAGGTATCCCAGGCGCCGGTGGTTGGGGTTACACCCGGAGAGAGTTCAGTGATCATGTAACTTGTGACTTGGGCGCCGCTGCTCATGGGTTATCTCCGTTCTGCGGGCATAAAAAAACCCGCTCGCGGCGGGTGGGTCATGGAGTTTCGGGTCAGCCGGCGCGAAACCGGACGTTCACGTTGTATTGGCGGAAGCCTTCGAACTCGTCAGCGTCAACAATGCCGGTCTCGATGCATTCGAGCCCGCTATAACTCCAATACGAGAAGTGCGCCTCTAGGGCGTCCGCGAGTGCATTCAGGCTTTTTAGGCCGGTTTGTTCTCTGGCAAAGCACTGGACGATGATCATGCCTGGCTTCCGCGTATGCGGGCGGTCGGCCATGCCGGCCATGAATGGTGTTGCGTAGGCTATGTTCAGCCGACACCAGAGACCTGACGCTGGAGGCTTGAAAGCTCCGGATGTGTCCTTGTCTTTGGCCTGGAGCTGAGCGTTTGGGTAGTAAATCCTGTCCTGCTCGATTCCGGTGAAAGCCCTCATGCGCAGGATTATTGCGCTATAGATCTCGTCGTAAGTCATGATGCATACGCTGCCGCTACGCTAGTTAAGGCAAGCCCAAACACTCCGCTTGGTGCCTGCTTGGAGTGGCCGTTCTCTAGGCTCTCGGCATAAGCCAGGTTGTTTTGCAGGAACACCAAGCTGTATGGCTTCAACCCCTCTAGGGCCGATTGGCCAGCCGCAATTGTCGCCCCTCCACTTTTGTCGACTCTATCGATAGTGGCAAACACGGGGGAGCCAATGCTCACGATGGTGTTCGCGCGAAACCTACCTTTATCTATCGGAGACCTAAGCACAATTTCTCCAAGTATGGCCATGGCAATGATGCGGGTTTGCTTGGTCAGGTCGCTCTCAATCTGATCCATGAGCGCCGTCGGTGAAAGTGACCAGCCGACCATCACGACCTCCTGAGCTGCAGCTCGATATGCGCCTGCGCCGGATCGGCATTGACCGACTCGACGCGGTAGGCCACCTGCTCGCCAGTCACCAGGTCCGGTGCAGTGATCTGGTGGCCCACCATGGGGTTGTCAGTCACTTCGTTGACAAGGGCAATCAGCTTCACGTCACCGACCTTGATGTTGACGTTGTCGATGCGCTTGCTGTCGTAGGCGTCGAGTACACCACGTCCTGAGTAGGTCACCGGCTGAGCCGTGGTCTCCTCGGTGACAGGGTCGTAGACGCCTGGGCCCAGGTAGGTACCGGAGAACGGCACTACAGCATCGGCAAGATCTTCGTTAAAGGCTTCGGCCAGATCTGCCTGGATATCGTCGCGCAGCCCCATAGCTACCCCCTTTTAACTGCGAAGGCGAATGGATTGCTGCGCCACGGGGTGAGCAGGGCCAGTGCCAACTGCACGCACGCCGGCTGGGCGGCGGTGCTGGTCTTGTCGATGGAGCCGAAGGTCTTGCTGGTCGACACGGCGCCTGCCTTGACGGTCTTCGCCTCGAGCGATCCCTCGGTCTGCTGCTGGTACAGCTTGCCCTGGGACGCGCACTTGGCCAGCCGGACGCCGGCCTGTTTCGCATCGTCAGGGATGTCGTCCATGTCGATGCCGGACAGGTTGAGCGCCGTCAGATAGGCATTCGCCTCGAACACCGCCTCGTCTTTCGACTCAACTGGCGCCCAGGCAGCCCCGAGGATCGAGTCCACGTCGGCCACAGTGATGTAGGTAGCCATCAGGCCTCCGCTTGAATGAGTGGGGCCGAAGCCCCGGGATTACGCCTTCGGCAGTTCGTCGACCAGCTTCTGCAGCGACTCTTTCGAGGCGTTCGAGCGGTAGGTGACACCGGCCTTGTCCAGCGCGGCCTTCAGCGCTTCGATCTCAGGGTCAGCGTTTGCCGCCTTGAGGGCCTCGTTCTGCTTCAGCAGTTCCGCCTTATCCTGCTCGAGGCCGACAACTTTCTGCACTTCTCCGTCGCGCTCGCGTTGCAGGCTGGCGATGCCGGCATTGACCGCTTCCAGAACTTCATAAAGACGGTCTGCCGTTTCGCCCAGATCGCCCTCCGGTCGTGCCAGGTCCTTAACCACGAAGGACTCGACGATCACGCCGATTGAGGCCAATTCGGCGGCCAGGCGGTCGTACACCAAAGGGGCCGAGCCTTCAACGACAGCCACGCGCTTCGGCATCTCGACAACGGTCACCTCGGCGCCTGCCTCTTCGTAGGCCTCCACCACTTTCGGCCAGTCGCCAATCACGACGACTTTCGCGACGCCATCCTCCGCGCACTGAAAGTGGATCGGATTGCGGTAGCGCTTACCCGGGTCGAAGCCGTTCCGCTGAGTTGTGTAAATCAGTTCCATGGAATGTCTCCAGGGCAGGCCAGATCGACCTGCCTTCGCAGTGGGCCGATTACGGCGCGGACAGGTCGATCAGGACGCCGGCGGTAGCCTTGTTGCTGGTGGCGTACTTGTTCCAGTTGGCAGCAGCGCCTACCGCAGCCAGGTTCGGGTTGACCCCGCCAGTCGAGTCCTTCCAGCTGTACCCCATGAGGTCCAGGTTGAAGGTGCCCTCGGCGCGGAAGCCGATCGCCAAGTTCTCCTGGTTGTCGATGTTGTAGGAGCGGAAGCCCGGGGCCTGGGACTCGGTGACCTTTACAGCGCCGGCCTGCAGGCCAAAGATGGTTTCCGCAGGCATCGAGTCAGCCACCAGTACCGGCTTGCCCATAGTGCCCGGCTGGCCGCCGTAGATGACGACGCCCGCTTCTTCATAAATCTTCTCGGTGATGGCCTGGTCGACCATATCGAAGTAGGTGGCCGAGTCCATAGTCCACAGGGCAATGCGGCCGAATCGATCGCCGAACTTGCGCATACCCTTGGTGAGGGCCCTTTTGCCGTCAGTCGCGAAGCTGGCCGCTGCCACCATGTCAGCGTTGGAGCCGATGGATGCCATCAGCGCGGCCATGGCGTACTGCACGTAGCCTTCCAGCACCGCATCGGCATAGTCCTGGCCCAGCAGCTCGGAGAACTCTTCCGGGGAGCGGGCGCGGCGCTTGAACGCTTCCTCGGTGGTTTCGTACGGGCCGTATTTGAACGGCACTTTCACGCCGACCATCTCGGCAGCACCGATCTTCTTACCGGTCACAGTCGAGCTGGAGTTGACGTCACGGTGCTCCATGGCGCCGCCGATCTTGTAGAACGAGCGCTTGCGCAGGTCACCCTCGATCAACTCGTTGTCGAAGATGATGGCCCCATTCGACGATGCGTTGAACACGTCGATGACATCCTGGATGCGCTCCAGGTAGGCGGTTTGGGCCAGATCGTTGTAGATGATCAGGTCCGAGTTAACGGTGGTCGCCATGGGCTACTCCCTATTTTGGCAATTTGAGGAAAGCGTCCTGCCCATGCGCCTGGATGTATTCGCGCTTGGCCACGGGGGACATTTCGGATCGTTTCAGTGCGGCCCCGCCGCCCTTTCCAGCACCACCGGCCCCGCCGCCTGATGCCTTGCTGCCAGCGATGAGCGGGCCAAAGGCCGGATCGTTGGTAAATTCTGCTTTCAGCTCGTCCAGCGTTGCCGCCGAGAGCTTGCCGGCTGCGTCCAGTACGACGACGGTGGGTTTGCCGTCGCGCTGCTCGACGCTCAGCCGGCGTTCGATATGGGGAAGCAATGCCTTGGCGCTGCCCGGGACAGCCAGGGTGGTGGCGATCTCGGTCGCGGTGCGACCCACGGTCAGATCCCGGATCTGGCCTTGCAGGGTGCTGTTCGTGCTTTCGAGTTGGCCGGTCAGCTCGGCTTCACGGCGGGCGTATTTCTCGGACCAGGACTTCTCGAGCTCTTCGACGTTGCCGGACTTGCGAGCGGCCTCCTCGGCCTCGGCACGCGCCTTTTCTTCGGCTTCGCGGCGAGCCTTCTCGGCCGCCTTCTTCTCACCCAGGAGCTCTTCCACCTTGGCCTTCAGACCGGTGACGTCTTCTGGCTGCGGCAGCCCTTCGATGCCAAGGACGAACTTACCGTCCTTCTCGACGTATAGGGCCTGGATGGTTTCATCGACGCCTTCGAGGCTGTCCAGTTGGAATTTCAAGGTCATTGCTGTCTCCCAGAGACGTTGGGCAGGCCCTGCCTGCGGATACAAAAAAGCCCCGGCTCAGCCAGGGCTTCGAAAACGTGTTGCGGTCACTTGGCGTCGTGCAGGCGCTGCTTCAGCTCATAGCCCATCAACGGCCAGATTTTCTGTTCAGCGTTTTGCCGGGCAATCTTGCGACCGATCTCTTCGTCGAAGTTCTCAGGGCTGGCACATGCCGACTCGCCAGTCACGGTGAACCCGTTTTTGAGCACCAAAACGCAGAAGGTGAGCAGAGCCAACTCACCGTGCGCACCAGTGAGGCGCGTCAGTTCATCCTGCTTGTGCAGGGAGGCTTGCACGCCTTCAGATGCAGTGAAGTAGTACTCACCGACGATGTTGGCCTGTACGTCAGCGGGCGTGATCCTGGCAGCAGTCTTGCCCTTCGCCAGGATTTCCTGCTCGATGTCTTTGTCGCTCATGATGCTCTCCAATGAATGGCGCGCCACGAAAGCGCGATGATGTGTTTTGTGGCGCGGACTACTTCAGCTTTTCGAGCTGGAGTGCGCACAGCTCTTTCAGGTGCGCCTCAAGGATCAGGCGACCCAACCCTTCCATGCCATTGAGCGATGAAGCGGTATTGGCAATCGCTGACTCCAATGGGTCAAAGGTGAATGCCGGCAGCGGCGGAAGGCGTGGCGCTTCTGGTTTCTCGCCCATGCTGGTCCTCTCAGGCCAAAGCAGTGATATCGGTAGGATGAACATTAGTGGCGTCATAGCCCGGCCCTCTCGAAAGCCATCGGCTCACGCTCACGCAGCTGCTTTAGGGTCAAGGTGCGGCCGTCGTCGTCGACAAACCGGTCAATGGGCAGCTCGCCCTTACTGAACAGCTCATAACGTGCCGGGCCGAGCACATCGCTCTGGAACGATGCAGGTTGCCGCGCGAGCCATTCGCCGTAGCTGGTCTTACTGCTCACCTGCTCGACGCCATCCGGGCCGACCGATGGCCGCGTTGATCCGGGAATATCCCGGGCGTACTCATCCTTCAGCACAGGGATGAGCGTGGTCCGGCATCGCCAGTGGTATGGCGGCCTGACTCCATCCAGCGGAATGATCGTCTGGTCGATGCTGATGCAGAAAAGCGTTGTCCGACCGTCCAGAGTGGCAATGCGGCGCATCCCCTTGAGGATGTCGTCGTTCTGCTTCAGCACCTCCACCCGCGCCGTGCTGGCGATGTGGTTGGTCATGGTGTTGACCAGTGCTGCAGCCTGATCCTTCTGCTTGATGTCGAGCGGGGTCAGGCGCTTGGCGATTTGGTCATTGGTCTCGCCCAGGGCAGAACCGACACGAATCTGGCTGATGATCTCGGCCGACTTCTTGGTGCCGAACTCATCCAGGGCGCCGGCAATGCTGATGCGCTGCCGCCTCTTGCCAACTTCCAAGTCCATCGGCTCAGCCAATGCAGCGGCGGCGACCTGCTCGGGCACCGGCCTGTTGAGCTGAACAACCGCTTTCACGACCTTGCCAAGCAGCGTCATGTTGAACTCGGCCTCGTAGCCGCCGAACTCGGTCAGGTCGAGAACGGCCTGCCCCTTCATCTCGCCGTAGATCTCTGCCAGATCGCCCTGAAGCGCCTGTATCTGCCGTTCGTAGCGCTTGCTGCCGTAGGAGCTCAGGCCATCGGCAACACGCGCCTTTGCAGTGCTGATGGCCTTGGTGATGAACTTGGCCAGCTTCTTCAGGCTACCGCCTGCGTAACGCTGTACGTGCACCTGGTGCCGCGTGGCTGCATCAGCCAGATAGCCGTCGTTGCTCATATCAGGCGCCTATTGGTGGCTCGCGTGCCAGCTCTTCGTCGATCAGCTCGTCTGCGCGGTCGGCCTCGAGTACCCCGCCTTGACGCAAGTTCGTTCGTACATCGGACTTCGCAATGAAGCCCTGCTGCCAGAGCTGAACCTGAGCCAGGATGTCCTGCGCGGCCATGGTTTCGTCGAAGAACGACTGGTTGAGCCAGAAGACGGTACCGGTTTCGTCCGGCTCACCAATCATGAAGCGCTGGGCGTCCAGGATGGCCCGCTTCAGGGCCTCGGAAACGTTGCCCGCGATAGTGCCGAGCACGCTGTTGTCCGAGCTGTACCGGATCCGTACCGCTTCAGCCGTCTCAGCGCCGCCCGCCTTCTGGACGATGCGAGCGCCGATCATCAGCATCTGCTCTTCCTTGTCCTTCAGCAGCGTTCGAGCCAGTTGGCTTTCGGTCGCCTGAACGAGGGTCGCGGTGCCCGACTTGCCAAGGTTGTAACCACGGGTCGAGCCGATGTGCATGCCGTTCGGGTTCAGCTTGGCGAACTCATCGGCGGTGATGTCCGTCGTGATGAACAGCGTTGGCTGCGAGCTTATAAACCCGCTCTCCTCCACCGTGGCGCTGTTGCCGTAGTGGAGGATGTTCACATCGGCCAGATCCTCGAGTGGCGAACGGTCGATGCTGGCGTCGTTGTTCTGCGATCCATAGAAACTGAACGGAATGTGATCGAATGCCTGACCTGACTTGTCGGTCGGCTGGATTTCAGTAACGGGCGTCCGGTCTTCGCTGTAAACGCGCTGGACGTAACGTCCATCGATCAACAGCAGCACCCGGTACTGTGTGCTGGTGGTCCGCTCCAGACTCTCGGCACTGAACTCCGAGACGCACTCCAGTAGGCAAACGTAGACCAGACGCTTCACGCCATCGATCACCTGCTCGTCCCAGTCGATGATCGACTCGGCGCCGTAGTGATGGATCAGGGCGCGTCGCCCCTGCATGTCGGCCATCGAGGAAACGCCATCAACCGCCGGGAAGTCCACAAGGAAGCCGCCCCGGCCAGTGTCCAGGCATTCCCCTACGGAGTCCTTGGACAGTTGTTCAAGACTGGTGCCATCGCCGCTGGCGTTCTCCTTCAGGTACTCGATACCACCTGGCAGCTCCAGCTCGGCAGTCTTACGGAAAACAGCGCCCAGCAGGCCGGTGCGCGTGCGCCCGGTGATGTTCAAGAACATCGCCCGCTTCTTGTACTGCTTGTATCGCGCCAGGTTCTCCGGAGACCTGTTCTCGGGGTCAGGCATCGGAAGATAGATATCGTGCCTGCGCACCTCGCGGGCGCCCGCCACGCAGCGCTTGACCAGCTGCCAGCCGGGCAAGGCCTCCGAGTACTCTGCCCGGGGAAGGAAATTCGGCATGGGTGGCCTCAGAAAGTGAACGAGATTGGAACGTGCTTGACCACGGAGCGCTTGGTCTTGGCCACGGCGAAGTAGCGGAAGGCGTCGGCCGGGTGAGATGACCAGTCGTGCAGGGGTTTGTCTTTCCAGCACCCACGCTTGTCATCCCACTCCTTGCGGTAGCTTTCCAGGGCGGTGATGCCTTCCTCGCACTTGGCTTCGTCAAAGGCGCAGTTGGGCAGAATCTCGCGCGCCTGCTCGATGCCTTCGTCGACGCCAAGCTTTGGCACTACCTGGAACGTCATGCGATAGGTCTGCCCGTCGATCTCATAGCCCTCGCGAGCCAGTTCACGCCGTGTCTTGCCATCGCTACCGAACTCACGGTTGTCGATGTCGTGGGGGCCCCAGTGCTCGCCATACTCGTAGCCGCGGTCCTTAAGCACCTTCATGTAGTGCCGTAGGCCTTCACCGCTGTTCTGGTAGAAGTCGACAACGTGGTACTCCTCACCGACGATCCGGACGAACCAGATGGCCGTGGAGTCGCCCACACCGATGTCCCAGAAGGTGTGCACCGGCAGGTGGCTGTTGTCGGGCAACTTGCCAATGCGCTGGGCGGCGTAGAGCTTGGTGAACTGCTTGGCGTAGTACGCGCCCTCGATCGTCTGCTGGAATGCCTCGGCAGGGATCGACGGGTACTCCCGCTTCATGTCGTCGCCGAGGGTCTTTTCCTTGGCGCTGTACCAGGCGCGCTGGCCTGGGTTGGTGGCGATCCCGTGCTTTGCTGCCAGGTCGTCGAAGTACTTGGCCAGCCGGTCCGGGATGACTACATCGGTCGGGTCAAGCCAGTAGAGCGGGTTCCGCCACCAGCTGAAGAAGAAGAACTTCCAGTCCAACAGGCCTAGGGGCACGCCGGCCAGCTGCTGCTTCTCGGCAGACTGGCTGTAGTCGAAGAAGTACCCGGCCCGGCCTTCAGCGGTAGATTCGATGGTGACGAAACACTCAGCGGCCACAGCCTCGAACGCACCGGTGACGATCTCCCGCGCCTTATGCGGGAACTTGGCGCAGATCTTCCCGAACTCGGAAACGTGCAGGTAGCGCAGCGTGCCGCCCCGGAAGGAGGTGGACACATACAGCGACCCGCCCTTGCTGAACACAAGCTCACCAGCAGCATCATTGCGAGCAGGGTTAGCAGCGCGTATCTCCTTGGGAAGGTTGTCATACGCATACTTGACCTTCTCTCGGAATAGCCGCTTGGCGTCGTTCAGTGTGTGGGCGATCAGGGCGCACTTGGCAGCCTCAAACAGCGCGGCATCCAGCTGGACGATGCAGACCAGGGTCGTGAAGCCCAGCTGCCTGGCCTTGAGAATGATGTTGCGGGTGTGCATCCCCTGGAAGTAGTCGATCTGCTCCTGCGTCATGCGGAAGCGGACCTTCTTGCCCTGCTTGTCCGTGATGAAGTACAGGTTGTTCAGCCGCCAGAACCGGTCCCGGAGCAGTTTCATGTGCTCGGGCTTCATGGTCAGGCATCCTTCGATAGTTCATCCATAAGCTTGGAGAGGGTCTCCTCCTCGCTGCCACCTTGCTTGACGTCCAGGTCATAGGCCTGGCGCTCCAGCGCGACGAGCGTCTTCAGCGTTTCGGCTAGCTCCTTCATCGTCTTGGTGCGAGCAGGCAACGCGCTCATCTTCTTGGCCAGAGCCAGCACGTCAGCCATCGCCTCGCCGTCTTCGTGGCCGCCATCCTTGAGCTGGTCGATCAGCTCCTTGATGGTGCCCTGCTCGTCCGTCAGCGATTCCAGCTCATCCAGCAGCTTGTTTGTCAGCCGGCGGCTCCGGGAAATATCACCCCGGTGCGCCATCCTGATGTTGGCGATGACCTCAGCATTGAGCTCGATGATCTCCCTTTCGGTTTCCGCCTGTTTGCTGGAAACCTCTGTGGAAACCTCTCGCCTGGAAACCAGTGCATCGGCCTTGGCCTTGATCTTCGCCTTCAGGTCTCGGTCCCAGCCATCGCGCTTGGCGCGCTTGTTGATGGCGGTATGGGAAACCTCGTGGGCGGCTGCGATCTCTCGCACGGAAAGCACGCCGGCCCGGTAGGCTCGTTCGATCGCCTCCCAGTCGGGTTGCTTGGTACTCATGTCGAATCCTTATTGATCTCGGTCGATACGAAGCGTGCGGACCTTGCCACCAGTGCTTGTATCGCGCCTTGCCGCCATCTCGACGGCCTTCTCGGCAGATGCGCCCATGTCCATCGCAGCGAATGCGTATGGCGTTCCGCTGCCAATGGCGTACGGCCGGTCTGCCTTGAGTGGCGACTTCCACAGGCCGGTATCGTCGTCTACGGCAACCATCATCAGATTGCCGTCGTGAAGGACGATTGCAGAAGCGTCGACCTTCCCCGATGGGGATGTGCCAAAATAGGCCCCCACCAGAGCGTCATAGTCACAGACGGCGCCTGTCAGGAAGAACTTCACGCCATCGCGCTCAATGCACTTGTCGCAATCATCGTCGGTGATGAGGTCGCCTCGGGTGACTCGGGAGTCGTAGGCGATTACGCCGTCCTTGTAGGCGATGGTCGTCATTCACCCTGCTCCAGTCGCTGGCCAGAGATAACCTCGCCCATGCTCAGCC
>NZ_BMQU01000041.1 GCF_014648275.1 Pseudomonas laurentiana
GTACGGAACCGTACGCACGGTGGTGTGAGAGGACGGCGGGTGTGAACTCGCCTCCTACTCGATTCTTGGCGCCGGCAAACTTTTGCGTATGCAGCGGCGATCTGCCTGCCGCTGGGTTATCGCTCTTCGTCTCTTCTTTATCCCCCAATCTTATCGCTGCCACTCAGTTCGCCTGAAGGCCTTCGTCTTGCAACTTTCTTCAGCAAATGACGGGCGCTGAGGGACATCAGGCTGTATGGCGACCTGGTCAAGGCCATCAAACGCTTCCGAGGCACCACCTGATCAACTTCGATTGGGAATAATGCCGTTCAGGTTTGCTTGCGTTTTCCCGCGTAACTCACCTGAAACATGAAGTTTTCTTCAGGGTTTATTTAATCAACGTGGCTCAACAGGTCGATGCTCAGTTGAAGTTTGACTGAATGCGGCAACGAGCAGGTATGGCGGCGTGCGGGAATGGTTTTCATCCTGCATGCAGGATCAATTTTAGGGTTCCTGCGCCACCGTCAAAGCCTGAGCGCGTTGGTTGAACGGGATCTCTAACGTTTCAAACACTGGTTTTTCATCTCTCTTTCACATTTTCGCGCTTACTCTTCACGCGGCTTACATCGAGTCGCTGGAACTATCCCTACCTGCCGGTTCCATGTACTAAAGTCAACTGATGCATTTTTGTTGCCGCTGGCTAAGCGATTGATAGGGTTCCGTTTCTTGAACTACGCTGTCTTGGATGATGCGCGCTGGCGCAGCTGTCGTGTTGATTCGAGGTTGTGGCGGCTGCTGTTATTTACTGACCCGAGGTACACATGAATCAGGCTTTTCTCCCGTTCTCGCGTCCCAGTATTGGCGACGAAGAGATTGCTGCTGTCGAGCAAGTACTGCGCTCGGGCTGGATTACTACCGGGCCGAAAAATCAGGAGCTAGAACAGCGATTCGCCGCTTATGTGGGCTGCAAGCACGCCGTAGCGCTGTCTTCGGCTACTGGTGGCATGCATATCGCCCTGCTGGCACTGGGTATTGGCCCGGGTGATGAAGTGATCACGCCTTCCCAGACGTGGGTGTCCACCGCCAACATGATCTGCCTGCTGGGGGCCACGCCGGTATTCGTTGATGTCGACCGCGACACCCTGATGACTGATGCTGCGACGATCGAAGCCGCCATCACCCCGCGCACCAAGGCAATCATCCCGGTGCATTATGCCGGGGCCGCGTTTGACCTTGATCCGCTGTACGCCCTGGCCGACAAGCACGGCATTGCCGTTATCGAAGACGCCGCCCACTCAGCCGGCACCCGTTATCGCAGGCGTGCCATTGGGGCCCAAGGCACGGCGATCTTCTCGTTCCATGCAATCAAGAACATGACCTGTGCTGAAGGCGCAATGTTCGTCACCGACGATCAGAAACTGGCGGATCGGGTGCGCATGCTCAAGTTTCACGGCTTGGGCGTCGACGCCTATGACCGCCTGACTGGCGGTCGCAAGCCTCAGGCTCAGGTGATCGAGCCCGGTTTCAAGTACAACCTGGCCGACATCAATGCTGCCATTGCCTTGGTGCAACTGCAGCGACTGGACGAAATCAATGCCAAGCGCACGGAATTGGCCCAGACCTACCTGCAGCGCCTGAAAGGCCTGCCCGTGGAGCCGTTAAGCCTGCCGACCTACCCTCAACAACATGCCTGGCACCTGTTTATCGTGCGCATCGACGCCGAGCGCTGCGGCATGGACCGCGAGGCATTCATGAAGGCCTTGCAGGAGCACAACATCGGCACCGGCATCCATTTTATTGCCACGCACCTGCATACCTATTACCGCCAACGCTTCCCGGGCATCCACCTGCCTAATACCGAATGGAACTCGGCACGCCTGTGTTCGATACCGCTGTTCCCTGACATGAACGCCGATGACCTCGAACGTGTTGTCGGTACCATTGAACATATTCTGGCCCCAGTCCATTGAAGCCTTATCCAATTAGTTGCGTGTCGATCGTCATACCGGTCTACAACGAAGAAGAAAGCCTGCCTGAACTGCTGCGTCGTACCGAAGCGGCCTGCAAGCAGCTCAAGCAGGTGTATGAAATTGTCTTGGTGGACGACGGTAGCCGTGACAGTTCAGCCCAGCAACTCGAAGAGGCGGCCCAGCGAGAGGGTAGCCAAATCGTTGCGGTCATCCTCAACCGCAACTACGGCCAGCATGCGGCGATCATGGCCGGCTTCGAGCAGTGCAAGGGCGACCTGGTGATTACCCTCGACGCTGACCTGCAGAACCCGCCAGAAGAAATTCCGCGGCTGGTCGAGCAGGCCGAACTGGGTTACGACGTGGTCGCCACCGTGCGCAACAATCGTCAGGACTCGGCCCTGCGTCGCTACCCGTCGAAGCTGATCAACCTGGCCGTAAAGCGCTCCACCGGCGTGGCGATGAGCGACTACGGCTGCATGCTGCGTGCTTATCGCCGCACCGTAGTCGACGCGATGCTGGCCTGCCGAGAACGCAGTACCTTCATTCCGATTCTGGCCAACAGCTTCGCACGTCATACCACCGAGATCCTGGTACAGCACGCCGAGCGCGAGCACGGGGACTCGAAATACAGCCCGATGCGCCTGATCAACCTGATGTTTGACCTGATCACCTGCATGACCACCACCCCGTTGCGCCTGCTGAGCATCATCGGTTTTGGCATGGCGGCACTGGGCATGCTGTTCGCCTTGCTGTTGATCGTCCTGCGCCTGGCCTTTGGTGCGCAGTGGGCTGGCGGCGGTACCTTTGTGTTGTTCGCGGTGCTGTTCGTGTTCACCGGTGGCCAGTTCATCGGCATGGGCCTGTTGGGCGAGTACCTGGGGCGCATGTATGGCGACGTCCGGGCCCGTCCACGCTTCTTCATCGAAAAAGTCTTACGTAACCAACCCGCATCACCTGCTCCTGTTGTCACTGTCGACGGACTGACTTCCACTCCTACTGATCAGGTTTCGCCATGAGTTCAAATGCCGTTGTTTTCGCTTATCACGATATTGGCTGTGCAGGCATCGAAGCCTTGCTCAACGCAGGTATCGAGATTGCTGCCGTGTTCACCCACGCCGACGATCCGAAGGAAAATACGTTCTACGGTTCGGTCGCTCAGCTCTGCGCCCTTAAAGGCATTGCGGTGTATGCGCCGGAAGACGTCAATCACCCGCTGTGGATCGAGCGTATCGCCAAGCTCAACCCCGACTACCTGTTCTCGTTCTACTACCGCAACCTGTTGAGCGAACCCCTGCTGGCGGTGGCCCGCAAAGGCGCGTTCAACCTGCACGGTTCGTTGCTGCCGACCTACCGTGGTCGCGCCCCGGCGAACTGGGTGCTGGTCAACGGCGAAAAAGAAACCGGTGTGACCCTGCACCGCATGGTCAAGCGTGCCGATGCCGGCGCTATCGTCGCCCAGCAACGCGTAGTCATCGAGCGTTCCGACACGGCCCTTACCCTGCATGGCAAACTGCGCGAAGCCGCCTCCAGCCTGCTGCATGACACGCTGCCGCAACTTATCCAGGGCAAGATCAACGAGACCGCTCAGGATGAATCCAAGGCCACCGTCTTTGGGCGTCGTACCGCCGCCGATGGCAAGCTGCTCTGGGAAAAACCGGCTGAAACGCTGTTCAACCTGGTTCGCGCCGTGACCCAACCCTACCCAGGCGCCTTCTGCGCCGTGGGCGAGCACAAGCTGATTGTCTGGAGCGCAGAAGTTGCCAAGGGCAATGAAGGCCAGGCCCCAGGCCGCGTGATAAGCGTCGATCCGCTGCGCATCGCCTGTGGCGAAGACTCGCTGGTGATCACTTCGGGCCAGCGCAACGACAACGGCCTGTTCCTCAGCGGCCCGCAACTGGCCGCTGAACTGGGCCTGGTTGATGGCTCGGTACTACGTGGTGCCGAATCGGGTCGCGCGCCACGTCGCACTCGCGTGCTGATCCTGGGCGTCAACGGCTTCATCGGCAACCACCTGTCCGAGCGCCTGCTGCGCGACGGCAAGTACGACGTCTACGGTTTGGACATCGGCTCCGACGCCATTGAGCGCCTGCGCAGCCATCCGAACTTCCACTACGTCGAGGGCGATATCAGCATCCACTCCGAGTGGATCGAGTACCACATCAAGAAGTGCGATGTGGTCTTGCCGCTGGTGGCCATTGCGACGCCAATCGAATACACCCGTAATCCGCTTCGCGTGTTCGAGCTGGACTTTGAAGAGAACCTGAAACTGGTTCGCTACTGCGTCAAGTACAACAAGCGTGTGATCTTCCCGTCGACCTCTGAAGTCTATGGGATGTGCCAGGATCGGAACTTCGACGAAGACACCTCCAACCTGGTTGTTGGTCCGATCAACAAGCAACGCTGGATCTACTCGATTTCCAAGCAACTGCTGGACCGCGTGATCTGGGCTTACGGCGCCAAGGGCCTGAATTTCACCTTGTTCCGGCCGTTCAACTGGATGGGCCCACGTCTGGACCGCCTGGATTCGGCACGTATCGGCAGTTCGCGAGCCATCACCCAGCTGATTCTCAATCTGGTGGAGGGCACGCCGATCCGCCTGTTTGACGGTGGTGAACAGAAGCGCTGCTTCACCGACATCGCCGACGGTGTTGAAGCCCTGGCCCGCATCGTCGACAACGAAAACGACGCCTGCAACGGCCAGATCATCAACATCGGCAACCCGGACAACGAAGCCAGCATCCGTCAGTTGGGCGAAGAATTGCTGCGTCAGTTCGAGGCTCACCCGCTGCGCGCCAACTTCCCTCCATTCGCCGGTTTCCGCGATGTAGAGAGCAAGGCCTTCTACGGTGTCGGTTACCAGGACGTGGAGCACCGCAAGCCAAGCATCCAGAACGCCAAGCGCTTGCTGAACTGGGAACCCACCGTTGAAATGAGCGAGACCATCGGCAACACGCTGGACTTCTTCCTGCGCGAAGCCATGCTCGAAATCGCGGACAAGCGCTGATGCAGGCAGGTCTTCGAATCGATGTGGACACCTACCGAGGCACCCGTGAGGGGGTGCCCCGGCTGTTAGAAATACTCGATGAAGCACAGGTCAAGGCGACGTTTTTCTTCAGCGTTGGCCCGGACAACATGGGGCGCCATGTGTGGCGCCTGATCCGTCCCCAGTTTCTCTGGAAAATGCTCCGTTCCAACGCCGCAGGCTTGTACGGATGGGACATCCTGCTGGCGGGCACCGCTTGGCCGGGCAAGCCGATTGGCCGCGACCTGGGGCACTTGATGCGCCAGGTCGCAGCCGCTGGCCACGAAGTCGGCTTGCACGCTTGGGATCACCATGGCTGGCAGGCCAATGCCGGACGTTGGAGCGATGCCCAATTGACCGAGCAGATTCGCCGTGGTGTAGATACCCTCAGCGATATTCTCGGTCAGTCCGTCAACTGCTCGGCGTCTGCCGGATGGCGGGCGGACGAGCGCGTCATTGAAGCCAAGGAGCGTTTCGGCTTTCGCTACAACAGCGACTGCCGCGGGCAAAGCCTGTTCCGGCCGCGTCTGGCAGACGGTAAGCTCGGCACACCGCAGATTCCGGTCGACTTGCCAACCTACGATGAGGTGGTGGGTCCGGTCGTATCTGCCGAGGCTTTCAACGCCTTCATTCTTGATCGGTTCAGCCCCTCGGCGCTGAACGTCTACACCATCCACGCTGAAGTAGAAGGGATTCTGATGGCAGACCATTTCCGTCAATTGCTGGTTGATGCACGCTCGCGTGACATCCGGTTCCAGCCCTTGGGCAACCTGTTGCCCGTCGACCTGAACAGTCTGCCCCAGGGCCGTGTACTGCGCGGAACCCTTGAAGGGCGTGAAGGCTGGCTGGGGGTGCAAGGGGCATGAGTAAGCGTTGGGCCCTTCCCCTGTTGTTGATTGCATTTGCCTTGGCCTATCTGGTGCCGCTGGGCACCCATGGCCTGTGGATCCCCGATGAAACCCGCTACGCCCAGATCAGCCAGGAAATGCTCCTGAGTGGTAACTGGGTGTCGCCGCATTTCATGGGGTTGCGCTATTTCGAGAAGCCGATTGCCGGTTACTGGATGATTGCCATCGGCCAAGCGGTGTTCGGTGAAAACCTGTTTGGGGTGCGCATTGCCTCAGCGCTCACCACGGGCCTGAGTGTCGTCCTGACGTACCTCATTGCCCGCCGATTGTGGAACGACCCGCGTAAGAGCGTCGCCAGTGCTTTGCTCTACATGAGCTTCGCAGTAGTGGCGGGGCAAGGTGGCTATGCCAACCTCGATCCGCAATTCACCTTCTGGGTCAACCTGAGCCTGGTGGCCTTGTGGTTTGCCCTCGACACGACATCCCGTGCTTCACGCCTGATTGGCTGGGCCGTGCTAGGGCTGGCCTGCGGCATGGGCTTCATGACGAAGGGGTTCCTGGCCTGGCTGCTGCCGGTGCTGATCGCGCTGCCTTACATGATCTGGCAGAAGCGCTGGCGCGAGCTGTTGGTCTACGGACCAATAGCCATCGTAGTGGCGATTGTTGTCAGCTTGCCGTGGGTGCTGGCAGTGCATGGGCAAGAGCCGGACTACTGGCGATTCTTCTTCTGGAATGAACATATCCGTCGTTTCTCCGCCGATGACGCCCAGCACGCCTCGCCATGGTGGTTCTATCTGCCGTTGTTGGTAGCCTTCAGCTTGCCATGGGTGGCATTCCTGCCGGCCTCGCTCAAGCAAGCCTGGAGCACCCGGCGTCAGGCCGGCACTGGTTTCCTGTTGTTGTGGCTGGTCCTGCCGTTGGCGTTCTTCAGTCTGAGCAAGGGCAAGCTGCCTACCTATATCTTGCCGTGCCTGTTGCCATTGGCGTTGTTGATGGCCAACACGCTGGTGGACCGTCTGAACCAGGGGAAAAGCCGCCTGTTCAAGGTCAATGGCGCGCTGAACCTGGCCATCGGCCTGCTGACGTTGTTGGCGATTGTCTACCTTCAACTGAAACAGCCGGTGTACGTCGATGAGATGCGCAGTCTTGTCCTGGTGTTCACTGTGATCATGGTCTGGAACCTGGCCAACCTGATGCAACTCGTTCGGCCGTTGAACACCTGGGCTGCACCGGCCATTGGCAGCCTGTTGCTGGTGGCGATCTTGCCTGCGGCTTTACCGCACTCGGCGGTCTACAACAAGACGCCAGACCAGTTCGTCCTGGAGCACCTCGACGAACTGGGCCAAACCAAGCATCTGTTGAGCAACGACCTGGGGGCGGCTTCTGCGCTGGCCTGGCGCCTGCAGCGCCCGGACGTTGCGTTGTACAACACCATCGGCGAAGTGAAGTATGGCTTGCAGTATCCGGACGCTGCCGCACGTCGGGTGAACCTCGACCACGTACAGCAATGGATGAGCGAAGCCCGCAAGACCGGCCCAGTGGGCGTGGTGATGCGGGTCAAGGGTGAGGATGAATTGCATGAAGCCGAACAGTTGCCTAAAGAGGGCAAGCGTTACGAGCGTGGCAACATTATCATTCTGATAATCCCGCAGAGTGCGCCATGACCTGGGCCTTGTTGTTGGGGGCATGCCTGCTCACCTGCATGGGCCAGATCGCTCAGAAATTCGCCGTGGAAAGCTGGCGCGGCGTGGACTCGGGGTGGGGCGCAAAACTGCTCTCGCCCTGGTTGTGGCTGGCGCTGGCTTGCCTGGGCATTGGCCTGCTAGTGTGGTTGCTGGTGTTGCAGCGTCTGGAAGTGGGGATCGCCTACCCGATGCTCAGTCTCAATTTTGTGCTGATTACCTTGGCCGCCCGTTTCGTGTTCCACGAAGCTATCGATCGTCGCCACTGGATCGGTATGGTACTGGTGATCGCCGGTGTCGTGCTGCTGGGGCAGCACACATGAGTCTGGGGCGTGGAATCGCTTTTGCCATGGGCAGCGTGTTGCTGGTCAGTGGGGCCCAGTTGGGCATGCGTTGGAGCATGAGTCACCTGCCGCAACCGGATCAGTGGTTAACGGCGTTGGGCAACGGCACGGTGGATTGGCTGGCGCTGGGCGTGGTCATGTTGTCGGTCTTCGCCTACGCGTTGTCGATGCTGTGCTGGTTGGCGGCACTGCGGGACTTGCCTTTGGCCCGCGCGTATTCGTTGTTGAGCATCAGCTACGCGCTGGTGTACCTGTTGGCGGCCAGTTTGCCGCTGTTCAACGAGCATTTCAGTTTGTTCAAAACCCTGGGTGTGGCATTCGTCGTACTGGGGGTCATTACCATTAACTCATCACGTGCAACTTGTCCTCGAGACTCCGTATGAAAATCAGCGTAATTGGTAGCGGTTATGTAGGCCTGGTTCAAGCAACTGTCCTGGCTGAAGTCGGTCACGATGTTGTGTGCATGGACGTCGATCAGCACAAGATCAAGATGCTGCAGAAGGGCCACGTCACCATCTTCGAGCCCGGTCTTGAGAGCATGGTCCGGGAAAACCTGGACAGCGGTCGCCTGCAGTTCACCAGTGACGAGAAAATGGCGATCCAGCATGGTCAGGTGCTGTTCATCGCCGTAGGGACGCCGTCGGATGAGGACGGTTCGGCTGATCTCAAATACGTGTTGTCGGTGGGCGATGCCGTGGCCCGCCATCGGGTCGAGCCATTGATCCTGGTGGAGAAGTCCACCGTGCCAGTCGGCACTGGCGACACCTTGCGTGCCCACATCGAACAGGCCTTGAGCAGCGCCGGGCGCAGCCTTGAGTTCGATATCGTCTCCAACCCGGAGTTCCTCAAGGAGGGCTCGGCCGTCAGCGACTGCCGCCGTCCAGACCGCATTGTGATCGGTTGCGAGCGTGAAGAAGTGCGCGAGGTCATGCGTGAACTTTATGCGCCCTTCAACCGCAACCACGACCGCACTATTTTCATGGATCTGCGCAGCGCCGAACTGACCAAGTACGCCGCCAACTGCATGTTGGCCACCAAGATCAGCTTTATCAACCAGATCGCTGAGCTGGCCGAACACCTGGGCGCCGACATTGAAGCCGTGCGTATGGGCATTGGTGCCGACCAGCGGATTGGCTACCACTTCATCTACCCGGGCTGCGGCTATGGCGGTTCGTGCTTCCCCAAGGACATGCGTGCACTGATCCACAGCGCCGAGCAGGCCAACTGTTCCAGTGACCTGTTGCAAGCGGTCGAGGCCATCAACCAGCGGCAGAAGCACAAGCTGTTCGAACGCATCAATGCGTTCTACAAGGGCGACCTGCGGGGCAAGACCTTCGCCCTGTGGGGGCTGGCCTTCAAACCCAACACCGATGACATGCGCGATGCACCAAGCCGGGTGCTGATGGAAGCCCTGTGGGCGGCCGGTGCGCAGGTGCGGGCCTTTGACCCTGAAGCCATGCAGGAAACCCAGCGCCTGTATCCGGACCAGCCGAACCTGTCGCTGATGGGGACCCCGGAGTCCGCCCTGGCCGGTGCCGACGCACTGATCGTGTGCACCGAATGGCAACAGTTCAAGGCCCCTGACTTTAATGTCATCAAATCGCGTCTGAAGGCACCGGTGATCTTTGACGGTCGCAACCTCTACGACGTCGAGCGTTTGGCACGTGCTGGCTTCACCTATTTCCCGATGGGCCGTGGAGAGTCGCTCAACCTGCCTGTTCCTCAGCAACAACAATGGCCGACCCCAACCGTCGTCTCCTAGGAGGCTAGGTGTATCCCTTTTCATCGACAAGGGTCCGTCAGCACTCGTTAGTCTTGGGATTCCTGGCGCTGCTGCTGTTCTGCGCCGGGGTCCATCAGCAAACCGCAATCGGCTTCGATACCCGCTTTGTGCTGTTTGCTCAGGAAATGCTGCGCCATGGGCCGGGATTTTTCCCGACCACCTATGGCCAGCCCTATGCTGACTACTGGTCCACGTCGACGTTCTTTATCTGGTTGCTGTCGTTGCCGTTCGGACAGGTCAACGCGTTGACAGCCTGGCTGCCCAGCGCGCTGGCCTCGGCGGTGATTGTTACGCTGATGTACCGCCTGGTCGCGCCCCACTCCCGGACCTGGGCGCTGATCAGCATCGCCCTGATGCTGCTGAGCAACACCTTCATCACCGAAACCCGCGCGGTGTCACTCGACCAGATGGTCGCGGCCGTGACGTTCTCGGTGTTCTACTTAGGCTTTGCCGCAGACCATTTCCAGGCGCCGCGTCGGCTGGCACTGATCCTCGCGCTGTTGATGCTTGGCTTCGCTATTCGCGGCCCGATTGGCCTGGTGGTGCCAACAGGCGTGCTGTGCAGCTATTACCTGTTGAGCGGGCAGTGGCGACGGATGCTCGTGTTCGGGGGGCTGGCGGCAGTATTACTGGCGGTTGGTATCGGCCTGCTGTTATGGCTCGCGGATGCCAGTGGCGGCCCGGTCTTCGTACAAGACGTGATCCGGATGCAGTTCATGGGGCGCATGGACGGCAGTGAAGGCGCCAGTGACGTGCTGTATTACTTCACCAGTTCCATCGGCAACTATGCGATGGCCTATCCACTGGCGTTGCTGGTGCTGGCTGCGGTTGTGCTGGCTGGACGCCAGGGCAGCGGAACGGCGTTGCGCTTGTTGATCCTGTGCACCGCTGCCGGGCTGATCGTGATGATCGGCCTGTCGATTCCCATGGCGAAGAAGGCGCGCTATATGCTGCCGATGCTGCCCATGGCGGCGATCATTGCGGCCTACCCATTCCAGGGGGCGCAGGGTCGGGTGTTCCAGTGGTTGCGCGGCTTTATGCAGGGGATGTGGCTGCTGACGCCGGGGCTGTTGGCCCTTGGCGTGCTCGTCGTCAAGCAGCGTTTCCCCGAGCCTCTCCGCTCGGTGACTGCGCCGTTGGTGGTTCTCGGTGCGTTGCAGGTAATCGCATTGGCACTGTTGTTCAAGCCCCGTGTGCGGACCGTGGGTCTGGCGTTCACTGCAGTGCTGGCGTTGTGGTCAGCGTATATCCAGGTGTTCGAGCCGTTGGATCGCACGCTGTATGACACCCGAACCTTCAGCCTTGCTGCCTTTGAGCATGTGCAACAGAACCCCGCCCCCGTGGTACTGCATGCCATGGGCAAGGACGCCAAGGCCATCAAGTTCATGGTCAACATCGAGCAGGACTTGCAGCCGCAGTTCACCCATTCGGTGCAGGATCTGGAAGCCCTTCCAGGTCCTGCCTGGCTGATCATGGACGACCGCGACTTCCAAGCCCTGAAGTCCTCGCGCCTGGCCCAACTGCAACCGGTATTGCGTGGCAACTTCGACAGGAACCCGTACGTGCTGCTGCACCTGCCTTGAGCTTTTGGCCACCTGTCCGGGCGTTGCTTCAAGCGTGCGCCATCCTTCCTTTGTTGCGCCTACACCTGCGCGATGTTCAATCCGCGCAGCTGTTAGGGCATGGCAGGCAGTCAGCGGATCTCTCGGCCATCAAGCGCCAGGAAGGACATGCGCATTGCCCAAGGTTGAAATATGCACGGTGCTGCCAGTAGGCGGCGCGCCAAGGCCAGAACTGCGCACCAGCAGTGAGCGGTTTGTCGTCTGTCCACTCACTGCACACACTTGCGGGTGCAGTTCGACGGTCAAGGTGCAGACGTTGCCGCCGAAGTCACGGTCGGTGATCACGCCCAGGCAGCCGTTTGCGTGGATTGCCTCGCCATGCTCGGGTGTCAGGTGCAACTGTTCGGGGCGTAGCATGATGTGCGCCGGGCCGCTGTGGCTTGGGTGATTGACCGGGATGCGTCCCAGATCACATGTCGCCCAACCGTCTTCAACCTGAGCAGGCATGATGACGGCGTCACCGAGGAACAATGCGGTTTGCCGATCTGCAGGGTGCAGATACAGCTCCATCGGCGGGCCAGCCTGCACCAGTCGGCCTTGGCGCATCACCGCCAGTTGATCGGCAAAGGACAAGGCCTCAGCCTGATCGTGGGTCACCAGAATGGTGGTGATCCCAGCCTCCGACAGCAGCTTGGCCACCATCTTGCGCATGGCAGCACGCAAACCGGTATCCAGCGCGGAAAAGGGCTCATCCAACAGCATCAAGCGTGGTCGTTGTGCCAAGGCGCGGGCCAGGGCAACGCGCTGTTGCTGGCCACCGGAAAGTTCATGGGGCCAGCTTTTGCTCATGCGGGTTTCCAGTGCAACCATCGCCAACAGCTCTTCGACCCGCTGCTGTTTTGAGGCCGGTGTACCCGATAAGCCAAAACCGATGTTGCCAGCCACCGTCATGTGCGGGAACAACGCGCCGTCTTGGGGTACATAGCCAATCAAACGCTGGTGCGCCGGCACTTGGTTTGCGCTATCGACCAGGGTCTGTCCGTTGAGTCGGATACTGCCGCTATCGGGAAACTCGAACCCAGCAATCATCCGCAACAGGGTAGTCTTGCCCGAACCGGAAGGCCCGACGATGGCAGCGCGACTGCCTGCCGGTACACACAGACTGACGTCATTCAGCGCAGCTACATTGCCGAAGGTCTTGTAGAGGGCATTGAGTTCGAGTGCGTTCATCGTCCAGCCGTGCGTTTGGATTGGTAATAGAGAAGGGCAGTCAGCGGTAGTGACAGCAGGATCATGATCAGTGCGTAAGGTGCGGCTGCGGCGTAGTCGATTTCACTGGTCATGGCCCAGAAGCCGGTGGCCAGGGTGCGTGTGCCGCTGGGGGCAAGCAACAGGGTAGCGGTCAACTCATTGGTGATCGCCAGGAAAACCAGTGCTGCGCCTGCTGCAGCCCCCGGAGCGGCCAGACGCAAGGTAACTCGCCATAGTGCCTGGCTCGGCGAGCTGCCGAGGCTTCGGGCGATGTTTTCCAGTTCCACCGGGGCCTGGGCGATGCCGGCGCGCAAGCTGACCAGCGCACGAGGCAGGAACATCAGCAGATAGGCCAGTAGCACGGTGACCAGGGTCTGGTAGATCGGTCGGGCGATATGAATGGTGATGGTGACCAGTGCCAATGCCACCACAATGCCCGGCAACGAACTGGTGACGTAGTTACAGCTTTCCAACAGGCGCTGCAGGCGTCCCGGCGCACGGATCGACAGCCAGGCCACAGGCAGCGCCGCAGCCGTGGTAATCAGAGCCCCGGCACTGGCCAGCAGGAACGTCTGTTGCAAGGCCGGCAGAATGTCTGCCATGCGCCAGACATCCAGACCACCGGCGATCAACCATTGCCCAAGGGTTACCAGCGGTACGCCGAGGGCCATTAGGCTAGTGAAGATCGGTAGCGCCAACGCCAGTCCCGTGACGTGGCCCTTGAGGATCTGGGTGCGCTGTGGTCGGGCGCTGCCGGCGCCAACTCGCGCATAGCGGGCGTGGCCACGGGACGCCGATTCGATGCTCAGCATCACCAGGCAACACAGGGCCAGTACCCCGGCCAGCATATTCGCCGCCGGGCCGTTGAAGCTCGACTGGAACTGATCAAAGATCGCAGTGGTGAAGGTGTCGAAGCGGATCATCGCGTACAGGCCGTATTCTGCCAGCAGGTGCAGCCCCACCAGTAATGCCCCGCCACAGATTGCCAGGCGCAACTGGGGCAGCACCACCTTGAAGAACACCGCCCACGGTTTGAGCCCCAGGGACTCGGCAACATCCTCGATGGCCGGGTCCAGGCGCCTTAACGTTGCCGCTACCGGCAGATAGAGAAACGGGAAATAGGCAATCACCGAGACCAGCACCCCGGCGAACAAACCGTGGATCGGTGGCACCAGGCTGACCCAGGCATAGCTGTGCACAAAGGCCGGCACCGCAATCGGCGCCGTCGCCAGTACCGACCACAGGCGTCGTCCCGGCAAGTTGGTACGCTCGGTCAACCACGCCAGCGCTACGCCGAGGGCAATGCACAGGGGCAAGGTGATCACCACCAGTAGCACGGTGTTGATCAGCAGTTCGGCCACCCGCGGGCGGAACACCAACTGGACAATGGTTGCCCAACCGGTCTGAATGGAGATTCCGATGACAAACGCCAGTGGCAGCAACGCCAGCAATGACACCGCAATGGACACCGCAACGACCCAGCGCGCAGCGCCTGGCTGACGCCTGGATACGCTGCGGGTGGCTGGAGCTGCCTGCGCAACTCCAGCAGCGTCCTTCAACAACAATGGCTCGGCCATCGAATTACAGCAGCCCGGCCTGAGTCATCAGCTCGATGACCTTCTTGCTGTTGAGTTTGGAGGCGTCAACCGCGGGAGCGTCCAGCTGCGCCAGGGGGACCAGTTTCGGGTTTGACTCTGCCCCTTTGCCCACGGCGTATTCGAATGAGTTGCCGGTTTTCAGAATCGCCTGGCCGTCTTTGCCGGTAATCCACTTGAGGAATGCCTGGGCTTCTTCCTGGTGTTTGCTCGAGGCCAGCACGCCGCCACCGGAGATGCTCACGAATGCGCCTGGGTCATTGTGCTTGAAGTAGTGCAGCGCCGTGTTATTACTGTTTTCGCCGGTTTTACTTTGATCGACGAAGGCGTAATAGTGATAGTTGACCCCGGCATCGACTTGCCCGGCATTCACCGCCTTGAGTACGGCGCTGTTGCCACGATAGGCGGTGGCGTTGGCTTTCATGCCCTTGAGCCACTCCAGGGTAGCGGCTTCGCCCTTGAGTTCCAGCACGGCAGCCACAATAGCCTGGAAGTCGGCACCGGCTGGCGAGGCGGCCCAGCGACCTTTCCAGGCCGGGGTGGCCAGGTCCATCAGCGACGAGGGCAACTGCGCCTCACTCAGCTTGCTTTTGTTATAGATAAAGACCGTCGAGCGTGCGGCGATGCCTATCCACTTGCCTTGGGCTGGACGATAGGGTTCTGCGACTTGTTGCTGGGTCGATGGCGCCACCGGGGTGAGCAACCCGGCGTTGCTTACCAGCACCATGGCCGGGGAGTTTTCGGTCAGGAACACGTCGGCGGGGGAGGCTGCACCTTCTTGAACCAATTGGTTGCCCATCTCGCTGTCATCGCCGTTACGCAGGGTGACCTTGATGCCGGTTTCGCGTGTGAAGCCTTCTACCCAGGCCTTGGTCAGGCTTTCATGTTGGGCGTTGTAGACGACAATGCCGTCCGCGCTTGGCGCGGCATACACATGGCCGGCGCCCAAAAGCAGGGCGGCCAGCGAAGCGGTTTTCAGAAGTGAAGGGACACGAGGAATCATTGATTAGCAGCTCCTGCGGTGTAGTGAGAACCTGAAGGGCAAGTTCTTGATGTTATTCCTGTGGCGCTCCCTGCCATGCAAACAAAACAATGTGAATCATTCGCATATTGATTGGGCGGCAATTTAGTGCGGACGATGAGAAAAAAACGTCAAATAAATCGTTAATCAATGTTGTTTTTATTTAGATTGAGCCGTTTTCGTGAGGTGAAAGAGCCCCACTCTCGGCTGCGGCCTCACGGGTTGGAGGTGTCGGGAATGTATGCAGCGCTGGCATCGGCACGCGGATGCAGCAGGCGTTCGCCGTTGTCCGGCTGGGTGACCACCACCTTGTGGTCGATGCTGAGGTAGTTCAAAGGCAGCGGCCCGCCACGACGATACCGGGTGACAATGATGGTGCGTTTAGGGTTCCACGGCTGGCCGCTGGCGCGCATTAGCCAGGCCATGAACTGCTCACTATTGCCTTCGCGGGGGAAGTCCTGGGTGGTGGCCACGTAGTAGAACGGTGCGCCGCCATTCTGCAGGTACATCGGCACCTTGTTGTCGACATCGACCATGACCATTCGCCATTGATCCCAGGGGGCGATCTGGCTGGCCCGCGTTTTCACATCCTCACCGAACTGTATTATCCCTCCGCCGCTGTTGCTCCAGGGTGCGATCACCCCGAGGACCAGTAACAGCAGGGCGCTGGCTGCGTAGAAGCCGACCTTCAGCGCTCGACCTTGCACCTTGTCGGCCATGCGCTGCTGCTCCTGGAAGCGAGTGACCCACCAGGCCGCCAGCAGTTGGGCAAATGGCACCAGTGGCAGCACGTAGTAACTGCGTCGGCTACCACTGGCGGTGAAGAATAGAAACAGCAAGCCCAGGCCCCAGATCAGCCAGCGGGGGTTGGGCTCCAGGGTGCGCCAGTTGCGTACCGCTACCCACAGCCCCAGCAGCCAGCACGGCGCCCAGGGCAGGGTGTAGATCGGCAGGTAAATCAGATAGGTGTAAATCGGCCCGAACTGGTCGAATGGCTGGAAGAAGCGCACAACGTTTTCCCGGAACACCAGCCCCAGGCCGCTCTGGCCGTAGGTTGGCGAACCGTAGAGATGTGACAGCACGAACGGCAGCCCATACGCCAATCCGCCAACGATCAGTGCGGCACACAGGCGTAGGTTGAGGTGACGTTTCCAGCGTCCGTCTTGCAGCAGATGGGGCAGCAATACCAGCCCCGGCAGGATGAACCCGATCAGGCCCTTGAACAGCGAAGTGACCGACAGCAACAGGAAGAACACACAGTAGCGACTCAGGCGCGTGTCGTCTGGCTGGCGCCAGTACCACCAGACCGCCGACAGCACGCCGCAGACAGTGAGAATGTCTGCTGTCGCCACCCGCGCCCAGAACACGAAGTAGAACGTAGTGGCCAGCATCCAGCCGGCGATTAGTCCGGTGCCCCGGCGAAACAGCTGCTCGCCGATCAGGTACACCAGCCAGACACTCAGCCAGGCCGCGATCACCGAAGACAGGCGTAGCGACCAGTGACCCAGGCCGCCGGTCAGCCAACTGCTGGCGGTAATCAGCCAGTAGGAGGGCAGCGGTTTGTCATAGTAGGCGCTGCCCATGAGGTACGGGTCAAAATAGTCACCGCTTTGCAGCATCTGCAATGCGATGTTGGCCCAGCGGGTTTCCGGCCCCCACAGTTCGCGGCTGCCCAACCCCAGCATCAGCAACAGCGCCGACGTCGCCATCAGGACTAGCAGCGCACGCGTTTCGTTAGGCCTTGAGGTCATGATTCGTGGCCAGGGTCAGGGCTGCTTGGGGAAGATCAGGATGTACAGATTGCCGCGCCGATAGCGCTTGCCATCGATGGGCAGTAGCTCCACTTCCTGTTCCTCCACAACACTGCTGACCTGCATCACCACGCCTACCGAGCCTTTTTTCCGGGCTTCGGTCATCCATTGCTGGACCCCATCCATGTCGACCTTGCGCGGCTGCGCTTCCGGGAAGGACATGCCGTATTCAAGCTCACCAACGGTGTTGTACAGATCGACCTGCGGGCGCTTCACCCGCCATGCCAATGCCGACGCCGCGCCCAGGTCGTTACTCAGCAAGGACGAGGTTTCGCTCAGCTCTTGCACGTGATCGGCAATGAACTGGTCGGGCATCCTGCTGTTGATCACCGTGGCGGGCATCGCCGCCGGCAGCAGTGCCACCAGCAACCCGATGCCCAGCGCCGGCATGGCCCAGAACATCAGCGGGCGCATTGCCTGCAAGGCATTGGCGAGGATCCAGCCCACCAGCACGATGAAGCCCAGTGACTCGGCAATCATCTCGGTATTTTCAAACAGCTCGCGGGTGAACTGGAGATAGATCAGGCCGATCAGTGCAGCGCAGGCCATGGCCGCGTTGAGCAGGCCATTGACCCGAATCGCCCGACCACTGCCCTGGTTCACCTTGTCTATCACGGTGTTGGCCATCAGCAAGGCGAGCGGCAGCAGGCACGGCATGATATAGGTCGGAAGCTTGCCCTTGCTCATGCTGAAGATTGCCAGCGGCAACAGGAGCCACAGCAACAGAAAGCCAGTACCGGCCTGTGCCTTGGATTTCCAGGCCTGGACCAATGTCGAGGGTAGCAGCGCCGCCCATGGCAGGCACGACACGACCATGATCGGGCCGAAGAACCACCACGGTCGGGTGTGCTGTGCGTCAGCGGCGGAGAAGCGGCGGATATGCTCGTTCCAGAAGAAGAAGCGCCAGAAGTCTGGCTCATGGTTGTGGATCGCCAACGCCCAGGGCAGGCTTATGACAATCGCCACCACCAGCGCCAAAGGGCCATAACGCAGTAGCTCGCCAAAGCGCTTCTGCCAGATCATGTACGGCACTGCGACCACCACCGGCAGCAGCCAGGCGAGAAATCCCTTGGTCATGAAGCCCATGCCACAGGCAAAGCCCAGCAAGCTCCAGGCGCCGAGTTTGCCCCGTACCGTGCGGTTATCCAGAGCGAACCATAGCGCGACAAGGCTCAGGTTGACCCAGAAGGTGAATTGCGGATCGATGTTGGAGTAACCCGCCTGGCCGGCAACCAGGCCAAAACTCATGTAGAGCAGGGCGGCTGCAAAGCTCTTGCGCGGATCGTTCCACAAGCGGCGCGCAATCAGGAATGCCAGCCAGACGCTCAAGCCGGTGCTGAGTGCTGAAGCAATGCGCACCCCGAACAGGTTCTCGCCAAAGATCGCCTGACCGATGGCGATCATCCAGTAGCCGGCAATCGGTTTTTCGAAGTAGCGCAACCCCATGAAATGAGGCGATACCCAGTCACCGCTGTGCAGCATTTCCTGGCTGATCTGCGCGTAGCGGGGTTCGTCGGGAACCCACAAGCCGTGGTTCATCAGGGGGAGCAGGTAGAACAGGCCGAAGGCCAACAACAGGCAAGGTAGACCCCAGCGTTTGATCATTGACCCCACACTCCCTGTGATTTTTCTGGGCGATTGCCAGTGCCCGGCAGGCGTTCGCAATGCTGATAACAAGTAGATTTACTGGGGCTCTTCATGAGGCGGCCTTGATGTTGAATGACAGTAAAGTGCGTGATCGTTGCGGTTGCAAACACCTACTCAGCGAGCGCCCATCGCAATGCTGTGCGTGGGTGGCGTACCAGCACTACGCCCTTTACCAGTAACGTAGTCCTTGATCCGTAAGTGTTAGGGATGGTCTGAAGTAGCCATGCATCTCTGGCTGACTTCAGCGTCTGCCGATTTCAAAATCGCC
>NZ_BMQU01000042.1 GCF_014648275.1 Pseudomonas laurentiana
GTACGGAACCGTACGCACGGTGGTGTGAGAGGACGGCGGGTGTGAACTCGCCTCCTACTCGATTTGGCGAGGTCACCGTTTTACAGTGCCTGCCGAAGGTACCGCAGGGGTGTCAGTGAGTTTGCAGGGCTTGAGCTACACGACCAACCCACTGACGGGCCATCAGCTCACAGGGTCGATGCTGTTGCTGGTGCAGGAGCCCCAGCGGGGGCAGGCTTGCGATACAGCACAGCGTAGTAGCATCCCAGACTGATCAGCCAGCAGAACACGGCTGTCCAGACGTTGTGCGAGAAGAAATGCGCGCCTTGCAGCATGCGTCCTGCTGAAAACACGGTGCCTAGCCCCAAGGCGAACCACAGCGCGGCTCGCGCCATGCGAGGGCGACGATCGCGGAGCACGAAGAACAACGCAAACAGGGTGAAGCCTGTGGCCGCATGGCCACCTGGCCAGCAGCGCCCGGGTTTGTCCGTTGGAGGGCGTGGGCTGAGCAGTTCGCTGTAGGTCTCTTTGCCACCGAATTCTTGCAGGCTCCACGGGCACTGTACGGCAGTGACTGCCTTGAGTGGAGTTACAAAGCTGGTGGACAAGGCCATCGCCATTACCAGGCAGCCCAGTTCGCGGCGCCAGGGGTTGAGTTTTTTCAGCATCAAGCTGGCGATAAAGCCGACAATCGCTACCAGTCCCAGGCCGATCACGACTTGCTTGGCGCGATCATGCAGGATGTCTTCAAGAAAGAAGCTGTGTCGTCCGATGAACTGGCCAGCTGCCGGATCATAAAACAACTTGGCAATATCCATGTCCAGGCTGGTCAGTTCCAGAAGGAGCAGAACAATGGCGACCAAAACGGGGATGCCGAGGTACAGCCAGACGTTGATGGGGCGTGATGGCGGGCGGTTCAGGGCTACAGGCATGACAGATCCTGGGGAAACAAATGGACAGTCCCGGCCGGCAAGCCTGAGCCGGGTATAGGCTTGACGTAACGACCGGCGATTTTCTGTGGGGCGGTATGCTTTGTCTGTGAAGAGTCAGTGAAAAAAACGTTAACCGGTGATAAATCTGTTCTGATGTGGCAGTACGTGAACGATGGCCTTAAGCTGCGCCTGCCAAGCAGGCAAATGCAGTGAACGGGGGGATACCCATGCGAATTCTATTGGTTGAAGACAACCGCGATATTCTGGCCAATCTGGCAGATTACCTTGGCCTTAAAGGCTACACGGTCGATTGCGCCCAAGACGGCCTTTCGGGTTTGCACCTGGCCGCAACCGAGCATTATGACCTGATTGTGCTGGACATCATGTTACCCGGTATTGACGGCTACACGCTATGCAAGCGCTTGCGAGAAGACGCACGGCGCGATACGCCGGTGATCATGCTTACGGCCCGCGACCAACTCGACGACCGTCTACAGGGCTTTCGCTCGGGTGCGGACGATTACCTGCTGAAGCCTTTTGCACTGTCTGAGTTGGCGGCACGTATTGAAGCGGTGTTGCGTCGGGCTCAGGGAGGAGGGCGACGCAGCCTGCAGGTAGGTGATTTGAGTTATGACCTCGATACGCTTGAAGTCACGCGCCAGGGGCGTCTGCTCAAGCTGAACCCGGTCGGCCTGAAACTGCTTGCCGTGCTCATGCAGAAAAGCCCCCACGTGCTGCGCAGAGAAGTGCTTGAAGAGGCACTTTGGGGGGATGACTGCCCTGACAGCGACAGCCTGCGTAGCCACGTCCATCAGTTGCGGCAGGTGATCGACAAGCCGTTTGACAAGCCACTGCTGCACACGGTGCATGGTGTGGGTTACCGCATGGCCGAGGGCCGCGATGGAGTTTAAACAGAGCCTGGCGCAACGGATCATCATCGCCTTTGCCTTGATGAGCGCCTTGGTTGCAGGAGCCTTTGCCTTCGGTATCGTTGCTACGGTCCACTTGGTCGAAGAGCGTTTGATTTCTGCCGTATTGGGTGGCGACCTGCAACGCTTGCTGCTGATGGACAGTGTCAGTGACTGGAGTCACAGGCCACGGCCCGATCAGCTGTTCTACTTCAGCGGTGGCCGCGACGACTTCGCCTTGCCCAAGGATCTCAGGCACCTGGATCCCGGGTTTCATGAAGTGTTTCGCGAGCAGTTGTCGTATCACGCGATGGTCGAGATTGTCGATGGTCGCCGTTATGTCCTGCTACAGGATCAAAGTGATTTCGAAGAGCGCGAGCGTGTGCTTTTTGCCGTGGTGGTGGTGGGCTTTGTACTGAGTCTGGTGCTGGCGGTGTTCCTCGGCTGGGTATTGGCGCGCAAGGTAATGGCGCCGGTGATTCGCCTGGCTCGTCAGGTACGTCACCGCGATCAACTGTTGGGCCTTGCGCCGCCTTTGGCTCCGGACTACGCCGCCGATGAGGTCGGGCAACTGGCTGTGGCATTCGATGCCACCCTGGGGCGATTACGCGATGCCTTGACCCGGGAGCGGTTGTTCACCAGTGATGTAAGCCATGAGTTGCGTACGCCGTTGATGGTATTGGCCACTTCCTGTGAGTTGTTGCTGGAGAATACCAAGCTCGATAGCCGTGCAAGGGCGCAGGTCGAGCGCATTGCCAGGGCCAGCGAGGAAATGCGCGAGTTGGTCAAGACGTTCCTGATGCTGGCACGAGCTCAGCGTGATGAAGGGGCTGTTGCTTCGCAGGCGACCCTGAAAGAAGTGGCTGATGACCTGCTTGGCGTATGGCGCGACACCATTGAACAGAAGGGCCTGCAGTTGTTCTTCAGTGCGGAGGGTGCAGGTGCGGTTCTCTACAATGCAACCTTCTTGCAGGCGGTCATGGGGAACTTGCTGCGTAATGCGGCCCATTACACTGACCGTGGGTTCATCCGCCTTACCTTGGAACCCGCAGGGTTCATGGTTGAAGACAGTGGTGTGGGCATTCCTGAAGAGCAGCGTGAAGCCATGTTCCAGCCGTTCGTGCGCGGTGGAGAGAAGCGCGGCGAGGGGCTGGGATTGGGGTTGTCATTGGTTCAGCGGATCTGTGATGACCAAGGCTGGATTGTGAGCTTGACCGCCATGACCCCTAATGGCTGTCGTTTCCATGTCGACCTGAGTCACGGTCGCAGTCAACGGACCGACCGTGATGAGATCATCGGTTGACTGGGGACTTGAACAGGATGGAACGGGTGTAAAAAAGATTAACGTTTTTTTCACATCCGCATGACCTGACGCCAACGCCCGCCTTAATAAGGTGGGCGCCATTGGAGTCAGGAGAGGCAGAATGCGCAGTCCCATCAAGCTCGAGTTTTCCGAGAAGTACGATAAGCAACACGCTCAGGATTACTCACTCAAACATCAAGATGGGTTCGCGCGCCGTTTGTCCCACCAGCGTGACGAGCAGTTGGCGCGGCGTGCGTTGGCGTTGTCGGGTGAGCCTGGCCTGGTGCTTGATCTGCCATGTGGCACCGGGCGTTTTTGGCCGCTGCTGGCGGAAAAGTCCAATCGAGTCATCATCGGTGCCGACAATTCGGAGGCGATGCTTGAAAGGGCTCGCACGTCGCAACCGGCCAGTATCGTCGAGCGTGTGCGCACCCTGCAGACCTCGGCTTTTGACATCGACCTGCCTGATAATGCCGTCGACAGCATTTTCTGTATGCGACTCTTTCACCATATTGGCGAAGCCGCACACCGTAAGGTCATCCTTTCCGAGTTTCAGCGGGTTTCTCGCGACAGCGTGATCATCTCGCTGTGGGTCGATGGCAACTTCAAAGCGTGGCGGCGTAAGAAGCTGGAAGCGCGTCGCTTGGCGAACGCCGGTTCAGAGGGTTACCAGAACCGCTTTGTGCTGCCTGTTGCCACTGTCGAGCAGGAGTTCGTCGAAGCGGGATTTCGTATTCAGGAACGATTGGACTTCTTGCCGTTCTATGCGATGTGGCGGGTTTACGTGCTGCGTAAGGGGTAGGACGGGCCCGCTGTTTGGTCGCCCTGCAATAATAAAACGGTTGCGTCACCATTCGTCGTGGAGCAACGCAGACTGGCAAAAGCTGCTCTATTTTTACCACATGGTGTTTGGCAGCGCTGTCAAAGGTTTAGAGTAATGAAACTAGAAATTGCTCGAGGTCTATTTTTCCTGAGTGCTCTGGCAATCGCCACCGCAGCCGCCGCCGCGTGGGAGGAGCCTGGTCCTGGCATTCTCAGCGCCACGGCTCACTGCCCTGCGCCGCATACTGTCAAGGTTCAGGTCGTGGCGACTCCTGATCAGGACCTTTTGCTGTTGTTGTTCGGCCTTAGGCAAGGATTGCGACCCCAAAGCTGACCCCGCTTCGATGGATCTGAAAAGCCTCGTCAATGACGAGGCTTTTTGCTTTTCACTCGCGCATGTGGCTCAAGTGGGCTCTGGGGCCTTGACCGGGGTCGGAGCATCAGCCTTGGCCAGCAAGGTGTAGACGCAGGGCAGGACGAAGAGCGTGAACAGGGTACCGACCGACATGCCGGTGGCAATCACTGTTCCGATATCGAAACGGCTGACCGCGCCAGCGCCGCTGGCCAGAATCAAGGGCACCATGCCAAAAACCATCGCTGCGGTGGTCATCAGTACAGGGCGCAGACGAATCGCGGCGGCTTCCTCTATGGCCTCTCGGGGCGACATGCCATTGTGCCGCCGCAACTGATTGGCGAACTCGACGATCAGGATGCCGTGCTTGCTGATCAGCCCGATCAAGGTTACCAGCCCGACCTGTGTATAGATGTTCATGCTCGACAGGCCGAGAAACAGTGGGATCAGTGCGCCGCAGATGGATAGCGGGACCGTCACCAGGATGACCAAGGGGTCGCGGAAACTCTCGAACTGTGCCGCCAGTACCAAGAAAATGATGGCCAGTGCCAGGCCAAAGGTGACCCACAGTGCCGACCCCTCCTGGATGAATTGTCGCGCTACGCCACTGTAATCAAAGGCATACCCCGCAGGGGCTTCTTCGCGGGCAATGTTGCGGACGGTGTCAATGGCTTCGCCCATACTGACCAGCGGTACACCTTGGATAATGACCGAGTTCAGTTGTTGGAACTGATTCAGTTGGCGCGGCCGTGCGCGCTCGCTGATCGTGATCAACGTCGACAGCGGCAGCATTTGCCCCTTCTCGTTCTTGACGTAGTAGTCGTTCAGCCAGCCCGGGTTGTCTCGGTAGGCGCCTTCGACCTGGGCAATGACCTTGTAGCTACGCCCTTCAAGGGTAAACCGGTTGATCTCGGCTTCACCTAGCAAGGTCGCCAGTGTGCTGCCCAGCGTGCCCATGGTCACGCCCATTTGCGCGGCTTTCTCCCGGTCAATATCGACGACGACTTCAGGCTTGTCGAAGGCCAGGTCGATGTCGAGGAAGGCGAATTTGCCTGTGGCCTGGGCGCGCGTTTTGACCTGCTCGGCCACTTGCAGCAGCGATGCGTAGTCGTTCGGCGTATTGATGACGAACTCGAACGGCAAGCCCTGGGTCGTACCGGGCAGTGACGGCAGGTTGAAGCCGAAGACCTGCAGGCCACTGATGTTGTTGAGCTTGGCTTGAACCAGCGGCAATAGTGCCATTTGGGTTCGCTCACGCTCATTCCAGGGCTTGAGTAGAAAGCCTCCGATGCCTGATTGCACGCCGTTGAAGCCATTGATCTGGAAGGATGAGTAGTACTCCGGGAACGCCTTGAATATGGTTATGAACTCGTCGGTGTAGGCATTCAGGTAGTTGAGGTTGGCTGGCTGCGGCGCGGTGGCCAGCATGAACACGATGCCTTGATCTTCGTCTGGCGCCAGCTCTTTTTTGGTGAACATCAGCAGCACGGGTATCAGGCACAGGACGATCACGGCGAACACCAATACCACGGGGCGTGTATTGAGTGTGCCGTGGAGGATCTTTTGGTAGCGCCGTTTGAGGCGTTCAAATAGCTGGTCGAGGCGGTAGGCCAGGCCGTGGGTATTGGCCTCGTGGCGCAGCAGCACTGAGCACATCATGGGCGACAGGGTCAGGGCGACGATCCCCGAGATGATCACGGCGCCAGCCAGGGTCAAGGCAAACTCCTTGAACAACGCACCCGTAAGCCCTTGTAAAAAGCCAATCGGGGCGTACACCGCTGCCAGTGTGATGGTCATCGAGACCACGGGGACAGCAATTTCGCGCGCGCCCATCAGTGCCGCGTCGAAGGGCGTTTCGCCAGCTTCGATGTGTCGATGGATGTTTTCCACGACGACAATGGCATCATCCACCACCAAACCAATTGCCAGCACCATGGCCAGCAGGGTCAGCAGGTTGATTGAGTAGCCCATCAGTTGCATGAAGAACAGCACACCGATCATCGACAACGGAATGGTGATGACCGGAATCAGCACCGAGCGCGGCGCACCGAGGAACAGAAAGACCACGATGATCACAATCAGCACGGCCTCTGCCAGGGTTTTGACCACTTCGTTGATCGAGGCCTGGATGAACAGCGTAGCGTCGTAAGCGATGGACGCTTTCAGGTTGGGTGGCAACTGGCTGTTCAGCTCTGGCATCAGTTTGCGCACCTCCTTGATTACATCCAGCGGGTTGGCCGCTGGCGTCGCCTTGATACCGATGTAGACCGATGGTGTGCCATCGAAAGAACTGACCGTATCGTAGTTTTCCGCGCCCATTTGCACTCTGGCAACATCGCGTAACAGCACCCGGCGATCGCCCACGGTTTTCAGTGGAATCGCGGCGAAGGCTTCGGCCGATTTGAGCTCAGTGCTGGCGTTGATACTGGTGACCACGTATTCGCCTTTGATTTCGCCGGCCGCCGAGAGGAAGTTGTAGCGCCGTACCGCGTCGGTCACATCGCTGGCGCTCAGGCCATAACCGGCGAGTTTGACGGGATCGATCCAGATGCGCATGGCGAACAGTTGGTTGCCGAGGATCTCTGCTTCGGCCATGCCTGGCAGTGTGGCCAGCTTGGGCTGGATCACTCGCGACAGGTAGTCGGTGATTTGCGGGTTGCTCAGTTCGCTGCTAAAAAAGCTGATGTACATCAGTGCTGAGGCCCCAGCGGCTTCCTTGCTCAGCACCGGATCTTCAGCATCCTGAGGCAGTTTGTTTTTTACTTCGTTGGCCTTGGCCAACAGTTCGGTAAACATTCGGTCGCTGTCCGAGCCGATTCGGGCGTAGATCGAGATCACCGAGAAGTTCTGCCGACTCACCGAGGTCATGTAGTCAATACCTTCGGCGCTTGCCAGACTCTGCTGCATGGGTTGGGTGATATAGCCCTGGATGGTTTCCGCGTTGGCCCCAGGGTAAGCGGTGGTCACCGTGATCAAGGCGTTTTCCATCTGCGGGTATTGACGGATCGGCAATGAATTCCAGGCCTGGAATCCGAGCAGGACAATCAACAGGCTGACCACACTGGCCAGTACAGGGCGACGAATGAACGGATCGGTAAAGGCCATGAAGGTTCCTTGATCAGTCGACGCGTGGCGGGTGATTCAGCTCGCCTGGCAGGGTCTTGTCCGGGCTGACGGTGATCAGGGCACCTTGGGTGAGTTTTAGCTGACCGGCTGTAACAACCTGCTCACCTGCCTTCACACCGTTGGTGATGACCACCAGACCTTCGCGGCGCTCACCCGCTTCGATAAATCGGCGTTCTGCCACCAGCACCGGCTGGCCGTTGGGGGTCTTTTGTGGTTGGCCATCCTCGGCATTCTTGGGGGTCGCGATGTACACCGAGGTGCCGTAGAGGGTGTAGGTGACGGCCGTTTCCGGAACGACCACTTCATTGCGAGGGTGGGGTAGCAGTACTTGCAGGCTGGCGAACATACCGGGTAGCAGCATGCCGTCAGGGTTCGCCAAGGTGGCGCGGACCTGTATGTTTCGGGTGGTGTCTTCAACCTTGGGGTTGATCGCGCTGAGGGTGCCAGGGAAGGTCTGTTTGGGGTACGCCGCGACACTGACCAATACTTGCTGGCCAATACCCAGCTTGGGAATCGCCTGTTCGGCAACGTAAAAATCCACGTACAGGCTGCTCAGGTCTTGAAGGGTGGCTATCACGGTGCCGCTGGGCAAGTAGTCCCCGACATCCACCTGACGGATACCAATGGTGCCGCTGAACGGCGCAAGGATGGTCTTTTTCGCCAATGAACCCTTGAGTTGGGCGACCACGGCTTTGCTGCGCAGCAGCTGTGCGGCGAGGCGATCGAACTCGCCTTTGGAGATTGCCTGACTGTCGACCAGTTGGCTGCCGCGCCCATATTCGACCTGTGCCAGCCCGAGGTCTGCCTGCGCGGTACCGAGCAGAGCACTTTCCACGTCGCTGTCGAGTTGCAAGAGGGGTTGGCCAACCTTGATCTGTTGGCCTGATTCGAACAGCAGAGTCTTCACCGTGCCGGCTGTCTCCAGGCTCAGGTTGACCCCCTGAAACGCCTTGAGGCTGCCGACGGCGGGTAGCCGACTCTGCCAGAGCTGTTCGCGCGCGACAGTCGTCGCTACGCTCAATGGAGGCCTTGGCGCACTGAATTGCTGAATCTGCCGATAGATACTAAAGGCTTTGTAGCCCCCCAGCATCAGCACGATCAGCACAACGACACCCAACATGATCAGCATGCGGCGGCGCAGCATATTCCATTTCCTTGGAGACCGGACAGGCAGGCACAGCACTGACGAACACCTGCTCAATGTGTGCAGTGTTGTCGAATATTACGCCTTTGCCCAATGCAGGGAAGTCCGTTTCCCCGGCGTGTTGCTTACGCCAGATGCAGATGGTTGTCCCAAAGCCCTGGCGGTAGCTGCAGTGGTTGGCCGATCAGCTCTGACTTGCGGCAATCATATAGCCGGCAGCGGCCTTGGCCCGAGGTGACCACGAAGCCGTCTGCCACCGCGCCGACACCGGCACAGTCGGGCATCGGTGCATCCAGGCGGGTCGCGCCACTGTCCAGATCCCAGATGAACAGGCGGTTGGCCCGCGGAGCAGTCAGCGCCACCAGTCGCAACTCGCTGTGTACTGCGACACTGGCGGTGTAGTTCGCCATCGACTGCAGTTGTGCGTGCGCCACGGGGAAGGGCTGAAACGCCTGCCCAGGGCGTTTGATCGCCAGCAGCTCGGCCGTTTCGTGAGCATCACCCATGAACTGCTGACAGGCGATCAGCGTGCCGTCGCTGGCAACCGCCAGGTGGCGAATGCTGTTCATCTGCTGGCTCAGGGTTTCCTTGCTCAACAGGGTGCCGTCGCGGCGCATCAGCACCAGGCTGGGTTCCATGGCGTCGAGGTTCATCTCGACACGGCTTTCGGCTTCGGTGCGAATACCGCCGTTGGCGACCACCAGCGTCTCGCCATCGGGTAGCCAGGATACCTGGTGCGGACCCAGGCCATGGGTGGACAGTTCACCACTGTGCTGCAGCCACTCGCCTTCGAATCGGTAGACCCCAAGTACGCCGCGCCCCGGATCGGAGGTGTCGTTCTCCGTGGCATACAGCCATTCGCCGCTCTTGTGGATCACCGCGTGGCCGTAGAAGTGACGGTTTGGCTGTGAGGTGATGGTTTGCAGCAGGCGACCGTCGCGCAGATCGATCAGGTAGCTTTCAGTGCCGGGTCGGCGTGCCACAAACAAGGCGATGGGCAGTGCGGGGTGGTTGATGATGTCGTGGCAACGCTGTCCGACCTGGGTGGCGAACACCTGGCTGCCGTCCAGTCGGTAGCCGACGGCATAGTGGTTGCCGTCGCTATCGTCACGGGCCGAGAGCAGCAGAGGTTGCTGGCGCTTGTTCTGGAACAGGGTCCAACCGCCCAACGTGAGGGCGGCAAGCAGCGCACTACCGACTTTCAGAACCTGACGTCGCACCATGATCAGTCACCGTCGTTGGCATTGAAGCCCAATTGAATGCCCAGCGCTTTGGCCAGGTCGGTTTCGTGCAGGCGGTGGACGGCGTTCAGGCTGTCATAGATCGCGTTCAATTGCTCACGACCGGCTTCATCTTCCAGCAACTCGTTGAGGGGCTTCGGGGCGTCGGCCAACAGCTTCAGCGACACGGCATAGGCCGCGTCGATTTTGTCGGCGAGGGCTTTCTGGTCGCTGCCGAGCAGGCTACGCAGCCCTTGATTGTCGACCCCGGCCCAGACCGTCTGTGCGGCACTGAGGCTGGCGTGCAGGCTTTTCAGTGACGACTGGCTGCGCCAGGCTTCGGCTTGCAGCGGCTGAGGGATACCTTTGCTCATGCGCCCCATCGGAGTGCCGAGTTTTTTCTTCAGGGTGTCCAGCGCAGTGACCTGGGCACGGAGTACATCGGCAATTGCTTCGTGAGAGTCGGCATAGCGCTGGTTGGGGAACTTGGTCATCTGTGCGAGCACGCCGTCGTTCTTGTTCCAGCCCTGCAGGATTTCTTCGGCCAGGGCTTTCTGCCGCGCGCCGATAGCAACCAGCAGTGGGCAATAGCGGGCTTTCTGCTCGGCATTGGCGGTGTCTGGCTTGCTGTCGAACAGGATGTACTCATAGGCCGAGAGCCCTTGGACCACGACGCTGGAGTTGGCAAGGGTGCCGGCATCGATAGGTTTGTCACTGTTGATCAGTTGCTCTACCTGGCGTCCTACCAGGTTTTTCTTGTCTGGCCAGAATTGAACCTGCCAGGCCCGGTTACCCTCGGCCAGTGGGCCGATCAGCAGGGGTTGCAACTCTGCCCATGCCTTCTGGGCGTGGAGGAAGTCGGCCCGTGCGGTTTCCAGGGTGTTCTTGCCTTCGCAGAAAGCCAATGCGCTGACGGCCAGTTGACGGTCAGCTTCGACCCAGCGGCTGTAGGTCGGCAGGATCACCTGCTTGGCAATGGCAGCAGAGGTTACCGCCTGCGGGTCTTGGGGCGAGCAGGCGCCCAGCGCGAGGGCAGCAAGGCTGGTAAACAACAGTTTGGGACGGAACATGCCCGGCTCCTATGGCTAGAGTGAATTCAGGAATGCCAGCAACGCGGCGCGTTGCTCGGCATTGAAGGTCAATACGTGTTGCTGCGCGGCCTTGGCCTCGCCGCCGTGCCAAAGCACCGCTTCGAGCAGGTTGCGAGCCCGGCCGTCGTGCAGGAACTGAGTGTGGCCACTGACTGTTTCGGTCATGCCGATGCCCCACAGCGGTGCCGTGCGCCAGTCGCGACCACCGGCGGCAAACTCGCTGCGATTGTCCCCCAGGTCCGGCCCCATGTCGTGTAGCAGCAGGTCGGTATACGGGCGGATCACCTGGTTGGCCTGTTCCGGCTCGGCGGCGTTGGCCGACGTGGTGAATTTCGGAACATGGCAGTTCTGGCAGCCAGCCTCGAAAAACAGGTTCTTGCCGGCCAGCACGTGCGGCGAGTCGACGTCCTTGCGTGTCGGCACCGCCAGGTTGCGGGTATAGAACAACATCAACCGCAGGATGTTGTCGCTGACTTCGGGTTCACCACGGTCATGGCGGGCATTCAGGCAGTCGGTTTGTGTCGGTGTGCAGTCATCCATTGGGCGTAGGCGGGTAGTCAGGCCCATGTCGCCAGAGAAGGCATGCACGTTTTGCTGGTTGAGGTTCGGCTGCCCGGCTTTCCAGCCGAAGCGGCCCAGGACGGTTTTTCGCTGAGTATCGTCCCATACCTTATTGGGATAGCCTCGGATGCCATCACCATTGCTGTCATAGGGGTCGGCGTTAGCCAGAATGGCCTCTTCCGGGATGGCTTCGAGCAGACCGAGGCCGATCATCGGAGGGGCGACGCGGGCCGAGAAGCGCGTATCGGGGTGCATTGGCCCATAGCCAAGCTGGCTGATTACCAGTTTTGGCTTGCGCAATTCGACCTGCGTGCCGTCCGTGAAGGTCACGTGCTGTGGTGTGTATTCCACCCGTACCTTGCCTTCGGGGGCGACCCCGGGCACGGCCATGTCCTGCAATTGTCCACCATAGACCGGTTCGGGCACGACCCCGAGGCGTTCGATGACCTCCAGGTATTCTGTTCCATTGGGGATCGACAGGCGTACCAGCATTGATGTCGCGCTTTTGGCTTCGGGCCCTGGGGGATGGCCGCGACCATCCCTGATGTGGCAGTTCTGGCAGGCATTGGTGTTGAACAGTGGGCCGAGACCGTCACGCGCGGTGGTCGTGGACGGAGCCATGACCCAAGGGTTGCGAAAGAAGCTGTTGCCGACACTGAAGTCCAAGCTGCGGCTTGGTGCCAGGTTGGCCGAGGGCATCGAAAAGGCTTTCTTGTCGTGCTTGTCTATGGTCGAGGTACCACCCGCCATGGCTTCCCCGGGCTCTGCCTGAGTAAAACGCGGGGCGTCGTCACAGGCTGCCAGTAGCAGTAGCAAAAATAGGGGAGAGAGGCAGCGAAGCAACAAGGACATCTAGAATCCTGAGGCGCGAGCAAAAATCCGGCTCGCAAGCTTAGCAGGCTATCCGCTTGTTGAATAAGAGAGATTTGCGTTTGCTTGATGAAATCTTGCTCGGTGACAGGCTGATGCAGCCGTTGTGGTCGTGCGCGCCATGGGAAGGCGCTGCCAGCCTTGAGGTTGGCAGCGGTATTTTTCGGGAGGTGGTGTCGAAGGGAAACAATAATGGTGCAATTACATCATTTTCAGAGAGAAGCGATTGCCTTCCAGGCTGATGATCAGGTTATGGTTGCCGCCACCACGGTTGTTGCCCGGAACTTCCAGGGTCTCCCCGGTATAGTTCATTTCAGGGCCGAATAAGTATTTAACTGCATTTTCATGAGCCGGTTCCCAGTAGTCTTGAAATAACCACAGCGTTGTTTCGGCTTTGGCGCCCATGACCAGTTCAATGGCTTTATAGTTTTCCGAGATCTTTCCGATCCAGGGTACGTTCATACAACCGTTCCATGCCGATTGTGCACCAATGGAAAACAAGTCGCTTTTGCTTTCGCCATTGCGAATGGACAAGGTGTAAGGGGTGTTATTTGCGATCGATCGCAGAATGCTGACACTCGCCATGAAGATCTCCGGTTATCAGGTTGTTTTAAAGTTCAGTATGGGGGTGGGTGGCAGGTTCGGTGATGTGCACATATACATAGACGGCATGCATGGTTATTTCGTTTAGCGGAGACGGGAGTTCTTGAGGTGAATAGCGTCCTTCAAGGGATAACCCGTGCGCGTGTGCAGTTGTTTCAAACGCCTTTCTGAAGGGTTCGGCAGGGTCATAGAGGTACACCTTGCCATCCGGTTCGCTGAGTACCCTGCACATTTCCTGGGCGGCGCCTACGGTTATGGGGGCGCCCATCAGTGTCTCGCAGGGGTACAGGTCTTCTGCGAGCGGGAAAATGGGGTAGTCGTAATCCTTGACAGGAATGAGGCGGGGTATTTCTTTGCCTGCGTTCGGGCCGTTGGATATCTTTTGGTCATCTTTATTGATGTTGTCTGCATCCGTAAAGCCGGTAACGAATACGGTGTCAGATATGTTGTCAACGATTCGGCCCTCTCCCCAGATGTCGAGTATTTTCATGACAGTGCGCTCCTTGAGTGTCTCTATAGTTATAGAGGGCGATGGAAGAACTTGGCGGCCTCAAGGAGCAAGTGCAACAGCTAGTTAAAAAATCGGAGCGCGCTAATTCCGAAATT
>NZ_BMQU01000043.1 GCF_014648275.1 Pseudomonas laurentiana
TGCAGCGCTCGACTGCACGGTGGCAATGGCGTTGCCGGCGTAGATCGGACGCTTGAAGGTGTCAGCCGACTCAACCGAGATGATCTCGGAGATCTGATCGACGTCCAGCAGCGCGGCAACGCGCGGCAGGATGTTCTTGCCGTTGGAGGTCGCAGGCGCCAGCACGTGGCTGTAGCCCTTGCCGATCTCGGCAACCAGCGGTGCAACATTCTCTGGCAACTGGTGCGCGTAGGCAGCGTTGTCGGCAACCAGCACCTTGCTGACGCCAGCGATTTTCGCAGCAGCTTCCGCTACCGCGCCAACGCCCTGACCAGCAACCAGCACGTGGATATCGCCACCGATTTTCGCGGCAGCGGCAACAGTGTTCAAGGTAGCCGGGGCAACGGCACCGTTTTCGTGTTCAGCGATAACCAGGATAGTCATTTAGATTACCTTCGCCTCGTTCTTCAGTTTCTCGACCAGTTCAGCAACCGACTTGACCTTGATACCCGCGCTGCGTGCAGCAGGCGCTTCGACTTTCAGGGTCTTGGTGGTGGAAGCGGTGGAAACGCCCAGGGCGTCCGGGGTAACGGTTTCCAGCGGCTTCTTCTTGGCCTTCATTATATTTGGCAAGGAAGCGTAGCGTGGCTCGTTCAGGCGCAGGTCGGTGGTGACGATGGCAGGCAGGTTCAGTGCAACGGTCTGCAGGCCGCCGTCGATTTCACGGGTCACGTTGACCTTGTCACCGGCGACTTCAACCTTGGACGCGAAGGTGCCCTGAGCGAAACCGCTCAGCGCAGCCAGCATCTGGCCAGTCTGGTTGTTGTCACTGTCGATGGCCTGTTTGCCAAGGATCACCAGCTGAGGCTGTTCCTTATCGACGACAGCCTTGAGCAACTTGGCCACGGCCAGGGAGTTGAGCTCTTCAGCGGACTCGACCAGGACGGCGCGGTCGGCGCCCAGCGCCAGCGCAGTACGCAGTTGCTCCTGGGCCGTGCTCGGGCCGATGGTAACGACGACGATCTCGGTCGCCACGCCTTTTTCCTTCAGGCGTACGGCCTCTTCCACGGCGATCTCGCAGAAGGGGTTCATGGACATCTTGACGTTAGCAAGGTCGACGCCGGAGTTGTCCGCCTTGACGCGAACCTTGACGTTATAGTCGACCACTCGTTTGACAGCTACAAGAACCTTCATGGATTCCTCGTTACTCTCCGGTGAAAAGAATGTCGCCTGGGGCAGGCCCGGCGATTGCGCGTGGGTACAAGGGCACCTCTAAAAACGATTTCGGGCAGGCCCGCCTGAACTGACTGCTCAGTCCTTTTTTGACCTTTTATTAGCAAAACCCGTGAGTCATTCTGTGTCGTGGCGTGTAAACTCCACTACAAAGCGGGTTTTGGCTTAACTGCCCTGCTTTTTGCCAGGTTTTAGGGGTGCTCCTGCATCCTACGATCAGCCTACGGCGAGCGTAAAACCGCTCGTATCTTGACCGTAACGCCCAATCCGGTCAATACGGCAAACCGGCCAGCTTCAAGCCGTGCCTCTTTGATTTTACTGGCCTGCGGCAAATTCAAACAAACGTTTGTATTGGACCGCGCAAGTGGTGTAGATATAATGCGCGGCCAAGAGAAAGCGGTGTAGTACGTCATCGCCCGAGCTACAGCAAAGGCATCGCCCCTAACGCCTGACCGATGACCGCCTGGCACCCGCCAATAAAGAAAAAACGATGAGCCTTGAGTAGGAGAGAACCTGTGGAACGCGAATACATGGAATTCGACGTGGTCATCGTCGGCGCTGGCCCGGCAGGCCTGTCCGCCGCCTGCAGACTGAAGCAGAAGGCCGCCGAAGCCGGTAACGAAATCAGCGTCTGCGTGGTCGAGAAAGGCTCCGAGGTCGGCGCACACATCCTCTCCGGCGCCGTATTCGAACCGCGCGCGCTGAACGAACTCTTCCCTGACTGGAAAGAGCTCGGCGCCCCGCTGAACACACCGGTCAAGCGCGACGACATCTACGTTCTGAAAGACGCTGGCAGCGCGGTCAAGGTACCTGACCTGTTTGTGCCGAAAACCATGCACAACGAAGGCAACTACATCATCTCCCTGGGCAACCTGTGCCGCTGGCTGGCGCAGCAGGCCGAGAACCTGGGCGTGGAGATCTACCCGGGCTTTGCCGCCCAGGAAGCGCTGTTCGACGAAAATGGCGTGGTCCGCGGCATCATCACCGGCGACCTGGGCGTCGACCGCGAAGGCAATCCGAAAGAAGGCCTGTACACCCCGGGCATGGAACTGCGTGGCAAGTACACCCTGTTCGCCGAAGGTTGCCGCGGCCATATCGGCAAGCAACTGATCAAGCGCTTCAATCTGGACAGCGAAGCCGACGTGCAGCACTACGGCATCGGCCTGAAGGAAATCTGGGAAATCGACCCGGCCAAGCACCAACAAGGCCTGGTGGTTCACACCGCTGGCTGGCCGCTGGACATCATGTCCACCGAAAACACCGGTGGTTCCTTCCTCTACCACCTGGAAAACAATCAGGTCGTGGTCGGCCTGATCGTCGATCTGTCCTATGGCAACGCCTACCTGTCGCCCTTCGACGAATTCCAGCGCCTGAAACACCACCCGGTACTCAAGCAGTACCTCGACGGCGGCAAACGCATCAGCTACGGCGCCCGCGCCCTGGCCAAAGGCGGCTTGAACTCGCTGCCGAAAATGGTCTTCAAGGGTGGCGCACTGATCGGCTGCGACCTGGGCACCATGAACGTCGCCAAGATCAAGGGCAGCCACACCGCGATGAAGTCCGGCATGCTCGCGGCCGACGCCGTGGCTGAAGCGCTGCTGGCAGGCAAGGAAGGCGGCGATGAGCTGACCAGCTACGTCGATGCCTTCAAGGCCAGCTGGCTCTACGAAGAGCTGTTCGCCAGCCGCAACTTCGGCCCGGCCATGCACAAGTTCGGCCCGCTGCTGGGTGCAGCCTTCAACTATGTCGACCAGAACTGGTTCGGCGGCAAGCTGCCATTCACCCTGCACGACACCAAGCCGGACTACGCCTGCCTCAAGCTGGCAGCCGACTCGACAAAGATCGACTACCCGAAACCAGATGGCAAACTCAGCTTCGACAAACTGAGCTCGGTATTCCTCTCCAGCACCAACCATGAGGAAGAACAACCGTGCCACCTGAAACTGGCGGATGCGAACATCCCGATCAAGACCAACCTGCCCCTGTACGATGAGCCTGCTCAACGCTACTGCCCTGCAGGCGTCTACGAGGTGGTCACCCAGGAAGACGGCAACAAGCGCTTCCAGATCAACGCCCAGAACTGCGTACACTGCAAGACCTGTGACATCAAGGACCCTTCGCAGAACATCACCTGGGTCGCGCCGGAAGGCGCTGGCGGGCCGACTTACCCGAACATGTAAGCAGCACGCATAAGAAAGCCCCCTCACCGCTCAGGTCGAGGGGGCTTTTTTTTGTTGCGAGCATTAGCCGCTTAACACTGCAACGCCTCGTCGGCGAACGCCCCATCGTCCCTGGCGCCAAAGTACACCGCCGCGGCTGCACCGACAGTGCCCATGACAAGGGCGAAACCAGCACAGACCCAAGGACTCCAGGGCATCAAGGCGATCAACATCAGCGGCGTGACACTGGCCCACAGGGCATAGGCAATGTTGTAGGTGAAGGAAATGCCCGACACACGAATCTGTGCCGGGAACAAGCTCACCATGACCGAAGGCACCACGCCAACCACACCACAGCTCAAACCCGCCACAGCGTACGCAAGCCCAGGCCAGGCCCAGCCACCGATCAGGCTGGCATACAAGCCCGCAATGCCCAGCGGCAGCACCAGACTGTAGAGGGTCAGGGCGCGCCAGGCCCCTATACGGTCAACCAAAAGGCCGGCCAACACACAGCCAATGTTAAGAAAGACAATGCCGATGCTGCTCAAGGCAAAGGTATGGCCGGCCGTCATGCCAAACCGTTGCTGCATCACCGTGGGGGTGATGACCACCAGCACCACCACCGCCGAGGTCAACACGCAGGTCAGCAGAACAGCCGGAACCAACGCCCGACGATGCTCACGCAACACCGCACGCAAGGGGAATGCCACCGGCTGTTCACGGCGCTCGCGCAGGGCCAGGAACACGGGGGTTTCACTCAACCAACGGCGCAGCCATACGCCAATCATCCCAAACACGCCACCCAGCAAGAATGGAAACCGCCAGGCGTAATCAAGGATCTCCTGGGGGCTGAACAGTTGTGCCAGGGTCGTGGCGGTCAGCGCGCCCAGCAGGTAACCAAAGGTCAACCCCGCCTGCAGAAAACCCAGGGCATAGCCACGGCGCCCGGCGGGCGCGTGTTCAGCGACGAACACCCAGGCACTGGGCACCTCACCGCCGACCGCAGCGCCCTGGAAGATACGCAAGGCCAACAACAGCAGAGGCGCGAAGTAACCGATCTCGGCGTAGGTAGGCATCACCCCGATAAGCAGGCACGGCAGCGCCATCATCAGGATGCTCAGGCTAAACACCTTCTTGCGCCCTAGATGGTCGGCAAAATGCGCCATCAGAATGCCGCCTAATGGCCGAGCCAGGTAACCGGTGACAAAGATGCCGAAACTTTGCAGCAAACGTAGCCACTCTGGCATCTGCGGCGGGAAGAACAGCTGGCTCAGCGTCAGGGTAAAGAACACGAAAATGATGAAATCGTAGATCTCCAGCGCACCGCCAAGGGCGGCCAGGCCGAGGGTCTTGTGGTCGCTACGCGACAGCCGCAGCGGGCTCACAGGGAGGGAGGCAGTCATGGCGGGATCCGTGGTCGAGAAACAGTCAACGCGCATCCTGGCGCGCCTGGGCAAGCGCAAGAGGATAGCAAAAACAGTTTCAGGAATGCCGGGAAAAGACCGTCGGCCCCAGGCTGGGGCTACGCCCGACCTGTTTGGGCACGTCGGCATGGCCACCAGGCCCGGGCAAACGAGCAATCAATACTGGGGCGTCGATGATCGCCATGAACGCCTCCAGCGACTCGCTGTCCGGCACCTTCGGCAGCCTTACGCTCACCGCCTGGCGCTTGCCGGCAGGCACGGCAGGGATTCTCAGATGCTGCGACTCATAGAGCAAGGCGTGCTGGATCTGCGCATGAACGCGACAAAAACGCTCCAGATCGACCCCGGCATGGCTGGCCAGGTCAATATTGCCAATCAACAGGTTGAACGGCTGCAGCGCATTCTGCACCAGACGCTGCAACTCATCGAAGCTATGTACAGGCGCGATCCGGTAATAGCCCATGGCGTTGAGCATCTTCTCCAATTGCAGCAACTGCATGGGGTGTTCGTCGGCAATCAGGATTCGCAGCGCTTTGTTTGGCATCATCAACGACCAGGATTGAGAACTGAGAGAATACTCCTTGACCATTACGGCGCCAGTGTTCAACGGCAGGCTGGGCAGGCACCTCAGCACATGAAGGGCCTGTATTGATAGAAGTCGGGAAAATCGAGGAAATCAAGTCGACACCCACCCATTGCAGCCTCGAGGCGACCATTCGCGTGTTTGACTACCTGCCACCCAAACGACACTCGCCACTATGGCTCTGCTGAACGTTCACCCGTAACGGCCAGCATCACCGGGTCCGGCGACGAGGCAAACAACCAATCATCGGCAACGGACGTCGATGCCTCGATGTAGCGCGACATGGCCCGGGACCTGCGGCTGCTGATCCTCGACATGTACGCGCACTCGGGGCACCAGTGCCTGGCCCTGATGGTTGCCAGCGGGGCATGCCAGCTATGCCCACGATCACACACCCAATGCAGCTTGGTACTGTTGTTGACGTATGTTGTAGACAAGCATTGCCCACCACGCGCCTGCGCTTCGCGCTGGGCATCCCGAATGCTCAAGCGCTTGGCATCATGGACACACACCGTGCACCAGGTGCCGCGAAGAAGCCGCTTACCGGTCGCGCGCCACTCATGCCCCTTTGCGCAACGCATAAGATAGCGTGCAGCGGACCCCTCATAGCGATCCGCCAGGCACACACCGCCCCGCTCTGCCGCTTTGCGCTGCAACCGTTGCAGGCCATCCTTCAGACGGTACTCGGCCACCTTGCGCAGCCGGGCACACTCCGGACACCAGGTACGCCTCAACACTTCGTTGCCAAGCGACGCCCAGACATGCCCTTCGGCACAGCGAAAGGCGTAGGGCTGCTGCCCACCCACATACACCTCGGCCAGGCACACGCCTCCGTGCGCAGCGGCCACCTGCTGCAACTTGAGCAAACCGTCCTTGCGGCGCATGCGCAGGCTGTGCTTCTCATGCCCGCAGGCCGGGCAGTTGGCGCTACGCAAGACATGGGAGCCCTTACGGCTCCACTCATGCCCCTTCGGGCAACGGAAGCGATGCATTGCCGTAATGCCCAGCCATGCCGGCTCCAGACACTCCACTCCCGCGCACCGGGCCTTGGCCAGCAACCGACGATCACGATCCTCTGCCACGCAGGCCCGGCACCCGCCTGAGCGCGGGTTTGAAATGACCAGAAGCGCCCTGCTGAACACATGGTTGCGACTGCACCTGAAGCGATACGCGGCCCTCGGGCCTAACCACTCGCGATCCAGACACACAAGCCCCAACCGCACCAACGCCTCGCGAAGGCGTGGCACACGCTGGAGTAACGGGTTGTCATCCCATTCGGTTGCGTCCTGCTTGACCACATCATCCAAAGCAATCCCTCCGGCAAAACACTGATCCGTCCCATGGTTTTTCTGGCAGTACTTCAGTCACTTCCGTATTTTGGCGCCCGAATTGCCGCTAAAGATCAACCGCTGAAAGCCGTGCTCAGGCCATAGAAGACCAGGCTGAATCACACGCAATGGGTAACGGCGAACACTCGCTGTCCGTTTTGGCAGTGGCAGTAAACGGTGCGCTCGCGCCTACCGGAACGCCCAAAATACGAAGGAGTCGAACGCTAGCAGATGCCCTTCCAGAGAGATGTAGGACGCTTCCGAAAGTTGTTACAACGCCGGTGTCGCCAGCTCCGCCAGCGCCGCCTCACGCTCAGCGATGGCCGCTTCCAGTTCAGGTGAGCGCTTGGCCCACTGTTCGGGTGGCAGGGGTTTTGACCATTCGCTGATCTCGGGGTAAGGCAGGTCGGGTGGCGGTGAGAGTTTCCAGGTTTGCAGCATGAAGGCTAAAGGCGCACCGAACACGAACAGGGCAAAAACCAGCCATAGCGCCTTGTGCATGCGCCCAGTGACTGCATACTCGCGAATCCCATCCATGTAATTGCAACATTCACCCCAGAAGACGTTTCGCCCTTTGAGCCTTGCACGGGCACCTTCAAAATCGTTGGCTTCAGGTAACGCCTGTGGCCCGACTTCCATGTAACTGCGCATGCACTCCCACAAGGCCATCGCCGTGGTACCGCCACCACAGTTGAAACCCAGGCTGAAATGCTGGTTGCCTTCCTGTGCATTCGGATCGGGGTTGTCGAAGCCGATGACTAACAGCCCCATTTCCATTCGCCCCCCTTGGCTGACGGCCGAATGCTGGACGGCCGCTGCGGTCACCGATTCCCACGGCACAATCCAGTACTCGCCGTCTTCGCGGGGGACGCAGACCTCGCGGCGCTGGCGGTTGAAGCGCAATGGCAAGGGGACTGGGCGAAATAGGCCGTGGATCATGATCAGTGCGGGGATGCCTGTAATGATGACTCCCCCCCACAGAGCAATCGAACTGACCTCTGGTGCTATATCCCGAAAACCATAGGCGAAACCCAAAAACATCATCACAAGCGGCCACAGCACCATCACCCCCGAGCCAATGCTGTAGCTCCCAATATCGAGAAATACCTCATTCTTGCGCCAGATGGTGTTGAGCACATCCGCCGGTTGTTCACCGGTCGGGATCGGCAAGGGCGCCAGGTAGTCACGTTGTGAAAACAGGCGTTTCCTGGTCGTACCGGCTATGGGTCTACTCATGACATTCCCGGTTCGACGCTGGCGCCGAGTTTGCCGCCAGCTCCGCCTCACGTTCAGCGATTGCCGCTTCCAGCTCAGGTGAGCGCTTGGCCCATTGTTCGGGTGGCAAGGGCTTTGACCATTCGCTGATCTCGGGGTAAGGCAGGTCCGGTGGCGGTGAGAGCTTCCAGCGTTCCAGCACATCAATCAGTAATGTGTTGAAAATAAACAGACCGAAAAAACCTTCCCACAACAACGTCAAAAACCAGCCCTTGCGCTGTGCGGCCTCAAAACAGTCATCGATGTAAGTTGCCAGAATGCCTTTGGGTCGATGTAACCGAGCGGTGCGGTCAGCAACTGCCTGCGGTCCGACCTCCATGTAACTGCGCATGCATTCCCACAAGGCCATTGCCGTGGTACCGCCACCGCAGTTGAAGCCCAGGCTGAAATGCTGGTTGCCTTCCTGCGCATTTGGATCGGGGTTATCAAAGCCGATGACTAACAGCCCCATTTCCATTCGCCCCCCTTGGCTGACGGTCGAATGCTGGACGGCCGCTGCGGTCACCGATTCCCACGGCACAATCCAGTACTCGCCATCTTCGCGGGGGACGCAGACCTCGCGGCGCTGGCGGTTGAAGCGCAAGGGCAAGGGGACTGGGCGGAACAGGCTTTGGATGAGAATTAGTGCCGGGATGCCCGTTATAACCCCTCCTATGGAAAGAGTCAGCACACTACCTTCCGGCGAGATGTTTCTAAAGCCGTAAGCCAAACCTAAAAACATCATCACAAGCGGCCACAACACCATCACCCCCGAGCCAATGCTGTAGCTCCCAATATCCAGAAACACCTCATTCTTGCGCCAGATGGTGTTGAGCACATCCGCCGGCTGCTCACCGGTCGGGATCGGCAAGGGCGCCAGATAGTCACGTTGTGAAAACAGGCGCTTTTGGGTTGTACCGGCTGCGGGCCTACTCATTTCGCCACGTCGGCTGCAGGTAGCTCGAGCATTGCTGCTGATCACTCAACAGGTAATGTCGTGCCCGGTCCAGATCAGGGGTGGGATCGTCACGCAGGGTGATGACGCCATCTTTATGGGTGATGGTAAAGGCCATGCCCCGTTCGCCACCGACAAAGGCGTCCTCGCCGAGCAGCGAGATCAGTGGTGTCCGGTAGCACACGCGCAGCGAAACATTGGCAGGGTGCGAACTGAGGTTGTTCGACAGGCGAAACTCACCGCACAAACGCAGGCCTTGCCCCTCCTTGTGAGGTATCCAACTGCAGCGGCTTTCCGCCAGCCAGTATTTAACTACATCGCACCATAAGCGCGGCGGCGCGGCGGTGCTGAGCGGGTTCCTCTCCAGCTGCATATCCCAGGTATCACGATCGATCGGGTCACCGATAATGGCCAGTGCCAGGTAGGTGCTGTGGGGTTCCGCACCCGGCAGGTCGAGGGTCAGGCTTCTGATGACCGAGAGGCTGCGTTTAATGTAGGGATGGGCTGAATAGGTCAGAGTGTTGAGCACTTCAACACTGACCTTCGGCGCATACAGGAGGCGGTACAACTGGGCGAGTTCCTGCTGCTGCGCCTCGGGCGAAACAGACCTCAGGTCGCGTGCCCGTTGTTTGGACCAGCAACAGTTGGCAAGAAAGGTCTGCAATGGCTTTTGCTGGAAAAACCAGGCGATCAGGTACAGCACACCCAGTCCAGCAATCAGTATCGTGATAGGCCCCATCCACACTAGATAACCCGCAATCGCGGCGTCGACGGTCATGACACCGGCGATAGCCTTGGCGGTATAGGCCACGCCTAATAGCGCTTGGGCACTAAAAGCAGCTACCTGTCCAGCGACGACAGAGTGACGCATCACCAACCAGGGATCGATAGAAGTGTGAGCACCCTCTAATTGCTTTTGTATTGATAGAAATTCCATCCCCGATGCAACAGCTGAAAACCCACCAATAACACCACCAAATAGCGTCAGCGTCGGCGCAGCAGATAAGCGAAAAGTGAACTCCTTAACCCCCAACCCCTTCCTGATCTGCATATCCACCACCGCCGTCAACGCCGCCCCCGCATACAGCGTCGCGGAAATCGTGTCGTTGATCCGTTGCTTATCCATCCCCTCCAGCGCACTGGCCTGGCTCAGGTGGCTATTGGCATTCCAGCTGTTG
>NZ_BMQU01000044.1 GCF_014648275.1 Pseudomonas laurentiana
CTTGGATTTTTTGAACCTCAAGCAGCGAGGGCCTCAAAAATCGGTGGGTACTTCAGACCTTCCTTAAGCGGGAAATGATACGCCTCGGCATATGCACCCTTATGGCGATTATTCTGAATATCATCTTGTATACCGGCGTTGAAGTAGACGGCACCATCAAGCCGTGGGCAGAAACCCCGATAAAACTGTTTGCATCGTCGATGTTATTCGCCTTCATGATCAAGGCTTTTCTGCCAGTTCTCGGCTGGACGATACTGAAAGCAATGCTGTTGAGTGCGAACAATGCCTTCAGCGGCATACTGAGTTTTTTGGGCAATCAGTTCACAGGCGTCATGTACTGTACCGGAATTATTATGGGTTCTATCACGATTAAATTGTATATGGTTTCCGGGGTTTTAGACTCTGAGTTTGCTTATCTGTCCGCAATCGTATTTGCTTCCGGGGTTTTATATTTCTATGTGCTGCAATGCGCCATTCAAAAAACAATGAGTCCGGCCCTGCGTACACCAGCAGTACCGCGTTAAACCACTAGGCTGTGACTATTCATCTCTGGTGCTCAGTAGGCGCTCGCTCTGCTGAACCCTCACCCATACACAACCATTAATGGACTGGCCCGCCTTCGACTTTATGAAGAAGGCGAGCGAGCACGTGACTGATTGCGCATGTATTCCGAGATGAGACTTTCGAAATTGATGTCCGCCTCCTCAACGAGAATATTGACGTGACAGTACAGCTCTTCAGGACCTCTGAGATAATTGAAAATCCTTGATCTAACGATGCCGCAAACCCCTTCTTTGACCGCCGTAGAGGGGAGGTTGATAACATCGCCAACGCACGGGATAAGAGCTAGGCCATGGTCGCTGTTGAAGACAATGTCAGCTGGACAGGCATCAATGCTGGCATCGGATTGTCCTTGCGAAACCTGCTGATAATCAATGCTATACCTCATGTACAGCCTACCTCATTTGTTGAGTGAGGAATCAGCGCCGCGGATCGTAAACAGAAACCTCAAGTTCGCAAGCGACGGGAGCATGTAGCGGATTTTCGGTACTAGAGAGCTTGGCAACTATCGTTTTTCAAGCACATACCCTACGCCCCGAAGCGTATGTATCAGTTTGGTCTCGAAAGGGTCATCTATCTTGGCTCTGAGTCTTCGAATCGACACCTCTACAACGTTTGTGTCGCAGTCAAAATTCATATCCCAAACCTGCGAAATAATTTGGGTGCGGCTCAGCACCACACCGGTATTACGCATCAGGTAATGCAGTAACGCGAATTCTTTCGTGGTCAGGTCAATGCGCTGACCGTCCCTGAATGCCCTGTGCCGGCTCTGATCAAGCTCCAGGTCAGCGACGCGAATGACCTCTACGGATGCAGGGTGATCTGACCTGCGCATCAAGGCGCGAACCCGGGCCAGCAGCTCAGGGAACTCAAATGGCTTGATCAGGTAGTCATCTGCTCCGTTCTCCAGCCCCCGGACCTTATCCGCCAGCCGGCTTCTCGCCGTCAGCATCATGATACGGGAAGGGCAGTTTTTACGACGCAACAACTCAAGGACCTGCCAACCGTCCATCTCTGGCAGATTTATATCCAGGATAATCAGCTCATATTCGTGCTGCTTAGCCAAGAATAATCCATCTGACCCGGTGTGGACGCAATCTACGACATAGCCACATTCCGTCAGACCTTGACGCACATACTCCGCAGTTTTTACTTCATCCTCAATTACCAGAATTCGCATGGGATTTTGTCTCGATATCACTGAGCAATTAACCGCGCACGCGCGCCGGCATTATTGAAAGGGATGGTAAATCAAAATGAGCGTGCCGGGGCTCAAATGACGGATTTGTAATTTCTAGGTAATACAGTTGATAGTCTGGCGGTATATCTTGTCGCGGTTTGGGTTTGACAGTTGCGGGCCCTCTCTCCAGCAGGTGATTTGACCTTATGAAGTATTGGGTTATTTTCTTCTTTGTGCTGGCTTCGTTCCGCTCAGATGACGGCGAGGTCGCTCACATTGAAGAGACTGGTCATTGGTGTAGTCATGAACTTCACCGGCATGCGATGCGTACAATCGAACGCCTACTTGAATTTTAGGCAAAAAAAGGCGCCCAATGGGCGCCAAATATCCACCTTTTACCAAAGGAGCACTTAAGCCACTCAAGGTGAATTCGTAATGCTCGTTTTACTAATAGGACCAGTTAATGAATAACTGGTCCAGTTAGCGAATTACAGAATCGAAAGCGGGTACTCAATGATCACACGGGTTTCATCCAGATCCGATTCGAATGCAGTGGCACGTGTGGTTGCCTGGCGCAACCGGAAGGACAGATCTTTTGCTGGACCGGTTTGGACAACGTATTTGACTTCGACGTCACGCTCCCAACGCTTCTGATTGTCGAGCGGGTTGCCGTTGTCATCAGTGCGCATGTAGAACTGGTTAGCGTTCGAGTAATCCGCGCCCGAGCCTCTGGCGTAGCGGGTCATGAACGTCAGGCCTGGAATGCCGTAGCTGGTGAAGTTCAGGTCATAGCGCAGCATCCAGGAACGCTCTTTCGGCGAGTTGAAGTCGCTGTACTGGATGGAGTTGTCGACGAAAATCGAGTCCGACTGACGCAGGTAGTCAAAATCGTCGTCGCCGTTGTTGCGCTGGTGCGACAGGGCTAGGGTATGGGCACCGTAACGCACGCCGACCTTGGCACTCCAGATGTTGTTGTCGAATTCACCCAGGCGCTTCTTACCTTCATCTACGGCTTTGTAGTAGTTGAAGCCACCGATCAGCGCCAGATCGTCGCTCAGCGGGTAAACCACGCTGGTGCCGGCGTAGTACTGATTCCAGACGTCTTTCAGCTGGCTGGCGTAGACGCTCACAGTCCAGTTGTCGTTGATCGAGTAGTCACCGCCACCGTAACCGATCCATGGCGAGTTGACCGGGCCGCCGTAGAACGTCACGAAGTTGTCGTTCAGGTTGCTTGAGACCGGCTGGCTCATCGCATGCAGACGACCACCCTGCAGGGTGAGGCCTTGGATGCTGGTGTTCTCAACGGTCACGCCGCGGAAGCTTTCTGGCAGCAGGCGAGAGTCGCCGGATGCAACGACCGGAGTCGATGGGAAAACATCACCTACTTTCACGATGGTATCGAACAAGCGGACTTTGGCTGCGCCGCCGACCTTGGTGTATTCGTCGCGAGCTTCGCCCTTGTTATCAACGGGTAGCACGTCGAAGGAGCTACGGCCGCCGTTGCGCCCATCACCGGTGTCGAGCTTGAGGCCGATCATGGCGAAGGCATCAACGCCAAAGCCAACGGTTCCCTGGGTAAACCCAGAGTTGAATTTGCTGATGATCGCGTGCGCCCAGGCTTCGGAGTAGCCGTTGGTGTTGCCCTTGCCACTGTTATAAGTGGGGGCAGTGCTGTCGCGGTTATCACGGTTGAAGTAGAAGTTACGGTTCAGCACTGTAAGGCTGCTGCCTTCAATGAAGCCTTCTGGCTTGTCTTCTGCCTGTGCCGAAATAGCATAGCTTCCAGACAGCGCAGAAACTGCCGCCAAATACAGTGGTACTTTGATTTTCATCCGATGCTCCTTTGATTCACGGCAGTTTTTATTATGTTTACCGGCGCGGGTGTCGTTAATTGTTCTGACCAGGCGGCGCGCCTAGCGTAGCGCGAGCTCATATTTGCAGGCCGAAGATAACGGGGGGGTGATAGGAAAATTACAATTTCGTCATCTACCTGTTGTTCGGGCCTTCGCACCGCGTGTTTGCCATCTCCGTTGCTTGTAACGAAATCATCGTGTCGGGTTTGGTTTCCCAGTATTTTCGGGCATTACAGGACATTCTTACGGAATTGTAATTTTCTAGCCACCCCTCTGATAGCTACCGCTCATTAGAGTGCCATCACCTAATCAAGTGGGGCTTGGCAGCTGTTTCGGCGTTCTCGCCAAGCTTTATCGAAGTTTGTGCACGAGGACCATCAAAGTGCCCCGGTATAACCGCAATGTCTTACCCAAGACCCCCGTCTCGCCCTGGAAGATCGCTGCACTCTGTGCAGTCATCTCTGGGTTGATGGCGCCTGCAGCCCTTGCCCAAAGCATCAGCTTGCCCCAGGCGCTTTCGACGGCCATGGATGCCAACCCAGACCTGGCCGCGGCCAGGCAAGAAATTGGGATCGCTGATGGTGCTCGCAAGCAGGCCGGGCTTATCCCCAACCCCACAATCTCGTATGACGTGGAAGACACCCGTCGTAACACCAGCCAGACGACTGTCTCTCTCAGCCAGACCCTTGAGCTGGGCGGTAAGCGGGGGGCTCGTGTTGACGTCGCCACATACGGGCAGACCGCCGCACAGCTTGAGTTAGACCGTCGCGTTAACGGCCTGCGTGCAGATGTCGTCCAAGCCTTTTACGCCGCGTTGCGGGCCCAGACAGGTCTCGACCTGGCCAAGCAATCTCTCGAACTGACTGAGCGCGGTCTTCGCATCGTCGATGGCCGTGTTCGCGCAGGTAAGTCGTCCCCAGTGGAGGCGACCCGCGCTCAAGTGCAACTGGCCGAAGCCCAGCTGCAAGTTCGACGTGCAGAAACGGAAAAAGCGACCGCTTACCAACAGCTCGCTCAAATTACCGGGAGCTCAGTCACCGTGTTTGATCGACTCGAATCGCCAACCCTCTCCCCGGGCTTGCCACCTCGCACTGAAGATCTGCTGGCTAAGCTCGACCAAACAGCAGAAATGCGTCAGGCCGTGGTGCAGATAGACAAGAGCGATGCCTCGCTCGGCTCAGAGAAAGCTCAGCGTATCCCGAACCTTACTGTCAGTGTAGGTAGCCAGTACGACCGCTCTGTGCGCGAGCGGGTCAACACTGTGGGCCTGTCTATGCCTTTGCCGCTGTTCGATCGTAACCAGGGCAACATTCTTTCCGCTTCTCGTCGTGCAGATCAGGCCCGGGACCAGCGCAATGCTGTTGAGCTGCGCCTGCGCACCGAAACCCAAACCGCGTTGAACCAATGGTCCACCGCCATGCAGGAGGTCGAGTCCTACGACAAGACCATTCTGCCTTCAGCCCAACAAGCCGTAGAGACCGCAACCCGCGGCTTCGAGATGGGCAAATTCGGTTTCATCGAAGTGCTGGATGCCCAGCGCACCTTGATCGTCGCTCGTGGCCAATACCTCGAATCGTTGGCAGCGGCGACCAATGCGCGTGCGCAGGTGGAAAGGGTTTATGGCGAAGTCGGCTCAACCGCCGGCACTCGCTGAACGGGCCAAACATTTTCTTCGGCACACAGCCTTGAACAAGCCGGTGCCTACGATCAGCAGGAGTAGCAATGGATAACAAACGCAAGATCGCCCTCGCGGTAGCCGCTGTGGCAGCCCTCGGATTTGGCAGCCTTGCCTGGAACAACAGTTCCGGACAGCAGGCCGCCAGTACTGCCGAGCATGGCGCTAACGATGGCCATGGCGACGAAAAGAAAGCCGCATCTGCCGCCAAAGAGGAAGGTGATGAGGGCCATGGTGAAGAAGGCCACAGCGAAGAGGGCGGTGAAGAAGAGGGCAAGCTGACGCTCAGCGCTGAACAGATCAAGGCCGCTGGTGTTGCCCTGGAAGCTGCAGCGCCTCGTGACCTCGGTACCGTCGTGAGCTTCCCTGGCGAAATTCGCTTCGACGAAGATCGTACTGCCCACGTGGTTCCTCGTGTTCCTGGCGTTGTTGAGGCTGTCCAGGCCAACCTGGGCGAGACGGTCAAGAAAGGGCAAGTCCTCGCGGTAATCGCCAGCCAGCAGATCTCTGACCTGCGCAGCGAACAACAGGCCGCACAGCGTCGCGTCGAACTGGCGCGTGTGACCTTCGAACGTGAGAAGCAACTGTGGCAGGACAAGATCTCTGCAGAGCAAGACTACCTCCAAGCACGCCAAGCGCTGCAAGAAGCGGAGATCTCCTTGGCCAACGCCAAGCAGAAGGTCGGCGCTATCGGTGCCTCGGTTAACTCCGTTGGCGGTAATCGATACGAGCTTCGAGCTCCCTTCGACGCCGTGGTAGTGGAGAAACATCTGACCGTTGGCGAAGTCGTAAGCGAGGCGACCAACGCCTTCATCCTTTCCGACCTGAACCAGGTTTGGGCAACCTTCGCCGTCCCGCCTACAGATCTGGGCAAGGTCACGACTGGTCGTGCGGTGAAAGTCTCTTCGCCTGACATGAACGTCGAGGTCGAAGGGAAGGTGGGTTATGTCGGCAGCCTGCTGGGCGAGCAAAACCGTGCAGCTACTGTCCGCGTCACCTTGACCAACCCCAACGGCGCCTGGCGTCCAGGCCTGTTCGTGAACATTGCGGTCACTTCCCAGACCGATCGAGTTGCCGTAGCGGTCCCCGAGCACGCAGTGCAGACCGTTGAAGACAAACCTTCGGTATTCGTACGCACCCCAGATGGCTTTGACACCCGCCCGGTAAAACTGGGTCGCCGCGACAGTGGGTACGTGGAAATCATCGACGGTATTGAAGCCGGCGCCCAGGTAGCAACCAGTGGCAGCTTCACACTCAAGTCCGAGCTCGGCAAAGCTTCTGCCGAACACGGTCACTGATGCGAACTGACAGGATGATTTCTCATGTTTGAACGTATCATCAGATTCGCCATCGAGCAGCGCATCGTAGTAATGATCGCTGTTCTGATCATGGCGGGTATCGGTATCTACAGCTATCAAAAGCTGCCCATCGATGCGGTACCCGATATCACCAACGTTCAGGTGCAGATCAACACTGCAGCGCCTGGTTACTCGCCCTTGGAAACCGAACAACGGATCACGTTTCCAGTTGAAACGGCCATGGCCGGTCTCCCGGGCCTTCAGCAGACCCGTTCCCTGTCTCGCTCTGGCCTGTCTCAGGTCACCGTGATCTTCAAGGATGGCACTGACATCTTCTTTGCCCGCCAGTTGATCAACGAGCGGCTGCAGGTTGCGAAGGAACAGCTGCCAGAAGGTGTAGAGGCCGTCATGGGTCCGGTATCTACCGGCCTCGGCGAGATCTTCCTATGGACTGTTGAAGCCGAAGATGGCGCGGTCAAAGAGGACGGTACGCCGTACACCCCGACCGACCTGCGCGTGATCCAGGACTGGATCATCAAGCCTCAGCTGCGTAACGTCCCGGGTGTGGCCGAGATCAATACCATCGGCGGTTATGCCAAGCAGTTCCTGGTTGCGCCGGATCCAAAGCGCCTGGCTACCTACAAGCTGACACTCAATGACCTGGTTGCTGCGTTGGAAAGTAACAACGCCAACGTCGGCGCCGGCTACATCGAGCGTAATGGTGAACAGTTGCTCATCCGTGCACCGGGTCAGGTAGGCAATATCGAAGACATCGCCAACATCGTGATCACCAGTGTGGATGGTGCACCGATTCGCATCAGCAGCGTAGCTGACGTCAGCATCGGTAAAGAGCTCCGTACAGGTGCTGCTACTGAGAACGGCCGCGAAGTCGTGCTCGGTACCGTGTTCATGCTGATTGGTGAAAACAGCCGCACCGTATCTCAAGCTGTCGCCGCCAAATTGGCGGACATCAACCGCACCCTGCCAAAGGGCGTGGTGGCTGTGACTGTTTACGACCGTACCAACCTGGTTGAAAAAGCCATCGCGACGGTGAAAAAGAACCTGGTGGAAGGCGCGATCCTGGTTATCGCCATTCTGTTCCTGTTCCTCGGCAACATCCGTGCGGCTCTGATCACCGCGATGGTGATTCCGCTGTCCATGCTGTTCACCTTCACAGGCATGTTCAACAACAAGGTCAGTGCCAACTTAATGAGTTTGGGGGCACTCGACTTCGGCATCATCGTCGACGGTGCCGTGGTTATTGTAGAAAACGCGATCCGTCGACTGGCTCATGCGCAACATAAGCATGGCCGCATGCTTACCAAAACCGAACGCTTCCACGAGGTCTTTGCCGCGGCGCGAGAAGCTCGTCGGCCGCTGATCTTCGGCCAGCTGATCATCATGGTGGTGTACCTGCCGATCTTCGCCCTCACCGGCGTCGAAGGCAAAATGTTCCACCCGATGGCCTTCACCGTTGTGATGGCGCTGCTGGGTGCAATGATCCTGTCCGTTACTTTTGTTCCTGCAGCTATTGCCATGTTCGTCACTGGCAAGGTGAAGGAAGAGGAAGGCGTGGTCATGCGCACAGCTCGACTGCGCTATGAGCCGGTTCTGCAATGGGTGCTGGGACACCGGAACATCGCTTTCTCGGCCGCAGTAGCTTTGGTCGTGCTCAGCGGCGTACTGGCAAGTCGTATGGGTAGCGAGTTCATCCCAAGCCTCAGTGAGGGCGACTTTGCGCTTCAGGCCATGCGTGTGCCTGGAACGAGCCTCACTCAATCTGTCGAGATGCAGCAGCGTCTGGAGAAAGCGGTGATTGCGCAGGTGCCTGAAGTTGAGCGGATGTTCGCACGCTCGGGTACCGCAGAAATTGCATCTGACCCGATGCCGCCGAACGCCTCTGACGCCTACATCATGCTCAAGCCTCAGGATCAGTGGCCTAACCCGAAGAAGCCTCGTGATGAGCTGATTGCTGAAGTGCAGAAGGCCGCAGCGGGTGTTCCAGGAAGCAACTACGAGTTGTCGCAGCCAATCCAACTGCGTTTCAACGAGCTGATTTCGGGCGTGCGTAGTGACGTCGCTGTGAAAGTCTTCGGCGATGACATGGACGTGCTCAACAACACCGCCAACAAGATCGCGGCAGCGCTCAAAGCGGTCCCGGGCTCATCGGAAGTGAAAGTTGAGCAGACATCCGGCCTGCCGGTGCTGACCATCAACATTGACCGCGAAAAAGCAGCACGCTACGGCCTGAACATCGCGGATGTTCAGAACTCGATCGCTATCGCCGTGGGTGGCCGTCAGGCCGGCACGCTGTATGAGGGCGACCGTCGGTTCGACATGGTAGTACGCCTACCAGAGACCGTTCGCACCGACGTAGCGGGTATGTCCAGCTTGCTGATCCCGGTACCTGCCAATGCGGCACAGGGTGCCAATCAGATCGGCTTCATCCCGCTGTCCCAGGTCGCCAATCTGGACCTGCAACTGGGCCCGAACCAAATCAGCCGCGAGAACGGCAAACGTCTGGTTATCGTCAGCGCCAACGTTCGAGGCCGCGATCTGGGGTCCTTCGTTGAGGAGGCGACCGCATCGCTGGACAAGAAGGTGCAAATCCCTGCGGGCTACTGGACGACTTGGGGGGGCCAGTTCGAGCAGCTGCAGTCGGCTGCCAAACGCCTGCAGATCGTTGTTCCAGTCGCCTTGCTGCTGGTCATGACCTTGTTGTTCCTGATGTTCAACAACCTGAAGGACGGCATGCTGGTCTTCACCGGTATTCCATTCGCACTCACCGGTGGTGTTGTGGCGTTGTGGCTGCGGGACATCCCACTGTCGATCTCGGCAGGTGTCGGCTTCATTGCACTGTCCGGCGTTGCAGTACTGAACGGCCTGGTGATGATTGCCTTCATCCGCGGGCTAAGGGAGGAGGGACGAACGCTCAGACAGGCAGTCGATGAAGGTGCATTGACCCGTCTGCGACCTGTTCTGATGACAGCCTTGGTAGCGTCCCTGGGCTTCATCCCGATGGCTTTGGCCACCGGCACCGGTGCCGAAGTTCAGCGGCCATTGGCGACGGTGGTGATTGGCGGGATCCTGTCCTCCACCGCACTGACCTTGCTGGTACTGCCTGCCCTGTATCACTGGGCACACCGCAAGGATGAAGACGGCGACGAGGCCGAAGTGGTTAGCTAACAGCCTCCGCTAAAGAGAAGCCCACAACACGTGTTGTGGGCTTTTTTGTTGTGCGCCAGGCATGGCGCGTTGCGCGTTAGCGCAACCCGTTTGGCTGTGGTGGCTGAATG
>NZ_BMQU01000045.1 GCF_014648275.1 Pseudomonas laurentiana
CACCTGGGAACTGCTGATTCGTCGCAGTTTCTCCGATTACTGGTGGCTGTGGTTGCAGGATGCAGCGAATGAGTTCGGCTTGAACGTTATTGAGTGATATTTTCTCGGATCAATTCGCTCCTGCAGGGAAATGCAAAATCCCTGCAGGAGTGAGTTAATCTGAAAAAACGGCACCATCGTTGTTCGTCTATCTTGAGAGGCTTATGCGGCTCTACCCTCGAAAAACTCCCCTTGCAGCGCTACGTGGTTTTGATTTGTCGGCCGACTCGATCACGGTCCTGCCAACGGCTGCCGACTATCGACGTTGTCTGCTTGAGCATATTGCCTCCGCCCAGCATCGCATTTACATCACCGCCTTGTACCTGCAACAGGATGAATCCGGCCAGGAAATCATCGACGCCCTTTATCAGGCCAAGGTGGCCCGGCCAATGCTGGATATCGTGGTGGTGGTCGACTGGTTCCGCGCTCAGCGGGGCTTGCTCGGGGCAGGCAAGCAACCGGGCAACGCGGCTTGGTACTACGCCGAACGAATACGTCGCGAGGTGGAGGTGCCGGTTTATGGCGTGCCGATACAAACCCGAGAACTCTTCGGCGTGCTGCATTTGAAAGGCAGTGTTATCGACGACTGCGTGATCTACAGCGGTGCCAGCATCAGTAACGTCTACCTGCACAAGTTCGATAAGTACCGCCTGGACCGCTATCACGTGCTCCACAACAAACTGCTGGCTGACTCAGTGCAGGCGTTGATTCAGAACGCTTTGCTGGGCTCCAGGGCGACACATCGACTGGACGTGCCCGCGCCACCCAGGTCCCGCACCTTGCACCGCGCCATCAGGGCGTTCAGGAGTCGTCTCAAGCGTGCCGCCTATGATACGTCGGCAGGAAACAACGAGTCGGGTAGGCTGCGGGTGATTCCTCTGGTGGGTGTTGGCAGGAACAATCCCCTGAACCGGGCCCTGTGCCAATTGGTGGCCGCCAGCCAAAAGCGCCTCACGCTATGTACGCCTTATTTCAACCTGGCGCCGGTGCTGACACGGGAAATCGAACGTGCGCTCAAGCGTGGCGTCACCATCGACATCATCATTGGCGACAAGACCGCCAATGATTTTTTTGTCCCGCCCGACGAACCGTTCACGTTGAGCGCAGCGCTGCCTTACTTTTACGAAATCAAACTGCGTGCTTTCGCCTGCAAGCATCACGACGCCATTGCCCGTCATCAGTTGAATCTGCATCTGTGGAAAGACGGCAATCACAGTTTTCACTTGAAAGGGGTGTGGGTAGACCAACGCTATACCCTCTTGACCGGCAATAATCTCAACCCCCGCGGGTTTCGGCTGGACCTGGAAAATGCCTTGCTTATCGACGACCCGCAGGCTGAATGGGCAATGCCGCGTGATGAAGAGCTTGCACAGCTTGCACGCCATACGACGCGCGTTGAAAGCTACTCGGCATTGGACACCCTCACCGATTACCCGCCGCCGGTGCGCAGGTTGTTGCGGCGAGTCAGGTACGCCCGGATTGGACGGCTGTTGTATGGCATGCTTTGAACGTCGGCCCCAATCCATCGGTCCGCGCATGTACAGTCGCATCCATTGCCGTTGATGTGACTGTGGCGTGTCCGTTTGGGTTATGGATTGATCACGATCGGCGTACCGTTCGGTACCCGTGACCAGATCTCCCGCACTTCTTGGTTAGTGACGGCAATGCAGCCGTTGGTCCAGTTCCAGCGGCGGTGCCACTCGCCGATCCCGCCCCAGCCATTGAGCAGGCCATGGATCATGATATTGCCGCCTGGTTCGACATTGGCCGCTGCGGCCCGTTGCTTGTCTTCGGCATTCGGATAGGAAATGTGCAGGCTCAGGTGGGCAATCGACTGCTCGTTGCGCCAGTCAATGGTATAGCGGCCTTCGGGGGTACGTTCGTCGCCTTCGGCCTGCTTGTGGCCGACCGGGTTCTTGCCCAGGGAAATGCTGTATTCCTGGAGCACCACGCCGTCTTTGAGCAATTGCATGCGCTTTTGCGCCTTGTAGACCATCAGGGTGTCGGCCTGCTCGCTGGCCGCCGCCATATCAGGCGCAGTGCCGGAGCCGTAGCGCATGGCGTAGCGGGTGTAGCCGTAGGCGGCAATCGCCAGCACGCTCACGACAACAAGGCTTTTCAACAGCAGGGAACGCATGGGGTAAACACTCCGTGTGAAGCATCCTGGGATGCCGGCTCCATGGGCCACGGGTGGTGCATACCTGCCCTGGCCCCTGACCGGTTGATTCCGGTCGGGGCGCATTCTGCCGAGGGTTGGGCGGCGACGCAAACCTGTGGTTGCTGCACAGCCCTGCGGTCAGCGACTCAACGTTTGCCAAGGATCTTGCCGAGCATCTCTGGCGCTGGCGCACCCTGTTGTTGCTGCAGTTGCTGGTTGTCGTCGAGGTAGAAAATCGCCGGGGTGGCCGACAGCCCCAGTTCATCCATCAGGGCCATGTTGGCATCGAGCTTGGCCTGTACATCGGCCGGGATGCTCGCTAGCCCTTTGAGGGTGCTGGCCTTGCCGGCCTTTTCATGCTGTTGCAGGGCGTTTTGCGGGTCTTTGCTGGCCAGCAGTGCCGCCGATTTCGCCGGGCTGTCTTCGCGGATGATGCCGACCATGATGTGCCGCAACTGCACTTTGCCAGACTCGACCCAAGGCCGTGCCTGCTGCCAGAACAGGTTGCAGTAGGGGCAGTTGGGGTCGCTGAACATGTAGACGATGCGCGGCGCATCGGCCTTGCCATCGGCGATCCAGCTTGTCTTGTCCAGCTTGGCCCAGATCGCTTTGGCCATGGGTGCATAGACCAGCTTTTCCAGCGGCTCCAGGCTCAGGTCCTTGCCTTGTTCATCAAACAGGCTGCCAACCAGTACATGCTTGCCGTCTGGCGTCAGGTACAGCGCCATGCCGCGGTTCTGGTACTCGGCAGCAAAGCCGCGCATACCATTGGGTGCGGCGAATTCGCCTTTGATGGTTGCACCCTTGGCTTCGATCTTTTGAATGGCTTCGGGCAGTGTTTCGGCATGCACGGCATACGTCGGCAGTAGGCCGAGCCCGAGGGCCAGGCTGAACGCGAGTGCGGCAGGCATCTTCATGGTGTGTTCCTTGTTGGAGCGGTGGAGGTGGCGCGGTCGCGCTCAAAGGATTCCAGGGCATGGCTCAGGCTGGCCCTGGACAGTTCGCCCAGATGGCTACCGTGCAAGCGGCCGTCGGGGGTGTAGAACAAGGTTGTGGGCAACGCCATGGAACCGACCTGCTGGCCCAACTGGCCGCCTGAATCGAACAGTACATGGGACAGGTTCAGCCCAGTGGTTGCCAGAAAGTTACTCACGGTGTGCGGCGACTCTCCTTGGTTGACGAACAGGAACAGTACGTCCTGACGCTCTTGTTGGGCACGTTGCAACACCGGCATTTCTCGTCGGCAAGGGGGGCACCAGGTCGCCCAGAGGTTGATCACCAGCGGTTGACCGCGGTAATCGCTCAGTGCGACCGCACGGCCTTGCGCATCGCGCAGGCTGATGGGCGGCAACTGCGTGTTCTGTTCATATAGGTGGCTGGCGAAGCTTGTCAGTGCCCAGAACACGCCGCCACTGAACAGCCCCCAACCGAGGGGGGCGCGCAGCCGTGGCTGTCGCCAGCCCTTCCAGAGCGCGCCCAGCAGCACCGCGGCAATGGCTGGCCAGAGCATAAAGCCGCCATCCCGAATATCGATGATCTGCAGTGGGTCTTCCTGATAGAACGCCCAGTAACGGATGACAAATGCCAGGCGTGCGACCAGCACACCCAACAAAAACAGGTTGAACAGCGTTGACTCGGGGTTATCGCCATTGCGTCGTGCTACCCGCCAGCCGACCAGGCTGGCGATGGCCAGTGCGCAGAACAGCAGCAGGTGGTCGAGGCCAAGGGCCAGTGGCCCGATATTCACAGTCAGCATCAACCTTGGCTCCGGGTCTCAGACCACTGTTGCAGGAAGTTCGGCGCATCGATTTCACCGGTGATGCGCCGTGCCCGGCGTTCGTTGCCTTCGGGACCGATCCAGATCAGGCTGGGCGGGCCTGGTACCGCATAGCGCTTGAGCAGTTCGCGGCTGGTCGGGGTGTCGGCGGTAACGTCCAGGCGCAGCAAGCGTACGCCGTTCAGCGCGGTCAGCACATCGCTGCGTGCGAATACCTGTTTCTCCATGACCTTGCACGACACGCACCAGTCAGCGTAGTAGTCCAGCAGCACCCACTGTCCCTGGGCGTTGGCGGCATCCAGCTCGCGCTGCAGGCTTGCCGGGTCGCTGACCGTGGTGAAGGCATCGGCGCTGGCCGCCCGTGCTTCACCGCCGCTTGCGCCTGCGTAGGGTTCCAGCGGCCGCCAAGGGTCGCTGCCACCTGCCGCTGCGCCTACTACCATGAGGCTGCCCCACAAACCCAGCAACAGCGCCAATGCCTGCAGCGGGCGCCGGGCCTGCAAGGTCGTCCAGGTGGCCCAGGCCAGGGCGATCAGCCACGCGCCAGCCAGGCCCAGCCACACGGCGGGGTCCAGCACTGCCCGTAGGGTGTAGAGCGCCATCGCCAGGAATACAAAGCCGAAGAAGCCCTTGATTCGTTCCATCCAGGCGCCCGGTCGTGGCAGGTAGCGGTTGCCGAGGGTGACCAGCAACAACAATGGCAGGCCCATGCCCAGACCGAGGGTAAACAGCACCAGTGCGCCTTGCACGGCATTGCCGCTTTGCGCGATGTAGAGCAATGCACCGGCCAGCGGTGCGGTCATGCACGGCCCCATCAACAGGCCCGACAAGGCGCCCAGCAGCGCGGCACCATAGAGGTTGCCACCGCGTGTGTTGTGTCCGGCCTGTTCAAGGCGATCACGCAGCCAGTTGGGCAATTGCAACTCGAAGGCACCGAACATTGGCAAGGCCAACAGTACGAACAGTGCTGCCAGGCTGCCGAGCAACCAGGGTTGTTGCAACCACGCCTGCAAGTTGGCGCCCAGCAGTGCCGCGATGACACCCAGGCCGGCGTACACCAGGGCCATGCTCAGCACGTACACCGACGCCAGCGCCCAGCCCCGGCGGGCACTGGCGCCGTTACCCAGCACCAACCCGGCAAGGATCGGCAGCATGGGCAAGGAGCACGGTGTGAACGCCAGCAGCACGCCCAGGCCAAGAAAGGCCAGCAGGCTCCAGAGCAGTGTGCCGTGTTGCAGGTCGCCGGCCAGGGCCTGGTCGCTTGCCTGCTCGCTCCGAGCGGGATCGGCGGGCGAGAGGGCTACCGTAGCGGTTTGTGGTGGGTAGCACAGGCCCGCATCGGCGCAGCCCTGCCAGCCCATTCGCAGTTGGCCACTGGCCTGGGCCGGCACGATCAGTTCAAGCTCGCCCCGGTACACCGGGCTTTCTCCGAAGAATTCGTCCGTGTGGGTTTGTGCGGTGGGCAGCGTGGGGTGTTGTTCTGCCGGTAGGCCATCGAATTTCAGGCGCTTTTGGTACAGGTAATAGCCGTCGGTGATCTGCCAGTGCAGACGCGTCTGGCCGGAGTCAAGCCGTTCGCTGCTGAACACAAAGGCCTTGTCGACCGCCAGGAAGTCTGGCTGAGCGAACGGCTTGTTGAAAGGTTGGGCCAGGCTCAGGTTACTGAACAGTACCAACAGGGATATCAGAAAAACGCGCATATCGGGTCCTTGTCAGCGCTATCACTCATTCAGCTTGCCGTTGGCTGATTAACTCAAAGTTAACCGACGGTAGAAGCGACCGTCGGCCGATGCGCGACGGGTCGAGGCTGACGCGGCATAATCCTCGGTTAATCCGCCTGCGCTCCAATGGGGCCTTTTATGATCGAGACTGACCATGCACGTATTGCTCTGCGAGGATGATGACCTGATCGCCAGCGGGATCGTCGCCGGGCTTGGTGCGCAAGGCCTGACGGTCGATCGCGTGGCCAGTGCGGCTGCGGCCCAGGCCATGCTCCAGGCCGCCAGCTTCGATGTCATGGTGCTCGACCTGGGCCTGCCCGATGAGGACGGTTTGAAGCTACTGCGCCGTTTGCGTCAACAGGGTGAGACCTTGCCGGTATTGATCCTCACCGCACGGGACGCGGTCAGCGACCGGGTCGATGGCCTGCAGGCCGGCTCCGACGACTACCTGCTCAAACCCTTCGACCTGCGCGAACTGGCCGCACGTCTGCATACGCTGATGCGGCGGATGGCGGGCCGTGCAGTGAACATCATCGAGCACGGCCCCTTGAGTTACGACCCGAGCAGCCGCGAGGCCAGCCTGGGTGGGCAACCGGTAGACCTGTCGCGCCGCGAGCAGGCGTTGCTCCACGCCTTGCTGCACAACCGTGGCCGTGTGTTGTCCAGCGAGCAGCTCAAGGACAGCGTCTATGGGTTTGGTGATGAAGTCGAAAGCAATGCCTTGAACGTACATATTCACCACCTGCGGCGAAAACTGGGTGGTGCCATTGTCGAGACCGTACGCGGGCTGGGTTACCGACTGGGGCCTGCCCAACTGCCTGAAGAGGAGGCCTGATGAGCCTGCGTTTACGCCTGAGCCTGATCCTCGGCACCGCTTTTGTGGTGATCTGGGCGTTTGCCGCGGCCTGGATGCTGCGCGACCTGCGTCAGCAAATGATGTTTTCCCTCGACCAGCGCCTGGTCGCTTCGGCGCGGATGGTGGCGGGTCTGATCGACCAATTGCCACAACCGCTGACCAGCAAGGGCGAGGGCACGCGCCTGAGCGCTGACCAGATGAGCGTCCCTGACGGCATGGCCTGCCAGGTCAGTTCCCTGCGCGGTGAGATCCTTGCCCGTAATCACAGCCACGGTGAACAGCCTCTGGATGACGATCGGATCGGCTTTCATGACCAGATGATCGACGGTGCGTCGTGGCGCAGTTTCACCTTCGCCCGTGGTGATGTGCGTATTACCACGGCAGACCGTCATCAAGAGCGTGAAGCCTTGAATCGCTCAATCCTGCTGGCCGCTTCAGCGCCGGTGCTGGTGGCGTTGTTCGGTACCCTGGGCTTGCTCTGGCTGGGCTTGGGCAGGGGCTTGGCGCCGCTGAATCGGATGCGCGATGCCTTGCGTAAACGAAGCCCTGATTCACTTGAGCCGTTGCAGCTGCGGGCCATGCCCAGTGAGCTGCAACCGTTGCTGGAAACCCAGAACCAGCTGTTTCAGCGCATCGGCCAGACCATCGAGCGTGAGCGCAGGCTGACTGACGATGCCGCCCATGAATTGCGCAGCCCGCTGACTGCAATCAAGACCCACCTGCAGGTTGCACGCATGACCGAGGGTGCTGCCCGTGAACAAGCACTGGAACATGCCGAGCAGGGGGCCGACCGTATGCACCGTACCCTTGAGCAATTGCTCCTGTTGGCGCGGGTTGAGGGCAGCCTGTCGTTCGACGATGGCGTGCAATGCAACGCCGAGCATGTCGCTCGGCAGGCGATTCAGGACATCGGCCAGGAGGGCTCCAGGCGCATCGCGCTGCACCTGGCCCCAGGGGCGGGCGAGGTGTATCTGGACATGCCATCGACCTTGGCGGTCGCGGCATTGCGCAACCTGCTGGAGAATGCCCTGCGCCATACCCAGGGCAGTGCGCCAGTGGAATTGCACGTGCAATTGGAGGGAGAACGCATTGATTTCAAGGTGCGGGACCATGGGCCGGGTATTCCGGCGCAACACGTGGAGCACCTGACCCAGCGCTTCTGGCGCAATGGCCAGAGCAACGGTTGCGGCCTGGGCCTGGCGATCGTTCAGGCGATTGTCCAGCGTTGCGCCGGGTCGTTGGCGTTCGATAGCCGCAGTGACGGTTTGCGCGTGTTGTTGCAGATTCCCCGCCGTGTATGAGCGGTGATAGCATGCGCGCCCCATGACTATCCAAGACTTCCACCAGCGGCTCGCCGACCTTGGCGCCAAACCTGTGCATATCGGGCGTATCACCCGTGCCTGGCTGCGCGGCGTACCGCTTGACACGGGCACCCGTCGTCAGAAAACCGAGCACTTCCTGCCTTTGAGCGTGCGGCAGGCCCTGCCGCAGTTGAGTGCCGAACTCGACAGCCTGGCACGGCTGAGCGCCGAACATCCCGGTGGCGATGGTTCGGCGCGCCTGCTGGTGGAGCTGGCTGACCGTCAGCAGGTGGAAAGCGTATTACTGCCACGCGGTGGTTTGTGCGTGTCCAGCCAGGTGGGCTGCGCGGTGGGTTGTGTATTTTGCATGACCGGCAAAAGCGGCCTGCTGCGGCAACTGAGCACTGCCGAGATTCTGGCTCAGGTGGCACTGGCCCGGCGTTACCGAGCGGTCAAGAAAGTGGTCTTCATGGGCATGGGCGAGCCTGCCCACAACCTCGACAACGTGCTGCAGGCCATCGACCTGCTGGGCACTGAAGGCGGTATCGGCCAGCGTAACCTGGTGTTCTCCACCGTGGGCGACCCGCGCGTGTTCGAGCGCCTGCCACAACAGCAGGTCAAACCGGCGTTGGCGCTGTCGCTGCACACCACCAATGCGGCGCTGCGCCAGCAGTTGCTACCGCGCGCGCCACGGATCGACCCTGAAACGTTGGTCGAGCTGGGCGAAGCCTATGCGCGGCAGATCGATTACCCGATTCAGTACCAGTGGACACTGCTCAAAGGTATCAACGACAGCCAGGAAGAAATGGACGGGATTCTGCGCTTGCTCAAAGGCAAGTACGCGATCATGAACGTGATCCCTTACAACAGCCTGGAGGCCGATGAGTTCCAGCGGCCTGACGCAGATCGCATCGAGCAGATCATGCGCTACCTGCACAGCAATGGCGTATTGACCAAAGTGCGCAACTCGGCGGGGCAGGACATTGACGGTGGTTGCGGCCAGTTGCGGGCACGGGCGGCGGACCTGATGCAGCGCAAACGGGCGAATGCATCGCCGTCGCTGCTGCTTGCCGGCGAGTGATAGTGAAAATTCGCTGTTTCAAGTAAGACATTTCCCAAGCATACTTTTCCGGCGTTCTTGCCGTTGTGCCTGCCATTGGCGCGGACTAGTCTTGCCGCGTCGTTGTCTATTCAGCGACCGGGTTTAGTCGCCCGAATCTCAATGTCAGGCGCATCGCGTCTCTGTAACCGTTGCGGGTATTTTTGTACCTGTAATGTCGTGTTATGGCGGCTGTGCGTGGGGCACCCTCGGGTGCGCCGGGTGCCTGACTTCCCGGTCGACTAACCTGCGTACAGCTGCCACCTACTATCGTTTAGTCGCGATTCGTGGCAGCTCCACCGAAAGTCAGGAGTTGCGCCATGATCAAACTCACGCCCGATCCTCCCGCACTGCGTGTTCGTCAGGACCTTTCCTCAGAAGTCGCCTTGTTGCATGCCCACAAACACCTTGCGTGCGCAATTGCGGCCACGCGACAAGCCCTTGAGCACAGTGGGTCGCAGGCCGAGTTACTGATTCAAGGCGTTTTCTATCAGGTTGAAGTGGCTAAAGAGCTGGTTGAGGTTTCGCTGAAAAACCTCCGGCATTAGCGTAATGCTGTCAGGATGCTGCGCCCTGAGGGAGCAAGGCTTGCCTGCGATGGCATCAACACGGTGTCAGTGAGTGCAAGGTGCTCGCATCGCAGGCAAGCCTGCTTCCCACAAAAAAACAGGCAAGGCCGCGAGGTCCTTGTGTGTTTTTTCGACCCGCGTGATCAATTTCGGAAGCGTCCTACATCCATCCCGTGGCTTGATTTGTTAGCGTCCGTGCCTCGCAGCAGCCACCGGGGGACCAGGGATGTTCTCAGCCGCCAATCACGCGCACTTCAGCCTGACGATCGATGACCTTCAGCACGACCTTCAGGTACTGTCATT
>NZ_BMQU01000046.1 GCF_014648275.1 Pseudomonas laurentiana
ATGCGTGCATTGGTCATGGAAACCCTTTAAAAACAAGCTCTTGTGTGGCTGCTCGCTGCAAACGGTGCCGCACTGTGCTTTACCTGATGTAACGGATCCCCGAAAAAGTCCCCACGGGTTTCCGCCCCTCTCCGGCGTCCTTCCGAACGAACACCACCCCCCTCTTACCGAGCATCACCCGAGATTGATCAGGCCCACTCAGCCTCCGGGCCGTGAGCCACTAAACGAAAGCAAACTTTCGTTTTGGTACGGAGGCTATCTCACCGAATAAAAAACGAAACTATTCTTTCGATTCAATGGATAGCGCAGACCGAGACTTCGGCGGCTACCAGTTCGGCATCCTTCCAACCGTACACACCACCTCAGTGCAACGTACTTACCAAGCCGCCCAGTACCCGCTGCTGATACTCAATCACGGCCTGCATCAGCGACTCGGCTTCCAGGCGAAGGCGCTCAACCTCTTCCCGAGGGAGAACGCCTTTGGCTTCGTTGTATCGGCGCACTGCATCCATTGCCTGCAGCCATAACGGCTCACAGGCTTTCATCTTCTCTTCCAGGTCGTCCATGACTGCGCCCCGATCATTCGATCAGAGCAGTATAGGCCTGCTCACACGTCACTCCCCTGCTCCGGCTTTGATCAGCATATTCCGCCAAGTCTCCCGCTCTTTGGTCAGCACGTTTGAACACGTCGGCAAGCACCATGACGGCGCGGGTTGCTGCCTGGCTTGCGGCGGTAGTGCAGGAGTGGCTGCTGGCTTTACTTGCGACACTACTGGCGAGTCGATCTGCTTCGTCCCGCAGGCTGGCAGCAGTAGAGCGAGCAGCGGCAGCATCAGCGTTCGCTTGGTCGATAAGCGTCTGTCCATCTTGGATCACCTTGTTGATTGCTTGTTGACGGGCCTGTTCTTTTTCACGTTCGGCGGCTTCGGCAATTGCCCAGGCCTGCTTGTCGCCAGCATCCCGATCCGACCAACGTACCTGCCACTCGGCATCCATGGTCGAGCGGCCATGCTGGTAGGTACCCCAGCAAGACGCCAACACCAACGCCAGGCATGCTGCAGCGGCAATAGCGCGCCAGCTGATAGAGCTCACCAACGCGCCCATGACTCCTCCCAATTCGGCAAATCCACCGTTTGTCCGACAAGGTGATGCGTGCAGTCGCCCAGGTACTGGATGCGCCCGTTAGTCACGAAGGAATGGCAGACCAATTCCTTGTCGCGCATCTGGTAGCGGGATAGCACTGACGGCGTGAAGGTCGGCGACACCGGGTTACCGTTGTATCCCCAGCGCGGCCCGGTACCGGCTCCGACCTGCAGGCTGTGCGGCATGTCGCAGCCATTACAGAAAAACCAGATCGATCCGTCCGCAGCCTGGCCAAGGCACTTAGAGATAGTCTTGATCTCGCTCATTCCAGCCTCCCGCCAGCGGCAATGTAGTGGGCGATCAGGTCGTCCAGCTTGCGCTCATGCTGCCCGTAGCCTGCACCGGGCAAGCTGGCCCAGATATTCCTGCACTTTGAAATCGCGGACTCGATACGGCCGGCATGTACGTCCGCCAGCGCACCGCGCTCGAGGATCTGCCGTAAGGTAACTCGATCCTGACTGACCGGCCCGAAGTCAGGCAGCTTGAGCAGGTCACGGTAGTGCGGCCAGTAACGTTTAAGCAGCTGATACCGCCCTGCAGCGGTCGACTTCAGCCCTTTCGTATTCACGGTCACCAGAACGCCAGGATGGTCGGCATAGCTGGCAAACGTGTTCGGGCTGTTGAGGCCGCCGACAATTACGTCATAGCCATCGTTGCGGGTGTACTTGCTGATCGAGGTACCCTCAGACCAGGCCAGCATGTCGAGGAAGGCGAGCGCGTTCTTGCTGCCCGCCAGTGAGTCAGAAATCTTGGCCAAGGTTATCTCCAGGCAAAAAAATACCCGCTCAAGGCGGGGCGATTCATAGGCGCAAAAAAACCGCTTTCGCGGCTGGCTATTAGCGGACGGCTGTTACTCTGGCCACGGATACTGAGCTGCGATCTCATCAGCCCGATCAAGCCACGCCTGTCGAGCCAGCTTGATTGCTGTTTCAGAGCTACCTACAGCAATCTCGCGCTGGTACTCGATGTACAGCGGATCACTTCCGGTCATAGGGTCAGTATAGGCAGATTTACGTAGAGCATTGATTTGCTCTCGGTTAAGAGGTGCTGCCGCTGGATTTAAATGCGCGTTCACCTCTTCCTCTGAAAGAGCAATCAGGTGTTCAGATATAAGATCATCTTGAGATCCATCGGACTCATATGCAAAAACTTCTCCGCTTGCGGGATCGCGATAGTACTTCATTAGCGATATTCCTTCCAATTAAGAGTGTCATAGGATGTGCCTGAGAAAGCTACAGAATATGTAGCACCGTTCGGCACAACAAATGAAATAGAGAAGCCTTGACCTGATCCGTAAGTAGAAGTTCCTCGCAACAACGATCCAGAGACTGTGGCATTGAATGCTCCGGGTGCTGCACTGCTCGTCTGTGTCGCAGAAACCCACACAAGAATAGGCCTACCAGTACTATTGGTGTGCGTAGTGGCAAGAGCCCTAGTAGCTGTTACATCTTGAATTGTTTGGTTTACACCAATCCCGTCAACAACGCCAAGCGTTACCTTTGCTGCGGCTGCATCAGCGGCAGGCATTAGGGTTTGCATGAACGCCGAGATGTTACCTGTATGGTAAAGCTCAACAGGCGAGTTTATTACACTAGCAGACCTGCTTGTACGCAAAAACGCTCGCGTTGAAGTGCCCTGTACTCCAGCAAATATATCCCAAAAAAGCCCGGCAGCCGGATAACTCACGTGGATACCAGAACCATAACCGCTAAATGGGTTGTTTGCGCCAGTGAGCTGATCATTAAAAAAGAACTCAGATCCCCGTACTACATCAAGAAGTGCTGCTGAGTTTCGTGTTACCCCAGTACCACGAAGACCGCCGTCACCAACCTTTATTACGCGCCCAGCTATCTCATCTGTATTACTTATCGTAAGCGTTGCCGCTGCCGAGGTGCCTATGCCGCTGATCTGAGAAGATGGAATTTGTAAAAGCGTATTGGTTGTGGGGTTCACACTGCGGATAACAAAATCAGTATCCCCATCAAATAGACAGAGATCCCATTGCGTACTTGAGGTTTCGCGAACCCACTGCATGCCGGCTTGAGCATAGGCCGGGCGCGCACTCCCGCGATGCCCACTATTCAGCGCATCGCGGAATTTGTTCAAGTCCAGCGCCAGCTGTGGGCCAGACTTTGAATTCGGATCAATAGCGCCGAAATCGAATTGACTCATGGTGTCTCCTGATTGATTACACGCGCCGGCCATAGCCCTTGGCGAGATAGTCGAAAGTGCGCGCTACGCTGTTGCCGGCGCTGTCGAAGAACTGGACATCGAACCCCCTGTCATCAATGCCGGTGATGCTCTTGCGATCCCCCACATCAAGCCCCTGTGCATCCACCGCCAGCGATGGCCGTACCATGAACGCGGGATCGAAGGTGACGCGCAGGCCGCCAATCGGGCACAGCAGATCCTGCCCACCGGCTACCCGGTCTGGCATATCGATGGTGATGCGCATCTGGCTCACGCTGGGCGTGACCGCTGGTGCTGCGCTGCGCAGGTGCAGGCGGAAGCGGAATGCCCGGGCGGTATGCTCGCCAATGGTCAGTGGAGCCCACGGCGTCCAGTCGCTCGGCGGCGCTGGCTGTGGCGTACTGCTTTGCGACACCTCAAGGGTCAGCCCCCACTGGCCCGGGTCGGCATTAGCTAGGCGGTCGATTTCCGCCAGGGAAACCCAAGACGCCATAGTCCCAAGAATGTCGAAGCCGAACGCCAGCACTTCACTGGTAAGCCTGGACGTGTACACATGACCGAGGTCGACGATCTCATTGGCGTAATACCAGCCCTCTTCAGCCAAGCCAGTCGTACCGTAGGCCATGCTAATAACGTCCGATAGCCTGGCCCATGACGCAATTGGGTCGCGGCTGTCGAGCTGCAACTGGTCACCCGAGGTGCTGACATTAACGCGCTCGCCCGCCCAGATTGGCCCCTCTTCGACAACCTCGACGGCGTTGTAGCTATCGAGATCAGCAATCTCCGAGGCACTGGAAATTGCGTTCAGGCTGGAGATACCGCTGGTATCAAATGCCCGCACCAAGTAGGTGCCCCGCCGTGAAGGCAGCATTGCGCTGTTGACGCCAGCAGCGACCCGATCCAGAACGGTCTGCGCGCTGGCCCAGGTAACACCAGACAGCGCCGGGCTATAACGAATCTCATAGTGACTGAGGTCCAGATCGGGCACCGGCGGCCACCATAGCGATATCTGCCCGGCATTTACCGTCAAGCGCAGATCAGTGATATCCGCCGGCGGACGCAATAACCCCTGGAGCGCGACAGTCAGGCTGCGCCATGATGAACGCAGGCCGGTAACACTAAGCGAACGCACACGAATCTTGTACTCGCCAGGTATTGTATTTTGCAGATCCGCGGTGACACCTGGCTGGATCGCCAGCGCCGTATAGTCGCTCCCACCTGGCCTCCATGCCTGAAACTCATACAGACTGATACGCGGGTCGCCCGGGGCGGTCACCGAGACGTATGCTCCCGAAAGCACCGAAACCCCAGCACGGTAAAGGTATTCCTCCGTGCTGATGCTAGGAGGTGACGGTAGCGCGCCCGTCGGGACCAGTGACGTGTCGCGCTCTGGAAGGCTCAGGCCCAGCTCAACGCGTGCGTACTTGTCTGGGTCGTGTTCGGCCGCCATGACCTTGTAGCGTGCGCCTTCACTCTCCGAGACGCCGACCACGCGAAACCGCCGTGGCTCGACCGATAGGCTCGACAGCACCCACATGGCGGCAGTGATCGGCACGGCACTTAGCGGGGTGTCCAGGCTAACCGTATCCCCGGCAAATGCGGAAACCTTACGGCGCTCAATGACACCGTTCGGCAACATCACATCCAAATACCAGTCGCTGCCCGCAACTTCTTCCGGCACCTTGTCCAGAGTCAGACTCAACACCCCAGGCACACGCACACGGCCACCAAGGCGAGCCCCGGCAATAGACGGATCAGAGACCGCGATGATGTCGCCCGGACGAAGATCGGCGTGGTCTGTACCAGCCGTGTATTCAACCGTCTCGGTTTCAGCGCGCTCGCTGTACAGCAGCCAGCGCCCCATCCGGTGCGCCTGGCCGCGAGAAGTGCAGCCAAAAGCGGTAACGTCAATCTGCCGCCAGCCGAACAGCCGGATCGCGTCGGCATCCTCGACGATCTCGACCTGCTTTTTGTAGCCGTCTTCAGGATCGTTCCAGGTCACCAGAACAACTGAGTGCCGAGCGCGCAGGCCGGTACCGCTGTATTCGAACTCGCCATTGATCACGTTGGCCGGCGAAACCAGCTTGACCGGGTCACTCGGCATGTCCGCCACGGCCACGGCGGTATTGCTGCCCCAGTAGGTCATCCCACGAAAGGCGCTGGCCAGCTGGTTTAACGCGTTGATGGCTTCAGCCTGGTCTGCCAGTACAGTGTTGACGGTGAAGCGCGGCTCCATGCCCGTGTAACCATCCGGCACCAGCTCATCGCAGTACTGGGCGATCTGGTACAGCGACCACTTGTCCACGTTCTGCAGGCCGGCGCCGTAACGCGGGTGCGTCGCGAGGTCGAGATAGATCCAGGCTGGGTTATCGGTCCAGGCCAGCTTGAACGAACCGTCCCAGAGTCCGGTGTACTTACGCGTTTCCGGGTCGTAGTTGCTCGGCACCCGGATGATGCGGCCCTTCACGTCATATGAACGCGAGGGGATATCTGAGCCGAACTGCCGGGCATCCACCTCAAGGCCGATCAACGCGCTGTCAGGGTAAGTCAGCCGCGCATCAATGATCTCGGTATATCCCGCCCAGTGGCTTTCGTTCTGCACGTTTACGCCGGGACTATCAGCGGTGAGGCGGCGCACCCGAATATTCCATGGCCCCTGCCCAGTCAGGCCGACACGGGTCTGGCGCTCATATGGCGATGTAGTCTTGCCAGAAATACTGATGACGGCTTGCTGTGTCCACCCGCCGCTACTCGGCTGAACATCAACAGCCACATCAACACTGGAACCATAGATATCGCCGCTGCTTGGGTCTTGAGACGTTAACGCAGGAATCCGAACCTTGATCCGAACCGCATCTGCTGCAAGGTTGGATACCGTCCTGACCAGCGGAACACCGAACTTTATCTGGGTGGAGACATCAACCTCGGTTTCGATGCTCGGGAAGCCGGGGATACGCGACTGATTCGCCTCACCGGTTCGCTCGTTGACCGTGACGCCCTGGAAGTTGTAGCTGCCATCCGCGTTCTGCAGCGGGGTGTCATCCAGAAAGATCGACTTCAACCCATCGGCCAGACCAATAATTGGCCCCTCGCCGAGCAGGTCGATAATCCGCGCGGTCGACGCAGAGCGCAGGGTGTTGGCTGCCTCCACCGGGGTTCTCGATGATCCGCCACCACCACCCTTCCCGCCGCCCTTGGCGCCATAGATCTGCTCAGTCATTAGACCTCCTCGCTGGTCAGTCCAGTACTGATGACGACCGATCCTGTCTTGATTCGCCCGTAGGGGATCGGGACCGGAAGCCCTTGGGTGCTGGTGTTGGTCGGGCCGTCGAACAGGAACGATGGGCGCTCATCGGCAGACTCACGTCCTGCATAGCTGCCGCTCTTGATCGACTGCGAGAAAAACCCCGTGATGCCGTCAGAGGTCTTGTTAAAGCCCTTCTTCACCATCTTGTAGTTACCGGTGGCAACGCCAAGCGCGACCATGGTCACGCCGACGACGGCATTCCATACCCCGCCAGCACCTTCGGCGGCGGGCAGGATGTGCACCTCGGCGGCGTTGCCGAGGGAAACCGACAGGCCTTCCTCACTCAGCACTTCGCCGCCATCCAGCGGCCCACGAATAACGTGCCAGTGACCTTTCTCGATGGCCTGCCGGAAGCCAGCGATCTGGACCGAGAGCGCGTGAACGGCCTCGGCCGGGTCGCGCACCTCCAAACAAAAAGGGCCCCCGAATTGGGAGCCCAGTGCGCCATGCAAGTGGATGGTCTTCATCGTGAGTTGTGCCTGAGCCAGATCGTGATATGGGGCAGCCAGCGGCCAATCGGCTCGCGCCGAGAGAGCTGCGCCGGGTCAACCGGTTCGTGGGCGCTGGGGTGATGCAGGGCCAGGCCGTGCTCGAGCAGGATTCCGCCGTGGTTCGGCACCGGTGACCGCACCTGTGCGATCCACATATCCCCCGGCTGAGCCTCGGCCTGCTCGATACGCCGGAACCCGGCCGGCGCAATGCCGTCCTGATACAGGTCGCCGCCGTTGAGCCACCATTCCCAGTCACGCGGGAACTCGACCAGGTCGATATCCAGCTCCAGGCGGTAGTAGTCGCGGATCAGCGCATAACAGTCGGTGACCCCATGCCGGAAACCACGACCGATCAGCGGCAAGCGTTCGACCGAATCACCGAACCAGACTGGATCGGTTGCGCGCTCGCCGTCAGTGGCCACGATGCCCCACGGCACTCCGGCTGCCTGCTGGCCGCGCATGTCGGCGGCACTCGGGCAGGCCGGGTAATCCGGGTGGCTATGCACGACAGCCAGCAGGCCACGCGCCATGGCAGCCGCCATCGATTGCTTGGAGACGCGAAACGTCTTGGTCGGCTCATCGGCGATGTTCTTCACCCGCCGACACTCGCCCGGAGTGATGAGCCACACGGCCTCTTCCGGATAGGCAGCAATAGCCTCACGCTGCAGTTGCTCGCGATGCTGCTCAAACATCACTTGTATCTCCCGACACCAGGGAAGCCGTAAAACGGCAGCTCACCGTATTGACCGAAGCGCAGTTTGCAGTCGGACAGGCGCTTGCCGCAGCGATCACCACCGCCAGCGGCGACAGATCCACTCTCGGCCCATTCGCCGCTCCCGGCATACGGGCAGGTCACCCCTTCGTACCGGTACTGCGTACCATCCCACCAGCGGTAGCGGTGGGTGCAGGAGTCGCGCAACACCTGGCGAGCCGGGATCATTCGGCCCTCTTGGTCCATCTGTACCGACAGCTCGAACTGGATCTGCCTGCGGTTCTGACTGGTCTTGCGCTCGATGACGTAGTAGTCGACCGGGAACAGCGCCTCAGGATCAGGATCGGTGCCGTCATCCAGGTGCTTGCGGTAGGTGCGCAGGCGGCGCACTGGAGCGCCGACCAGGTCCTGCGCCGAAATCACCAGCGACAAGAACGCCACGTCCATTGCCGCAGCGGTCAGCGTTGGCCGGGGAAGCGTGCCCTTCCCGTTCCACTCAAAGCCTTCAGCCGTGATCGGGAATGGCAGGTACTGCTGGCCGCCGAACATGATCGGCTGCCCGTCCACCAATGACGGTGCGAACCGCATGACCTCGCCGCCATACTGCGTGGCGTCCATCTCGAACATGACGACAATGGCGTCCTGCTCAAGCCGCTGCATATCCGTGGCAATGATTGCAGGGGTCATGGGTTCAGGTCCTCGGTGAAGGTGGCGGTCAACGTGAAGCGACCTACAGTGTCATAGCTTGATCCTGGCGGCTCGGCGCAGATAACGCGCAGCACGCCTTCGCTCGGAATCGTGCACTGGAAGGCAGATACGCCAAGTCTGGCGTTAAGGAAGTT
>NZ_BMQU01000047.1 GCF_014648275.1 Pseudomonas laurentiana
CTTGGATTTTTTGAACCTCAAGCAGCGAGGGCCTCAAAAATCGGTGGGTACTTCAGACCTTCCTTAGGGTTATAAAACATCTCGATGTAATCGAAAATATCACTCCGGGCTTCTTCGCGTGTTCCGTAGATCTTTCGTCGGATTCGCTCCCGCTTTAACAGCTGGAAAAAGCTCTCTGCAACGGCATTGTCGTGGCAGTTTCCTCGCCGGCTCATACTGCTGACCACATTGTTAGCCTTCAGGAAGCTTTGCCAGTCTGAGCTGCTGAACTGACTACCTTGATCTGAGTGAATCATCACTTCTTGCTTCGGTTTACGCCGCCACACCGCCATCAGCATGGCGTCGATAGCCAGGTCGCTGCTCATCCTGGGCTTCATTGACCAACCGATCACTTGGCGAGAAAACAGATCCAGCACTACTGCCAAGTACAGCCACCCTTCGTAGGTGCGGATGTACGTGATATCTGTCACCCAGACCTTGTTCGGTTCATTGACCTTGAACTGCCGGGCAAGGTGATTGGGTGAGGCCACCGTGGGCTTTCCGCCATAAAACCCTGGGCGACGGCGATAGCCCGTTTGCGAACGTAGCCCCTCTGCCTGCATCAAGCGACCGACTCGGTTTCGACCGCATGTCTCTCCCAGCTCTCGCAGGTCATCGTGAATTTTACGATAGCCGTAGACGCCTCCGCTTTCTAACCAAGCATGTTTGATCAAGCCGAGTAGGCGTTGATCTTCTTTTTCTCGGGCAGATTGGGGCTCAGCCAGCCAAGCGTAGTAGCCGCTGGGATGCACTTTGAGGGTTTGGCAAAGGCACCGCACTGGGTAATCAGTCGAGTGCTTCTTGATGAAGGCGTACTTCAGCCGCACTCCTTGGCAAAGTACGCGGCGGCCTTTTTTAAGATGTCTCGTTCTTCTGTCACACGCTTAAGTTCGGCCCGAAGCTGACGCAGCTCGGCTTGCTGGTCATCATCTTGCTGACGCTGTTCTTGGGGCTTGCTGTAGAGCTTGATCCAGGCGTAGAGACTGTGAACGGACATCCCCAGGCGCTCGGCGACATCGGCAACAGGTTTGCCTTTCTCGGTCACTTGCTTGACCGCTTCGATCTTGAACTCTTCGGGGTAACGCTGGCGACTCATGGCACCTCCTATTTGGGCCTCATTATGAGGCTTGGAGGTGTCTACGAAACTAGGGGCGATTCAGTCCCACCATTACAACCGTATTGCGATGCCGGACGAGTTGGTCAACCGCCTGAAGGCAGACCAAGGTGACGACGGCATGAAGGGCATCGCCGTGCTTGTCGACGATTTCCTCCATCAGAACAACCAATTTTTCGCTAGTGCTTGGGTTTCCTTCAACCCCAAGGGCGAGATTCGCGACCCGGCTGAGCCCTACGAGGTGGTGTTCCGGTTTTTGACCAAACGAGAGCACGCCAGGCGCGCAAATGAGCTGCACGACCAGCTGAATGAAGTGCTCGGGGTGGCCAGAAATCTCAACGATGGGCTGTACTTCGGTGGAGCAGACGTCACGGTGCTACAAGACTTTACCATGCTCGATGCGGAAGACTTCGTGCGGTACAACCTTCACGACTGGCTCAGTGTTGGGGATACCGATGAAGATGAAGAAGGTGCCGATGATGCTGACTGAGCTGCTATCGGCCTCCCCTTTAGGATCTGGGTTTGACCTTAGCTGACCGGCTGCTCTACAAACCAATTGATTTTCTCCGGAGCCGGTGTCACTGTCGCTCCAAGAATAGCCCCCACGCCTCGGGCAGGTCCCAGACCTGTACTGCGCATCAGGGGGTTAGTTGTTTCTAGGGCCCGCCCAGGTCGATCAGGCATGCTTTGGGCTGGCCTCAAACCAGTGGGTGACCACCAAAAGGGTCAGTTAGGCCTACTGCTGCCTATCCTCGCTCGTTACCATCCAGAAACCCTCTATTGATACGGTTTCAGCAAAGATGGATGTCTATAAGCTCCGCATCGAAGACACAGAAAGCAAGATCATCGACAAGGAAGGTTTCGAGGCCGAGACCTTCCGCAGAGATCCGTGGTACCAGCCTGGAAGTGCGGGCAAGCTAGCTCAGTTTGCTGTATGCCCGGCATGCGACAACCCTGTCCAGCTGGTTGGGCTGTATGAGCTACCGCCTAACGTGAAGAACCCATTCGGGAAACATGCTACTAAGAGCATTCGCGGCATCGCTCCATTTGATAGTGAGGCCCGTAACGATTGCCCGTACTTCAAGCCTCGCCAGCATAAGAAAACAGAACGAAAAACCAGGTTTGACGGCGTCCCGCGGAAGATTCTCAAGCTATTGATCGAACAGTTCGATCGCGTGGTTTACATCCTGGAGAAAGAGACCCAACTGGTCCTTTCCGAGAACGCGTTGAGAGGCATGCTGCAGCGTTACAAGGGAGAGCGTGGCTACCTCTATACCGGCGCGACGCTTCGCAATGTGCCATGGATCTTTGCTTACATGTCGGACGCCACCCGCCTGTTTGGCCAGAAGGTCAGTGGAAATGCTGAGCTGGTGAAAGCTATTGCCGCTGAGGTGCCGGGGGCGGAAATCAGCAGCACTGGTCGGCTGGAATCGAAGAAGGTGCCTGGTTCGAAGGCGGCATATTTTGATCTCAAAATGAGTTTCATCCGCCATCGAATCGTCAAAGACAGTGAAGCGTCTGGCTTGGTTGAAAGCATGGAGTTTGTAGTGTCACAGCCTCGCGGAGGTGAGCTTGAGCACATTCACAAGGAAGTCATCAAATTCGATTCGGCTTGGTTCGAATCTCTTATCCGGATGCCGGTTGATCATCCTTATCGCAGAATGGATAGAGTGAAGATGGCCCGGGAGGAACTGGGCGATCTGCTGGAGCTGACTCAGGCCTGAGGAGGCCTGCTGTAAACCACTTTTTTTCACTGTAAACCACAGTGGTTTACAGTGAAAAAAGTGGTTTACAACGTAGCTATGACACGCGCCCTGGCCACTCCCCAGGCCAGCGCGCTCCTCATTGGTTCGTTCAGCCGGACGTCGAACACCTGTGCTGCTCGGGGCCTTGCCACGCCGCGGTGTCCTATAATTCATCTTCAGCTGAATGGAGCAAAATGTTGTGAAGCGCACATTCATTGGAATGGTCGAGGCTGGTGAGCCACTGATGAGGCAAGCGCTTGAAGCTATCCGACAGGCCCACGAAGCGGAGGCTGCTGGATTGCCAGACCTTGAGGTACAGCGTCTTCACCTATTGGCAGATTCGCTCTATCAGGCGGTCATTGATTTTCAGCTCCTCAAAGCAGGTAAACCACCGTCGACTATCCAGTGAGGACCTGCCGCTACATGACGAAAAAGATACCAGCTCTTCTCCCCGACCACCCCATGTATACCGACGCAGTGGATGCGATGAAGCAATACCACGAGGCGCAGGCTTCTGGCTCATCTGCCGAAGAGGTTGAGCGCCTGCGTCAAATCGCAGAATCACAATTTCGGGCTGTCAGCGAGTATCAGCTCAACGCTCTGGGATATCAGTCTCGTCGTCCGCACTGAAGGGATAACCGATCCGGAGGTAGCTTCAGAATCCATCAAGCCAAGCGGAAGACTCACGACGCGGTCCGATTGATCAGCGAGACGGTCGGGAGGGTTTGCACACAGCCCCAAAAAAAAAGCAGCTCCCGAGAGCTGCTTTTTTCTTACTCCCCCTTTTTGTGCTTGTGGGGTTTCAGGTCCGGATGGTCCTTCTGCTTTTCAGGGGTGACTCGCTGCCTTTTGTCCGGAGTGCCATCTTCATTGGTGCGCTTTGGGCCTGGCTTGATGCTCATGCAAAACTTCCTTTTCCGCTTGGGTTGTTGAATGCAGCTATGTAATTAGTCCAGCTTCTCTCAGCTGTCAAAGCAGGCTGGTGCAGAACCGCCTGGCCGATGATCCGGTCCACATCGAACATTCAGAGGCCAGAATAAGAGCCTCCGACAAAGGGCTTACAAGGGGCAGTGAAATCCAGCGCTGAGCGATACGAAGACGTCTGGACGTTCATCATGCCGAGCACGGTGTGGAACAGGTTGTCGTGGCTCAGCGGTGACGTGGTTTGAGCTTTCAAACAACCCACGTTGACCTTTTCGCTCTTCGCGAGCGAGTCAGACATCCAAAGTACCAACGGCACCTTTGTTTGCTCGTCAGGAGCCATCGCGTAAGGCAGCCCGTGTAGATAGAGCCCACCCTCCCCCAGCGATTCGCCGTGGTCCGAAACGTACATCAGCGCAGTGTCGAACTTGGTGTTGGCCGCCAGGATATCGATGAGATTTGCAGTCACATAATCGGTGTAGAGGATTGAGTTGTCGTAGGCATTGACCACCTCCTCCTGCTTACATTTGTCGAGCTCGTTGGTCTCGCACACCGGTGCGAATTTCTTGAATTGCGAGGGGTAGCGCTTGTAGTAGGCCGGGCCGTGACTGCCTTTGTAGTGGAGCACCAGGACAGCATCGCCTTCCTGGCGCTTGATGAAGTCTTGCATCTCCGTGAGCAGCACCCCGTCCTTACACTCCTCGCTGGTGCACAGTTGGGAATCCGCGTGAGAGGCAGCCTTGTGGTTGGGAACCCTGTCGCAGACCCCTTTGCACCCCGAGTTGTTGTCAGTCCACATGACACTGATGCCAGCGCGTTGAAGCACGTCGAGCAGCCCTTCTCGGCTCTTGGCCAAGCCATCTTTGTACTGGGCCTTACCCACGTCCAGGAACATGCATGGCAGCGAGACCGCGGTAGCGGTACCGCAGGAGCTCACGTTCGTGAAGCTAATGACATTTCGCTTTTCTAGTTCCGGATTCGTTTCACGGGAGTAGCCGTTGAGGGAGAAGTTGGCGGAGCGAGCGGTCTCTCCTACTGCCAGTACCAGCAGCCTGGGTTTACGAGCCGCACCCTGTCGATTAACTACCGCATCAGTACCAATGGCCGTCAGCGTTTTAGGTGAGGCCAGCTGACGCTTCAGGTACCCATGGCCAGCCGCAAACAAGTTGGTAGGTACCAGAATCAGCCGGATCTCCCGATTGTTGCGCAGCAAGGAGGCATACGACTGGTACTGACTCAACGCGATGCCAGATAAGGTCAACAGAGCGAGCGACAGAGCAATGAACCTGCTGACCAAAGCTTTGGCCCAAGGCTTGCGCCGGAGGGGAACCCGGGCAATCAGGTAGACGGGCAACACCCCAACCATTGCGACCCAAAGACCGAGCTTCCAATTCAGCAGCTCGGTTGCCTCAGCGACGTCGGTCTCCACAACGTTGGTGAACATTGTGTAATCGATCACGATGCCGTAGGCATTCATGAAGTAACTCGCAAAAGACGCGCTGATCAGTACCAGGCACAGTATGGGTTTGGCCAGCCGCCCCCATGACAGCAAGCTCAGAACGGTAAACACCCATGCGAATACTATGACTGGGAGGCTAGCCGCTAGCTGCCAGTTCACTTCATCGGTTTTGAATACCAGCTTCCAGAGCACGTTCCAGAGCTCAGCGTTCGCGAATAGCAGTAACCAAAAAGTCACCAGGCCGATTAGCAAATTAGTACTGATGCCTTTCTGCCGCGCATTGCGAATAGCAAAGATCCATTTGCTTAACAGGGTGTGAACAATGGATTTGGAAGGTGTCATTATCAAACTCTGGAAGCTGCTTATCCATGGCGGTAGCTATGGAGTTAGCGGGAGCTACAAGGCAAACCGTCGACAGATGCTGAGCGATTGCGCAATGTGCGGAGCGTCAGAGGCCTTAGGCCCCTAGGCGTTGGGGACGCTTAGTATGTGTGAGGCATAGGGATAAAAAGAGAAATGAATCTCGCTGAGCGCATTATTTCCGGGACCTGATAACGACACGATGACCTCGGGATTACAATGCTGACAGAAATCCAATTACTGCTGTTTTGATTGTCATTGATCACGCTATGATCAAAATTAGGGGGATACTACCCACCAAAAGCAATGCTCCGCTCAGCTAGATAAATTTAATTTCACAAACAAAACGGTTTCGTTTTGTCGTAGGCTAATTTTGAACTTTCAATTCAACTTACAAGTCTTTCTCGCGAGCAGAATATTATTTTCAACTTTTGCTCGTTAATATGTCACCCATCAATGAGGGGCGAATACCATGAGCTTTTTCAAAAACATCCTGGGCGGGCACCATGGCCGTGGAAACCACGGTGGAGGCAAGCACCACAGCGGGGGACATGGGGCCGAGCAATATGATCGCCATGGCCGGCAGCAGGGCTGCGACGGCGGTAATCAGGTGTATGACGGCGGGCGCCCTCCCACTCCTGCCCCCATCAAAGATCTGCAGGGCTGCAGGCAGTGCCGGACGGCCAACGATCCGTCAGCACGCTTTTGTCTAAACTGCGGAACACCGCTATCGAGTGGTTGCACCGCCTGCGGCTCGCTGCTGAGTGCAGGAGCAAGATTTTGCAGTCACTGTGGCCAAGCGACGCTCTAAGGCTAGGTAGACAGGAAGGCCAACGAGACCACAACCCTGCGCAAGGAGAAATACGTGGGTTCAAATCATGACCATGGCAGCGCTGCAGTACGCGAGGGGCATCAGAAGAAGCTAATCATGGCGCTCGGCTTGACTGGCAGCTTCATGATTGCAGAAGTGATCGGTGCGTGGATTACCGGCAGCCTGGCGCTGCTGTCGGACGCATCTCACATGTTCACAGATACTGCCGCCTTGGCGATCTCACTGATTGCACTTCAGATAGCCAAGCGGCCGGCGGATCAGAAAAGAACCTTCGGCTATGCGCGCCTGGAAATTCTGGCTTCGACGTTCAACGCCGTGCTGCTCTTCCTGGTGGCGATGTACATCTTGTATGAGGCCTACCAGCGCTTCTTCATGCCGGCGGAGATCGCTACCGGAGCGATGATGTGGATCGCAATCGCCGGCCTGATCATCAACCTAATTTCGATGCGCCTTCTGGCATCTGCGAGCAACGAAAGCCTCAACGTCAAAGGAGCCTACCTCGAAGTTTGGAGCGACATGCTCGGCTCGCTTGGCGTAATCATCGCGGCACTTATCATCCGCTTCACCGGCTGGACCTGGGTCGACACGATTGTCGCTGTGGCGATCGGCCTTTGGGTTCTGCCGCGGACGTGGCAGTTGCTTCGCGAAAGCCTGGGGATCCTCATGGGGGGTGTCCCGAGGGGGCTCGACGTTACGGCAATCGAGGCCACCATCCTCGGAGTAGATGGCGTGACGGACGTTCATGACTTGCACGTGTGGGCTGTCAGCAGTGGCAGTAACGTGATGACGTCGCACGTAGTGGTTCGGGATTCTGCAGATGGGGATGCTGTGTTGGCGGCCGTCGTGGATGCTGTCAGCGATGCATTCGAAATCCATCACTGCACCATCCAGATCGAGCGGGCAGCTTTCCACGAGAGCGTTCCCTCACCCTCGCACTGACCGATCGGTAAACACCATGCAAACACATCACCCTCCTGGCTGAGGGTGATGTTGCAAAAAAAATGCGGTGAGGGATGCCGTAAACGGCAGGAGCGCTTCAAGGGGGTTGGTGAATGGCTTCGCCTGCCCTCGTCAACAACCTCCAGAAGGCTCAGCGATGGCCTGGATCATCACGAAGTACCTACTCACTGCCGGTATAGTGATTCTCGTGTCAGAGCTGGCGAAACGCAGCGACAAGCTGGGCGGCTTGGTCGCCGCCCTACCCTTGGTCACGGTCGTGACGTTGGTCTGGCTCTATTTAGAGAACCAGAGCATGGAGAAGATCTCCAACCATGCTTGGTACACGTTCTGGTACGTGCTTCCGACCCTACCGATGTTTATTGCTTTTCCATTGCTGCTACCTAAGCTCGGCTTTTGGCCGACACTGATCAGCAGCATCCTCATCACAATGGCCAGCTTCGGAGGCTTCGCCATACTGCTGCGCCGGTTCGGCATTGAGCTTCTATGATCCGGTGGCCGCAGGGATCATCTTGATGAGTCTTAACGGCTATTAACACACTCGCCCTTCACCAGGTAGCGAACCATGTGCAGTTCGCCTTTCGAGTCTTCGTAGGTCATCATGCTTCTTACATTACCGCAGTACCGCACACTGGGTGATACATACACCAACTTACCAACGTCCAGGTCCATGCCATAGGCGTAGTCTTCTAGTTGAGGCATGGGCTTTTTTACGCGTTGAGCATAATCCGCTGTAGCCTCTCTAGCAGTACGCTCGATGCGTTTATTGATCTCCATACCGCTTTGGGCATTGGCTGTTAGTGATGTAAAGAGCAAAAACACGGCGATCGCTGATACAGTAGTGTTCATAAGAAGTCCCTTAATAAAAAAGCGCCCGTAGGGGGGCGCTAAAATTCACCTACCAAAGGAGCGTATGGTTTACAGGTGAATGCACTGGCGCGAACAACTGCTCGGTGCTCTTGCCAAGCTGCTTTGAAATGAGACAATTTCCAAAGCAGCGATGCCTCTTCCGCTGCCCTTAAACTAGCAAAGGAGGCTAAGGATGGTCTGAAGTAGCCATGCATCTCTGGCTGACTTCAGCGTCTGCCGATTTCAAAATCGCC
>NZ_BMQU01000048.1:0-2500 GCF_014648275.1 Pseudomonas laurentiana
AACGCAAGGGCTTGGGCCTCGGGGGGCCGCCCACAGGATCTAGGGGGTTCAAAAAGAGCCAAGAGGGGTTTGGTTAAGCACCGGGGGGGGGGGGAGGAGGGATCAACGAAGGGCCCTAGAGGGCTGGAGGGCTAGAGGGCTAGAGGGCTAGAGGGTCTTCAAGAAGCAACTAGGAGGTTCCCCTAGATACTATTGCCCTTGAGACTACTTACACTACTAGGGGGCTTTAGGAGGGTCCAGGGGTCCCTAAGGGGCCCTAGCATGTCCTCAGCACCAGATTTCCCAGAGGTCTCGCAATGTGAATTATACAGTACACACAAATCTCACTAAAAACGTTCTCAGAAGCCTGTGGAGCTCTGTGCTGGTGACACCAGGTGCCTTTTGGGGAGGCTTTAGGGGGTACTTGGGAAAATATTCAATGAAGGTCGATTGAAAAAAAGCTGAAATGTCGCAAAATTTTTAAAAAGTTGCAAAAATGTATGGGAAAATTAGAAAAGTTAGTATGGGAGTGCGCGCGCACCACCTAAAAAGGTGCAAAAAAAAAGACATTCCAGCGCATGCGAAGTATATGAAACCCAAAACACGGAGTGAAAATTAACCGTAAGGTACATCATGGGGAAAAGGAAAAGAAAAAGAATAAAAGAAAAAAAGTATTAATTTACTTTTTGGAAGTTATTAGTTTTCTTAGGACTTTCCTCAAGCAAGTTCAACTTGCTTAAATAAAATCATAAAGGATAAAAGAAAGAAAGCGCTTGCTACTATTTCTTCTATTCGGCGTGGTTTTATGTTACTTTTCTTAGTAGCAATGCTGTTTAGTGGAAAACCGTTAAAGCAGTTCCGAGCATACAAGCAAGGAGCAAGCTGGTTTAGAAGCAAACAGTATGGGTAGAAATTCATCTGGGTTTTTCAGTTGATGATACTCAAACAGTCTTAGCTCAGATATCGTTTAGGTTCTGTAGTTAAGCGCTGCTGGATTTAGTGGATTACTAGCTTATAGCAAGTATAGAAACTAAAGACAAACTTGGGGACCTGTTCTAGGAAATAGCCGGTTGTGATATGCAAATATCTAACTGTTGATTTCTTTTGAGCAATCTCCTTTTTGGAATGCCATCTTAAGTATTTCAGTGGGCAACCTCTGGAATTACTTGAGGGAAGTATTCTAGAAGAAAACCAAAGAGAGCTACATGGATATGTTCTAGGTGGTTTCAAAGGGTGACCTGAGAAACATTTACCAAAAACATATTTTTACTTATGCTTCGCAAGAAGTTTTAAGTAAAAGCAACTTTTGATTACTATCTTCAGAAGAATTAGTCTGAAAGGATTGATTCTTTTAGGATGGCTTTTCGAAAAGAGTTTCTTTTGGGTTCAAGGGGAATAGCAAAGCCAAGAGGCTATATGAGGAAAAGTTTGAAAACTTAACTGTTAGTAGAGCTCGACTTTATATATGCCTTGAAGCCTGTTATTTTTCCAAGGCTCAAACTAAAAGGGGCTCTTCTTGGGAAACCAGCCGTTGAAATAGTTATCTGGTTGATCCTGCCAGTAGTCATATGCTTGTCTCAAAGATTAAGCCATGCATGTCTAAGTATAAGCAATTATACAGTGAAACTGCGAATGGCTCATTAAATCAGTTATCGTTTATTTGATAGTACCTTTACTACTTGGATAACCGTGGTAATTCTAGAGCTAATACATGCTAAAAATCCCGACTGTTTGGAAGGGATGTATTTATTAGATAAAAAATCAACGCACTTCGGTGCTCTTTGATGATTCATAATAACTTTTCGAATCGCATGGCTTTACGCTGGCGATGGTTCATTCAAATTTCTGCCCTATCAACTTTCGATGGTAGGATAGTGGCCTACCATGGTTTCAACGGGTAACGGGGAATAAGGGTTCGATTCCGGAGAGGGAGCCTGAGAAACGGCTACCACATCCAAGGAAGGCAGCAGGCGCGCAAATTACCCAATCCTGACACAGGGAGGTAGTGACAATACATAACGATACAGGGCCCTTTCGGGTCTTGTAATTGGAATGAGTACAATTTAAATACCTTAACGAGGAACAATTGGAGGGCAAGTCTGGTGCCAGCAGCCGCGGTAATTCCAGCTCCAAGAGCGTATATTAAAGTTGTTGCAGTTAAAAAGCTCGTAGTTGATCTTTGGGCTTGGCTGGCCGGTCCGTTTCTAACGAGTACTGGTTTTCAGCCGAGCCTTTCCTCCTGGTTAGCTTCTGTCGGCTTGTCCGGCAGTTGTGATCCAGGACTATTACTTTGAAAAAATTAGAGTGTTCAAAGCAGGCGTTTAGCTCGAATATATTAGCATGGAATAATGAAATAGGACGTATGGTTCTATTTTGTTGGTTTCTAGGACCATCGTAATGATTAATAGGGACGGTCGGGGGCATCAGTATTCAATTGTCAGAGGTGAAATTCTTGGATTTATTGAAGACTAACTACTGCGAAAGCATTTGCCAAGGACGTTTTCATTAATCAAGAACGAAA
>NZ_BMQU01000049.1 GCF_014648275.1 Pseudomonas laurentiana
ACTGTATTGGGTAGACATGGCAACACCTTACATCAGGTGTTGCACTTGCTCCTTGAGGCCGCCGTCAAGAGCTACAACCTATCACGAGGCCTTGTCGTTGGCGGTGCGTGTATTGGAGTGCTGCCCGACTACAGCCGAAAACTGGAGAGAAATATCCTACCCGTGCCGGGTTTCCTGGACGACCTGGAGGAGAAAGATGTCTATCTTGTTATCAAAACGAAGCTTGTCCGCAATCCGCAGGTTTTGGAAATTCGAAGATTGATCAAGAAGAGCTTCTTTGATAAGAAGGACTGGCTTGTTCGGTAACAGTTTTGTTAGGTTTCAAACTCCTCCGTTAACACTACAGAAACACAACTGTCATATTCGCTTGCAACCTAGTCAGAGTGCTTAGAACAAAGGCATCTTGTTACAGCGGGTGACAACCGTGGCCTGCTCCCATCTGCAAGATAAATTTAGGCCGGCGCAGGGCGAAATATAACGTCGGTAGCTAAGCACTTAACATACGAGAGGCAAGCAATGATCCGTTCTTCGAACATGCGGGAAAAGCTGTTGGCTGCCGCAATAATAGGCACATTTTCCTCGCAAGCATTCTCCGGAACAGTAACCACTGACGGAGCTGACATCGTTCTGAAGACCAAGGGCGGTCTTGAAGTATCGACTTCTGACAAGGAATTCAGTTTCAAACTGGGCGGCCGAGTTCAGGCCGACTACGGCCGTTTCGATGGTGTCTTCACCAAGAATGGCGATACCGCTGACGCAGGCTACTTCCGTCGCGCCTACCTTGAGCTCGGTGGCGTGCTGTACCGCGACTGGAAGTATCAGCTCAACTACGACCTTTCCCGCAACACGGGCAACGACTCCGACGGCTACTTCGACGAAGCCAGCCTGACCTACACGGGTTTCAAGCCGGTGCAACTGCGCTTTGGCCGTTTCTACACCGACTTCGGTCTTGAGAAAGCCACCAGTTCGAAGTGGACCACCGCCATGGAGCGGAACCTCTCGTACGACCTGGCGGACTGGATCAACGACAACGCCGGCATGGGTGTTCAAGCCACCAGCACCATCGCTGACATGGCTTATGTTTCCGGTAGCGTTTTCAGCGAAACCAATAACAACTCGGATGGCGACAGCACCAAGCGCTACAACGTACGTGGCGTGTTCGCACCGCTGCACAGTGATGGCAACGTCCTGCACGTCGGTGCTCAGTACGCTTACCGCGACCTCAAAAACAGTGCGGTCGATACCCGGATTCGTTCGCGTCTGGGCGTCCGCGGTGTAGATACCAATGGCGGCGGCGATGCCGGCACCAACGGCAACCGCATGCTGTTTGGCGGTGCTGCTGCACAAGATGGCCTGTGGAAGGACGACTCGGTCTGGGGTCTCGAAGGTGCCTGGGCCACCGGCCCGTTCTCGGTTCAAGCGGAATACCTTCGCCGCAAGCTGAAAGCTGACCAGGCCAACAACGACATGAAGGCCTCCGGTTACTACGCCCAGATGGCTTACACCCTGACCGGCGAGCCGCGTATCTACAAGCTCGATGGTGCCAAGTTCGACACTATCAAACCAGAGAACAAGGAACTGGGGGCCTGGGAAGTCTTCTACCGCTTTGACGATATCAAGGTCGAAGACGGCAACCTGGTCACCGCGGCGGACCAATCGAACGAGCGCAAGGCCAAGAGCCACACGGTGGGTGTGAACTGGTACGTCAACGAGGCGGTGAAAGTCAGTGCCAACTACATCAACGTGCGCACCGACAACAACGAGAACACCGTGGGCGACGACAGCGGCAATGCCATCGTGACCCGCCTGCAATACGTCTTCTGATCCCTCTCATCAGTCTGACGTGAGAAAGCCGGAAGCGCTCAACGTGCTTCCGGCTTTCCTGTTTCTGGAGGTGATCAAGCATGGAGCGCCCTCCTCCTACCTGCTTTCGCTTACCGATGACCGCTCTTGCCAAAGCTCGGCGAATCTGATGTGATTGCCGCGTCGGGCTTTGCATGGTGGCCGTGCAAGCAAATCAAACCTGACTCCTATTCATGATTGAACCTGATTCGACGTCCAGCTTCGCGTCTAACGGCCCTACAAGCGCAGCTACCCCAACGTCGCTCATTAGGGGATAGTCATGTCTGCAAAAAAGCTGCTTCAACCTCTCGCTGCTCAGCTGCACGCCTCGTTCTCGGCTTCTGGCCGCCCGTACTCTCATCTGCACCTCCACCAGCTGTTCCACGCGGCCATCGGCTCCGTTGCACCGCAAGTTGCCATCCAAGACAAGCTGCCAATTCAGGTCTGTCGTGACAACGAGACACGGCAGTACAACCTCTACGCGGCGGTCGAGCGGGCGAAAACGTGCTTAGGATTGACCGATCTTCAAGCAGTCGGTGTGGCTGAAGAAGTCATTGAGGTGCTACGAACTGCGGGAATCGGCGTGAACCAGGTTCGCCTGCTCCTTGACCCCTCCTTCAGCTCGAAGACTCGCAAAAAGGCCTTCAAGGCTCTCTGCAAGAACCTGGATCTGAACGAGCTAGGCGATCGCTTCGTCCCCAAGACTGCCACGTTGGCCATCGCTGCTGGTATTGCGCCGCCTCCCAAAATGTCGTGGAAGGATCGCTTCGCCCTGGCTGCAAATTCCCCCATGCGGGGGCCAAGCGAGCTCATCAGCATGGTCAACCGGGATGAGTGTTATCTGTGGGTATTCCCACCGACTGACCATCATGCGACGGCTCCAGCGACGCATGACCGTTTCTTTGGTGAAAAGACCCACCCGAGCGCAGAAATGGGCATGGGGTTCAGCATCATCGATTCCGGCTGGACCCGCCCCAAGTACCCGCTATCCAGGCAGTCACAAGAGACCTTCATCCAGTATTCGCTTTCTGCGCCGATGTGGTCCTGGCGCGCACAAAGTGACACCTGGCGCCTGGGAAACATCCTGCGTTCAAGAATCCTTGACGGGGCTCCTTGGCATAACGAGCCTCTGAGTGACGTGCTTCCGAGCGGCCTTAAATCCCTGCCCCGGATCTATGGGTGCGAAACCTGCCGAACGCTGTTCATTGAGAATCACAGCGACTACCCGGATGTACCCACTCAGTGCCAATGCGGTGAGGCGAGCAGCACGGGTGACCAAAACGAGTCATCTGCTCTCAATAGCTGATTTTCCTTACGGTGGCGGGCTGAGCCCCCCGTTAGGGATTGGCTATGGGAGCGGGATTCGCTCACCCCAAACCTGAAGGCGCCGCCACCTAACCGAGCGATATGAGCTGAATGCTCGCGGAGTAGATATGCAAAAGAGTAAAAACAAACAGGACACCCTGGCGGCGATCAATGCGCTTGTCGAGATTGCGTATGATCAGGGATTTGCGGACGGACACGGAGTCGGCAATCAAGTCGGTTTCGTAGCCGGTGTCATGAGCCTCAAAGCTGCATTGGCCTGCGGCTTACGGCATGGCTCACCTGAGTGCGGAAAGGCCCTTGAAAGCCTCAAGCGCATCGGGATCGACGAGTGAGAGAAAAGTACGGGTCGTGCGCTGATCGCGCACGACCCGTACTTCTACTTCAGGTCATTTCCCTGCTTAGCTTCATGATTGAAGCTCAGGGATCAGGTGCTTCTGCGGTAGGCCAACAGGCGCAAGGCGTTGAAGACGACCAACAGTGTGGAGCCCTCATGGATCGCAACAGCGGCACCAATGCTCAAGCCCATGATGGTGGACGGAACCAGGATGGCCACAATCCCCAAGCTGACGAACAGATTCTGGTGGATGATCGATCGCGTGTGACGGCTCAGCCCCACCGCAAATGGGAGTTGCCTGATGTCGTCAGCCATAAGCGCGATATCAGCCGTTTCCAGGGCAACATCAGATCCAGCAGCCCCCATTGCGATACCAACGCTCGAACTGGCCATGGCAGGGGCATCATTGACGCCGTCACCCACCATGGCCACCTTGGCGCTAAGGCGCAGGTTTTTGATGGCCTTGACCTTGTCTTCCGGCATCAGGTCTCCCCACGCTTCATCTAAGCCAACTTGTTTGGCTACAGCCTCTGCAACGCGGTTGTGGTCTCCAGAAATCATGACCATGCGTTCGATGCCCATCTCTCTAAGCTTCTGGAGTGCCTCTTTGGCCCCCTCCCGGGGTGTGTCCAATAGCCCGATAGCGCCCAGATCCTTGTCAGCACGCCGTACCACCATGGTGGTACGGCCTGACTGACGTAGACGCTCCGCAGCCTCCAGGGCTGCCTTGCTGAGTGCGGGAATACCATTGGTACCGAACATCTCGACCTTGCCAATCCAGACGAACTGCCCATCAAGCTCAGCACGCACGCCGCGGCCAATCATGTTGCTCATGTTCTTGGCTTGGAATCGGCGCCGTGTGCCAATCATCTCTTCACCGTCACGCACAATTGCCGCAGCCAGCGGATGGTCGCTCATCGACTCCACAGCGATGGCGACGTTTAGCAGATCCTCGATCTGCGTGCCGCCTATGGGTATTACATCGGTGATACGTGGGCGCCCTTCGGTCAGGGTACCGGTCTTGTCGAATGCCATGGCATTCAATGATCCAAGCTCTTCAAGTGGCGCACCGCCCTTGATCAGCACGCCACCTCGGGCTGCCCTGGCGATGCCAGAGAGAATGGCGCTTGGTGTAGCGATCGCGAGCGCGCAGGGGCTGGCTGCAACCAGTACGGCCATCGCCCGGTAGAACGAGTCACGGAACGGCTCGTCAAGGAAAATGCCGGCAAATAGCAGCCCGACTACCAGCAGTAAAACCAACGGGACGAATATGCGTTGGAAGCGGTCCGTGAATCGCTGGGTCGGTGACTTCCTGACTTCGGCTTCACTGACCATCTTGATGACCCGCGCCAAGGTACTCTCCGTAGAGCGCCGTGTTACCTCAAACTCGATGAGCGTTTCGCCATTGATGGTACCGGCGAAGACTTTCGAGGCTGCATCCACTGCATCTGGCTTGCTGCGTGCGAGTTCGGCATCAGGAACAGGTTGCTTGTCCACGGGGACGCTCTCACCGGTTACTGGCGCCTGGTTGATACTTGAGGAGCCTACGACTACAAAACCATCGGCCGGCAGGCGGTCATTGGGGCGCACGATGACAACGTCACCGGGAACCAGCAGCTCCACGGGCATCTCCACCGTGCCATTTGCTCTGCGTACGATCGCGGTGGCTGGTGCGAGCTTGGACAGTGCCTCAATCGCTTTCTTGGCCCGCCCCATCGCGTAGCTTTCAAGGGAATGCCCCAGACTGAACAGGAACAGCAGCAGAGCCCCCTCCGCCCAGGCGCCGATGCTCGCGGCACCGACTGCGGCGAGAAGCATCAGCGAGTCGATCTCGAAGCGTTTCTGACGGATGTTGGTAACCGCTTCCTTAGTGGTGAACCATCCACCGAACACGTAGGCCGACACGTACAGAATCAGAGGCAGACGATCAATCAGGCCAAGTTTTCCTGCGAGAGCTCCGGCACCCAGGAGAGCACCACAGATCAGCGCGAAAATCAGCTCTGTGTTCATTCCAAAAATGCCGCCATGCTCATGGCTATGACCTTCATGCCCGGCTTGGTCATCAGGGCGTTCAAGCAAACTCTTCATAACTCGTCCCTTCTGGGGTCAAGGCTTCCAATTGCCCTCTGCAGTTGGGGAGCCGTCTCTGTTGGTTGGCTAAGATCTATTGCACGGTTTGCCCGAGCCCAGGCGTTAACATTTCGAAGCTATGGGGTATCGGGCGTAATAAAAAATGCCAGGCACTGCCTGGCATTTATGAATTCTCTAATTGTTCTGTTCAAATCGTTTACTACTTGTTGTTGATGCATTGCGAATACGTCGAGTAACGAACAGTCTTGAGCGTGCCCTGGGAGTCCTCGAAGGTCATCAACCGTGGATAGACCTGGCAGGTACGGGGGTCCTGCGACTGACGTACGAATTTCGCAACGTCTATCTTCATGCCATATTTGTAATCCTGAATCTCTGGCATTGGCTTGCCATTTTTCTCCGCGTACTTGGCCACTGCGGTCTGGTGTTCCTTGGTGTATTGAAGCTGCTTGCTCTCGGAGAAAGTGTTGGCCTGCGAAGCCACCGAGAAAACAACAAGTGCAGCAGCGATAATTAGCTTTTTCATAAAACCCTCTCAATTTCAAAACTTCTCGGGCGTAACCTTAGCAATGCATAGGCATCACCGGCATGACGAGAAACTTACAATTTTGAAAGGTAAGTGCATCTACTTCACTTTAATCGAGTAGGAGGCGAGTTCACACCCGCCGTCCTCTCACACCACCGTGCGTACGGTTCCGTAC
>NZ_BMQU01000050.1:0-2126 GCF_014648275.1 Pseudomonas laurentiana
GACATGTCGCCATTGGCGACCACGGTCAGGGCCACTGGCAGCTCAAGGCCGATGGCCTTGAATACACCACCGGCAAAGGCCGGGTCGTGGCCGTTGCCACGAAGGGTCAAGTGGCCGAGCAACTTCTTCTCGCGCAGGGTCACACCGGCGTTCTTGCGCCCCTTGCCAACCAGGCTCGGCAAGTCGGCGTGGGCCAACGGCGATTCTGCCTTGGCGGCGTTGCCTGGGTGTTGCTGGTAAACGTTGATTGCGCTCATTTCAAACCTGCCTGAACTATCAAATGCTGTAGGGCGATCCGTGTGGGCGCCGGCCTCGCCGGCCCCACACGTGCGCGTCAATCCTTAAACGTTCTGCCGTTCGCCCTGCGGGTCGAAGAACACCGCTGAACAGATTTCCGCTTCGATCACGCTGCCATCGGCCTGCGGCGAGTACACGCGCTCGCCCATGCGCTTGAGGCCACCCTTGACCACACCCATCGCGAACGAATAGCCCAGCGAGTTGGCGGCGTAGCTGGAGGTCACGTGACCGACCATGTCCATCGGGATCGGCTGCTTCGGATCGAACACCAGTTGCGCACCCTCAGGCAGCCACTGGGTCGGATTGAGCGGCTTGAGGCCGACCAGTTGCTTACGGTTTTCCCGTACGCAATCTTCACGGTTCATGCCACGACGACCGATCCAGGAGAACGGCTTGGTCCGCCCGACGCACCAGCCCATGTTCAGGTCGTCCGGGGTCATCGAGCCGTCGGTGTCCTGACCGACGATGATGAAGCCCTTCTCGGCCCGCAGTACGTGCATGGTTTCGGTGCCGTACGGGGTCAGGTTGTACGCCTTGCCCGCTTCGACGATCTGCTCCAGCACACCCATGGCGTAGTTGGCCTGGATGTTGATTTCGTACGACAGCTCACCGGTAAAGGAGATCCGGAAGACTCGCGCCGGCACGCCGCCTACCTTGCCTTCCTTCCAGCTCATGAACGGGAAGGCGTCTTTGTCCAGGTCGATGTCGGTGACCTGCGACAGCAGTTTGCGGCTGTTCGGCCCGGACAGGGTCAGGGTCGCCCAGTGGTCGGTGACCGAGGTGAAGTACACCTTGAGGTCTGGCCATTCGGTTTGCTGATAGATCTCCAGCCACTGCAGGACGCGTGCTGCGCCGCCGGTGGTGGTGGTCATCAGGAAGTGGTTCTCGCCCAGGCACGCCGTCACGCCGTCGTCGAAGACCATGCCGTCTTCTTTGCACATCAGGCCGTAACGGGCCTTGCCCACGTCCAGCTTGGTCCAGGCGTTGGTGTAGATGCGGTTGAGGAACTCACGGGCATCCGGGCCCTGGATATCGATCTTGCCCAGGGTCGAGGCGTCGAGCAGGCCGACGCTGTCACGCACGGCCTTGCACTCACGGGCAACCGCAGCATGGATATCTTCGCCTTTGCGCGGGAAGTACCACGGACGTTTCCACTGGCCGACGTCTTCAAACTCGGCACCGTTTTTCACGTGCCAGGCATGCAGCGCGGTAAAACGTACTGGCTCGAACAGGTGACCGCAATGCCGGCCCGCCACCGCACCGAAGGTGATCGGCGTGTAGTTGGGGCGGAACATGGTGGTGCCCATTTGCGCCACACCGATGCCCAGCGAACGGGCGGCGATGGCCAGGCCGTTGATGTTGCCAAGCTTGCCCTGGTCGGTACCAAAGCCCAGCGCGGTATAGCGTTTGACGTGCTCGACCGACTCAAACCCTTCGCGGGTGGCCAGTTCGATGGCCGCGGCCGTCACGTCGTTCTGTTGGTCGACGAACTGCTTCGGTGCCCGTGCGGTGGATTTGTCATGCGGCACCTGGAACAGGGCCACGGTGGCCTCTTCCTGACGCGCCAACACCTTGGGCAGTACACCGGCGACCGCCTTGAAACCAGCTTCGGTCGCAGCCCGTACACCGCCTGCAAAACCATCGGCCAGGGTATCGCCGAGGCTGTAGACGCCATTCACACCGCCGACGCAAACACGTCTCTGCGGCGCATCGCCCGGTACGAAACCGAGGATGTCTTCACGCCAGACCGGCTTGCCACCCAGGTGCGAAGCCAGGTGAACCACTGGGCTGTAACCACCCGAGCTGGCCACCAGGTCGCAATCCAGCCA
>NZ_BMQU01000050.1:2349-6204 GCF_014648275.1 Pseudomonas laurentiana
GCGTGGTCGTTGTTGGTCGAGAGCACCAGTTTCTTGCCCGGTGCCACGCCATAGCGGCGCACGTAGGTCGACACCGCACCCGCCAGCATGTTGCCCGGCACGTCGTTGTTGCCATACACCAGTGGGCGCTCGTGGGCACCGGTAGCCAGCACCACCTGCCGCGCACGCACGCGGTGGATACGCTGACGCACCTGCCCCAGCGGCGCACGATCACCCAGGTGGTCGGTCAGGCGCTCGTGGATGGTCAGGAAGTTGTGGTCGTGGTAGCCGTTCACGGTCGCCCGTGGCAGCAAGGTCACTTCACGCATGCCCTTGAGCTCGGCCACTGCGGCCGCCACCCACTCCGCGGCAGGCTTGCCGTCAAGGCTTTCGCGGGTGTCGAGCAGGCTGCCGCCAAACTCTTCCTGTTCATCGGCGAGAATCACCCGGGCGCCGCTGCGGCCAGCAGCCAATGCCGCCGCCAGGCCAGCCGGGCCGCCGCCGACCACCAGCACGTCACAGTGCTGGTTCATGTAGTCGTAGGTGTCCGGGTCGTTTTCCAGCGGCGAACGGCCCAGGCCGGCGGCTTTACGGATGTACTTCTCGTAGGTCATCCAGAACGACTGAGGGTACATGAAGGTCTTGTAGTAGAAGCCCGGCGGCATCAGCTTGCCGCCGACCTTGCCAAGGATCCCCATGACGTCGTTGTTCACGCTCGGCCAGCCATTGGTGCTGGTGGCTACCAGGCCGGCATACAGGGCCTGCTGGGTCGCACGCACGTTCGGCACCTGGGTGGCTTCAGTGGCGCCGATCTGCAGGATGGCGTTTGGCTCTTCGGCACCGGCGGCAATAATGCCGCGTGGACGCGAGTACTTGAAGCTGCGCCCGACGATATCCACACCGTTGGCCAGCAACGCGGCGGCCAGGGTGTCACCGGCATAGCCCTGATAGCTCTGGCCGTTGAAGGTGAAGTGCAAGACTTTGCTGCGGTCGATACGACCGCCGTTGGACAGGCGATTGACCTGGCTCATACCTTTTCTCCCTGACCACTGACTGCCAACTGCGGGCTGGTGTTTTTGCCGGTCACTTGTGGCTTGGCGCCAATTGGATAGGTTTCCAGAATTTCATAGGTCACCGTGTCACGGGTGGCATTGAAGTACTGGCGGCAACCGGCGGCGTGAATCCACAGTTCGTGGTGCAGGCCGCGTGGGTTGTCGCGGAAGAACATGTAGGTGCCCCATTCCTCATCGGTGCAGGCATCCGGGTCGAGCGGGCGCGGGATGTGCGCTTGGCCAGCCGCGTGGAATTCCTCTTCGGAGCGCAGCTCGCCACAGTGGGGACAGAAGATGTGCAACATGGTCAGGTTCTCCTGTTAGTGGGCGACAGCGGCAGCGCCGTGCTCGTCGATCAGTGCACCGTTGTAGAAACGGTCGATGGAAAAAGGCGCGGCCAGCGGGTGCATTTCGCCCTTGGCCAGGCTGGCGGCAAAGACGTTGCCCGAACCGGGTGTGGCCTTGAAGCCACCGGTGCCCCAACCGCAGTTGAAGAACAGGTTCTTGACCGGGGTCTTGGAAATGATCGGGCAGGCATCCGGCGAGGTATCGACGATGCCGCCCCACTGCCGGTTCATGCGCACACGGGACAGGATCGGGAACATCTCGACGATGGCCTGCAGGGTGTGTTCGATCACCGGGTACGAACCGCGCTGGCCGTAGCCAACCCAACCGTCGATACCGGCGCCGATCACCAGGTCGCCCTTGTCCGACTGGCTGATGTAGCCGTGTACGGCGTTGGACATGATCACGCTGTCGATGATCGGTTTGATCGGCTCGGACACCAGTGCTTGCAGCGGGTGCGACTCAAGCGGCAGGCGGAAGCCGGCGAGCTTGGCCATGTGCCCGGAGTTACCGGCGGTGACCACACCGACGCGCTTGGCACCGATGAAGCCCTTGCTGGTTTCAACGCCGATGACCACGCCGTTTTCCTTGCGGAAACCGGTGACTTCGGTTTGCTGAATCAGGTCGACGCCCAAGGCATCGGCGGCACGGGCAAAGCCCCAGGCCACGGCGTCGTGACGGGCCACGCCGCCCCGGCGCTGCACGGTGGCACCGATGATCGGGTAGCGGGTGTTCTTCGAGCAGTCCAGGTATGGAATCTCGTCAGCCACTTGCTGGGCGTTGAGCAGTTCGCCGTCCACCCCGTTGAGGCGGTTGGCACTGACCCGACGCTCCGAATCGCGCATGTCCTGCAAGGTATGGCACAGGTTGTAGACACCGCGCTGGGAGAACATCACGTTGTAGTTGATGTCTTGCGACAGGCCTTCCCAGAGTTTCATGGCGTGTTCGTAGAGGTGCGCCGACTCGTCCCACAGGTAGTTGGAGCGCACGATGGTGGTGTTGCGGGCGGTGTTGCCACCGCCCAACCAGCCCTTCTCGACCACTGCAACGTTGGTGATGCCGTGTTCTTTGGCCAGGTAATAGGCCGTGGCCAGGCCATGCCCGCCGCCGCCGACGATCACCACGTCGTAGACCTTTTTCGGGGTCGGCGTGCGCCACATGCGCTGCCAGTTTTCATGGTGGCTCAGCGAGTGTTTGAAAAGGCCGAAGCCCGAGTAGCGTTGCATAGTCAGTTACTCCTCAACCACTCAGCGGTAAACCGGGAAGTCTGCACACAGTGCCGACACGTTTCTCGCCACATCCGCTTCGACATCGGCATCGCCAAGGTTGTCGAGAATGTCGCAGATCCAGCCGGCCAGTTCGGTGCACTGGCTGACCTTGAAACCGCGCGTGGTCACCGCCGGGGTGCCGATGCGCAGGCCGGACGTGACGAACGGCGACTGTGGGTCGTTCGGTACGGCGTTCTTGTTCACCGTGATATGGGCACGGCCCAGGGCCGCATCGGCCTCTTTGCCCGTCAGGCCCTGACGGATCAGGCTGACCAGGAACAGGTGGTTATCGGTGCCGCCGGACACGACATCGTAGCCGCGGGCAATGAACACGCCAGCCATGGCCTGGGCGTTGTCGATCACTTGCTGCTGATAGGCCTTGAAGCTTGGCTCCAGGGCTTCCTTGAAGCACACGGCCTTGGCCGCGATGACGTGCATCAGTGGCCCGCCCTGCCCGCCCGGGAAGACGGCAGCGTTGAGTTTCTTCTCCAGCTCTTCGTTGGCCTTGGCCAGAATCAGGCCGCCACGTGGACCCCGCAGGGTCTTGTGGGTCGTGGTGGTGACCACGTCGGCGTACGGCAGCGGGTTCGGGTACAGCCCGGCAGCCACCAGGCCCGCCACGTGCGCCATGTCGACGAACAGGTAGGCACCGACTTTGTCGGCGATCTGACGGAAGCGTGGGAAATCGAGGGTTTTCGAGTAGGCCGAGAAACCGGCGATGATCATTTTCGGCTTGTGCTCCACCGCCAGGCGCTCGACTTCGTCGTAGTCGATCAGGCCGGTGTTGGTGTCGATGCCGTATTGCACCGCGTTATAAAGCTTGCCGGAGAAGCTGACCTTGGCGCCGTGGGTCAGGTGGCCACCATGGGCCAGGCTCATGCCCAGCACGGTGTCACCGGCCTGCAGCAGGGCGAGGAACACTGCGGCGTTGGCCTGGCTGCCGGAGTGCGGCTGAACGTTGGCGTAGTCGGCACCGAACAGTTGCTTGGCACGGTCGATCGCCAGCTGCTCGACTTTGTCCACATGTTCACAGCCACCGTAGTAACGCTTGCCCGGATAGCCTTCGGCGTACTTGTTGGTCAGGCCGCTGCCCTGGGCCTGCATCACGCGCTTGCTGGTGTAGTTCTCCGAGGCGATCAGTTCGATGTGATCTTCCTGACGCTGCTCTTCGGCATTCATCGCCGCCAGCAGTGCATCGTCATAACCCTGGA
>NZ_BMQU01000051.1 GCF_014648275.1 Pseudomonas laurentiana
GTACGGAACCGTACGCACGGTGGTGTGAGAGGACGGCGGGTGTGAACTCGCCTCCTACTCGATTTCCGCGAAATTAATTTTCTCGTAAAGCACAATCACTAAATTGTCATTCAGTGTGCCGTCATCGTGTGCTGGTATTTTCGGCAATGTGCTTTTCTATTGCGTAGTGCCGTCGCACAAGTGGCTCTGAATGCTGTCGAGCTTTATGCCGCAAGCGGCTGTTCTGGCCAAGATTTTAAGCGCTTCGATTGTTCAAGCAGTGTATGATTGCGCCCGTCAGCCCCGCCGGGGCTTGTGGAATACCACCATGGACTTACCCAGTAGTTACTCAATAGCTGATTTTGCCAATCACGTTCTGACTGATTGATCCTCCCGGCGTGCTCCCTGCTGGGAGTGGAGTTCGCCTATGACTGAAATCGAAGTAAAAAAGACTCAAGATAGCCTTCAGGATCGCCTTGCTCAGGTGGTCGAGCTGTTGCAGCGCCAGCGCGTGGTCGAAGACCTCACGCATCGCCAGGAAGGCCATCATCACGACCTGGTTGAAAACCTGGTTCACCGGCAGAACCTGGTCGAGCTGCAGCGCAAGCTCGATGATCTGCACTCTGCCGACGTTGCCTATATTCTCGAAGCGTTACCACTCGATGACCGTTTGACTGTTTGGCAACTGGTCAAGGCTGAGCGTGACGGCGACATTCTGCTCGAAGTGTCCGACTCGGTTCGTGAAACCCTGATCGCTGACATGGATGATCACGAGCTGCTGGCTGCGGCCAAGGAGATGGATGCCGACGAGTTGGCGGACCTAGCCCCTGAGCTGCCGCGTGACGTCGTTCATGAGCTCATGGAGAGCCTGGATGCGCAGCAGCGTGAGCGTGTCCGTTCTGCGCTGAGTTACGATGAGGAGCAGGTCGGCGCGTTGATGGACTTCGAGATGGTGACCATCCGTGAAGACGTCAGTCTAGAGGTGGTGCTGCGCTATCTTCGTCGCCTGAAAGAACTGCCGGGGCATACCGACAAGCTTTTCGTGGTCGACTATGACGGTATTCTCAAGGGCGTTCTGCCGATCAAGCGTTTGTTGGTCAATGATCCGGAGAAAAAGGTTTCCGAGGTCATGGCCAGTGATCCGGTCACCTTTCATCCAGAAGAAGACGCATACGATGCGGCTCAGGCGTTTGAGCGCTATGACCTGATCTCTGGTCCGGTGGTCGACAAGAACGACCGTCTGATCGGTCGTCTGACCATCGATGAGATGGTTGACCTGATTCGTGAAGAAAGCGAAAGCGAAGTCTTGAGCATGGCGGGTCTGCGTGAAGAAGAAGATATCTTCGCGTCGGTCTGGCGCTCGCTGCGTAACCGTTGGGCCTGGTTGGCGATCAACCTGATTACTGCGTTCGTGGCTTCCCGTGTGATCGGTCTGTTCGAGGGGTCGATCGAGAAACTGGTGGCATTGGCTGCCCTGATGCCGATCGTGGCAGGTATTGGGGGTAACTCCGGTAACCAGACCATCACCATGATTGTTCGGGCCATGGCGCTCGATCAGGTGAGCCCGGGCAATACATCGCGGTTAATGCGCAAGGAATTGGCGGTTGCCCTGATCAACGGCCTCATTTGGGGTGGTGTGATAGGTATCGTAGCGTTCCTGCTTTATCATAGCTGGTCGCTTGGTGTGGTGATGACTGCGGCAATGACCCTGAATCTCTTGCTTGCTGCGCTTATGGGAGTGCTGATCCCGATGACGCTGGTGCGTATGGGGCGCGATCCGGCAATGGGTTCCAGCGTGATGATCACTGCCGTGACCGACAGTGGCGGGTTCTTTATCTTTCTGGGGCTGGCAACGATCTTCCTGTTGTAGGTTTCCTCCAGGCGTGACAAAAAAAAGCCCGCTGTTATGCGGGCTTTTTTGTGGGTGTGTGGATTGGGATTCAGGAGGCGTCGGCTGCCATCTCTGCATCGTGCGCGATCAGGGCAACCAGCGCATTCTGTTGGCGGTGGGAGAGCTGGCGGAAGCGTTGCAGCAGTTCGCGCTCGTGCAGGGATAGCTCCGGGCTGTCCAGGCGCATGCTCAGTTCATCGCCCAGGGCTCCTTCCTGGATCAGGCTCTGCTCCAGGCGAGCGATGATTTCAGAGTTCATGCTGCGATGATGGTTGCGCGCAACCTCGGCAATGCGCTCACGCATTCCGTCAGGCAGGCGGACGACGAATTTGTCTGCGGTGCGGCTTGAGTAGATAGCCTGTTTCATTGGGCGCATATAATTGACCGGTTTTAGTTCAGGGGAAGCGGTTCTTGAAATTGGCCGCACGGTGACGTTACGACCACTGTTGGGGCCAAATGTTCAACCTGAATTGCGAGTGGGGCGCCTATGATGCCTCACAATCGCCGGTTCCTTGGCGTCAATTCTGTGACAAATAATGAGCCGGATAAAGGCTATTTGCCAGTACCAATTATCAGAAATGCGTACTGGTTTTAAAAGTCTTCATTTCCTCGCTTGTTCGATTTGGTGGAAGCTATCTCCTTGCTCCGACAAATGGCAAGAACAGAGCGGGAGAAAAATTTAAAATTCGCGTGCTTTCCTTAACTTATGAGCATAGTGGCTATGCAGCATGACGCAAGTGACGATTGCTTGACAGGTAGATTGATTTATCTGGTGGGGCCTTCAGGGGCCGGCAAGGACAGCCTGATTGAAGCGGCGCGTCCCGTGCTTCAGGGGCAGGGCGTAATGATTGCGCGGCGTGTGATTACCCGCTCGGCGGAGGCCAAGGGGGAAGAGGCCCAGGGGGTTACCCCGCAGCAGTTTGAGTTGCTCTGTAGTCAGAAGGCGTTTGCGTTGCATTGGCAGGCTAATGGCCTGTCCTACGGCATCCCCGTGCAGATCGATGCCTGGTTAAAAGACGGGCGGCATGTTCTGGTCAATGGCTCTCGCGCTCACTTGTCTGAGGCACGAGTGCGTTATCCGAATCTGTTGCCTGTATTGTTGACCGTCGATGCAGGCGTCTTGCGGCAGCGCCTGCTGGGGCGGGCGCGAGAAAGCCTTGATGACATCGAGCGACGCCTGGAGCGCTCGCGGGCCTTGGCTTGTGCTCAGGATTATACTGTTCATGCACTGGATAACTCCGGCGAGTTGCGTGATGCCGTATCACGCTTGTTGGCTCTGTTGCGTCAGGAGGGTGTGCTGGCTGCTGAGGTCTAAATAAAACCTACAGCCAAAAACCCCTACGGATGACATGACAAAAGCTGGTGTGCTGGGTAACATGCTCGCCGACTTGCGCCGTGCAGCATTCGTTGCCGGCTTCTGCGTCTCAGTAGCTCAATTGGATAGAGCATCCCCCTCCTAAGGGGAAGGTTGGCAGTTCGAACCTGCCCTGGGACACCATTCTTGCAATTGCTGCGGCTCATCAATCCTTTCTCTCATTTCCCGTGACAGTGTTGCGCGTTGGATGTGGAGCAGGCTCGCTTTTTGGGCTGCGGCGAAACAGTTGTTTAAGCCGCTGACGTAACTTTTTGACGCTCATGACCAGGTTGGGTGCATCAGCATGGTTGCTGCGCACCCAGGTTTGAGTTGTCAGATGCGAAACAGCGACACACTGGACTGCATGCTCTGGGCTGCGTCACCAAGCTGTTGAGCGGTGGCCGCCAGTTGGCGCATCGTTTCGGTGTTGTCACGGGACATTCGAGCGATCAGTTCCACTTGTTGCGCCACTTCCTGGCTGGCTTTGGATTGCTCGCCGATGGTTTGAGAGATTTCCTCGACTACCGAAGCGGCCTGGCGGGCCCCCTCACGGATTTGCTGGATGGATGCGCCGGCCTGAGTGGCCAGTTCGACTCCTTTACGTACGCGGCTGACGCCGGTCTGCATACTGTCGACGGCTTGCCCGGTACTCTCCCGGATGCGCTCGATCATGGTGGTGATCTCGCCAGTGGACTGCGCTGTGCGTGCGGCCAATCCACGGACCTCGTCGGCGACCACCGCAAATCCTCGGCCTGCTTCACCTGCACGTGCAGCCTCAATGGCAGCGTTCAGTGCCAGCAGGTTGGTTTGCTCGGCGATGCTGTTGATCACCTGGATAATGGAGTAGATGTCCTCCGAGCTTTGCCCCAGTGCCGTGATGGTCTCGGAGGAGCGATTGACTGCCTCGTCGATGCCTTTCATGCCATCGACAACGTTGAGGATCACATTTCCGCCATCTGTGGCCAGGCGCTCTGACTGGCCGGAAATGGATTGCGCATCGCGCGCATGCTCAGCAATTTGCGAGATGTTGGTGATCATCTGTTCGGTGGCGGAGGCCATGCTGGTAGCGCTATCGGACTGTTGGCCGGTGCGCTCGACCAGGCTTTTCGATGCTTGGCCAAGCTCGCGGGCGATGGTGCGCAACATGGCGTTTTCCTCCTGAATCGCCAGGATCATTCCTCGCAGGCTGTCGCGCATGTCGGCCAGGGAGCGCAGCAGGCGCCCGGTCTCATCGCGGTCATGGGCTTGGATTTCGGTCGTCAGGTCACCTTGCGCAATGCGGTCGGCGATTGCCATGGTCTCGCTCAGCGGTCGCAGTACTGAGCGAATCAACTGCACCGTGCAAAAGAGCAGCACTAGCGTGGCGATCAGCATGCCGCCGATCAGTACAGTCACGCTCTGTTGCAGTGCTGTCTTGCTCTGGGTACGGCTGGTATCTGCGCGGGTTGCAATCAGGTCGCTCAGGGCAGTGTTACGCTCCTCCAGTTCTTTGAACGTCTTGAGAAATGCCGGCAGCTGCGCCTGTGCTTTTTCGCGTGATTCCAGCGCCATGTGGATGATCGAGGTGGCGCTTTCTATATAGGTGTCCAGCAAGGGGCCAAGATTGGCGATCGCCTCGTGCAGATCCGGGTCAAGCGGCAGCTTGAGGTTGTTCTGCATAACGGTCTGAAACCACTGGGCGTGTTCTTTCAGATCCATTAATACCTGATTGGCTCCGGCTTTGTCTCCAGGCGCTACAAGCAAGGCGGCCAGCACGTCCGCACGCAGGGCATCGTGCATCATGTCGCCCTCCATGTGATTGCGCATGGCAGTCATGCTGTTGTCGCTGCGGATAAGTGCCTTGTTTTGAGCGTGCTCCCCGATAAGGCCGCTTGCACCAAGCAGCAAGGCAGCCAGAATGCTGACGAGCCCAAATCCAATCGTTCTCTGACGAATATTCATACTCAAGCCGCTCCACGTCCATGTCGTGAGCTAAGGGTAGATAGAGATAGGCGAGTGTCCAGAGCGCAATGGCGTAATACCGCGTGGTTGCTTGAGATAGCGTCATGAGCGTGCTGCTTATATAGGGCTAAGCTGAGGCGCGGGGAGAGGGGTTTGTTAAGCATTTGAAGCTAAAAGAGAAAATCTGAAAAAACTCGAAATAATTGCTTGACGGGCGCTTCGGAAAGCGTAGAATGCGCGCCATCGGTTGAGACGAAACGCTCTTAACCAACCGCTCTTTAACAATCGAATCAAGCAATTCGTGTGGGTGCTTGTGAAATCA
>NZ_BMQU01000052.1:0-3370 GCF_014648275.1 Pseudomonas laurentiana
TGTGCAGATAGGGGTTTCGGAATTTAATCTTGACGATGAATGCATCGTTTCACTACTGAGTTCGGGATGGGATCAGGTGGTTCCAATGCTCTATGGTCGTCAAGAAATTCTGTGTACCAGACCGTCTTTCGACGCTCCAGCAAATCGGGTATGTGATAGCGATGTGAGTCGCAAACTTTCGGTTCGTTTCGTCTTCACAACACCGCAATCTGGCCTTTCGACGCAAATTGCTTGGGTGTTATATGGTCAAGCCTCACGGGCAATTAGTATTGGTTAGCTCAATGCCTCACAGCACTTACACACCCAACCTATCAACGTCGTAGTCTTCGACGGCCCTTCAGGGAGCTCAAGGCTCCAGTGAGATCTCATCTTGAGGCAAGTTTCCCGCTTAGATGCTTTCAGCGGTTATCTCTTCCGAACATAGCTACCCGGCAATGCCACTGGCGTGACAACCGGAACACCAGAGGTTCGTCCACTCCGGTCCTCTCGTACTAGGAGCAGCCCCTCTCAAATCTCAAACGTCCACGGCAGATAGGGACCGAACTGTCTCACGACGTTCTAAACCCAGCTCGCGTACCACTTTAAATGGCGAACAGCCATACCCTTGGGACCGGCTTCAGCCCCAGGATGTGATGAGCCGACATCGAGGTGCCAAACACCGCCGTCGATATGAACTCTTGGGCGGTATCAGCCTGTTATCCCCGGAGTACCTTTTATCCGTTGAGCGATGGCCCTTCCATACAGAACCACCGGATCACTAAGACCTACTTTCGTACCTGCTCGACGTGTCTGTCTCGCAGTCAAGCGCGCTTTTGCCTTTATACTCTACGACCGATTTCCGACCGGTCTGAGCGCACCTTCGTACTCCTCCGTTACTCTTTAGGAGGAGACCGCCCCAGTCAAACTACCCACCATACACTGTCCTCGATCCGGATGACGGACCTGAGTTAGAACCTCAAAGTTGCCAGGGTGGTATTTCAAGGATGGCTCCACGCGAACTGGCGTCCACGCTTCAAAGCCTCCCACCTATCCTACACAAGCAAATTCAAAGTCCAGTGCAAAGCTATAGTAAAGGTTCACGGGGTCTTTCCGTCTAGCCGCGGATACACTGCATCTTCACAGCGATTTCAATTTCACTGAGTCTCGGGTGGAGACAGCGCCGCCATCGTTACGCCATTCGTGCAGGTCGGAACTTACCCGACAAGGAATTTCGCTACCTTAGGACCGTTATAGTTACGGCCGCCGTTTACCGGGGCTTCGATCAAGAGCTTCGCGTTAGCTAACCCCATCAATTAACCTTCCGGCACCGGGCAGGCGTCACACCCTATACGTCCACTTTCGTGTTTGCAGAGTGCTGTGTTTTTAATAAACAGTCGCAGCGGCCTGGTATCTTCGACCGGCATGGGCTTACGGAGCAAGTCCTTCACCCTCACCGGCGCACCTTCTCCCGAAGTTACGGTGCCATTTTGCCTAGTTCCTTCACCCGAGTTCTCTCAAGCGCCTTGGTATTCTCTACCCAACCACCTGTGTCGGTTTGGGGTACGGTTCCTGGTTATCTGAAGCTTAGAAGCTTTTCTTGGAAGCATGGCATCAACCACTTCGCGCTCTAAAGAGCACTCGTCATCAGCTCTCGGCCTTAAGATCCCGGATTTACCTAAGATCTCAGCCTACCACCTTAAACTTGGACAACCAACGCCAAGCTGGCCTAGCCTTCTCCGTCCCTCCATCGCAATAACCAGAAGTACAGGAATATTAACCTGTTTTCCATCGACTACGCTTTTCAGCCTCGCCTTAGGGACCGACTAACCCTGCGTCGATTAACGTTGCGCAGGAAACCTTGGTCTTTCGGCGTGGGAGTTTTTCACTCCCATTGTCGTTACTCATGTCAGCATTCGCACTTCTGATACCTCCAGCAAGCTTCTCAACTCACCTTCACAGGCTTACAGAACGCTCCTCTACCGCGTCACCTAAGTGACACCCGTAGCTTCGGTGCATGGTTTGAGCCCCGTTACATCTTCCGCGCAGGCCGACTCGACTAGTGAGCTATTACGCTTTCTTTAAAGGGTGGCTGCTTCTAAGCCAACCTCCTAGCTGTCTAAGCCTTCCCACATCGTTTCCCACTTAACCATGACTTTGGGACCTTAGCTGACGGTCTGGGTTGTTTCCCTTTTCACGACGGACGTTAGCACCCGCCGTGTGTCTCCCATGCTCGGCACTTGTAGGTATTCGGAGTTTGCATCGGTTTGGTAAGTCGGGATGACCCCCTAGCCGAAACAGTGCTCTACCCCCTACAGTGATACATGAGGCGCTACCTAAATAGCTTTCGAGGAGAACCAGCTATCTCCGAGCTTGATTAGCCTTTCACTCCGATCCACAGGTCATCCGCTAACTTTTCAACGGTAGTCGGTTCGGTCCTCCAGTCAGTGTTACCTAACCTTCAACCTGCCCATGGATAGATCGCCCGGTTTCGGGTCTATACCCAGCGACTAAACGCCCTATTAAGACTCGCTTTCGCTACGCCTCCCCTATTCGGTTAAGCTCGCCACTGAATATAAGTCGCTGACCCATTATACAAAAGGTACGCAGTCACCTAACAAAGTAGGCTCCCACTGCTTGTACGCATACGGTTTCAGGATCTATTTCACTCCCCTCTCCGGGGTTCTTTTCGCCTTTCCCTCACGGTACTAGTTCACTATCGGTCAGTCAGTAGTATTTAGCCTTGGAGGATGGTCCCCCCATATTCAGACAAAGTTTCTCGTGCTCCGTCCTACTCGATTTCATTGATAAGAGATTTTCGCGTACAGGGCTATCACCCACTATGGCCGCACTTTCCAGAGCGTTCCGCTAATCTCAAATCAACTTAAGGGCTAGTCCCCGTTCGCTCGCCACTACTAAGGGAATCTCGGTTGATTTCTTTTCCTCAGGGTACTTAGATGTTTCAGTTCCCCTGGTTCGCCTCTTGCACCTATGTATTCAGTACAAGATACCTAGGTTATCCTAGGTGGGTTCCCCCATTCAGAGATCTCCGGATCAAAGTCTGTTTGCCGACTCCCCGAAGCTTATCGCAGGCTACCACGTCTTTCATCGCCTCTGACTGCCAAGGCATCCACCGTATGCGCTTCTTCACTTGACCATATAACCCCAAGCAATCTGGTTATACTGTGAAGACGACATTCGCCGAAAATTCGCAATACTCTTAAAGACTTAAGAGACACTCACAAATTTTACCTTAGCCTGAATAAACACCAGTGAAAGTGCTATCCAGTCTATTTCTATCACATACCCAAATTTTTAAAGAACGATTCTGAAAAAGTTCAGAAATCAACATTCACCATCAGCACGATGGAATGCTCATTTCTAAGCTTTGACA
>NZ_BMQU01000053.1 GCF_014648275.1 Pseudomonas laurentiana
GTACGGAACCGTACGCACGGTGGTGTGAGAGGACGGCGGGTGTGAACTCGCCTCCTACTCGATTGCCTCAATGCATCAGTGCCGAAGGACCACAGGGTCCATGGGCGACCGCAGAATCACCGACTTAATAATCTTCTGTTCGTCAGGATTGGCGTTTTTCCACAGGTGTGAGAAGTACTGAGCATTCACTTTCTCTTGAGCACTTACGCTGCCGGCGGCATCGATCAGGCGCATGGTCGAGTAGACACAGATCAGCGCCAGAATGAAGAACGCCGTGGCGACCACCATCACATAACGCTTGGCCAGCACCGGTGCCCGCTTGAGCTCCTGGATAGAGGCGTCCGCCGCCTTTGTCGCTGCTGTAAGCTCCGAGATCAGTGGCTGGATGGCGGTGTCGACTCCGCGGCATGCAGCTGAATACGCTGATGCAGCGGCGCGCAAGGCAACCTCCTCCGCGTTCGACCAAGCCTTCTCCGCCTTTCGCACCTCCTCCTGAATCTGCCGGCCGACAGCGTCCACCTGCTCCACCAGTTCGTTCGACCTCTCCAGAACAGCGCTGGAGGTGCGCGTCTGCGAGGTCAGCTCATCGAGCTGGACAGTGAGTTTTTCAGTGCAGCGGCGAAAGTCACCGATAGCAACTGCCCAGGGCTCTATGTCATTCATGGCTATCTCCTAGGGCGGCCAACAACGCCGCGCTGAATTAACGCGCTAGATATCAAAATTGTAATTTAAGAGAAAATTCGAAGTCGCCCTCGACAGTGCCGAGATAGACATGATCCTTCCAGATTTGAAGATTTAACGCATCCTATCTGCAGCCAAAATTACGGAATTGTAATTATTGACTCACCTTGTCGTTAGCTTCGCGTTCCTAAACTACAAACCAACAAAGGCCGCTAATCAGGTTGGCCTAGTATGAACCGAGGTTCACAATGAAATTTGTCAAATCTATCGCTATTGGCAGCCTGCTGCTGGGTCTCATGGGTACCGCTTACGCTGAAGGCGGCTTCGAGCGAACGAAACAGTTCAACGAGAACTTCCGAACCGAACAGGCTCGCCTATGGAGCGATGACTCTTCGGACCAGAACAAACAACAAGTCGCTCAAGAGCAAAAGAAAGAAAGCAAGGATGGTAAGGAACAAGCCGACAATTAATCGGCGGTTAAATAGGACTTCAAATGACGAAAGAAATCGACAAAAAAGCCAGGGTAAAACCTGGCTTTTTTGTGCTTGGAATTTAGCCTTCGTTCTTGCGAGGCGTTTCCGCATTGCTTTCTCCGGCCAGACCCTCGGCACCTTGTGCGGGGCGTTTCCAATGGCACAGCAGGAGCTGGCTGGCGTTCGCTTCGGTGATCGATGTGCAAGCTAGATCAGCGGGCAGACCATCCTTGCTGTCTCGCAAGCGCCTGGACAGATAGAACGAGCCATCCCGCGGCCACTTGGCAGGATCCTTGATGTTCTCGGACTTCCCGCTGCTGTAAAACTCCGACGAGTATGAGCGGCGGCCAGGATAGATCAGGGGAGCGGAATGAGCAGACTGCACATTGAGCCAGGCTTGAACCACATCCCGCTGATTCTGAGGGCGCTCCTCTAGTACCCCGGCGTAGATGATGCCCGCACCGATGATTGGCAACACCAATGCGCTCGCAGCGGCAGCCCAGGTGGTCTTCGGGCCAACTTCGCTGACCCGTGCAGACAGCAGCAATGCCCACGCTGGCAGCGCGGGTAGCAGGTAGGTCCACAGAATGTTGCCTGCAAATGTGAAGAAGACCGGTGTCGCCAAGGCCCACAGCCAGAGGTAGGCTTTGAAGCGCTGCATCGATCCACGCTTGCGGATCAACAGTGGTAGAAACAAGGCCCATGGCAGTAGCGACAATCCGAGCTGGATCCAGATGCTGCCGTACGGCTTGGCATGAGCACTACCATAGAGGTCCCCTGCCCAGTTACTGACGACGTAGCGGCTCCAGTGCTCACCAACGAAGAAGTACTCCATGAAGCCGGGCGTTTTCATCTCGGCCGCGACATACCATGGCACGGATATACCGAACATGAGTACAAGGCCGCTAATCCAGGGAAGCCTCAGTACCCGTCCCCATTCCTTGTAGATAACGAACCAGGCGAATGCCGGCGCCCCCATAAGCACCAGGGTCAGCGGCCCTTTGGCAAGCAAGCCCAGCCCGAGACCTGCGAACATCAGGTAGGCATCCGCCTTGCTGGCGCACTTCATCCAACGCCAGAAACCGTAGCTGGCCAGCAGAATCGAGAACGACAAAACAGGGTCAGTCAGCACAACACCGCTGGAGACCAGGCCAAGTGTGGTGCTGGAAAAAATAATGGCAGCCCAGATGCCGGCGTTACGAGAAATCTGCTGCGTGCCGAGTTTGATGATGATGAAACAGCTTGCCAGGTGGAGTAGCCACGCTGGGAAGCGCGCAGCGAACTCGTTAACGCCGAAGACCGTCATGCTCGCGGCCTGGGTCCAGAAGGACAACGGAGGCTTGCCCCAGAACGGTACCCCGTAGTCGAACATGGGCGTGATCCAGTCATTCAACTCGACCATCTTGCGAGCCATTTCAGCGTAACGGGCCTCAGATGTGTCCATCAGCGGGTAGATGCCCAGCCCCACCAAACGCAATAGCAAAATCGAACCCAGGACCCACCACAGCGTCCTCTCGTTCTTCAGGTTCAGCATTTCTTACCCTCGATCGAAGCCATCGAAGGGTGGAGTGACACGGGATCTGCCTTGTTGCTGTGCTTCAGGAAATAGAGAGGCCGGCGCTTCACTTCCGCGAGTGTCACGCCCAGGTACTCCCCCACCATGGCGACACCGACGCACATGAATGAAGCCATTCCGACGATCAGGTGATGGATGTCGAAACTGCCTGCCACAAGCGACGCAAGCATGTAGCAGATGCTGGAGACGAAAAGACCGAAACTGATGAGGCTGAAAATGCGCAGTGGTTTGCGAGAGAAGCTGACGATGCTCTCGATGGCCAGATTGAACAGGCCAGCTGCATTCCATTTGGTGCTCCCGGCATGGCGAACAGTGCGATTGTAGGGCAGTTCGATGGTACGAAAGCCTACCCAGCCGATCATGCCTTTGAGAATCCTGGAGCGTTCATCCAGGGCCCGCAGGGCTGCCAGCGGCGCAGGCCCAATCAATCGGAAATCGCTGACATCGGCCGGCATGTCCACCTTCTCCACCAGGCGCTGCATGACCCAGTAGTAAGCCCGGGCACTCATGCGCTTGAACCACGAATCACCGATTCTCAGGTTGCGCTGCATGTTCACCACGTCGTAGCCGCGTTGCCAGTAGTCCACCATGGCCGCGATGAGCTCTGGTGGATCCTGCAGGTCGACATCAATGAAGATCAGCGCACTGCCACGGGCATGGTCTATCCCGGCGCTCAGTGCAGCCTCTTTGCCGAAGTTGCGACTCAGGGACAGGCAACGTACAGATGACCCATCCTGATAGTGGCGAAGAATGTCGGCCGTCCGGTCATTACTGCCGTCGTCGACATAGAGGATTTCGCAGGAGACGGGTAAGCGCTTCACCACGCGGGTGATTCGCTGGTGGAACTCGGGGATGGTTTCCTCTTCCTGGAAGCAAGGGACCACGATGGTTAACAAGGGATCAGGGCGCTCGGGAAAGCGATGTAATGTCTGCATGATTGAATGTCCAAAAACGATGTGCAATGAATCCAAGTGCAGTGAGGCTTAAGGTCACTACGACTTGGGAGATGAGCGGTGACAGATTCGACTTGATGAGGAACCACATACCCACGCCATTGCCGAAGTTTGTGGTTAACGCGACCAGTGCAAACCTGACAGGCTGAAACTTACGAGAGCCATCTGCCACAAAACAGAGCGCCCTATTTCCAATGAAGCTCGCGATTGCGCCAACCATGCCGCCACAGATACTGGCCAGTAACGGAGTAACGAATTCTGTCGTAACCAGCAATAGGAACACCGCATAATGGACTCCCGTTGCTATGAAGCCGATCCCCAGATAACGAATCAGTAAGGTAGTAAGAGGTGGGGTTTGATTTTCCATGCCCAAAGCCTATGGAGGCAAAGGTGAAAAAATAGTGAACTAAATGTAAATGCGTAATTAGCCGAATCTATATATGGTAAGTAACAAGTCGGCGCACTAGGCTAGCACGCTACAATATCAGAGGGATTGCCTGAAAATTACGCTTTCGAAATAAAAGCCTTCCGATAACGCATGCATGACCCGTGGATTACAATGTTGACAAGATAAGGAAACACCGGGTGGCATTGAGATAGATTCCCCGAATTAAGGGGGACCTAATGGTTACACAAAATGAAACATATACAAGCAGCGTTGTTCCTTACAGCCCTGACATATTGGATGATTTGCCAATTGATGATCAGCTGGCCGTAGAGTTTTTCGCAACAGCACGTTGTGCCAGTTTCAAACAGGCTGCCCGAGGGCTCAATGTGCCAGTGGTAGGCCTGCGGAAACGCTTGGAGAAACTGGAAGAGCACATTGGTGCTCCCGTGTTTGTCTACAAACACAACAAGCTTGCCCTGACCCGCACAGGCGAGAGGGTCAGCCATTACCTGTGCCAGCTCTTCGGCCCAGACGGCCTTGGCAAGTCCGGTGAAAAGGAAGTCCCCAGGCTTACCATCGCGATCACAGAGCCAGTGCTGAACGACATCGTAAACCGCGATCTAGTCGCCTACGTGCGTGATCATGCCGAAATGCAGCTGGAAATCCATTCAGAATGCACAACGCAGATGCTTTCTGAGTGTGAAGTCGATGTGGGTATCGCTTTGGTGAGCCCAGATGATAAAGGCGCGCTTGATCGCCATCCTACGTATAGGTTTGAAAGGCTTGGCCGGATTGGGCACGCCCTGTTCATTTCCAGCCGCTATTCAAGAAGCGTCACCCTTCCAGTGGAGAGCTTGGATTTGCACAACTTCATGCTCGTTGTCCCTTGGGATGAAGAGATCTTGGCGGGCTCACGAAAGTGGGCATCGATAATGGCTGAGCATCAGGGCGGTACCACTCGGGTCGGCGGCCTCAAGGAGCAAGTGCAACAGCTAGTTAAAAAATCGGAGCGCGCTAATTCCGAAATT
>NZ_BMQU01000054.1 GCF_014648275.1 Pseudomonas laurentiana
CCGCAGATCGCGGTCGTTCCGCTCAATACCCTGGCAGTTGAAGACGTCGGCCTCAGCGCCGGGCGTTTCGATGCCTGGCTGCAATCGATCAGCGGCGGGCTGGTCACCCTTGAACGGTTGAAAAACGCGGCTGCCGGCTTGCCGATCACCGGCAACATCATTGCCCTGGTCGATGCCCTGAACGACATCGTCACGTTGATGGAAAGCGATCCACCCGACCCCCTGGACTGGGTCAGCCTGGGCATCAACCTGATCGGCATGATGCCCTTGCCACCGGGCATGACGGCTGCGCGCATGAGCCTGCGCCCGGCACTGTTCCTGTTGCGCCAGGAGTTGCGCAACAGCCCGACGGCAGTGCTGGGCGATGCCCTGGTCGGGCTACTGGCGGGGCACTTGAACAGCACCCTGGCCGGTACCCTCGATGATTTTGTCAGTCAGGCTCGGGGCAAACTGCCGGGGTTGCTCGACGACGCCAGCACCTTCGGCGAAAGCCTGTTGGAGGAAATCGCCGGCAGCCTGGAGCGGGTGGTCACGGCCAGGCTCGACGCCCAAGGCGAACTGCACCTGGCCGGACAGCAGATGCACCGTGCCAGCCAGCAACTGCTGCATGACCCGCTGGCATCGATCGACAACGCCCTGAACGCCGCCTACAGCGTCTACAAGGCTGCAGGTAAAAGCGTGAGCAACACCGCCGCGCAGCACCTGCTGCCCGACCAGGCCCGCGAGCGTGCCCTGCGCCAGGCCGGGTTGTTGCGGGCGATGGGCCCGCAACTGCGCAAGCAACTGAGTACCCAGACCGACCCCGGCACCGTCCACTCGCTGGCCTGGCTGCTGCAGTGCCTGGAACAGGCCGTGAACCTCTGGCGGCATCGCCGTCGCCATGGCCAGAGCATCAACATCAAACCCCATGGCGTTACCCAGGTGCGCCATCAGTTTCCCAATGGCCTGCTGGAAACCACCCGCCAGCAGGTGCCGGTGACGGCCAACCCCAACCCGCGAAAAAACGGTGCGTGCAGCGGCACCTGCAACAGCATCAGCTTCGCCCTGGGCACCGAAACCCTCAGCCATACCGATTTCAGCCTGCCCGGCACCTATCCGATCAACTGGACCCGCACTTACTGCTCGCGGCTGGCGGCCTATGACCAGGGCCTGATCGGCGCCCGCTGGATCAACGCCTTCACCACCCGCTTCGACTGTGTCGATGACGGCCTGCTGTACCACGATGCCGACGGCCGCAGCCACGCCTACCCCTTGCCCAAGGTGGGCAAGGCGCACATCGACGTGGTGGAAAACCGCGTACTGATGCATGCCCGCAAGGGCCTGCTGGTGCTGATCTACGGCCATGAACGCAAAGAAGTCTACGAACAGCACGGGCAGCACTACCGGCTAAACAACATACTGCTGCGCAGCGGCGCCGGGCTGTTACTGCGCTATGAGCACCGGCACGGCGAGGCGGCGCGGTTGTCCGACCTCTACACCTACCAGGACGACCTCTCGCAACTCCACCGCCACCTGGGCACCGAGCTTGATGAACAAGGCCGCCTGCGCAGCCTTTGGGAATACCGCGACGGCGTGGCCCAGCGGCGACTCTGCACCTACCACTACGATGACACGGGCGACCTGGTGCGCGCCGAGGACGAACACGCTGCAGCCTGGACCTACCAGTACCAACAGCACCTGCTCAACCGCTACACCGACCGCACCGGGCGTGGCCTCAACCTGCAATGGCAGGGCGAAGGCGCCGAGGCCCGTGCCGTGCGCGAATGGGCCGATGACGGCAGCTTCGACACCCGTTTGGCCTGGGATCCGCACCTGCGCCTGACCTACGTCACCGACGCCCACGGCCAGGAAACCTGGCACTACCTCGACCGTCAGGGCTACACCTACCGCATCCGCCACCCCGACGGGCGCTCGGAGTGGTTGTTTCGTGACGCGGCGAAAAATGTCATCCGCCATGTGCACGCCGACGGCAGCAACGACCGCTACGGTTACGACCGCCGCGGCAACCTGCTTGAGCACATCCTCCCTGACCATCAGGTGGTGTATTACGCCTACGACGAGCAGAACCAATTGATCAAGGTTTGCGACGCCGAAGGTGGCCAGTGGCAGCATGATTACGACACCCGTGGCAACCTGATCGAAACCACCGACCCGCTGGAGAACAAGACCGAGTACGCCTACAACCTGGCGGGCCTGCCAACGCGGATCACCGACGCCAACGGCAACGAGAAAACCCTCGCTTACAACGCCGCCGGTCAACTCACCTGTTACACCGATTGCTCTGGCAAGGTCAGCCGCTGGACCTACGATGAGTGCGGGCAGATGACCCGCTTCAGCGACGCCGCCGGGCAGCACACCGACTACCAGTACAAGGCTGGCCAACTGGTGTTGATCCGTCACCCGGACAAGACCGAAGAACGCTTTGCCCGCGATGCCGAAGGGCGCCTGCTGGCCCATGTCGATGGCCTCGACCGCTGCACCACCTGGCAGTACAACGGTGTCGGGCTGATCGCCGAGCGGGTCGACGGCAACGAACAGCGTCTGCGCTACCACTGGGATCGCCTCGGCCGGCTGGTCGGCCTGGAAAACGAAAACGGTCGACGCGCCACGTTTCACTACGACGCGGTTGGGCGCCTGCTGAGCGAAACCGGCTTTGACGGCAAGACCCTCGGCTACCAGTACGCCGCCGACACCGGGCGCCTGGCCCGCACCGTCAATGGCGAACACCTCACCGACGTTGAATTCGACCCCATGGGCCGGCTGCTCGAACGCCGCGCGCGGCTGGGCGACCAGGAGCAGCGGGAAACCTACGCCTACGACGGCAACGGCCAGCTGATCATGGCCAGCAACGCCCACAGCCGCGTGCAATGGTTCCGCGACCTGGCCGGCAACCTGACCCGCGAACACCAGTACTACCTGGACCTGAAGACCCCGGCGGTGGCCGTCTGGCAACACGAATACGACGCCCTCAACCAACGCTGCGCTACCGTCCGCCCGGACGGCCACCGGGTCAGTTGGCTGACCTACGGCAGCGGTCACCTGCTGGCCCTGCGCCTGGACGAACACGAACTGCTCAACTACCGGCGCGACGACCTGCACCGAGAGATCGAACGCCAGCAAGGCAACGAACTGCTGCACACCCAGCAATGGGACCCGATGGGACGTCTGCAGGCACAAGCGCTCCAGCGCGGCCAACACACCCTGCTCAAACGCGACTATCACTACGACCGTGCTGGTCAACTGACCCACCTGGACGACAGCCGTCGCGGCCCGCAGCGCTACCACTACGACCGGGTCGGCCAACTGTTGAGTGCAATCACCCGCCATGGCCGCGAGCGCTTTGCCTTCGACCCGGCGGGCAACCTGCTCGACGACCCCCGCAGCCAGCCTCAACCACCGCTGGAGCCGAACCCACGGCCGACGCAACGGCAGGACAACCTGCTGCGCGAATACGCCGGCCGACACCACCGTTACGACGCCCGTGGCAACCTGGTCGAACGCTGGCAGACGGGCGACCACAGCCGCCTGCGCTGGGACCTGTTCGACCGTCTGGTGCAGTTCGAAGACCAACGCCTGCGGGTGGACTACACCTACGACGCCCTTGGCCGACGCCTGTCCAAACGCTCGGTCGCGCACTTCACCCCAAGCCCGCTGGCCGGCTCCGGTTGGAATGAAAACGAACGGATCAAACGCCAGCAGCAATACGACTGTGGCTACACCCTGTACGGCTGGGACGGCGACACCCTGGCCTGGGAACACCGCCCCGTGCGCCGTGAGGGTGAAACCGGGCGGATCATCCACTACCTCTACGAACCGGGCAACTTCGTACCCGTGGTACAAGCCATCCGCCATGGGAACATGTGCCTGCACAAACAGCCGGTGTACAGCGACCACTACCGGCTCGACGAAGACCCGCTGTGGGC
>NZ_BMQU01000055.1 GCF_014648275.1 Pseudomonas laurentiana
GAAAACTCGGGCAACGGGATCGGCGTATTTCACCAGATTCGGGAAGTCTTCTTCAGGATTTCCTTAAGTGGCAAGACTCTAATCTGTGCTCTTTTCATTCGCCGCCTACGGCGTCGGGAGCCCAGGTGTAGTAAATGGTATTGAAACCCGGAGCTTGGCGCTTGTTCAGGTATGTTGAAGCAAACAGGATTCGTGCATATAAAGTTATGGGGAGTGGGCCACTGGTGCTTGAGGTCGGGGTGGATATGATGACAGGGGAGCAGGTTTACGTAGAGGCTCAGAAATAGTGGCGTGGTTGTTTTTCGTTCTGGCAGGCTTTGGTGTCGCACTGGCCTATGTGCTGAGGGCGTATTTCTCAGGTGATAACTTAAAGTTCGGGCATTTCATTGGTTGTCTGGCATTCAATGTGTTCTTCGTTATGTACTACATGAGATTTATAGAGCAGGATCATTTGTTGTTCTTTGGTTATTACCCGAGCTTGCGTAACGATTATCCAGCGATTGATTGGATTGCTATAGTCGCTTTGCTGCTGCACTGTTTTGCCAGCCCTGTTCAGTGGAGCGCGAAGAAGTAGTCATGACGTCAGGGGGCTGCTGGGTGGCCTTGGTCTTTCAGTTGGCCGGCGTTGTCGAAGATACAGGCGCCAGCAAGGCTGGCGCCTGTATCAGCTCCAGCGTCAGCCCAACAGTTCTCGCAGCACGCGTGTAAAGGCCTGGGCGGTCTGTTCTTCGGCGGCGTGTCGGCCTTGGCGTACCACCCATTTGCCGTTGACCATCACATCGCGAACCTGACGATCACCTCCGGCAAACAGCCAGCGGTTGAGGATGCCGTCACCCTTGGCCGTAGCCAGGTATGGGTCGTTACCGTCGAGCACCAGCCAGTCGGCGCGGCGACCTTCGGCCAGTTCGCCCACCGGTTGCCCCAATGCTTGTGCGCCACCGCTGAGGGCTGCGTCGAACAGCGTGCGCCCGACCATCGGTTGCTCCTCTCGGTAAAGCCGGTTACGCCGCTGGTCGCGCAGGCGTTGGCCGTATTCGAGCCAGCGCAATTCCTCCACCACACTGAGCGAAACATGGCTGTCCGAGCCAATGCCCAGGCGACCGCCTCGGGCCAGGTAGTCGACAGCAGGGAAGATACCGTCGCCCAGGTTGGCTTCGGTGGTCAGGCACAGCCCGGCTACCGCGCCACTGTTCGCCATCAGTGCGACTTCGTCAGCTTCGGCGTGGGTGGCATGAACCAGGCACCAGCGTTGATCAACCTCGGTATTTTCATACAGCCATTGCAATGGGCGTCGGCCACTCCAGGCCAGGCAGTCGTCGACTTCCTTCTGTTGCTCGGCAATGTGGATATGCACCGGGCAGTGTGGGTCGCTGGCGGCCATGACCTGAGCGATCTGTTGCGGGGTGACGGCGCGCAGCGAGTGGAAGCACAGCCCCAATTGCTGGGCGGGTTGCTGTGCCAGCAGCGGTGCCAGGCGCTCGTGTAGCCGCAGATACTGCTCGGTGTTGTTGATAAAGCGGCGCTGCCCCTCCGTGGGCGCTTGACCGCCAAAGCCTGAGTGGCTGTAGAGCACGGGAAGCAGGGTCAGGCCGATGCCGCTGTGGCTGGCGGCCTGGCTGATGCGCCGGGACAGCTCGGTCGGGTCGGCATAGGCATTGCCAGCAGCATCGTGATGCACGTAGTGAAACTCGGCGACCGAGGTGTAACCGGCCTTGAGCATCTCGATGTAGAGCTGGCGGGCAATCACCTCCAGTTGTTCCGGGGTAATCTGGCCTACCATTCGGTACATCAGTTCGCGCCAGGTCCAGAAGCTGTCATTGGGGTTGCCAACCACTTCTGCCAGGCCAGCCATAGCGCGCTGGAAGGCATGTGAATGCAGGTTTGGCATGCCCGGCAGCAGCGGGCCGGCCAGGCGTTCGGCGCCCTCGGGCGAGGCATCGGTATGCACGCGGCCGATCCGGCCGTCGGTACCGACCTCGATGCGGACATTGTTGGCCCAGCCGGTAGGCAGCAAAGCACGTTCGGCAAAGAAGACGGACATCGACACGGCACCTCGTTTTGTTTATTTGTATATACATATACAGACGTTTGCCTGCTGGGTAAACTCCGGCAATCTATGGAGTACTCATTTTGAACAAGGATCTCGACGTGCCGACACCACCTGTCTCCGCGCTGGTTGCCCATATGGGCGAGGGGCCGGCGCCGCTGTATGCCCGGGTCAAGCAAATGATTGTCCAGCAGATCAAGAACGGTAGCTGGCCGCCGCACCACCGTGTGCCGTCGGAAAGCGAACTGGTCAGTGAGCTGGGCTTCAGTCGCATGACCATCAACCGCGCACTGCGCGAACTGACCGCCGAAGGGCTGTTGGTGCGCATGCAGGGTGTCGGGACCTTTGTTGCCGAGCCCAAGACCCGTTCGGCACTGTTCGACGTCAACAACATCGCTGACGAGATCGCGGCGCGTGGCCATCGGCACACCTGCAGGGTGGTGACCCTGGCCGAAGAGGCCGCTGGCTCCGAGCGTGCGTTGGCGTTGGATATGCGCGAAGGCCAGCGCGTGTTCCATTCGCTGATCGTGCATTACGAGAACGATATTCCGGTGCAAATCGAAGACCGCTTCGTCAATGCCCAGGTTGCACCGGATTACCTCAAGCAGGATTTCACCGTGCAGACCCCTTATGCCTACCTGTCCCAGGTGGCGCCCTTGACCGAGGGCGAGCATGTCGTCGAGGCGATTCTGGCTGAGCCGGAGGAATGCCGTCTGCTACAGATCGAGCAGGGCGAGCCCTGTCTGCTGATTCGTCGTCGCACGTGGTCCGGCCGTCAGCCGGTGACGGCGGCGCGCTTGATTCACCCCGGTTCCCGTCATCGTTTGGAAGGACGTTTCAGTAAATGAGCCAGATGCAGGTACTTCGCGCGGTCAATTACCCCCGTATGCCCTGGAAGAATGGTGGTGGCAGCACCGAAGAGATCGCCCGCGACGCCGGAGAGGGTCTGGACGGCTTTGGCTGGCGCCTGTCGATTGCCGACATTGCAGAGTCGGGTGGCTTTTCCAGCTTCGTCGGATACCAGCGGATCATCACCGTGTTGCAAGGTGATGGCATGGAGCTGCAGGTTGATGGTGAGCCGAGTCGGGCACTGCTGCCCTTCGATGCCTTCATGTTTTCGGGTGAAAGTCAGGTGGCCTGTCGCCTGCTGGGTGGGCCGATCCGTGATTTCAACCTGATCTATTCGCCGCAGCGTTACCGCGCCCGGTTGCAGTGGCTCGATGGCGAAAGCCGTCTCTACAGCTCGGCGCAGACGCTGTTGGTCTTTGCTGTCGGCGAGCAGGTTCGTGCCACGCTGGGCGGGCATGCGGTGCAGATGCTGTCGCGCCATGACTGTCTGCAGGTCGAAGGAAACGCAGGGTTGCAGGCGCTCGAACTGAGCGGTCACTGCTGCCTGATCGAGCTGAGCCACTGTTGAGATTGTTACTGCGGCGACCGATGAGTCGCACGCAGGTGTGTTACTGATTGACCCAAGGTGGTGCAACGCCACCTTGTTTGACTGTGTTGTTCTACACCCTGGAACCACCTCCACTACGTTTTCTTTTTCTGCCGGACCCCCGGATTTATTGCGTTGAGTTGGCCTTGGCGTGCCTCTGTGGCAGTTCGTCGGAGAAGTTGGCACTTCAATTGCCTATGCTTGTACATACAAGTAAATATGTGTTTGTATAAGTGTGTAGGGCAGCCCTGCTGCCATCCCGAATTTGCCTGCCACCGCTGGCACGCTCGCCCACAGCCTGGGTTGGGCGGGATCGATCGCTTGAGGAGCCGTTACCGTGACTGACAAGAACATGAACAAATTCCGTGACGTCGAAATTCGCGCACCGCGCGGCACTACGCTGACCGCCAAAAGCTGGCTGACTGAAGCGCCGCT
>NZ_BMQU01000056.1 GCF_014648275.1 Pseudomonas laurentiana
AAATTTAGACCACTCAAAGGTTCTCAGATGAAATATCGTGTGTACCCCACGATAGACTTTCGAGTTCATTGAGGCGCGCAACAGCATCACGTTGGCTGGCCCGATCACGGCATAAATCAGATAACTAGCGTCGCGGTCGAGGCTTGCCATGCAGGCAAAGAGAATCGCCGTAACAATCGCGAGACACGTCAAGAACCTCAGCGCCCACTCTGGAAAATTTTTCCACTCACAAAATTCTGCGCCAGATGCTGTAAAGCGGTAGGCGAAATTCATGCGCTGATGGGTCATGCACGAAGCAGTAAATGCCATGAGACAGAAAAAAAACACGCAGGACAGTGTTCTCCAAGGCTGATCAGTACCTTCATAGACATCATACATAATGAAGCACAATACCAAGGTAAAAAAAAGCATGAAAATAAACATCCCATTAGCAACAAAAGTGTTGTAGTTTCGCGCCTTGATCCTCCACTCCAGCAGCTCTGGTTCATCCCCATACTTCCACGTCAGTTGTGGCGGCAGTTCTCGTGGCGTGCCCCAGTTACCCAGCAGGGACTTCACGCCAGACAAAACTTCTGAAACCTTCATTTCGCCATCCCCTTTGGTATCAGAATGCTACGCCCTTTCAACTGACTGGAGACTACGCGTCAGTTCTGGAACCTGCTTTTCAAGAAACGCCAAGATAGTGTCAAACTCTCGCCGCCGCGCATACAGCGGCGCAGTGCTGATTTTACTGATGTTCAGATAGTTGTCATACCAAGCAAACTTCAAGCCGACCAATTTTTGCTTACGATCAACTTCTACCTCTGTAAACTCAGACCACTCAAAGGTTCTCAGATGAAATATCGTGTGTACCCCGCGATAATTTTTTGAGTTCATTGACGCGCGCAAAAGCATCATCTTCGCGGGCGCGATCACGGCATAGATCAGGAAGCTAGCGTCGCGATAGAGGCTTGCCATACAGGCAAAGATAATCGCCGAAATAATCGCGAGACACGTCAAGAATCTCAGCGCCCACTCTGGAAAATTTTTCCACTCACAAAACTCAGCGCCAGATGCTGTAAAGCGGTAGGCGAAGTTCATGCGCTGATGAGTCATGCTCAACACAGCTACCATCAATACAGAAAAAAACAAAAGAGCGCACAATGAGCGCATAGGCTCATCATACCTTTCAAAATTTGAGTACACAGAAAACCCAAACCAAACAGCAACAACCAGCCAGAAAACAAATAACCCATTAGCAATAACGGTATTATAGTTTCGCGCTTTTATCCTCCAGCCCAGCAGTTCAGACTCATGTGCATATTTCCACGTCAGCTGAGGCGGCAGTTCTCGTGGCCTGACCCAGTGGCTCAGCAGAGACTTCACGCTAGACAACCCTTCTAAAACCTTCATTTCGCCATCCCATCTGGCACCTGAAGCTTCACTCCGTACATGCTTACGTCTCCATAACCGGCGATTCAATCATCCCTGTCTATGGGTCGAGCGACACGCGGAAGATGTGGAAGCCGCTCATCGAAAAAGGCCAGCAGATGATCAAACTCGCGGCGCCTGGCAAACAACGGCGCGGTACCTAAAGAGTCTTTATTCATATAATAGTCATACCAGCCAAACTCCAAACCGACCAACGCTTGCTTCTTATCGATCACCACCAACGTAAACCTCGACCACTCATAGGTTCTGTGATGAAATTCCGTCTGCAAGTTGCGATAAGCTTTCGAGTTCATTGAAGCGCGCAACAGCATCACGTTGGCAGGCCCGATCACGGCATAGATCAGATAACCCGCGTCGCGGTAGAGGCTTGCCATGCAGGCAAAGAGAATCGCCGTAACAATCGCGAGACACGTCAAGAACCTCAGCGTCCACTCTGGAAAGTTTTTCCATTCACAAAATTCTGCGCCAGATGCTGTAAAACGATAGGCGAAATTCATGCGCTGATGGGTCATGCATACCGCAGGTATAGATATCAAGGCGAATACAAATACATGCGAGAGTGTTCTCCAAGGCTCTTTTATAAACTCGGATGAAAAATACAAAATCAGCGCAATCGCTAGCGCTATCATCAACATAACCAGCAATGCCAAGTTGGCAACCGTTGTATTGTAGTTCCTGGCCTTGATTCTCCAGCTCAGCAGTTCAGATTCATGTGCGTACTTCCACGTCAGTTGTGGCGGCAGTTCTCGAGGCGTGCCCCAGTTGCCCAGCTGGGACTTCACGCGAGACAAACCTTCTGAAACCTTCATTTCGCCATCCCCTCTGGCACCTGAAGGTTCAACCCGTAGAGGCTGTGTTTCTCCAACTTCTGTTCTTCAGGCAGCATGTCGGTGAACAGCGTATTTTTGCGCTCGGCCTCACTTAAGTCGTCGCGCAGCGCCACGCGGAACATGTAGCCACGGGCGTCTGCACGTTGATTGAGTGGTGGCGGGTAATGCACTTCCAGCTCCAGCGCTGTATTGCTCTTGGGTGTCGCCACCCATGCCTGCCACACGCGGTGTTGATCCTTGGCCCGATAGGCAAAATCGCTCTGTAATTGCTGGTCACCGGCGGCCTCTGGCAACTGCCCGGCCAACTCAGGATCAACCCAATGACCGCGCAGAAAGTGCTCATAGAGTGGGTCTTGCTGTGGCGTGTGGTAGACCGGCGTGCCTTCACTGTCGATCAGCACCGGTTGCAGCTGGACAATACTGCCCGCCAGCGTGGCGGGGAGCAGCAGTTGTACCCAGAACCCCAGGCAACGTTGTGGCCCACGGTCCGGGTAGGTGTACACCGCCCGGGCCCAGACGCTGGGCCGCTGCAGGATCTCCAGCAAGGCCATCAGCTGGGTTTTATGGCCGTCAATGCCCACCCAGGTCTCCTCCGGTGCCTTGCCCCAGCTGCAGCGGTACAGCCACAGGCGTAGGCCTTCGCGCTTGTAGCGATTGGCATGTGCCGAGATCAGTAAATAGGCCATACCGAGTGCGGCCAGAATCATGGTGACCGGTGAGGACATGATCCAGGCAAAGTTGAACCAATAACCCAGTACGGCGCCCACAAGCTGCAAACTAGCCATGCCTGCCATTACACTCAGGGTTCCGCGTTTTAGCGTTAGAAAATATCTCTCATCTTCACTACTGGCCCCCGCAATATCCTTGGACACCTGCCACGCCTCAACACCCGCAGCAATTGCACCAAGCGCCGCCCAGGTCGCGGTACGGGCAATCAATCGCTTGGCGGCATGCGCGAAGTCGATGTTGCCTTGAGCCAGCCATGCCCTGACGCCCGCTTTTGTAAGCTGTTTAATTTTTTCACGCAACGGCGCAAACATCCCCTGCGCCCGATTCCACCCCGGGCCCACGCACACGGCCATCATTGCGTTACCGGTATAGGCCGCATTGGCGGTCATCATCCGCAGTTCGCTGTTGTTGAACAGGCCGTCGGCACTCGCTTGTTCAAGGCTGTACAGGGTGTTCCAGACATTCAACCCGACCAGCATCAGCGGCAGCGACTGGCCGAAGTGCTTGCCCATCCATTCGCGGCTGCGGGCGTTGAAGCGCTCGCGCTGTTGGCTTTTGAGCCGGTGCTGGGCCAGGGCCTCTTTCTGCCCGAGGTCGCCCAGTTGTTCATGGAGGTGATCGACCTGCACGTTCAGGCG
>NZ_BMQU01000057.1 GCF_014648275.1 Pseudomonas laurentiana
ACTGTATTGGGTAGACATGGCAACACCTTACATCAGGTGTTGCACTTGCTCCTTGAGGCCGCCCTGTATAACAGCCGAAATCAGTGGCCCCTACTAGGAGGAAGCCGTGCCCAGCGAGAGATTCTAGAGCTCACGCTGGAATATGCAGCACGCAAGTCCACCTCCATACTCTGACGTCAGGCTTACATCATGCTCCTTCAATCAAAAGCAAGAACACCTGCGTCCGACAGCCTCACTTACCTCAAGCTATCCTTGGTGGCGATCATTTGGGGCGGAACGTTTGTTGCGGGTCGCTACATTTCTTCCGACACCCCACCAATGCTGTCGGCAAGCCTGAGGTTCATGCTTGCTGGCGCTACGCTTACCCTATTCCTGATTTTCTCCAGAAAAATGTTTATCAAGATCAACCGATCTCAACTGGTGAAAATACTTGGCCTTGGATTCTGCGGCATATACACCTACAACCTTTTCTTCTTTTATGGGCTCCATTACACCACCGCATCCCGGGCCTCACTGATCGTCGCCCTCAACCCAGCAGTAATGGCCCTTTTTTCCTTCCTCTTTTACCGGGAAAAACTCACGTTTACGAAGACCTCCGGAATAGGCCTCTGCCTTATGGGTGCGGCAGCGGTGATTTTCAGTAAATCACCAAACACCTTTCTTGCGGAGAACAGCGACTGGCGCGGTGATGCCTTAATTTTCGGGTGCGTATTGAGCTGGGTGGTCTATAGCGTGTTCTGCAAAACCATAGTCAACGAAATTGGCTCCTTACATACAGTGACCTACTCCATCTGGGCTGGCGCAGCGATGCTGACGGCGACAGCCACCGCTACAGGGCAATTCAATTTTGCTTCAGTGAGTGCGCTATCCACAGGCGACTTTTTTAGCCTGCTGTACCTGGGTGCAATAGGTTCCGCATTGGCCTACATCTGGTACTACCAGGGCATCCAGACAATCGGCGTCACACGCTCCGGGGTGTTCATTGCTCTTAACCCGCTAACCGCCGTTCTGCTGGGCGCACTGTTGCTCGGTGAGCAACTGACGAGTCCGATGTTGATAGGAGGCGCCCTGATCATCACAGGCATCCTGATCTGCAATCGGGCAACCCCAAGCGATCAACGCCTGAATGAAGGTATCTACCGCGAAAATTGACTTAATCCCCTCCAGGACGACGAAGACGCGCGTCGAGCAAAAGCGGGCGGCCAGAGGTGACCTTTTGCGCCTGGGCCACCTGATCCCGGTGCTCGACGTCGTACAGCTCGTGCGCTTGGGCACTGCCAGCGATTTTTGACGAACGTTTCTGATCAGTGAGAAGTGGCCAGTGCGCACAGAGGGCTGCAACCCCCGCCATCATTCGGCCTGAATAAGACCTTTGATCCCGGCATCACTATCAGTCCAGTAATCCTCATCCTTCAGCCGCCGATCCCCCTGAATCATGAAGAGGATCGTGCCAGCCCGAAATTGCAGCCCGCCATCCGTGCGTTTGGCTTTGACGGGTTTGCCGTTCACCCAAACATGCTCTTTTTCATCAATACGAATGGTGGCAACCGTCGCACCTGAAGCACTTTTAGCCACCCACTGCCCGGCATATGGGGTCTGGCTTTTGGTGCTGCCTGCTGCCGGTGCTGCGGGCTCACCAAACCCCGCCTTGGCATTTTCAGCCTTGCTCTTGGTGATATCGCACCCCTGAAGCTCGCTTATCTGGGTGCAACCCGACTGCTCAAGCTGCTTACGGTACTTTTCGCTGATGGCATAAGCCGGTGATTGCGCAAGTAACGTAATGGCCAGCGCGGCAAAGATTGCCTTGTTCATAGAGCCACCTCATCTGATCAACGGGTTTCTGAGCATGTGCTTGCTGAGTTGCCCCAACTGCGCGGCGCACCAACACGAAATGACGAAGTTGTGGCGATACACATAAACGCAGGTGAATCACAGCGCCCCTCGTCAAGGCTAGCGAGCCTGATTGCTACTCGCCAATCAAACGGGTGATTGACCGTTACCGGTTTGCAGCAAGGGCTTGCTCAAGCGGCGCATTGAATTGCCCCACAGTTACCTTTCACGGTGGGCATCTATCGGCCAGGAGCAGACACTCGAACGCGGCTAAAGACGCGCGCCAGTTTGCGGTCGCGCTGGCGCCCAATAGCGCGGACTTTTCTGTACTACTCTTGTACGGATGGCGGATTCCTGATCTCAGTTGGTAGCTCGAACAATGGCTTGGTTGGAACCGCCTTGTCTCTACTAGGACGTCCACAACTGGCGGCGTAGAGTGTTGAATTTCATGCTTTACGCAAGTCATCAACCATCATTGGAGAATCATTATGTCCATGCCGTTTACCGACTTTCTTGTGACTTTGGCTGATCCGGGAAATTACGAAGCTTACGTTAGCGACCCCGATGGCTTTATGAAAAAAGCAGGGCTTAACGAAAAGCAAAGAATCGCCATAAAGTCAGGAAGCAGGTCAGCCATTAGACTGCTGGCCTCCCAAGAAATGAATGAAGTTTCGTTCCATGCAAAACTCGCTACCGAGCTTTATGCTGAAAATAACAATACCGCCGCCAACATTAGCTACCAAGAGTCCATCGACGACATTGAGGCGATCGACATGGATTACGACGACGACATGGACAACGACAACAATAATGATGATTATGGTAATGTCGACCTAGACGTAGAGGACTCGCTGGGAAATAAAAAATATACTTTTGGCCCGCATTATGATCATTTATTTGAAAAAAACTGGAAGGCAACACGAGCAGGTGAACTGGTTTTTGTCGGAAGCGGGATCAAGGGGACTCATCACATTACTCCAGAAACCTCACTTCACATAAGGACCGCTGGGAAGGTGCTGTATTGCGTCGCAGACGTCGTAGTCGAGAGAAAAATTCGCCTACTGAACGATAACTGCGAAGATTTGTACTTGCTCTATGCAGACGATAAACCGCGACGCAAGACATATGAAGAAATGGTCGAACACAGCCTAGAAGCTCTTAAACATCATGAAAAAGTATGCGTAGTTTTTTACGGACACCCTGGGATATTTGTTTGGTCTAGCTTTACAGCCATTCAAAGAGCTAGACGCGACGGCATAAAGGCCTACATGCTTCCTGCTGTTTCCTCACTGGACTGCATGTTTGCGGACATAGGTTTCGATCCCTCACGACACGGCTGTCAAATATTCGAGGCTACAGATTTTTTGACACGCACTAGAACACCAGATACCGCCGCCGCCGTGATAATTCTTCAACTTGGCGCAGTTGGCGACATGGGGTTCCGATTTCGAGGGTATGATCGTAGAAACATGCCTGTGTTTGTTGAACACCTGCAAAGTTTCTATGGTGCTGACCACGAAGTCCTTCTTTATCAAGCGGCGCAATATCCTGTTTGCGAGCCTGTGATACAGAAAGTAGCGATACGGGATATCGTTGCTGCAAAGCCTTCAGGCATAACGACTCTTTATATTCCGCCGAAGACGTTACCCGCCACAAATTCGGAGATGATGAGTCGCTTAGGGAAGGTCTGAAGTACCCACCGATTTTTGAGGCCCTCGCTGCTTGAGGTTCAAAAAATCCAAG
>NZ_BMQU01000058.1 GCF_014648275.1 Pseudomonas laurentiana
CATTCAGCCACCACAGCCAAACGGGTTGCGCTAACGCGCAACGCGCCATGCCTGGCGCACAACAAAAGGCCCGTCGATTGACGGGCCTAATCGTGTCTGCGCAATTTAAGCGGCGGTCATTGCCGGCTGCATTTGCTGGGCTTCCGGAAAGTGAAGGTGGAACCAGGTGAAGTTTTCTTCGGTCACCTCCACGCTCGCCGATCCCTGGTGCAGACTCATGATCGACTGCACAATGGCCAAGCCAAGACCGGTACCGCCTTCGCTCCGTGCTCGGCTCTTGTCCACACGGTAGAACCGCTCAAACAAGTGCGCGTGGTGTTCCTTGGCAATACCACGGCCGGGGTTGCCGACACTCAACGTCGTACCGCTCGCACTATGCTGCACCTTAACGTAGACCGTGCGGCCGCGAGGGCAGTAACGGATCGCGTTCGAGACCAGATTCGAGACGGCACGTTGAACCATCAGGCGATTCCCGCGCACCACGTCATCACTGCCGGAGATCTGCAGCTGAATCTCGCCTTCTTCTGCTGAAATGCTGAAGAGCTCGCACACTCGCTGAACCTCGTCGACCAAGGAGACGGATTCGAACTCCACCATTGATGCTGGATGACTGACCTGGGCCAAGAACAGCATGTCGGAAACCATGCGGCTCATGCGGTCCAGCTCTTCTGTGCACGACTCCAGAACCTCCCGGTACTCGGAAAGCGATCGTTCTCTGGTCAAGGCAACCTGGGCCTTGCCCATCAGGTTGGAAAGCGGTGCTCGAAGTTCGTGAGCAAGGTCGTCAGAAAACTGCGAGAGCTGCTGAACCCCATCATCCAGGCGAGCCAGCATGATGTTGATGCCGTCGGCGAGCATTTTGAGTTCTGCCGGCATCCCATCAGTTGGAAGGCGATGGTCGAGGCTCTCGGTTGAGATTTTCGAGGCGATCTTGAGGAACTTGGTCAGTGGTAGCAGGCCTCTGCGCACAGTCCACCAGCCAATGGCCAAGATCAGTGCGAGGATGACGGGGGACATCATCAAGGCCCAGGTCAGCAACGCATCGAGCAGCGCCTCACTGGATGACTGGTCCATGGTCATATAGACGCTGACCTCTGTTCCATCGCCCAAACGCATGATTCGAGAAGCACTCAGCAGAGGACGGTCCTGCGTATCACGCCATTCGTGCTCTTTGGGCTGGGCCGCCGGCTGAAACTTGTGCACCTCCAGATTGACCTGTTTCGAGCCAATCGAGAGCAGGGGAGTCTGATTCTGTGAGGTATCGAATATGCTCACATACAGGTTGTTGTGGCCCATGACCAAATCGACAAGCTGATGCGCATCCGCGTTGACGCCGGAGATGTCCGGGATGGTGGACAGGTTGTGAGCCATCCCCGCCATCTTTACTTCCAGGTCTGCTCTGGCATTTCTTTCCAGAGCCTTGCCTACCATCAGATAGCCAAAGGTGGCGAACAGAAGCAGCAACGCTGCGCTCATCAACCCAACTTTTAACCCCAGCTTTGCAGCCAGGCTGAATGGCCTCATGCGCGTTCCTCAAAAACGTACCCAACGCCACGAAGCGTGTGAATGAGCTTGGTTTCAAACGGGTCATCGATCTTCGAGCGCAAGCGCCGGATGGCTACATCGATGACATTGGTGTCGCAATCGAAATTCATATCCCAGACCAACGAGATGATCTGAGAGCGAGTCAGCGCTTCGCCCGTTCGGCTCATGAGCAGGTGCAGAAGCGCAAATTCCTTGGTGGTGAGATCGATGCGTGTGCCACCGCGGAAGACGCGATGGCGGACGGAGTCGAGTTCCAGATCGGCAATTTTCAGCGAGCTCTTCTCGACTAACTCATCACCACGGCGTTGCAGCGAACGGATGCGAGCAAGCAGCTCAGGGAATTCGAATGGCTTCACAAGGTAGTCATCCGCGCCGCCGTCCAAGCCCTTGAGCTTGTCATTGATGCGTCCGCGGGCGGTCAGCATGATGATGCGGACCCGGCTGGTCTTACGGATGGTTTCCAGCAGGTCCCAGCCGTCGATACCCGGGAGGTTCACGTCCAGGAGGACCAACGAATAGACATTAGTGTTGAACAAGTGCAGAGCATCTACACCGTTGTGCACGATATCTACGACATACCCGCTTTCGGATAGGCCCTGCTGAAGATATTCGGCAGTTTTAATTTCGTCTTCCACAACTAGAACGCGCATAACTTATCTCAAGGTGTGAGGAAGGAGTTGGCCTAATCCGCCAAGATTATGGTTGCAGGCTGTTCGAAAGTTTGGCTGAGGGTATGGCATGTGGTAGTCGCTACCTCTGTCCATACGCCGGGTCACCTGAGGACGCTTGAATCTTAACGCGAAGAAGCTGGCCGCGGCGAAATCCTACAAATTTGTAATGTAGCCGCAAGATTTCTGACAGTCATGCAGGCTCCACCCCTAAGCATAGCGGATTCTGGGGCCTGCGGCGGTGTATGACAGATTCGCCTGGCAGGTGGAATCGGCCAGGACAGGCAGCATTTCGGTCGTTAGCTTGCAAGGACTGGTACTGGCCTTGGATCGAGGGCGCCACGCAGGCAGACCCCATGCACGGCCGCAAACCGCAGCGCCTTTCTGCAAATTAGTTCACGTGGCGGCTCGATATTCTCTCGAATAATTATCTTACAATCTATTACATGTCCAAATTGTAATTGCCCGATCATCTTGGTGTTAGGGAAATCCTGAAGAAGACTTCCCGAATCTGGTGAAATACGCCGATCCCGTTGCCCGAGTTTTC
>NZ_BMQU01000059.1 GCF_014648275.1 Pseudomonas laurentiana
CAAGGACCCGATTGGCTATGCGGGTGGGCTGAACCTGTATGTGTATGCGCCGAATCCGGTTTTCTGGATTGATCCGTTTGGGTTGGCTGCGCATAGAGGTAGGTTTCAAGCGCAGGGCGCGAAGCTAGAGGAGTCTGTGGCTTGGAATCAAGACTCCCCTTTAACAGCAATTGAAGCGAGGGCGAAGCTCGATGAGTTAAAAAGTAAATTAGACAAAGGAAGTCTCGCTGTGCGAGAGGAAGCATTTCAAAAGGCAGATAATTTTGTTTTGAGTGCTTGTAAGTGTGGTGGGGTGGATGCTCCGGTGAGTAAAACTTTTATGGTTAAGGGGGCTAGGCATGAGCGCGTAGATATAGAGGTCATCTCTGGGAAGGCTTTTGGGGAGTAGTGAATGTGTTTGAGAGTTATTTAGAGGATGGTTTGGTTTATTTGTCTTTAGAGCGTTATTTCTTAAGTTATTTTTATTCTAGTTTAAATTTTTTGGGTGTGGATAAATCTGACTTTTTGGTTCCGCTTTATAGGACTGCGTTTGCTAATGGTCAGCCATTTCAGGATGGTAATCCGATTTTTTCAGCAAAAAACAAAGTTTCTGGTGATTCTTTGAGGGTTGTTATAAGTGATGATGTGGTGGATGTTGTCTCGTATGGTGAGGCTAAATCTGATGGTGAGGAGTTGGTTGTGGTTGGTAATGTAAAAAAGCTATCAGAGATAGAGGTATTGGTTTTCGACTGGATTGCAGGGCGGTAATTTTTGAAGAAAAATGGCCATGGTTTTAATTCTCTTGTCTAGGATTGCCAAATCTCTACCTCAGAGAGAATAAGAGGGCTCAGCAGAAAAGCAGGCGGTGCTATGAGGAATGTCGCTTGTTTAGGTGATTGCATCAATTGTGTTGATATCGAATTTAAAGGCTCTGCCAGAACTAACATCAATGGCAAGCCCGTTGCGGGCGTCGGTAGAAGTCTTTCCGGGCGGCAGAGCTTACTCGGGTTGGTCAAATATTAAATGAGCATAAAACTGCCAGTACAAATCCTGTAGAGCTGTGATAAGGGAGGCGCGAGTGCATACGCTATTATTTGGCAAGGTTTTTTCTTTGTATTTAGATGGGGTGATAATGGAGCGGCCGGATTGTTTTGGGGTAAATGGTTTTTCTTCGTTTGATTTTGTTGCTGCTGGGTATGAGTTGGTTGGTGATGAGGACGAATTTCATTTTTATGAAAAGATGCGTTTTGTTTTTCATCATAAGCGATGTCATGGTGTTGTGTTTAAGTACTATTTTTATTCAAGTGAGGGGAGTGGGTGTGGGTTTGGCTTTGGGGTGAAGCCAGGTATTCGACTTAAAACGCTACTTAAAGTCTACCTGGCGCTCGGGAGGTCGCAGTCCGTTAAGTTTTACTTCTCTGATGATAAGTCGGATGGTGCGGTTATCTTTGATGAGGAAGTCGTGGTTAGGTTTGGTCAGCAAAGAAAACGAGATGATTATGTGGTTGTTACAATTGAGAGTGATCTGGATAAGGTGGGTGTTTTAATGGGTGTGGCTACTGGAGCAGTAATGGAAACAATGAATTCCTATGTTTTAGACTTGAATGATGTAGGTGTGGCGAGAAGGCATGGCTTTCTTGGATTTTCTCGGCTTATTAAATTTTGTTGTTTGCGGGGCATGCAGAGCTTTTGAGGTCCTAAGTTCTAGGTTGTTTTACTGTCGGTGGAGTGGAATATACAAAACAGCAGGTCCGCGCTCACTGTCAGTGCGGATTGAGGTGTGATAAACAAATATGGTGCTCAGAGTCATCGTTCGCGGGGTGAGGTTTCAGATTTGACGCGTAAAGAAAAGAATTTTTTAAGAGAAAAGGGTTTTGAGTTATGAGGAAATTAAAAAATTTTCGGTTTACGGTACTGTTATAGGCTCGGATCAGCTTGTTCGGCTGGATGAGGTTTCAGTCATTGCTGACCCTGAGACTATTAAGTCGCTTGGTGAGTTTTTTATTAAGGCTTCTCATGAGATTTCAAAAGATAAACTTGAGCATGTTCATTTACAGGATTTTATTGAGTGTTTTTCGGAGAAGAAGCATGTGGATATTATTTTGTTAAATAAAAAATTGGTCCTTCGTGGTAAAGGCTGACCCTGATAGGGGGTAGATATTTTGTGATGTACTGATAAGTACCGTTTGGGTCGCTATGATGAATCTCACGCATAACTCGTGACCTCTCGCAGGCAGGTGAGCTTGGTATCAGTTAATCGGGCTTGTATGAGCCTTATCAACTGGTATGTAGTGACCATTTCAGCACCCCACAGGAACTGACCAACCAACAAGGCGAGATCGTCTGGCGCGCGCAGCACAAGGCCTGGGGAGAA
>NZ_BMQU01000060.1 GCF_014648275.1 Pseudomonas laurentiana
GTTGTGCGCCAGGCATGGCGCGTTGCGCGTTAGCGCAACCCGTTTGGCTGTGGTGGCTGAATGGGTGACTTGGAGGTGAAAGTCCTCTACATACCCGGCAAGGGGAAGTGTTAGCCAGAGGCAAGGGTGTCGCGGGTGACTGCGAATCTGAAGGAAGCCCGAGGCAAAATGCTGGCCTGACGTACAGGAAGCGGATAGAGGCGGCGCAGCGGGGTGAGAAGGCAACAATCTTCAAAGCCCGATACTTGCACGGAACGCTGCGACGTAAATCCGACAGGCATAAGCAGGAAGGTCGCGCGAATTACCCTGGGAGATCTGCGCGTTTGCCATTGTGCTACCGAGCGTCGAGAGGCGACGGGATGAGCGTGCAGAAGTCAGCCGAAGCCGTAGTAAGTGGCGGTTAACCGCGCCACCAAGGGCCGAACAGGTTATGCCGCCAGTAGGCGTCACTGTCTCGTTGGTAGCCGTAATGCAGAAAATTCCCACACAGGAATCTGTCAGTCGAGGTCCCGGCCAGAAGCCGAGGATGAGGGCTGGCAGTGCAGAGGTACCAAGGGCGTCAGTGACGGGGACGAACGCGGAGCCGGACACGCTGATGGAGCGGGTGCTTGCACCGGCGAACCTCAGGCGTGCGTATCAGCGTGTGGTCAGCAACAAGGGAGCGCCGGGTGCCGATGGCATGACGGTCGCTGACCTGGCTGGCTACGTGAAACAGTATTGGCCAATCCTCAAGGCCAGGTTGCTGGCCGGTGAGTACCATCCCCAGGCAGTGCGAGCGGTTGAAATCCCCAAACCGCAAGGCGGAACACGACAACTGGGTATCCCCAGCGTCGTGGATCGCCTGATCCAGCAAGCATTGCAGCAACAACTCACGCCAATCTTCGATCCGTTGTTTTCGGACTACAGCTACGGCTTTCGTCCGGGCAGAAGCACTCATCAAGCCGTTGAAACGGCCCGTTCCCATGTGGAGGCGGGCCACCGCTGGTGTGTGGAACTTGATCTGGAGAAGTTCTTTGATCGGGTCAACCACGACATCCTTATGGCTTGTATCGAGCGTCGGGTCGAAGACAAATGCGTGCTCAGGCTCATCCGCCGTTACCTTGAAGCAGGGGTCATGTCGGGCGGTGTCGTCAGCCCCCGGCAGGAAGGGACGCCGCAAGGCGGCCCGCTCTCGCCGTTGCTGTCGAACATCCTGCTCGACGAACTTGATCGTGAGCTGGAGCGGCGGGGTCATCGCTTCGTGCGCTATGCCGATGATGCGAACATTTATGTGCGTAGTCATCGGTCTGGCGAACGTGTACTGGCCAGTGTCGAGCGCTTCCTGAAGCAACGTCTGAAATTGACGGTGAATCGGAACAAAAGCCAGGTAGCGAGGGCCTGGAGTTGCAGCTATTTGGGTTATGGGATGAGTCGGCATCGGCAGCCCAGACTGAGAGTGGCGGCGATGAGTCTTGACCGCTTGCGCGGCCGGCTCAGAGAGCTACTGCGCGGTGTGCGAGGTCGCAAGATGGCCCGCATTATCGAGCGGCTGAACCCCGTGTTACGAGGGTGGGCGAGCTACTTCAAACTCAGCCAGAGCAAGCGCCCGCTTGAGGAGTTGGACGGGTGGGTCAGGCACAAACTGCGCTGTGTTATCTGGCGACAATGGAAGCAGCCCTCGACGAGAGCCCGCAACCTGATACGGCTGGGGCTGGGTGCAGAGCGTGCCTGTAAATCGACCTCCAATGGCAGGGGCCCATGGTGGAACTCGGGTGCGCCACATATGAATCAGGCGCTACCGAAGAAACTATGGGATCGCCTTGGGCTTGTCTCGATACTGGATACGATCAACCGGCTTAGCCGTATAACCTGAACCGCCGTGTACGGAACCGTACGCACGGTGGTGTGAGAGGACGGCGGGTGTGAACTCGCCTCCTACTCGAT
>NZ_BMQU01000061.1 GCF_014648275.1 Pseudomonas laurentiana
GAAATTTTATTTATTAGATTTTTTTGTGGAAGATATAATTTTTTTTGAAGAATTTGTTATGATATATTTAATTTATGTATAATATTATGAAAAATGGATATAAATTTTTGATTGTTATTTAGTATTTGTAATAGGTTTGAAAAAGTATTTAAAAATATTAAATTTAGATATTTGTATTTTGTTGAAGTAAAGAATTATGGTATATATGTTTGGAATAGATTTTATTTTGAGAGAGTTGAAAAAGTATTATTTTGTTGAAAGGTTTTATTTATTTGTTTTTTGTTAATGTATTTTTTTAGGTAAAGATTTTGTTTTTTTTTTTGTAAATATTTTTTAGAATATGGAGTGTGAATTAAATTTATGTTTGAATTGAAATTGAGATATTGATGTAAGTTTTTTTTTTTTGAATTGGATAGATTTATATTTGAAAGAGTTTGATAATATGTTTTTTTAAAATTGATTTTTTGTTTTTTTATTAGAGGTGTTTTAGAAATGTTTGTAATTGAGTAAATAGTTTTATGAATTAATGGATTGGATTGAATTGGAAAATGGAAAGATTTGTATAAGTTATATTTTTTGTTATTATTTTGTGGAAAATTGTTAGATATGAATATGTTAGATATTTGTGATTTGATTGATGAAGGTGAAATAGTATTTTTTTTTAAAAAAGTATGTTTTTTTTTATTATTGTATGAAGAAAATGTTTTGTTGTGAATGAATAAGATAGTGAGGAATTGTTTATATGTAAATGTAAAATTAGAATTATTGAGATGGGTTTTTTTTATATAAAAAGGGAATTTTTTGTTATAATAGAAATAGAAGTGATGTGGAAAAGGTTTGTTTTAATAATTTTGATTTTATGTTTATGTATGGATAATTTTTTATTATTTTGTTTATTTATAATAAAATATTTTTTTTGTGTGGTGGTAAAAAAAAATATGTTTTTTTGGAGAGAGATATTATTTTATTTTTGTTAATTGAGTTATAGGTATTTAATATATTTATATTTAATGATTTTTTATAAAGTGGTGATGAAAGGTATAATTTGTATAAATTTTTTTATTTTTTAATTTGATTTGATTTATTAGTTTGTAGAGTTATTTATTTGATTGTAGATATTTTTGGAATATTTTTAATAGAGGGATAAAGAGTTAATTTTGAAAGAATGTATTGTTAAATTTTTTTAGATATGAATTTATTTGATTTAGAAGAGAAGAGTTTGTATTAGTATTTTAATTTTAATTTAAATATGGGTTTGATTTATATTTTATGTTTTGAGAAATATTTATAGAGGAAAAAATGGAGTTTTTGTTTAAAAAAATGTGTTGATAAAGGGTAGATGGATAGAATTTTTTAATGAGATAGTGTTTTTTTAATTTTTTTAAAATGGAATTTATTTTAAATATATATGTTATGGTTTTTTATTTTGATAGGGTATAAATATTTAAATTTGATATTTTTAGATATTTTTTTAGATTTATTGTGGATATTAAGTAGTAGTTAAAAATTTGTATTTATTTTTTATGATATTATGTATGGATTAGATATATTATGGTGAATTTTTTAGAAAAAATTGTGTTTTTTATAAAGGAATTTGATAAGTGAGATTTTGAGTAAGTTTTTATATAATTTTTTTTTGTTTGAAGAAATGATTTATTGAAATAATGAGTTATTATTGATATTGATATATTTGAGATTGTTAAATGTTTGTGAGGTTTTTTATTTAATTTTTTTTT
>NZ_BMQU01000062.1 GCF_014648275.1 Pseudomonas laurentiana
CAATCACGCGCACTTCAGCCTGACGATCGATGACCTTCAGCACGACCTTCAGGTACTGTCATTCACCGGCACGGAAGCCATCAGCAGGCCCTTTGCCTTTGACGTGGAACTGGTCAGCGAGCGCGCTGACCTCGAGCTTGAAAGCTTGCTGCACAAGCAGGCTTTCCTGGCGTTCAATGCGCAGGGCGCAGGCATTCATGGGCAGGTTGACCGCGTGTCGCTGGGCGACGCAGGCAAGCGCCTGACCCACTATGGCCTGAGGCTGGTGCCGCAACTGGCCTACCTGGGGCTGCGCCGCAACCACCGGATTTTCCAGCAGCGCACGCTGGCGCAGATCATCGCCCAGGTCCTTGAGGAGCACGGCATCCTCAGCGATGCCTACCAACTGCACCTGGAAAAGACCAGTACCCCACGGGAGTACTGCGTGCAGTACGGCGAGTCCGACCTGCACTTCCTGCAGCGCCTGTGTTTCGAGGAGGGCGTGAGCTATGCCTTCCGACACAGCCGCGCCGGGCACACGCTGGTGTTCAGCGACCACCAGACCTTTTTCCCCAGGCTCGGCAAACCCGTCCCCTACCAACAGGACAGCGGCCTGGTGGCCGACGAACCGGTGATCAGCCGTTTCAACTTGCGCCTGGAGGCCCGTACCCGGCGTACGCGCTGGCGCGACTATGACTTTGAAAAATCCAGCTTCGTGCTCGAGGCCGAGGGTCAGGCCGACACCGCCTACCCGGAACCGAACCCGGAGGATTACACCTACCCCGGTGGTTTCATGCAGGGCGAGGAGGGCAAGCGACTCAGCCAGCGCGCCCTCGAACGCCACCGCGCCGAGCACCGTGTTGCCGAGGGCCAAAGCGACCAGCCGAGCCTGGTGACGGGCCACTTGCTGGAACTGTCGGGCCACCCGTGCAAGGCCTGGAACGACCTCTGGCTGCTGACCGAAGTTCAGCATGAGGGCAAGCAACCGCAAGTGCTGGAGGAGAGCATCGCTGCCGACCTCGTGCCGGTGGCTGACGGTTTCCAGCAAGGCTACCGCAACCACTTTACCGTCACCCCTTGGGACGTGTTCTACCGTCCGCAGCAGGCGTACCACAAGCCCCGTGTGCTGGGCAGCCAGACGGCCCGGGTCACCGGCCCGAAAGGCGAAGAGGTCTATTGCGACGCCTATGGTCGGGTCAAGGTGCAGTTCCACTGGGACCGCGAGGGCCAGCACAACGACCAGAGCAGTTGCTGGCTGCGGGTCGCCTCGGGCTGGGCCGGAAACGGCCATGGCAGTGTCAGCATTCCACGGGTGGGCATGGAGGTATTGGTCGTTTTCCTGGAGGGCGATCCGGACCGTCCGCTGGTCAGCGGTTGCCTGCCCAATAGCCTCAACCCGGTGCCTTATGCCTTGCCGGCAGACAAGACCCGCAGCGTGTTTCGCAGCCGCAGCACACCGGGGGGTAGCGGCTACAACGAACTGTATGTGGAAGACCGCAAAGGCCACGAATTGATCTACCTGCGGGCTCAGCGAGACCTGGAGCAGAAGGTCGAGCGTGACCGTCGGTTGGAGGTGGGCGGTGAGTGCACGACCCGGGTCAAGGGCAACAGCACCACGGTACTGGAAGCAGAAGAGCACCTCACGGTCCTGGCGGATCGCAAGGTGCAGCTCAAGGCCAGCGAGTACCTGGACGTGGGCGCCAGCAGTCACACCCGGATTGGGCAGA
>NZ_BMQU01000063.1 GCF_014648275.1 Pseudomonas laurentiana
TTGGCGCAATCGATGGCGATCTGATAACCGGCATCGGCATGACGCATGACGCCAGTCGCCGGGTCGTTGGTCAGAACGCGAGCGATACGCTCGGCAGCCTCGTCGGTACCGTCACAGACGATGACCATGCCCGAGTGCTGCGAGAAGCCCATGCCGACACCGCCGCCGTGGTGCAGGGAAACCCAGGTCGCGCCACTGGCGGTGTTGAGCAGTGCGTTGAGCAATGGCCAGTCGGACACGGCGTCCGAGCCATCCATCATCGATTCGGTTTCGCGGTTCGGGCTCGACACCGAGCCGGAGTCCAGGTGGTCACGACCGATCACGATCGGTGCCGACAGTTCACCGCGGCGCACCATTTCGTTGAACGCCAGGCCCAACTTGGCGCGCTGGCCCAGGCCGACCCAGCAGATACGTGCGGGCAGGCCCTGGAAGCTGATGCGCTCACGGGCCATTTCCAGCCAGTTGTGCAGGTGCGCATCGTCCGGGATCAGTTCCTTGACCTTGGCGTCGGTCTTGTAGATGTCTTCGGCGTTACCCGACAGGGCTGCCCAGCGGAACGGGCCGATACCACGGCAGAACAGCGGGCGAATATAGGCCGGTACGAAACCTGGGAAGTCGAATGCGTTTTCTACGCCTTCTTCCTTGGCCATCTGACGGATATTGTTGCCGTAGTCGAAGGTCGGAACGCCCTGCTTCTGGAAGTCGAGCATGGCCTGCACATGCACGGCCATCGACTGCTTGGCCGCCTTGACCACCGCAGCCGGCTCGGTTTGTGCGCGGTCACGGTACTGTTCCCAGGTCCAGCCTGCCGGCAGGTAACCGTTGAGCGGGTCGTGGGCGCTGGTCTGGTCAGTGACCATGTCCGGACGCACGCCACGCTTGACCAGCTCTGGCAGGATTTCCGCGGCGTTACCGTGCAGGGCAATGGAAATGGCTTTGCCTTCAGCGGTGTACTTGGCGATACGCGCCAGGGCGTCGTCCAGGTCGTTGGCCTGCTCGTCGACGTAACGGGTGCTCAGGCGGAAGTCGATGCGGCTCTGCTGGCATTCGATGTTCAGCGAGCAGGCACCGGCCAGGGTTGCAGCCAGCGGCTGCGCGCCACCCATGCCACCCAGGCCAGCGGTCAGTACCCACTTGCCCTTGAGGCTGCCGTTATAGTGCTGGCGACCGGCTTCGACGAAGGTTTCATAGGTGCCTTGAACGATGCCCTGGCTGCCGATGTAGATCCAGCTGCCGGCAGTCATCTGGCCGTACATGGCCAGGCCCTTGGCATCCAGTTCGTTGAAGTGCTCCCACGTGGCCCAGTGCGGCACCAGGTTGGAGTTGGCGATCAACACGCGCGGGGCATTGGCGTGGGTCTTGAACACGCCGACTGGCTTGCCGGATTGCACCAGCAGCGTTTCGTCGTCGTTCAGGTTGGTCAGGCTCTCGACGATCTTGTCGTAGCACTCCCAGTTACGCGCCGCACGGCCAATGCCGCCGTACACCACCAGCTCTTTCGGGTTTTCCGCGACTTCAGGGTCGAGGTTGTTCATCAGCATGCGCAGCGGCGCTTCAGTCAGCCAGCTTTTGGCGGTCAGCGTAGTGCCGCGCGGTGCGCGAATTTCG
>NZ_BMQU01000064.1 GCF_014648275.1 Pseudomonas laurentiana
TACCATAAAATAAAATTTTATCCTATTCATAAAAATTCCATAAATATTCCATTCCAAAAATCAAAAATTAATTTTTTTTTAAAAATTAAATACAATTACTAATTCATAATCTAACATATACAAAATAAAAATTTCATTCTCAATTCTACAAAAATTTTTATAAAAACCTTTCATTTACTTCTCTTCAATAAAAATTTTATTTTCCCAAAATATATCCTAATTTTTAACCTAATTCTTCTTCTAATAATCAATTCAACCTCTAATCAAAAAAATATACCTTAATTATATTTCATCTCTTCAACAAATTTCATAATAAACATAACAACCCTATTACTCCAATAAAAAAAAAAACCTATAATTAACTTTTCAAAAAATTTCCAAACAAACAATTTCAACAAAATCTTTCAATTTCTTATTTTACTATATTCAACTCTCTATATTCCTCTATCCATAAAATACATTAAATATACAAAAATAACTATAACAAAATTTCTATTATTCATATTAACAACTACTCTAAAAAAAATATTTTTATATAATACTAACAATTTAATAACTATCTTTATAACTCCAAAATATTTCAATTTATACTCCTACCTATTATCTAAATATACCAAAAAAAATATACAATCTAATAAAACTACTATAAAATATTTACTCATAAATAAAACAAACTCTTCTATTCTAATTAATAATTTCTCTTAACTATATAATTCATCCTAAAAAATTATACATTTATATATTAATAAAACCATTCACTATTTCTTAAAACTCAATCTCTCCCCCAAATAAACCATATAACCAAAAAAAACCATAAACCAAAATAAAAAAACTTACCCCACCCATAAATAAATATTTCATAATAACCTCATTAAATCATATATCTTTCTTAATATATCCAAATAATAAATAAAAACATAAACTAAAACATTCTAAAACTACAAAAATAATTATTAAATCATTAACACCACATAAAAACATTCCTCCTAAAATAACTATTAATATAAATAACAAAAACTCTATTATAACCATTTCTATACATTCAATATACTCTACAAATAAAAAAATACAAAAAATTAAACATAATAAAATAAAAAATTAAAAAATTTCATTAAAATTATTCATTTAAAAATTTCCTAAAAAACTAATCATAAATTCTTCTCTCCATCAAAACAATAAAACCATTATACTCATTACAAAACTTATTAAAAAAATAAAATATAACCAAAATATATCTTTTTAATCAAAAATTAAATCAATCATCAAAAAAAAAATTAAACCAAAAATTAAAATACATTCTAAAAAAATAAAACTTCCATCAAAAAAAAACAAATAAAAAACTTTCATAAAAATTCTCATAAAATCAAAAATAAAATTTTCATTCTATACATACCAAATCATAAATTAATAACTACATCCAATCTCCAAAAAAAAAACCAATTTTTAATTTTTAAAATAAAATATTTACAAAATCCCCATAAATAGAATAAAACCTTATTCCATAA
>NZ_BMQU01000065.1 GCF_014648275.1 Pseudomonas laurentiana
TGTTTAATTGGTTAGAATTTGTTATTTGAATGAAATTAGATTTTGTAGAATTATATTGAATATTTGATGATATGTTTTGTATTTTGTTAAAAAATTTATTTTTGTTTATTAATTATATATTGTTTAATTAAATTTAATTTTTTTTTGATATTTTTTTAAAAAAATTTGATTTGTGTGGATTTTTTTTTTAATTAATGAAGAGATTTTGGTGGAATTGTTATATATGAAATTGAGTATAATTTTGTAAAGAAATAGTTTATTTGTTTTTTGAGAAGAGATGGGAAATATGTTTAATATTATTTGATTGAATAGTTGATTTAGTTTTTTGTTGTTTGTAGAAATTTTTTATTTTAATTGGTATTTTTTTATGAAAAGTAAATATGAGATAATAAATTTAGTTTTTTATTAAGATTTTGAATAGTTGTTTTGAATTTAAGTTGATTATGTTTTGTTTTTTATTTGGAGAAAGATGATTAAATAATTTTTAATTATGGTTTTTGTGGATTGGATTATTTATATAATATATAAAAAGAAATTTTAGATATTTGATATTTTTTTTTTTAAATGAGATATTAATTTTAGTGATGGTTTTATTAGATATTTTATAATAAAAATTTTTTTTTTTTTTGATTTAGTTTTTTTATTATTGTGAATTTTAGTTAGATTTAGGTATGATATATTTTTGAGTTATTGGGAGAATTTAAGTATTTTTTTTTGGATTTTGGAAATAGTTTTTAGAGATTTTTTTTTTTTTTGTAAGATATAGGAGTGAAATAATTAATTTATTGATATTGTAAGATTTAAAAGATTTTTTTGATGTATTATTTTTGGGTTTAATGGAATTTATAGGTATAGGAAGAAGTTTTTTTAAATAGAGATTTTTGTTTTTGATTATATTTTGATTGTTAATATGATATAGAAGGGTTGTTATTATAAATAGTATTATATTTTTGATTGTGAAATATTGATTGTTTGTTGAATTTTGTGAATTGTGTAAAAGTAGGATATTAAAAATTTGAGGGTTTAAGAGTTTTTTAAAATGTTTTTGGTGGAAAAAAATATGAATGAAAGATTTTATTGAATTGAATTGGGTTTATGAATTTAAGAAATAGTGAGTATTTTTGATTTTTTTTATTATTTTTTTTAATTTGAAAATTTAGGATTTGAATTGATGTTTTTTTATTGATTTTTTTTAAATTGTATTGATTTATTTTAAAGATTTTATTTTAATTGGAATTTGGTTATTTATTATGTATGAGGATTTTTATTAAGTATTTATGGTTGAATGGTTAAAGTGTTTAATTTATAATTGGTGAATTTGTAGGTTTAATTTTTATTGGATGTATGTTAATTGGATTTTTTAATAAGTTTATTGGAATTGGTTTTGTATTAATGGAATTTTTTTATTATTTATATATAATGAATTGGTGT
>NZ_BMQU01000066.1 GCF_014648275.1 Pseudomonas laurentiana
GGCGGCCTCAAGGAGCAAGTGCAACAGCTAGTTAAAAAATCGGAGCGCGCTAATTCCGAAATTGAACGAGATGCCGCCTCCGAAGCATCGCGATCGTTTGGCGTCTGAGCGAACTGAGCCATCCCGACTAAGCACGATTTTCTTCGCCAAGCCCCTGCCCAAAATCTCCTCCTCGGTCGCTGAAACTGCGGCTATACACAACCCCCCCGGCATCGCTTAAACAATGGCTATACAGAACCCCCCCAGCATCGACGATGTAGCGGCCTGAAATGGCACGATAGCCGCCCTCCTTATGGGGCATCCAGCAGGCTAGCCAAGCTGGGGGAGGGTTTGTTCTTAGCGGTCAATTTATCGTTGTAAGCTTATTGGTCGCTGAGAGCTGAAGATAATCTACTAGCACCTCAACTGGAAACTTCCAGCCCAGTGTCTGCCGAGGGCGGGTATTGAGCAAATCAGCTATTTCATCCAGTCGCGCCTGCGTCACTAGAGAGAGATCTGTGCCTTTCGGGAGATACTGACGCAACAATCCGTTCGTATTTTCATTACTACCGCGTTGCCAAGGCGAATGTGGATCGGCGAAATAAATTTTCATCCCCGTTCGCGCCGTGATTTCGGCATGGCGGGCCATTTCGCTACCTTGATCATGTGTCATGGTTTTTAGTAGTGATGGGGCCATCCGCGACATCTCCCTCACAATGGCTTCCGCCGCCGCTTCAGCGGTGGGGGCTTCAAGTTTGGCGAGGATTACATATCGGCTTGTGCGTTCGACCATTGTGGCGACGGCTGAGCGATTATTGGCCCCCATAATCAGATCACTCTCCCAATGCCCAGGTACCAGACGATCTGCAACTTCGGGAGGGCGTAGGTGAATACTCAGTTGTGCAGGATAGCGCTCTCGACGCACATTGCTCTGTGTTCGCTTAGGACGCTTGCCGTCTGCTTGACGTAGATAACTGATCAGCTGACGTTTCAGCTCTCCGCGTGGGTAGGCATAGATGGCGAGGTAGATAGTTTCGTGGCTCACATGTCGCTCGGGTTGGTCAGGCCAGATAGCGTGTAGTCTGCGGGCAATTTGTTGTGGTGACCAGCCAATGCGGAGCATTTCGACGACCACTTGAAACAGCTCAGAGTCTGGAGATAAACGCCGTTGACGACGAGGCATATGTCGAAGCTGTTGTGCCCTACTTGTGGCTTTGATGGCGTCATAGTGGGGCTGCTGGGGGTTGCGCTTGATCTCTCGACTAATGGTGCTGGGGTGACGCCCTAGCAACGCAGCAATAGTTCGTAGCGTCTGCCGTTGAAATAGCATCACCATGATGGTGACGCGCTCCTCGGTACTCAGGTGACTGTATTGGGTAGACATGGCAACACCTTACATCAGGTGTTGCACTTGCTCCTTGAGGCCGCC
>NZ_BMQU01000067.1 GCF_014648275.1 Pseudomonas laurentiana
TGCAGCTCAAGGCCAGCGAGTACCTGGACGTGGGCGCCAGCAGTCACACCCGGATTGGGCAGAGGCTGGCGACAGAGGCGGGGCAGGAGGTTCATCTCAAGGCCGGCGCCAGGATGGTGCTGGAGGCAGGGGTAAGCCTCACGCTGAAAGCGGGTGGCCAGCACATCGTGATAGGCGCGGCAGGCATCTTCAGCAGCAGTGAGATTCAAGTGGGAGGCGCGCCAGTGACGGGCACGGCGGTGGCTTCGGCACAGGCAGAGCAGGTGGAGGCATTGCTGGCGATGGCACTGGATTCACAGCAGCAGGCGCTGCAGCGCGCTGCGCAAAAAACGGCGGGGGTCTGTGCCATATGCCAGAAACTGGCGGCGCTCAAAGCATGAGTGGCGCTTACCTGTTGCTCGACAGCCTGCAGATTCAGCACCTGCCTACACGCCTCGCACAGCTGGCACCTGGTGCCCCGATGCACCTGTTGTACCTGAACACGGCCTATGCCGACCTGATCGACTGCAGCCCGATACTGATCCCGGTCGTGCCTGACAGCGACCTGGCCCGTACTTTTGCCATGATGTGGCGAGGCAGCGCTGGCCTCTGGCTGGAAACCGACGTGGATGAGTATGAACTGCTCGAGCACCTGCGCAGCCTGGTCCATGTACAGCTCGATGGCGGGTGCAGCGCGTTCTTCCGCTACGTCGATCCGCGCATCGCTCGCTTGTGGCTAACGGGCCTGATGCCTGTCGCCCGTGATCGGGTAATGGGGCCGATACGCTGTGTTCAACTGCCCGATACCGATGGCAGTGAATTACGGATTACCCAGCAAAACCCTGAGCAACCCAGTGCCCGTTACGCCAGCACACCCTGGCTTCAGCTGAGCAGCGAGCAACTGGCGCATATCGTTCAAGCCCAGCGTGAGGGCTTCGATGATCGGCTTGTCGAGCACGCCCTGCGCTATTTCCCCGACTGCTTCGAGGGCCTGGATGAGCCGGCCCGGCGTCAGTGGGCGATGGCTTGCCGACGCAGTGCCGAGCGCCAGGGGTTCAGTGCGGAAGACGAGGTGATGTGCTGGGTCGCGCTTTACGCCCGGCTGGGCGAGGCCTTTCCCGATGGCCCGGAGCACGCTGTGTACCGAAAGCGCCTGAAGGAGCCAGGCCTGCTGCCTGAACAGCGCTTGAGCAACCTGCTGACCGAGCTGTCCCAACACCCCCTCAACCACAAGGAGCGCATGGAATGAGCGCCGAAAGAAAAGCCTATGTCTGCCAGTTGGCCAATGCTGAGCGGGACGCCAGGGCTCATCCCCATGTCGACATCAACAGCCCGGTGGAGCCTTGCCAAGCCTCGCAGCCCGAAATCTTCGTC
>NZ_BMQU01000068.1 GCF_014648275.1 Pseudomonas laurentiana
TGCAGCTCAAGGCCAGCGAGTACCTGGACGTGGGCGCCAGCAGTCACACCCGGATTGGGCAGATGCTGGTGGTAGAGGCCGGGCAACAGATACACCTGAGTTCCGGGTTGAAGGTCGTGCTTGAGGCCGGGGCCAGCCTCACCTTGAGGGCGGGAGGCCACCACCTCGTCATCAGCGCCGGAGGGATATTCAGCAGTACTGAAATTCAACTGGGCGGGGCACCCATGACCGGCACGGCTGCTGCCTCGGTGTTGCCTGGATTGCTTGAGGCGCTGCCGGCCCTCAGCTTGTCAACCTGCCTGCCACAAGGGCTGGCGGGCTCACTGTCGCCAGAAACAACCTGTGACTGCGGCGGATTACGCGAGTGCCCAGTTCATCAATCGGGGAAGCCAGCATGATCACCTCCATTACTTCGCCGTTTGCGGCGCCTGTTGCGTCGGGAACCTTGTGCGTCATCCTCGATGCCTGTTTCGACATGAACCTGCCGACCACCCTCCAGCATGCCTATGGCTACACCGCCGCCTGTTGCGTGCCATTGTTCGAGGGCACGCCCTACGCCGGGCTGCAGGCTGCAGGCCCCTATGTGCTGCGCTGCCCGGCCCACGGTGAACTTGCCGACTACGCCCGAGGCCTGCTGGAGCGGGCCGATGCCGGGTATGTGGCGTACCTGGCGGACAGCGCCAGCCTTGCGCAGGCCGTGGAGCACTGGCGCAGCCTGCTGACGATGCGCACCGACACCTCCCTGCGGATGCTGCGTTTTTTCGATCCACGCTGGCTCGAACCGTTGCTCACCAGCTTCGACGACCGTGAGCGCGCGCACTTTATCGGCCCCTGCACTGACCTGGCCTGGCGCAACGAGCTTGGCTGGCGCCACTGCACGAATCCTCACCCCGAGTGGGACGGCGAACTGCGCGCGCCGGGGTGGCTGTACCTGAGCCCGGCGCATCAGGCAGGGCTGGAACAGCGACAACTTGAAGTGCTGGCGCAGCGCCTGGCCCAGGACTACCAGCAGGCGTTACCCATGCCCGAACCGGTCGAGTTTGTGCTCCGACAACTGCTGGGTGCCCGGCAGGCGGGGTACTCGCACAGGGTTGATATGGAGCGCTGGTTACGCATAGCGCTGGTCAAGGGTGACCACTTCTGGCGTAGCCCGCCACACGCTGAATATCTGGCACGTGATGACCTTGCCAGTGCGGACAAACTCAGCGTGCTTGAACGCCTCTAACTGTAATAACGTACAAGGACGACAAACAGATGCTGGTTAACGCCTACACCGTCAAAGCCGGCGACACGCTGGT
>NZ_BMQU01000069.1 GCF_014648275.1 Pseudomonas laurentiana
GGGGTGTATGGACCGGACACATGGTGGACACGTGTGCGGAGACATGGTGGACACTTTTCGGCAAGCAACCTGCCGGGAACACGACCATGCCTTGGAACGCGAGAGATGCCATGAGCTTGAGAGAAGAGTTCGTTAACCTGGCCAATCACCCGGACGCCAACATGAGGGAGCTATGCCGCCGGTTCGGCATTAGCCCTCAGACGGGTTACAAATGGCTCAATCGATTTCGACAGGACGGTCTGCCCGGCTTACAGGAGCGCTCTCGAAAGCCGGCCACCAGCCCTCGCAAGACTCAGCCAGGGCTAGAGGAGGAAGTGGTTGCCATCCGTAAGGAGCACTCCACGTGGGGTGGCCGAAAGATCAGTCACCTGCTTGATCAGCGAATCTGTGCCAGTACCGTAACCAATGTCCTGCATCGGCATGGATTGATCACCACAGAGGCCTCCGAGGCTGCTAAACCATGGACACGCTTTGAGCGCGAAGCCCCGAATGATCTGTGGCAGATCGATTTTAAAGGCTTCTTCCAAACGGCTCAGGGACCTTGTTATCCGCTGACGCTGATTGATGACCACTCTCGCTTCAACCTTGTGATACAGGCCTGCGCACATCAGCGCACAGGGTTGGTCATGGAGCACCTGACCGATCTGTTCAGCCGGTATGGACTGCCTGTGCAGATCAACGCGGATAATGGCTCGCCCTGGGGAGCGCCAAGAAATCCCGGAGAACTCACACCGCTAGGTATCTGGTTGGTTCGCTTGGGAATTCGACTGACTTTCAGCAGACCAGGCCACCCACAAACCAATGGCAAGGATGAGCGATTCCATCGGACGCTCAAGGCCGAGGTACTGACAGGGCGCAGCTTTCGGGATCTGCGAGAAGCGCAGGAAGCTTTCGACCTCTGGCGGGGCATATACAACTACAAGCGTCCTCATCAGCAGCTGGGCTACAAAGTACCGGCAGATCGCTACCAGATGAGCAGGCGGGCTTTCCCAAGCCGTCTACCCGCCGTTGAATACAGTCCCGACGATATTCTGGTGAAGCCCTACAGCAGTCAATTTCGCTTCAAGAAGCGCTCATTTCGGATAGCGAAGGCACTAGCGGGCTATGTGTTAGCACTCCGCCGTAGCGATCAAGGCCCCGACCATTTTGATGTTTACTTCTGCCAACACAAGCTGCGAACCATCGACTTCAACAACCCCGACGGTAAGCGATAATGTGTCCACCATGTCCCCGCACATGTGTCAGCGATGTCTCAAGTCCATACA
>NZ_BMQU01000070.1 GCF_014648275.1 Pseudomonas laurentiana
AAGTCATTGAATTATATGGTCGGGACGGAGTGATTCGAACACTCGACCCCTTGCACCCCATGCGTGGCAAATCCATTCGCGCGTAACTGAGCTGGCAGGCATGCCTGATTACGTTCACTTTGGGTCAGCATCTCGACCCCCTTCGGCGTACCATTGTCGAGCTTGTCGTAATCACCGCAGAGCATCGCATACAGGCCGCGAATGGTCTGGTGGCTGTGCAACACATAGTCGGGTGTATTCATGCCACGCTCTGCCCAGCGCGTCAGATTAGGCATCAGGTTTTCTTGATAGCTGCTGTGCAATGCCTGGCGATTGACCCCGATATACGCGCCCGGAATCCCTTCCAGGGCGATAATCAAGACATTGCGTGCGCGCCCTGGCGCTGGCAACAGCCTTTCGCCGTCCAGATCCAACCGCGCAAGCCCACCCACCTGGGGCTCAGCCTCTGCAACGTCACCTGCCCACCATTCCTCCGCTCGTGCCTGCAGATCACCAACACCGGCGGCCAGGAGTTGATGCGGAAGGTTGAACAAGCGCCATTGGTCTTCATCGGCGGTACGCAGTTGCTGCCCCCACCCGTGGGCAAGCAAGAGCAACATTGGAACGCCCCAGGCTTTGCCAGACCAACGTGGTGCCAATACCGAAGGGCCCGCCCACTGCGTGATGAGCCACACCACAAGGCCAACCAGCAGTGCGAAAGCAAGCCAAGGTTGAGCGAAACCGCCTCCCGTGGAGTTCTCCAGAAATTGAGGATCCATCAGGTAGTGCACATCTGTAATGTTAGGCAGACGACCGACTGCACTGACCAACTCGGCAGCAGCCAGTGTCAACAAGCTCCAGACCAGCAACACCGGAAGCGCTAACCACCAAGGCCTCTGATGCAACAGCACGATGAGCAGGCTGCCAATTGCCATATCGGACAGGTATCCGAATGAGTCAGACCAGCCCAACGCGGCACGCAGGCACAAAGGCATGACCAGAACCAACCCGACCAGGGCAGTTAGACGAGCATGCGGGTGCTGTAGCCAACGACGTAAAACATTCACAAAAACCTTCCAGCCATTAAAGCGTCATAAACATGTGCTGAATGGTACCAAGCGAACGGCAATAAAGGGGGGGCAACTGCAGGAACCGGCCTTGTCGGCGAAATTTCCAGGCCACAAAGACAAAACCCCTACCTGCATGTGCAGATAGGGGTTTCGGAATTTAATCTTGACGATGACCTACTCTCACATGGGGAAACCCC
>NZ_BMQU01000071.1 GCF_014648275.1 Pseudomonas laurentiana
GGATGGTCTGAAGTAGCCATGCATCTCTGGCTGACTTCAGCGTCTGCCGATTTCAAAATCGCCCAACTGATCCAAGACAATCCGATCAGTCGCGCTTTTCTACCTTTTTCGTTACCGCCAGCACGTTACCGCAGCCATTTTCCGCATTACAGGCGCACCTCTCCTGCGCTGGCCAGCAAATGTCGGCGGGCCATCCACAGATTCGACAGGGCAAACAGCGTCACCATCTGCGCCGCATTCTTGGCCAATCCTCGGAAGCGCACCTTCGTATAGCCAAACTGCCGTTTGATCACGCGGAACGGGTGTTCGACCTTGGCACGGATCTGGGCCTTGGCCTTCTCGATCTTGCGCAGCGCTTTGTACAAGGCGCTGCGCTTGCCGTGTTTCTTGTAGGTGCTGCGCCGAGCCGCGATCTGCCAGATAACGGCACGACCTTCATGTTCAGGACGCTTCTCGACTCCGGTATACCCAGCGTCAGCGCACACCACGTGTTCTTCGCCGTGTAGCAGTTGGTCGACCTGAGTGATGTCCGCAACATTGGCCGCCGTGACCACCACGCTATGTACCAGGCCCGATTCTTCGTCGGCACCAATGTGGGCTTTCGCGCCGAAGTAATACTGGTTGCCCTTTTTGGTCTGGTGCATTTCCGGGTCGCGCTTACCGTCCTTATTTTTGGTCGAACTTGGCGCGTGGATCAGTGTGGCATCGACGATGGTGCCCTGGCGCAGCGACAGGCCGCGATCCCCCAGGTAGCCGTTGATCACGGCCAGAATTCCGGACGCCAACTCATGCTTTTCCAGCAGGCGGCGGAAGTTGAGGATGGTAGTTTCGTCGGGGATGCGCTCCAGGCTCAGCCCAGAAAATTGGCGAAGGATGGTGGTTTCGTACAACGCTTCCTCCATCGCAGGATCGCTGTAGCCGAACCAGTTCTGCATCAGGTGCACGCGCAGCATCGCCATCAGCGGATAGGCCGGACGTCCACCTTCGCCCTTCGGATAATGCGGCTCGATCAGGGCGATCAAACCCTGCCACGGCACCACCTGATCCATCTCGATCAGGAACAACTCCTTGCGGGTTTGCTTACGCTTACCGGCGTACTCGGCGTCGGCGAAGGTCATCTGCTTCATCGGAAAACTCGGGCAACGGGATCGGCGTATTTCACCAGATTCGGGAAGTCTTCTTCAGGATTTCC
>NZ_BMQU01000072.1 GCF_014648275.1 Pseudomonas laurentiana
GGAAACTCTGAAAAAGGCTTCGAGATTTGGTGAAATACCCGCCTCACAGGAATCGAACGGTTGAGTCCCGATGAAACAGATGTCCTTCGCCGATGCTGAGTACGCCGGCAAACGTAAGCAGACCCGCCGTGAGCGCTTCCTGATCGAGATGGATCAGGTCGTGCCCTGGAAGGGCTTGATTGCCTTGATCGAGCCGCATTATCCGAAAGGTGAAGGCGGTCGTCCGGCGTATCCGTTGCTGGCCATGTTGCGGGTTCATCTGATGCAGAACTGGTTCGGCTACAGCGATCCGGCGATGGAAGAATCACTCTATGAAACGACGATTCTGCGCCAGTTCGCGGGGCTGCATCTGGATCGAATTCCCGATGAAACCACGATCCTCAACTTCCGGCGCTTGCTGGAAAAACATGAGTTGGCGGGCGGGATCTTGCAGGTCATCAACGGCTATCTGGGTGACCGTGGCTTGATGCTGCGCCAAGGCACGGTGGTCGATGCGACGATCATTCATGCCCCGAGTTCGACCAAGAACAAGGACGGCAAGCGCGACCCGGAAATGCATCAGACGAAAAAAGGAAATCAGTACTTTTTTGGTATGAAAGCGCACATCGGCGTCGATGCCGAATCCGGCTTGGTGCACAGCCTGGTGGGCACGGCGGCGAATGTGGCGGACGTGACTCAGGTCGATCAGTTGTTGCATGGTGAGGAAACTTACGTGTGCGGCGATGCAGGTTATACCGGTGTGGAGAAGCGTGCTGAGCATCAGAACCGCACGATGATTTGGTCGATTGCCGCGCGTCCCAGCAGCTATAGAAAGCACGGAAAAAAGAGTTTGATCGGGCGTATGCGACGCAAGATCGAATACGCCAAAGCGCAGGTGCGGGCCAAGGTTGAACATCCCTTTCGCGTGATCAAGCTCCAGTTTGGCTACACGAAAGTACGCTTTCGTGGCTTGTCGAAAAACATCGCCCAACAGACAACCTTGTTCGCATTGTCGAACCTGTGGATGGTGCGAAAACGGTTGTTGAATGCGGGAGAGGTGCGTCTGTAATGCGGGCTGATCGCCCTGAAACAGCACGATAAGAGGAAAGAGCCGTGAATTAAAGACAAGAAGGGTCTGTTTTTCGGCCGACTTGGATTTTTTGAACCTCAAGCAGCGAGGGCCTCAAAAATCGGTGGGTACTTCAGACCTTCC
>NZ_BMQU01000073.1 GCF_014648275.1 Pseudomonas laurentiana
AAACAGACAACAGAGGTTCACACATTCGACCATGGGGTGAAATATAATTGTATAACTTACGAGGAGCAATATAAACTGTCGGAGGATGAGGGCGCTCCGCGCCTTTAACAGTGAAAGGTAAATTGCTCTTAACAGTGCTGTTCTCATAAAGATTGAACGACAAGGTTCTCTCTCCTCCCCTCCCTTTTTTCCCTTTTTCCCCTTTTCCTTCCCTTTCTCCCCTTTCTCTCTCTCTTCTTTCTTTCCCTCTTCCCTCTCTCTTTTTTTTTTTTTTTTTTTTTTTGGGCAATACGAGGCTTGTATCAAGGGACACACACTAAAAGAATAACATTGAGAAGGACCAGAAGGTTGAGTAGGTTTGTACGAAGAAGTGAAAGGAAAAGCGGATAAAGAGGAAAGCTCCTTAAAGACAGGCTTTTAGAAAAGGAAAGAGAAGAAAGTAATGAAGGGATGCTCGACGAAAGTTGACAGAAAATTTTTCATTTTGCACTTGTTGGACATTGGCATTTCACGTGGAACGAATGACCATATGAAGAGTGATATTATACCAGATGAGCGGTATAAGCTGTAGCTATGCTATCGGTATGGTATGTCCTAGCGTGGGCAGGCGAAAACAAGGTAAAAAAAGAAAAAAGGAAAAAAAAAGAAGAGACTACAGCACCTGAGTTTCGCGTATGGTCTCCCACTACACTACTCGGTCAGGCTCTTAGCAGCTTAAGTACCATTGATCGGACGGGAAATTCTGCTTTCTGCTAGATATGGCCGTAGACAAAAATATTACTTTTCAGGTGGTAGTAACCAAAACTGGCGTCACACAATTGGGTTTGATATAGTTTATGCAAACATTGGCTTTAGCATTCGGATATATTTTGTATAAATATATATATATATATATATATAAGCTAACAACGTAAATTTATACACCTGCAGATTGGGAAAACGCTTTGCGAAGAAAAAAAAAGCGACGTATTGCAATGACCGTTGGAGATGTAATAAAATAATTTTTATGTAGATGACAGAATGGGGTAAAACGATATATCAGGTCAAATGACTGAGTTGAAAACAGAAACATTGATGCTCAAAATAATAGCGAAATTGGTGTTGAGTATAAACAAGATATATAATAGCAATGGAACTACTGGGGATAAGCGTTACCGAAAGTGGGGTTGTATGAATGGTACGGG
>NZ_BMQU01000074.1 GCF_014648275.1 Pseudomonas laurentiana
TTAAAATCGAATTACGATTTAAATTCTTATACTCAATCATACACATAACATCAAATCATATTCAACTCCAAAACACTAACCAACCTTCTTCTTACTTCTCAAAACTTTCATAATATAACCAAAATCCATATAAATCTTTAACTTTATATCTTCTAACAAAAAAACACTACTTAAACTTTTAAAATCGAATTACGATTTAAATTCTTATACTCAATCATACACATAACATCAAATCATATTCGACTCCAAAACACTAACCAACCTTCTTCTTACTTCTCAAAACTTTCATAATATAACCTTCTATTCAATCCTTTTCCTTCTTCTTATTACTAAATATATCATTCATACACATCTTCTCTTTATTTCCCAAACCTATAATAAATTACAAACAAAATTCAAAAAAATCAAATCTTTAATAATTCCATCATACATAATTAAATTACAAAAACTTCTAAATAAATATCCTACATCTAAACTAAATTCTTTCTAATTAAAAAATCTTTTTCTAATTACTCTAAAACAATTAAAAAATTATCTAAAAAAAATACAAAATTCTAACAACAACATACTATAAAATTTAATATAATACTTATAAAATCAATAATATCAATAAAATTTATTTTCAAATCTTTCTTCTTAAAACATATTAATTTAACCCCATAAACAAAATCACCACCCCATAACATATTACCACCAAAACCCCATATTTCTTCTAAACAATCTCCTAATTATTCCAAAACAACTAAAAAAAAATTCTTTAACCAAAAAAAATTCAATTCAAATATAAAATACCTATCCAAAAATTTTCACAACTCAATCATATATAATAAAATCATCAAAAATTTAATCTTTTCAAACTCTATCTATAACTCACTATAAACTCAAAAAACAAAAAAAAAATATATACAAACAATATATCCAACAACAAAAAAAAAAAAAAAAATTAAATAAAAAACCTCACAAACATTTAACAAATTCTTCAAAAAAAATTATATCTTCCACAAAAAAATCTAATAAATAAAATTTCAAATAAATCTTTACATAATCTTCTTCTATCCAAAAAAATAATTCATCAAAATAATAAATCATCATTAATATCAACACATCTAAAATCACCAAATATTCATAAAATCCTCTATTCAATCCTTTTCCTTCTTCTTATTACTAAATATATCAT
>NZ_BMQU01000075.1 GCF_014648275.1 Pseudomonas laurentiana
CTTTCCCATAAATACAACACTTATTAAATCAATAAAAAACCTTTTCTTCTATATCAATATAAATCCATTATAAATCAATATTATTACATTCCAATTCCTTACCAATATCCCTCAAAAAAAATCCCAAATTAAATCCCAAATTAACAAATTAATATAAACTTATCCATACAATTATACACTCTTCAAATAAAAATTCATTTTCTAAAAAATTCTAACTTTCATACTTTAACAAATCTCCAAAATCCTTTCAACAACCTATATTATATTAAAAAAATATCTAAATAATCCAATCAATTACATAAAACCCACAATAACAACAAAACCAAAAAAAATATACATAAATATACAAAAAAAACAATTCTTTTCTTTTCTATTATATTAAAATTTTCTATTCTATTAAATTAATTAATAATCTTAACACAATAAATCCTTTCTTCCATAATTAACTATTAACACCAATCCTACATTTTATCTCTACAAACCAAAAAAAAAAAAAACTCCACAAAAAGAAAATTACACCATAAAAACACAAAAATAAACCTCTTTCCAATATATAAATTCTAACAATATAATTAAACTTTCATATTAATCCAAATAAATCATCTTTTTCACAAAATAAAATCTTTACCTACTAAACAAAATAATAAAATAACAAATTACAAATTCTATTTCAATAAAACATATATTTCTATTACTATAAAATTCATAAATAAAATAATTAATCATAAAATTACCATTCTCTCTTTTTTTTTTTCATTATCTCACATATAATCCTAAAAAAAAAAAATTTATCAATTTTTCAAAATCTTAAAAAAACATAAAAACACATAAAAACTCTTAAATAAAAATAAAAAAAAAATATAACTCCAATTCCTTTAAAAATAAAAAAATCTTTAACACAAAAATAAAAAATTAATCCATATCATCTTAACTTAATTCTTATTTCTCTATTTTTTTAAATTTAAAAAAAAAATACCATTTCTCCTACCCATATCAAATAAAACATACCAAATCAAATCTTCTTCATATAAAACCAACTTAATTTAAATCAAAAAAATCATACAATTTTATAAAACCATATACCATAACTCAAATCCATAATCAATCCTATTTCCAATAAAAATAATTAACAATTAAATCCAACTTT
>NZ_BMQU01000076.1 GCF_014648275.1 Pseudomonas laurentiana
TCCTAAGTGATATAAAGTTCCATTTATAACTAAATTACGTTTGAAGAGATAGTCCACGAACGCATTTCCACTATGTATTATCAATGGGTGCAGTATTCTCATTATTAGGAGGATATTACTATTGAAGTCCTCAAATGCTAGGATTATACTATAATGAAAGATTAGCTCAAGTACAATTCTGACTAATTTTCATAGGTGCTAACATGATATTCTTACCAATGCACTTCTTAGGTATAAATGGTATGCCACGTAGAATACCAGATTATCCTGATGCTTTCGCTGGTTGAAATTATGTAAGTAGTATTGGATCTATGATAAGTATTATTTCTTTAATATTATTTACATATATTATCTATGACCAATTCATAAATGGATTAGAAAATAAAGTTAACAATAAATCTGTAGTTCATCCTAAAGCTCCAGATTTTGTAGAGTCTAATATTATATTCCAATCACAAGATATTAAATCTTCATCATTAGATTTCTTATTAAACTCTCCACCTTTAGTACACTCATTTAACATGCCAGCTGTACAATCATAATTATATGATTACATATCATATTATTATATAATTTTATAATTATCTTTTTATTATTTAGATATATTTATTAGTTTTATTTAATAAATATGTTTTAATTATTTTATTATTAATCAAAAAAATATATAAATTTTATATCAATTATGCCTCAATTAGTACCATTCTACTTTTTAAATCAATTAACTTATGGATTTGCTTTAATAGTAATTTTATTAGTATTATTTGCTCAATTCTTCTTACCTAGAATTGTAAGATTATATTTATCAAGATTCTTTATTACTAAACTATAATTAATAATAAAAATCTTCCTTGTATAATAAAGGAATTAAACACCTTAATTATCAAAATAAAAATAAATGTCGGCCGCCGAAGGCGGCTACACCGTTCCTACGGCCCGGCGAATTATTGATACAATAAAAAATAAAAAAAATTATATTATGAATTATATTATTCATTCACCATTAGATCAATTTGAAATTAGAACATTTTTAGGTTTCGTTTCACCATTCTTTGATTTAAGTGCTTTCAATTTTACAATCTTCTCATTATATACTATCATAGTATTATTTGTTATATT
>NZ_BMQU01000077.1 GCF_014648275.1 Pseudomonas laurentiana
GCCTAATATCTATTTAATATTCAATCTTAAAACATTCAAAATTTCTTTCTTATTCTATTTATTTCTTATCTTTTTTCAAAATAAATATTATATATAATATATAAAAATAAAAATAATAAATAAATATCAATATAAATATATTTATATTACATCCAATAAAATTTAAACCTATACCAAAAATTTAAAAAACCTATATCCTATCCATTAAACAATAAACACTTTTCACTTTTTTTTACTTTCCTATTATTAAAAAAAAAAAATATACAAAATCTTTTTAACAATTATATATTAAAATAAATTCAATACACAATTACTATTAAACAATTCTAATATAACAAATTTTCTCTAATAAAAAAAAAAAACAATTATAAATTTAAAACAAATAACAAAAATCGAACCCACATCATTAACTTAAAAAACTAAAAATTTTAATCAACATCAATTAATCATTTTTATATTTTTAACATCTCTAATTCAAAACCAAACATAAAACTTTAATTTCATTCAACTCCTTTATAATAAATAAAAAAATTCCCAAATAAAAAAAAACAAAAACAAAATAAAAATTCAACCCATAACATCCATATAAACTTTTTTCCATCTACATACTTTCACAAACAATTTTACTTTCTAAATAATCCTTCTAAAAAATAAATCAAACCAACTCAAACAATCTTTCTAATTACTTCATTCTTTATTTCTATTTAACAAAATCCTTAAAAAAAATATTTAATTTCTACCAAACTAAAACAATATAATATATCAATATCTTTAATAAACCAAAATTCTCATTTAATAACTATTTTACTTCAATTTTTCTATACCAAACAATAAATAAAACTAAAAATTTAATTACAATTAAAAAAACACTTTTCTAACTTTATCCATAAATCCTCTTATTATACTTATTAAATTATAAATAATCATCCAATTCAAAAATTATATTTCAAAATTTCATAATCCAAATTTACAATTAATTAAAATCTTTAAATATAAATTACAAAAATCTATAATCTTCCTTAAATCTTTCATTAAAAAAAAAAAAAACTAAATCCTTTTAAAAAATAACATTCTTAATCAAAAAATTAATCAAACCAAAAAACCCTTTAACT
>NZ_BMQU01000078.1 GCF_014648275.1 Pseudomonas laurentiana
CCCCATGTCGACATCAACAGCCCGGTGGAGCCTTGCCAAGCCTCGCAGCCCGAAATCTTCGTCGTCCCGGTGCGCTACGCCCTGGCCGAGGAATGGACCAGCCACCCGTGCTGTGATCCCGGGGTTGTGCCGCAAAGCCATGCCATGGCCGCGCGTCGGCTGCGCTGCGGCTACCTCTACGTGTGGCACCACGAAGGCCCGCTCAAACACTACGCGGTGGCGGACAACGGCCTGTTGCTGGAACAGGCGCTCCACGACGCGCCTGGCCGTGTGGCCAATGGCACCCTCGTCGGCCTGGCGCTGGACAAACACCACGACGCCTGGATGAGCTTCACCGAACACCCCATCGGCCCGGAGCAGTGTGCCCGGCTGAGTGAACGCAAGGTGCGCGACCGGCACATGCGCCACGTGGACTTGCGTCAGGTGGCCGACACCCTCAAGGCACCCCATTGCCCGCCGTGGGAGCACGCCGATCAGGTGCTCGCCGAGCTACTGCCCGAGAGTTATCTGCGGGCATTGGCCATTGAACATCAGCGCACGGAGTACGCGCAGCACGCCGAAATCCTCGGCGATCAGATGATCGCGGCACCCACACCGGCCAGCATCAAGGCCTACACCGATGCCATGTACCACAACCAGGAGCGGGCCAAGGCGGCGGAAGAGTATGCCGAGGTGAGTGCCGACACCCCGCCCACCGGCGAATGGAGCGCCGAGCGCTGGGACGCCCTGCAGGTCAAGGACTGGCTGGCCACCATCCACGCCCAGGCCCGGGCCCTGTACCGCGTGTTCGCCTGCCTGGACGATGAGCTGGGCGTGCTGCGCGACATCAACCATGAGCAGGAGCAGGTGCAAACCCGCCATGAGCAGTGGACCCAGGACAATACCCTGCGCCTGAGCGTGGGGGGCTTTGTCCGCAGCCTGATCACGGAAGATGCCGCCGAAGTGGCGGGCCGGCTGCGTTATGTCTACCACAAGAGCAACGACAGCGGCCCCGGCCGGGAAATCGAGTTCAGCACCGCGCAAGGCGATATCCTGCTCAAGGCCCACCAGCGCCTCGACGAGTTG
>NZ_BMQU01000079.1 GCF_014648275.1 Pseudomonas laurentiana
AACAACAACTAAAATAAAAAAATCAAAATCAAAAAAAAAATTCCTCACTTCTTTCTCTCATTCAAAACCATACAAAATAAAAATCTCATACACAATTTTAAATAAAAAAAAAAAATAAAAAATCCTCTTTTCAACTCTAACTCTCCCACTCCAATCATTACTTTTCTTTCTATTACTTCAAAAATAACTACCTCAACTTCAACCACTCAAATTTTCAATATTCCTTTTTATTTCTCATCAAATAAATAACATCTTCTTCTAAAAATCCTAACTATTCTTAACATAATATTCAAAAATCTCATTACTATTACTCAAACAAACATAAAACATATACTTACATATTCATCCATAAATCAAATCAAATATATAATTATTAAAATAATTATTAAAAACTCAAATAATAAATATACAAACATAATAACTTATATACTATTCTATATCACCATAAATCTAAAAACTTTTACTTACATTATATTATTTAATCTACATACCAAAACTAATAACATTCAAAATTATACAAAATTATACACCAAAATAAATAAAATTTTCCAAAAAAACCTACTAATAAAAAAAAACCTCCTAAAAATAAAAAACATAAAACTAAAAAAAAAACCAAAAAAAAATCTTTTATATATAATCCTACATAATCTCAAATATTATCAATTCCAATACATAAACCAAATAATATAATACAAACAAAAATTCCTAAATTCATAACAATATAAAACAACATATAAATTATCATACTCACATATCCACCATTTAAATCTCCAACAATTATTCCAATAATTACATATCCAATTTAACCTATAAACAAATATACAAACATACATTTCATACTTATTTAAATAATAACAATAAAATTCCCAAATATCATACTAAAAATAACTAAAATTTCCAAAAAAAAATACCATTCATTTAATAAAAAATAAAAAAAAATATCAAAAATTCAAATAACTAAAACTAAAACAACTACTTTCAAAATAACAAAAAAAAAAACAACAACTAAAATAAAAAAATCAAAATCAAAAAAAAAATTCCTCACTTCTTTCTCTCATTC
>NZ_BMQU01000080.1 GCF_014648275.1 Pseudomonas laurentiana
TTTTTATTTATGGTTTTTGTATTATAGATTAATTTTATTATATTAATATAATATATGAATAGGAGGTATAGGGGAAGAAGTATTATGTTGAGAAATTAATAATATGAAAATTTTTTTAAAAATGATTTTTTTTTTTTTTTTTTGTTGGGATTGGGATTAATTAAAATGGTTGGAATAATAAATATTTATTTTGTTTGTATTTTGGATATTTGTATAATTATTGAAGATTGTTGAAGTGATTAATTTTTGGAAATTTAGGGGTGTTGAGAATAAAGAAATTTTTAGAGTTTTTTTTTTTATTTTTATTTAGTATGAATTTATTTGGTAGTAAGAAAAGATTTTTTGTAAGAAGGTTGGTTAGGGATTTTTTGTAAAAATATTAGTTTTGTTTAGTTTATAATGATATTATATTTTTATATATATTATTTTTATTATGTATTTAAAGGAGGAGTTGTATGAGATGAAAATTTTATATATGGTTTTGAAATGGAGAGTTTGTTAAAGTGAATGATGATTGTAATGGATGTTGGTTTAATTTGAAGGAAATTATGTGGAAGTATTATAGAATTATTATGAAGTTATGTGATTAGAAATTGATTTTTATGATTGAAGTTATATATTTTATAATATAGGTTTTATTTATATAAGTAATGGGGAATATATTAAAGTTTTAGAATATTATTTTTGGGTATTAGAATGAAATTTTTTTTTATTATAAGTTTTTAATAATATGGTTGTGATTTGTTATTATGTGTGATTATTTTTATTATAGAAAAAAAGAATGAATGTTAGTTAATAAAATATTAGAAATATAAAAAAAGGGTTTTTTATATAAGTATTGTTTAAAATGATTTTTATTAGTTGTAGTAAATACTTAAATTTTATTTATCGAAATATGAAGTGAAGATTAGATATGTTTAAATATTTTTTTTTTTATGGATAAAAAAAGATTTAATTGATAGAGGAAGTATTGTAAAGATTAATTGGAAAGGTTTTGGATTGATATAATAAGAGTTGTTTATTTATATTATAATATGAGATAAA
>NZ_BMQU01000081.1 GCF_014648275.1 Pseudomonas laurentiana
GCAGCATGACGCTTAGATTGCTCTCCCACAACCCCGTTTTAACGGTTTAGGCTGATCCCATTTCGCTCGCCGCTACTACGGGAATCGCTTTTGCTTTCTCTTCCTCTGGCTACTAAGATGTTTCAGTTCGCCAGGTTGTCCCTTGTCTGTCTATGGATTCAACAGATAGTTAAAAAGGTTAACCTATTCGGGAATCTCCGGATCTATGCTCAATTTCCACTCCCCGAAGCATTTCGTCGATTAACACGCCCTTCTTCGTCTCTGGGTGCCTAGGTATCCACCGTACGCCCTTAGTTTTTTGAACCTTGCCGCTCAAGGCCGTCTTAAGGAGCTACTAATATTCAAGACATGAAAGCATCTTATCAACGTCCATGAACGATAAAATAAATCATAGATAAACTGCCGATTATGACTGATCTGCTCCGCAGAATCATCACGGGGTGGAGATAAGCGGACTCGAACCGCTGGCATCCGCCACAGGGTCAACCACTGTCTATTGAACCCTCTTGATTAAGTCTACCATAGAAGGTCAACAATCGACAATAGCCTTCCCCCCGAACACAGCTCACAATTTTCATTGTACTGTGCTCTCCAAAGAGCAACTCCTCCCAAAAGCAATGTTGCCCCTAGGAATTCTTGAAGTTCTTAAGAATTCAAACTCCGGAAGAACCAGGAACAAAAAGCTCTTCTTTTTTCCACCGACTCTTTGGTCTTATCTTAAAAAGATTGCCCTTCTCCGACCCTTCCTGCCCAATCAGAAGGGACAGCTAATGCGTTCCACTTCTCAAATCAGGGTATGTGGTCGGTCTGTGACCCCTGGATGATGAAAACATCCTTGGAGCGATTTCGTAGTTCCTACGGGGTGGAGATGATGGGGTCGGTCCATGGCATGACTTTTCCTTCTGCCCCCGTTTTTTTGGGCTAAAAAGGGTTGAAGGGAGATAGTACATCAAGTTGTTCGCAAGGGCCAACTTGATCCTCTTCCCCGAGGAGCCTATAAGAAAGATCCCTAGGGGAGCCGCCGACTCCAACT
>NZ_BMQU01000082.1 GCF_014648275.1 Pseudomonas laurentiana
TGATTCCTAGAGAACAAAGAGGATCTGTTGAATCTCAAGTATATTATTTAACCAGTCGAATTCAAAAACTTACTGAACATTTGGACCTGCACGGAAGAGACTACTCGTCCCAAAGAGGTTTGTGGAAAATTGTGGGTAAACGTAAACGACTTCTGATTTATCTGTTCAAAAAAGATAGACTTCGTTACAAACGTTTAATCGATCAATTAGATATTCGTGGACTGCGTTAATTTTGATTTGAATGAAATTTTCATTTTCAAAAATTATGTTTTATTAAATTCCGAATCCTAATGAGTCATTCTTTTTTTTTTTGTTCTCATTGATTTTTTTAACCGGGAAAGAGTTATGATTATGGTTGCTAGGGAGAAAGACCTCATGATGGTAAGTATGGGTCCTCATCATCCATCAATGCATGGTGTTCTTCGACTTATTGTTACTCTAGATGGTGAAGATGTTATTGATTGTGAACCTATATTAGGTTATTTACATAGAGGTATGGAAACAGTTGCTGAGAACCGAACAATTGTGCAATATCTCCCCTATGTAACACGATGGGATTATTTGGCTACTATGTTCACAGAGGCGGTAACGGTTAATGCGCCAGAAAAATTGGAAAATATTCAAATACCTAAAAGGGCTAGCTATATTAGAATGATTATGCTAGAGTTAAGTCGTATAGCTTCTCATTTGTTATGGCTTGGACCTTTCATGGCTGATATTGGTGCGCAGACTCCTTTCTTTTATATTTTAAGAGAGAGGGAAATGATATATGATTTATTTGAAGCTGCCACGGGCATGCGAATGATGCATAATTATTTCCGTATTGGAGGAGTAGCTGTAGATTTACCCTACGGTTGGGTAGATAAATGCTTCGATTTTTGCTATTATTTCTTTCCAAAAGTGACCGAATATGAAAGACTTATTACACGCAATCCTAGCTTTTTGAGACGAGTTGAGGGAGTAGGCATTATTAGTAGAGAAGAAGCAATAGATTGGCGTTTATCAGGACCCATGCT
>NZ_BMQU01000083.1 GCF_014648275.1 Pseudomonas laurentiana
TAAATTATTATTAAGAATTTTATTTTTTGATTAAAAATAAGTAAGGGGGGGGATATTATAAAGAGAGAGTGTTTTTATTAAAAAGGTTGTTTTTGTAATTGGGATATGTTTTGTTAAATTATTTATAAGAATTATATTTTGATTTTTATTGGGAGAATATTTAATTATAGTTTTTATTGAATGAATAATGGATTTAGATTTTAAAAATAATAAAGTTTTTGAATAAGTATGAGTAATTAAATGAAATAAAGTAGATTGATAAAAGTTAGAATATGATTTTTATGGGTGGTTTGATAAAATATGTTTTGATTATAAAAATGGTTTTTTTAATAGGAATATTTTTTTTTTGTGGTATTTTTTTTTTGTTTGTTTTTGGTTGAAAGATGAAATTTTTAATGATAGTTTGTTATTTTTGTTAATTTTTGTAATAATAGTTTGTTTAATAGTGGGATTAATTGTATTTTATATGTTTTGGATTTATTTATTTATTTTTGAAGGATATTTAAATATTTATTTTTTAAATTATAGTGGAAAAAAAAGTGGTTTTTTTTATTTATTTTTTTTATGGGGTAAAGAAGAAGAAAAAAAATTTAATAAAAATTTTGGGTTAGTATTATTATTAATAATGAATAATATAAAAAGAGTTTTTTTTTTTTGTAATAAAATATATAAAATAAGTAATAATGTAAGAAATTAAATTTTTATTATTGTTGAAAATTTTGGATTTAATATAAGAATTTTTTATTATTTGTATGAATTAGATAATATTATTTTATTTTTTATGTTTATTTTGGTTTTATTTATTTTGTTTATTGGAGTTATAGGAATTTTTTTTAATTAAGAAGGAATAGATTTTGATATATTATTAAAATTTTTTATGTTGTTAATAAATTTTTTGTATAAAAATTTATAAAATTTTGTAGATTGGTATGAATTTTTGAGAAATGTAATTTTTTTGGTTAGTATAGTTTTTTTTGGAATATTTATAGTATATTG
>NZ_BMQU01000084.1 GCF_014648275.1 Pseudomonas laurentiana
CATACCATAAATAACCCACAAATAAAAAAAATCCTAAAACAAAATAAAAAATAAATAACCAACTTCTCAAAAAAACATAATTAACTACATTGATCTCAATAACTACACCCCCTACAAAATTTAACAAACCTAAAAAAACATAAATCATATATTCTACCAAACATCATTCTTACCAAAATTATATATCTTTTTTCAACCTACTCAAATCCAAACCATTAAAACCCCTTAAAAATTCTAACCAAAAAACACACAAATCCCAAAAACACATTATTTCTCCTCCAAAAATAACTTCTCCAATCAAAAAACACATTAAATATTTACCTAAACCTATAAATCCTTAAACAAACCCCACATTAACTCCAAAACATTAATCTCTAACTAAAAAAATAAATACTTAAACTTAAAAAACTTCTAACCCCATAAATCCATAAAACTCACTAAAATAAACAATATTATTAAACCAAACAAAACAACAAACAATAAAACCACAAACAAATAAAACAACTAAACTATAAAACAAATAAACCTCCCCAAACCATACAAATACACAACAAACCCATACAAAAAACTTAATTAAAATATACCAAATTCCACCAAATATACAAATAAAACCTAACCATACATATCCTCCAATTATATCTTCCAAATCATCCACACTAACAATCCATCCTTCTCCCCCAAAAAAAAATTTTAATAAATAACCAAATATAACACTTAAACTAAAAATCAAATTTATAATTTTTCTTACATCCCCCCCTCCCAAAACCCAAATATCATATACACCCCCAAAATAAAAAACCTTAAATACTAAAAAAAAAACACCTACACCTAACAAAATTAAATAAATACCCAAAATAATAATCATTTTATTTCTATCTTTCCATACATAACCAAAAAAAAAAAAAATTCTTCAAAAATTTCAAATCCCAAAAATACATAATAAATACCACCAAAACCCAAAACTACAAAAAAAATTAAAT
>NZ_BMQU01000085.1 GCF_014648275.1 Pseudomonas laurentiana
TTTTTTTTTTTTATTGAAGTTATTTTATAAATATTTTTTATGGTAAGGAAGAGGGGGGGAATAAGTATATTTGGAGAGTGTAGTATAATGGAGAGTTGTATGTTGTGTTTGGGAAGGATGAATTGTTTTTGAAAAGGAATTTATTGATTTTTTTTTAATTGGTTGGATTATAGGTGTGATGATTTATTTTATGGGTGAGGTTTTTGGTTTAAATTTAGGATGGTTTAGTTGTGTTAAGGAAAAGAATATAAGAAGGATTTGATTTTTTTATGTATGTTTTATTTGGTTTGGGGGATATAGTTTAGTTGGTAGAGTTTTGTTTTTGTAATTGGGTTGTTGTGATTATGGGTTGGGTGTTTAATTGTTTAGGTGGTAATGATAGTATTTTGTATTTGAATTGGTGGTTTATTTTTTTTAAGTAATGGGGAAAAGGATTGAAATATGTTATTGAAAGATTTTATTGAGATAAAGATGGGTTGTTAAGAATGTAGAGGAGGTAGGATGGTTAGTTGGTTAGATTTAGTATGGATTGTATATGGATGGTAGTTGGAGTTGGTGGTTTTTTTAGGGTTTTTTTGTTTGGGATTGATTTTTGGGGAAGAGGATTAAGTTGGTTTTTGTGAATAGTTTGATGTATTATTTTTTTTTAATTTTTTGAGTGAAATGTGGTAAAAGGAAGGAAAATTTATGGATTGATTTTATTGTTTTTATTTTGTAGGAATTATGAGATTATTTTAAGGATGTTTTTGGTATTTAGGGGTTGTGGATTGATTATAGAATTTTGTTCAATAAGTGGAATGTATTAGTTGTTTGTTTGTAGGTTGGGTAGTAAGGGTTGGAGAAGGGTAATTATTTATTTTTAAAATTAGTATTTGAAAGAGTTGGGGTGGAAAAGGGGGGGAAAGTTTTTTGTTTTTGGTTTTTTTGTAGTTGGATTTTTTAGAATTATAAGAATTTTTAGTTGGAATGGGATTTTA
>NZ_BMQU01000086.1 GCF_014648275.1 Pseudomonas laurentiana
TTTTTCTTCTAAACAAATACAATATTAAAATTTTTTTACAAAACATAATTAATTTCTAAAATCACTTCCTACCTTAAACCTTTTACTAATTAATCCCAATAAAACCCCCAAACAACATATTTTTTTAAAACAAAACCCTCAATAACATAACATAAAAACTCCTTTTTTAATTAAAATTATACAAAACTAAATAAAATTAAAACTAAACTAAATAATAATAATAAATAACATAAAATACACTCCACTATTAAAATACAAAAAATAAAAAAATATATTCTCTCAATATACAAATTTTTTTTATTATATATACAATATATATAAATCAACTAAATCACAAAAATTTTCCTTTATTTTCTTAATTAATTTTACAAAAATCAAACTCTTTTACCCAATATATATTCCTAATATGAAAATTTATATAACATAATATAAATAAAATAATAACTCTTAAAAAAAAATCAAAAAAATCTTTTCAATCTTCTTTAATTTTAAAAATACATTAAAAATCATATAAAAAAAAACAAAAAAATATAAAAAAACCAACTATCAAAATCAAACCAATAACCATCACATTACAAATACAATACTCTAACCTCTAAACTAAACAAACTCAAATAAAATAACACATACATACAAATTCACTAAACTACTAAATCATATCAATTAACTATTCTATTAATATTTTTCCTTATCTAATTAAAATTAATAATATTCTATATATTCTAAAACAAAATATAACTCACATAAATAATAACTATCATTCATCATTAAATAAATAAAACATAACCTTAATTCTATATATATATCTATATAATCATAAAATAATATAAAATTATTAAAATTTCAAATTTACAAAATAAACTTATAATTTTTTTCCATTACACATTATAAAATTCTAAATTTCAATAATAATAATAATAAATTTCTTTTCATAAAAATAAAAAAAAAAAAAAAAATCAACCATTCAAC
>NZ_BMQU01000087.1 GCF_014648275.1 Pseudomonas laurentiana
CTTATCCAAAACTTATATCATTTAATAATACCATATAAATCACTAAAAACATATAAAATATATAACTAACCCAATAACAAAAATTTCATAAAAAAACTAAAACAAACTACCACAAAACAAAAAATCTTCTTTCAAAAAAAATTCAATTCAAAACTCTTATATATCCAAAATTCAATATTAAAATAATTTCAAAAATTTTCCCTAACTTTATCCATATCAACAAACAATTCAAAATACCTCAACTTTTTTAAAACAAATCCAAATCAAATAACAATAATTCAAAACACTTATTTTTACACTATTTCAAAAACCCAAAAACTCAATCATATAAATATATAAAATACAAAATTTCCAATCCTAACAAAAAAAAAAAAAAAACAAATACTCACTTTTAAATTAAATATCCATTTCCCTCCTTTTCCTACTAAAATTAAAAATCCTATATTTTACATATCCATACAATTAAATCCTTAAATTTCCAAAATAATATAAAAATAAATACTTCAAATCATTACTATTTAACCCAAACCTATTCTAAAAAAATCAAAACATTTCAAATTATTTATTAACACAAACAAAATCAAAAAAAACCTCTAAAATTATTTCAATATTAAACCTTAAACATATAAAAATTCCGAATCAAATCTCTTTTAAAAAAAAATCTTTTATCTCATAATAACCTACTCCAATCCCCTTACAAAACTTTCATTATTAAATTAACCATACACTTCACATATTTCTAACAATTCACATAACATCATCAAATAATACAAATCTTAAATAAAAATCTACAACACACTAAAACACCCTTATTAACAATCCTTTACTCCAACAACATCTAAAATTCCTCAAACAATATAATATCTCACACCAAATAAATCCTTAACCCTTCCCCCTCTTACTAAAACTACAAAATATTCTTATAAATTATAACCAATACCAAATATATAAACAATAATTTCAAA
>NZ_BMQU01000088.1 GCF_014648275.1 Pseudomonas laurentiana
TAAAATTACATCTCTTTTCCATTTCCATTCAAAAATTCTTATATATTTCCACACCCCTTTAAAACCCCAAAAAATCAACAAATTCCCTTTTCTTAAAACCACATACAAAATAACAAAAAAAAAAAAAAAAAAATAATAACCCCACAATTAACTATTTTATTTATAAATTTCATAATAATAAAAATACATATCCTACCAAAACAAAATTTATAACTTACTATCCTATCATCTTACCTAACAAACAAAAATTTCACTCCACAAAAAAAATAATTCATTCAAATCAACATAAAAACCCAACTACATTACCAAAATTTATATATTAAAAAAAGATTTACCTCCATACTTCTATAATACAATCCTCTTCCCACAAAACCTCCTTTCTTCTCAATCCACAAAAACAAAATATAAAACTAATACCAACAATTAATCACAAAAAAAAAAACTCACTACACCAAAATCACTAACTAATCTAATAAAATAAAAAATCCTAATATAATAAAAAAAAAAAAAACTATCTTTTCTATATACTTATATATACTTTCCCCAATTCCATTACTACTACAAACTTTACACAATTAATCAAATCATCTAAATATCCCTTCAACACAACATAGATCATCAAAAAAATCTCAAAAACCCACCAAAACACAAAAACCAAAATCTTTCAAAAAATAAATTCCTATTCAAAAAATACATAACCACATAAATAAACTCACACTAACCCATCAATTTAAAATCCAATTCAAAATTTTCCTTAAAAAATATTAATAAAAAATTAAAATATAATAATATCAATTCATAATAAATTCATATCAATACAAAAAAAAAAATTCTCTATCAATTCAACAAATACTATACTTATAAAAAAACAATAAAAAAAAAAAAAAAAAAAAACAAAAATTTCACATAATAATTTTTTTTTTTTTTTTTAATAAAAAAAAAATCTAATTAAATTTTTTTTAA
>NZ_BMQU01000089.1 GCF_014648275.1 Pseudomonas laurentiana
TTCCATTTTTACTCTCTCATTTTCTTTCTTCTCTCATTTAAAAAAAAAATTTATATTTTTTTCCAACTATTATTCCCCTCCCAAAAACAAATTCTTACACATTACTCACCCATCCACCACTAAAAACACCACTTCCCATCCAACTTACATATATTAAACATACCACCAACATTCATCCTAAACCAAAATCAAACTCTCCATAAAATTCATAATTACATTACTTATAACTTCCTTCTTCATAAACAAAACTAATTCAAAATTATCTTTCATTCCAAATCATAACTTATATCCATACACTTCATATTCACATAAAATTCACTCCCAAAAATATAACTACCCCTACCCCCTCACATCAATCCCACAAACCTCTTATCCATTCTTATTCAATCACAACAAAAAAACAAATCAAAATAAAAAAACTCACATTCATTAAATTTAAAAATAATCAAACTCAAACTAATAACTTCCACCACATCAAAATAACACTCTACCACTAAATTATATCCCTTCCCCCATCAAAAAATAAAACTAACTAATCCTAAATCAAAAAATCAAAAAACTCAAAACCACTATTCTTAAACAACTTAAATTAAAACCAAACTTTCCTTTCACACTTTATACGAATATAAAATAAAAATAATAAAAAAAATTAAATTCAATTATCAACTACTCCTATCAAAAATAAAATTAACTACAAATTCAAACCATAACACATAATTTCATAAAACCATACAATTCTCCCAATCTAAATCAAACCAATTTTACATAAAAAAAATTTAACTCAACATATTCTATTCAATACAAATAAAAAAAACAATATTCTTTTCTTAAACTTAAAAAAATAAAAAAATAAAAACCAAATCAAAATAATACAAATTAATCCTTTATTCTTACACCAAAAATCTTCCTATTTCCAAAAAAACTAAAATTACATCTCTTTTCCATTTCC
>NZ_BMQU01000090.1 GCF_014648275.1 Pseudomonas laurentiana
GTTTCAGAGATTTTTTTGTTACTAAAATTTGGAGATATGATAGGGTCAAGTTGGGTGTCTCACGTGACCTGGACGAACTTCACCTCACTTCAACCTCACAGAAAACAAACTTCCCTTTGGAATACTGCCTCTGAGACGTCACCAATCAATTTCTACACATCAACTACCCCATATATATCAGTTACACCACCCATTCCCATACAACATTCTTGCTCTAGGGGTGGTTCCCCATAGTTAAGAAAAAGTCTTTGCGAAAATTTCCAAAATTTTTCCAAAGTCGTGTGCGACACAGGCGAAAAAATCTTTTTTTCTCGCTGTGTTTCTAGCCCTAATTTCGGACAACTTGCACGTGACGAGTGCGACCCAGGAGTCGCACAAACTCTTCGACGTAAGTAATTAGTACACTTTGGGAAAATTAATTAAAATCTGGGGTCAATATCAGATGTACAAATTACACAAACTATGACACACCATAAAAATACCATTCGGAATGCAATTGCATTACAACAAAATGATAATTCAGACTCGCCATCACTCAACTAGCAGCTCTGTTTTTGTTTCGGAATTGTGGCATTACTGTGGGAGAAGATCGACTATAAATCAGCCAATATTGATGGTACCACCAAACTTAAGCACGGGATAGACTCCTACACACTTTCCGAAACTACCCTGATTATAATACCTATCAAAATCAAACATTTATATTTTCTATTTGTTCTCAAAGTGATTTGTATTTTACTGAAGAATAGTTTTTTACTAAAGCTTTGATACCAAAAAATGACTAAAATTCAAAAAATTCCACAGCTTCAACCAATGCAAAAAGTCAAACTTTAACACTTGGGAGGGTCTCTGGGGAGTGTCTAGTTACTATGAAAATTATAACCACTATCTTAAACGCAGTTTGAAATTTCCACCCAACACATATATACCAATAACTCACCAA
>NZ_BMQU01000091.1 GCF_014648275.1 Pseudomonas laurentiana
TTCCTTCTTATAATTTCATTTTAATCATTTCAATTTTAAATTCAAATTTTTATTTTATAACAAAAAAAATCACAAATAATATATTAATATCTATATAAATATCACTTTAATAAAAACAAGACAAATTACTAAATAATCCTTACATTATTATCAAATCAATTAATAATCTATTTTTTACAAAAAAATAAATTATTTTATCAACTCTATTCATTAAAATTTCTCTTTAAAAAATCCATATCAAAATCCTTAACAAAATCAAAATCAAAATTTTTTATAAAAAAAAAAATAACTAAACATAAAAAATAAAAAAAAAAATAAAATCAAACTATACCCTATACCCTAAAATTTAACCTTTTTTTCTTACCCCTTCTCTATCATTTATACAAAAAAAAAAAAATAATTATATAAACAACTAATTATTAAACCAAACTAAATTTAAACCAACATAAACATATTACCAACAAATTTACAATCCATCCCCATTAACCACTCAAACATCAACCCAAAAAAAATCTATTCTAACTTTATAAATAATCCATAATCAACTTCCTTTCATAATACCCTACCCCCAAAAAAAATCAAATCCCTACTACCTCCTTAAAAAAAAAATATCCTAAACCACTAATAATTCAAAACATCTCTCTTTCAAAAAAACAACAAAAATTCAACTTCCCCTAAAAATAAAATACTACAAAAAAAAATTAATCATAAATTATCCATAAAATTAAAATAAATTCTTCCTAAATCAATACCCAAACAATTAATAAAAACAAACTATAAATTCATTAACAATATATCTACACTAATTCAAATCCAACTCAACCCAATAATTAACTATCTACATAACCATTTTTTTTTTTTTACATAAATAACAAAAAAAAATAAAAAAAAAAAATCAAATTTCAAAATATAAAATATAATTCAAC
>NZ_BMQU01000092.1 GCF_014648275.1 Pseudomonas laurentiana
TATTTATATATGAAAAATTGAGATTTGGTGATATAATTTAAGGTTTTTTAAAAGTAGAATAAGTTTTAGAAGTTTGTTTGATTGATTTAATATTGTTGAATTTAGAAAAGTGGATTAAGGGTTGGAATAAGTGTATAATAAGAATTTTTGGAATTTTTTGGGGATTTTTGATTGGTGTTGAGTTAATTATAGTGTAAAGTTGTGTTTTTTTGGTTAATAAGATTTAAAAGGTTTATTGATTTTAGGGGGTGTAGATTTATAATAGGTATATTGAAATTATTGTATGTTAAATAATATTAAAAGTTTTGGTTTTTGAAGAGGGAATGTTTAATGTTTTTTTATTTGGAGAATTTATTGGATTATTATGAGTAGAATGAATGGGGTGTGTTTTAGAAGAAGTAATTTGTTATTGAGTTGTTTTATTAGGAATAATTTGAGTATTTTTGAATATTTAAAGTTTTATATTTGAAGTAAGTTTTTAAGAAATTGTTTGAGTTTTAGTAAAAGTTGTTTTTTGGGGTTGTATTGATTGGTTGAAAGGTTTGAAAGAAAATGTTGTTTTAGGGGGGGTGATTTTTGTTGGGATTGGATTTAATAAAGGATTGGTGTATTGTTTATGGTAATATATTAATATTATTTTGGAAAAAAAAATAAAGAATTTAGTTTTATTTGAGGGAGATATGAGAGATATTTTATTTTATTATAGGGAATTTTGTGATTTTTTTATTTTTAAATTTGATTTTTTTAGGATTTAATGATTTTTAATAGTGGATTATTTAAAATTTTAGTTTTTGTTGTTTGTTGTAGTTATTTGTTTTTGTAATTTGTTAATATTAATAAAGATAATAATTAATATAAAATAATGGTTTGGTTTATGTATAAATGGTTATTTTTGGTATAAGAGAAGGTTTT
>NZ_BMQU01000093.1 GCF_014648275.1 Pseudomonas laurentiana
AGTTGGTTGAGCTTCTAACTCTAAATATGCTTTATTAGGTAGTATTCGTTCTACTGCCCAATTAATTAGTTATGAATTAGTTTTAACAACAATCGTATTGATTGTTGTAATGTTTGTAAGTAATTTAAATATTACTTTAATTACTGAGGCTCAACGTAGTGTTTGATATGTTGTGCCTTTATTGCCTATATTAGTTATATTCTATATTGCTTCAGTTGCAGAAACTAATCGTCCACCATTTGATTTAGTTGAAGCTGAATCAGAATTAGTTTCTGGACATTTAACTGAATTGTCTGCTGCTCCTTTTGTGTTATTCTTCTTATCTGAATATAGTAATATTATGTTAATTTGTTGTTTAAATATTACTTTATTCTTAGGAGGTTATCTTAACTTTAATTTATTTACTAATATTTTATCAATTGATATTTTAAGTAATTCAATATGATTAATATTATTTGAAGGTTTAATATATGGAGCCAGTCTAGGTATTAAAGCTAATATTTTAATGTTCACATTCATTTGAGTTAGAGCTGCTTTCCCTAGAATACGGTATGATCAATTAATACATTTCTGTTGAGTGATATTATTACCTTTATTATTCGGAGTAGTTATCTTAGTTCCTTGTATTTTATCAGGGTTTGATGGATTACCTGTTATAATTTAATTTTTAGTATTATTATTATTTTTTTTTTTTTTTTGAAGATATATATATTATAAGTAATGATTCATTATATAATATTAATATATTAATATTTTATAATATATACATATAAATATATATAATATTTTATAATATATACATATAAATATATAATCTTTAAAAAATATATGCAATATGATGTAATTGGCGAACATATTAGGCCCATGTCCTGATTATACACGTTCAA
>NZ_BMQU01000094.1 GCF_014648275.1 Pseudomonas laurentiana
TTAAAAATCGGTTATTATTTTGGAATTGTAGAAAAGAAAAAGAGAGAAAAAATTGGGGATATTGTGTGATTTGTTTAGTTGGGATTTAAAATTAAAATATAAAATTTAAGTAAATAAGTAAAAAAAAAGGGGGGGTTTTGAATTAAAATAATTTAAAGTTTTTATTTTTGTTAGAGGGTAATATGAATGTTTTATTATGTTTTATTAATATATTAATAAAAGAAGGGTTATATGAGATATTTGGTGTAGAAGTAGGTTAATATTTTTATTGGTAAATAGGGGGTTTTTAGGTTTATGTTTAAGTTTTTATTATTTTTTGGGTTGTAATTGTTATTTTATTAGGTTTTGTAGTTTTAGTGATTTGTAATTTATAAATAATTTTAATTGCTGGTTAAAATTTTTTTGACTTTGTTTTTGAATTTATTTGAGATGTGAGTAAAATTTAGATTGGAGAAGAATATGGTTTATGGGTTTTTTTTATTGGAATTTTGTTTTTATTTATTTTTGTTTTTAATTGGTTAGGAGTTTTTTTATTGTGGAAAATTATTTAGTTATTTTAAGGGGAGTTAGTAGTATTAATGAATGATATAAATATGATGGTTGTTTTAGTTTTATTTATATTAGTAGTTTATTTTTATGTGGGGTTTAGTAAAAAAGGATTAGGGTATTTTAGTAAATATATTTAATTAATTTTAATTTTTTTATTTATTAATATTTTAGAAGATTTTATAAAATTTTTATTATTTAGTTTTTGATTTTTTGGAAATATATTAGTTGATGAATTAGTTGTTGTTGTTTTTGTTTTTTTAGTATTTTTAGTGGTTTTTATATTTGTTATGTTTTTTGGATTATTTATAAGTGGGATTTAAGTTTTTATTTTTGTTATT
>NZ_BMQU01000095.1 GCF_014648275.1 Pseudomonas laurentiana
GTACTATGATCCCTTGGTCGGGCGGTTTATCAGCAAGGACCCGATTGGCTATGCGGGTGGGCTTAACCTGTATGTGTATGCGCCGAATCCGGTTTTTTGGATTGATCCGTTTGGGTTGGTGAAAAATAAATACAAAGTTAGGAAACCACCAAAAGATGCATATGATTCATCGGGAGCGAAAGCTCCCGGTAAGCCTGGAGATACTGAAGGATTTTGTGATTGTAAAGGTGGAGAAACATGGGCAAGGCTTGATGATGGTCGTGGTGCTGGTTGGGTAGATAGAGAGGACAATGTATGGGTGCCTACTGGTCAAGGCCCAGATGCGCATGGTGGGCCTCACTGGGATGTTCAAATGCCGGGCGGGGACTATGAGAATGTCTATCCCGGTGGTAGAAGGCGATGAGCGATGGAAATTAAAATTAAATTGGTCAGGTTTTTGTCGAAGGGTGATGAACAGCGATTTTTTTTAGGTCTGAATGAAATACTTGCAATAAAAAGCTGTAGCGGATTAGGTGGTTGTTTGGTTTTGAAAGTTGATCGAAGGGTTCTTAGTAATGTAATGCTCAAGGAGTTTATTGCATTGCTCAGTCGCTATGGGGTTTGTTTGTCTCCGCTATCTGTGCTGGCGGATAGTAAAAAATTTTCTTGGGTAAATGATCCTGGATTTTACTGGTATAAGAGCATGTTTGAGGATTCTTAAAGTCAGTGGTTTTTGTGGTGCAGGTTATGCGTCTTGGTGGTATGAGCCTACATAGACAACCGGTGTACAGCGACTACTACCGGCTCGACGAAGACTCGCTGTGGGCTCCCCAACCCGCGGCCGAGCCGTTCGCCGAACTGCTCTGGTACCAATGCGACCACCTCGGCACCCCGCAGGAACTG
>NZ_BMQU01000096.1 GCF_014648275.1 Pseudomonas laurentiana
CTGATATATTCATCTACATAGGAGTATTATTTCCAAGGGTGGTTTCTCATAGCAACTTTTGGCTGTTTTTGGGGTGGATGAAGGAAATTTTCGCTAAGACTTTTCGTGCGCAAATGGTACTGTTTTCGCAGAAAAAATGTATGGTTATCTGGGACTGCGCGCTGGGACACAAAGCTGTTTTGCAGGAGAAAAAATGTGCACTTTGTTAGATGCTGGCACCGCGCACTGCGAAAATGATGTCGGAGGTACTACATGTGAAAACATAAAAGACAAGAACAAGAAAACAGTGAAGCAATTCATTGGAATATTGAGCTTGTTTAAGGCCAAGTCGACGAGTGGGGAGAGTCTGGAAGGGATATACACATTCTGACCTACTCTATACGCTACGTTCGGCATGGGCGAACTGGTTTTACCGCCAGTAAGCCTGAACAGTCTTATACCAGATATCTAACGATTCTGTGTATAAGCACTGATGGATTTAGTGGATTACTAGCTGATAGCAAGTATTTTCATCTAAAACCGATTTGGGGGTATGCCTTGGTAAGTAGCCGGATTTTACTATCTGTGACTTGCTAAGTGTAACTCCCTCCATGGTTGGTTATGTTCGACTTGTGATTAATTTTGCAATGTCGCACGGACGCCATACCGGGAGAATTATAAGAGGGCTATATGGATGTGACAAACAAATTTGCGGTCGTAAAACACTGCAAGTATGTGATGTCACGGCGTAGATTTTATCTATGCTTCAACTAAGAATAACTTGTACGACAGAACAGTGGGACGCAAGTCTTGCTGGGACGTCACTACTATGTAGTTATCTGGTTGATCCTGCCAGTAGTCATATGCTTGTCTCAAAGATTAAGCCATGCATGTC
>NZ_BMQU01000097.1 GCF_014648275.1 Pseudomonas laurentiana
TCCATCCATATAAATATCATCATCTACATCCAAAAAACCATATACTTTAAAAAAAACTTATACAATTTAAAAAAAAATTTTAATTAATCAAAAAAAAAAATCTACTTCAACCAATATACCCTTAAACACAACCATACATAATATAAAAATCACACTTAAAAAAAATAAACAATTAACTAAAACAACAAATACTATAACAAAACTAATTACAAAAAAAAAAAATCAACCACACTAAAATTACCTTCTAAAAAAATCCATTTAATATCCAAAAACTACTCAACAACAATCAAACAAATAAAAAATATTAAAATAAACCAAAAAAATTTAAATAAAACCAAATCAAAATATTAACTAAATAAACATCCTATAATAAAAAAAATAATTATAAACCCTATCAACCATCCCCATAAAAATAATAAAAAAAAAACTCCAATTAATAAAAAAAAACCCATAACCCCCTAAAATTATCCTACACTTAAAAAAAAAACTAAAAAAAAAAAAAAATATAATAAAACTTTAATTCTTCATCACCATAATAAATAAAAAAAAAAATCAAATTTCTTTCTTCATCTTAAAAAAATAAAAATTAATTAACTATAACACATTCACTAAAAAAAAACCCTTTTATAACAAAACATTTATTAAAAAAAATAAAAAAACTTAATACAAAAACAAAAAAAAAAATCATAATAACTTAATCCCAAACATCATAAACAAACAACAAAAATTAAACCCACAATAATAAATTCACAATCCACTACCTTAATCCACTTAACTACATCCACCCCTACACTACTATCTATTCTTTTTTATATTATCTAAGAAAAAAAAAAAATACAAATTTCA
>NZ_BMQU01000098.1 GCF_014648275.1 Pseudomonas laurentiana
TCTCTTATTTAATGTTATAAATGAAACGACTCAACATACTAAATCAATAAAGTATAAATGAAACGACTCAACATACTAAATGAATAAACTAAAATAAAACAAGGGCAGAAAAGTAAATAGGAGACTATCCACTTGTCTCGACCTGGGAAAAGGAGCTTACTTATGAACTTCATTCTCATTCTTACTTACATGACTATAACGAACTTCACAGCCAATAAACGACAAGAGACTTAATCTCTTGCAGATGCATCTTCGTGTCACTCGCTCTCTTTCGCAAGCGTAACAGTGTATGAACTCAACAAGCATTAGCTCTCCCTGAAAAGGAGGTAATCCAGCCGCACCTTCCAGTACGGCTACCTTGTTACGACTTCACTCCAGTCACTAGCCGTGCCTTGGGCATCTCCCTCCTTGCGGTTAAGATAATGACTTCGAGCATGGCACACTTCCCTAGTGTGACGGGCGGTGTGTACAAGGCCCGAGAACGAATTCACCGCCGTATGGCTGACCGGCGATTACTAGCGATTCCTACTTCATGCAGGCGAGTTGCAGCCTGCAATCCGAATTGAGGCCAGGTTTTTGAGGTTAGCTTGCCCTCGCGGGGTCGCAACTCTTTGTCCCGGCCATTGTAGCACGTGTGTCGCCCAGGGTATAAGGGGCATGATGACTTGACATCATCCTCACCTTCCTCCGGCTTAACACCGATAGTCTGTTCAGAGTTCCAAACTTTATGGCAACTAAACACGAGGGTTGCGCTCGTTGCGGGACTTAACCCAACACCTTGCGGCACGAACTAACGACAGCCATGCACCACCTGTGTCCGCGTTCCCGAAGGCACTCCTCTT
>NZ_BMQU01000099.1 GCF_014648275.1 Pseudomonas laurentiana
ATAGGGATTTATGGAAGCGAGATATCACTATTTGGTATCCTGGGACCCTTATCGCATGGTGAAATATCTCAATTCCCAATCCTTAACAATAATTATATATATGCATAAACGTATATAAAAATATAAATTGAATCCTTGTATATCCATATATATAAAAATATATATATATTTTATGTATTTCATTAAAAAAAAAATCGAATCGACGAAGTTAAACCAAACCGACCCAGTATAATATCACTTATGATTATTATATTACTTATTGAATCGACTAGGTTCGAACTGCCCTTCAGGGCGGGTTCGAGACCCAGTATAATATCACTTATGATTATTATATTACTTATTGAATCGACTAGGTTCGAACTAGTATAAATTGACTCAAAATCAACGGACTTACCAATTAGTCAACGACTCATTATATAGAACATACTGGCCCGAACCCTTCTCCTATGGAATGCCTCCTATGGAATGTAGAGGTGAGAACGCCAGGGCAATAATATTTTTAAATAAAAATATTATGGACCATAATATTTAGAAATATTATTGCTTAAAATATCTTTCAAAACAAAACCGACCCCATGGGTCGTTTGGTATGTTTATACATACTATGGGTTGCCATGGAATTTTGTAGCCCTATAAGTATAGTATATATATATTAATACCATACGAACCAAAACCGACCCCACGGGTCGGTTTGGTATATACAAACCCATGGTTTTGATATACTATGCTAGGGTGTAACCAAGGAGATGTTGTTTAAGGTTAAACTGTTAGATTGCAAATCTATTCATTTAGGGATCAATACCCTTCATCTCTTATACTTGTTATAAATAATATTATATAA
>NZ_BMQU01000100.1 GCF_014648275.1 Pseudomonas laurentiana
AATAAATTTTTCACTCTATTTTCTATATAATCTCAAAAAAAAAAACCTAAAACCTCAAAAAAAAACAATAATAAAAATTACTAATTACAAATTTTAAAAATCTAATTATCATTTAAAATCTAATTAAAATAAATAAATCTTTTTTTTTACTAATCTCATTCTCCATATAAAATACCTCTTTTCTTTTTAATCTCATTCAATAAATTAAATAAAAAAAACTACTCTACTATTTAATTTAATCTAATAAATTTAAATTTTAATAAATTCAATTTTAATAAAATAAAAAAAAACATATTCTAAATTCTAAAATCAATAAAAAAAAAAAATCAAACAACTTATTTTCAAATTTTTACATATTCATTCAAAAAAAATTATATATTTTAACTAAAATTAAATAATAAAATTATTTTTTTTATATATTATTTTTTTTTATAATTAATTTCTTAAAAAATTTTTCAATTAATAAATTACATTAATTCTAACTCCTAAAATAATACAAATACCAAAAACAATAAATTAAATTCTTTTTATCTTTCTCTATTTTTTTTCATACCACCTATAATAATTAATAATTCACAAATTTTCAATTAAATTTTTTTAATTCTTAAAACTAATTATCTTTCTCTATTTCTTAAAAAAAATTTCAATTAAAACTTAAAAAAATACTTTAAAAAACATATATATAAAAAAACATATTTTATTAAATCCCTTCATACCTACTATAACTAATTATTTCAATTTTCTACTAACAACTTTAACTATAACCTCAATTCTATTTATTAATCTAAACAAAATACAACTTATTTAAAATTAATTAAATACAAATTTTTTTATAAA
>NZ_BMQU01000101.1 GCF_014648275.1 Pseudomonas laurentiana
TCGAAAAAAATAATCTCTTTTATATATACATATTGTTACAACTCCCTGGTTATATAGGGAAAAATTTTACATTTTTGGAAAAATCCTATTTTGATGGTTCTATTGAAATTTCCCACCCTCAATTGACCTATTCCAGTGAAAAAACCACTAGGTTACCACTAATATTGGTGGAGTTATGCGATGATTAGTATGGGCAAATGCGCGCGCGCCATATATAAAAACCAGATTCACAAATTTTCGGTTGCGGCCATATCTAGCAGAAAGCACCGTTCCCCGTTCGATCAACTGTAGTTAAGCTGCTAAGAGTTGTACCGAGTAGTGTAGTGGGAGACCATACGCGAAACTACAATGCTGCAATCTTTTTTGTTAGTACACCTATTATTTTTATTGGATAAACCAAAGTAAATCGGCCCCGATCTTTCAGATGGTATCATTAAAAATATAGGGTGTCATAGAAAAAGTTGGCGAAACAGGGGTATGGTATAAGGATAAACCACAGAATCGAACACCCTATATAGGTTAATGTGACAGATTACTCAAAAGGGGGAAAATTGCACTAATTACGAGAAAATTGCACTCTGCCGCGCACAAAAAAAATTTTCACAACAATAGAAAAAAGAATTAGACGCGCCTTTTGCAGCAAAAAAAAATTACAAACAAAAAATAATTAACGCGAGGTTATTAGTCTAAATGCCGTACACACAAAATTGCCTATACATCACACAATTACATTAGGGTTTATTGCCAGTCGCATTTATCAATTATACACGACCTTCCATGATGTTCTATCGGGTTCTACGCGCGATGCTCATCGCAACAGTGAAAAAATTTTC
>NZ_BMQU01000102.1 GCF_014648275.1 Pseudomonas laurentiana
GAATTAGACAAGGATGCAACATGAATCAGGAAGCCAGTCAGGCAGAGCTTGAACACGTACGTCTCAGGCAAGCCTTTGACGATGTTCCGGTGGGGCGCGGCTGTTGCCCGATGAAATCCCCGCAGGTTGCCATCTTCCCGGTGCGCTACGCGATTGATGCGTCCCCGAAAAAAGGCAGTGCACAAGGCCCGCACCCACTGCCCAAAGGCTGGGCGCCCAAGCTCCAGCCCACCTTGAAAACCCGCAGCTACACCCTGCGCCAACTGCGGGACGGCTGGTTGTATGTCTGGGACAGCGTCGACAAGACCTTCCACGAGTACCAGGTCATCGGGCGGATGTTTACCCGCCACACCTGGACCGCGCTGGAGATTGGCCAGGACCTGCGGACCAACCCCGGCGAAACCCATCCGTACCTGCTGTACCCACGCAGCAGCATCTTGCGCCTGGCCTTTTCGCCGGTGCAATGGACCTGGCGGCTGTGCGAGGCCATGCGCTCCGGTGGCCTGCAAACGCCCTGGTTGCGCGACCTCGACCTGCCTGATTACTGCGACACCTACCAGGTTGCCCACGGTGCACCGCTGGTGCAGCTGGGCCAGAGCGTGGCCGATATCCGCGTGCAGGACCAGCCTGCGCCGAACCTGCTCAGCACCACGTTGCCGACCAATGCCGATCCGGCCGACCCCGACCGACCGTTCAAGCGGGATTTCGAGGAAGCGTTGATTCGTGGCTACGTGCCAGACCAGCACACCGCACTGTTCATCGCCCTCGACGACCCGCTGGCGCTGGTTGACGACCTGAGCCTGAACCTCACCGGACGGCGCCTGGA
>NZ_BMQU01000103.1 GCF_014648275.1 Pseudomonas laurentiana
GTTTATCATTATTGTGAGTAAATATATGAATTTCATGATTTAATGATGAGGAATGTATTTTTGTTATGTTATTAATATGTGTTTCGCTATTTTGTTTCAGTTTGGTTGAGGAAGAGTTATGGGGTTTTAAAAAATATGTTGATTTGGTTGTTTAAAAATATTATATGTAAAATTAAAAAAGTGATAGATATAATAGATATATATTTAAATTTAAATAAAAAAGAAGGTTATTTTATTTTATTTTGATAAAAGATTTATTTTTAAGTTTTATAGTTTTGAGTTTGTTATTGTTATTTTGAGTATGATTTTTTTATTTTTTTGGAGGGAAAGGTTTTTTTTTTTTGGGTTGGTTGTGGGTGAGGAGGGATTTGAATTTTTGATATTGTGGTTTGTAGTTATGTGTTTTAATTTTTTGAGTTATAAGTTTTATTTTGTTTTTATTGGATTTGTTTTTAGGAGTATTTTAAAAAAAGGAATTTTTTTTTTTTTTAGTTATTTTGGATGTGAAAGTGTTTTTTTTTTTATAAGAATGGTGTGTTTTGGGGTGTGAAGTGGGATGATTTTATAATTGGGGTTTTGAATAAGATAATTTTTTTATTTTTTATTTTTTTTTTTAATATGAAAAAGTAATAAGAATGAGAGGTGTTAAGTTTTTTATTATTTTGGTGTTGAGTTATTTTTTTGTAGGATTTTTTTTATAGTATTGTTATTGTAGTAGAGTTTAATCATTAAGTTTGGGATGGATTGGTGTTGTTTTTTTGTGTTTAGGATATTAGAATATTGAATTATG
>NZ_BMQU01000104.1 GCF_014648275.1 Pseudomonas laurentiana
AATAAAACATAATTACACTTTTTTTACTAAAAATACATTTAATTTAAAAAATAAAAACTTATCAAAATTAATAAATCCTCTACCAAAAACCAAATTTAAACTAATAACACAAAAATTTTCAATCCTCTACTCTACCAACTAAACTATCCCAACAAAAAATCATCCTCATTTTACAAATAATAACCATTCATAAAACAAAAATAATCCTTCACCAAAATAACTCAATTAATAAAACAAAAAACTAAAAATCCTCATATCACCAATTCAAATCTAATTCTTAACAAAAAATTTATTAATTTTAATAAATTTTTATTCTTCAAATTAAACATATCTTTAATAAAAAAAATACAATTATACTTTATCCCCTCTCTTTTTTTTATTCATATTATAAATCCAACCATTCAAAAAAAATATATAATACTTAACACATAATACATATCCAAAAAAAAAAATTAAATAAATTCCATTAAATCAAACAAATAAAAAAAAATCTATATATATAATATACTATAATTAAAAAACAAAAATACCCCAAAATTCATTAAATACAATAAAAATAAAATTATATCCCCCCCTTCATTTATTACTTTCCAATCTTATTTATTCATTCCCAATTATATAACTAAAATTAACTAAATTATATACACAATACAAAATTCATAATACAAAACTCTTTTTTTTTAATTCATCCTATTAACTCATTTTTTATCATTCAATAAACATCTTATATTTCATAAAAATTAAAAACAATATAATCCTTACATAAAAACCACCCT
>NZ_BMQU01000105.1 GCF_014648275.1 Pseudomonas laurentiana
ATTAGAAGTGGAAGAAGAATTAATAGTAGGTTATTAAATTGAATATTTAGGTATAAAATTTGGTTTATTTTATGTTGTTTTTTATTTAAATTTATTAATTTTTTTATTATTTGTAATAGTTTTATATTTAGGTGGTTGGAATATTTTTATTTTGTATATATTTATTTTGGAGTTATTTTAAAGGGATTAAATTTTTGGAATAATAATTGGTATTTTTATTATATTAGTTAAAATTTATTTGTTTTTGTTTGTTTTTATTGTAATAAGATGGATTTTGTTTAGGTTAAGAATGGATTAATTATTAAATTTTGGATGGAAATTTTTTTTATTTATTTTTTTTGGTAATTTATTATTAATTATTTTTTTTTAATTTTTTTTATTTTAAATTTAAAATGAATTTAATATATTTATTATTTGTTTTAAATAAGAGATAGAAATAAAGATAAAATTATTTAGAGATAATTATAATATGTTTTTTATGATAATTGGGTTTATGAATTATGGTTAATAAATTTTATGAGCTGTAAGGTATATTGGTTAAGGTTTTATGATTATTTTATTTTATATAAATTGTTTATTTGTAATTATTTAATATTTTTATGAAAAATTAATAATATTGGAATGTTTTTGTGGTTGAATTTATTTTGAATTTGATAAATGTATTGTTTGTGAAGTATGTGTTTGAGTATGTTTTATAGATTTGTTTGTTGTTGATTGGAAATTGGAAATTAATATTTGAAAAAAATGATTGTTTAATTATAGTATTGATTT
>NZ_BMQU01000106.1 GCF_014648275.1 Pseudomonas laurentiana
TCAATCCTATAATTTTTTACACAAAAGCAATACAATTTTTATAAAATTCCTCCTTCAAATAAAATTTAATAAAATCCACAAAAACCATATCTTCATCCATAAAATTCCAAATACCCAAATCAATCAAAAACTCAATTCTTTCTAAACTACTCATTTTCAAATAATATCCACATTATTCACAAACATTCATTTTAACTTTCTTATACATTAATCCATAACAATTATCACATTAAATCCACAATTAATTATAATTTTAAATTATATCAAAATCCTTAAAACTTATTAAGTTACTACAATTCCTATTAATTCTTATCTTATAATTTTTACTTTCACAAATCTTTCCACTTTCACTACAAATAAAATTATAAATATAACTTTCATTAAAATTATTACTATCAATTAAAAAATTATTATCAATACAAATATAAAAACAAAAATAAAAATCAATACAACTATTAATATAATTAATACAATTATATTTAATATCCTTAATATAAAAATCATAATACAAATCATTATCACCTTTAAATCTATTATTTAAATAACTAAAACTACAATAACTATAAAAAAATTTTTCTAAATCACTAAAATCATTATCAATCTCAAAAATTTTTTTTTTTTTATCAAAAAATATAAAATAACTATTCTTATTACTATCCCTAACAAAAAAAATATCATCCAATATAAAATTACAAATATCCTTAAAACTAACTAAAAAATCAACATTATTAAAATAACTAAAAGAATAACTAAAACACTCATCCCAACCA
>NZ_BMQU01000107.1 GCF_014648275.1 Pseudomonas laurentiana
TACTCGGTACTTTTCTACCCTCTTCTCTGAGGACTCTCCTCCTGCTGATAATGAAGAAAATATTATTTTGTCTTGTATTCCTTCCCTTATCACTCAGGAAATGAATGATTATCTCATGCGTCCAATATCTTTGGAAGAGCTTGAGGAGGTGGTCTTTGGCATGCCTAAGGGGAAGGCTCCTAGTCCTGATGGCTTTCCAGTTGAGTTCTTTCAGGAATTTTGGGACATCATTAATCATGATTTGTTGGAGGTGGTTAACGAGTCCTATTCTAGCAAGCAGATGCTTCGGGCTTTGAATTCTACATTCTTGACTCTTATTCCTAAGAGAGAGGGAGCTAATCAATTGGAGTTTTTTAGACCAATTGCCTTGTGTAATGTGGTTTACAAAGTTATTACTAAGTTGATTGCTGAAAGAATTAAAAAGTGGCTACCCATTATTATCTCAGAAGAACAAGGTGGTTTTGTTGCAGGAAGACAAATTTTGGATGGGGTGGTTATTGCTACTGACGCTATTCATTCTATGGTTACTTCAAGGGAGAGAGCAATGTTTGTTAAGCTGGATATGGCTAAGGCCTACGATAGAGTTAAATGGCATTTCCTAAAGAGTATTCTTCTTTCTTTTGGATTTAGCTCTGACTGGGTGAGTTGGACTATGAGTTGTGTTACTTCTGCCTCTTTTTCTATTCTTATTAATGGTCAACCATCTCAGCTTTTTGGTGCTTCTTGGGGACTCCGCCAGGGTGACCCTCTCTCCCCATATCT
>NZ_BMQU01000108.1 GCF_014648275.1 Pseudomonas laurentiana
TTTTTATTGAATGTGATATAGGATTGATAGTTTTTTGAATGTTATAAATTTTTAATTTAGTAAATTTTTAATTGAATGGTATATTAAAATATTAGATGAAGTAATGATTTTTTTTAATAGAATTTTTGTAATGAATTTTGGTTTAATTTATAAAAAATGGGGTTAAAATATTTTGATTTTTTAGATTTTTATAAATAGAATTTTGTAGGTTATAATTTATTATATATGTAAATTTTAATTTATAATTTTTTTAGTTATGTTATTTATTTAATAAGGTTGATTGGTTTATGTGAATTGATTTTTTGTTATGATAAATTGATGAGATTATAGTTAATTTAATAGTTGTTTTAGTGGTTGTAATTGTTATAATAAAAATGTAGAAAATTTTTTTTTTTAGTTGGGAATTATTAAAAAAATTAGAAAATGTTATGAAATTTATATTAATTGTATTGAGTATAAGTTTAAGATATATAAGAGTTTTAATTATATTTTGATTTGTGATTAATTTATAAAGATTAATTAAAAATAAATAGGTATTTAAAATAAGTATATGTTTGAGTATTATTTAGTAATTTTTTATTAATTTTGATTTATTTTAATATGAAAAATAATTTATTGGATTTTATTAATTAGAATATAATAAAAAAGTATGAATAAAAAAAATATTTAGGTAAAAAAAATTTTTAAATATATATTAAATATAAATATATATTAAATATAAAAATTGATTTTTAAAATATGAAATAGTATTCAATTAAATT
>NZ_BMQU01000109.1 GCF_014648275.1 Pseudomonas laurentiana
GCGAAACTGGGATAAAGTTGAGCTAAAAGCGCACGATTTAAAATAAATTAATGAGGAAGCGGTATCTCTTGAGGGTCCACTCCAGCATCTAAGAGTTGATTAATAGGTAAAGAAACGTGTATTTGGTGTCCTGCCCAAGATAGAGAGCCAAGTCCTAGTAACCCTGCTAAATGGTGGTTCAACATGGATTCTACATCTTGAAACCAAGCCAATTTTGGAGCAGCTTTGTGATAATGGAACCAACCAGCAAAAAGCATTAACGCTGCAAAAATCAATGCACCAATTGCGGTGCAGTAAAGTTGCAATTCACTAGTTATTCCGGATGCTCGCCAAATTTGGAAGAACCCAGAGGTGATTTGTATTCCTCGAAAACCTCCACCCACATCTCCATTCAAAATTTCTTGGCCTACTATCGGCCAAACTACCTGAGCACTGGGTTTAATGTGAGTAGGATCGCCTAACCATGCTTCATAATCGGAGAAACGAGCACCGTGAAAGTACATCCCACTTAGCCAAATAAATATGATGGCTAATTGACCAAAATGAGCACTAAATACTTTGCGAGAGATCTCTTCCAAATCATTAGTATGGCTATCAAAATCGTGAGCATCAGCATGTAGGTTCCAGATCCAGGTGGTAGTATTGGGTCCCTTAGCTAGTGTCTTTGAGAAATGACCAGGTTTAGCCCATTTTTCAAATGAGGTTTTAACAGGATCCCTCTCCACTATGATCTTTACTTCTTCCGGTGAACGAATGGTCA
>NZ_BMQU01000110.1 GCF_014648275.1 Pseudomonas laurentiana
GTTCGATAAAAGGAATAAGGCAAACTCCAACGGCAAAATATTGGGAAGGAAAAATACTTCTGAAATGAATTGGGTCCCATGCAAAAAATAAAAATTCTTGTTGAAATCGAGCTGCAGTCAATTGTTCCTCTGGAACCCCTTGATTTAATGCCAGAGAATTTCCTATAGCTATCCGATAGTATTCATCTTCTCCCGGTAATAGATAAACCATATGGTCTATGTTCGATCTCTCAGATAGCCTATAGAATGGACTTTGTAAAGAGCCGTAATGACCAAGCGTTGCATAAATAGATAACGATCCAATAAGCCCAACATTTATTCCTTCGGATGTCGTAATCGGACAAATACGTCCATAATGACTAGGATGTATATCCCGTGTACGAAAAGTAGACGTTCGACTTGTCAATCCTCCAGGGCCCAAAGAGCTCACTTTTCGACTATGAACTATTTCTGCCAACGGATTAGTTTGATCCAAAAATTGTGATAAGGGATGTAACCCAAAAAAATGACGAAAAGTTTCCGTTAATGAAATGAAAGTTTCCAATTTAATAAGAGTTATTCTCTTTTTAGCATTGATTGATACTGATACAGGTAATAAAGTTTTTTCAACTGCTTCTCTGAAATCATATAGAGCTAATCGTAATTGCTCTTGTAATAAATCTGCTACAGAACGAATATATCGATTTTGTAAGTGATCTATATCATCAGGTGTACCTGCTCCAAATTGCACTTTTATAAGGTAAT
>NZ_BMQU01000111.1 GCF_014648275.1 Pseudomonas laurentiana
ATGGAATAATTTAATTTATAGAAAAAAAGGGAAGTGGATTTATTTTATATTTGATAAGTATTAATATGTAATGGGGGTTAATTTTATTTTTTATGAATTAAGATAGTTATTGTTGTTGATTATTTAGAAGTTTGTTTGTAAAAAATTTTCTTTAGTTTTATTTATTTTTTTTTATTTTATTTTTATTTTATATTTTATTTTAGTTTATTTAATTTATGTATTAAATATTATTAATTTAAATATGATTAATAAAGTAGGAAAAAAGGATAATAGTATTAAAAAATGAAATTTTAATTTTATGTTTTTATATTAAAGTGAAATAGAGAATTTTATTTTTTTTTTTTTTTATTTTATGTTTATTGGTGTTTTAAAAGTATTTTTTTGAAGTTTTGGAGAAGGAGATATATTTTGGGTTGATATATAGTGTGATTTGTTAGATATATTGGGTTATATGGGATTTTTTTATTTTTTTTTTTGATTGAGATATTTTTTGTTTTGTTTAAAAAGATTGATTGAATTATTAAAAATTTGTAATGTGAAGTGTAAAAAATAAAGTGGAATTAAATGTAGGGAGTATTTAGATTGATATTAGATTATTAAAATTTTTTTATGGTTTATGTGATTGGATTAATAAAATGAAGTATTTAGGTTTTGTTTAGTAAAAATTTAATTGATAATTAATATATAATATTTTTATAATTATTATTTTTATTATATGTAAAATTATGATAA
>NZ_BMQU01000112.1 GCF_014648275.1 Pseudomonas laurentiana
AGAAAGAGAAAAAAAAAAATGAAGATTTTATATAGTGATTTTTTTTTTTTTTTTGATTAAAAATAAATTTGATTGAATTTATTTTGTATTTTTTTGTTTAATGAGAAAATGGGTTAGATTTTATAGGATTAAATTTATGGGATTTAAGAATGATGGAAGGGAATAAAATTAAAAAAGAAATTAAATAAAGAAAAGAGAGAGAAAATAAAGAAAAAATAAGTAAATTAAAATGAAGTAGAAGAATTTAGATTTTAAATGAATAAATTTAAATTTGAAAAAGTTTTTTTTTGATTTTTGAAGAATGAGGGGTAAAGAGATTGATTGAGAAAGATTTTTTGTTTTTATTATAAGATTGTGTGATTGGATTTGTAGATGTTTGGTAAAAAGAATAATTTTATTTTTTGAGAATAATTAAAAATAGAAAGTGTTTAGTTGGAATATGAAAATGTGATTGAGTTTGTTTTAGTTATTTTTTGGGATGGAGTGGAAGAAGGGAGGAGATTTGTGAATGAGGAAAGGGATTTAATGATTTTGAAAGAATTGAATGAGGAGTTGTATGAGGTGAAAATTTTATGTATGGTTTTGTAGAGTGGTAGTAAGGGTGATTTATTTGTTAATTTTTTTATTATTATTTTTAAAAAATTAAATTTTGTTTTATGTAAAGTTGTTAGAGTATGATTAATTTTGGGATTTGAAATTATTGTTTATATATTTGGTATTGGTTATA
>NZ_BMQU01000113.1 GCF_014648275.1 Pseudomonas laurentiana
TGAAATTAAGAAATAATTTTTTATATGTGAAATTATAGAATATTTTTTTTAAGATTAAATAATTTTATTGAATTGAGTATGATTGTATGTGTGATAGTATTTATTATATTAGGAATATTAATGAATTTGATTATTGTGATTGTTTAGGATATTTTTTTTAGTTTTTAGAATTTATTTTTTAGTTTAAGATTTTTTTTATTAATATTAATTGGAATTAAAGAATTAGTAGATTGGTTTTGTTTAAAATGGGAATGGATTAAGGTTATGAATTTATAATTTATAATTTGATGATTGAGTTGATTTTATGATTATAAGTTTATTTTATATTGGATTAGATTGGAATAAGGTTATATATATTTTTATTATGAGAAGGGGTTATTTGAGTGTATTTAAATAGATATTATGTTTATATAGGGATTTTTATGTTGTTATATTTTATTTAGGATTAGGAATAGGTGAAATTTGATTTATTTTTTATATATTTTTTGTTATTTGGGATTTTATTTATTTTTTTGGTTGGATTTTTATTGAATTGAGAAATAGATTTGATTGTTTATTTTTTTGATATAATATATATTAATATATATATAAGGTATTTTTTGGATAATTTAAATTTAAGTAATTAGATGTTTGATTTGGGTTTATATGATATGATTGATTAATAGAAATATTTTAATATTTTATTTTTGTCATATATTTAATATTTTATTAGATAGATA
>NZ_BMQU01000114.1 GCF_014648275.1 Pseudomonas laurentiana
TTTATTTTAGTATATTTGGTTATGTGTTTTATTTATTTATTTTTTTAGTAATTTTTTTTTGTTTTTTATTTTTATGGATGAATTTTGTATATTGTTATATTTAGGATTTATATATATAATAGATATTATTGTTAAGAGTGATTTTATTAATATTTTAATTTTAATATTAAATATTTGGATTTATAAAAAGTTAAAGATTTAAAATTTGAAAAAGAAGTATTAGGTTGTGTTATATATATGAAAGAATATATAATAATGATGTATTTGGTGAATTAAATATTATGGTTTAATAAAGAATAATTTTGATTAGTTGATAATTTTGTGAAAGATTTTTGTGAAAAAGGTTAATTAAATTTATTTTTAATTTATGTTGAGTAGATTTTGTTGTTTTGTTTTATTGTAAGAATTTTAAATTTATGATTTGTAGGGAGGGATTTATGTTATTATAAATAGAGATTAAAGTAAGTGTTGGGTTTAAAGTTGGTGTTAAAGAGTATAAATTGATTTATTATATTTTTGAATATGAAATTAAGGATATTGATATTTTGGTAGTATTTTGAGTAATTTTTTAATTTGGAGTTTTATTTGAAGAAGTAGGGGTTGTGGTAGGTGTTGAATTTTTTATTGGTATATGGATAATTGTGTGGATTGATGGGATTATTAGTTTTGATTGTTATAAAGGATGATGTTATTATATTGAGTTTGTTTTAGGAGAA
>NZ_BMQU01000115.1 GCF_014648275.1 Pseudomonas laurentiana
AAAACTAAATAAACAAATCTAAAAATCCATTTCAAATAATTAAACCTTCTCAAACTATTTCTTTTTAAAAACCAAAAAAATTTATACCAAAACAACCAATCCTAAAAAAAACAAAAAACCTTAAACACATAATAAATCTTAAAATACTATTTCCACATCCCCCTAACCAAATCCACCCACATTAAAATTACTCATTAATAATTAATCAAATTTAATAAATTCACCCTCTAAAACAAAAAATTCTAAACCTCAAAAAATAATATCAATAACTTCACATCCATTCAATACATCCACTATAATTATTTCATATCCCCCCTTTTCTTTTCATAAAATTTTACTTATTATCCCTCCTACCATAACATTATAAACTATATTATTACTTTTACTACCATCAAAATAAATCTAACCCCTTCCCCTATTTCCACCTACATATATAAAATATTTTAAAAAATAAACATCTTTATTAATAACAAAATCTAAAACAAAAATAAAAAAAATTATTTCACTATATTTTTAACCAAGAACAAAACCTATCACAAAAATATTTTTTTTATTAAAACAATAATTCTAAAAAAAAAAATTTCCTATCTTTTCTTTCATCTCAAATAAAATACAATCAAAAAAAACTAATTCAAAACCCTCCAATAAAATAAAAACAACTCCCACATTCAAAACCCCTTTTTTACCATTAACTAAAACTTATTTTAATTACAT
>NZ_BMQU01000116.1 GCF_014648275.1 Pseudomonas laurentiana
TTTCATGAGTAATAAATTAATTAAGAGATTACTTATATATCTTCTCAGACTTTATATAAGTAATTTAAATAATAATTTTATTTATTATCTCCAAATTCAATAATTCATTAAATTATATTAATAATAATGAATTATGGGCTGGTATCATCAGACCTTATCTGCTATTTTGGTGGAATGGTAGACACAGTGCTCTTAAGAGGCACCGCGATAAGCATATTGGTTCAAATCCAATAAATAGCAAATTCCCATATAAAATCATAAGAAGTAATATTTTATTATTAATATATATTACTCTTTTAGCTTAACGGTAGAGCATATTACTTCTAATAATAGTATTCCAGTTCGATTCTGGAAAGGAGTTTTATTATCGTGGTATTATATTATTGGATATATATATTAATTTATCCAATAATTATTTGTCCATTATCTCCGGAGGTTTATTCTTATTATTTCCATAGTACATCTTTAGATATACCAAACCGACCCGTGGGGTCGGTTTGGGGTCGGTTTTGGTTTGTATGGTATTAATATATTAATAATTTATTAATGAAAAATAAATTGTTCATTTATTGTCCCCATATATTTTTACATAATAAAAATATATGGGGGATATATATCCATATCGATATATATATATATATTTCGCGATAAATATCGGTAGCCGAGAAAGGAGGCTACACCGGTCCTACGGCCCGGCGATTTAAAAGGAAA
>NZ_BMQU01000117.1 GCF_014648275.1 Pseudomonas laurentiana
TGCTTATCCATCCCCTCCAGCGCACTGGCCTGGCTCAGGTGGCTATTGGCATTCCAGCTGTTGAGCAGGAGCACCATCAGGGCTATCAGGCCACCGCTGTTTTGCACCACCTTGCTGTTGAAGATGCCCGCCGGTTGCCCCAGGCCAATGGCCCGTCCGGTCGATTGGGCCCAGCGCCAGAGTGCTTCGGCCGAGTCGCCAAACAGGCGCAGTACTGGTTTGCCACCTTCCATGCCCCAGCGCACCCCAGCCCCGCTGCCCAGCTTGATCGCCACCAGCAGGCTGTTCCAGGTTGGGCTCAGGGCCATGGCTTCTTCGCCCTTGAGCCGCAGCAAGGCCGCGCCGAGGCGTTTGACCAGGGTGTTCCATTCGCCATGGGGGGTGCTGGCCCGTGCGCCGATATCATCCAGGACCGCCCGGCTCAGCGGCGCCAGGACCTTGGCCAGGGCCTCATAGGCGTTGGCGCGGTTTTCCTGGGCCAGGGCGCTGAGGAGCTCACTGTGGCGCGAGGCACTGTTCAGCGCGGCTTCCAGGGTTGGGCTCCAGGCGAAGAACAACTGGCGCAGCACGCCGGGGTCGGTGCTGCGCACATAGTCGGCGTATTGCTCGGCACCTTTATCGTGCAGGCACTGGGCACTGAGGCAGGCGGTGGCCAGGCGGTCGAGCCAGGCGCGGGTGCCGTTGTCGTCGTAATCGACCCACCAGGTCGC
>NZ_BMQU01000118.1 GCF_014648275.1 Pseudomonas laurentiana
ACATACATGGAATATTGGTCATGGGAAAGACAAATTATTTGCTATATAATGAAGGTAACTTCTGATAGGTTCGAACCCTATATATTCCGAAAATCTACACTGTATATGAGATTCGAACCTTAATATATTTCGGTTCGAATCCTATATATTCCGAATGTAAATATATGTCTCTATCATAACATATAATATTTTTATTTTTTTTTATTATATTATACTAATTACTTTTTCAATTCATTTATTCCCATTAATTTCTTTTGTACTTTTAGTTTAATGGTAAAATATTAGTCTACGGAACTAACGATATAGGTTCAATTCCTATAAAGTATTTTTTTTTTTAATTAAATTATGTAGAAATTAATAAAAGAAAGTACATTTATATCATAATAACCTAATTTATGGTGAGTAGAATAAATACTGAATAATCTATATAAGTATATATATATTAATCTTATCGTCTAATAAGAGAAGGACATCTAATTATTATTATTATAATAATATAAATTATAAAGAAGGTATTGGTTCAAATCCAATTGGGATAAAAATGTATATATAAAAATTTTTTATTTTTATATTAATATATATACATTAGTAAAATTGAGTAGTATATGAAAAAAAAATATATACTAAAATGATTAGATTAATCCCCTGAATATTGGTTCATCCTCAAATAAATTATTTATGAATAACAACATTAGAAGTCAATTT
>NZ_BMQU01000119.1 GCF_014648275.1 Pseudomonas laurentiana
AAAATTTTGGAAATTAAGAAATATTTTTGGTTGGTAATTATTTTAAAAAAAATAATGAATTTTGTAATAAAATTATTTATGTTTGGTAATGTAAGGGAAGTTATTGATAAAATAGTGAATATTGTAAATATTTTTGGAATGGAGATAGTTATTTTATTTATTTTATTAAGATAAATAAGTTTAATTTTATTATAATTTGTTTTTGTTAAGAAAAAAAGTGTAGTGTTAATAAATTTATGAGAAATTATTTGTAAAATAGTTTTATTAAGTTTAGGATTTGTTATAGAATTAATATTTATAATTATAAAATTTATATGAGATATAGAAGAATAGGTTATTTTTTTTTTAAATTATGTTGATTGGGAGATGTTGAAGTTGTATAAATTATTTGGATTGTATTGATTATTAATAATTAAGGAGAAAATATAGAATGAGTGTGGGGTAATAATTTTATATTGATTTGAATTAATTTATAGGTTTTTATTTTTAATAAGATTTTAGTGAGAAGTATATAGGTATTGTAATGTGTTTTATTGTGGGTGTTAGGTAATTAAGTATGTAAAGGTATAATTGGTGATTTGATGGTAAAAGTAATAAGAAATTTAATATAAAATAGTATTTTAAGTGTAATAGGATAGGATTTATTAGTTAAGAGTTTTAAATTTAATGTTGGTTTGTTTGAATTATATAAATTTATATTTAAA
>NZ_BMQU01000120.1 GCF_014648275.1 Pseudomonas laurentiana
TCAAAACATATAAATATTTACTAATCTAACTAACATTAAACTTAATAAAATTAAATAATTAAATAATTTAAAAATTAAATTATTCAAAAATACACATTAAATACAAAAATTACACATTTCATTTCTAATAATAAATCCATAATCAAAAAAATATTTATAATTATTCCAAAAAAAATAAAACAAAAAATACAATAAAACTAAAACAATTATTATATAAAATCTACCCAATACTAAATACAAAAACACATAATAAATCAATATAAACATCATAAACTATCCCACAATAAAACCTATTATTACTAATACTTTCTTCTCAATTCCTTCTTCTCCTTCATCCATAACCCAAACTCAAAAAAAAAAAAATAAAAAAACCCTATAAAAAATATAATCAAAAATCCATAATAAAATCCAACCACAACAACCAAATTTATTATCTTCATACATAAAAATACTAAATTACCTAATATAAAAAATTAAAAAACCATCACAAACCTCCCTTTTTTCTTTTCTATTTCAATTTCTAAATTATTATATAATAATTTTACAACTTTCCATATATAAAAATAAAAAAAAATAAACTAAAAACAACATCTCTTATATCAATAACACCAAAAAAATATTAAATAAATAAAATTAAAATATAAATAAAATATAATAAAATAAAACCACTTTAAAATTCCCTATTAAATTAAACATAAAAC
>NZ_BMQU01000121.1 GCF_014648275.1 Pseudomonas laurentiana
TTTTAATAGAGGTTGTTGAATATTAAAAATTTATTATATGAAATTTTATTTTTTTAGAATGGGTTGAAGGAGTTGGGATTATTGGTGGGGAAGAAGTAATAAATTGGGGTTTATTTGGATTAATGTTATGTGTATTTGGAATATTATGGGATTTTTGTAAAATTGATTGTTATGAGTTTTATGATGAATTTGAATGGGAAATTTAATGGTAAAAATAAGGAGATTTATTAGTTTGTTATTTAGTATGATTTAGTGAAATGATAGAATTTATAAAAATTATTTAATAGGTTTTGGAAGGATTTTTAGGGGGTTTTTATGAGAATTTAGAAAGTAGGGGTTTTGATAGAAAAAGGAATTTAGAATGGAATGATTTTGAATATTGATTTATTAGTAAAAAATTTTTTTTTATTTTTGAATTATTAAAATAAGAATTTTATGTAAGAGTTGAAGTTTTAAAAGGGGAGTTGGGAATTTTTTTTATAGGAGATTAAAGTGGTTTTTTTTGGAGATGGAAAATATGATTATTGGGTTTTATTAATTTGTAAATTTTTTTTGAATTAGTTAAAAGAATGAAATTGGTTGATATTATGATGATATTTGGTAGTATAGATATAATTATGGGAGAAGTTGATTGTTAAAGTGATAATTTATGTAATAGTAGTTTAAATTATAAATTTTTTTGTTAAATTGGAATTTTTAA
>NZ_BMQU01000122.1 GCF_014648275.1 Pseudomonas laurentiana
CGATTAAGGAAGCTTTTTGATGGTTATATACGATCTATGATATGCTATAAGTTGAAATACAGTTCGGGTAAGGGAACTTGCTCGGGACTTATACTAATATTACCTATTCCTTAACCTTTTTATCATCTTATTATGATCTAATCACATACCCCTATCTTATCACCTATTATTGTGTAGATATAGGGATGTATACATTAGAGTCAAGATAAGCCGATCTAATCGTACATCTTAGTATGACCTTAACTAGGTCCATCTAAGCTGATTAGATCGGCCATAAGAGGATATGCATTCATATAATATTAATGATGTATTAATCGTATGTTAAACTAGCTTATATCTCAATGGTAGAGAGCCTGATTGATAATCGGGAAATATAGGTTCGATTCCTATTAAGCTAACACTGGCAGATATAGTAAGATTATATAGACACACTTAGACATGCAATTAGCTCTTGCTGCTAAGTACATCGGTGCAAGTATCGCTACTATCGGATTAGGTGGAGCTGCTATCGGTATCGCTCTAGTTTTCGTTGCTTTAATCAACGGTACATCACGTAACCCTTCTCTACGTAGCACTTTATTCCCTCAAGCTATCCTAGGTTTCGCCCTAGCTGAGGCTTGTGGTCTATTCTCACTTATGATTAGCTTCCTATTACTCTACGGTGTATAGGTATGTATTCATTATCTCAACACCTTTT
>NZ_BMQU01000123.1 GCF_014648275.1 Pseudomonas laurentiana
CTTTATTTTTTATTTTATTATTCTACACTCTTTTCTTAATTAAAAAAATAATTCAAAAATAAATCAACAATACAATTCATCCAACAATAAACCTAATTCAATTATAAAACTATAACACAATCAAATCCAAACAAACAAAATATTAAATTAAATCATACCAATCTCTATTAAAAATTATTACTCATTTTTATACTTACTATTTTATTTTCAAATTATTTCTTCAATTAAAAAAAAAACATAAAATAATAAAATAAAAAATAAAAAATAATAATTTTATTATCCCATTCAAATAAATTATATATAATAATTATCTCTAACTATTTATATTTCTAACATAACCACTCAATTAAATATAAAAAAAAACAAAATAAATAACTAATACTACTAAAAAAATTCCTCTTTAAATAATAAATACTATAACTAATATTCTTATAATCAATTTAATAAATATTTTCTTTTATAATTCATATTCAAAATTAAATTCATCCCTATAAAAATTAAATAAACTAAATTATAAACATAAAAACATAAAAACTCAACAAAACCCAACTCTTCCTTCTTTATCTAATTCAAAAAAATCCCATTAAACTACTAATAATCAAAACAATTTTTTATCATATTTTTAAAAAATAAACTTAACTAAATTAATATATTATAAACATATAATATTTTTTAATCTTTCAAAAATAAAAT
>NZ_BMQU01000124.1 GCF_014648275.1 Pseudomonas laurentiana
AAAAATAAAATAACTACAAAAAATAATAAATAAAATTAAATAAATAATAAATTCCATCATTTCTATGATTACTTCTAAAACAATAAAATCCTCTCTATACACCAAAACTCCTTCTTTTAATTAATCAATACTATTAATAACTTATACAATTCACATTCTTTAACTCTACCCCATAAATATTCCAATAATAAATCTTTCACAATAAAATCCCCTTTATACAATAACAATATTTCATTTTAAAAATTAATTAAATCATTTACCCTATTAATCCATTCTTTTCTTTCAAAAATAAAATCTTTTTTCTAAAAAATAAAATTTCCCCCACTTAATAAATACTCATTTATTATCATTAAAAATTTTCTAAAAAATAAAATTAATTAAATTTACACCAATATAAACCATAAATTTCAAACACAATAAAATATATAAACAATCTATATTTTATAAATAATAAATCAAATTCATCCATTCTATTTTATTCATAAACTAAAACATAAAAAAAAAATTCTTTTTAAAATATCACAAATCAATACCTATAAATAAAATAAAATAAACAAACTCAATTCATTATTTACAAAATATAAATCATTCATATACTCTATTATATCTAAAACTCATAATTTACATTAATACAAATCCAATCAACTCCATTTTTTAAAAAACCCCCAATAATAACAAATAAATATCCA
>NZ_BMQU01000125.1 GCF_014648275.1 Pseudomonas laurentiana
ACATCAAAAACCAAATTTACTTCACTCCCAATAACCCACCATCATAATAACACTATAAACAAAAATTACTATATAATCACAACTTCCAACACTACATTCATCCAAACAAACCCTTTTAAATAAAACTTTTCAAATAAAAAAAAATAAAAACTCTTTTCATAAAAAACCCCTTCTAAACCAAAAATAAACATCCCAATCACTTTTATCACAACCAACTCTTAACAAATTATATTCATAATATATTCAATAATAATCTCAAACTCATCTATAAATCATAACATAAATAAAAAAAAATAACTAACTATCCTTAAATAACACATCACAATAATTATATCAAAAACAAACAAAAAAACCCCTTACTTTACTATATTATATATCACCATCCAATCTTAATTATATTATATCAATTCTACCTCATCATAAATAAAACATTTTCTTTAAATCACCCATTCTAAACAACAAAAAAAATAATAAAATATACTTTTTAATAAATAAAATAAATCTCTACTTCATTACCAATTACCATCCTACTACCAACCAAAAAACCACTTTCATATAAATCTATTCTAATTCCTTACCTAAAAAAAAACCTATTAAATATCCCAACTTAACAATTAACTCTATTAACTTATCAATTTCTCACAAACTGAAAAAAAACCAAACAAAAAAAAAAAAT
>NZ_BMQU01000126.1 GCF_014648275.1 Pseudomonas laurentiana
AAATTTAGACCACTCAAAGGTTCTCAGATGAAATATCGTGTGTACCCCACGATAGACTTTCGAATTCATTGAAGCGCGCAACAGCATCATCTTCGCGGGCCCGATCACGGCATAGATCAGAAAGCCAGCGTCGCGGTAGAGGCTTGCCATACAGGCAAAGAGAATCGCCGAAACAATCGCGAGACAGGTCAAGAACCTCAGCGCCCACTCTGGAAAGTTTTTCCACTCACAAAACTCAGCGCCAGAGGCTGTAAAGCGGTAGGCAAAATTCATGCGCTGATGGGTCATGCTTAACACAGCCACCATTAATACAGAAAAAAACAAAAGGGCACACAAGGAGCGCGTAGGCTCATCATACCTTTCAAAATTTGAGTGCACAGAAAACCCAAACCAAACAGCAACCGCCAGCCAGAAAACAAACAACCCATTAGCAATAACGGTATTGTAGTTTCGTGCCTTGATCCTCCACCCCAGCAGCTCTGGTTCACGTGCATACTTCCACGTCAGTTGTGGCGGCAATACTCGTGGCGTGGCCCAGTGGTTCAACAAGGACTTCACGCCAGAAAAACCTTCTGAAACCTTCATTTCGCCATCCTCTCTGGCATCGAAATTCTATGCCCTTTCAACTGACTGGAGGCTACGTGGTAGTTCTGGAAGCTGCTTTTCAAAAAATGC
>NZ_BMQU01000127.1 GCF_014648275.1 Pseudomonas laurentiana
TAATAGTATATTATTAGGTATTATATGAATAGGTTTGAGAAAAATTTTGTATAGTTTTTTTGATTTTTTGATAAAAAGAAATATGATTAATTGTGGTTTGAATATATATATAAAAATTTTTTTTTTTTATATTTTTTATTATTAGATAGTGTGTATAAATTTTATGATAGTTATTAAAAGATTTATAGTGAATTTTGATAGGAATTTTTTTTGAAGTAATAATGTGTTGATTTAATTGTTATTGAAGTTATAAAGGATTATTTAAATTGATTTTTTTTTGTTGATAAGTTTTAATTGTATTATAGGAATTGTAAAAAAAGGGTTTTTTTGTATATTTATAGTTTGTTTTGTAAATTTTTTTATTTTGATAGTTTTTTTGATTATATGGATTATATTTGTTTGTATAAATATTTTGATGAGTGTTGTTTGTTAATATATAGAGTTTAATAAGTATATTTTGAGTTGGTATTGAAATGGGATTTTTAATAGTTGGAGATAAGAGATTTATATGAGAAAATATAAGTAAATGAGTTTTTGTTTGAGTTTTTAAAGATAAAGGTATATGAATAGTTATTTGATTTTTATTAAAGTTTGTATTGAATTTTTTATAAATTAATGGATGTAAATAAATAGTGTGTTTTTTTATTAAAATAGGTTGGAATGATTG
>NZ_BMQU01000128.1 GCF_014648275.1 Pseudomonas laurentiana
AGTATTTTTTTATTTTTTTTTATATTAGGGGATTTTATTTGGAAAAGAAAATGTTTTATATTAATGGATTTGAGTTTATAATTATGGGTTTTAGTGTATGAGATTTTGTAGTATTTATTAATGAGGTTTTATTAATTAGTATTATATAGAAGAAATTAATTATAGATATTAATATAATTAGATTTGTTTTTTATAGATAAATTTGGGATTTGTGATTTTAGGTAAGATTGGTTTAGGATTATGGGATTTTTTTTTATTAGATAGGAAGGGTTGTTGTATAAAATGTATTTATAAGTAATTGTTTTATAGATTTTATATTTATTTATATGAAGAAGAAATTATGTAATGAAGGGGATTTTTATTTGTATAAATGGTATTTTGAGTTTGGAATGAGTATGAAGAAATTTATGATATTTTTTTATTTTTTGAGTTGTTTTGTTGGATTGGTTGTTTAAGATTTTTGGTTTTTATTTGTATTTGATGAAAAAAATAGGATTATTTTTTATGGATTTGTTGAGAATGATTTGGATTTAGTTTATGGTTTATTAGAAGTGTAAGGTGTTTTGGTGGGATTTTTATGGATAGAAAAAGATTGTAGTTAGTTTGATAATGATTGAGTGATATTGTTTTTTTGTTTTGAATTAAGGGATTTTTTATATATGATG
>NZ_BMQU01000129.1 GCF_014648275.1 Pseudomonas laurentiana
AGAGGTGAAATATAATTAATTTGAATTTGGGATAGTTATTTGAAATTTTAGTGAAAGATTGGATTTGTTATTTTATGTTTGTTTTTTGTGAAAAAATATTAATTGAAGTGGAGGGTTTTTGTAAATAATAAGGAGTTGGGTTAATTATTTAATTAAATGATATTGAGTATGTTTTTTATTTTTTTTTGAGAAATAAGTGGGTTATTTTTTTGTAAAATTGTGTTTAATTTTATATGTGGTAATTTTATTAAGATTTTTTTGTTAGTTGGGGGAAGAATTTGTATGAATTGGATTTTTTTAGGAAAATATTGAGAGAGAATTGGATTTGGTTAGATAATGTGTGGTTGGTAAATAAGGATAGATTTTTTAGTAAGGTATGAAATGTATTGTTAAATATTTAATATGATTTTATAAGATTTAGTTTTGTTTAAGTAATGGATTTTAGTTAATTGAATGGATTTTTTGATTAATTTATAGATTTTTTTGATTTTATTAGTAATGAGGATTTGGAATATTATTATTATATATTGATTAATTAAAGAGAGATTTAATAATTAAAAGAAAGATTGATTTTTTTGGATTTTTTTTTTATTTAAATGGAAGGAAGAGAGATAGAATTAGATTGATTTTTTAAATATTTTTTTGGTTATTTTTTAATGTTTTG
>NZ_BMQU01000130.1 GCF_014648275.1 Pseudomonas laurentiana
TATTAAATTATAATAACTAATACCTAAATTTCCATTCAATTCTAAATAATCATAAATCCCTAATTTTTTTAAATCAACAAAATCAAAACTAAAAAATTTTTAACTCACTTAATCATTATTCACTAAAAAACTAAAAATAAATTTTCTTTCAACAAAAAAAAAAAATATATTCATTTAATCTTAATCTTTATAAATCAAAAAACAAATTAAACTAAATCCACATAAACCTCCAAATAATATCCATAAATAACTTATTTTTAATAAAAAATAAACATTACTATATATAAATTCAAATACATAAAACACATCAATACCCCAATACATTTCACCCTCTAAATCAAAATAAATATATTTTCTAACCCTCTCTTTAAAATAAAAAACATATATTCCCTCACAAATCTCAACAATCACTTATTCTAATTCCACATATTAATCATTTTAAACTAAAAAAAAACTTTTTAATAAAATAATCACACTATATATAATATCTTCACTCTCAATAATTACAAACAAATCTATATAACATAAAAAAACAAAATACCCATAACATATACATATAAAAAAAATCAAATTCAATAAAAATTTAATTCATCCTACACATACACATCACAAACATCCTACCCTTCTATATTATATAAACTTATCTATAATTATTAAAAACG
>NZ_BMQU01000131.1 GCF_014648275.1 Pseudomonas laurentiana
TATGGGTATTGATTTTATTTGTTTAGGTTGGATGGGTGTGTTTCGTCGGAAAGTATGGATTCGTTTAGGTTGTTTTGAGTGTGAGTGAGGTGGGAGTGTTGTTTATGGGTATTGATATTTTGTGGTTAGGAATTGGAATGAGATGGGTAGTAAAGATTTTGAGTAGTATTTTATATTATTGTGGGTTTTTTAAATTTTTTTTTAGTTTTGTTGATGTTATTTTGAGAATTAGTAAATCGTAACGAAGATGTTTTTGGTAATTATTTTTTGATGGGAGTTTGGTTGTTTGAAAGTTGGTTAAGGGTGATGAATGAAATGTGAATTTTTGTTTTGTTTAGGTTGGATGGGTGTGTTTTGTTGGAAAGTATGGATTTGTTTAGGTTGTTTTGAAGGTATTTTGTGTTTGTATGGTTTTGGTTTGGATTTGTTTGTTTTTTTTTTTTTAGTTGAGTATTTTGGTAGATTAGTTGGAATGATTGATGATTTTGAGTTAATTGAATGTTTGGCGTATGAGTGGTGATTGGATAGTTAGTGTTTGTAGGTTTTATGTTTGTGTATTGAATTATTTATTATTTATTTTTTTTAGTTAATTTATGGGTGATGTTATGTTTGATGATGAGTTTTGGGGTTTGTGTTTTGTATTTAATTTGAAGGAATTGT
>NZ_BMQU01000132.1 GCF_014648275.1 Pseudomonas laurentiana
CGGGAAATGATATGCTAGATTGTTTCTCCAGATTGTATAAGAATAATCCCCCTTATCTATGTTAACCATGAAGTTGCAAATTAATACTTGGAATGTTAGAGGGTTAGAAATGTCAAATAGGAAATACATTGCTAGAAGATGGTGTAATAGTATTAAAGGGAAAGATATTGTTTGTTTACAAGAAATAAAAGCTAATGGTTATCAAGCATTTAACACACTAAAGTTCATTTGGGGGAATGCTAAATGTTTTTACTCAAACCATGACAAAGGTAAGGGAGGCATAGCCACCTTGATCAATCCCAATTTGGAGAAGATGATTAGTGTGAATGGTGTCTCTCCTTGTAATAGGGCACTTTGGGTCATCATTAAGTGTGATGAGGCTGAAATTGGCATCTGTAATATTTATGCTCCCAATGATTATAGGGAGAGATCTAAATTATGGGAATGGCTTGCAAATAATTTGCCCAAGGTGAAATGGATTTTTGCAGGTGATTTTAACATGATAGAATGCCCAAAGGATAAAGTTGGTGGTGGAAAATTTGAATGGAAAAATAATGAAATGTTTTTTTGGAATAGATTTAAGAGAACATTTGGCATAAATGATCCAAAAATGGGTCTCAAAGGTGGTCATGAAGGGATTTGGTATACATGGTGT
>NZ_BMQU01000133.1 GCF_014648275.1 Pseudomonas laurentiana
CATTTACATACTATTAATACAAATATTACAATGTTTACTACAATAAAAGAAATAACTAATTAATTATTTCCTTACAATTATTATATTACTCAATACATTCACAAATAAGATTACTAATTTCATCAACTCTAATAATTACCATAAATATTATCCTAATTCTTTTATTAAAAAAAAAAAAAATAATACCTATAATAATCATAAAAAAATAATTAATCAATTATTTCTTTCATCATACCAAACATCCCAATATTTACATTAATAATACAAAAATAAAACCATTCTTTTTAAACAACAAAAAACAATTAATCAAATCCACAAACAAATTTTCCAACAAACTTTACAAAAAACTATAAAAACCCTAAATAATTATTTAAATAATAAATTACATTTACATACTATTAATACAAATATTAAAATATTTAATACAATAAAAAAAATAACTAATTAATTATTTCCTTACAATTATTATAAACATTATTTTTTTTTCTTCCAACAAAAAAATCAAAACAATACTCATAATAACCATTAAAACCAACAAAATTAATAATATTATCCATAAACATATTAAACAATATAATAAAAAAATAACAATTATAAATACCAATACCATACTTCAAATAAACAATAACATCACTCATATTTATAATCTTAA
>NZ_BMQU01000134.1 GCF_014648275.1 Pseudomonas laurentiana
AAAAAGTTGTATATATATTATGGATTTTTAAAAATTTTGTGGATAGGAATTATTATTAAAGTAATTTTTATGATTTAATAATTTTATTATATTATTTTATATTTTAATTAAAGTTTTTGGTTTTTTTGGTTGGATTAATTTTAGTGATTATTTAATTAGAATTATGTTTTAAGTTATTGGATGATTGTATTATTAATTATTTTTTTATTTTGGTGTGAGGAATTTATTATGAATTTATTGGTTTTTGTTGTTTTGGTTATTGTTGTTGGGTTGGTTGTTGGGTTTGTTTTTATTGGATTTGGAGTTGGTTAAGGTATAGTTGTGGGTTAAGTTGTTGAAGGTATTGTGAGATAATTTGAGGTAGAAGGAAAAATATGAGGTATTTTATTGTTTAGTTTGGTTTTTATGGAAGTTTTAATAATTTATGGTTTGGTTGTAGTATTAGTGTTTTTATTTGTGAATTTTTTTGTTTAAGTTTAGAAATTATAAAATTTTGGATTTTTTTTGTAGTTTTTTTAATTTTATTAAGATTTAATTTTTATAATTATTTATTGAGATAACAATTTTTGGGAAGGATTAATTTGAGGATGGGGAATTAGTATATTGATTTGTTTTTTTTTTTTTTTTTATTTTTTTAGTTTAATAGAAAT
>NZ_BMQU01000135.1 GCF_014648275.1 Pseudomonas laurentiana
TATATTATATATAGTAATATATATAATTATAGATGTATATGTAATTAAGAAGTTTTTGTATTTGTATATGTAATTTTTGTTTTTTTGTTTTTAAAATTAGAATTTTAATATTGTTGATTAGAATGATTTTATTGATTTTATTTGAAAATGTAAAGGTTTATTTATGTAAAATTGAGAGAATAAAAAAAAAAAAAAAAGTAAATTTTTTAATTATATTTTTGTTATTTGATATGAGAAAAAAAGAAGAAATGAATTTGATATATTAATAAAAAAGAAGGAGGATGTGGAAAATAAGATAGGAATTTTTTATAATGATATTGTAAATTTATTGAAAGGGATGTAGTGTAGTTTGGTAGTGTGTTTGTTTTGGGTATAAAATGTTATGGGTTTAAATTTTGTTATTTTTATTTATTATTGTTTAGAAGAGTAGTAATGAGGTATTTATTTTGATTAATTTTTTTTATTGGATATATATTTAATTTTGAAATTTATGATATATTATGTATGATATAGTATATATGTATAAAATTGAGTTGGGTTAAAGAATGTTTTTTTTTTAGTTTTTTTGTTTTTTAGAAAAAAAAAAAAAGAAAAATGTTTTTAGTTTAGTTTGGTAGAATGTGGGTTTTTAAAATTTAATGTTGTAG
>NZ_BMQU01000136.1 GCF_014648275.1 Pseudomonas laurentiana
ATATATATAGTGATATATTTTATAATATCTAAATTATTAATATAATAAGATAAACGTAGTATCTGGCGGGATATGTAAAGTAATGTTATGTATAATAAACTTATATTATTTACTTATGTTATTATTAACAATCATTAATGATAAGATTAAGATTAAGATTAATATTATATATATAATAAGTTGTAATATATATAAGAGACATATAGGATATATTCCAGACATTATATACTATTATACTATATATTATAATATAAGTATCATCATATAATACATTACATAATTAATTATTATGAGATTTAATAAATAATACATCTATCTATATATGTAAAGATATACAACATATACCGATGTCGGTTATATATTCTGATATTATATTTATATACTTATATTCGTTTATATTTAATTAATATTTAATATTTACATCATTAGTTGATTATGTCAATTATAGAAGATAACCTATTCTATATATTGATATATATAACATAGTTAACTATAGATATATCAAGTTATATGATAACTTAATAGTAATGTTTAATTATTAGTTAATTGTTTATATTAAATTAATTAATAAGCAGTTATATAGATCAATCAAATATATTATAAATTAATAAAGAGAATATATTTATTATATAAAAGAATATATAA
>NZ_BMQU01000137.1 GCF_014648275.1 Pseudomonas laurentiana
TAAAATCTCAAAACCCAATTATTCATAATTAACCAAATCATTAAAATAAAAAATATCCAAATACCAAATTCACACTCAATATAATCTTTTAAAAACATAATAACTTCTTAAAAAAATTAAAAAAAAAACTTAATCTTCCCCCATAAAAAATTCTTCCAATAAACCAAAACCCAACCTTTTTAAAAAAATACATACAATACTTTTATATTTACAAACCAAAATTTTAACACAACAAAAACAAAATATATATTTTATTCAATACAAATTCTTTTTTTTTAAAAATCCACTATAATAATAAAAAATATTTCTACATATCCACACAAATCAATTAAAAATATCAAAATCTAATAAATCCATCCAAATTACTTTACTAATAAAATACCCTAATACATTACAAAATTTATCTTTAACCAACAATCCAATAATAAAAAAAATTAAAATTTTACTATCCAATTTAATTCTAACATTATCTATTAAAAATAAATTTTCTAACATTTAACTACATACCACTAAAAAATTTAATCACAAACTTAACAAATAACCCAAAAACTCTAAATTATCTTTAAATAATTAATTTATATTAACCTTTTACAATTAAAACCATACCAAAAAATAACATTACCATAAATTAACAAAATAATATT
>NZ_BMQU01000138.1 GCF_014648275.1 Pseudomonas laurentiana
TTTCCCATCTCTTAAAAAACCTTTTTCACTCCACTTAACCCTATCCCCCTCTAAAAATTTATCACTAAATATTTAACCAAATAAAATCATCCAATTCCTATAAAACCTATCACTAAAATACTCCTAAAAAAAAATAAAACTAAACAAAACAAAAAAAATTTTCCATAAAACAAAAAATAAAAACTATTAACCCCACACAAAATTTATAAATAAATAATTATCTAATAATAAACAAAAAATATCCATCTTTCTACTAAACAAAATATATTAAACTCATAATTCATTAAATACTTTTTATAAATATCAACTAAATATCATAAATAAATTATTCCCAATTATTCAATCATTTGATAACCAAAATCATTCTTTAATAAATAACCACTATAAATCAAACTCAATAAAATTTAATCAATCCTTTTTTCTACCCTTAAAATAAAAAACTAAACCAAAAATTCTCTTTCTTTATCATCAATCAAATCACTATTCACAACCCAAAATTCTATTTTATCATCAATCCAATCACCACTCACATTTTTTCTTTTTCTTATCAATAAATAAATCTCTTTACTTATATAACTTAAATATCTCATATTTCTCAAAAAAATAATTCAATTAATAAAATTTAATATAATACTTATAAAATC
>NZ_BMQU01000139.1 GCF_014648275.1 Pseudomonas laurentiana
AAACTATTTTCTCTTTTTTTTTTTCTAAAATATATTTTCAACCTATCAATTTAATTAAAAAAAAAATTCCAAGTTATTAAATTATATTTATATAAAAAATTTAATTAAAAACTTATATTATATTTATATAATAATAATAATATTAAATATTAAAACCCATTCTTTTAATATAATATATTCATAATTACTTTCTTAAAATTAATAAATTAAAAATACACTTTAAAAAAAAAAAAAAAAAAACAACCTAATACTAATAATTATATCTACATCAATTCACATCCATTAAATTCTAATTTCACTCTATTTAAAAACATATAAAAAACAAATTTCCTAATTAAATTAATAAAATCATAAAAAAAATTTCAATTTTTTCTTATTTTAATAATATAATAAATTTACCTAAACCAATACATAATTTTCTTTTAATTTTTCTAAAATCCAATCTTCTAATAAAAAATCTAAAAATAATATTACTTCCCAACCCAATATTTTCAACCTTTTCCTTAAAATTTATTCTTATTTATATATCTTTATTATATATTCTATCAAATTCCCATTTTATAACTACTACACAACTCCTTATTTATATAAAAACCATAAATATTTTAATCATATTTACTATAATATTCATAAATAA
>NZ_BMQU01000140.1 GCF_014648275.1 Pseudomonas laurentiana
GGAAATCATATGAATAATTGAAAAAGTTTATGAAAGAAAAATTAATGATTTATATAAATTATTTAATGGAAAATGTTTTGAATAAATTTAATGAGTTAATAATAATTTTGTTATATTAAAAAATGTAATTATGATTTTTTTATTTGATGAATTAAAAAATTTTATGATTTCATTTAAATTAATTAATAAAGTTAAAAAATAAATTGTTAGTATAATTGAAATGATTGAAAAAGATATATGAGTTAATATATGTTTTAAAATTGAAAAAATTATAAAAAATTTGTTAAAAATTAATAAATTAATATTAGGTTTTATTTGATTTTAGAAAAAAGTTGGGTATTATTTTGATTATAAAATTTATAATATTTTTTTTAGAAGATTTTATGTTGTTATTTGGATTTGAATTGAGATGTTTTAGTATTGTTTTTTAAGAGTAGTGTGTTTATTAATTTTATTATAGTGGTAATTTGTTTAAAATAATATTAATAAGTTTTGATTTAATTGTTGAGATTAAAATTTAAATAAAGAAGTTAATTTATTAAAATTTTTAATTGATTTTTAAAATTATTTTAATTGATTTTTTGTTTTTTATATTTTTTTTGAGAATATAATGAAAAATGTAATTAAATTAAAGTA
>NZ_BMQU01000141.1 GCF_014648275.1 Pseudomonas laurentiana
ATTATGGTAGGTTATTATTTTATTATCGAAAGTTGATAGGGTAGAAATTTGAATGATGTGTCGTTAGTATAGAGGTTATGTGATTTGTTGAGTTATTATGAATTATTAGAGTAATGGGTAGAGTTTGTGTTGATTTTTTATTTAATAAATGTGTTTTTTTTATAAGTTGGGGTTTGTTGTATGTATTAGTTTTAGAATTATTATGGTTATTTGAGTAGTAGTTATTATTAAATAAATTATAATTGATTTAATGAGTTATTTGTAGTTTTATAGTTTGAATTTGTTTATATTTATATATGTATGGTTTAATTTTTGAGATAAGTATATGATTATTGGTAGGATTAATTAGGTAGTATTTATCGATTATGGTAATTTTTTGTTATATTTTTTTAAATGTAATGGAAAGAGAGAAAGGATGAGGTTTTGATTGTTATTTTTTGTTTGAAGGATGGATGAGTTTTGGTGGGATTGAATTATTTCGAGTTATTGTTGATAATTTTTTTGTATTTGAGATATTAATTTGTAATTTATTTATTAATGTGAGTGAGGTAATAAATGTGATGATGAGAGGTGAATAAGTGTTGATGTTTGTGTTTATGATTTTTTTATGAAGGAGAAGTTGTGGGTATGGGTGTA
>NZ_BMQU01000142.1 GCF_014648275.1 Pseudomonas laurentiana
CCAACTAAACTATCCCAACAAAAAATCATCCTCATTTTACAAATAATAACACAACAATTTCAAATCCCCCAAAAAAAAACTATATCCACCATTAATCTACTAAAATATCAAATATCATCTACTAAAATATCATACTCATTTTCCTAATAATAACACAAAAATTTCAAATCCTCTACAAAAAAACTATATCTACCTTTACTAAAAAATCATTATCATATAACACAAAAATTTTAAATCCCCCACAATTAAACTATACCAACCATTACTAAAATATCATCTACTAAAATATCATCTTACTTTTACTAATAATAACATAAAAATTTTCAATCCTCTACTAATAATAACATAAAAATTTTCAATCCTCTACAACTAAACTATATCAACCATTACCAAAAAATCATCTTACTTTTACTAATAATAACACAAAAATTTTCAATCCCCCACAATTAAACTATATATACCATTACCAAAATATAATCTACTAAAATATCAATATCATTTTAATATATAACTTAAATCTATATCAATAAAAAACAACTCAAAAATAATAAATTCAAAAAATTATAAACCAAAAATTTCTTAAATTTTATAAATAAAAAAAAACTTTCTAAATTTAAAAATAAAAAATAATATA
>NZ_BMQU01000143.1 GCF_014648275.1 Pseudomonas laurentiana
TTTAAAAGGTGTTTTGAGTGAGTTATTTTAGTTTTATGTTTTTTTTTTTTGAATATAAATTAAATAAAATAGAATGGTTAGTTTATTAGAATTAAATGAAAATTTAGAAAAATGTATTTTTTTTTTAAATTATTTTTTTTTATTGATATTTTTGTTTATTATTTAGTAAATTTTTATTAATAAGTTAAAAAGTGAATTTTTTTGGGGGGGAAGTTTAAATTAGATTAGATAAATAAAAAAAAGTTTATTTTTTTTTTTTGTTTGTATATGTATAGATAATTTAAATATAGATAGATGTAGATTTATAGAGAGTTTTTTATTTTTTTGTATTTTTTGAAAATTTTTTGTTGTTAGATTAGATTTTAATTTTTAATTAATTTTGTAGAAATTTGTAATGGAAGAAAAATTTTTTTTTATTAATGATTATTAATTATTATAAGATATTAAGATAAAAAGAATAATAAATTTAATAAGGGGATTATGATATATTTAGTTGTAGTTGATTTTGAAAGATGAATAAGTTTATTTATTTAGTTTGGTTTTTTTTGTATTTATTTTTTTATTTTATTTTTATTTTTATTTGGTTTTATTTTATATATTTTTATTAGGTTGTATATTAATATTAGATATATA
>NZ_BMQU01000144.1 GCF_014648275.1 Pseudomonas laurentiana
CAAACCATTTCTTCTAACTCTTTTTCAAATTCAATAAATATTAATTAATCATATCTTTCATTATAATTCTATAATTCAAAATATCATTTCCTATTAAATCCCTTTAAATTCCATATTCAAAATTACAATCAAATCTCTTCATTAAAAAAAATCAATTCAATACATTTCTTATATACCCATAAAAACTATATTAAAATTAAATTTAAATCATATTTCAAATCAATCTATATTAATTAACTACCTCCATTATATTATTACTAACAAATACCACTCTTTTTTAATCTTCCAAATAATTCCCACAAAAAATCCAAACCCAAATTTTTCTAAACCTTCAATAAAAAAATTCATTTTCTTCATAAAAAATAAAAAATAAAACCAATAAAAATTACTTTTTTAATTCATACATAAAATTAAAAACCTCCATCAAAAATTATCTTTATTCAAATCCATAAAAATCAATAAAAAAAACAAATCCCTTATAATACACCAAATCCAACTCAATTATTAATAAAATAAATAAATCTACCATTTCTTAAAATCTCTCTTCTAACTCATAACATAACATATATCCCCCCCTCTTCCATTCATAAAATAAATAAAATAAATCAAAAAATATTTTTTAATTTATTTCAT
>NZ_BMQU01000145.1 GCF_014648275.1 Pseudomonas laurentiana
CTGCTACATTACAATATCTTGCTCCTTATACAGGAGCAGCTTTAGCCGAATACTTTATGTATAAAGAACAACATACATTAATCATTTATGATGATCTTTCCAAACAAGCACAAGCTTATCGACAAATGTCTCTTCTATTAAGAAGGCCACCTGGCCGGGAAGCTTATCCAGGAGATGTTTTCTATTTACATTCTCGCTTATTAGAAAGAGCAGCTAAATTAAATTCGCAGTTAGGTGGAGGTAGTTTGACTGCTTTACCAATAGTTGAAACTCAAGCTGGAGATGTCTCAGCTTATATTCCCACTAACGTCATTTCCATTACCGACGGACAAATCTTCTTGTCAGCTGATCTATTCAATGCAGGAATTCAACCTGCCATTAATGTGGGTCTTTCCGTATCTAGAGTAGGATCCGCAGCTCAGATGAAAGCTATGAAACAAGTAGCTGGGAAATTAAAATTAGAATTAGCTCAACTTGCAGAGTTAGAATCTTTTGCACAATTCGCTTCTGATCTTGATAAAACTACGCAAGATCAATTGGCAAGAGGTCAACGATTACGCGAGTTGCTCAAGCAATCTCAATCAGATCCTTTGACAGTGGAAGAACAAATAGCTATGATTTATACCGG
>NZ_BMQU01000146.1 GCF_014648275.1 Pseudomonas laurentiana
GTACAAGGACGACAAACAGATGCTGGTTAACGCCTACACCGTCAAAGCCGGCGACACGCTGGTGCTCATCGCTCAGCTACATGGGTTTAGTGTGCCAGAGGTACTGGCGCTCAATCCGATTATCAAGGATCCCGATGTAATCAAGGTGGGCTGGCAATTGAACTTGCCTGCCATACCGTCACAAATACCATTACCACCCCTTAGCTTTGCTGATGACCAGACCTGCCTTTCCATTAAGGGTCGAACCGAATGCCAGGAAGAACTGGTTGATGTGGTCCATGTAACAGGCTCGCCGCACCTGTGCGTGTTGACCGCCCCGCAGGCCAAGGCCCTGAAACAGGAAGTCGCCTTCGTTCGCGAACTGATGGACGAACTGCACGAAAAGCTGGCCGCCGCCCAGCCCGTCAGCCACTGCGCCCGTGTCGAGGTACCTTATGCCGCGTGCAGTTGCACCCGCTGCGTCAAAGAGGACTGGACGCTCAAGGCCGAAGCGGCAGGCGTGCTCACCCGTGAGGCGCCGACCGAACCTGCTGAGCCGAGCACACCCGCGCCGACGACCGAAGAGGACCTGTCCGGGCAACTCCATACCCTGCAGGAAGCCCGCGACTGGTACCAACGCTATGA
>NZ_BMQU01000147.1 GCF_014648275.1 Pseudomonas laurentiana
CTACCATGTACGATCCATACTAGATCTAACCAACTACCCACCCTACCTTCTCTACGTTCTTGACAGTCTATCCTCGTCTTAATAGAGTTTTTTAGTGGCATGTTACGGTCCTTTCTCCCATTACTGATAAAAAGTGAGCCACTGGTTCAGGTAAAAATACTATCATTACCGCCTAAACAATCAGACATCCAACCCGTAATCGCAACGACCCGATTGCAAGAGCGGAGCTCTACCAACTGAGCTATATCCCCGTAGATATCAAATGAAGCAGACAACAATCCTACTACATAGCGCATAATGGGTGGGCTATCCTGGGCTTGAACCAGAGACCTCGCCCGTGAAGTAAATAATCGCACCTATGATTCGATGAAAATAAGTTCTCTCTTCATTCAGGAGCGACTCATCCTTCCCGAACACAGCATACAATTTTCCGCTGTACTGCGCTCTCCAAGTGTACTTGCCCCCCTTCTTTTTTCATTCACCAACGGCAAGAAAAGAAGTCAAAATTTGGATGAGAAGAGAAAAGGAGGCATTAATAAGATCCTCCTAACCCAATCCCAGACACACACTCCAAGATCCTTTTTCGATCCTGCTTCTCTCATCGTTTATTAGGAGACGAATAA
>NZ_BMQU01000148.1 GCF_014648275.1 Pseudomonas laurentiana
AGGATTTTTTTTTATGATAAAAAATATAGTTATTTTATTTGAAGAATAAAAAGAAGAAAGTAGGGGATTTGTTGAATTTTAAGTATTTAGTTTTATTAATAAGATATGAAGATTTATTTTATATTTGGAATTGTATAGAAAAGATTATTTATTTTAGTGGGGTTTATGAAAAATTTTGGGAAAATGTTAATGATTGTTGGTTTATTTGTTAAAAAAAAATAGAGTATGTTATAAAGAATTAATTAATTAGTTGAATATTTGGGAATTAAAAATTTGTTAAATTTAAAAATTGTGAATTAGTGAATTTTTTAGATTTTGAATTTTTTGATAAATTTTTTTATTTAGAAATTTAATTTATGTTAGAATGAATTAAGGAAAAATTTATGAAGAGATTAGTTATAGGAAAAGATTTTATGATAGTTAATATGGGATTTTATTATTTATTTGTGTATGGTGTTTTTTGTTTAATTGTTATTTTAGATGGTGAGGATGTTGTTGATTGTGAATTTATATTAGGTTATTTATATAGAGGAATGGAAAAAATTGTAGAAAATTGAGTAATTATATAATATTTATTGTATGTAATGTGATGGGATTATTTAGTTATTATGTTTATAGAAG
>NZ_BMQU01000149.1 GCF_014648275.1 Pseudomonas laurentiana
ATTATTTTCAAAACAAAAAAAACATTCAAAAATTTCAAAGCCAACTTTTTTTTTTAACATTTAAAATCCATATAAAAATACTCATTTAAATAATCTATACTAATAACTTATATTATAAAAAAATTATAATATTTCTTCACATCATATATAAAAAAAACATATCATTATAATAATCTTTCTTAAAAAATATAAATAAAAAAAACTCACTTAATATACTAAAAAACAATCACTAAATTCCACAATAAAAATCCATTCCTTAACAATCCTAAATAATCAAACTCAAATAACTTTATTTTAAATCAAACTTTTTTTATATAATTAATATTAAATTTTTTTTTATCATAAAAATCTTTATTCTATTCTTAATATATATATATAAATTATTATAATATAAAATTATAATTCACTTTTTCTATATTTACATAAAATCACAATAAAATTTTATTTAATAATAATAAAAAAAAACAAATAAAATCTTTTAACAATAACTTAATAATATTTTTTAATCATTTCTAATTTTTTTATTTAAATATATATTACTTTTCAAAAATTTATAAAAAATTATATTAATTCAAAAACATTTCTATTTAAATTTAAAATCACATACTTTTTTATTATCC
>NZ_BMQU01000150.1 GCF_014648275.1 Pseudomonas laurentiana
GGTTTTGAGATTTTATAAATGAAATTGAAATTTATTAAAATTTATGTAGAGATAATAAAAAAAATTAATTATTTTTTATTATTAAAAGTGTTTTATTTTTATTATTAAATGTTTATATAGTAAGATTATGATTAAATTTATTGAGTATTGAATTTGGAGTTTTATTTATAAGGAATTAAAGAAATTGAGTTTTTTATGTATATATAGAGAAAGTTGTGTGTAATGAAAAATGTAAGTATGGTTTGGGGAGGGGTTTTTTATTTTTTTTTTTTTATTTTAATAAGGAGATTATTTATTTTATTTGATTAGTTTTGGGTTTGAGTTTTGGGTAATTTATTATGGATTGTATTTAATTGTATTTATATGATTTGGAAAAAATATTTTTAGAGTAATTTTATTTTTATGTATGTGGATTTGTTTTTAATTTATTTTATTGATTATAAAAAATTTTTTATGAATTTAAATTAAAAGGATTTTATTTATTTTATATTGGTTGATATGGTTATATAAGTTATGTTATATTGTTTTATAATAAGTTTTTAATTATTTATTTAGAGAATTTGTGTGTTTGGGAGTTTTTGATTATTAAATAAATTAAGGATTTTATTATGATTGTA
>NZ_BMQU01000151.1 GCF_014648275.1 Pseudomonas laurentiana
TGGCATGTATAAGAGCTGAAATAGGAGTAGGCCCTTCCATAGCATCAGGTAACCATACATGAAGTGGAAATTGTGCAGATTTGGCTACTGGACCTAAAAATAAGAGAAAAGCACACGAAGTGACAAAAAACGAACCAACCCCATCAACGGCAGTCAATTCGTTGAATTTTTCAGACAAATATTGAAATTCAAAACTACCTGTTACCCAATAAAAACCTAGGATTCCTAATAAGAGTCCAAAATCCCCTGCACGATTAGTTATAAATGCTTTTTGACAAGCATTAGCCGCGCTGGGTCGCGTAAACCAGAAACCTATCAATAAATAGGAACACATTCCTACTAATTCCCAAAAAAAATAGATTTGTAATAAATTAGGGCTAATAACTAACCCCAGCATAGAAGCATTGAAAAAATTAAGGTAAGCAAAAAACCTCACATATGTTTTATCGTGCGACATATAAGTATCGCTATAGATCATAACCATGGTTCCAACTGTTGTAACTAAAACTAACATAATGGAAGTAAGTGGATCAATCAAATAGCCTAACTCTAATGAAAACCTATTATTGATAACCCAGGACCAGAAATACCGATAGATGGGACCGCCGGTAATCTG
>NZ_BMQU01000152.1 GCF_014648275.1 Pseudomonas laurentiana
ATGAGATATAAATTACCAATAAATAATTATAAATAATCTACAGATGATGACATAGTCTGAACAACAATATAACCCTACGGGGGAAGTTGTTGAAATAGTAAATAAACATTACTATATAAACAAAATTGAACAGGGTAATCTAACGAGAGAGTAGATATTGTAAGTTAGGTTTGCCACCTCGATGTCGACTCAACCTATCCTCTTGGTCGTAGGTGCTAAGAAATACGACTTGAGTCAGTATGGTTCTTATCAACTATAGGAAAGAGTATAAAAACAGGTCTAATCCTTAGTACGAAAGGATCAGGATTAATTAACCTATGGTGCAACTATTAATGTAAAGATATGAAATATCAATATGAAATATCGATATTTTTAATAAAATATTAGTACTTATTATTCTTTATGTTATTGTAGTTAAGCTAAGTTAATAAAAGATAAGTATTGAAAGCATATCAAATACGAAACTGTCCTGTGGATATATTATATGGATATACAAGACTAGTATATATATAGGTTAATATTAATATATAATTAATACTAATTACCATAAATCTATAATATTTGCTAATCTATTTCTCGGATATGGCGGAATAAAAAATATCTCAAAATAATATA
>NZ_BMQU01000153.1 GCF_014648275.1 Pseudomonas laurentiana
TTTATTTAAAGATTAATTTTTTGTTTTTGTGTTTTTATATTGAGAATTTTTTGTAGATGAAGAGATGTTAAAGGGGTTTTTTATTTTTTAAATGGATTTTTTTATATTTATATATAAATGTTGGTTTATTAAGAATATGTAAGAAAAGTATTTTGAATTGTTGATTTAGTGTTAGAGATGGTTTAGAATTAATAGTTTATTATTTAATGGATTTTTTTGTTTTAATATTTGATTTGAGAGTTATTAGTATTTATTAAATTTGTTTATATTTAATGGAATGTTATTGGATTGAATGATAAAGATATTGTTGAAAAAAAGATGGTTTTTTTTGGATGAAATGAAAATAGGATTTATGTAATGTAATAGGAGAAGGGTTTTTTATTATTTAGTTGGAAAGATATGTGGTTATGAAATAGGGATTAAGTGGAATGGAATTGATTGGGTGGTAGAGTTGTATAAATATTTGTTTTTTTTATTTAGTTTTATGGAATAATATGTTATTATTGAAATATGGAAGAATTGAAATTTTAGATTAAAATATTATGTATGGATGGTATGAATTGTTTAAATAAGAATTTTTGAATAGTGAATAATTGGAGTTATTATTTAT
>NZ_BMQU01000154.1 GCF_014648275.1 Pseudomonas laurentiana
CATATAAGAGTTTTCTAATTGTATAGGGCTATACGGGCTCGAACCGTAGACCTTCTCGGTAGAACAGATCAAATTTCTTATTACCAAAATGATTTGAATTGTTCCAAGAACCCAACATGCATTTTTATTGCATTGGGCTCTTTCATTAACTGATGGAAAAATCAGTGAGTCTGCCATTCTTTTCCGGAACAGATAATAAGATGGCTCCGTTTGCTTCAAACGAAAATTTTTCGGAAGCAATCCCAAAGTGCTTCAAAAGGTTCCCTTGACGTAGGTCTGTCATGCTTAGACATAGATTCTCCAAATGGAGTCTCTCTCACCCAAAAAGAATAATATGAGACTTCATACACCTCAAAGTTCATAGAGCGAAAAGAATTCTTTTTTGAGATCCTCGTATTGTACTCATTATGTCTGACATTGAATGTCCCCGAGATTGACCATATCAACTAGATCTATAGTTCGAATCATAGAACGAACTTCATCTTTGTCATGCTATTGTTCTCCTAATTACATAGAGGAAGACTAAAATCTATTTTATGAACCGAATGAACTAATAAACTCTTCTGAAAACCATTGGCGCACGTGTAAACGAGGTGCTCTA
>NZ_BMQU01000155.1 GCF_014648275.1 Pseudomonas laurentiana
TAATTAATTTCTCAGAATTAATTTTTTTGTTACAGTAATTCATTATCTTATCAATATAATATAATGAATTATAAAATTTTCATTAGATGTTCCACTACCATAATTAATTATATTATCAATATAATATAATTAATTATATATAAGAACGGTAATATTATTAGATCCGTATATTGTCCAATATGATTATATTTTTATTTGTTCGACTAGTGCATTGTTACATGTTCATTAAAGGATAGTTATTGTCAAACCCACCAACTAGTAGTATAATATAATAATATTGTTTATTTCACTGGTAATATATTTTGGAACCTTACTTAATATCCAGGGCTGTTTCCCTTTTGACTATATACCTTATCACATATAGTCTGACTCCTATTATATTATTATTATTCCCTTCCGAGGTCTAGTATCATTGATAGGATCATTATAATCCCCCAATATAGATACAAACTGTATCTTTGGATACTCTCTCCGTATCTTTCGATACTTCAAGCTGTAACCAAAGATCGTAAGATCTTTGGATACTAGGAGCTGTACTGATATAATAACTATGATAGGGCTATACTTTAATATATTTCGTGGAAAACCAGCTATCTGC
>NZ_BMQU01000156.1 GCF_014648275.1 Pseudomonas laurentiana
GTAATTATGATTTGGAAGTTGATTTGGGGTAAGTGTTTGGATTTATTATGATATATTTATAGGGTGTTTAATGGATTTTTTTTTATAATTAAAAAAAGTTTTAGTGTTTTTATATTGGTATATAAAGAGTTTTTTTTATAATTTAATTGAGTGTATTTATATTTTAATTATTAAGTTTTGAAATGTAGTTTATTTTTTTTATAGATAATATTATTTTATTTTAATAAATGTTTATTAGTTATTATTAAGAAAAAGTTTAGTATTGATATTTAGTTATTTTGAAATATTTTTTATTGGTTTTAGTTTTAATAGTAGAAAATAATAAATAGAAAAAATTAAATATATAGATATTTTTATATTTATGTATTATTTATTTTTAGAGATTATTAGATAAAATAGAATGATTTGAGAAAAGGATATAATGAAATTTTTGTTTTTTATTGGTTTTTTTAATAGAAATAAGGATTTGTTTTATTTGATTGAGAGGATTAAGAAATTAAAAAATAATTAATTATAAAAATAAATAGTAAATATTATAGAATAGAATAAAAAAAAAAAGAAATAAAGGGAAAGTTTTTATTTGAAGTGTTTTGTGATT
>NZ_BMQU01000157.1 GCF_014648275.1 Pseudomonas laurentiana
TAAAACTATTTTTCTATATCCATAAACAATAAATTTCAATATACTAAAAATATCTACTTTTATAAAAACTTTCATTTTCATACTTATCCTAATTCTTAATTTAATTTATACATAACAAAAAAAAACATTAAAATAATCTTAATTCATTTACCAAATACTTAATACAATAATAAAAAAAAAAAAAATAAAAAAAACCATTAAAACAATTATAAATTCCATTAAATTTCCCATACTTAATCAAACAACAAAAAATTCCATTATTTCAACTACATTAAATAATCTTTCAAATTAATCAAAACTTTCCAACCTATAACCACTTCTTTATAATACCAATTATTATTTCATTAAATTTACCTCATTAATAAACTCCCAATTTAACTTTAATCATTATAAATTAATACCAAAATCAAATCCTAAACAAACAAACCTTATTTTAACAACAAATACAATAACAATAAAAATAACTCCTTCTTTAATACAATTATATAAACAAATACCTAAACCAAAATATATTATTACTATAAAAACCTATACAATTACAAAAAAAATATTCAATACCAATTCTTATAATACTATTCAAAAAGTTAATAAACTAATT
>NZ_BMQU01000158.1 GCF_014648275.1 Pseudomonas laurentiana
AAAAGTAAAAAAATTTATCCAATTATTTTGATTTTAATGTGATTTTTTAGAATAAATTTCTTAGTTAGGGTTATATGGATTTGAATTGTAGATTTGTTTGGTAAAAGAGTTTGAATTTATTATTATTAAAATGATTTGAATTTTTTTATTGAGTAGGTTTATGGTTTGAGTCTGTATAGTTTTAATTAAGAAATTTATTCTAAAAAATTATATTAAAATCAAAATAATTGGATAAATTTTTTTATTTTTTTTTGTATTTTTTATTTTTAATAGGTTATTTTTAATTGTTTGGTTTATAAAAAAAATTTTTATATTATAAATTATAAGTTTTGGGGATTGTTTAGAATAAAATGGAAAATTTTATTTTATTTTAATGGAGTTAATTATTATTTATTGATATATTGAGATAGATATTTAATTTATAATTTAGAATAAATTTTTTTTTTTATTAATTTTTATAGTTGTAATTTTTTTATATGAATTTTTTTTGTTTATTAGTTATAATTAAAAAGTTTATAATATTTTTTTTTTTTTTTGTATTTTTATTTAATTTTGGTTATTTTTTTTATTATATGGTTTTGTTTAAAAATAAAAAAA
>NZ_BMQU01000159.1 GCF_014648275.1 Pseudomonas laurentiana
ACTCATCATCAATACATTGCCGGATTCATTATGACGGGGGCATTTGCTCATGGAGCTATATTTCTCATTAGAGATTATAATCCAGAACAAAATAAGGATAATGTATTGGCGAGAATGTTGGAGCATAAGGAAGCCATAATATCTCATTTGAGTTGGGTTAGTCTATTCCTAGGTTTTCATACCTTGGGACTTTATGTTCATAACGATGTTATGCTCGCTTTTGGTACTCCAGAAAAGCAAATCTTGATTGAGCCTATATTTGCTCAATGGATACAATCTGCTCATGGTAAGACCTTATATGGCTTTGATGTGCTCTTATCTTCAGCAAATGATCCAGCATTCAATGCCGGAAAAAGCTTATGGTTACCCGGTTGGTTGAATGCTATTAACGATAATAAAAATTCGCTCTTCTTAACAATTGGTCCCGGAGACTTTTTGGTTCATCATGCTATTGCTCTAGGTTTGCATACGACTACGTTGATTTTAGTAAAAGGTGCTTTAGATGCGCGCGGTTCTAAGCTAATGCCTGATAAGAAAGATTTTGGTTATAGTTTTCCTTGCGATGGTCCGGGACGGGGCGGTACTTGCGATATTT
>NZ_BMQU01000160.1 GCF_014648275.1 Pseudomonas laurentiana
GAGGTGGTGATTTGATAGCAGTAGGTGCCAAAGTGGCCTTGTTGCCTATTCCATTAGGAACTGCGGATTTTCTAGTGCACCATATTCATGCATTTACTATCCATGTGACTGTATTAATATTACTTAAAGGTGTTTTATTTGCTCGCAGTTCTCGTTTAATACCCGATAAAGCGAATCTTGGTTTTCGTTTTCCTTGCGATGGGCCTGGTAGAGGAGGAACATGTCAAGTATCTGCCTGGGATCATGTCTTCTTAGGGTTATTCTGGATGTACAATGCAATTTCGGTAGTAATATTTCATTTTAGTTGGAAAATGCAGTCCGATGTTTGGGGTAGTATAAGTGATCAGGGAGTGGTAACTCATATTACAGGAGGAAACTTTGCGCAGAGTTCCGTTACAATTAACGGGTGGCTCCGTGACTTTCTATGGGCACAAGCTTCTCAAGTAATCCAATCTTACGGTTCTTCATTATCTGCATATGGTCTTTTATTCTTAGGTGCTCATTTCGTTTGGGCCTTTAGTTTAATGTTCCTATTTAGTGGCCGTGGATATTGGCAAGAACTTATTGAATCTATTGTTTGGGCCCATAATAAATT
>NZ_BMQU01000161.1 GCF_014648275.1 Pseudomonas laurentiana
TCTCCAGCAAGGCGCGGCTGTGGGCCGGGTTGCAGGTGTCGAAGAACAGGCTGTCGGCATTCGCTGCAAGCCGTTCCAGCCAGTTGAGCAGGTCGCGTTCGCTGCGCTGGGCATGGGCCTCAAGCTGGGCCGCCTGGGCCGTGGCCCGGCTCAGGAAGCTTTGCAGCTCATCGAAATGGACGTCTTCGCGCCACCGGCGTTTGTCGCGCCACTCGGCCAGTGTGCGCCGCCAGGTACCGGGGTGGGGGAGTTTGCCCCAGCGCTGAATGAACGTTGCCTCGAGTGCTTCGATCTCCCAGCGCCACGTCCCTACAAGTACCGATTCGGGTCCGTCAACCACGTCCCGACCCCGCTCGACGCCATCATCGGCCTTGAGCAACGCGTACAGGTCATCGGTGTAGGCGCGGGTCAGCGCGGGGTCCTGGGCGACGTGCGCAGGTAACAGTGGTGCGTAATCAAAGCCGCACAGTGTTTGTACCGCTGTGGCCGTTTGCAGTTTCTCCTGATGTTGCTGCTCGAACAGCGCCTGCTCCAGGCGCCGTCCGGTGAGGTTCAGGCTCAGGTCGTCAACCAGCGCCAGCGGGTCGTCGAGG
>NZ_BMQU01000162.1 GCF_014648275.1 Pseudomonas laurentiana
TCTCCAGCAAGGCGCGGCTGTGGGCCGGGTTGCAGGTGTCGAAGAACAGGCTGTCGGCATTCGGTGCAAGCCGTTCCAGCCAGTTGAGCAGGTCGCGCTCGCTGCGCTGGGCATGGGCCTCAAGCTGGGCCGCCTGGGCCGTGGCCCGGCTCAGGAAGCCTTGCAGTTCATCGAAATGGACGTCTTCGCGCCACAGGCGTTTGTCGCGCCACTCGGCCAGCGTGCGCCGCCAGGTACCGGGGTGGGGGAGTTTGCCCCAGCGCTGAATGAACGTTGCTTCGAGTGCTTCGATCTCCCAGCGCCACGTCCCTACGAGTACCGATTCGGGTCCGTCAACCACGTCCCGACCCCGCTCGACGCCATCATCGGCCTTGAGCAACGCGTACAGATCATCGGTGTAGGCGCGGGTCAGCGCGGGGTCCTGGGCGACGTGCGCAGGTAACAGCGGTGCGTAATCAAAGCCGCACAGTGTTTGTACCGCTGTGGCCGTTTGCAGTTTCTCCTGGTGTTGCTGCTCGAACAGCGCCTGTTCCAGGCGCCGTCCGGTGAGGTTCAGGCTCAGGTCGTCAACCAGCGCCAGCGGGTCGTCGAGG
>NZ_BMQU01000163.1 GCF_014648275.1 Pseudomonas laurentiana
TTTGGTTTATTTTGTTATTTTGTTTAATGAATTATTAAGATTTATTTTTTAATAGAATTTTTTATATTTATGGGTTTTGTTGTTTTTATTGTTTTTTGATTAATTATTAGGTTTGAATTTTATAATGGAGTTTTTATATGAAATTGGGAATTTTATTTTTTTTATTTGTTTTTGAGTTAATTTTTTTAGTTTTTATTGGTTTAAGGTTTTTAATTTTTTTTGTTTTTGGAATAGATTTATTTAATTATTTTGAATGAATTTGTATTGATGTTTTATTATATTGTTTTTTTTATAGTGATTTTATAGATTTTTTTAAATTGGAATAATATATTATTAATATTTAATTTTTTTTTTTTTTTTTTTATTTTTTTATTGAATTTGTATATTTTTTGATTATTTTTTATAATTTATAATTATAGTTTTTTATTTTTTTTTTTTTTTAGTTGTTATAATAATATGATTAATTTATTATATTTTGATTGATTTTTTTATTTAGATAATGTGAAGTAATGAGTTGTTTAGGTTATTTATTAATGTTATAGTTATTAGTTTTTGTTCTAGGTAAGTTTTTTTTTTTTTTTTTTATTTTT
>NZ_BMQU01000164.1 GCF_014648275.1 Pseudomonas laurentiana
AACTTTTCTCGACGATTCCAAATCCGGATCGACGATTCCTCGAAACCGATTTTTTTCCCTCGACGATTTCAAATCCTGATAAAAAAATCCTAAACGATTACTTACTAATTCTTAACTTTTACAACTTTCTTAACTTAAAAACTATCTCACACTTCTATCTCCCCAAACATTCTCTTTTATTTCTTTTTAAACAAATCTGTCTCTTAACTTACTCTTCTCACTATACACCTTCGTAAATATAACCCCAAACATTCTCTTCTGTTTCTTTTTGAACAAATCTATCTCTTGACTTACTCTTCTCACTATACACCTTCGTAAACGTCTCCCCAAACTTTCTCTTCCGTTTCTTTTTAAACAAATCTATCTCTTAACTTACTCTTCTCACTATACACCTTCGCGATAAACATTTTAAACAAATCTATCTCTTCACTTATTATTCTCACTATACACCTTTACAAACATTACAAATTTTCAAAACACTTAACGAAATCCAAAATCTTACCAAATAATAACATTTAACCTCAAAAAACAAACTCATATAAAATTAAAAATTCATTAAAAAACTATTACTTTATTAATATAAAAACACT
>NZ_BMQU01000165.1 GCF_014648275.1 Pseudomonas laurentiana
TTTTAAGTGTGAAAAGAAATGATAAAAAGATATTGGAATATTGATTTGGAAGAGATGATGAGAGTAGGAGTTTATTTTGGATATGGTATGAGGAAATGGAATTTTAGAATGGTATTTTATATTTTTGTAAAGTGTAAAGGTATTTATATTATAAATTTGATTAGAATTGCTTGTTTTTTATTAGAAGTTTGTGATTTAGTTTTTGATGTGGTAAGTAGGGGAAAATAATTTTTAATTGTTGGGATAAAAAATAAAGTAGTTGATTTAGTGTTGTGGGTTGTAATATGGGTTTGGTGTTATTATGTTAATAAAAAATGGTTTGGTGGTATGTTAATAAATTGGTTTATTATTGAAAAAAGATTTTATAAGTTTAGGGATTTGAGAATTGAATAAAAGATAGAGGGATTTAATTGTTTTTTGAAAAGGGATGTAGTTGTGTTGAAGAGATAATTATTTTGTTTGGAAATATATTTAGGTGGGATTAAATATATGATGGGATTGTTTGATATTGTAATTATTTTTGATTAGTAAGAAGAATATATGGTTTTTAGAGAATGTATTATTTTGGGAATTTTGATTATTTTTTTAAT
>NZ_BMQU01000166.1 GCF_014648275.1 Pseudomonas laurentiana
CCTGTGGCAAGAATGGCCACATCAGCTCCAAGTGCCGCTCCAAGAACAAGAAGAAGAAGACCAAAGAGGCTGTCCACCTAGTGGAAGTCCCTGACCACAGCAGAGTCTATGCTACTACCAATGGTGAAACCATCGTCGATTTGGGCCAAGGCAACAACGAGCATGAGGAAGAAGAGTCCTCCCACTTCATCGAAGAGTGTTTCTTCACCAACGAAGTGGAGCCTAAAGATGACTCCTTTACCTTGGATTGCGGCTCCAGCATCCATATTGTCAAGGACAAGGCAAAGCTAGAGAATCCTCGCAGGTGCTCGGTTACCATCAGAGGTGTTAATGGCCGCTCCGGTGCAGCCATGGAAGGCGAAGTCCAGTTCGGCAAGATGAAGCTTGAGAACGTCAAGTTTGCAAGCTCGTCTCCAAGAAACTTGTTGAGTGCTCACTTGTTGACTGAGAAAGGATACGATATCCTCTTGTCTAATGCTGATGCCAAGGTCTTCTACGGCAATGTCTTTGTCATCTCGTTCCCAAAGATTGGCAAGTTCTGGGAAATCTCTTCCAAGAATGCTGACAGCGAAATGGTTTTCAATGTCG
>NZ_BMQU01000167.1 GCF_014648275.1 Pseudomonas laurentiana
TTGTATAAGGTGTGAACTCGGCGCCGTGCATAAGCAATAAAAGCTATTTCTCACACGGAAGTATTCTCAACCCTTAAGTAAATAGCAGTCTTATCCTGAGGATTATAATGTAGCGAAATTCTTTGTCCACTAAATATGGTCCCGCATGAATGAGGTAGTGATACAACAACTGTATCCACTAGAGGCTTAGTGAAATTGCACTTTGCAGTGAAGATGCTGTGTACCTATAGCTTGACAGAAAGACCCTATGCAGCTTTACTGTAATTAGAATGATTGAATTATTTTTGTATTTATAGAGTTATTAAGTAGTCGATTAGACCTAAGTGGAAGACTTATTAAATACGTTAAAATAATTCTTATCCTATAATTTAATTTCTAATGAACAATCTTAGAAAACGTATTTTTCATAGCCATTCGAATTAACCCTTTGATTGGACCTTGAAAAATAAGCGTATGGGAAACAATCTCTAATTGGTAGTTTTGATGGGGCGTCATTTTCATAAAAAGTAACTGAATAAGTCCATAGATAAAGTATTATATAATAATAATATATAACGTATAATTTATTTATACGAATTAT
>NZ_BMQU01000168.1 GCF_014648275.1 Pseudomonas laurentiana
TAAAAAAAAAATTAAACCAAATACAATTAAACTAATAAAACAAACATAAATTACTAAATCTAATTCATCTACTCTTAACCATCTAATTTATCAATAATTAAAAAATTAAATATAATCTCTTTCCATACTTCACAAACAACAACTAATTCAAAACTCCATTTACAAACTTCACAAATAATTTCATTACCCTCAACTACAAAATCACATCCCTCATTACAAACTTATACACATACTTCCAAAACTACTCAATTAACTACAACACCCAATACATTTCCCCAAAAATAACCTAAAATTCCTCCACCACATTATAATACAAAATCAGCTCCAAAAATCTCAATCAAAACAAACATATACCAAACATAAATACCCCCTAAAACCACAAACAAAACACCAAATAATAAAACCCAATCTTAAATAAAAAAAATACCACAACTTCAATCTTTTTCAACATAATCATCACACAATAAATCAACAAAACCCAAAATTAACTCCCTATCTCCTTCAAATTTACCTACTACTATACCCACATAAATATAATCTCCACCAAATAAACATAAAACTTTAACTAATACACAAAA
>NZ_BMQU01000169.1 GCF_014648275.1 Pseudomonas laurentiana
GTTTTTAGGGTGGGTAGGTTGTTAAACAGAAAAGATAATTTTTTTCGAGGTTTTCGTCGACGTTTCCGGATTTTTTAACGTTGTCGTCAATCGTTACGTTTCGGTTTCGGAATTTTAATCGGATTTTTTTTCGAAGTTCGCGTTTAAGCGTTATCAGACGGGTTTTTTTCGATTTTTAGGATCGATTAATTTATGTGTAAGTGTTGTTTATATGGAATTTTTTTTTTTTTCGGTTTTTAAAGTTTTTATTTGAATATTTGTTATTATTATTAAGATCTGTATCGACGGTCGTTTCGTTCGGGTTCGCGTTTTAGGTTTTGTAGCGATCGTCGCGTTTTTTTATTTATCGAGGTTTGGTTTTTGTTTCGACGGTCGGGTATAGGTCGCGCGTTTAAGCGTTATTTATTTTCGGGGTTAGTTGATTCGGCAGGTGAGTTGTTATATATTTTTTAGCGGATTTCGATTTTTATGATTATCGTTTTGTTGTTTTAATCGATCAATATTTTTTGTGGGTTTTAGGTTAGCGCGTAGTTGGGTACCGTAATTCGGTTTCCGGTTTATTCCGTATT
>NZ_BMQU01000170.1 GCF_014648275.1 Pseudomonas laurentiana
ATATTAATTTAATTTGAATGGATTTAAAATAATGTTATTATATGGGTTGAGATTTAAAATTATTTTGTTTTCATTGATTAAATAAGAGTTAATTTTTTGAAAAATATATTTTAAGTTATTAAGTTGAAAATATTTAATTAAAGAGATTTGATTATAAGTTAGTAAAGGTAAAAATGAATAAAAATTTGAAATTGGGGTAGTTGTTTTTAAGGGGTTTGATGAATTTTTAATTGTAATTAGAGTATTTTTTTTTATTGATTGGTTTATTATATTGTGATGTTTTATATGATTAAATGGATTTATTTTAAAATAATTAGATGATGATAAAATTAATAAAGATTGGGATTTTTTATTTTGATTTAAGAATATGTGAATAGTTTTGTGATTTTGTTTAAGTGATTGTTGAAGAATGTTAGATTTGGGTGAAATTGAATAAAATGGATTTATGTGATTTGTAGAGATTAATTTTGAATTTGGTGAATTATTTTTTTTTTTTATATATGAAATATGGGATTTTATTAAGTTAATTTTTATGAAATTTTGAATTAAATTTTTTGTATTTATTTTAA
>NZ_BMQU01000171.1 GCF_014648275.1 Pseudomonas laurentiana
TCAAATAAGGTTTTTCCTTTGACCCTCGAAACTCGAATATCTTCAATAAGAGGTAAGACTTCTATTACGGGCATTGGACAGGCTTCTACATATTTATTGATAAGATCTCTTTTAGATGTGCGATTTCCAACCAAACCTGCTAATCGGAGTGGATGTGTACGAGCTTTTTCCCTTATAGAAGCAGTAATACGATTAGCTGCAAATAATGCATCAAATCCATTATCTGTAATAATGAGACAGTAATCTGCATAGTTCAACGGAGCAGCAAAACCTCCACAAACCACGTCACCCAATACATCAAATAAGATTATATCATATTCGTAAAATGCATTTAATTCTTTTAACAATTTCACAGTCTCTCCTACCACATATCCCCCGCATCCAGCACCTGCAGGCGGCCCCCCAGCTTCCACACAATCTACCCCTCCATAACCTTTATGAATGACATCTTCGGACCAAATATCCTCATAATGATAATCTTTGGACTGCAAAGTATCTATAATTGTAGGTATCAAAAATCCTGTAAGAGTAAAAGTACTATCATGTTTGGGATCACATCCAATCTGTA
>NZ_BMQU01000172.1 GCF_014648275.1 Pseudomonas laurentiana
TTAGATATAGTTGGTGCACATATTAGCTTTAATACTTGGGTATATTTGGCGTATATGAGCTAACAAAGTAAACTTATGTACCGGCAGATTGGGGGAAAAGCGCTTTTCTGGAGAAAAACGATGAATTGCAATTATTGTTGGAAACATAGTTAAATTATTAAATTATTAAATTATTATTTTCACACAGATGGCAGAATAGTGCAAAAGTAATACCAGGTCAAATGACTGACTTGGAAACAGAAACGCTGATGCTCAAAATAATAGCCAAACCAGTGTTTGGTATAAGCAAGGTATATAATTTCAACGTAGCTGCTGGCGATAAGCGTTGTAGGAAGTTAGGCGATATGGGCAGTACGGCTAATACAAGTACTTTGCCCTCAGATATTGAATGACTTCTAGGAGGGGCTCTTAGGCGAGTGGTTAGGAGTCCCAGGGGTCGTCATAAAGGTTGGCTACAGTGCCTAGAGGGGCCACCAAAGGGGTCTAGAGGGCCTTCAAGAAGTAACTAGGGGGAGGTGGGGCTCCATACAACACTACTGCCCTTGGGGGGTACTTATCTCCAGGGGT
>NZ_BMQU01000173.1 GCF_014648275.1 Pseudomonas laurentiana
GATGATGATGTTGCTGTAGTTGGTATTTCTTGATGTTTTCAACCTTTGCCTGAACTCAAGACTGTAAATCTGATAAACGGTGAGGTAATTAAGTCTTGTATTAAGTATAAAGTCCGTTTAGTATTGGATAGTAAAGTGCAAAGGAAAGGAGAGGAAAACGGAAAAACAAATTCAGAGATACTTGTTTTTCCGTAAAGCTATGCTCCGTGCTGTTAAGAGCGCATGCACCTGAAGGGTAACGTGCGGAGCACGGGAGGAGAGAAACAAAATGAAATGAGATGAAGAAAATAAATAAAATGAAATAATGTAAGGAGAGAAAAGGTGCATAGCATAAGGAAGGAATGAGTAAAGAGATGAAGTAGAGGTAATGGAGGATGAGGAATAGAATGGTGTCAATAGTTGGAAGGTGGAGTGGTTGTAGCAACGTGGATCCAAGCACTGAAGTGGATAAAGCTTGAATATCAACATAGCATCGTCGCTGGAGTCGGAAACTTCTTCAATCTCAGGAATAGCAGGAGAGGTTGGACTGGGTGGTACAGCTTCAACGGCTCTTGAGACAAGTTC
>NZ_BMQU01000174.1 GCF_014648275.1 Pseudomonas laurentiana
GGAGGTTTGAATTTTTTTGTTTTAGAGTATAGTTATTATAGAATTAATTTTTTATTGTTTTTGTATATTATTTTTTTTTTTTGTTTAAAAATTTAAATTTTTTAAGAATAAAATATTGAAATGAAAAGAAGAATAAATTTAATTTTTTATTATTTTAATTGAATTTAAAAAAAATTTATTTGTTTTTTTAATTTGTGTGATGTGGGTAAGTAAGGTAGAATTGTAGATTTTAAGAGTTTTAATAAAAAAATTTATATTTATTTATTTATATATAAATATAGATTTTTATTTAAATTAATATGGAATTTATTTTTATTTTGATTGAATTTTTATGTGTAAATAAATTATTTTATTTATAGAGAAAGAAAAGGTATAGATTATTATATATTGATTGAATTATGATTATTTATGATTTTATTATTGAATTAATTATATAAATTAGAGGAATGTTATGGTAAAATTTTGTTTAAAATGATGTGGTAGAAAGTAATGTATGATTTGAATTGAAGGATATTATTTGTTGTGGATTTTTTTATTTGTTATTTTTATTTTTATATTAGGAAT
>NZ_BMQU01000175.1 GCF_014648275.1 Pseudomonas laurentiana
AAACAAATATAAAACAAATAATCTCTTCCCTTATCCAAAAAAAAATATTTCTAATTTACATAATCCAATCATTTATCCCAAAAATTTCTACAATAAAATTAACTAAATCAATAATATACTTCCCTAACCACAATTCTACTATTTACATTTACTAAAAAAAATCAAATTTTTTTTATTAAAATATACAAAAAATCCCTCATAAATAAAAAAAATAAAATAAATACAACTTTAATTTAATTATAATATATAAAATACAAAAAATTAAAATTAAATCAATAAATCTTTTTTTAATCATTTATTACATAATAAATCACTACAAATAACAAAAATACACAATTTAAATAACAAAAAATCCAATATTTAAAAATTATATCAAAAATTACTAAAAAAATAAAAACTAAACCAAATAAAATTTACTCATAATAAACAAACCCAAAATCTTTATAAATATAACCAATCATTAATTCCCAACCATAAAACAAATAAAATCCAATACATAAATCAATTAATAAAAAAATCAAAAAAACTTTAATTATATCACTTAAATTATATAAAAATTCTTA
>NZ_BMQU01000176.1 GCF_014648275.1 Pseudomonas laurentiana
GGATAAAAAGAAATGAAGTAATTTAGATAAAAAGAAATGAAGTGATTTAGATAAATTTTTTTTATTAATAATTTTAGATTAATTAATTGAATATTGATTAATATATAATTGATTGAATATTATTTGAAAATGGTTTTTTTGTTTAGAAATGAAATGTTTTAAATGTTTTTGGAAATTTTTGTTTTTATTGGATTATTTGTATTTATATGTATTAGGATTTTGATTTATGGATTTTTTGGTTTGAGAAAGAAAAATAAGAGGATTGAATTATTTTTTTTGATTTTTTTTTAAATTTGATAAATGTTGGTTGATTGTATTTTTTATTATAGTTTTATGATTTAGAGTATTATTTTTTATTAGATTTTTTTGAATTTTATATTTGAAGTTGTGATTAGGTTTTTTTATTAAAAAGAATTGATTTAATATATTTTTTATGTATTTATAGGGATTATATTGGAATTGGATTTGAATTATATTTTGGATTAATTTATATTGATTGATTGTTTTTATTATGTTGTTGTTAGTAAATATTATTTTTTTTTGATTTTTTAAATAATTTT
>NZ_BMQU01000177.1 GCF_014648275.1 Pseudomonas laurentiana
AAGGATACGGCGATCACCGAGAACTACACAATTTCCCTATAAAAACTCCTTCTCACCACGGTTCCGGCGGGATCCCTTAACCAAGCCACTACTTATAAGTCGCCGGCTCATTCTTCAACAGGCACGCGGTCAGCTCCTACTTGATTCGGTTTCTGTCAAACAAAACAATTTTCTGCATTTCATGTTCGTTGTTTTTGCCAAACAAGTGCATTCATTTTATTATCTTTAAAATGTTGTTTCTGTCATAATAAGGAATCAAAGCAGGTCGACTCCTCCCACTGCTTGAAAGCGTTACGGTTTCATATTCTATTTCAATCCCCGCTGGGGGTTCTTTTCACCTTTCCCTCACGGTACTATTTCGCTATCGGTCACTCAGGAGTATTTAGCCTTGCAAGGTGGTCCTTGCTGATTCACAAGGGATTCCACGTGCCCCATGCTACTCGGGTTAGAGCGTAAACTGTCACGATGCTTTCGACTACTGGACTTTCACCATCTAGGGTGCTGTATTCCACTATTTCAAATACACTTCGCCTAGCAGCATGACGCTTAGATTGCTCTC
>NZ_BMQU01000178.1 GCF_014648275.1 Pseudomonas laurentiana
TAGGCCGGGCTATATACTAGTGTACTCTATTAAGTTACCTTTAATTCATCTAGAATGATACTTATCAACTATGTTATAGAAGATGAGGGTCTAATAGTACGAGTCCTAACCTATACACACCTCATGGTACCCGGCCTATCTCCGATAGGCCGGGCTATATATCCCTTACTATTGGGTATCTTATATGATATAAGGTTATACCTATCTAACCTACTATTATTGAGGGAGTAATGTATACATACCTATTATTAAGGATATAGAGGGATGGTCACCACACCCGGCCTATCTCCGATAGGCCGGGCTATAATCATATCACCTTACAGTGACCTTATTATGCAAGTTATATCGTATGATTCATCAAGATATCTTATACATAACTAGCATCTAATATAGGACTCTACATAGGAGAAGGAGTATGGGTAAGGGTATACTTGATTATACCTCAATACAGGTACGGAGATCAAGGGTACTCTTGTATTGATACCCAACTATGAGCTAGTATCTACTACTTAATAGTAGACCTCTATCTATTATAGGTACAGTAATAGGATACATAACC
>NZ_BMQU01000179.1 GCF_014648275.1 Pseudomonas laurentiana
ATTTGAAAAGAATATTAATTCGGATTTATTATTAAATTATATCTAAATATTATCCGAGATTATTTTTTTATTGTAGTTACTACTATTGCTCCAATAATAGATAATAATAAAATTACACCAATAATTATAAATAATATAGCATATTCAGTATATAATAAATTTCCTATTGATGTTAATTCGTTAACAGGATACATAGCATATCAATTATCTACCAATACATAATATAAAGATTGAGGTAGATCTGTCACATTATTAAATACATAAGTAATACTTTCTAAACTTAGAGTATTAAATAATTCACTAAATTTAGAATTAGATTTATAATCTAATAATGTACTAATTTCTAAGAAAGAAATATCTAAATTGTAGATATTATAAAAACTATAAAATAATGTGGTAGTTACTATTATAACTAATGGTATATCATTACTATTAGATTTTACTTGTAATTCAGAAACTTTTACATCTAATAAAGATAAAATAAATAAAAATAAAATAGCAATCGCACCTACATCTATTAATAAATATAATAGACTCATAATACCTAATCCTATAT
>NZ_BMQU01000180.1 GCF_014648275.1 Pseudomonas laurentiana
AAGCCACGGCCGACCGCCTCGGTCTCCGGCCTGTTCGTGCTGTGCTACGGGATCTTCCGCTTCGTCGTCGAGTTCGTCCGCGTGCCGGATGCCCAGCTCGGCTACCTCGCCTGGGGTTGGCTGACCATGGGCCAGGTGCTCTGCGTACCGATGGTGCTGGCCGGCATTGCCCTGATGGTCTGGGCCTACCGCCGCGACGCGGCGCAGCCGAAGGCGGCCTGAGCCGCTTTTCGTGCCCGGGGCGGATAACGTCGCAGGCGTCATCCGCTCCGGGCAGCCGGCTTTCCGCTCCAGGGCGTGCATGGCTTGCGCCGGTTGCGCCGAACTGGCGATGCCGGCCCCGTCGCCGTAGACTTGGCCATCCTTCTGTCATCCCTCGGTGGGAGCCGCCACGTCGGCGCCGCACCGATATCGATCCGAGCCTCCGATGAAACAGTACCTCGACCTGATGCGCCACGTGCGCGAGCACGGCACCTTCAAGAGCGACCGCACCGGCACCGGCACCTATAGCGTGTTCGGCCACCAGATGCGCTTCGACCTGGCCGCGGGCTTCCC
>NZ_BMQU01000181.1 GCF_014648275.1 Pseudomonas laurentiana
TAAGTAAATACATACGAAACATGTAAAAGGCAGTTAATCCTGCTGTGAACCAAGTTATTCCCCCAAAAATGGGAGAATATAACTTACTATCACTAAGAATTTGGTCTTTAGACCAAAAACAAGCAAAAGGTGGAATACCAGAAAGAGAAAGTGTTCCTAAAAGAAAAGTGATTCCCGTAATTGGCATATATTTCCTCAAACCACCCATAAGAGCCATATTCTGACTTTTACTGGGGCAATACCCAACAATGGGTTCCATGGAATGGATGACTGATCCGGATCCTAGGAACAATAATGCCTTGGAATAAGCATGTGTAATCAAATGGAACAGAGCGATTCGATAGGAATCTATCCCTAGAGCTAACATCATGTAACCTAATTGAGACATAGTAGAATAAGCCAAGCCTTTTTTAAGATCTTTTTGAGCGAGAGCCATAGTAGCTCCCAATAGAGCTGTTATTCCACCTATCCAAGAGATAAGATACATTATTAAAGGTAGAGCTTTAAAAAGAGGAAACAATCGAGCTACAAGAAAAATTCCTGCTGCTACCAT
>NZ_BMQU01000182.1 GCF_014648275.1 Pseudomonas laurentiana
AATGGCTATCCAGAACGAAGTAAACCTTTAACACAGTTTTCTTTCTCTCGCAAAAAAAAAAATACTGAAGGTTAAGATAGGTTCAAAAGCTCCTATTATTTGTAGCAGACGGAATCTCATTGGTTCAATTTATGTATGATCTGGTGCTTTTTTTTATTGTGTTCTTTATTTCTTAATGACCATTGAGAAGCCGTATGAAGTGAAAGTTTCACGTACGGTTTTGGAATAGAGATGAAAACAGTGATGTTTCTGTCGACTATAATTATCGAATAGTTCAAGTACAATTGATATAGTTGAAGCACAGTGCAGATATGGTTTTTTAGGATGGAATTTGTGGCGTCAGCCTATAGGGTTTTTAGCTTTTTTCATCTCATCTCTGGCAGAATGTGAAAGATTGCCCTTTGATTTACCAGAAGCGGAAGAAGAATTGGTAGCGGGTTATCAAACTGAATATTCGGGTATCAAATTTGGTTTATTTTACGTTGCTTCTTATCTAAATCTATTAGCTTCTTCATTCTTTGTAACAGTTCTTTACTTGGGCGGGTGGAAAGA
>NZ_BMQU01000183.1 GCF_014648275.1 Pseudomonas laurentiana
TAAAAATAAAATAATATAAAACTATAAAAAACCAAATTTATTTTCTTTTAAAAAAATAAAAAAATACATAATTCGACAAAACAAAATCTTCTTTTCACAAAATACACCTATCAATTTAAATTTCTAAATCAACCATAAACCAATCACCTTTTTTTTTATTTAAAAATATTAAATACACCCACAATTCTAAACTTCATATTACTCTTTTCAAAAAACATATCAAATCAAAAACATCCCAAATTAATTAAAAAAAATAAAAATTTATCATTCTTAATCTATAAAAAAAAAATTTCAATCAAATCACACATCACAATATACTAAACCTTCTAATTCTTTAAAAAATTTATCTAAAAAATTCACAATATAACTAAAAAAACATTTCAAATACCATACATAAATTACAAAACATATCAATTTTATATATCCCATTTAATATCTTCATATCCAAAAATCAACAAATTCAACTCCACATTATTCACAAAACTTTAAATCTTCTTTTTCATCTCCAATCACTCAATAATTTCCACAAACACAAATTCCACTCTTTATAAA
>NZ_BMQU01000184.1 GCF_014648275.1 Pseudomonas laurentiana
TTAATATAACCAATTTCCCCTCTTTTACAATCAATTTCACTACAACACCCACTACTCTAACTAATTATCCACCCCTTCCAAATATAATTTCTATATTATATATAACCATACCTAAAAACATATCAATTAAAATAAATTCTTCTTTTTAATCAATCAAAACCCCTTCCCAAACTATACAAACTTCTTCCAAAACATACAACTTTCTAAATATAAATAATAATATCTATACAAATAAATCTTATATATATCATAAAATTCTTCTATATATAATAAAAATACCACACAAATAAATATATAAAAATCAAAATCTACCAAATAACTTATATTATAATCTTCTACATCCTAAATCTTCCCATTCCATCATCTAACTTATATTCTTCATATAACATTCAAACCAAATAACCCTATAAAATTACATCAATACTTCCACATATTATAAATAACATAAAAAACATCTCTATTTTTCCCCAAAAAAATCTTTAAAATTACCACTACTTAACTTTCAATTCACCTCTAACCATCAAATAAAATATAAATAACCCATCCTC
>NZ_BMQU01000185.1 GCF_014648275.1 Pseudomonas laurentiana
CACTGGCCGCAACATTTGCAAGTTCCGTGCAGACAATGAGTTCAACACCATGTCTATTACCAATTGGCTTGCTGGTGATGCTGCTGCTGGTCGCAATGCTATTGAAGCAGAGTTTACTGCTGCCCACAGCTCCTTCCAGAACGGCGGTGCTGAGAGACTCAACGGTGTTATCCAGCAAAAGGTCAAGGTTTTGCTCAACTCCTCCGGTGTTGACTCTAGCTACTGGAACTTTGCCTTTAACCATGCAGTCTTCTTGCACAACTATCTCCCAAGGGCAGGCGGCTCCTCCCCGTTTGAAAGTATCAGGGGCGTTGCTAAACCAGTCAAGGCTGAAGACCCATTTGGTTGCAGAGTGTTTGCAAAGAACTTCTTTGAGCATAACAAGTTAGTTAATCGCAGTCTCTCCGGCACATTCATTGGTTACCACAAGTCCACCAAGGTGGTGTTCATTCTCGAAGACAAGACCAATCGCATCCTCAGAACGTCTGCTTACAAGACCGTTGCCTCTGTGTTTCCAAAGAAGACTGGGCCTGCTGCTGTTGCT
>NZ_BMQU01000186.1 GCF_014648275.1 Pseudomonas laurentiana
GGGCACAACTTTTGTGACTTCGTGGTATACTCATGGATTGGCCAGTTCCTATTTGGAAGGTTGTAATTTTTTAACTGCTGCAGTTTCTACGCCTGCTAATAGTTTGGCACATTCTTTGCTGCTATTATGGGGTCCTGAAGCACAAGGAGATTTTACTCGCTGGTGTCAGTTAGGTGGTCTATGGACTTTCGTTGCTCTTCATGGTGCTTTTGGTCTAATAGGCTTTATGTTACGCCAATTTGAACTTGCTCGATCTGTGCAATTACGACCTTATAATGCAATTGCGTTCTCTGCTCCGATTGCTGTTTTTGTTTCCGTATTCTTGATCTATCCATTAGGTCAATCTGGTTGGTTTTTTGCGCCTAGTTTTGGCGTAGCAGCTATTTTCCGATTTATCCTCTTTTTTCAAGGTTTTCATAATTGGACCTTGAATCCATTTCATATGATGGGAGTTGCCGGAGTATTGGGTGCTGCTCTTCTATGTGCTATTCACGGTGCTACCGTAGAAAATACTTTATTTGAAGACGGTGATGGTGCAAATA
>NZ_BMQU01000187.1 GCF_014648275.1 Pseudomonas laurentiana
ATGGTGGTTCAAATCCACCTGTTCTCAATATATTTGTTAAATATATATATATTTTTTTTTATATTAATATCTATAATTAATATTATTTTGTCTAACTTATTAGCAATTATAGTAAAAAAAAAAAAGAAAGAAAATGTTTATAAAATTATTATTTTTAACTAACATTATGGGTTTAATTTTGATGTTAGGAATACATAATATTCGGTTATTAATTAACACTAACAAAGTGTTAATTAGACAATTATCACTATCTATTAGTATCATTACTTTTTATATTTGTATATACTGATGATATACATACAATAGTAATGTTTTAGGTTTCCAATCAATAGAGACTATACTAAATATAAATTGAGGTTTAGATGGAATCTCATTGGGATTAATAGTATTAACAGGATTTTTAGGTCCTATAGCTTTATTATCAAATTGAAATATAAACATTAATGATAAATCAAACCAAAAAGATGTAATGTATGTATCATTAATACTAATTTTAGTATTTTTAATGATCTTAAACTTTTTATGTTTAGATATGAT
>NZ_BMQU01000188.1 GCF_014648275.1 Pseudomonas laurentiana
ATATTTTAGATTAAGTAAAGATTTTGGGTTTTTAGTAAGTTATTGTTATATTTATTTTATTAGGAATTGATGATTTTTTAATGATATTTTTTAAGGGTTGGTTTGTTTAAGATGTTGAATAATAAAGTTGGATTTTGGAAAAATATTATTATTATGGGAATGTATATGTGGTAGAAAAATTATGTTAATTTATTGAGATATGGTATGTTATAAGTGAATATTTGTGATAAGAAATGAATTTTAATTTTAGGATGATGGATTTTTTTAATTTAGTTTATATGATGTTTTTTTTGGGAGTTAGGGGAAATGTATTTTAAGTATATTAATTAGTAGGTATGAGAGGATTAATGTTGGATTTTTAAGGATAAATGATTGATTTATTTATTTAAAGTAATTTATGTGAAGGATTGTTTTTAATAGAATATATTATTTTTTGTTATGGAGTTTGTAAAGGAGTTGTAGATATTGTTGTATGTATATTAGATGTTGGATATTTTATGTGTTGATTTGTTGAAGTAGTTTAATATATTGTTGTA
>NZ_BMQU01000189.1 GCF_014648275.1 Pseudomonas laurentiana
TTTATTATAATGATGTTGTTTATAGATTAAATTATTTTGTGGATTGGATTTTATTTGATTGTTTATGGTTTTATTGTGTGTGTTTGGGGTAGAAGTTTTGTATAAATGTATTGTTATGTTATTAAGTATTTTGATTTAAGTTTTTTTTTTTTTAAGAGGTGGAATAGAATAATTTGGTTGAAGTGTAATGATTATATGTTTGTAATGTATTGTATGTTTTAGAATAGGTTTTATTTTTTTAATTTTTTTGGGGAGTTGATGATTATTTATAGTTATTATTTTGATATTAAAGAAGAGTTTGATTTAGTGTTTTATTTTTGTTTTAGTTGATTTTGATTTGATATTAAAAGTATATTGATTTTTTTTTAATAATTGAATATTTTTGTTTGTAAATATTGTATATTTGATTTTATTTATAAATTGATTTTTTTTTTTATGAGTTTTAGTTTTAATAAGAATGTTAGTTTTTATTGTTTATATGTTATGATATGAATATATTATATTAATTTGTTATGTATAGATGATGAGAAGATTT
>NZ_BMQU01000190.1 GCF_014648275.1 Pseudomonas laurentiana
TGTCGTTGTCAAATTAATTTTATTTTACCCTAAGGGGAAATTTCGTATGTAAGGAAAGATATGCATTTTATATAAAAAATTAGATACGAGGGGATCCCCCTTCGATACGGAATAAAATAAATAACCAAAGTTATTACATATAATTTAAACTCCGTATAATACATATATACAATATAATTATATTATTAATAAATATATATATATACTTTTACATCACCCCGAAGGGGGGCGAAGAATACCCTTGAAGATTATAAGTAAGTATAATTGAATTAAAGTATTATTCAATAATTTAAAAAAAAATGAAGCTATTTTGGTGGAATGGTAGACACAGTGCTCTTAAGAGGCACCGCGAAAGCATATTGGTTCAAATCCAATAAGTAGCAAATTTTTCCATTAGCTCAATGGTAGAGCATATTACTTCTAATAATATTATCTTAGTTCGATTCTAAGATGGAATATTTATTTTTTAAATCTTTAAATAGTCCCCAATTTCAACCTCGGTATGATTGTAAAGATAGGAGAGAGTTCCCAGGAA
>NZ_BMQU01000191.1 GCF_014648275.1 Pseudomonas laurentiana
ACCTAAAATACTTTAAATATATACTCATAAAAATCTCAAAATACTCAAACATTCAATCAATATTAAATTAAATTAAAAATTACCTTTCATTTTACTTCCAAAAATAAAAAACAATAAAAAAAATAAAAAATATTCTTCTTTCTACATATAAATCAAATTCCTTAAATACTTCAAAAATATCAACTTACTTATATTTACATCTTATCAATTCTACTAAAAATTCTATAAAAAAAAAAAATCACTCATTATAAAATAAATAAATTTTTAAAATAATTCATCAATAATAACCAAAAACCTCTCCCTTTTTTTTAACTCTACACCAATAATTTCACTATTATTAATAAACAATAATAAAATAATTTCTTCATATTCATAAAAATAAAAAACAAAATTCACATAAATATAATAAATCTCACATAAACTACTTTAATAATAATTTTTACATTTTCCCTCTCTCTCATAATATAAAAAAAAAATAAACTCTAAAAATACTTCTAATTACAATAATAATCAAACTCTATCAACCTATATCAAT
>NZ_BMQU01000192.1 GCF_014648275.1 Pseudomonas laurentiana
TATTTTTTGTATTATTTATAGGGTTAATTTTAATAAGTTATATATTTATATTTTGGAAATATATAATGTAGAAAAAAATTTTGTGGTTGAATTATTAAAGGAGAATAGGTTAAAATTGTTAGATTTGTATATTTTATTTTTTTGTATTGAGTTAAAAGTTAGAATTTTAAGATTTTTTTTAGTTTAATTTATTGAAATTTTATTTAGTAGAATAGAAGAATTATAAATTTTTAAAATAATAGATAGGAATATTGTAAATAGAGTTATTGTAATATTTATTAAAGGGGTTGTTTTTTATTTGGGAGTTATTTTATTATATTTGGAATTTTTATTTATTATTTTGGAGATTTATAATTTTTTTGTTTTATTGGATGGAATTTTAGTGAATTAGATTGAGAAGAATTTTGAAGTTTTAGTTTTTAGTTTGATATAAAAAAGTAAAGTATGTAGGTTTAATAATTTTAGTTTATTTTTTTTTGGTAGTTTGATTGTGAAATTTTTTTTTGTATTGTATATTTTTGGAATATGAGTGTG
>NZ_BMQU01000193.1 GCF_014648275.1 Pseudomonas laurentiana
ATAGGTAATGTGACTACATAACCCTTATCTTTAAGTTTAAATATAAAATATCTCTCACTTTGATGATGATCAAAATAATTATTTACAATTTTTATATAATTTTGATAAGTCTTATCATAAATCAGGTTTTCATTATTAGATAAATACTTATTTAAATAAATTAATTTTAATAAAATTAAATTAGCTTCTCTTCAAAATTTCGTTTTTCCAAATAATAAAGATGCTTTATTCATCATATATAATTGATCTTTTTTATAAAAATAGTATTTACTATTACTACTGAATAAAGTAGATATTAATTTTATAGATTTTTGACTATCTATAGTTCACTCTACTTTTCTATATTCATTATTATTTATAATTTTTATAGAAGATTTAATTTGATATTGATCACAATATTCTTTAATAAATTGGAATAATTTAACATTATTCTCAGTATATTTTTGAGTTATTTTTAGTGAAGGTAAATATCAAAGAAGTTTGGGATTTCTAATAAATATAGAAAAATTTCCATCCCCTAAAAATAAACCC
>NZ_BMQU01000194.1 GCF_014648275.1 Pseudomonas laurentiana
AATTATACACCGTATAGTAATAAGAATGAGATCATTAAACAGAATAATCCTGTAGCTTCACTTAAGGCGAATCCTAAGATAGCGAATGGGAATAATTCTGATTTTAATGAAGGGTTTCTTGATGTACCGTTAATTAATGCAGCGAATACGATAGCGATTCCAATTCCTGCTCCTGTTAATCCGATAGTAGCAATACCTGCTCCAATATATTTAGCTGCTAATACTAATTGCATAATAATGATTATGATGTCTAACAATATTAGTAAAATAAAAAAAAAGTAGTCCTTATTAAAAAGGAAGGAAATAAAATTATTTCCATTCAATACTACTTTTATTAAAATTTTTATTTGTGTGGAATATGAAAAAAAAATGAGTAGGGAATAATTAAAATTATTGTAGATATCTTACTCATAATTAACTACGGTCCAATTATAAATAATAATATTATTATTTATTGTTTACTCTTCCAATATAGAATAAGATATTTTCTAAAGTTGAAACAACTGGTACGATAACTAAGAAGTAAGAGA
>NZ_BMQU01000195.1 GCF_014648275.1 Pseudomonas laurentiana
TTTATAGAGAAATTTTTGATTAATGATAGAATAAGATTTATTTTGTATTATATATAAGGGATTTTTTGGTTTGGAGTGAAAAAGTAATGTTATTTGATTATTATTAAATTGATTGTAATTTTTTTTTGTTTGTGAGGATTTTATTAAAGTGTTTTGTATTTTTAATAGGTTATGAATTAGATTTGAATTATTTTTAATGAATTTATAAGAAGTGATTTTATTTTTTTTATTGGGTATGGGTAGAGATTAAAGGTTTTGAGTGATTGATTTGGTAGAATAATTTAAAAGATAAAGAAGTATTGTGAATTTTTTTATGTTTGTTTTAAGTTTGAAGTATTATTTGTATAAATAAGAATTTTTTTTGTTATATGATTTTTTTTTTATATAGATAGATATAGGATTTATGGGGTAATTATTTATAAGTATATTTTGTGTAATAGTTTTTTTTATTTGATAGAAAAGGATTTTATGATTTTGAATTGATTTTATTTGGGATTGTAAATTTTAAGTTTGTTTATGAAGAGTAGA
>NZ_BMQU01000196.1 GCF_014648275.1 Pseudomonas laurentiana
TCCTATATGGATTCTAATTGATATAATTATCCTTCTATTGGGAATTACGATAGGAGTATTAGTTATTGTATGGCTCGAAAGAAAAATATCTGCGGGAATACAACAACGCATTGGACCTGAATACGCCGGTCCTTTGGGAATTATTCAAGCTTTGACGGATGGAATAAAACTACTGCTAAAAGAGGATATTATCCCATCTAGGGGGGATATTTGGTTATTTAGTATTGGACCAGCGGTAGTGTTGATACCTATTTTTTTAGGCTATTTAGTAATTCCCTTTGGTCGCCACATTGTTTTAATTGATCTTAGTATAGGCGTTTTTTTTTGGATTGCAATTTCAAGTATTGCTCCCCTTGGACTGCTTATAGCAGGCTATGCATCCAATAATAAATATTCTTTTTTAGGTGGTCTCCGAGCTGCTGCTCAAGCTATTAGTTACGAAATTCCTTTAGCTTTATGTGTGTTATCTATATCTCTACGTGTGATTCGTTGGAATATGAGATTCATTTTTCCCTTTTTGTAGTT
>NZ_BMQU01000197.1 GCF_014648275.1 Pseudomonas laurentiana
TTTAAATTATAAATTTTTTTGTTAAATTGGAATTTTTAAAAGAGGTTTATGGATTTATATGGATATTTGTTTTTATATTTTTTTTTGTATTGGGAATTATAATAGGTGTATTAGTAATTGTGTGGTTAGAAAGAGAAATATTTGTAGGGATATAATAATGTATTGGATTTGAATATGTTGGTTTGTTGGGAATTTTTTAAGTTTTAGTTGATGGGATAAAATTATTTTTTAAAGAAAATTTTTGTTTATTTAGAGGAAATATTTTTTTATTTACTATTGGATTATTTATAGTAGTTATTTTTATTTTATTAAGTTATTTAGTAATTTTTTTTAGTAATTATTTTGTTTTAGTGGATTTTAATATTGGTATTTTTTTATGGATTGTTATTTTAAGTATTGTTTTTATTGGATTTTTTATGTTAGGATATGGATTAAATAATAAATATTTTTTTTTAGGTGGTTTGTGAGTTGTTGTTTAATTGATTAGTTATGAAATATTATTAATTTTATGTGTTTTATTAATAT
>NZ_BMQU01000198.1 GCF_014648275.1 Pseudomonas laurentiana
GTTATTTTATAAAGTTGGATTAGAGTTAAGTTTAATAGGGTTTTTTTTTTTTGTTGATTTTGTTAAGTTTGTTTTTTTGGTTGTGGTTTTGTTGGATAGTAGATAGGGATAGTGGGAATTTTGTTAATTTATTTATGTGTGTTATTAATTAGATGATGAGGTATTTGGTTATTTTAAGAGAGTTATAGTTATTTTTGTTGTTTATTTGTGTTTGGTTGAATTTTTTTATTTTGATATTTAGAGTATTGGGTAGAAATTATATTGTGTTAGTATTTGTAGGGATTATTGTAATGTTTTGTTTTAATTAAATAGTTGGATTTTTTTTGTTTGTATTAGTTTTGAGTTGATTGTTTGATGTTTGGGGAAAGTTTTTGAGAGAGTTGTTTTTAGTTTGTTTTTTGGTTGGTATGTGGTGATTTGTTTTTGTTGTGGAAGTAGTTTGAGTAGTTTGTTGATAGTTGATGGGTTTGGAATTGGGATTTTTGAGTTTAGTTTTTAGAGTTAATTTTTTTTTTGAAGTTAT
>NZ_BMQU01000199.1 GCF_014648275.1 Pseudomonas laurentiana
CCTTGGGGTTGATTCCTAGACCCTTTAAGAAAGTTTCTTTTACTCCCCCTCTAAAGAGTGGGTGCAAAATAGACCAAGAAAAGATTAACCTCACACGAGATTTATTGATTGAGTCTGGGACAGTGAAACCTTTGGATGCTCATTTTCCCAACTCTACCCAATGATGATTATTCTCTCATGGAATGTTAGGGGGTTGAATAGCATCCCTAGACAAAAGGCTATTCAAAATTTGGTGGTTGACCATAATCCTGATGTTCTTTGTATCCAAGAGACTAAGCTCTCTGTGGAGTCTATGGTCCAATATGCCTCTAGTATTTGGTCCCGTGGCCAATGCTAGTGTGTTGGGGCAATAGGTAGTGCTGGTGGTTTAGCTATTTTTTGGGATCCATGAAAAATTTCTCCCCTTGGCTGGGTGTCTTCTCGCTCATCTCTCTCTATGGTAGCTTCTACTTTAGACTCTGGAGAGGTAATCATGGTTACTAATGTGTATGCACCTATTGGTCTTGTGGGAAAGGAGGCACTT
>NZ_BMQU01000200.1 GCF_014648275.1 Pseudomonas laurentiana
GTTTTTTTATAAGTTTTTTTTTGATTTGTTTTGGTATGAATTAGATTTTTGAATAAAGAAGTTTATTAAAAAATTTAAGATTTAAAAAATTTATTAATTTATAATTTTTGAATTTAATGAGTTTTTAATTTTTGAATATTTAATTGATTAATTAATTTTTTATAATGTATTTTATTTTTTTTTGATAAATAAGTTAGTAGTTGTTGATGTTTTTTTAGAATTTTTTGTAGATTTTGTTGAGATAAATAATTTTTTTTGTGTAATTTTAAATGTGAAGTAAGTTTTTGTATTTTATTAGTGAAATTAAATATTTGAAATTTAATGGATTTTTTGCTTTTTTTTTTTTGTTTTTTAAATGAAATGATTATATTTTTTATTATAAAAAGAAATTTTTTTTTTTTTAATATGAATTGAAAGATATTAATTTTATTGATTAGTAATAATAATGGTAGTTTTTTTGTATAAGGATTTTAATTTAATTATTAATTTTTTAATTTTTTATTTTAGAAAAAAATTTAAATT
>NZ_BMQU01000201.1 GCF_014648275.1 Pseudomonas laurentiana
TTTGAGTTATATTGAAATTTTTAGAATTTATTAAATTATTATGATTTTTATTAGTTTTTATTTTGTAATTTTTATTTTTATGAATTTTTTTGTTTTTATTATAAATGAAATTATAAATGTAATTTTTATTAAAATTATTATTATTGATTAAAAAGTTATTATTAATATAGATGTAAGAATGAAAATAAGAATTAATGTAATTATTAATGTGATTAGTATAATTATATTTAGTATTTTTAATGTAAGGATTATAGTGTAGATTGTTGTTATTTTTAGATTTATTATTTAGATAATTAGAATTATAATAATTATAAAAAAATTTTTTTAGGTTATTAAAATTATTGTTAATTTTAAAAATTTTTTTTTTTTTATTAAAAAATATAGAATAATTATTTTTATTATTATTTTTAATAAAAAAGGTGTTATTTGATATGAAATTGTGAATGTTTTTGGAGTTAATTAAAAGATTAATATTATTGGAATAATTAGAAGAATAATTAGAATGTTCATCCCAACCATA
>NZ_BMQU01000202.1 GCF_014648275.1 Pseudomonas laurentiana
ATCGTTACCCATGACGAGCTAATTCTTAATAATTTACTAAATATAAAGGCATGTTTATCTTTTATCTTTTTTTAGGAATATGCCTGACATTACTTTTACATAATTGATCAGTATTTATAGTACTTCAGGAGCCAATGAGATTATTTTGGTGAAATTCAATTCTCTCAATTCCTCAGTAACTGAACCAAAAACTCGAGTTCCTCTTGGATTTCCTTTCTGATCAATGACAACTGCTGCATTGTCATCAGATCGTATTATCATTCCATCGCTACGTTTAAGTTCTTTACACGTACGTATAACTACGGCTCTAACTAGTTCTGATTCTTGCAGAGGCATATTAGGTGCTGCTTCTTTAATTACAGCGATGATAATATCGCCAATATTAGCGGTGTTACGATTACCTGCTCCTAGTACTCGAATGCACATTAATTTTCGGGCTCCACTGTTGTCTGCTACATTCAAGTAAGTTTGGGACTGAATCATTTTTCCTCCAATTGTTACCTCGGCAGAAAAAAAGGTA
>NZ_BMQU01000203.1 GCF_014648275.1 Pseudomonas laurentiana
TCTTTCTCAAAAATAAATAAATTAAACGGACAAAGAGAGATTCGAACTCTCGGTATTGAAAACAATACATAATAGCTCAAATATTACACCATAAACCACTCGGTCATTTGTCCCATTTATTATAATCCATTTTGAATTAATTATAATCCATTTTTTTTTTTAGGTTATTACAATTTTTATTCATTTCCTTGTTTATAGGTTCAACTGGACTTGAACCAGTATATTAACGTTATCAACATTATATTCTAACCAGTGAATTATGAACCTATATGTATATATTATATTACTTATATATAATAATAATATAAATTATTATTATAAATTTTATTATTAATATTAAAATTTTTTTATGTTTTGATTCATCAATATTGATTACTTTTCTTCGTGAATTTAGCTTTTATTATTATTAAATATAGTAATAATGATAGAAACGAAGTATATATATAATATATTAGTATTATTTAATAGACCAAAGTTTATAACTAATAAAGTAAATACAACTCCAATTACGAAATAGAT
>NZ_BMQU01000204.1 GCF_014648275.1 Pseudomonas laurentiana
TCGCAGCAATCGATTTGAGCATATCAAAGATATAACAATAGAAAATCCATTATTGGATTATCTTCATCTGTTTGGAAGGTTTCAAGAAAGACCGACCCGTCTTTCTAGCTTGTATTGGAAGAAATTTCTGATGTCTGGCAACTTTATTACGGAATTTCAATATGCTGGGAAGGACGATATTGTAGAAAGAAAGACAGCTGCTTTCTGGGAAGCAAAATTATTATACAATAAGTTTCAAAGGATGGGAATATATCAATTTGACACAGAAGAGTATGCAATGGAATATAAACCTTTAAATACACCAGTAATCTGTCTAGCTCGTCGATTTCTTTGGGATCCCGTGAGTATTCGCTTAAGCAATAAGCACTTTTCTTTTGAACCAAGAGAACTTTTTGATTCTAAAGAACTTGTGAAGAGCATTTATCTTACTTATTCTTCAACAAGAAAGCTAAATATCAGTATGAAAACAACATTGAGGGCTATTCGAAAGCGTAAAAAGGTGAGAAAAATAGCCCT
>NZ_BMQU01000205.1 GCF_014648275.1 Pseudomonas laurentiana
GTACTATGATCCCTTGGTCGGGCGGTTTATCAGCAAGGACCCGATTGGCTATGCGGGTGGGCTTAACCTGTATGTGTATGCGCCGAATCCGGTTTTCTGGATTGATCCGTTTGGGTTGGCGCGTAAAGAACAATTATCAGGAGCAAAAACAATTAGTTCGGCAGAGGCAGCAGCGGATGCTGCTTTTGCATCAGGTAAGCGCACAGGTGCAGCGTCAGAATTAAGGGTAGAGGATAAATTGTTTACTGGTGTCAGTGGTGAGTCTGTACCGCACAACCCTCAAGTAACAGGTGCTCTGATGGGGACGCCGCAGGCGAACCGTGCTGCATGGCACGGTGCGTGTGCAGAAATTGTATGTCTTGATAAGGCACTTAATGCAGGAGTGGATCCTGCGGGAGGTAAGGTTAGAACGGTTAATATCGGTGTATCAGGGGCAGGGCATAAAACACCTAAGGAAGGTCTGAAGTACCCACCGATTTTTGAGGCCCTCGCTGCTTGAGGTTCAAAAAATCCAAG
>NZ_BMQU01000206.1 GCF_014648275.1 Pseudomonas laurentiana
CAAATAAACAATAGCATCACTCATATTTATAATCTTAATAAAATAATAACAAATAAATTAATAAAATTTAAAAAAAATACTATAAATATTACCCTTAATTTAAAATCCAATAATATTAATATTATATTAATAAATAACAATTTAATAATCCAAAAAAAAAATTCAATCAAAACTACAAAAAAAATTACTCAAATACCAATAAATAAAACTTATTTAAAACATTTATAACACACCCCAAATAAACCTCACTCACCAATATCTAAACAATTTTTCCCATAACTTTAACTAAACTTCCTTCTTAAATCATCAAACCATCACCCATTAATACAACACCAACATTATTAAATTCTAAATTAAAAACAATACCTATAATACCCTCCTCAAATTCTACTAATTCACCTACCATTACTTCATCAAAACCATAAATACAAACAATACCATCGCCCACTTAAAATACAATACCAATATTTACAATCATTACTTCTCTATTATATTACTCAATACATTCACAAATAA
>NZ_BMQU01000207.1 GCF_014648275.1 Pseudomonas laurentiana
ATACTGCCACAATGTGGTTTTCAGCATCGGACCTCCTATTTTTCTTCTTTTTAATTTTGTGACTGAGATATTTGATGTCAGCTTCAGTCATGTTAACACTGTGTTCACTGGTGGATGACGTTACAGGTTCGACAACGTTAAGATAGAAAGCGAGAGCGTAATCATTCTGGAATGTTAGGACTTCATTGGTTGTAGTAGAATTCCAGTCTATAAGCTCAGGATGTGTGAGTGAAAGAGTAGTGGCGGGTTCGAGTGCGTTCACGGTATTGTCATCAAATGCGTGGACTAGCAAGTCGAGGCCTAAAGCGATTTCGTCCATAGGTGCGTTCGAATTCCTAAGAGAACTAACGTCGTCAACTGAGGACGCGAGAACATTAGTGGATCGAAACTTGTCAAACATCACCCCAGACGTTTCCCCCACTTCGAGTAGGTTTTCAAAGACATGGATTTGATCAATGTCTTTTTCAGTTGTAGCTTCTGAAAGAGATTCATACTCATATTCCCCGGAGTCTGTAC
>NZ_BMQU01000208.1 GCF_014648275.1 Pseudomonas laurentiana
AGATGATATATGTTGGTTAAGAGGTTATTTGGTGTTATATTATAGGTATATTGTGAATGTAAATAATTGTAATTATATATATATAAAATTATAGTAATAGAATGTTAATTTTTGGGTTTTATTTGTAAAGTTTTTATTTTTTGATAATTGGAGTTTAATGATTTATGAATTAGTTTGTGTTTGGTTAGTTAAATGGATAAAGTGTTTTGTATTTTTTTTATTTTTTTTATATTTTTTTTATATAAAATTGAGTATTTTATATTTATTGTTAATTTTAATTTATGAAGATTTTTTTTTGATTTTTTAAAAGTTTTTTTAATTTATTAATTTGTGGGATGATATTGGATTTTTGTATTTAAAAAATGTTTTAGTAGAGATTTTTGAAGTAGATGATGGTGGATAGAGTAGTTTTTGATTATAATTTTTAATATGTGGATTGTGTATAATAAAAAATTTGTGATTGGTAGTAAAATATTGATTATTTTGTTGAGGTTTAATTTGATTTTTATAGAT
>NZ_BMQU01000209.1 GCF_014648275.1 Pseudomonas laurentiana
TTTGCAATTTTCCTTTAATTGCAACCCATGTGTGCGCAGTAGCAGAGTTCACATGTAAGATTGGCCTTGTTCTTGATAGTTCCTGGAGATGACCTCCGGAGCGTTCGGGTTGGGCCCTTTCAATACGATTCATCCAGTTGTTGATTGGATGAGCTTAATGTGCTTGTATCTATTCCGAGACGGTAATGATGGTCATTAATTTTGTGGCGGCGAGTATATCCCATTCGGTAATCGCAACGGCGGAGCTGGTGGGAGGTACTTGTCGCTTCATTTTGTTGGATACCCGAATGGAAGTGTTTGCATGGCTTGCAACACACTGCAATTGGTGTTCGATTATAAAGATGCGCTTGTCGCTGAGTGTATGGAGTTGTATCTTTTGGCCGAAGGGCTCTGTCTCTTTGGCACGTTCTATCATTGCATTTTTTTATCTTGCCCGGACGACAACAACGTGCGTGCTGCGTGCTCGAGGTCCCTAATTCCGTCACGGATCCGCTAAGTTTTGCCGATTGGTAA
>NZ_BMQU01000210.1 GCF_014648275.1 Pseudomonas laurentiana
TAGCTTATATATCGAAATTGTGTCATCAAGTTGACGACAAAATTCATGCACGTTCCCGTGGACCTTATGCGTTGGTTACACAACAACCTCTAAAAGGAAAATCCTCCAGAGGAGGACAACGAGTAGGAGAAATGGAAGTTTGGGCTCTAGAAGGTTTTGGTGTTGCTTATATTTTACACGAGATACTTACTTTAAAATCTGATCATATGGACACTCGTGAAAAAATATTTGGTGCCATTTTCAACGGAGAACCAATGCCTAAACCTAGCACTTTTACAGAATCTTTCCGATTGCTCAGTCGAGAACTACGATCTTTAGCTCTAGAATTGAATCATACTATCCTATCTGAGATAGACTTTCAGATAGATAAGAAGGAAGTTTGATCAAAATGAATCAAAATTTATTTTTTATGAATGACCAGAATAAACACGAACAACTTCAAATTGGATTAGTTTCTCCCGAGCAGATTCTCGCTTGGTCTGAAAGAATATTACCTAATGGAGAAAGAGTC
>NZ_BMQU01000211.1 GCF_014648275.1 Pseudomonas laurentiana
ATACAAGAAAATTGAGGAGTGTTCTATTCCTCCTATCGGTCCAACCATCAGTCATGACGGTGCAATCCTTTGCAATCCATTCCTTTCGGTTCTCCTCGAGGTCAACCCTCATGTCCTCTACCATCTCATCTAGGAGGTACCCGCTCAACTCAGCCTCAGTTGGGGCTTTAAACCCCGGACCACAAATAGCAACCGCATCTATCAGACTCTGCCAATAAGGAGCCCTGTCACAAATAAAAGTTTAGATGTCAAAGACTCAAATTATAAAACAAGTAGATATAATTAAAGTTTTACTTTTACTTTTAATTTTAACTTTAAAGAAAACAAAGAAAAAAGAATCAATTACTTGGCTGCAATAAATGGAATGTTGCAAAAGTACCAAAATTTGCATATCTCCTTTCTGGCAGCATCGTGAATCTCCTTGTTCAAACCCATGCCCTCAAGCGTGGGTTGGGAACCAGGAGTAGTGCGGGGCACAAAGTAACTATCCATTCTGTTTTTCCGCACTCT
>NZ_BMQU01000212.1 GCF_014648275.1 Pseudomonas laurentiana
ATTTTAGTGGTTTAAGTATTTATTTGTTGAGGAGAAATTAAGTTAATTTGGAGTTGTTGATGTTTATATTGATTGATTATATAAGAAATTTTGTGATTTATTTTGATTAAATTTTTTTTTTATTAATTTGGAAATTTTTTTTAGATATAAGGAAATGATTTAGTTTTAGAGTTAAAGATTGTAGTTTTTGAATAAGTAATTGAAAAGATTTTGGAGTATTTTTTGGTTTAGGTATTGTTTTTTTAATGATAGTGGTATTAAGTATTTTTTGGTGAGTTTTAATATGATTAGATTTATAAGTAAGTATTTTTTGTAAAATATGAGTAATATTAAATTTTTTTAGCGTTTAAATTTTTATTTTGTTTATTTGTTGTTTTTTTTGTTTGGAATGGTTTTTAAGGGGTTGTTGTGTAATAAGTGTATAATGTTTATTAGAATGTTTGTGTATTTTATTATTAATTTGATGAATTAATTTTAAGATATAGGGTTTTTTTATTATTATAGGTTGTT
>NZ_BMQU01000213.1 GCF_014648275.1 Pseudomonas laurentiana
ATTTCAATATATGTGCATATAGTTTATGGAAGGAAGAGGATACTATGAATTTTATGAATATTTATAGCCATGTCAAAATGTTGGTTGACATACAGATATGACTCATATTATACTGTTGAATAACAAGCCTTATGTGTATGCTTGGGAGCTTCTAATGATTAAATAAACCAAGTTATAACCATGACCGCAATTCTAGAAAGACGCGAAAGCGCAAGCCTATGGAATCGTTTTTGCGATTGGATCACTAGCACTGAAAACCGTCTTTACATTGGATGGTTTGGTGTCTTGATGATTCCTACCCTATTGACTGCAACCTCTGTATTCATTATCGCTTTCATTGCAGCTCCTCCAGTAGATATTGATGGTATTCGTGAACCTGTTTCCGGTTCTCTTCTTTATGGAAACAATATTATTTCCGGTGCTATTATTCCTACCTCTGCAGCCATCGGTCTGCATTTCTATCCCATCTGGGAAGCAGCTTCTGTTGATGAATGGCTATACAACCGTGGT
>NZ_BMQU01000214.1 GCF_014648275.1 Pseudomonas laurentiana
CCACCACTTTAATGCCTGTTTCAAAGATTGAAAATTTGGTATCCAACTGTGTAAAGGCGGGAGCAGATCTATGAATAGGAGATGTTGTGAGAGCATCTACAGGACCTAAGTTATCAACGGGTTCCCCAAGAACATTAAAAATTCTCCCGAGAGTAGTTTCACCAACTGGAACACTAAGTGGCCCTCCTGTATCAATTACTTTCATTCCTCTCATCAAACCGTCTGTAGCACTCATAGCGACAGCTCTAACTTTATTATTTCCTAATAATTGTTGTACCTCACAAGTCACACTTATTGGTTGACCAGTTGTATCGTTATCCTTAACTATCAACGAATTGTAAATTCTAGGCATATTACCTGGAGGGAAAGATACATCTAGTACTGGGCCGATGATCTGAGCAATACGTCCTGCCTTCTTTTCGACAAGTGCGGAAACCCCAAAAAGAAAAGGATTGGTTCTCATAAATAATAAATAGGATATTGATTCCAATTGCTAATTGTTAAACCTA
>NZ_BMQU01000215.1 GCF_014648275.1 Pseudomonas laurentiana
TACAAATTCAAACCCCATCAATCCCAACCTAATCATAATTACATTTTAAAACCTAGTCTAACAACAAAATAAAATCATAAACACACTCCCTTATCACAACTAAAAAAAAAAACAACAAACCCTTAATAAAACACCTTTACTTTAACACACCCAACCATCCTAATTAAAAAATCAACCCACTCTATCTTTAATAAAATATCATCTTTAACTTTACAAAATAAAACTAAACTAATCTCATATCTTCATCTAATTCAATTAACTCATCCAAAAAAAAAACAATTAACCCACCTATATCCATATAATTAAAAAACTTAAAAACAACTCAAATCAAACAAAAAAAACATCCCCAATAATCACAATTCAATTTATTAATAAACCAAATTTTTTTAAAAAAAAAAAAAACTAATCAAAACAATCCAAACTAATCTATACACAATAAATTCATCTAAAAATCTATATACACATATATATATAAAAATAAATTTCAAATTCAAAAAAAATTCCCAAT
>NZ_BMQU01000216.1 GCF_014648275.1 Pseudomonas laurentiana
TCAATCACCCAAAAATATTTAACCTTACAAAATAATCCTTACTAATTCACACAAAATTCCACATACCCCATACTACTCAAATCAAAACATAAACTAATAATACTTTCAACTACTAAACTCTCACCATCTAAAATACAACACTCCACCACTTCACCTAACAACACAACACTTTTTTTACTCTCCCACAACCCCATTTTCACAATTTAAACTACTCCCATTTCACTCACCACTACTACAAAAATCACTTTTACTTTCTTTTCCTCTAACTACTAAAATATCTCAATTCACCAAATTATCTCTTACCTACCCATAAATTCAACAACAATTCAAAAAATTAACCTATTCAAAAATCTCCAAATCTACACTTATTTTCAACTCCCCAAAACATTTCATCACTTACTACACCCTTCCTCATCTCTAAATACCTAAATATCCACCATAAACCTTTCCTCATTTAAACCTCACCCTTAACTTTAAAACTATACCATCCTAAAATACTACTAAATA
>NZ_BMQU01000217.1 GCF_014648275.1 Pseudomonas laurentiana
ACTTTACTTCATTTAGAGCTTCGTTATGTCCAGCAACCGGCGACTGTTTCGTACCCAATAAACTTTTGGCATGATTTCCAAATTTTTGAACAGTCTCTCTTATCGAAATAAAACTGTGCTTTAGCTTTAGAAAATACAAATTATTTGTAATATGTTCCCAATGATCTATTTTAGGATACATGCGTACCCTCAACATAGCAGATCGACTACCATTATTGGTATTCCACCAAAATCTATTCATGCAAATAAGATCTTCTAATCGATAACGAGGCCAAAGAAAACGTCTTATCTATTGTCTTGTATCTACGATCAGATACTCGTTTTTTTTCATCAGACCTTGGTCATTTGGTATCTCTTTACTATTGAATCTTACACTCTCATCTAAATGGTTTTCCAGATTCAAAAGATTCAAAATTCTCAATTCTCTACGACGTCTCGGAAGAAAAACATCTTCGAAAATGAAAGAACTTGAAATTTTTTCATTTACATCCTCAATAGGATGTATTT
>NZ_BMQU01000218.1 GCF_014648275.1 Pseudomonas laurentiana
TGGGATAATTTTTTAGATGTAGTACCACATCCCCAAGGGTTGGAACCACTTCTTACAGGTCCGTGGAATCTTTATGCTCAAAATCCTGATTCCAGCAGTCATTTATTTGGTACCGCTAAAGGGGCGGGAACTGCTATTCTAACTCTTCTCGGGGGATTCCATCCACAAACTCAAAGTTTGTGGCTAACTGATATCGCGCATCATCATTTAGCTATTGCATTTGTGTTTTTCATTGCTGGTCATATGTATAGAACCAACTTTGGGATTGGACACAGCATAAAAGATATTTTAGAAGCACATGTTCCTCCGGGAGGCTTATTAGGACGCGGGCATAAGGGTCTTTACAACACAATCAATAACTCTCTTCACTTTCAATTAGGTCTTGCTCTAGCTTCTTTGGGAGTTGTTACTTCTTTAGTAGCTCAACACATGTATTCTTTGCCTGCCTATGCATTCATAGCACAAGATTTTACTACTCAAGCTGCTTTGTATACTCATCATCAATA
>NZ_BMQU01000219.1 GCF_014648275.1 Pseudomonas laurentiana
AAGCACAACCTTGGTGGTCTTGTGATATCCGATGAACGTGCCAGAGAGACTGCGGTTGACCAACTTGTTGTGCTCAAAGAAGTTCTTGGCAAACACTCTGCAGCCAAAGGGGTCTTCAGCCTTGACGGGCTTGGTGACACCTCTGATGGCCTCGAAAGGAGAGCAGCCGCCGGCCCTTGGGAGGTAGTTGTGCAAGAAGGCAGCATGGTTGAAGGCAAAGTTCCAGTAGTTGGTGCCAACACCAGAGGAGTTGAGCATAACCTTGACCTTCTGCTGGATGACCCCGTTGAGTCTCTCAGCGCCACCGTTCTGGAACGAACTGTATGGAGCCGTGAACTCAGCTTCAATGGCATTGCGACCAGCATCGGCATCACCGCCAAGCCATTTGTTGATGGAGACGGTGTTGAACTCGTTGTCTGCACGGAACTTGCAGATGTTGCGGCCTGTGAGGTTGAGCAAGTTTGACATGTGACCCAAACACTCGATGGTCTTCTCTGAGGGCTTGC
>NZ_BMQU01000220.1 GCF_014648275.1 Pseudomonas laurentiana
TTTTGTTATTTATTGTTATTAATTTATTGTTTTTTTAAGTTAAATTGGTGTTTGTTGTTTTATTAGGGGTTGTTATATTAGGTGTTAAAGTATGGGTATTTTGTATTTATTGAGTAAAGATTGGTTGTAATTGTATAGTAGTATTTGAAAATATATTTTGTGGATGTTTTAAAGTATTTATGGTATTATTATGAATATATAAATTAAAATTGTGGAAGTTTAGAAATATATATATTTAGTTGAGATGTGATATGATTGTATTGTGATGTTTTAGGATATGATTTAATAAATTGTTATATTGATTAGTTGGATTATAGTTTTTTATTATAAAAATGGTTGTATGTGTAGTAGTATTAATTATGAGAAATTTATTAATTTATATGTGATGTGTGAATAATGATAGTTGTGTAGTATAGTTAGTAGTTAGATATGGATAAGGGGGTATGGAATATATATGGTGAGTTATAATAATGGTTAAAGAGTTTAATATAGTTAGGTTAAGAG
>NZ_BMQU01000221.1 GCF_014648275.1 Pseudomonas laurentiana
TATATTTTTAGTGGGAATAATTAAATGATTTTGTTTATATATTTGTAAAATTAAGTGTTTTGTAATTAGTGAATTATATTTTTTGTTATAATTTGTATTTTTTAAGAAAATATAGTGATTTTTATTTAATTTATTTAAATTATGATTATAAGTAAGTATATAAATATATTTTTGAAAAAAAAGTGGATATAGAAAATTTTGTTGTTGAGTTTTATTGAATTTTAAATATTTTTGAAATTTATTTATTTGGATTGAAATTTGATTTGAATTGAAGGTAAAGTTTTTATTTTTTTGAGTTTTGAAATGATATATAGTGTGATATAGTTAAAATAAGGTATTAGATTATGAAAGTTATAGATATAGATATTTTATAAATAGGTAGATTGTTAATTGGATTTTTTATTTTTAATAGGTTTTTGTTTGTTATATTATAGAATAATAAAATAAGATTATTAGAAATTTTTTATTTTTTTAATTTAATTGTTTTTTTGATTTTGGAAAT
>NZ_BMQU01000222.1 GCF_014648275.1 Pseudomonas laurentiana
AAAAATACTTTCATTATTATAAAATAAAAAACCTTCATATTTTAATACATATATTTAATTTATTCAAAACTATTAAAACAAAATCCACTTTTTAAAAAATATAAATCAAAACAACAACAAAAATATTTCTAATAAAACATCTTTCACAATCCCTAAAAAAAAAATTCACCAATAAACCAAAAACTAAATAACTCAACTCATTCACATCAAAATCATAAATATTTAAAATCCATATTATACAAAAAAACATTACTTTTACTAATTCAAATTAAAAAATAATATAAAATCAATCTATTTCCAACATCATATCCATAATTAACACATTCATCATAATTAAAAACTCCAACTCCATATCAAATTCACAATCAATATCATTACTAACATCAATATCATCACTATCATCAATATCAATATCATCAATAAAAAAACCTTTCAACTTATTATCCAAGAACTTATTCAAAAATACTATAATAAAAAAAACATAAAAATTTATCACTAAATA
>NZ_BMQU01000223.1 GCF_014648275.1 Pseudomonas laurentiana
AATTCTTTACGAAGGAGATACATTAATGACCATGTCATACGAAAGATTAAAATCCGATGATATAATTCAAGGTCTTCCTAAAGTTGAACAATTATCAGAAGCCCGCTCGAATACTTTAATATCGAAAAATCGAAAAAAAAAATTTAAAGAATTGAACAGACACCTGGCAATATTTTTTGGAAACTTTTGGGGGTCATTCACCAGTGTTAGAATAACTATGGAGGATAGTCAGAATCAGTTAGTCAATGAAATTCAAAAGATTTATCGATCCCAGGGGGTACAAATTTCTGATAAGCATATAGAAATTATTGTGCGCCAAATTACATCGAAAGTTTTAGTTGTAGATGTCGAAAAGTCCGAAAATAAAAATTTTGAAAATGGACTAAATAGTCTTTTTTTACCCGGAGAACTCATTGGATTATCACAAGCACAAAGAATGGATCGTGCTCTCGAAAAAAGAATAAATTATCGAACCATTTTATTGGGAATGACAAAGGCAT